>NZ_CP058368.1:0-1590057 GCF_049244045.1 Gardnerella sp. KA00771 | reverse complement strand
GCCAGATTTGGAGACGCGTATTGCAATTCTGAGAATGATGGCATCAATGAATCACTGTAATGTTCCAAGTGACGTACTTGATTTAATTGCTGAACGTTTTACAGAAAATATTCGTGAACTTGAAGGTGCATTGACACGCGTTACTGCTGTAGCATCTTTAAGTAATCAGCCTGTTAGTAAAGCTTTAGCTGAACAAGCATTACAAGATTTCTTTGCTACAGATATTGAAGTAAGGCCAACTGACATCATTAGTCAAGTAGCTCAGTATTTCCACATGACTTTTGATGAACTTGTTGGTCGTCAGCGCACAAAGAATGTTGCACTCGCTCGTCAAATTGCAATGTATCTTGCAAGAGAAATGACAAGCATGAGTTTGGTTGATATTGGCGAAGTTTTTGGCGGTAGGGATCATACTACAGTTATGCATGCTTATACTCGAGTAAGTGGCGAGATGCAAGAAAAGCAAGAAATTTATAACTACGTTATGGAATTAACTGTTCGTTTAAAACAAAATCCTGTTGAGCGTAGAAATTAAACTTATTTTCCACATATTCATGAATAAATGTTTAAAAGTTTATAAAAAGTTATCCACATACTTAATAACAAATGTGGGTAAAAGCTGAGCATAACTCGTGGAAAACGCCGCGTAAAAATGTTATTAAGTTGTTTATAAGGCATTTAAAAATGTGGAAACTCTAAAAAATAGAAAAAGTTGTGGATAAGTTCCCCACTTATACACATTGTTGTTCTTGTGTTATCCACATCTTTTAATTGTTAATAAGTCTTTTTAAAAGCGGTTTTTAAGCACTTTTCCACATATACACAGTCTTTATTACTACTTTTATTTACTACTTAGTTAATAAGAAAAATAACAATTGCAAAAGCAATGCAAACATTGAAAAATATTTTTTGTAGACACCCTCATACTGTAGAATAAATGCAGACTTTACAGAAAAGAGGAAGCATGAAAGTAGAAGTCAACTCTGCATCATTTGCTGATGCTGTAGCTTGGACTACACGCGTAATTGACTCACGCCCTGCAAACCCTATTCTTGCAGGCTTAAAAATTGAAGCAGCAAATGGCACATTGCAGCTTTCTGCATTCAACTATCAAATTTCTAGCTGCCATCACATTGAAGCTGGTGTTGACGAAGAGGGAAGCATACTTATTCTAGGCAAATTGATGGCAGATATTACTAAGTCTCTTCCTGCAGAAAAAACTTATCTAAAATCTGAAAATAATACTTTGACTATTACTTCCGGAAAATCAACATTTACTCTACAACTTATGCCTCTTGGAGAGTATCCTGACTTGCCTGAACTGCCTCATAAATTAGGTCAGGTTGATGCACCAACATTTATTCAAGCTGTAAATCAAGCATCTGTTTCTACATCTAGAGAAGAAAATAGACCGGTTCTAACTGGAATTAGGATCCAATTTGAAGATGACACCGTTACTATGACTTCTACTGATAGATTCCGTCTATCTAGATCTACTTTTAAGTGGACACCAGAACATAATGACATTCATTCGACCACTCTTACTCGTGGGTCATTACTAAGAGATATTGCTCATTCTCTCGACGATCATCAAAATGTTATTATCCATTTTAATGAGGAAGATAAGTCACTTTTAGGTTTTGAAAATTCCGGTCGTACAAGTACTTCACAAATAATTGATGGAGAATTCCCTTCTGTAGATCGACTATTCGTAGATGAATATCCTATTCACGCAATTATTAATAAACAATTATTGATAAATGCAATTAAGCGAGTATCTTTAGTCGCCGAAAGAAATGCTCCTATTCGAATGATTTTTTCAAATCAGGAGTTAACTTTGAGTGCTGGTACTGCTGACGAATCACAAGCAAAAGAAGTACTTGATATCGATATGGATGGAGAAGACATAACTGTTGCCTTTAATCCGAACTACTTACTTGAAGGGTTAGGAGCTATTCCAGAGCCATTTGTGCATATGAAAATGGCAACAGCTGTAAAACCTGTTGAATTTAATGGTCAGCAGGAATCAGATGGTGATGAATCAACAGATTATCGCTATTTGCTTGTTCCTATGCGTTTTAATAATTAATATTGTTGCGATATTGCATTGTATTTTAGATTATTTTTTGATGTACAATGTAATATCGCATTTTTCTTTTAAAACTATTAAGAAAGGGTAATTAAGCAATGTATATTTCGCGAATTGCCCTTGATACATTTCGTTCTTGGAACCATATAATTTGTGATTTCAACCCTGGAATAAATGTTATATATGGCAATAATGGTTTAGGAAAAACCAATATTGTAGAAGCATTAGAAGTTACTGGTACTGGAATAAGTCACAGAACATCTTCAACATTGCCTCTTATTAAAAAAGGCTATGAAAAATCAATAATAAGAATAAATACCATTAATAATGATATAAATTATAAAAAAGATGAAACAAATACTGGCTTAAGTAATATTGCATCTTTAGAAAGTAATTTAAATCAAACAACTTATGAAATAGATCTTTATGTAAAAGGTTCTAATAGAGCACATATAAATTCTGGTAAAGCATTATATGTTAAAGACATTGTTGGATTATTGCCAATAGTTTCTTTTACTCCAAGAGACCAATTTCTTATAATTGGTGATCCTAATGTTAGACGTACTTTTATCGATCAAGCTGGATCTTTGTTAATACCAAATTATGTGCAATTATTGCAAGAATTTAAACATATTTCTAAACAGCGTGCTGCATTACTAAAAAATATTAGAGATTTTTCATACAAAAATCAGACAGTTTCATTATCCGGATTAGAAATTTGGACTGGTAAATTTATTGAAAGTGGTATTAACTTAACAAAAGCACGCCAAGAAACTGTGCAAATTATTAATAAATATTTCAAAAATATAATTAAATCTTTTACTAATGAAGAAAATACGGAAATAATATATGTTCCTTCTTTTGAAGAAGTATTATTTGAAAAAAAGAGTGATGAAAATATTGAAGATAAAAACGAGCTTTTTTCTAAAATAAGTGAGCATTTTCAACGTATTTATGATGGAGAGCTAGCTAGAGGATGCAATCTTATTGGCCCTCATCGTGATGATATTGACTTTGCTATTAATAATATTTCTGCTAAAGATTTTGCTTCGAATGGTGAATCTTGGACAATTGCAATAGCTTCAAAAATGGCATTATGCAAGGCATTAGAAGAAAAAAATAATGATAAACCTATTGTTATTCTTGATGATGTATTTGCACAACTTGATGAAAACAGGCGTATAAGAATATTAAATTTTGCACTTAATCAAGGTCAAGTTTTTATTACTACTTCTTCTCTTAGCGACATTCCTAATAAAGAATATATTAAAAAAACAAATCTTATAAATATTGGAAAACTATTAGAAAAAAATAATGAAATTAATAATTTCAGTGAAGAGCATAATAATATTTTGCTTGATGTAATAGAACAAAGAAAAAATAAGCAGGAGAAAAAATAATGATTCCTGTTAATATTCTTTTAAAAATTGATACTCGAAAATTACCTGCAATTATTTTTGATCCTATTAATAGAAAAGCTGAACGCGAAAATAATCGTGAAAAAAATGCAGAACAAGCTTGGGAAAATTTTGGAAAACCTGGTAGAGATCCTAAATCATTCTGTGGTATTTTAAAAAATTTTGCTTCTGAAAGTAATTGGAATAGTCAACTTTCTATAGCAAAATTACGTTCTTCTTGGCATAAAGTAGTAGGGGAAAGTATTGCAAAACATTGTGAAATAAGTCAAGTTGTAAATGGCGTGCTTATTGTTCGTGCTCAATCAACAGTTTGGGCAACTCAACTTTCTTATTTAATTCCACAATTAAAAGAAAAAATTAATAATAACCTTGAAAATATTGAAATAAAAGAAATTAAAGTTATTGGTCCAACAACGAGTGGATTAGGATTTTTAAGAAATAAATTTTAATAATATTATTATATTTTTTAAAAATAGTAAAAATGCCTATTTCTGAAGAGAGGTCATAGTATGTGTGTAGAATGTCATGTATTATGGCTAAAACGCTAGAATCCCCTTTTATGTGCTTTCTGGCATATGTTGGCTCTATAAATGCCTTTTAATATGAGGCAATTTGTGAAGGGACCTAAAGTGGCAAACACGGAAGATAATTCGATGGATAATGCCGTCGAAGAGCATAAACTCGATGATGCTCAACTCGATGATTCACTTGCTCCTGAACATTATGATGCGAGTGACCTTCGTGTTCTAGAAGGATTAGAGGCAGTTCGTATTAGACCAGGTATGTATATTGGTTCTACTGGTCCTCGTGGATTGCATCATTTGGTTTATGAGATTGTTGATAATTCTGTTGATGAAGCTTTGGCAGGATATGCTTCGCATATTGAAGTAACAATTTTGCCTGATAATGCTATTCGTGTTGTCGATGATGGTCGAGGTATTCCAGTAGATGAAGTGCCAGGCGAAGGTGTTTCTGGTGTTGAAACAGTTATGACTAAGCTTCACGCTGGCGGTAAGTTTGGTGGCGGCGGTTATGCTGTTTCTGGTGGTTTACATGGTGTAGGTATTTCTGTTGTTAATGCACTTTCTACTCGTGTAGAAATTGAAGTTCGTCGTCAAGGATTCCACTGGACTCAAACTTATGTTGATCAGCATCCAACTGCTCCTTTGGCAAAAGGTGAGCCAATGGCAGAAGGAGAATCTACTGGAACTTCTGTGACTTTCTGGCCAGACGGAACAATTTTTGAAACAACAGTTTATGATTTTGAAACCTTGCGTTCTCGCTTCCAGCAGATGGCTTTCTTAAATAAGGGTTTGAAGATTTCTTTAACTGATTTACGTAAGCCAGATGAAGCTGGAGATGAAGTTGCAGGTGATTCTGAATCTTCTAGTGAAGAAAAGCATAGAAGCGTAAGCTACCAGTATGAGCATGGTATTAAAGACTATGTTGATTACTTAGTTAAATCTCGAAAAGCTGTTCCAGTAGAGCCAGATGTTATTGACTTTGAGGCTGAAGATCTTGAAATTGGTATTTCTGCGGAAATTGCTATGCAATGGACTGTTGCTTATTCTGAAGCAGTTCACACTTTTGCTAATACTATTTCGACTACTGAAGGCGGTACTCACGAAGAAGGATTCCGTGCAGCGCTTACTACTTTAGTTAATCGTTATGCTCGCGAAAAGAATATTTTGAAAGAGAAAGATACTAATCTTTCTGGTGATGACGTTCGCGAAGGCTTAACAGCAGTTGTTTCAGTAAAGCTTACAACTCCACAGTTTGAAGGTCAGACTAAAACAAAGCTTGGCAATTCTGAAGCTAAGACTTTTGTGCAAAGAGTCATGACTGAAAAGCTTGGAGATTGGTTTGATGCTCATCCAAATGAAGCAAAAAATATTATTCAAAAAGCTATAGAAGCTTCTCGTGCTCGACTTGCTGCTAAAAAAGCTCGCGAAAATACTCGTCGCAAGTCTATTTTTGAAACTGCTGGAATGCCAGATAAGTTGAAGGATTGCCAGTCAAGTAATCCTGAAGAATGTGAATTATTCATAGTCGAGGGTGATTCTGCAGGTGGCTCAGCAATTCAAGGTCGCGATCCTATTACGCAAGCAATTTTGCCTTTGCGTGGTAAGATTTTGAATACTGAACGTGCTTCAATCGACAGAATGATGAAGTCTGAAACTATTGAATCCTTAATTACTGCTGTTGGTGGTGGTTATGGAGAAGACTTCGATTTAAGCAAGGTTCGATATCACAAAGTCATTATTATGGCTGATGCTGATGTCGACGGTGCTCATATTGCTACTTTGAATTTGACATTATTCTTCCGCTATATGCGTCCTATGATTACTGCAGGATACGTTTATGTTGCTATGCCACCTTTGTACCGTTTGAAGTGGAGCAAGGGAGCACATGATTTTGTTTATACGGATGCTGAGCGAGACAGAGTTTTGGCAGAAGGTAAAGCTGCTGGTCGTCAACTTCCTAAAGGTGAAGGTATTCAGCGATACAAGGGCTTGGGTGAGATGAGTTATCAGGAGTTGTGGGAAACAACAATGGATCCTGAGCATCGTATTTTGAAGCAAATTCATATTGAAGATGCTGCTCGAGCTGATGAAACATTCTCCATGCTTATGGGCGATGAAGTAGAGCCTCGTAGACTCTTTATTCAAAGAAATGCTCATGATGCAAGGTTTATTGACGCTTAAAAGTATTAATTTATTCGAAAAGATAAAAAGAAAAAACTTTAATTTTTATAAGATTAAGAAGGAATTGAAGTGGTAGACGAAATAAATTCCGCTCGTGATGATGCTGAGCGAGATCAGCTTCCAGATGGTTCTATGGAACCACAGAGCCCTCAGGAAGCAGATAATACTGATTATGGCTTAATGAAGGGTGCTCGCGTAAAGAACATGGATTTGCAGCAGGAAATGCGCGAATCTTATTTAGCTTACGCATTATCTGTTATTGTTGAGCGTGCTTTACCAGATGTTCGTGATGGTTTAAAACCTGTTCACCGTCGTGTTATTTATGCAATGTATGATGGAGGATACAGGCCTGATCGCGGATATAACAAGTGTTCTCGCGTTGTCGGTGATGTTATGGGTAAGTATCACCCTCATGGTGATTCTGCTATCTATGACACTTTAGTGCGTATGGCTCAGTCTTGGTCAATGCGCTATATGCTTGTTGATGGTCAAGGAAACTTTGGTTCTCCTGGTGATGATCCTGCAGCAGCAATGCGTTATACGGAATGCCGTATGGCACCGTTGGCTATGGAAATGGTACGAGATATCGATAAAGATACCGTTGATTTCCTGCCAAATTATGATGGTAAAACTCAAGAGCCTACGGTTTTGCCAGCTCGTTTCCCGAATCTTTTAGTTAATGGTTCTGCTGGTATTGCTGTTGGTATGGCAACCAATATTCCACCTCATAATATGTGTGAAGTGGCTGATGGTGTGCACTGGGCGTTGGATCATCCTGATGCAAGCAAGGAAGAACTTCTTGAAGCTTTAATTCAGCGAATTAAAGGACCTGATTTCCCTACTGGAGCAACAATCTTAGGTCACAAGGGAATTGAGCAAGCGTACCGTACAGGTCGCGGCTTAATTACAATGCGAGCAGTAGTTAATACTGAGGAAATTAAGGGACGCATGTGCTTGGTTGTTACCGAGCTTCCATACCAAGTTAATCCTGATCGCTTAGCTGCTTCCATTCGTGAAGCTGTACGAGATGGCAAAATTCAAGGTATTGCAGATATGCGCGACGAAACGTCTGGTCGTACTGGTCAGCGTTTGGTTCTTGTTCTTAAGCGTGATGCTGTTCCAAAAGTTGTTTTAAATAATTTGTATAAGCATTCGCAATTGCAGCAAACTTTCGGCGCAAATATGCTTGCTTTGGTTGATGGCGTTCCTAGAACTTTGAGTTTGGATGCGTTTATTCGTCATTGGGTAACTCATCAGCTTGAAGTAATTGATAGGCGTACACGTTACTTAAAGCGTGAAGCTGAAGAGCGAGATCATATTTTGCAAGGCTATTTGAAAGCTTTGGATATGATTGATGAAGTTGTGGCTTTAATTCGTTCATCTAAAGATGTTGAAACTGCTCGTACTGGTTTAATGAATTTGCTTGATGTTGATGAAGTTCAAGCGGATGCCATTCTTGCAATGCAACTTCGTAGACTTGCAGCTTTGGAACGTCAGAAGATTCTCGACGAGCATGAAGATTTGATGATTAAAATTGCTGATTACAACGATATTTTGGCAAGCCCAGAACGTCAGCGCAAAATTGTTGGCGATGAACTTGATGAAATTGTTGCAAAATATGGTGATGATCGCAGAACTAAGATTCTTCCATTCTCTGGTGAAATGAATGTTGAAGATCTTATTGCTGAAGAAAACGTTGTTGTAACAGTAACTCGCGCAGGTTATATTAAGCGTACTAAAGCAGACGAGTATCGTGCTCAACACCGCGGTGGTAAAGGTATTAAGGGTGCAAAGCTTCGTGAAGATGATGTAGTTGATCACTTCTTCTTAACTTCTACACACAATTGGTTGCTCTTCTTTACTAATCGTGGTCGAGTTTATCGTCTGAAAGCCTACGAACTTCCAGAAGGATCTCGCGATTCTAAAGGTCAGCATGTTGCTAATTTGTTGCAATTTACTCCTGGAGAAACAATTCAAGCAGTGTTATCAATTCCAAATTATGATGTTGCTAAATACTTGGTATTGGCAACTCGTTCCGGGAAAGTTAAGAAAACTGCATTGCAAGAGTATGATTCTCCACGTCAAGGCGGTTTGATTGCTGTACGTTTGATGGCAAATGAAGAAACAGGTGAACCTGTCGACGAGCTTATTGGTGCAGCTTTGTGCAATTCAGAAGATGACATTATTCTTGTTTCTAAGCTTGGAATGAGTTTGAAGTTTAGAGCAGATGATGAACAACTTCGACCAATGGGTCGTCAGACTGCCGGCGTTCAGGGTATGAGATTCCGTGAAGGTGACGAATTACTCGATATGGACGTTGTTGCGGCAGAAACTAGTAAAGATCTTCTTGTTGTTACTAATGAAGGTTTTGCTAAGCGAACTGCTATTGAAGAGTATCGTTTGCAAGGAAGAAACGGCTACGGTGTTAAAGCTGTTCAACTTGCAGAGGGTCGTGGTTCATTAGTTGGAGCTTTGATTGTTGAAGAAACAGATCAAGTAATGGCAATTATGAAGTCCGGTAAGGTAATTCGTTCTGACGTTAATGAAGTGAAGCGCACTGGTAGAACAACTCAAGGCGTAACCTTAGCTAAGCCGGATAAAGGCGATGAAATTATTTCTATTGCCCGTAATGAAGAAACGGATGACGAAGAAAATCAATTAGAAGAAAAAGAAGCTACTTCAGAAAATGAGGAAGCTTAAGAAACTTCTTATGTGGAATAATATTAATAATATTATTCCACAAAAATTTGAGAGTACTAATAAAAACTGTTCTAGTCTGTTTTTATTGGTACTCTCATTGGTATAATGACACTGATTATAGGCAAATTAATAAGAGAAGGAACACTGAGATGAGCGAAAATTTTGAGCCATCGCAAAATCCGATGAATATGAATGAGGAATCTGCAAGATTTTTGTCTAATGACACAGAATTATCTGCAGAAAAAATGGTTCCTTCTAAGGAAGTTAATTATTCAAGTGAAGAAAATAATTTTGATGAAATATCTGGTAATTCTTCTTTAGGAAATATTGTTAAAAATTCATCATCTTCTGGACGTGTTAGTGGTAGTTCCAATACGTATCGTCGTACAATTGGTGGTGCTGCTTCATCTATTTCCAATAAATCAAATGCAACAAAATCGGGACGTGTTCCGCGTGCTCGTCGTATGAGTCTTTCTTTAGTAAGAGTAGATGCATGGTCTGTAGCAAAAGTAACATTCCTTTTAAGCGTTGCAGGAGGAATTATTCAAGTTATTGCTGCAGGTTTAGTGTGGTTGTTCTTGAATATGATTGGTGTATTTGATCAAGTAACGCAGATTGTTTCTTCTACTGGTTTGGATAGTAACGGTTTTAATCTTGCAGATGTGTTCTCACTCCCAACAGTATTAAGTACTGTGACTATTTTTTCAATTGTAGAAATAATTATAATAACCGTATTATCTGCAATAATTGCTCTTCTATATAACGTTGTTGGTTCATTAGTTGGAGGAATTCACATTACTTTAGGTGACGACTGATAGTGTGAATAATTTAGCTTTGGATAATAAAATTCCCACTGTTTACTACGAAGCAGTGGGAATTTTTTATAAGAAAAATAAGAAATTAACGTTTTACTAGTTCGTCACGAATATCTTGTAACAGTTGAATAGTTTTTTCTTCACGCTCTTTTCTTTTTTCTTCTTCAGTTTTTTCATGTTCAATTTGCAACAAATCTGCACCAATTTCACGCAATTTATTAATAGGTAAAACAATGCAGAAATAAACTGCTGTAGCAACAATAAGGAAATTCAATAATGCTCCAATTACTGCGCCAAAAGAAATTGTTGCACCATTCATACTAATAGTTAGAACACCATTAAGTTCTGGCTTTCCACAAATCATTGCAATAAGAGGATTAATAATATAATTAACTATCGTTGTTACTACTGCAGTTACTGCACTACCCATAACAACACCGACAGCCATGTCGATTACGCTGCCTCGTAAAATAAATTTTTTAAATCCTTTTATCATTAGTATTTTCTTCCTTTTATATATTATTGAATATTAGATTGTGAGTTAAAATCTAATATTTGTTCTTCGTAAGTAGATTTGTCATTATTTCTGTTGTCAATATATAAATTATGTCGCTGGAACGAGCGCAAAATTGTAACAGAAAGTAGTGGATATATAATTGCTGCAGCTAATACATCCGTAGGGAAATGAGCAGCGACAATAATACGTGAAACAGCAACTATAACAACAAGAATTGCGCTAAAAAGTAATCCAAATTGAATTGATGATGGTTTATTGATGTAAAGAATCAACATTGCCATAACGCAAACTGCTACAGCTGCTGAAGTGTGTCCACTTGGGAAACTTGGATCAGTTGGTAATTTAATATTCAAACCAATGTGGGGACGCGGACGATTTACAGCAAATTTAACTGCAAAAATGTAAATCATAGGAAGAAGCGAAATTAAAAGTTGAATTATTGTCATCTTCCAATTTTTATTTACAAATAATGAAAGCACTGCTAATAAAACGAGTATTGCTATGCAACCCTTAGTTGAAAAAACTAAAGCTAATATTTTTGAAATACTGAGAATTACAGAGGGAACACTCTTGTGGAACCAGGAGACTATGGATGATTCATAAGTGCGCTCTTTACTCGTAACTAATAGTGCTTTTCCTAAGAACGGAATAACAACTGCGAGTAATAGTGTAAAAATAGTAGCGGAATTTCTAGTGAAAACCGATAATCCGCTGTGATTACTGTTATTTTTCTGCATCATACTTGTTAAGATTACACGCACAATGATGTAAATGCACGTTGGAGAGTACGAAATAATATGTATAAAAAAGAAAATATATTAGAAGAAAAGCGTGTGGTAGTTGAACACCGTACCCGGTGACGAGTACTATGATGAACAGATAGAAAGGGTTTACCATGAGCGTGTTTGACCGATTTGAGAAGAGCGTGGAAGGTGCAATGAACAGCGTCTTCGCAAAATTCGGCTCCAAAGATTTGCAGCCAGTCGATTTTTCGAGTGCTTTGGAACGTGAAATTGACGCTGAAGCCATGCCTATTGGCAGAGATCACACAGTTGCTCCAAATGAGTACCGTTTTAAGCTGAGTACGCCTGATTTTGATCATATTGAACAATGGGGTAGTGAAGCATTAGCTAATGAGCTTGCAGATAATCTTACTCAATATGCTAAGAGTCAGCATTATGCTTTCGTAGGACCTGTAGTTGTTATTTTTGAAGAGGATTTGGAATTAACTAAAGGTAATTTCCATTTGACATCTGAATCTGTTCAGGGTAATGCTGTTCCTGTTACTACTGAGGATCAATCGCAGAATCACCCGATGCTTGAAATTAATGGTAACCAGTACTTGCTTACAAAGGATCGTACTATTTTAGGACGTGGGTCTGGTTGCGATATTGTAATAGATGATCCAGGTATTTCTCGTCATCATCTTGGTATTGATATAACTCCTGACGGTGTTATTGCTCGTGATCTTGGATCTACGAATGGTACATATGTAGAAGGTCATCAGGTTCCTGCAGCAACATTGGTTGATGGCAACACTATTACTATTGGTCGTACGCGTATTCTTTATTGGGCATCGTCTCAAGACCAGGAGTAATAAGTATTTCCGAGCTAGGAGACGATAACGCGCATGATGTTTACTGAATTAACGTTTGCAATACTTAAGTATGGCTTTTTAGTCTTACTTTGGATTTTTGTATGGTGCGCTATCCGTTCGCTTCGCTGCGATATTGAAGTATTTAGTCCTAAAAAATCTCGTTTTTGGAAGAAAAGTTCTCGTCGTAATTCTCGTGAAGCAAAGTTTTCACAAGTTATGCAAGTGCGTGAGACGCCAGTATTTGCCAAAGCAGAAAATCAAGAAAATACATCCGGTTCTCCAACTTTGTTAGTTGTTATTGATGGACCTTTGGCAGGATCTTCATTCCCATTGAACGCTGCTGGTGTGACTCTTGGTCGTGCTGCTTCTAATACAGTCGTATTAAATGATGAATTTGTATCTTCACACCATGCTCGTGTTTATTTTAATCAATCAGTTAATTCTTGGGTTCTTGAAGATTTAGGCAGCACAAATGGAACCATGATTGGTCATAATCGTGTTACTGAGCCTGTTATATTAGCTCCGCGTACTTCTGTGCGAATCGGCGCAACAATGTTTGAATTGAGGTAACAAATGAAACAAATCAATTCAAATAACGAAGAAGAAATTCAGACCGCAGTTACTGGGCAAATAGAAAAAATATCATCTATAACAGATAAAAATGATATTAAAGAAAATCGCGCAAATTCTGTAGAAAAAATACTTTTTATGTATGCTACGGCTGTCAGTGATGTTGGAACTGTTCGTAGTAATAATCAAGATTCTGCATTTGCTGGTGAACATTTAGCTGCAATTTGCGACGGAATGGGTGGTCATGCTGGAGGAGATACAGCTTCTACTATAGCGATTCGTTCTCTTGCACATATTGAACAAGATTCAAGACCGCATGATGTTAAAACTGTTTCTTCAATGATGGAAACATCGATTATGGCTGCTCATGATGCGATTGTTGGTAAAGCTAAGCGTGAGCGCCGTCTTGCTGGAATGGGAACGACAGTTACTGCAGTAACTCTTGTAAGAGGATACTGGGTTCTGGCTCATTTAGGTGATTCTAGAGCGTATCTACTAAGAGATAATCATCTTATGCGCATGACTACTGATCATAGTTATGTTCAGCATTTGATTGATACAGGTCATATTACGCCTGAAGAAGCGCGAAATCATCCTCAACGAAATGTTGTTATGCGAGTACTAGGTGATTTTGATATAGATCCTCGTCCTGATATTGCTTTGCGTTCAGCTCATCCTTCTGATCGTTGGCTTCTTTGCTCTGATGGATTGTGTGGAGTTCTTGAAGATTCAACTATTCAAGATGTGATGAGTAGTATTTCTAATCAAGAAGAATGCGCTCAAAAATTAGTATCTATGGCACTTCGTGCTGGTAGTACAGATAATGTTACAGCCGTTATTGCAGATGCAACGCTTGCACTTGATGCTGATGCATTTGATCTTCCGCATCAAACTCCACTTATTGGAGGAGCTGCAAGTAAGGATCTCGAGTCAATTGCAGATATCGTAAATAAAGCAGTAGCTTCAGCACCGGCATTGCGCGAAGATAAGAATTCACCAGCTCAAAGAGCAGCTGCGCTAGCTCAAGATGATGATAATTCTAAAAATCCAGATGAAGGAACAATATCTATTACAAGAATTGTGCAACCTTCACACATTCGTGAAGAAGTTGGAGAATTACATACACCTGACACTAATGAGATTCCTATAGTCAAAAAAAAGAATGGTAAAGTTTCAACAGATCCTCATGATCCAGATGTTGCTCGTGCTGTTAAACATGAGCAGGATGAGGCACATCGTGCTCATTCATTGAGGCGTAGATGGACTCGCATAGGCATATCTTTGGGAATATTACTAGTATTATTTGTTATTTCTGGAGTAGGCTACGGAGTATATGCGTGGACTCAAACGCAATATTATATTGGAAAAGACAGTAACAAAGTTGTTATTTATCAAGGAGTGCCAACAAATATTTTTGGTATTGCATTATCTCACAAAGTGGAATCTACTGACATCCCTGTTAATAAACTAGATAAATCTTGGCAGGATCAATTAAAAGAAGGTATTAGTTTTGGCAGCTTAGTTGAGGCTCGTGGTCATGCTTCGTTAATTCGTCGAGAAATGCGTGCGCGAGAACAAGAAAAACTTAATGAACAGAATCAAAAGAAATTAGAAAATAAAATAAATAAAAATAAAGATAACGCGAAGCAAGGGGGTAAAACCTCATGAATATGATTGCTACGCGTATCAGACAGATAGCATTGTTGCTTTTTGCAACATTGCTTTCTGGCATGGCATTTTTACAGATGTTTTTCCGTATTGACGGTTATATTTCTGCTAATTATGCAGCAATGTTGATTCTCGTTATGGCACTGTTTTTCGTATTTTGGGGTGTTCTTCTTGTTAAACA
This sequence comes from Gardnerella sp. KA00771, assembly GCF_049244045.1. Lineage (NCBI taxonomy): Bacteria > Bacillati > Actinomycetota > Actinomycetes > Bifidobacteriales > Bifidobacteriaceae > Gardnerella > Gardnerella sp. KA00771. The sequence continues at coordinate 1,575,797 of NZ_CP058368.1, read as the reverse complement.
GCCATATGCAAGTCAAGCTATTTTACCTTGTATTATGCTTTTAACTGCAATTGGAACAGTTCTTATAGCTAGAATCGATAGGCAAAATAATACAAATGTTGCAATAAAACAAATGGTGTGGATTTGTGCAGCATTAGTATTATCAATTATTTTCGTTATTCTTTTGAAAGATTATCGCATTTTAAGGCGTTTTTCTTATGTGAATATGGTTATAGGCTTGATTCTTTTGCTTTCACCTATGGTTCCTGGATTAGGTAAAGAAATTGGTGGAGCGAGAATTTGGATAGGTTTTGGAGATCACACAGTGCAACCAGGAGAGTTTGCTAAGCTTTTCCTGTCATTCTTCTTTGCTGCGTACCTGTTTAATCATCGTGATCGACTTGCTGTAGGTGGAAATAAGGTTTTGGGAGTTCACCTTCCTCGCTTACAAGACATGGGACCTATTGCTTTAGTATGGGCAGCATCAATGGGTGTGCTTGTTATCCAGCATGATCTTGGAACGTCATTGATGTTCTTCGCAATGTTTGTGTCAATGTTGTATGTGGCAACAGGTCGCAGAGGATGGATTGCTGTTGGGGGTATTGCTTTTGTAGCTGGATGCTTGATGGCAGTAAAGTTATTCGCACATGTGCAATATCGTGTGGATTCGTGGCTTCATCCATTTGATAATGCGGTTTATAATCGTTTCCCTGGTGGCTCAGCGCAAATTGTATCTGGATTGTTTGGTTTGGCTGCTGGAGGAACAACCGGAACAGGTTTAGGACAAGGTCATCCTTCTATAACACCGCTAGCTAATTCTGATTTTATTTATGCTTCTGTTGGTGAAGAGCTTGGTCTTACTGGGCTTCTAGCCGTATTGGTTTTGTATTTAATTATTATTGCATCCGGAATGATTACTGCAATGAAAATTAAAGATGGCTTTGGAAAATTATTAGCTTCAGGGCTCGTTTTTACTATGGCTTTCCAAGTGTTTACTGTTGTTGGTGGAATTACTTTGGTTATTCCATTAACCGGTTTAACTTTGCCGTATATGGCAGCTGGAGGTTCTTCTTTAGTAGCAAATTATTTGCTTGCATCTTTGCTTATTGTTATTTCTCACGCTGCAAATAAACCTGAACCTGCTCCTGTTTCCGATACTTTCCAATACGCTGCCTTAGCAGCGTTGCGCGAGCGTGAATTGCAAGAGCGAGCTAATACGAATACAAATAATAGTGAATATAACAATACAGATTATGAAAATAATATAGATGCTTCTGCTGTTATTTCCTCTTCAGAAAGAGGTGATAACAATGAATAAAAGTCTTAGAGAACTTTTTACTGCAGTATTGGTACTTTTTGTAATACTTGGTATTTCAAGTACAATTATTACTTCTATTAAAGCGAATGCTCTAAATTCTGATCCTCGAAATCGCAGAGCTTTATACCATGAGTTTGGCGCTCCGCGTGGAGCAATACTTACATCAGATGGCACAGTTATAGTGAAATCTGAACCATCTAAAGATGCTTTTGTGTATCAACGTCAGTATTCTAACGGATTAGTATATGCTCCAGTTACTGGATATTTTTCTATTAGCCAGCGTGCAGATAGAGGAATTGAAGCTTCTCGTAATAGTTTATTAAGTGGAGAATCAGATGCTCTGTTCTGGCAAAGATTCCGTTCATTATTTACTGGAGCAACTAATCGCGGAGCTTCTATAGAAACATCAATTGATTCACGTTTGCAAAATCTTGCTTACAATCTTCTTAAAGGCAAAGACGCAGCTTTAGTTGCAATTGAGCCAAAAACCGGAAGAATTCGCGCCATGGTAAGCACTCCAAGTTATGATCCGAATGATCTTGCTCTTCACAATATTAATGAAGTAAATAAATCGTATGAGAGAATAACATCAGATGTGTCAAATCCTATGCTGAATCGTGCTGTTTCTGAGCTTTATGCTCCTGGCTCTACGTTCAAAACTGTTGTTGCAGCAGCAGCATTAGAATCTGGAAAATACAAGCCTGATACGAAAATACCTGCTGGTGCGAGCTATGTTTTGCCTGGAACCAAGACGTCTCTTACAAATGTCACTTACCAAGCGAATGGCGTTGATGGAAAAATATCTTTTGAGGATGCTTTAGCATATTCGTCTAATACTGCTTTTGCTCAATTGGGTAATTCTTTAGGATCTGACGTAATTGTAAAGCAGGCAAGAAAGTTTGGATTCTTCGATTCGCTGCCTATTGATGGTTCTGATTCTACTGGATTCCCAATACGATCCGTGAAATCTACTTTTTCTATTAAGCCAACTCCAGATAGACTAGCTCTGGAATCAATAGGTCAAGGTGATGCTAAGGTTACACCTTTGCAAAACGCTATGATTGCGGCAGCTATTGCAAATAATGGAACATTGATGAAGCCTACTCTTGTTGATTGTGTAAGATCTAGCGATTTGTCAGTATTGTCACAAACTAGACCAACCGTTATGAACCAAGTAATGAGTAGTGACAGTGCATCTAAATTAACTTCTATGATGCAGGCTGTTGTTACAAAAGAAAATCCTAATCTTGCTTTACCTAATATTCATGTTGCGGCTAAAACAGGTACTGCACAGATTGGAATGTATAATCAAGCTGCTAATGGTTGGGTTATTGGATTTGCTCCTGCTGAAAATCCTAGAATAGCTATAGCGGTTATAGTACATAACACAAGTACATTTGGTAGTTACGCGGCAGGACCTATTATGCGACAAGTGATGAAGGAGGCGCTTAAACAATGAAACTCGTTGAAGGACAGTTAGTTCATCATCGTTATAGACTTGATCGTCGCCTTGCTCAAGGCGGTATGGGAGAAGTTTGGAAAGGCTTTGATATTCAACTTGGGCGAATTGTTGCCATTAAGGCGTTACGTACAGATACCGTAAACGTTGAAGCAAAATTACGTCGTCTTCGTGCTGAAGCGCATAATTCAGCAAATTTAGCGCATCCTAATATTGCAGCATTATTTGACTATTATGAGCACGATGGTATTGGATTCCTAATTATGGAATATGTGCCAAGTAAATCATTGGCAGATTTGTATCATAAAGAAAAAATAATTGATCCTACCAAGTTACTTCCTATTCTTATTCAAACAGCTCGAGGACTTTTTGTAGCTCATTCTCATGGCGTAATTCATCGCGATGTAAAACCTGCAAATATTATGGTTTCTGATACTGGCAATGTGAAAATCACAGATTTTGGTGTGTCATATTCCAGTGACCAAGAACAGATCACTCAAGATGGCATGGTAGTTGGAACAGCTCAATATATTTCTCCAGAACAAGCACAAGGTGAACAAGCTACTGCACAATCTGATATTTATTCGTTAGGTGTTGTGGCATATGAAGGTTTGTGCGGACATCGTCCGTTTACTGGAGCAACGCCGGTAGATATTGCTGCTGCACATGTTAATGATCCTGTACCACCTTTGCCAGAAAATGTTGATTTGCAATTACAACAGTTTATTATGTCTATGCTTGCAAAGAATCCAAAAGATCGTCCAAAAGATGCATTAGTTGTGTCGAAAGTATTATCTCGTATTGAGCGCAGACTGCTAGATCAAGAAACAGCCTTCAACAATACAACAGGAGTACTTTCTACAAATTTGCGACAACGAAGATGTATTAAAAGTATGCCGCAAAACCAAGTAAATATTATTAATATTTTTAATACCAATGATCGCAAGGAGCAGCAATGAATACCACAATGCCCACCTCATTAGCGAATGGTCGATACGAATTAGGGGAGCTTATTGGCCGCGGCGGCATGGCGGAAGTGCGTGTTGCTGTTGATAAGCGCTTAGGTCGTACAGTTGCTGTGAAAATCATGCGTTCCGATTTAGCGAACGATGAGATTTTCCTTTCGCGATTCCGCAGGGAAGCGCATGCCATTGCGCAGATGAACAATCCTAATATTGTGAATATTTATGATTCTGGAGAAGAATCTGTTATAGCAGAAAATGGCTTAGAAGAGCGTTTACCGTATCTTGTAATGGAATACATTAAAGGTAAAACATTACGCGATATTCTAAAAATGAATGGAGCTTTAAGTCAGAGAGACGCTGAACAAGTTATGCTTGGCGTGCTCAATGCTTTAGAGTACTCACACAGAATGGGTATTATTCACCGCGATATTAAGCCTGGAAATATTATGATTTCCGAGCAGGGCATGGTGAAGGTAATGGACTTCGGCATTGCTCGTGCTCTTGACGATTCTGCAACAACTATGACACAGTCTCAAGGTGTTGTTGGAACAGCACAATATTTGTCTCCAGAGCAGGCTCGTGGTGAACAAGTAGATATGCGTTCTGATTTGTATTCTGCAGGATGTGTGCTGTATGAAATGCTAACTGGACGTCCTCCTTTTATTGGAGATTCAGCTGTTGCCATCGCATATCAGCATGTTTCAGAAGTGGCGACACCTCTTAGCACACTTGTTCCAGGCATGCCTGCTATGTGGGACAAGATTTGTGCTAAAGCAATGGCAAAAGATAGACAAAATAGATATGCCACAGCATCAGAGTTTAAGAATGACATTCTAGCGTTTATGAACGGTGGAGTGCCTGTTGCAGCAGCGTTTAACCCATTGACTGATTTAGCTAATATGAAGGCGCGTAAACAGGCTGAACAGGATGCTGCAACTATGGCTATGGGCATGACAGATGGTGCTGCAACTCAATCGTTCAATCCTATTACTGGTCAAGTTGAATCTGCAAATATTGCATTTTCTCCTAGCACGCGCGCGTCACAAAGAGCAACAATGCAAGCGCAACGTCGTAAACGAGTAGTAATCGGATCTATAGTTGGAGTATTAGTAACAGTATTAGTTCTTCTGGGTGTGCTGTTTATGCTCAATCGAAGTCGTGCTACTGGAGATGTTGTAGTTCCAACATTTATGGAGACAACAACGCAGGATGCTGCTCGTGAAAAGTTGCGTGCACTTGGTTTGGTTCCAGATATTCGTGAAGATGATCATTCTTCTCAACCTGAGGGAACTTTTACTAAGCAATCACCGCGTGGAGGTGAGCATGTTGCTTCTGGATCCAAGGTGACTGTATGGTTCTCGGTTGGACCACAATCAACTCGCGTGCCAGATGTAAGTGGTAAAACGCAAGAAGCTGCTCGTAAAATGCTTGAGCGTGCTGGGTTTAAGATTGCTAATGTTCGAGTAGAAGATAGTGCAGATATTAAGAAAGATCATGTAACTCGCACAGATCCTGACGCAGATTCGTTTGCTGATAAGGGTACGTTAATTACTTTATATATTGCATCCGGTTTAACTAAAATTCCTGACGGTCTTGTTGGTCAAAGCAAAGACATTGTGGTTAGCCAATTAGAGAATTTTGGTTTTACTACGGATGTAGTTAAGGAAGATTCAGATAATGTGCCTGAAGGTTCTGTAACTCGACTAAATCCGTCGTCTGGTTCCTCTGTTAAACCACACAGCTCTATTACTGTGTATGTTTCTCAAGGTGCTTCGAAAGTTGAAGTTCCTAGTATAGATCTTGGTACTGTTACCTTCAAACAGGCGAAGAAAATACTTGAAACAAAAGGTTTGAGAGTAGTATCTGATTCAATGGCAAAAGATGACGATATAGTCATGAGCATGTCTGAGGAAGCAGGAAGCAAGGTTGAGAAGGGCAAAGCGATTACATTAGTTACACGTCCAAGCCTTGGTTCTTCATCTGATTCAGACTGATTTAGATTTGTATTAGATTAAGTCTGTAAAAAATAATGTATATGCTGCTTGTTCTACAAGAAAAGTAGAACAAGCAGCATTTTTGTATCTCTAATGTTTGTATCTCTAATAAAATTCGTATATTACTTATAAAAATTGATGCGTGAAAATAGATCTGCATAAATAGACTTATATTAGGTTGCAAAGTATGTGATAAAACGAAAAAATAGCTGTTTAAGATATGTTTGTTTATTTAGACATAGTTTTACAGCAATGCGTTATTTTATGTGTTTCTATAGGCTTTTATTTTATTAATATAAACAAAAGGCGACTGCGCTTCATACGCAATCGCCTTAAATGTTTTTATTTTGTAAGTTTTAAAGCAATCGTAAGAATATTTAAAACTTACTACTTAACCCGTTATCATACAGTTGTTGAGTAATTAGACATCTGCTGAAGGAATGGAATTGTAGATGCGCCCCAAGGGAAAATCCACTGGAATAATGCTAATACAATGAAGAAATAAATCAGAATCGAAAGAATCCAACGAATCGCTGTAATACCTGGTTGTATGCGCAAAAGACCGCCAAAAATGCTTGCATCAGGCTTTTTCTTTAATCCAGAATGAATAGCGCGAAGTTCTGGCCATTGCCAAGCAATTGCTCCTGCTACGAAAATCATCATATACACTAATAAAACAACCACCATAACTGGCACTAGTGAAGAAAGACGAGAAACTAGAGATTGTTGCTCATTGTTAATAAACTTCACTTTTCCTTGCTCATCAATAGTAGAAAGTTCTTTTGGAATGCCATCGCTAATCTTTGCCCAATAAGCGAATTTTGCGTAGCTAATCCAGCGATGAGTTGCAGCAGTATACTTAGGTTCGCACGTTGTAAGAGTAAGCATACGTTTTGTTGGTTTCTCACCAGGATGATCAGGATTTGCATCAATAACTTCACCGTGATCTGGTGTAACAATCTTGTAAGAAGTGTACTTATAGACGAACCAATAATCCTTTGTACGAACTACTATTGCGTCGCCAGGCTTCAGTAAGTCTACATCTCCCAATGGCTGACCATAACCATTTCGGTGACCTGCTACTGCAAAATTACCTATTGCACCAGGCATTTGTGTGGTTGGATAATGACCTAAACCACGCTTGCTTAAGATGTCTGGCGTAATGCCTTCTACAACATTTCGTTCCCACTGATTTCCAAAACGTGGTATGTATAAACGAGCTACAAGGTCTTCAGACTTTGGTTTGCTTAAAGCAGGTGGGTCAGTATTCTGTGGTAAAGCAATCTTCGTTTTATCACCAGTTTTTGGGTTTTGCCAAGATATTGCTTGACGTGCCTCTACTTGAGTGTGCTCAGCCTGCTCTCCAGTCCACCACATTTGCCATGCAATGTACAATGCGCAAATAACTGCAAAAGCTATCAACAGTTCGCCAATAATTCCAGCGGCTTGCCACCAGAAATTCGAGCTGCTACGCTTCGTTTTTCCTTCCTGCATATTAGCAGATTGCATAGTGTGCTACTCCTTTATTGATGTATGAAGACTTTGCAACATATTTTATTTGTTTAGCACTTTAGGAACTGTTGCGTACCTTAATGGTTGCAACAAAGCCGATGCTTCAGGGAATCGCAGATTATTCTTTTTCTCCACTTTCCATCCTAATCCAAACGAACTTACATACTCCTTGTAGGTGTGTATGGCTGGTGAATTGTTTAGAGCATCAACCATGCTATCCATTGGACCAATAGCAGATATTTTATACGGTGGCGAGTACTGATGACCTTGCAACATAAGAACGTTACCAATACAAACAACTGCGGAGTTAAATAATACTCGCTGATCCTGAATAGTTATTGCTTCTGCTCCGCCGCGCCACAAAGCATTTACTACAGCTTCAATATCTTGCTGGTGGATTACGTAATCATTAATGGTTCCGGATGTTCCGGAACCATTAACTACGCCTTTCCATAGAGGAGAGTCGTTGAGAGTTACAACAATTCCAGGTCCTTCAAGTTTTGGAAGTACGGTACTACTTCCAGTATCAGAAGATTCTTTTCCTTCACTAGTGCTGCTACCAAGCGTTTTATTAAGTAAATTAATTTTAGAATCTAAAGATTTTATATCTTCTCGTAAATTTTTTGTGCGCTGTGAATTTCTTTCAACCATTTGACTCGTATTAGAAGTCACAAAAGCAGAGCGGTTTACGCGCAAGTTAAGAACGAATAAATAGCCGGTAAGAAATACTGCAACGGCAACAGCAAAACTGCTTAACAGCGAGTGTTGAGCACGATGTTTCCCAGTTCTCTTAGCCATATTTTATCTTCATCCTTCACGCGTTCGAGTGTAACCACTATTATAGCGTGTAGCCGATTGATTGGAGAGTTACAGTTATGGCTGATGAAGAATTGCACACGACTGCAGCTGACGACGCTGCAAAGAAGAGCGATACGTCAAATGAGAATACTTATGGCGTTCCTATGGACGAAGTTGAAGCAGTGTTGAATGCTACTGCGGATAAAGCAGCGCTTTCTCCACAGATTCAGCAAATGATGCAGAGACAAGCTGAAAATAGGCGACGTGTCGAAGAAAGCATTAAAGGCACAAAAGCTAATGCTGCATGGTTTGTGCCGCTGTTCTGCACATTAATGGTCGTTGGATTAATTTGGGCTGTTGTTTATTATTTGAACCCTGTGCTTCCAATTCCTGGAATTGGTGCATGGAATTTAGTTATTGCATTAGTAATAGTAATGACTGGATTCATTATGACAATGTGGTGGCGTTAGTCTGTAAAACAAACTGCTTAATATGTTTTAAAAGTAGTTATGCAAATATTGCGTAGCTACTTTTTATTTTGTTGCTGCTGCGGCGCGAATAAGTATATGATTTTTATTGCTATCAGTTGTTGCAATAATTCTTGTATTTCCGCCATCTTGTAAGTTTAATTTTTTGCGCAATGCTTCTACAGGTATTGGAAAGTTACGAGTAACAATATTTGCATGAGTAATATCAGCAAAAGTTTGTTTTATTTCTCGTTTATTCATGCTGCATATATTTTCAATTTTCCATGTCTTTCCTGGAAATTCTGAGTAGTATTCTTCCGATACGTAAACATGACTATTCGCACTGATTTGTTGTATATTGTATTGAGTTTCTAACAATGAAAAACAGCCAGCTTTCATGATTGCTGCATTTGGCTCATAAACGTATTGCGACCATTCTTGCCAGTTATTTATATCTAAAATTTTATCTTTTTTATTATTTTCTTCTCTATTATTTAAAACATTTGACCCAGGCTGTATTGATACCTGATTTGTTGAAGTATTGTAAGTTGCTTGTACAACAGTTATCTGATCATCGTTTGCGCAATATACTGGTACTTTTGTGTGCTGAGAGTTGCTGAGTATTATCAATAGTTCCTTGCACTCGTTACTATGTGCGACTATATGTACGGCTTCTACATTGCCACTAAAATCGCTAACTGTTTTGTGCCAATCAAGCATTGGAGAAAGTTTAATAATCACTATTTCTGCTTTAGTGAGCAATTGATTTTTAAGATCTAATACGTTTGGAGTGCAATCTTCAATAGCGTATGTGCGAGATCCTTGTTTGTTACGACGAGCTGGATCGACGTATATTATCGTTGACTTAGGAATATTTTTGAGTGCATCAAGGCTATTGTTGTTGTAGCATTTTACGTTTGTAATACCAAGTGCATTCATATTGTGATGTGCAATGCTAGAAAGTTCGTTTTGCTGTTCAATACAAATAGCAGAATCGAAAACTTCAGACATTATTGCGCAATCAACGCCAAAGCCGCCAGTAAGATCCACAAGTGTGCTACTAAAATTTTCTGAATTTAATTTGTTGAGTAATTCTTTTGCAACATTTGCTTTGTATTGTGCTGTTGATTGAGAAGAACACTGTTCCATAGAAATATGCGCAGGGTATATAACTTCGTTGCAGGAAGCCCATTTTGGTAGTTTTTGTTGCGCAATCTGTCTACCTGCTATTTGGTTAATTGCAAATGGTATGTCGATGTTTGCATTGCGTGGAGCTTTAAGAGCAGCTTTACTTGGTGACAATTGTGCGTTTTCTTTAATAAAAGTGAGTGTAGAAGCGTTTGCTGGTTCTATTGTTTTTGGAACTTGAAGTGTAGACATAAATCTCATTCCTTATGGAGGTGTAGAAAATTTTAGAGCAAGTAAATTTTAAAATTGTGTAGTCGATAGTTTAGTCCACAAAAAATTTAAATTGTGGATAACTCTTATACACTTGTGCACAGGTTCAAAAAAGGCAAGTTATCAACGTTTGTGATTAACTATGTGGATAACTTATATAGTTGTCACCAATTTAGGCACAACTTATACACAATCCTGTGCACATCGGTGGAAAACTACACGTGTGTAATTTAATAAATCATGCCTTCAAACAAAACATTGCACAAGCAGTGAGAATAGCAAATAGTGATACAAAATACACTAAGAAACGCGTATTAAACGAAGCTTTTTTAAGTAGCGGATTTTGTACTCCGAGCAATGCTGCAATTGCGGTACCCGAAACTAAACCTCCAATGTGTGCTTGCCAAGCGATATTAGGCACAATAATTGGCATAGCGAGAGTAATAGCAATCCAAATAATTGTTCCTCGCATGTTTTCTCCTAGTCGCCATTGTGCTACGAGAAGTGCGCCTATAAGCCCCATAATAGCTCCCGAAGCACCGTATGAAGCGACGAACCAATTATTAGTGAGTTTGCACCATACAATATCAGCTACGCTTCCGCCAAAGCCGGATATTAAATATAATCCAAAAAACTTCCATTTACCGAAGAATCGTTCTAATTCAACTCCGAGCGACCAAAGACATAGCATATTGAAGAAAATATGGGTTAAATTTGGTGCGTGAACAAACATTGATGTGAACCAAGTCCAAGGTGTCTGTAACGCAGTGATTGGAAGAAACGCAGTATAGCTTATTAGAGTCGAATAATAATTTGGATATGCAAAGTTCAGTATCATTTCCAATATCCAAATAAAAATGCATGAATATACTAAAATGGCTGTGGTTGTGTTAAAACGAAATCTTATATTATTTAAAATATTTTTAATATCAAAGTTGTGCATATGCTTATGATATCGGTTTTACTTCACAAATTTAATCAATAACATTATTTAAAAAAGATGCAACTCTGAAGAAAAGCAACTATGATAGTTATTACGCGACAAAAAGCGGTATAGATTGTTGACTTGGACGAGCAGGTCAGCTTAACCGGAAAGGAGCCATCATGGAGAACAGATCCTCTGGCGGTTGGAAGTTCTTTGCACTGCTCTTCGGAGCACTGCTCGCAGGTATTGCTGCGTTGTATGTGTACAAGCAGCATAATCCTGATTATGACCCTTGGGAGGAACCATGGGAGAACAGTTCTTCGCCAATTGACCTAGGGTTAGAAAAAGAAGAGAAAGAAGCTAACGATACTCCTGCCGCCGAGGCATAAGTGACATTTGCTTTATACAGTCCAAAATGAAGGCGATTGCGTATATTCGTAGTCGCCTTCATTTGTAATTACTAAAGAATTGTTGTAAACAAAAGCGTTTGTCTTACATGCAATTTAACTAAAATTTACACAAATAAAAGGCGGAAACTGATTAACAGTCTCCGCCTTTTATTTTCTATGTATTGCTATTGGAGAATACTCAATTACTCAGCAACAGGTGTTGGAAGAGCACCAGTGTGCCAAATGCGATCGAGGTAATCTTCGATAGAGCGGTCAGAAGAGAAGTAACCAGAGTTGGCTACGTTCAAGACTGCCATGCGAGCCCACTTCATTGGATCGCGGTAAGTTTCCTCAATCTGAGCCTGAATATCCATGTAAGAGCTGAAGTCAGCCATTGCCATGAAGTAATCATGGGTGAGCCAATCGTTAACGAGTGGCTCGTACACGCTCTTGTCGCCATTGGAGAAGGTGCCGTCAGCAACCATGTCAACAGCGGTCTTCAAGCGAGGATCAGACTCGTAGTACTTACGGGAGCCGCCGTGATCGTATCCTTCAGCGTAGAGCTTATCAACTTCGTCAACGGTCATACCGAAGAGGAAGAAGTTCTCTGCGCCAACGCGCTCGCGAATCTCAACGTTTGCACCATCGAGAGTACCAACAGTCAAAGCACCGTTCAAAGCAAACTTCATGTTACCGGTACCAGAAGCTTCCTTACCAGCCTGAGAAATCTGCTCATCCAAATCGGTGGCAGGAATCAAGTTCATAGCCAACTCGATGTTGTAGTTTGGTGGGAAGAACACTGCAAGCTTGCCCTTGCATGCTGGGTCGTTATTCACCACGCGAGCAACATTGTTAATGAGCTGAATGGTGAGCTTTGCCATAGCATAGCCTGGAGCAGACTTAGCGCCGAAGAACACGGTGCGTGGAAGCATCTTGTCTACGTCGATTGTGCCATTCTTGATTCCAGCGTATGTGGAGATAACCTGGAGGATCTTCATGGACTGGCGCTTGTACTCGTGCAAACGCTTAACAATGGTGTTGAACATTGTGTCTGGGTTGATCTCAAAGCCATACTTCTGCTTTGCAAAATCAACGAAGGCAAGCTTGTTCTGCTTCTTAACTTCAGCAAACTTCTTAACGAACGCCTTGTCGTCAGCCAATGGCTTCAAGCCTTCAAGAAGCTCCAAATTACCCTGCCATGCGTCTGTGCCCAAGCCCTCAGTAATAAGAGCAGACATGCGTGGGTTGCTCAAGCGCACGAAACGACGAGGAGTTACGCCGTTAGTAACGTTCTTGAACTTATCTGGGTAAACGCTGGAGAAGTCCTTCAAAGTGACATCCTTCAACAACTCAGAGTGAAGTTCAGCAACACCGTTAACGTAAGAACCGCCGTAGGTAGCCAAGTAAGCCATGCGAACTACAGCACCTTCGCCATTTTCGTCAGCGTCGGTAGCGATGCGCATGCGCTCAACCTGATCCTCAGCAACGCCCTTACCGCGAAGCTCGTTGCGGAACTGCTCGCTAATGCCCTGAATGATTTCAAGGTGGCGTGGCAACAGTTCGCCAATAAGCTTGGCTGGCCAAACTTCCAAAGCTTCTGGAAGCAAGGTGTGGCAAGTGTAGTTGAAGGTCTTGGTGGTGATACCCCAAGCGGTGTTCCAATCGTAGCCGTACTCGTCCATAAGAACGCGCATAAGCTCTGGAATGCCGATAACTGGGTGAGTGTCGTTCAACTGGAAGTTAATCTTGCTTGGGAAGGTAGTGAGATCCGGCTTATCCTGACCTGGGTAGAATACGCGGATTGCATCATGGATAGAAGCAGCTACGAAGAAGTACTGCTGCTCAAGACGCAAAGCCTTACCTTCTGGAGTGGAATCTTCTGGGTAAAGAATCTTAGAAATGTTTTCTGCTGCAACCTGTGGCTTTACAGCATCCAAGTACTCGGACTTGTTGAAGGTGAGCAAATCAAACTCATCGTAAGACTTAGCGGTCCACAAACGAAGAGTATTTACGCGACCAGAATTATAACCTGGAACCATGTAGTCAACTGGTACTGCGCGAACAGACCAAGCTGGCTTCCAAACGCGCTTGCCGTTTTCCTCTACAACTTCACCACCGAAGTTGACGCGCTGGTCACGACCATAATCAATGTGACCCCATGGCTCTTCGTTGCTAAGCCAGTAATCAGGGGTTTCAACCTGCTTACCTTCTTCATCAAAGCGCTGCTTGAAGATGCCGTAACGATACTGGATGCCGTAGCCAAATGCTGGAACGCCAATAGAGGCGAGTGAATCGATGAAGCAGGCTGCGAGACGACCCAAACCGCCATTACCTAAACCTGGCTCATACTCAGCATTGATAACTGCCTTTGGATCGAAGCCAAGCTTAGTAACAGCCTTATTGAATTGGTCAGTAAGACCAGCGTTCAACAAAGCGTTCTCAAGCTGCTTACCCATCAAGAACTCTGCGCTCAAATAGCCCACAGCCTTGGTGTTGCCATTAACCATGTCATGCTGAGTCTGCATCCAAGAGTCCATCAAGTGACGACGAACTGCGGTAGCAGCGGCAACATACACATCTGCCGTAGTGGCCTGCTCTGGCGTTACACCCTGGGTGTACTTGAGGTGCTCTTGAAGTTCTTTGGCAAATGCCGTCGCAGTAGTTTTGGCTTTCGGCGCGACGTGTTTAGTCATATTTGACTCCTTGTGCCGTTTGATATATTTCCTAAAAGTGTGCAGCCTAAAACTTTGTGTTTAGACAATTAAACCATCACCATTTTGCAGATAACCTTTGCAGATAACTACAAGAGGCATGTGAATGCACACAATAACCCCAAGAGTACCACAACCTAATCCCTTTAAATATTTGTATATAACGTCTTAATACAAATATATTGCTGAAAGTAGGTTGTTTAGAAGATAATAAAAATATGTCAGTAATACTTGAACGAGATATAAAACAAGGACAATGTGCTTGGCAATTCTGGCGTGAATCTGCTATTAAAGCACTTGGCAATGGCATAGAAGCCATGCAAATAAATAGTAATATTTTAAATATCTCTTTAAACGACGAAGCTTTAGCGGTTAGATATTCGCTATATCTTCTTGAGGATAAAGTGCCTGGGTGCGCAGTAGAAGTAAGAGTTGCGCCTTTTGGTGCAGTAAAAATTTTGGAAGGACCAGCTTCGGATCCGCATAATCTCACACCGCCAGATGTTATTGAACTTGAGCCTAAAGTATGGCTTAGATTAGCGAGTGGTGTTACTAAATGGCATCAGGAACAGGACTTTGGCAACATAAGTGCAATTGGCGAGCGTGATGATTTAAGCGATATTTTGCCGCTGTAAGTTGGCTTTATTGTAGCTTAATTGCGTATTTACAGCGTGTATTTACAAATATCCTGGGCAAACAGTATTTCGAATGCCCAGGATACGTAAATAAAATAATTTTAATAAATTTAATTTTTAATTGTCGTGTTTGTGTATGAAGTTTGGAATTGGCATAGGGATATGATGATGCGCTGGCGTGTGCGCTCCTGAGTTTGTAGAAGAGTTTTCGCTGCTAACGGCTTTTGCAGCTGCTTCCGCAGCCCACTTGGCATACTCGTCTAAATCATCTTCGTTTGAAGCATCAACGGCATCATTTTCTTGATCTGTGTCATTCTCTTCTGGAAGATATGTATCTTCCTCATAGCTTTCGCTCGACGCAAATGGATCGAAGGATCCTTGTCCGGGTTCGCTGGAATTAAGTTCCTTAGCAAGCTCGTCATAATCCGTATCGGTCGTCAGGTATTTGAGCTTACGGGCAATTTTCTGTTGCTTTGCCTTCTGTCGTCCGCGGCCCATCTGACCCCCTCTAAAAATTAAGTAACAATCAGTTCATCACACAAGAGCGTACCACTTAACCGCAACCGAGTATATTGTCTGTGTAAACTTTTACCATAAAAGCCATATTTTCAGCGTAAAAATACGCACAATTAAGGAGCCTAAAATGCCGGAAGAAGCACAGGTTACAGCTGCTGGTAATGAGATGAGCGCAAGCTTCCTTGCAGCGCGTAAACGTTCAGATGCAACGCTTGAAAAGTTACAAGCTAGCCCTTCGTCTTTTACTATGCTTACTGGAGATCGCCCAACTGGTCGTTTGCATTTAGGACATTATTTTGGATCTATTCGTGAGCGTGTTGCAATGCAGCAGCGCGGAGTAAAAACCAATATTATTATTGCAGATTATCAAGTAATTACTGATCGTGACACCACTGAGCATATTGAAGATAATGTTTTGAATTTAGTGCTGGATTATATGGCTGCCGGAATTGATCCTGAAAAAACAATGATATTTACTCATTCCGCAGTTCCTGCAGCAAATCAGCTTATGTTGCCTTTCCTTTCGCTTGTTACAGAAGCAGAATTACACAGGAATCCTACTGTAAAGTCGGAAATGGAATCATCTGGACATGCTTTAACCGGATTGCTCCTTACGTACCCAGTGCACCAGGCTTGCGATATTTTGTTCTGTAAAGCTAATGTTGTGCCGATTGGTAAAGATAATTTGCCGCATGTTGAAATCACTCGTACGATCGCGCGTCGTTTTAATGAGCGATATGCAAAAAAGAATCCAGTGTTCCCAGAGCCGGCAGCAATTTTGTCTGATGCTCCTGAAATTCCAGGATTGGACGGACGAAAGATGAGTAAATCTTACGGTAACTCGATTATGCTCGGGGCTACTGCCGAAGAAACTGCCAAATTAATTAAGAAGAGTCCAACTGATTCTGAGAGGATGATTACTTTTGATCCAGTAACTCGTCCGCAAGTTTCTGCGCTTCTTACTACCGCAGGTTTAGTTACAGGTAGAGATCCTAAAGATATTGCTGCAGAAATTGGTAACGCTGGTGCTGGCGCATTGAAAGCTTACGTAATTGAAAATGTAAATAATTTCTTGGCACCTCACCGTGAGCGTCGTGCAGAACTTGCAAAAGATATGGATACTGTTCGAGACATTTTGCATGATGGCAATAAGCGTGCAAATGCTATTGCAGAAGAAACGCTTTCCCAAGTGCGAGATGCTATGGGAATGAAGTATTAATTAAATTTCAATAAGTAAATTAATAAAAAATAAAGCCGCTCGCAAGAAAACTTGTAAGCGGCTTTTTGTTAAAAATTAACGAACTGAAACTTAGAACATCACACGTCGTAACGCCAGCTTTTATCTGTAATAACGCGTGCTACAGCAAGACCAATAGGTAAGCAAATAATTACCATGAAAGCGCGGAAAGTCCAGTCTAACGCTGGAAGCGTGTGAAATTGACCAAGATAAAACATTGCGCGATACATATAAAGTCCAGGAACCATAATTACGATAGATGGAACCGTAAGACCTATTCGTGGATAACCCAAATATTGAGGCGCTAATCCGTGACGAACGATAGTTCTCCAAGTAGAAGCTAGCAAACCTGCCAATAAAGCACCGCTGAAAGCTGCAATTTCGGCAGCAACTCCAAAATCTGTCATAGTTAAACGCAATGTGTCAGTAATAGCGCCAATAACGCCAGCAACTAAGCACATTCGTTGTGGAGAATTAAATAGAACTGAGAAGCCCCATACTCCGGCAAAAGCTGTAATAAGTCGAAGAACTGCGTTAAGCCAAGGATTTAATCCAAGAGGAGGGAAGCCTTGAGGATTGAGATGTACAAGGCTTGCAACTGTCCATCCCGCAAGAGTTCCCATCAAAATAATAGCCATTGTGTAACAAAGTCGTTGAATTCCTGAAGGGAAATCAATTTTTGCAATATCTAAACCGCCTGTAATAAGAGGGAATCCAGGAATAACAAACAACACTGAGCCAATATATGCAGTTGTATGATTGAGCGCGCTAGGGTCAAAGAAGCCAATAAGACGTAAAGCCCCAATGCATGATAGTGCACCTATTGCAACAGCTACGAATGTAACTACAAACTGGTTTAGATGCTTCATAAACATTCTGCGACGAATATAGTGACCGATTCCTGCTCCAATAAAAGCACCAATCATGTCGTAAATGCCGCCGCCAAGCAAGAACGCAAAGGATGCGCAAGCAACTGCCGAAGCAAGACCAGCAAACCACGGTTTGTATAGCGGTTTCCTATTTTTAATCAAATCAAGACGGTCATGTACTTCTCTAACCGTAAGAGGATGATTATTTTTAGGCTCGCCATTACTACTGGATGTGTTTACGTGTGAAAAATGTTCAGCATAAGCACTTTCTGGCTGTAATGCAAAAATGCCGCGTGGTTTTTCTTTTTTTATAGCTTCTTGCAACGCTTTCTTTTTTGCAATTTTAGTAGCATTTTCTTCAGACTGCTTAGCTGTTTGTACAATGGTATGTTCGTCGTCGCTCGCTTGCAATGTGTCAACTAATTCCTTAGAAACAGCAGCTTTAGAGTGATATAAAGAATCGTTTCCAAGCTTGACGTTAAACCAATCTGCAAAATGTTCTAGAAGCCAAATGCGCTCAGTGTTAACACCTGTGGTTGGAAGATCTACAACTTCAGTAATTCGCTCATGCTTATCAGTACAAGTTGCTTCAATATCTGTGAGATTCACGTCCGCGCGCACATGTACACCCATTGGTTCGCCGATTCTGTGCATAAGCTCGCGAACTCGGTAGCTTCCTGTGCCTGCTCCTAAGCCGAGCGCACCGACGCGAATAATAATACTCGATTTTGCAGCAATTCCTGCTTGTGTAACTGGCTTATCCCAATCTCGCTCAACATCGTCCATATCGAGTGGAATAGCATGAGTATGAAAACGCCCAGAAGGTTTTCCGACTATATGACCAGTCGAAAGAATTTCAGGCTTATCGCAATCGCAGTTGTTGATGCTGTTGTCGTATTCATTATTCTCAATATTATTCTCTGCTGTACTCACAATTTTTTAGTATACGCAACCCCGTTGCCGAGTTATATTTTGTTGATAAATCAGCATTCTTTACTACGTCCGGTGGTAGTTTCACAATTAACTTGGTATCTCGCTGGAAACAAGGCTGTGGGCTTGCAACTTCTGACCTACATAACCGCGGAGGAGCTGCGGAAGTCAGACGACCAAGCAACCTTAGTCTGGCGTAAGGAGGTCTGATGGCAACAGAAAATCAGCAGGTTACTCCGGCAGACGCAACTATTGTTACGTCTGGTTTAGGGCGAAAAGGCCCAGAGGAGCGTGACCTTCCAGCATCACTTAAGCAAGACATGGATTTGTGCTTGCATATTCTTCGCGATGTTCTTGGCGAATTCGATGAAAAATTATTAGCAGTATTCGACGATGTGCGTTTGAATGCTGTAGAAGCTAGTGCGGCTCATTTTGCGCAAATGGTAGACGCAAAAGTAACTGCAGATGATGGCTTAAGTAAAGCTGTTAGCAGGCTCAACGGAATGAATTTGCACGATACGCAGCTTTTAGCTCGTGCTTTCGCAACATATTTCCACTTGGCAAATTTGTGCGAGGAAAATTATCGTGTTTCTGTACTTCATCAGCGTGAATGTGAAGTTGAAGATTCATTGCCTGTTGATCCAGTTAACGAACTAACTTGTGCTTATCACAAGTTGCTCACTGAAATGAGCCCTGCTGAAGCGAAAGAATTGCTTGCAAAGCTTGAGTTTCATCCTGTATTTACCGCGCACCCAACCGAAGCTCGTCGTAAAGCCGTTGCAGGTAAGATTCGCAGAATTTCGCAATTATTAAGCGAACATCATCGTTTAGGTGGATCTGATAAGCGCGAAAATTATCGTCGTCTCTATAACGAAATTGATGCGCTTCTTCGTACTTCTCCGATTGCTTTAAAGAAGCCGACTCCGGTTGAAGAAGCGGATACTATTCTTGACATTTTTGACGCCACTTTGTTTGACACGATTCCAGTCGTGTATCGTCGATTTGACGATTGGCTGCTTGGTAAGAAGGCTGGATTAGTTCCTCCGCGTTGCCCTGCATTCTTCCATCCAGGAAGCTGGATTGGTTCAGATCGAGATGGCAATCCTAATGTGACAGCTAAAGTGAGCCGTCAAGTCGCTCGAAAGTTTAGCGATCACGTGCTTGCAGCTTTGGAGAATCGCACGCGCGAAGTTGGCAAGTGCTTAACTATGGAAACTCGCACAACTCCTCCAAGCGTGGAGTTGCTTGAATTATGGAATCGTCAGCGCGAAATGAGCGAACAGCTTACAGAAAACGCTTCAGACGTTTCTAATAGTGAGCCACATCGTGCAGTAATGTTGGTAATGGCTGACCGTTTGCATCGCACTATTAGCCGCGATACGGATTTGATGTATCATTCTTGCGAAGATTTCATTGAGGATTTGCAAATTGTGCAACGCTCTTTGGCAGAAGGCGGAGATCCTCGTGCTGCATATGGTCCTTTGCAGGATTTGATTTGGCAAGCGCAAACCTTTGGATTCCACATGGTTGAAATGGAATTCCGTCAGCATTCTCTCGTGCATTCTCGCGCTTTGGAAGATATTCGCGAACATGGATTGCATGGCGAACGCGGTCCGCTTCAGCCAATGACTCGTGAAGTACTCGATACGTTCCGCGCTTTGGGTGCAATTCAAAAGCGCAACGGAATGCGTGCTGCTCGACGCTACATTATTTCCTTCGCAAAATCTGCTCAGCATGTGCGCGATGTATTTGAGCTTAATCGTCTTGCATTCGCTCACCCACAGGATGCGCCAACAATCGACGTCATTCCACTGTTTGAGCAGCTTGAAGATTTGCAGAATTCCGTAAATGTGCTTGAGGAGATTATTAAAATTCCTGAAGTGCAAGCTCGTCTTAAGGCTACTGGTCGCAAGATGGAAGTTATGCTTGGATATTCGGATTCTTCCAAGGATGCTGGCCCTACTTCCGCAACGCTTGCTTTGCATTCCGCTCAGGAGCGAATTGCTCAATGGGCTAAGAAGCATGATATTGATTTGACACTGTTCCACGGCCGCGGTGGTGCTGTTGGTCGCGGTGGCGGTCCTGCAAACCGTGCAGTGCTTGCTCAGCCTGTTGGCTCCGTCAACTGCCGTTTCAAGCTTACTGAGCAGGGCGAAGTTATTTTCGCACGATATGGCAATCCAATTCTTGCTATTCGTCACGTTGAATCCGTTGCTTCTGCAACTTTGCTTCAGTCTTCGCCAAGTGTTGAGAAAACTAACACTGATATGACGAAGAAGTATGCAGATATGGCTGCAAAACTTGATGTTGCAGCTCATGAGCGCTTCCTCGACTTGCTGCAAACGAATGACTTTACTCCATGGTTCTCTACGGTTACGCCGCTTAGCGAAATTGGCTTGCTCCCAATTGGTTCTCGTCCTGCCAAGCGTGGTTTGGGTGCGAAGTCGTTGGACGATTTGCGAACAATCCCGTGGGTGTTCTCCTGGGCTCAGGCTCGCATTAACTTAGCAGCATGGTACGGTTTGGGCACGGCTTGTGAAAAGTTTGGTGACTTGGAAACTTTGCGCAGAGCTTACGAAGAGTGGCCGCTGTTCAGTACTTTTATTGACAATATTGAGATGTCTTTGGCTAAGACAGATGAGCGTATTGCTCGCATGTACTTAAGCCTTGGAGATCGTGAAGATTTGAGCGATAAAGTACTTTCAGAAATGCAGCTTACTCGCAAGTGGGTTTTGCAAATTGTTGACGACAAGTGGCCTTTGCAGCACCGTCACGTGCTTGGCCAGGCTATTCGTGTGCGCTCGCCTTATGTTGACGCGCTGTCTGTAATCCAGTCGCTTGCATTGCACAAGCTTCGCAACAAGGTAGACAAAGAAGAGCTTAGCGAAAGCCAGCAGGCAGAGTTCATCTACCTTATTCTTTGCACTGTTTCTGGTGTTGCTGCAGGCTTGCAGAATACTGGATGATTTTATAAGTTTATATGATTAAGAAAAGCCTTCGTGCTGCTTTATTAGCTGTGCGTTGGCTTTTCTTTTTATAATCATATTTTATAAATTTTGTTAGCTTTTATAGCATATTTTCTATTTAACACAGTAACGATAGAATATGTTTTATAAGTCGAAGTGTTTTTCAAAATTTGTTGATAGCTTGTATTTGTCATCTTTGCGCAAGCGCATCAATACAAGGAGGTAATAATGCACGAGACAGTCAAAGAAGATCTTTTAAAAGAAGATTCACTTTTGGCTACATCTGTGTGGAGCGCGATGCTAGCTGGTAATCGTAAGTTTGCAGAAGGCTCATTAAATTGCCATGGACTTAGTGAAGAAACGAGATTATCTCTTATTGAAGGTCAGCATCCTGGAGCTGTTGTTCTTTCCTGTGCTGACTCGCGCGTGGCTCCAGAATTTGTGTTTGGTGCTGGTTTAGGTGATATTTTTTCTGTCCGCACTGCAGGCGAAGTGCTTGATGATGCTGTAATTGCATCTTTAGAATACGCTGTAAGCGATTTGGGAGTAAAAGTGCTTGTTGTTCTTGGACACGAGCATTGCGGTGCTGTACAAGCCGTTTTGCCGAATGTGCAAAAGCTGGTTTCTAAATACGGCGAAGATGAAACAAGCGAAATAATTGAGTCTAGCGGGTCAATATTGCTTCGTTCTTTAGGGCCGGCTGCGCTCGCAGGTATTGAAGAAGACTTGAGCACGGACGATATTGAGCGCATTCACGTGTCTAATATGTTGGCTGAAATTTGCGATAAATCTCAAATTATTCGTGAAGCCGCTTTTAACGATAACCTTATGCTAGTTGGCGCTAGGTATAGAATGAGTGATGGTTTAGTAGAGGTTCTTTCATGCTAAGTAGCATGTAGTCGCATTTTTAACAGAATTATTAATACGTTGTTAGGTTACAGATATGAATCAATCATCTAAAGATACGCTTGATGCAAATTCTGCAAATTCTGCAAATTCCGCTAATTCTGCGAACTATCTTTTCTTGCTTGTCGGAGCTCCTTTAGTAGCTTTTATTATTGCAGCTGCTCCTGCTTTACAAGGGCAACATCCTTGGTTTCTCATTGATACAACAATTCGAGGTGTTTCCGGCTTGTTGCTACAAGCTATACCTTTTACGCTCATAGGTGTGCTTGTTTCTGCTGCAGTAGAAACTTGGGTAACTGCTGATTTTATTGAGAAACATGTTCCAAAATCTACAGCAAATGGTTTCTTGGCTGCCATATTAGCCGGCGTCTGTATGCCGGTTTGTGATTGTGTAGTCGTTCCAACGTTTTCTCGTTTAGTTGCAAGAAAACTACCATTGCCGTGCGCCATAACTTTTCTATGTGTAGTTCCTGTTGTAAATCCAGTATCTGTATTGGCAACATTTTATGCGTTTTCTGACGCTCCAGCTGTTGCTATTATGCGTATTGCGCTAGGTGTTGGTATTGCATTACTGGTTGGATTAACTTTTGTTATATTTCCTTCGAAAATCAATATTTTGCGTAAGAAAATTTTAGTAGAAAACGAATCTTCTTTACATTGTTCTTGCGAATTGAATAACGAAAGTGATCTCACAAAAAGTAATATTGAAAAGCATAGTATTTCTGCGCAAATTCGCAAATATGTGCAGCATATACATCAGGATTTAATAAAATTAATTCCAATTATTGTATGTGGAACTATAGTTGCTTCTGTAATTCGCGCATGGCTCGGAGCTGATCCTGCTTCTCGCGTGCAAGTGAGTAATGTTTTCATTGCTATTCCTGTAATGATGGCTATTGCGTACGCAAGCTCTCTATGCTCCAGCTCAGATGCTGTAATTGCAAGAAGTTTAGCAACATCATTGCCTATGTCGTCGGTGCTAGTATTTCTGCTGTTTGGTCCTATGCTTGATTTAAAGAATACGCTTATGCTCGTTGAGGATTGCCGTGGTAAATTTGTGTGGCGCTTAACATTAACTATTGCTTTTGCGTGCTTCCTAGCGTCATTATTAGCTCACTGGGCTTGGGGGTTCATCGCATGAAAAAGCAAAAATGTGTTGAGCATAATGCTTGTAAAAAAATCACTTTAGCTCAATTGGTAGAAGCTATTTTATTGCTATTTTTTGCAGTCATAATTGCGGAAGTTACTTTAAGCGGTAGATATACGCTTTTTACTACGCCTAGAGCATATTATTATTTGTTAATTACTGCTATTTTGCTATTTATTTTGTCTATATGTGCTGCGATTGGATGGTTTTCTGTTTCTTCGCGCGATGTTTGGCGTATGTTTGTAGCTTTCGTTGTTCCTGCGCTACTTATTATTGTTCCTTTGCGTTACGCTCAAAATATTAGTGTAGATGGATTCGACCAGTATGCTGGCGGTCGTGCTATTGCTATTCGTAGCCAAAATTATCCTTTGCCAGGATTGTATGAAAAATCTCATGAGATAACAGTTGATGATGATGATTTCGGCTCCTGGTATGACGAAATCGATCATAATGCTGCAAAATATGATGGATACGCGATTACTCTTACAGGTTTTGTCAGCAGAGATTCTACGTTGAATGCAAATCAATTTAGGGTATCTCGTCAGCTTATGTCATGCTGTATTCTCGACATGTCTCCGTTTGGATTAGTTGCCGAAAAATCAAATATTGGCGAAATTCAAGATCATGAATGGGTGCGTGTTCGTGCACGCGTTTCTAGAGGCAATATTGGCATTCCTGGATATCAGCATCCTGGAGTTGTGCTGCACGTTATATCAATGCAAACAGCTCAAGCTCCAACTGGATATTTTTATCGCCCATAAATAATTTATCTTCGTTAATGGTGATAATTATTTTAGAATTGTTGATATCGCATAGAAGTAAACTAAGATAACAAGTATGGCGATTGGTTTTAATATTCTACTCATTATGATTTTTTTGCTATTTGGTTCCGTATTTGCGGCAACCGAATTAGCTTTAGTGAGCTTGAGAAGTTCGCAAATTGATCGCATGGAATTGCAGGATGCGCGTGGTGCTAGAGTTGCAAAAATTGCCCGCGATCCTAACACTTTTCTATCTGCTCTACAAATTGGAGTAACTCTTTCTGGCTTTCTTTCTGCATCGTTTGGTGAGTCTGCTTTAGCTCCGTATGTTGTGCCGGTTGTATGTTCATGGGGTGTTTCTTCGCACGTTGCTGGTCCACTTACAACAATCTTTCTAACTCTTGTTATTTCTTACTGTTCTATTGTTATTTCTGAATTAGTTCCAAAACGTATTGCTATGCAGCGTGCTGAGCAGATTGCGCGAGCGGTTGTGCCGGCGGTTGATGTTTTCTCAAAGATTTGCAAGCCTTTAATTTGGCTTATTGGAAAGAATACTAACGGTTTTGTGCGCATTCTTGGCTTTGATCCTAATGAGAAGGAAAGCGAAGTTTCTGACGAAGAATTGCGTGTTCTTGTCAATAGCAATAAACGTTTAAGTCAGGATGAGCGTACTATTTTGGATGATGTGTTTGATGCGTCTGAAACTATTGTTGCTGAAGTAATGCGTCCTCGTGCTGATGTTGAGTTTTTGGATGGTTCATTGAGCCTTGAAGAAGCTGCCGCGAAAATTCGTGAGCTTCCGTATTCTCGCTACCCTGTTATTGGCAAAGATTTTGATGATGTTATAGGTTTTGTGCATGTTCGTGATTTGCTAGATGTGCGTGATCCAAATGCAAAAACTGTTGCAGATGTAACTCGCGAAGGAATTAGTCTTCCTGGAACTTCCAAACTATTGCCGAGCCTGGAACTTCTTCGTAAACGTGGTATTCATTTGGCTGTTGTCATCGATGAATATGGTGGAACTGACGGTATTGTTACGCTTGAGGACATGACAGAAGAGCTAGTTGGAGATATTCGCGATGAATATGATTTGCCTGGTGAAACTGAGCAAAATAATGTGAATAAAACAACTGCTTTTGTAAATGGTGTTGCAAAAATTGATGGCGGTATGACCATTGAAGATTTTGCTGACATTACCGGCATTGAGCTTGAGGACGGTCCGTATGAGACTGTTGCAGGCTACTTTTTAGCGCATACTGGTTCAATGGGAAGTGTTGGAGCTGTTTTGCATGATGCGGATGGTTACGATATGACTGTGACTGCGGTTGATGGTAGGCGTATTGCGACGATTGAAGTGCGTCGCCGCGCGTAGTTTAAGCCATAGCAGTAGAATAATAACGGTATTAACAAACCTAAGGAAGGATAGAACATGGCTTTGTTGCATATTTTGCCAGGTCTCGACGAAGCGGCCAGTGAAAAGGCTGTTGCCATTTTACAGAATCGTTTAAGCCACGAGCAGGAAGCTGCTTTGGTGCTCAAGCATGCGCATTGGAATGTTACTGGTCCAGATTTTATTGCAGTGCACGAAATGCTTGATCCACAGGTTGCTGAAGTTTTGGCGCAGGCGGATGAAACTGCTGAGCGAATTGCAACTTTGGGCGGCTCTCCACTTGGCCGCGCAGACGATGTTGTTGCTGCTCGCACATGGAAGCGTTTTGCTTTGACTGGTCGCAAGTCTACAAAGGAGTATTTGCAAGCGCTTATTGAGTACTATAACGATATGATTGCAGACGATCGCAAGGCTATCGCGGAACTTGATGAGCTTGATTTAGTTAGCTCAAATATTATTCAAGATCATGTTCAACAGTTGGAAAAGTTCCAGTGGTTCATGCGTAGCCATCTTGATTAATTATTCTCTGTTTAATTTTTTTGATTCAAACCGCAACACGCTGTTTTCTTTTTATGGCGTGTTGCGGTTTGACATTTTCTGTGTCTGTGCTAATGTAACTACTTGTATGTTTTAGGCATACGAGTTGGGCCCGTAGCTCAGGTGGTTAGAGCGCATCCCTGATAAGGATGAGGTCGGAGGTTCAAGTCCTCCCGGGCCCACGATAGAATGACATCATTCTTTCGAATGGGGCTATGGCGCAGCTGGTAGCGCATCTGCTTTGCAAGCAGAGGGTCAGGAGTTCGAGTCTCCTTAGCTCCACGAACAGGGTTCTGATTGATTTTTCAATCAGAACTTTTTGTTTATCAATTTCTTTCTTGTCGCGTGCCCATTCAATTTTTGGGGAATAACCCAATTTTTTACTGATTACCCCTAATAAAATTAGGGTGACACCCTGATATTTGTCAGTGTTGTAAAAAATATAAAAATGTTTAAATAGTTGAATCTCTTCCCAGAGATTGCGGCATATATTTTGCTGTGGAACTATACACAATATATTGTTAACTTGAAAGGTATTAAAGAGAGATGAAAACCATAAAGGTTTTCATTTTAGACGGAAGGATGTAAAAAATGATTTATAAGATAAAACAAAATATTGCTGATATTTCTGCTGGCGTAGTTTCTTTATTAGTAGCTTCATTTGTTAAAGGTCAAGGTTGGAATATTCAAAATATTATGATTTGGCTTGCAACATTCGTAGCAACATATATCACACTACGTCTATTATTTATGCTTTTCAAAATTGTAAGAACTCTTTTCACTAAAGAACAGTAAATTTTAGGGTTATAGGCCGAATCTATGGCAAATAAATTGGCCTATAACCTAAATTTTAAAAAGATATGAAGCATAAACTTATTAATTTAATAATTCAAATAGTACAATTAGTAATTGTTGGAACTCATTATGGTGCTTTTTTGGAAGCATAATATTTACATGAGAATGCTTCTCATCAAGGCCTATTGGTATACTAATCACATATAAATAAACATGAATATCTTTACGCCGTGTATTGAGTGCAGCTAAATCAAATCTGCTCTCAATGGGTTAACAAGGCGTGAAATCGTGTGTTAGCAGCGTCTTAAGCGGTTAACCTGATCAGCGTAAGGAAAGTGTATGCGTAAACTTTTAGCATATTGCCGTCGTGCACCTCAATTAACAGTCGTAATTCTTGCTTTTCCGTTTATTGCGGCTTTGTACTCGTATAATTTGCCTATATTAACTACTTTCTGTGAGCAAATATCTAATCTTTCGCAGCAAATCTTTGATTTCTTAAATCTTGGTTGCGATATTTCCATAAGTCTTAGTATCGGGAAAACTATTATCGCTATTCTCGTTTTGTATACCAGCCTTATTTCTTTGCGCAACATGATTAAAAATTTATTGCGCGGAACTTTAGGCATTGATTTGCTAGCTTTTGTTGCATTACTTGCAACGCTTTGTATTGGTGAGTTTTGGGCAAGCTATTTGATTGTTGTAATGGTTTGGACGGGAGAGGCAATTGAAGATTTTGCGCATATGAAAGCCCAGCGCAATCTGTCTCTTTTAGTAAGCGCAGCTCCAAAAACTGCTCATCTTATGACTTTGCCAGGTATTGAGCATGAAATGGATAATAATCAAGCAAATGATGAATCATACGAACCGCCATGTTTGAGTGAAAATCAGTGCAAGCCTAGCTCGTGTGTTCTGTGCCGGCATGCTGAATTCAGAAAAGTGGATGCCGCTAATTCTAAGCAATCTAATATTAGCGAGCAAAATTGCGACTATAAACACAATATTTGTCCATTTTTGCAAGCGTCTACAGACGGCGAAATCTCCTCAAATTTGCAGCGTTACAAAACGGTTCCAGTTGATGAATTAAATATTGGAAACGTAATTATTGTGCTTCCTGGCGAAACTGTGCCAGTTGATGGTGAGCTGTTAAGCGGTTCTGCAATTTTAGACACAAGTGCTATTAACGGAGAATCCGTTCCTAGAGAAGTCTATGCGGGAGCTGCAGTGCTTTCAGGCTGTGTAAACGGTGGAGTTGTGCTTATTATGCGCGTAACAAAGCTGTCTAAAAACTCGCAGTATCAGAAAATCATGCAGCTTGTTGAGTCTGCTAGGTCTTCTAAAGCTGCAGTAGTTAGATTTGCAGACATGTTATCTGTGCCATTTACTGTTTTGTCTTTTGTAATTGCTGGTTTTGCTTGGGGCTTTTCTGGAGATGCTCTTAGATTTGCGCAAGTGCTAGTTTTGGCAACTCCTTGCCCGCTGCTTATTGCGGTGCCGGTTGCGTGCATGGCTGGAACTGGGCGTTTAGCGAAACTTGGAATTGTTGTTAAAAGTCAGGATGTGCTTGAGCAATTAAGTCGTGTAACAGATGTATTTTTTGACAAAACTGGCACGTTGACTGTAAAACAGCCGCAAGTTGTAAACGTAGACGTAATCGATACTACGCAGAAGGCTGATCGTATTGTAATGCTCGCAGGTGTTCTAGAGACGTATTCTCAGCACATACTTGCAGGTGGTATTGCTAAAGCGGGAGCAAGCTTGTGGGAAAATGCTCACCCATCGTCGGTTCCGCAGCTTCCTAGCGTGCGAGAATACCCTGTAGTGCACAGTGTTAAAGAAACTGCAGGTCAGGGTATTCAGGGCGTTGTAGACGGTATTTTAGTACGTGTAGGCAGACGCAAGTACGTTACAGAGCAAAACGCGAATCAAACTATAGGCAAATCTCTTGCAGCAGACGAAATGGCAACCTACGTGTCTTTTGACGGCGTGCTGGTAGGAAGAATCGTATTAAAAGACGTGCCGCGCGATAACGCGAAATCAACCATTGACGCATTGTGTACACTTGGTGCACGCTCAATATCTATTCTTACTGGCGATAGTTTGCAAGCTGCAACAACAATTGGTAAAAGTGTTGGAATTGAAACAATATATGCAGATTTACTTCCGCAAGATAAATTAGCGCATGTAAAAAAACATAATTACAATGCGTATAAAAATAAGCAAAATTCAACTGTAACAATGATGGTTGGAGATGGTGTAAACGATGCTCCAGTGCTTGCAGCTGCCGATATTGGCGTAGCAGTAACGGATGGCACAGATACGGCAGCATCTGAATGCGCACAGGTAGTTATTATGAACAATGATATTTCTTCTGTTGCAAGCGCAATAAGAGTAGCAAAACATACTAAACGCGTTATGGTTCAGTCAGTATTGATGGGCATTGGATTAGCAATTATAAGTATGATTTTTGCGGCTTTCGGTTTTATTCCAGCAGTTATTGGCGCAATGATGCAAGAAGCAATTGATGTTGTTGCTATTATGTGGGCTTTAACAGCATTGCGCGAACGAAAATAAAAATATTTTTTGGCAATATTTTTACGATATTCATTACGACATCTTTAATAATATTCGTTTGAGTATGTTGTAAGACGAAGTAATGCGCTAGTCTAATTATGAAAGCATACGAGTTAGCTGCAAACGGTAACGGCTCAAGCTTGTACGTAACTTATTTCTGGCGAAGAATTACATATAAACGCTTTACAGTTACGCTGCTGAGTGATTGAGGCAACCTATGCTTGTAGGCCGCGCTAAATAGCGCGAAAACGGCGAAAAGTGCCGTATAATACAGTTCAATATGGGGATAATAATGGAAAAAAATAACTTAAACGAAAATGTTTCACAAGAAACATCTCAACTGCGTATTGCTGTAATAGGAGCAGGCCCTGCAGGAGTGTACTCTTCCGATATCTTCTTACGTCAGATTGCAAAGCGTGGAGAAGAATTGGGATTAGGCTCTAGCGCTCGCATTGATCTTTTTGAAAAATTGCCAGTGCCTTTCGGCTTAGTGCGTTACGGAGTAGCTCCTGACCATCCAAGTATCAAATTTATTGCGGATGCGCTTGAAAAGACGCTTGATAATCCAAATATTCATCTTTATGCAAATGTTGAATTTGGTAAAGATATTGCATTAGAAGATTTACTTCATAGATATGATGCTGTGTTATTTGCAACGGGTGCTGTGAAAGATAGGCCTCTTCGAGGAGTTCCAGGTGCCGATTTAGACGGAGTGTACGGAGCTGCAAAATTCGTAGAATGGTACGATGGATACCCAACTAGCAATCGAGAATGGCCGCTTGAAGCCAAGGAAGTAGCTGTTATTGGTGGCGGAAATGTGGCAATGGATGTTGCTCGTGAGCTTTTACGAGATCCTGATTATTTGCGCGCTCATACGGATATTCCAGATGACGTGTATGAGGGATTGCAAAAAAATAAAACCCAAACCTTGCATTTATTTATTCGTCGTGGAGTTGCCCAAGCAAAATTCTCTGTTCAAGAATTGCGCGAAATGGAAAAGTTATCCGGAGTGCAAATTGTTATTAATGAGGATGATTTTGAACTTGACGATGAGACTATTGAAGTAGCCGGTAACGATAAGCTCACGCGTCAAATGGTTGAGGAGCTTTTCGCTATTCGCGATATGGCTGAAGATATGGAAGATGGCGGAAACGTTGATTTTGAGGGGAAGCCAGCCAACAAACGCTATATTATCCACTTCAACTGTGCGCCGGTAGAAATTCTTGGTGAAGATGGACATGTGAAGGCAATACGAGTTGAGCGCACGACTACAAGCGCCGATGGCAAAATGACTCGTACTGGAGAGTTCGAGGAATACGCCGTTCAAGCTGTATACCATGCCATTGGCTACCATCCTGCAGAAGTTGCAGGTATTGCTTACGACGAAAAGCGTACTTTGCTTGCAAATATTGATGGGCGCTTAGTGGAGTCTGTAGAAAATGGCGAAGTTCGTGAGCGATTGTATGCAACTGGCTGGGCTAAGCGTGGGCCGGTAGGATTAATCGGCTCTACAAAATCTGATGCTCTTTTGATTGTTAATAATATGCTTGAAGATTTATCTAAAGCTGGCAATGCTAGGCGAATCGCACCTGATCGCGATGAAAATTCTATAGATAAATTATTGGCAGAAAAGGGCATTAAACCAATTGATTACGCCGGTTGGAAGCGAGTTGACTCTTATGAGCGTGAACTTGGAGCCAATGAGCAGAGAACTCGAAAGAAAGTTGTTTCAGCTTCTGAACTTGTAAATATTGCTTTAGGTAGCAAATAATGCCCTAAATAAACTGAAAATATTACTTAGTATTTAAGTTTGTAGTTAGTAAATACGCAGTATATATTCAGAAAAATTTAAGTTCGCATTATTAAGATAGCTCATATGTTGAAAGGCTTGAGAATACACTATGGCAGCTTAAAAGCCGCACTATTTTTTGTTGTTGTGTGGCTTTTTCTTGCCTTATGTTGGGTTCTTACTGGCTCGCATCTGTCTTCACTAATATGGTTCATTATTCCTGGTATTGCATTTAGTGTTTTTGCTTATTGGTGCTCAAGTAAGCTTGCGATTATTGCTATGCATGCTACAGAGGTTAGTGAAGAAGAAGAGCCTGTGCTTTACGCAATGGTTAGAGATTTATCTGCTCGAATTGGTAAACCTATGCCGCGAGTAATGGTTTCTCCCTACGAAAGTCCTAATGCTTTTGCAACTGGTAGAAGTGAGCGTCATGCGAGTATATGTTGTACTCGTGGTTTGATTAATATTCTTAACGAGCGCGAGTTACGTAGTGTTATTGGTCATGAATTAACTCATATTTATAATCATGATATTCTCGCTTCTTCGCTGGCTACTGCTACAGCAACAGTATTAACGTACGTTGGTTCTTGGCTTGTTTATGTCGGTGATACATATCGTCGTGATATTCGCAAGTATTGCAAATTTATTGGTAAATTTTTGAATATTTTATTCGCTCCTATTGCTTCTGTTATTATCAATGCAATTATTCCTGGTTCGCGTGAATTTGACGCAGATAAGGGAAGTAGTGAAATTACTGGAGATTTTGCTGCGCTTGCTTCCGCACTTAATAAAATTACTTACGGCATGCAGCTTCACGAGATGAAATCTACTGCTGGATTGCAGGCTGTTGCTTCTTTGATGATTATTTGTCCGTGGAATAATAACGCTCCTGCGCTTGTGCGTTTGTGTACTGCGCGTCCTACTGTTCAGGATAGGATTGGGCGTTTAATGAGCATTGCTGCATGAATATTTTGTTTGTTGAACTTGCTTGTCTTGTTTATTGAGTTCATAAACTGATTCCTAAATATTGAAGCGGTAAGCTGTGCATGATACCCTTAGATGGTTGTTGAAACTAGTTTGCTTTTAGTTACAGCATGCGGATGTAGTTCATCGGTAGAATGGAAGCTTCCCAAGCTTCAGAGGCGGGTTCGACTCCCGTCATCCGCTCCATTCAGATTGTAAAATTGTATAAGTTGTAGTTTTTGTACATTGGATGTATAAAAACTACAACTTACGCGTTAGTTAAACTTTCTTTTTCTTGCAATTGTCACAATTGTGCTAGCAAACAGCATTAATGCAACGCTAAATACAATTGGAATTATTTGTATTCCAGTACGAGGGAGTGCATTATTGGCTATTGTGGATTGTTTGTGTAAATGAGGGTCTTTCTTTACTAAAGTATTCGTCCACGCAACTTGTTTACCGTTTTCGTCAATAAGGACAATCGTATGATTGCCTTTATATTCTTCTGGGATAACTACGTCGAATACAATTCTGCCATATTCATTAATGTGAACTGTTACATATTTCATTCCATTTGCGCTATAAAGAAGTTTAGGGTTGGAATATATGTAGGCATAAGCTTTTACTGCTTTTTCTAGTTGTAATCTGCGCATGAATTCTGATGTTGCATTTACTGTAACAGTGATATGGTTATTTTTTCCCGCATAAGCAATGTTATTATTCCCGACGGTGAGAGTGTTGCACAACGCTGGAAGTAAATCTGCAATACTCTTTGGTGCTGATGGAATCTGTTGCTGTAATGTGTGTGATTCTGAGTTTGCGTTAAGCTCTATGTGGTTTTCGCGCATAGAATCGTTACTAACTGCAGGAGTTTGTAGAGTTTTGGAAGGATGTGTTGGTTCGGGAAATCCCATGCTTGGAATTTCCTTATGGTCTTGATCGAACTTATTAGTCTGTGGGGTTGTGCTATTTGCAGACTTATCAGGTTCGCCATTGCTAGAGTGTTCACTGTTGTCAGAATGAGATTCTGGTGTTGGTGGAACAGGTTGTGACTCTGGTTTAGGCGCAGGCGTTGGTTCCGGTGTTGGTGGTACAGGTGTCGGAGGTACGGGAGTTGGTGTTGGAGTTGGTGTCACTGGCGTCGCTGGTGTTAGCTCGGTCCATGGTGTTGATTTCTTTGCAGGAATTAACTCGGACCACGTAATACTCTTTTTAGCTGGGTTTAGTGGTGTTGCTGGAATGATTTCTACAATGTGAGCTTTAAGAGTTACTTTCTGTTTTGCTTTGTTTGCAAAGGTTATTTCTACAATAAATGTTGTTTCTCCAGTGTTTGTTGTGTTTGGTTGTTTTACAACTTGTACTGTGCTGTTTTCTGGTAAGTTTTTTAAGTATGGTTTGAAGTCGAAATTATCGGGGATTTTATTGTCTTTTTTGACTTCTATTTTCTTGCCGGATTCAGCAGTAACATTTGGAAGTTCCTCGATATTAGCCAATCGTTTATGAATAGTTATTGGAATTATAATAGTTTCTAATATTCTACCAGATAGTACGAGTAGTATTTTCCCTTCGTAGTTGCCGCATTGAGAAGTGTCAATTTTGTCGTATTCTGTAATGTCTGTAATGGTAGAGCCTTGCGGTATATCGTTAGGATTAAGAAGATGCTTTATTGTTGTGCCTTTTGGCAATGGATCATTTTCCATAATGTCAATATTCGTAATTTTAGGTTCGAAAGCTTGTTCGTCAGTTTTAATAACTGGCTCGTTAACTAATCCGTCGAGTGCATCAATTTTGCGACCGGTTCCCTCAATTTTATTGCGTTCGCCAACTGTGAATCCTGGGAAAGTATTCATTCTAGGCTCAAAGTAGCTTCTGGATCCATGACCGGCTCCAGAACTTCCTACGCTTATTGCACCTTCGAAATTTCCTATTCCGCCTATTACTGTATCATTATCAACTTTATAATGAATGGCATAACCTTCTTTAGTTAGTTTATCGCCAAAATTAGATGTTTCCCAAAGCCATTTGTTGAATATATTTCCTTTAATCCTTGGGGCGTTAAAAGTATAAGCTTTAATGTTAAAAGTGGCACCACTGCTTTTAGCTCGAATTAAGGCTCTTTGTGCTAAGTATCCGCCTAAAGAGTGACCTGTAACATATAAATTGCTTACAGTGTTCTTTTGTTTATATTCATCAATTAATTTATCTATATCAGCAGCTTGGCCTGGGTTTGAGCCAGTTCCAAGCAATACGTCATTCCATACGTCAGCGCTGCCTTCAGTTCCGCGGATTCCAAGAACTTGCACGCCGTTTTGCTCAATAAATGGATACGCAGGATTTACATTTTCAAACAATATGGCATCAAATCCACCCCTATAATGGTATGTTTCCTTGACTTTCCAGAATGGCGCGAGCTCGTTGTGCATAAGGCGGTACTCATTGCGATTTTTGTAAATGTCAGTGAGTGGTTTTGAATAGTCAAGTACTTTTTTGACATAATCGTCATCCCTGTACACAAGTTCCATAAACAGCGCCATGTCTCGGGGACTAATATCCCACCTGCGAGGATTGTTATCGTTTTTGTCGTCTAAGCCATCGCCGTCGGTGTCCTTAATAAGCGGATGTGAATTATATCCGTAATATGTTCTTCCGTCTTTCACGTAAGTGTAAAGTTCTTCGCTGTTCTTCAGACCGTCGCCGTCGCTATCTGCATTTGGATCTAGCTCGGGCTTGTGATATAGCAATGAGTCAATCTGATTATTTTCCAAACGAATTCGACCAGTAGAAATGTCGTGAGCGGTTTGTGCGGTAAGAGGTATGTGCACTGGTGACGTTTCTTCTGCCGCTGCGGTTGTTGCTAACGAAGGTATGTAAACCAGCGATGAAATGATCAAACCAAAAGTTAATACAATTCCACTAATTGTGTGAATGGTACTTACTTTTCTCATACTGCTATTCCTTACTTTTTTGTACAGACTTCTACTTTATTTTGAAAATATTTTTGCGAGCAGCGCAACAGATTTAGCTCAACTTGTTGATTCTATCAGTTTTAACAACTTTATAAAATTGTATCTAGTTGAATCAGATAATTTTAATAAGTACCAAAAGTTAATACTTAAGCTTATGCGGTGTAATAGAAAAGAATTTCATTAGATTAATTGATATAGAAAAAGCGCTGAGCTACTTGTGATATTAATGAATCATTGGTAAATCAGCGCTTAGCTTATTGTTAATAAATTACACGAGATAGCTATCTATTGCTGGTGCTAATTAATAATCATTAATTAGCAATAATTAGAACGTGCGAACATCGTAGAAGTTGTTAAGTTCTTCCATCCAACGTCCAGTGCCAGAAATATCTCCTCTAGTACCTACGGTGAAACCTGGGAAATTGTTCATACGAGCCTCAAGATAGCTTCGAGAGCTATGTCCTTGCGCAGAATTGCCGACGCTTATAGCTCCAGCAAAATTGCCAACAGAACGAATAACCTTGTCGTTGTCTACTTTGTAATGAACAGCGTAACCTTCTCGAGTGAGCTTATTGCCAGTATTGGCGGCGGTACGTAACCAACGGTTGAAAATATTTCCCCAAATTTGTGGTGAATTGAATGTGTAAATTTTCTTAATCCAGTTGTAGCCTTTGCCTTTAGCGCGAATTAAAGCACGCTGTGCAAGATATCCTCCGAGGGAATGTCCGGTAATATACAAATTGCTAACAGTATTTTCGCGACCATAACGCTCAATCAACTGCTCAACATCTTTAGCTTGATCTGGGTTATGACCTACAGCTATTGCAAAATCATCATCGTAATCATTAAATTGGGAAGTTCCACGAATTGCTAGTACTTGAACAGTGCCTTGTTCTAAGAATGGGTATGGACTTACATTTTCAAACAAAATAGCATCAAATCCTCCCCTTTTGTGGTATGTTTCCTTGACTTTCCAGAATGGTGCAAGCTCGTTGTGCATAAGGCGGTACTCATTGCGATTTTTGTAAATGTTGTGAAGCGGTTTAGTGTAATCGAGTACCTTATTTATGTAATTATCATCTCGATAAGAAAGTTCAGAGAATAAAGCCATGTCTCGGGGACTAATATCCCACCTGCGAGGATTGCTGTCTTGATTATCTGGAATACCATCGCCATCGGTATCGTTCATCATAGGGTGAGAATTGTACCCATAATAAGTCTTACCGTCTTTAGTGTAAGTGTAAATTTCCTGACTATTAGTTAAGCCGTCACCATCTAAATCAGCTTGTGGATCAAGAGGCTTCTTGTGATATAAAGACATATCCAAAGCCCCAGGTAAATCTAAGCCTATAGTTCCATTTGCGATTTGTTTAGCTGTTTCAGCAGTAAGTGGAGTTTTTGCATAATTATCTGCGGTTGTTGCCATTGCTGGCATTGCGAAAGCAGATAGGCTCAAGAGCATGCATAGGCTAGTTAAAAACCCTGTTACTGCATTGCGTTTCATAGTATCCTCCCATATTTTGTTTAGTTTTGTAGTCAACAAATGTATAGGACGACTGTTTACGATTTGTAGCACCTCTTTGTTAACTACGTGCGTTATATAAATTAATCGAAATTTATTTTGCCGCCACAATTGCTATTCTACACAGTTCATCAATTGTATAGTCTACATAAACAAAAGTCCATACTTCTAAATAAATGTTGTTGCTCCTTTTTTGTTTACTAAAATCATTGACGATGTGTATAAGAGTCATAGAAAACATCTATATAACTAGAATTATCAATAGCCATAATCTATTCTTAATAATGAAAATAAAAGCGCAACGAAGGCGCAAATGACCTATTTAGGAGAATGATATGAGTTTAATGAACACACATATTCTTCCATTCAAAGTAAATGGTTATAAGAATGGCGAATTTGTTGAAGTAAGTGATACTGATGTTCTTGGCAAATGGGCAATTTTCTTCTTCTATCCAGCTGATTTTTCATTCGTATGCCCAACTGAATTGGAAGATCTTGCAAACCACTATGAGGAATTGCAAAAGCTAGGCGTTGAAGTTTACTCAGTCTCTACGGATACACATTTTGTACACAAAGCATGGCATGACGATTCTGAAGCAATTGCAAAAGTAAAGTACACTATGTTGGGTGATCCTTCCGGAGCTCTTTCGCGTAATTTTGACGCTTGGAATCAAGAATCCGGTTTAGCTCACCGAGCTACATTCCTCGTGAATCCGCAAGGTGTGATTCAGTTCTTTGAGATGACCGCAGACGGAATTGGTCGTAACGCCGACGAGCTGCTTCGTAAAGTTAAAGCAGCACAGTATATTGCAGCGCACCCAGGCGAAGTTTGCCCAGCAAAATGGGAGCAGGGCGAAGAAACCTTGGAACCTTCTATCGATTTAGTCGGCAAAATCTGATTTTTGCAATTAAATATTAAAGAATATTTTTTTAAAGAATCATCTCAATGCGTAGGGAGCTACGTTCATAGTTTCCTACGCATTTCTCTTATTTTTGCTTGTGACTAAAATTGCGGAAGGAAGTAAACTATGTCTTTGTTGAATGCATCATTAACTGCTCAGCTTTCAGAATTACTAAAAAAGATGGTATCTAAAATAGAAATCATTTCTTACGTTGATAATTCTGAAACATCTCAAAAAGTTAAATCCTTACTGGAAGAAGTATCTCAGCAAAGTGACAAAATCAGTATTTCTGAAGTAAATAATAATGAAATTAGCAATGTAAAGCGTAAACCAAGCTTTGAATTGCGTAGAAAACTAGATAATCCAGTAAATGGAGAATCTACTGTATCGGTTAGTTTTGCGGGATTGCCTTTAGGGCACGAATTCAGCTCTTTAGTACTAGCACTTCTACAAGTAAGCGGCTATGCGCCAAAAATTAGTGATGAGCAACGCGATGCAATACTAAAGCTTGGTTCACACAATGTGACAACATACATGTCGGTAACTTGCCTGAATTGCCCAGAAGTTGTGCAATCGCTTAATACCATTTCTGTTATTAACCCTAAAATTCAGCATACTGTAGTTGAAGGTAGCGCTTTCCGTGAAGAAGTAGATAAACTCGGTGTAATGAGCGTGCCAGCAGTTTTTGAAAATGGCAAACTTGTTTCCTCCGGACGGGCAGGAATTGACGAACTTGTATCTGTGCTTGCATCACAAGAAAAATCTGTTGAGCAAAATGAGAATGGCAATAATGGTAATAGCGTTTCTTCGGCAAATGTTGCGCTCGCAGAAAAAATGAATTCGCAAAATCCATACGATATTGTTATTGCTGGCGGCGGTCCTGCTGCTTCTGCTGCCGCAATTTACACTGCTCGTAAGGGTTTGCGTACGGCTATGATTATGGATCATCGTGGCGGACAGGTTGTAGAAACTGAAAGTATTGAAAATCATATTTCCCAAACGCATACGACTGGTTCTCAACTAGCAGCAGATTTAACTAAGCATATTTCTCAATACGATATTGACGTATTTACTCCTGATTGGGCAGACTCGCTCGATTTATCTAAGGAACCATATGGGTTACATACTATTCATGCGCGTTCTGGCGGATCTTTGAAAGCGCGTGCAGTGATTATTGCAACTGGCGCGACTTGGCGTACGTTGGGCGTTCCTGGAGAAGATGAGTATAGGAATAGAGGCGTATCATTCTGCCCTCATTGCGACGGCCCACTTTTCAAAGATAAGAATGTTGTCGTTGTTGGCGGCGGAAATTCTGGTGTTGAAGCTGCTATTGATTTAGCAGGAGTTGCAAAACATGTGACGGTGGTTGAGTTCATGGATGTGCTTAAAGCTGATCAAGTATTGCTTAATACTTTGCATAAATTACCTAACGCTGAAGTTATTACGAGTGCTGCCGTAAGTAGTATTGAAGGTAATGGTAGTAAAGTTACTGCAATACGTTACATAGATCGCAATAAAGCAGACGATGATGAAAACAGAGAACATATTGTTGAAACCGATGGGGTTTTTGTGCAAATTGGTTTAGCTCCGAATACTCGTTGGCTTGTAAATAATATTTCTCTCAATAATCGAGGAGAAATTATTACGAATCGCGCTGGATGCACTGATACTCCGGGTGTTTTTGCTGCTGGAGATTGTTCAGACGAACCGTATAAGCAGATTGTTACAGCGTATGGTTCTGGAGCCAATGCTGCGTTATCTGCATTTGACTATCTTATCCGCAGCCCGCAAAATAAATAATTTATAAAATTTATTATGCAATAAATAATGGGGGGCGTCTTATGAATATTAGAGCGTTAGAATATCTAATAGCTTTTGCACAAGAAGGAAGCTTTACCAAGGCGGCTGTTCGTATGCGCGTCTCTCAGCCTACTCTTTCAACGCAAATTAAAAAACTTGAAGAGACTTTAGACGTAGAACTTATTGAGCGCACTCCCGGGAAACAAATCTTAACTCCTGCTGGGAGGGAAGTGGTTTATTACGCTAAACGTATTCAGGCAGATATGTCACGTATTCGACAAGCTGCAAGACGCTCAGAAGATCCATGGTCATCTACAGTAGTTTTGGGTGTGTTCCCAACGTTAGGACCATACTTACTTCCAAGAATTATGCCTGCACTCAGGCGTTTAAAACCAAAACTTACTATTCGTTTTATAGAAGAAAAATCAGCGAAACTTATTGATTTGCTAGATAGTGGTCAAGTCGACGCAGTTATATTAAGCGAAAGTTTGAATGCGCCTTCAATAAAAGTGTGTCATGTTTTTGACGAAGATTTTCTTCTTGCGACTTCTACAAATTCTTTGCTAGGACACGAGAGTAAACCAATTGAACTTTCAGATTTGTCTACTCAGAAAGTGCTTTTACTAGAAGATGGGCATTGTATGCGTAGAAGCATGCTCGATGTATGCCAAAAAGTGGGGGCGAAACAATCAGAATTTAGGGCAACGTCGTTAGAAACTTTGCGATATATGGTTGTAGGTAGCAAAGATGTGACATTATTGCCGCGTCTTGCAACTGTACCTCCAATTGTGCAACCAGTTGGTTTGATGTTGCGTGAGTTTAAGAATCCTAAACCTTATCGATCGTTATATTTGAATTGGCGCGCAGCTTCTCCAGTAGACAAAATTATGGAAGGATTGTGCACAATAATTAGTTCAGCATGCTCTGATTTGCATAAAAAATAAGTGGGATATTCTGCTTAAAAATAAAAATAGGCACTTCTGTATGCTATGTTAGCTACAGAAGTGCCATGTTCTTCTTCTCTTACTTTTTATTCTCACTTTATTTTGAGAATTATCTGCCTCGTTTTATTTGCTGTGTTTTATTTGTTGCTAAATTAATGATTTATAATTCAATTCCAAGATAGCGTGCTACTTGATTCACATCCTTATCTCCACGGCCGGAAACTGTTACTAAAACAATGTCATCCTTACTCATCTTTGGAACCATCTTCATAGCTTGTGCTATTGCATGTGAGCTTTCCAAAGCTGGGATGATTCCTTCAACTCTAGAAAGTGCGCGAAAAGCTTGAACTGCTTCATCATCAGTGATTGCGTAGTATTCTGCGCGACCAGAATCCTTTAAATATGAGTGTTCTGGGCCGACTCCAGGGTAATCCAATCCCGCAGAAATAGAGTAGGCTGGAAGCTCGTTACCGTCATCATCCATAAGAACATAAGTTTTCATGCCATCCGTAATGCCAACTTTTCCATTCGTCATAGTAGCAGCATTTTGAGGAGTATCAGCGCCTTTACCTGCGCCTTCAGCACCAATCAATCGTACAGACAGATCATCAATATATGCTGCAAAAGAACCAATTGCATTAGAACCGCCACCAATGCAAGCAATTACAGCATTCGGCAATCTGCCTTCCTTTTCTAGGATTTGCCTTCTCGACTCTTTGCTAATAACGCTTTGAAAATCGCGAACCATTTGTGGATAAGGGTAAGGTCCCACTGCGGAGCCAACGATGTAGAAGGTATCATCCAAGTGCTGTGCATAATCCATAAATGCTGCAGTTACAGCATCTTTTAAAGTTTTTGTGCCTTCTTGAACAGCATGAACTTTTGCACCGAGCAAAGTCATTCTAAAAACGTTAAGTTTTTGGCGTTCGCAATCAAGTGCGCCCATAAAAATTTCGCATTCCATACCGAATCGTGCTGCTGCAGCAGCAGTGGCAACGCCATGCTGACCGGCTCCGGTTTCAGCGATAATGCGCTTTTTACCCATGCGCTGAGCGAGTAAAATTTGTCCGAGAACATTATTCATTTTGTGAGCGCCGAGATGGTTTAAATCTTCGCGCTTTAAATATACTTTTGCGCCGCCTAAATATTTTGTGAAAGATTCAGCATAGTATAAAGGTGTTTCGCGACCGTCGTAATCTTTTAATAATCCAGCTAATTCATTGCGGAACTCTGGATCGTCTTTGTATTGTAAGTAAGCTGCTGCTACTGCGTCGAGTGCTGGACGAATCATATCTGGTACGTACTGTCCGCCAAATTCACCGTAATACATGTTTTGTTCAACTGCGTTTACCATAATTGTGCCCTTCTTGTGCGTGCCGAGGAAATCGGCATTAAGTTTGTTCTTTATTATTTTTATGTTGATTATTTTGTAAATTTGAAGGGCGTGTGCTCAGATAACAAAAAAGCTGGATGGCAGCTTATATGCCATTCAGCTCAAATAATGTTGATGATGAATCCGGCATAGCCCCGTTGATTGTTTAAAATCAGCAAGCCCACACCGATATGTGAACTCGCTTTTAACTACGCCAGCTGCGCCAGAAACGAGTATTCATGTTCATCAACCTCCAATCTTGTTGCACAAGTTTAGCCTTAGCTGTGACAATGTCAACCTTTTAGTGTTAATTCGGCGTTTCGTGCAGAAAAAATTTAACCCCGGCGTCTATGCGCCGGGGAAACAAAGGAGAGAAGAAAAGAATAAGTTTTAGGTGCTCTACACCTGTCTTTTTGTCGACAATATTATACAATCACACTATTCTGAGCAGAACAGTAACGCTAACTGATAATTACCTGAGAATTATCTACTTTTCTTCTAAATCTTGCTATTTTAGGAACTACTTTTCTAAAAACGGAATCATTTTTCTAAAAATATTATTCGCTTAAATCAGCACGATAGAAATGCTCATACGAACGTGACGGAGTTGGACCGCGCTGACCTTGATAGTGCGATCCGTTAACGGCTGAACCGTATGGGTTTTCACATGGTGAGCTTAACTGGAAGAAACACATTTGACCAATCTTCATGCCAGGCCAAAGTTTAACTGGCAAAGTGCTAACGTTTGAAAGCTCCAAAGTAATATGACCTTCGAAACCTGGATCGATGAAGCCAGCTGTGGAATGTGTCAAAATACCAAGGCGACCAAGCGAGCTCTTGCCTTCCAAGCGCGCAGCAATAGTTGCGTCAAGCTTTACATATTCCCATGTAGCTCCTAGAGCAAACTCACCAGGATGCAAAATCCAAGGCTCATTAGGAGCTACCTCGAACTGTTCTGTAAGTTCACCCTGATTTTCTGCAGGATCAACATACGTGTAAGCATGGTTGTTAAATAAGCGGAAAAATCGGTCAAGACGTACGTCAATTGACGCTGGCTGTACCATTTCCGGAGTCCACGGGGTCAAATCAATATGACCCTCATCATGAGCTTTGAGAATGTCGCGATCAGACAACAGCATGACGTCAAATCTCCTTGTGATGTATCAACACATAAACAACTTCATTGTTCGCACGAAATATTTTGTTGCTTATTTTGTACGAAAATTGCAATACAGACAATTGTAGCGCGTGCCGCGGTCTGTGATTATGATGCAAGCTATTTCCTGAAAACAAATAAATATTCATGAGCAATCAGCAAAAAATTTTATAGAAAATAAAAACACAAAACGCGGCACAGAAACGTAGGTTATGTAAAAAACTACGTACTGTACCGCGTATTTGCAAAACAGCTTAATAATGTATTTTATTAAGCGGCAATAGTTAAGGCGTTCGCTGCTTTACGTTTTGCAATGAAACGAAGCACGCATTTACGCAATTCGGAAGCAATTAACACGACCATTGAAAGACCAAGGCACTCAAACCATTCCGTTACACTCAAAGGAACAGTGCCAAATGGCTCATTCAAGAACGGTATGTAAATTACAGCCAACTGAAGCACAATAGAAACTGCTATAGCACCCCAAAGCCAACGATTTGCAAATAAGCCTACAAATACGCTTTGTGAGTCTGAACGAGATGCTAACGCATTCAGCATTTGCGCAAACACAAGAATTGTAAAGCCCATTGTGCGAGCGTGAGTAAGCTGAGCAGCGTGATCCATAATTCCAACAGAACGGTCTGTAAAGAATCCGCCTGCCAAATGCATATCCATACCGATTAACGTAATAGCAGCCATGATTATGCCGATAAATACAATATCTCCCCACATTCGTCGGTCAATAACGCTATCGGTAAGCTTTCGAGGCTTTCGATCCATTACGTCGTCAGTTTGCGGATCAACGCCCATCGCGAGTGCAGGAGCTGCATCCGTAAGCAAGTTAATCCACAAAAGCTGAGTTGCAAGCAAAGGCAAAGTTACACCAACAGAGTTTGGCTGTGTAATTCCCAGTGCGCCAGCGAAAACAACGCCGCCGAAAACAGTACAAACTTCGCCAACGTTAGAACTGAGCAAGTATCGCAAGAATTTACGAATATTGTCGAAAATTCCGCGACCTTCGCGCACTGCTGCAACAATTGTAGAGAAGTTATCGTCAGCCAAAATCATCTTGGCAGACTCTTTAGTTACTTCTGTACCAGTAATGCCCATAGCAACGCCAATATCGGCAGACTTTACGGCTGGAGCATCGTTTACGCCGTCACCAGTCATAGCAACAATGTTTCCTTGACGTTGGAGCGAAGAAACGATAGCTAACTTGTGCTCAGGGGCTACTCGCGCGTACACGCTAGTTTTACTGATAGCTTCATCAAAAGCAATATTATCGTCGTTGCGTGAAAGCAATTCGTCAAGTTCGTCGCCTGTAAGTGCATGCTCATCTTTTCCAATAATTCCAAGATCTCGAGCAATACGCGTAGCCGTAAGAGGATGGTCGCCTGTAATCATAACAGTACGGATTCCAGCGCGATGAGCTTGAGCTACACTATCTCGAACTTCAATTCGCGGAGGATCAATAATTCCAACCATACCATTCCAAATCAAATCAGATTCTAGTACGTCACTTTGTTCCGCAACGTCCGCGATTTGACCTGCAGCGTTAGAAACCATGCCATCAACTTTTGAAAGACTATCGACTCCAAGCGGCCTATAAGCCATTCCAAGCGTGCGGTAGGCTTCTCCAGAAAGACGTTCAACAGTTGCTAAAATATCTTCGCGATCGCCGTCAGTAAGCGGACGCACGGCACCAGCTACTGCAATACGCGTGCAATAAGAAAGCAACACGTCCGGAGCGCCCTTAGCGCAAACAATCAGATTTCCAGAATCTGAACCATCTTTAACAACAACAGACATACGTTTGCGTTCAGAAGTAAAAGGTACTTCCGCAACTCGAGTCAAATGAG
Source organism: Gardnerella sp. KA00771 (assembly GCF_049244045.1). Lineage (NCBI taxonomy): Bacteria > Bacillati > Actinomycetota > Actinomycetes > Bifidobacteriales > Bifidobacteriaceae > Gardnerella > Gardnerella sp. KA00771. The sequence continues at coordinate 1,531,349 of NZ_CP058368.1, read as the reverse complement.
CGTAACGTTTGTCCGCTTTTGTTTTACGAGCTGCTACTACTAGCGAAACTTCTGTAGGGTCTCCCACGGGCTGCCAACTTTTAGTAGTTTCGTCATAATGCAAATCGCCGTCGTTAGCCAAACATCCGGAGCCTAACGCGCCTAATACTTCTGTAGCAAGATTTTGTGGTACTGCTAAATCTGCGTCCGCAGAACCAATTAATATCATGCGTCCTTCAGGCTTGTAACCGCTTCCTGTAAGCTGAACTTCGCCGCTAGGTGTTACTACGCGTTCAACAGTCATCTCGTTTCGAGTTAAGGTGCCTGTTTTATCGGAGCAAATAACAGAAGCAGAACCAAGTGTTTCCACGGATGAAAGCTTTTTTACAACAGCATGATGCTTCACCATTCGTTGCACGCCAAGCGCAAGAACTACTGTCAAAATCGCAGCTAAACCTTCTGGAACAGCAGCAACAGCTAGGGAAACAGAAAGCAGCAGAGAATCAATAATATCTTGAATACTGTGGAAGCCTTCAATCAGCCACATGGAAGCAAGAACAACAGCTGCAATAATGCACACCGCAATTCCAAGAACTTTAGAAACGTGTACCATTTCTTTCTCGAGAGGTGTTGCTTCGTCATCTGATTTTGAAAGCATATCCGCGATTTTGCCAACTTGTGTGCGCATACCTGTAGAGGTGACTACAGCGCGACCGGTTCCTTGCGTAACAGCAGTTCCGTTGAAAACCATATTTGTGCGATCGCCTAAAGCTTTTGCAGACGAAAGCGTATTCGGACGTTTGCTTACTGCAACAGATTCGCCTGTAAGACTTGCCTCAGCTACGCGTAATGAAGCCGCTGCTATAAGTCGACCGTCTGCAGACACGGCATCTCCTTCGCCAAGCACTAAGATATCGCCTGGCACAACTTCTGCAGTATTAATGCGCACCACGCTACCATCGCGCAAAACTGAAGTTTGCGGAGCACTCATTCTAGCTAAAGCTTCGACTGCTTCTTCTGCTCGCGACTCTTGAATGTAGCCAAGCACTGCGTTTGCAATCAAAATAATGATAATTACGATTGAATCAAACGGCAGAATCTCTCCACCGCTGTTTCCTTTATGTTGTGCGCGCTCAACAAACCACGCAATTGCAGAAATAATAGTTGCTGCAATAAGCAAGTAAACGAGCGGATCTTTAAATTGATCAAGGAACCGTTTCCATGCTGGAATTTTAGGAGCAGCAGCAAGTGCATTTGGGCCGAATTGATTAAGTCTTTTTGCAGCTTCCTCAGAGCTTAAACCGCATGTAATATCTACGTTAAGTGATTTAGCTACTTGCTGAACATCGCACAATGATGGATCTTTGCTATTAGCTGAAGAGTCAGCTGTTTTATTGGATTGATCAAGAGCGTGATCAACCATATCTTCCCCCTTGGGAGTGCCGCGGAGTAGTCAATAATCGCAATGCTAACGCTATTTTTAGCGCTTCGTATTGTAACTATTGCGCGGTTGTGGAATATTGCAATAGTTTGCAACAATTAAGTACCGTTCTATTATGCCATACAACGCGCCGAGCTTAGAATCAGCAGACTTTGCCAGCTTCAGAAAGCTATTAAACAATGCCTTGGGGGCATGTGAGAATAGGAGTATGACTACGAAAAAAGGGCCGACCAAGGGGTCGGGTGGAAAACATCGCAATGCTTTGCGCGGAAAAGGTCCTACTCCGAAGGCTGAAGATCGCGTGTATCACAAAGCTTATTTTGCTAAGAAAGCTGCTATTAAGCGCACATTTGCAGATCCGCGTTTGGCTGCGCGCCGCAGAGTGGATAAGCTTGGTAGCGATTCAGATGAGTTGGTAATTGGTCGCAATGCTGCTTTAGAGGCGTTAAGAGTTGGAGTTCCAAGCACTCAATTGTATGTGGCTAATCGCATTGAGCATGACGATCGCACGCGCGAAATCGTGAAGTTAGCAGGCATGCAGGGTTTGCGTTTGCTTGAAGCGGATCGCCTTGAAATGGATCGTATTGCGCATAGTACGAATCATCAGGGCATTATTTTGAAAGTTCAGCCTTACCAGTATCACTCTTTGCAAGAATTGGTTGAACGAGCGGAAAAGAAGGCGCGCGCAATGGAAGCTGCTGATTCAGATTCTGCTCGCATTAATGCTCGACCATTGTTTATTGCTTTGGATGGCGTTACGGATCCTCAAAATTTGGGTGCTGTTATTCGTTCTGCAGCAGCTTTCGGTGCTAATGGTGTGATTTTGCCTGAGCGCAGAAGTGCTTCCGTAACTGCTGCTGCTTGGAAGGTTTCTGCTGGTGCTGCAGCTCATTTGCCAGTTGCTAGAGTTGTTAATTTAAATAAGGCAATTCAAGGTTTGCGAGAGCGCGGATGGTATGCAATTGGTCTTGATGGCGGCGGCGATAAGCTTGTTGGAGAAACTGGCTTTGAAACTGATCCGTTAGTTGTTGTGCTCGGCTCTGAAGGTAAGGGCATGAGTCGCCTTACGAGAGAAGCGTGCGATGCTATTGCTGGAATCCCAATTTCTAGCGCGGTTGAATCTCTTAACGCTTCTGTTGCAGCAGGCATCAGTTTGTACGCTGTTGCTAACGCTCGTCGTTTGGCTGCATTGAATCAAAACTGAAATTTTCAAACTTTAAAATCACGCTTGCACTGTATTGTTACGGTGTTAGCGTGATTTTATTTGGTTGGGGCTTTGGATTTGCTGAAGTTTAGTACTTACGCAATTTTGAAAGAAATAATTAAATAGAAATATGCATATTAGCGAAAATACTATAGAAGAAAATAAAACACTTATGAACGAAAATACTGTTACAAATACAGGTACAAATACGAACACAAGTACGTCAAAAACAAAAAAAACTTTAAATGTGACAAAAACTTTAAAAACAACAAATAAATTATGGTTCGTAAAGAATGCTCGTTCGCTTATTTTTATTGCATACCTATCTGTCGTCGTAGCAGTTATGTGCTTCCACGAGCCTTGGTTTGATGAAGCTCAAAGTTGGCTTATTGCACGCGATTCTTCGTTTGCTGATTTGTTAACTCTTCGACCACATTATGAAGGCCATCCGCCGCTTTGGACTTTGCTTCTTTCCATACCTGCAAAAACAGGAGTTCCATACGAAATTGGTCTTAAAGGCGTGCAACTTCTATGCACTGCGCTTTTGGGTGGCTGGCTTATTTTCCGCGCGCCTTTTAGTAAATTGGCTGTGTTTTTGCTTCCGTTTACGTATTTTTTGTGCTTCCAATATGGCGTTACTTCACGCCCGTATGCTCTTCTTTGCGCGGCTTTGTTCATGGTTGCGCATTATTGGAAACAATCTGATTCTAAGTCTTCTGATACTTGGAAACTCGCTTTAAGTCTTGTACTTTTATGTGCAATCAGCGCGTATGGCATTGCTTTAGCAGCAGGTTTTGCTTTTGCGTGGATTTGGAGAGTTGTAAAATCTGCAGGAATTAAAAAAGCTTTCGCTGAAATAGTCTCTAACACTAACAGATTAGTAAGCTGGATAATCCTTGCTTTAGTTGGAATTGCAAGCATTATTTGCATTTGGCCTGCTGCTAACGCTTTCGCATCGCGTGAAACATTCGACGGAAATTCTCCTCTTACGCAATTCTTGTCATTTATTTTCGTTATGCCATCAGAAAGTATGTTCACTCAATTTGCTGGCGATGTTTCTTTACGTAGACTTATGCTAAGCGTACCTTCCGCGATTATTTGCGTTATTATTTCGATTTTAATATGGTCTTTCGCTGTAAGAATCGCTTATCGAAGAGGCATGCTTGTTTCTTTGATACTTCCTTACTTGACTTTTGCGGCAATTGCCACGCAATATTTCACTTTGCATCACGCAGGAATCGTTTTTGCATTCTTCGTATCTCAACTTTGGATGTGTATTGCGCGTAAGCCACTGGAATCTAAAGATATTCCGGCGATTATTTTTAGGTTGTTCAAAGCTGCAAATAAAGCTGAAAATAGCAATAGTAAATCTGCAAGTAAATCTGCCGGAAGCAAAGTTATTGCTGGCATTATTATTGTTGTTTTATTATCCCCAAGCTTGATTTGGAACGCGTATTCTTGCGTTAACGATATTCGATTCGACTATTCAGGTTCGCGCGCACTTGCGCAATTTATTAAGCAAAATCATGCTGAAAACATGCGATTCGTAACGTCTTGGCTACATCAAGATGAAAAAACGGATAAACAAGGTAATGTTATTGTTCCTGAATTTGAAGATATTCATCAATATTCGTGGCAGCTTATTACAGCAAATCCTTATTTCTCGAAGAATCTTATTGATTGCAGTTATAAGAATAGCTCGTTTATTACAAATGAGCAGCCATCTCAAGAACAGGCATCAAATGAAATGGGTGCTTGCAAAGCAAAGAAAGAACCTAAATTCTTTGTCACAGAATCAGATAAGCCTTGGTATTATTTTGTGTATTTAAACTACAATATCGACCATTATACTGAGCATACTATTGCTAAAACAAAATCATCTTGGAAAGCAGGAGTCTCAGAAGGAAGAATTATTGTATATGAGCGCAAAAAATAATTAGCGCATTTATATAATTATATTTAAATATATTTAATTACATTATGAAAATGCCCCTGCGTAAGTTAACTAACTTATTTAGGGGCATTTTTATTACAGTGTCTTACTTTTTAATAGTAAAACATGCGGTTTTATTTACCAGAAACCGAATGGATCAAATATTCCACCATCGTCACCATCGTCATCTCCACGTTGTTGTAAATCGTCATCGTCACCATCGTACGAGTTACTTCCGCGTTTTTTACCAGGCTTCTTTTGGTTTTTCTTTAATTTCTTTTCTTGCTTATTTGTGCCATTAACAGCAGTTTCTTCTTGGTTGAATGTAACTTGCAACTTAAGTGTGTTGCCGTTACGAACTATTGTGAGCGTAGCTTTTTGATTGAACGCTGTTGCTCTCACATACCCGAGGAGTGCGTAATTATTGGATACAGGCTTATCGTCAAAGGCAACAATGGTGTCATTGGCTTTGAGTCCGGCTTTTTCAGCAGGGCTTCCTTGATTGACAGAAACAATTTGAGCTCCTCCGCGAGTAATTCCTTCGGACTCAACTGCTGTGCTTTTAATCATGATCCCTAGTGCTACGTGCTTTACAGAACCATTCTTAATAATTTCTGTAACTACTCGTTTCACCAGATTTGCTGGAATTGCAAAGCCGATGCCGATAGATCCTGTAGTCTCCCCTTGAGCTGATGTCGCTGCAATAGAAGAATTAATACCTATGACCTTTCCGGCAGCGTTAAAAGTTGGACCGCCTGAATTTCCTGGATTAATAGCTGCATCAATTTGTACTGCATTAGTTACAATTTCAGAGCGGCTTTGGTCGTCCATAACTGATACTGGACGATTTAAAGCCGAAACAATGCCTGTGGTAGCTGTATCGTCATATCCAAGCGGATTTCCGATTGCCATAACCGGTTCGCCAACGGAAAGCAGATTAGAATCTGCAAATTGGACTGTCTTTAAATTATTTGGTGAATTGTCTAATTTAAGTACTGCCAAATCAGTAGTTTTATCTGCTCCGACTAATGTAGCTGAATAAATTTGACCATTAGAAAGGGTTACTTGAATTTCTTTTGCATTAGCAATTACGTGATTGTTTGTTACAACATAACCTTTTGAATCAATAATTGCTCCAGAACCCTTCCCCATGCCTTTCTCTAAACGAGTTTGTATAGAAACAACGGCTCCGGAAACATTTTTTGCAACTCCTTGCCAATCCGGAGATTGTCCGCCTTTAACTACTGCGGTCCCAGGGCCAGAAGAATGAGAGCCGATGTTTGCGAAAGAGCCGCTTTGTGGAATTGAAATAAGACCTTGCGAGATTACAAATAGAACTACAACTACGCAAACTATTGCAGAAATTGCGGAGGATAAAATGGCAACAAAAGCAGTTGACGAAGAGCTTTTTGTTTTTCTTTTGTTACCTTTTTTGTTTGTGTCGTTTGTATTTGCTGCATTTGTGCTAATAATGCTTGTTTTTGCTATATTTTCATTTTCTTCGTTACTTGCATTATTGTTAAAATTCTGTTGCGCTGGTGTTTGATTGCCAACTTCATTATTTGGGTAAGAATTATTGTCTGTGCCGTAATTATACGGATTTCCGAAGCCGTTAAAATTATTATTTCCGTAGTAATTTTGTGATCCAATGTATTGCGTAGGAGCATTATTGATATTTGTATTATCCGCATCGTTATTTTGGTTTACGGCGTAATTGTTAGCTGGATACTGTGTAGTGTTTGTACCAACTTCATTTTCGTTATTTGTTGGGCCGTAAGCTCCGAATTCAGGAGCTGGGCTATATGTTTGTGCTGTTTGCGTTGGTTGTGCTGGTTGCGTCGGCTGTTCCTGCTGCTCGTAATATCCATTATTTGCAGTTTCATTGGATTCCTGCTGATTTGCACCATACATATCGTCAGCCATTCATCCTCCTTACAAAAGACTCTTAACACACCATAATAAACCATGCCATTATCTATGTAAGAGATAGTATGTTTTTTTATAATTTTTTAAATAATTTGCCTTGTAAATTTCATAAATTTTGCAAATTAATTTGGATATTGTCACGGAAAAATATAAATTGTGTGTGTTTTTTATTTATACTCGTCATGCCTTCTAATAAAGTAAATGCTATGACAAGTCTTCTTGAACATCCACGCGGAGCTGAGCCTGGGAAGCCTGGTGACCGCAAAGAATTTTCGTTTACAACTAAAACGCGACTTTCCAATACTGCTGAAGGTAAAGGTCGTGACGGTGCTCGCTATGGGCGCACCGGCGTAATTCACACGCCTCACGGGGATATTCAGACCCCAGCATTTGTACCTGTTGCAACGCAAGCTGCAATGAAGGCAGTGTTGCCAGAAAGCATTAAGGATTTGGGCGCTCAGTGCATGCTTTCAAACGCTTTTCATTTGTACGAACGTCCTGGGGCGGATGTTCTTGACGAAGCTGGCGGATTGGGAAAGTTTATGAACTGGGATAAGCCAACCTTTACGGATTCTGGCGGTTTTCAGGTTCTTTCTTTGGGTGCTGGTTTTAAGAAGACCCTTGCAATGGACGTTACTGGCATGAAGTCGGACGATGTTATTGCAGCCGGTAAGGAGCGTATGGCTTTTGTTGACGAGGATGGCGTAACTTTTAAGTCTCCTCTTAACGGAGCTAAGCACCGTTTTAGTGCTGAAATTTCTATGGGAATCCAGCATAAGCTGGGCGCGGATATTATGTTTTCTTTCGACGAGCTTACTACTTTGATGAATACTCGCCGATATCAAGAGGAATCTGTAGAGCGCACTTTCCGCTGGGCAAAGCGTTGTGTTGCAGAGCATCAGCGTTTAACCGAGGAGCGTGTAGGCAAGCCGTATCAAGCATTGTATGGCGTTGTGCAGGGTGCTAATTATGAGGATTTGCGTAGGCATGCGGCCGAGCAGATTGCTTCTTTAGATTTTGATGGCGTAGGCATTGGTGGCGCTATTGAGAAGCGAATTATTGGTGATACTTGCGCTTGGATTTGCGATGCTATGCCGGAAAATCGCCCACGCCACGTGCTTGGTATTGCAGCCGTGGATGATATTTTTGCTTGCGTTGAAAACGGCGGAGATACTTTCGACTGCGTGGCTCCAGCTCGCTGCGGAAGAAACGGAGCAATTTTTACTCGTCATGGTCGCTACAACGTAAAACGTGCAGAGTTTAAGCATGATCAGCGTCCGCTTGAAGAAGGCTGCGATTGCTACACTTGCACGCATTATTCCAGAATGTATGTGGATCATTTGTTGCGCGCTAGTGAAATGAATGGATTTACGCTTGCAACCATTCATAATGAGCGTTTCTTTGTGAAGCTGCTCGACGATATTCGAGCTTCTATTGACGGCGGATATTTTGAAGAGTTCCGCGATGAGACTCTTGCACACTATTACGAAAACGGTTCTAAAGGCTGAGAGTAGTTTTGAGCGCAAAATGCTAGGTTAAATATTGCGAATTTATGTTAAATATGATAGCCTTGCACTTTGTATGCGAACGTGGCGGAATGGTAGACGCGCTGTCTTCAGGTGGCAGTGAGCGTATGCTCGTGCGGGTTCAAGTCCCGCCGTTCGCACTAGTTAAAAAGGCTGGAATTGCAAGGGCTTTGCCTCTTACTATTCTGGCCTTTTGTGCAAATATAGTGCAAATATAAGGCAACTATATTGCAACTGCAATGCAAAAAAGTGCGAGTATTGTACAAACTTTTATTTATTACAAGCGACGGTGATGTAATGAACACTAACGATGAACTAAATATCAATAATGTAGGTGACAATTCTTACGATCCACATATTGGTCGCGAATCTCACGTTGTGCCGGGTCGTTTTGGTGAGCCTTTAAAAGTTATGAATGCACAGTATTCGCAAGGGAATGCTTCAGCTCATCCAACGCATCCGCTGCTTTTGCTCCTTCACGGTTGGGGTTCTAACGAGGAAGATTTATTGGATTTGTTGCGAGTAGTTGCACCATATAATGATGCAATCGCTTTACGTGCTCCACTTAAGCTGGCAGAAGGTGCTTACAGTTGGTTCCACGATGCTGTGCCGCAGCGAGAAGATTTAGATTATGACATGTATGCTGCTGCAGCCGCAATAGACGAGTGGGTGCATGAAAATATTCCAGCGAATCGCGACATTGTGCCATTTGGTTTTTCGCAAGGTGCTGCGCTCGCGGTGCACGTTTTGCGTTTGAATCCTTCGCGCTACCGTGCGGCCGTTTCGCTTTCCGGGTTCATAGCGCCTAGTGTTCCTGCTTCCTCGGAAGAAATCGCATTACAAGATAACGATTTAGCTGAGCGTAATACTCCTGTATTTTTCGGCTACGGATTAGAGGATGGCGTGATTCCTCCTTACGAATTCTCGGCTGCTGCAGCGTGGCTTGAGGAGCACACTTGGCTTGAAGAACGTCGTTATCGCGGGTTGGATCACGCTGTTGATATGAACGAAATTGGCGATATTCGCAAGTGGTTCGTAACTCACGATATTTCTTCTGGGCTTATGTAAATTTACTTAGATTTATGTAAATTTATTCGATTTTGTTTTTCTTAATCTGTAAATTAATTTGTAAAGTGATTTCATGAATATGCGCGATGAGATAGTATTTGCAATGAATCAAGCCTTGAATTTGGCTCGAGAGTCTGCTTCTGCAGGCGAAGTCCCAGTTGGAGCAGTTGTGCTTGATGGTGGCGGTAATATTATTGGCAAAGGCGCAAATATGCGGGAGCAGAGCGCTGATCCTTTGGCTCATGCTGAAGTGCTTGCTATGAAAGATGCTGCTACCTCGCGTAAATCTTGGAATCTATCTGACTGTACTCTGGTAGTAACTCTTGAACCTTGCCCTATGTGTGCTGGAGCTGTGCTGCAAACGCGCCTTAAACGCGTGATTTTCGGGGCGTGGGATGCCAAACTTGGTGCGTGTGGTTCTGTATGGGATATTTTGCGAGATCCTCATGTTGGCTCACGTCCGGAAGTCATTGGTTCAGTATGCGAATCTGAGTGTGCTCAACCCTTGCGAAACTTTTTTGCGCATCAACGTTAGATAAGTGTTGCATTATTTTTTAATGTTGCGTTTAATTCAAGATAACGCAGTGCATGAAAAGTAATTTTTAGCGTGTTCCCCTTGTGTTCATTCTAGCAAAATGTTATAGTTGCGGTAACGTTACCGCATGAGGTAAGTTGAAGAAACCGACAATTGTGGGAACGTTATCTCAATTGCGGATTCTATTCAGCGCTGATGAAGCTGCTCATTGAGAATAAGATTGCACAGAGGCTCTTATGCATGGTTGCATAGTGCTGTTTTTCTCCAACGAGAGGAGTATATGGAAAAACGTAGTATAAAACATGGAGTACAAGCTAAAATCAAAACATATCGATAACAGTGCAAAATTGTTAACACTGGTTGAGCATAAGAGATGAGCTGGAGGTGTCATGTCGTACATTACGATTCGCGATGTTGCGCAACGTGCTGGTATATCAGTATCAACTGTTTCTCGCGCATTGAATAATACGGGTCGTATATCGGCAAACACTAAGGCGAAAGTTGAGCGTGCAGTTGCGGAACTAGGTTATATACCAGATTCTCGCGCTCAGGCGATGCGGTCATCTCGTACTAAGACAGTGGGGCTACTTGTGCCAGATATACGCAATGCGTATTTTGCTGAGCTTGCGTATACTGTGCAAGACTCGTTGTTTGATGCCGGCTATTGTGCGTTTATTGGAACATCTTCTGAGAGTGCAGCTCGTCAAGATTCATTCATTACAAGTATTCTTTCTCAACGCATTGATGGTGCGATTATTGTGCCTCAAGGTGAGGAAACTGATGCTATGAGAATGTTGATGGAGCAGCATCTTCCACTTATGTTTATGGATCGACATGTGGAGTCTCGGACTGGCGATTTGACGCATGTGCCAGTTGTGGATTCGGATCCAGAGCAAGGTATTCGTGAAGCATTATTGGATGTTAAACAACATGGTTTTTGCTCAGTTGGCTACGTGTCGGGTCCAATTATCGCTTCACCGTCACTGCAAGAACGTGAACAAGTATTTCGTACAGTGGCTTCGGAGATATTTGGCGAAGAACATGTATTTGTAGAATCTACGGGATTTGAACAATCCTCATGCGCTAGCGTGTTGCATCGCATGATTAGCGTTGGTGTAAAAGCGCTTATTGTCGGTTATTCGCCAGATGCGCTGCGAGTGATGGATGTAATGGCTCGTGAAGGATTAGTGATAGGCAGTGACATTTCACTTATCTCGTTTGATGATGTTGAAATATTCCGCTTAGCAACGCCGCGTATTTCTACTATTTCGCAACAAGTTCAGCGCATTGGTCGTACTAGTGCTGCACTTTTTTTGGATATGTTAGAACATAATGTTGATGTTCAATCGCAGCGAGTAGAAACTATGTATATTCCGCGTGAATCGTTAGGAAATGCGTAGCTGTAAGGCTGTTATTCTATAGCTTGACACTATTGTTATTGATTTTTGTACCGTGACTTTGTAAGCGTGTGCAGCAATCACCTGAGCGTACCGTTGTTGTTACGTTTTTGCATGCACATTGCGGCATAATTCTCATCCAAAGTACAAGCGTAATGTAGCGTAATTTATTGCATTTTCGTGGCAGCAGTGGTGCTGTAGCGAAGAAAGAGGTAAGACATGACGGAACTATCGCTAGTAGGAGTATCGAAAATATTCGGTAATTCTACGGTAGTTGACAATGTGTCTGTAACAGTAAAACCAGGTGAAGTGCATGTTCTCCTTGGTGAAAATGGTGCGGGCAAGTCAACAGTTATTAAGATGATGAGCGGCATTTATCAGCCAGATAAAGGTCATATTGAGATCAATGGTGAAACAGCGCGAATTCCTAATGTGGATACTGCTCGCAAATTGGGCATTGCTGTGATTCACCAAGAGTTAAATTTGGTGCCAGAACTTTCTATTATGGAAAATTTGTTCCTTGGTATGCTTCCTACGAAAGCTGGTTTTGTTAGTCGCGCGACGATGCGTGCTCGTGCGGAATCTGCATTGCAAGTTATCGGTTTAGATGAAGATGTCAATAAGCCAATGGGACAACTTGGTGTAGCTCGTCAACAGATGGTAGAAATAGCCAAAGCACTTATGCAGCATGCATCTATCCTTATTCTTGATGAACCAACAGCTGCTCTAACAAAACCAGAATGTGAACAGTTATTTAACATTATGGAAGATTTAAAATCCAAAAATGTTGGAATGGTGTTTATTTCTCATCATTTAGATGAAATTGCGCGTATTGGTGATGTTGTAACCGTACTTCGCGATGGCAAATACGTCGATACTGTTGATGCGCAAGTTCCTGAGAAGGAACTTGTAAAACTCATGGTAGGTCGTGATATTACAAATCAATTCCCTCATGGCAAACGTAGTCAAGGCAAAGAGCTGCTAAAAGTAGAAGGCTTAACGCGAAAAGGTACGTTAGAAAATGTATCCTTCAGCGTTCATGCTGGCGAAGTTGTGGGTCTTGCAGGTTTGGTAGGTGCTGGTCGTACCGAAGTTCTTCGTGCAATATTTGGTGCAGATAGTTATGATTCAGGTTCAATAACTGTTGATGGTAAATCTATTGCAAAAGCGAATATTGCAGGAAGCATCGCAGCTGGTCTTGGTTTAGTCCCAGAAGATCGTCGAGTACAAGGGTTGATTCTTGAAGCATCTGTTGCAGAAAATTTGGGAATTTCTACATTAGTTCCTACAGCACATGCAGGATTTGCGGATTTGAAAGGGCAGCGTACTCGCGAGGAAGAAACTGCAAAAAAATTGCGTATTCGTATGGCAAACATTGATCAACTCGCTGGTTCGCTATCTGGCGGTAATCAACAAAAAATCGTGTTCGGCAAATGGTCTATGGCGAACGTGAAAGTGCTATTGCTGGATGAGCCTACTCGTGGTGTTGATGTTGGTGCTCGTGTAGAAATTTACGAGTTGATTAACAGTATCGTAGAAAATGGAGGTGCTGTGCTGATGGCATCCTCAGATTTGCCTGAAGTGCTTGGCATGTCAGATCGCGTATTGGTGATGTCGAACGGCAGAATCAGCGGTGAATTAGCTGCAAGCGAGGCTACGCAGGAAAGTGTGATGGAACTTGCAGTGACTCACCTTAATACATCTGGTATTTGAGCATACAGGAATGAGTAAAACCTTACTGCTTTCAATATGAAACTGATACATGAGCCATATTGAAATCTTAAAAATTAAAGTTACCAATCAAACGTAAAACTTGCATACAACAATTTATTGCACACAGCAGTGCAGTGAGTTATAGCAAAATTTGTTAAAGGAGTATAAATTATGGCTGCTACGAGTAGTGCAAAATCTGAGCATTTGGGATACGGTGCAGTTGATAAAGGATTTTTGCCTGCAGCGAAAAAGTTTGCATCACGCAATGGCGCTCTTATCGGCTTGATTATCTTGTGTGCTGCGCTTTCGTGCGCCACGCCAGCATTTTTGACAAGTGTGAATATTCTCAATGTGGGTATTCAAGCTGCGACAGTTGCTATTTTGGCATTCGGTCAAACCTTTGTTATCGTGTCCGCTGGTATTGATTTGTCAGTAGGTGCGGTGGCTGCAATTTCTAGTATGTTGGTTGCGTATACAGGCGTTTCTATGGGTTTGCCACCAGTGTTAACTGTTGTTGTAGGCATAGTAACCGGTGCGCTTTTTGGTCTTATTTCAGGTGTTGCAAACGCTTTTCTTAAGTTACCGTCGTTTATTGCTACATTGGCAATGATGTCTGTTGCGCGTGGACTTACCCTTGTTGTTTCAGACGGTCGTCCTATTTCCACTTCTGGCATGGTGAATTTCTTTGGTGCCAAGATATTAGGTATTCCAATGCCAATTGTGATGATGATTATCATGGGTGTTATTGCTGCAGTAATACTGAACTTCACCACTACTGGTCGTTCTATGTATGCTGTTGGTGGAAATATGGAGGCTTCTCGCCTTTCTGGTATCAATATTCATAAAACGCAAATTATGGTGTTTGTTTTTTCCGGTATTTTCGCTGCCATCGCTGGTTTAGTTATTGCCGGTCGTTTACATTCCGCTCAGCCTCAGGCTGCCGCTGGCTATGAAATGGATGCTATTGCTTCTGTTGTTATCGGTGGTGCTTCGCTTTCGGGCGGTAAAGGTAAGATTTCTGGCACTTTCGTAGGAGCAATTTTGCTGGCTGTAATTCGTAATGGCTTGAATATTTTGAATGTTTCCTCCTTCTGGCAGCAAGTAGTTATTGGTTTGGTTATTGCCTTTGCTGTGAGCCTTGACACTTTGCGCCGCAAGGAAGATACGCACTGACAGCAAATTAATACTTTTTATAAACTTGATCTTCTCGTAGGAAGGAGGTGAATCTTGCAAATGTTGATTCGTAAGTGGCGAGTAATCAATATTTTCAGCAAGAATTGAGACGATTTGGAATATTATAACTGAACTTTATAACTCAAAACTACGTAACAATAAGGTAAAGAGATGGTGAAACATCAGCCTTATGTCACTGCAACATTGTGGATTTATCGAACTAAAACTTGCGGTAGCACAGGGCAATAATCAAAGGAGATATGATGAATTATCCAATTATGCGTCGAGGCGTAAAGATTGCTTGCGCGGTTGTAGCAGCATCTGCACTTATTGTCAGCATGAGTGCATGTGGTAGTACTAATAGTGGCGATAAAGTCGCATTGCTAGTTTCTACTTTGAACAATCCGTTCTTTGTGGATTTGCGTGATGGTGCTCAAGCTGAAGCAAAGAAACTTGGTGTTGATTTGCAAGTTTCCGACGCTCAGAATGATTCTGCAAAGCAGCAGGATCAAGCGCAGAATGCTCAATCACAAGGTGCAAAAGCTGTTATTATTAACCCTGTAGATTCTGATGCTGCTGGTCCTGCAGTTGCCCCGTTGCTAAGCGCGAACTTGCCTGTGATTTCTGTTGACCGTTCTGTAACTGGTGAAAAAGTTACTTCGCATATTGCTTCCGATAACGTTGCTGGTGGTGCTCAGGCTGCTGACACGCTAGCTAATAGTATGGGCGAAAAGGGTGAAGTTTTGATTTTGCAAGGTATTCCTGGAGCGGCTTCTACTCGCGACCGTGGCAAAGGATTCAAAGATCGTATTAAGAAATATTCAAATATTAAAGTTGTAGCAGAACAAACTGCTAACTTTGACCGTGCTGAAGCATTAAATGTGGCTACTAATTTGTTGCAATCGCACCCGAATGCAACCGGCATTTACGCCGAAAATGACGAGATGGCATTAGGTGCCATTCAAGCATTAGGAGCTAAAGCTGGTAAAGAAATTAAAGTAGTCGGTTTCGATGGCACTGTTGACGGTATGAAAGCTATTAAGGCCGGCGCAATGGCTGGAACAATTGCTCAGCAGCCAAAGGAACTTGGTCGTTCCGCCGTTGCTGCTGCTGTAAAAGCTATTAAAGGGCAAAGTGTTCCAAAGACTGAACCAATTACTGTGAAAACAGTGACAGTAAAGAATGTGGGTGATTTTGAGTAATACATATTTTGCATAAAACTATGTAATTCTGTATATAAACATTAAAGTTTATGTTGAGTAGTTTTATGGATTAATATAGCTAATGCAAAATTTATATGGTGTTGAGAGCATTCATGATGCTTTCGTGAAAATAATCGCAACAGTAAAATTTATTAATACCGTATGCTTTAGTGTTCTCAACGCCATTGTTTTCTTAATAAGATTTTTTATCATATATGTTCGTGGTGGCGCACTTGTTATGAAGGTGATGATCATTGTTGATGTCACTTTCATGAGCCACGATATGGGGTGAATTATGTTAACTCATGGTATTTTGAACGCACAATTAGCAGCTGCTATTGCAAAATTGAGGCATAAGGATCAATTTGTTGTTTCTGACTGTGGCTTGCCTGTCCCAGCGGGCGTAGAAGTTATTGATTTAGCTTTGGTTTTTGGAATACCGCGATTTCCTGATGTGCTTGCGTCAATAAAGGATGATCTTGTTCTTGAGTCTGGTATTATGGCGGAAGAAGCTTGTGATGATGTTCCAGAAACATGGATCAAGGATTTGCTTGGTGTGCCATTGACTTATGTGCCGCATGATGGCGAACGAGGGTTTAAGGCTCTTGTTTCGCAAGCTAAATTCGTGATTCGAACGGGTGAGACTACTCCGTATTCTAACGTGTTGCTGCGTTGTGGCGTTCCATTCTAAGCTTTGTTTTGCGCAATATTTAGGGAGAATTATGTGTAGTTATCATATGCTTGACTCGTTAGAGAGTTTAGAAAAGATTAAAGTCATTCAGCCTGTTAACGTGGCTTTGCAACATGAGACATTGCCTGCGTTACGAAATATGAAGATGCCTACTGTAGCGATAGTTGGTTCTATGAATGCGGATTATACTATTGTTGCTAATCGTCTTCCTATGCCTGGTGAGACCATTAAAGGTAACGAAATACGAATACTGCCTGGAGGTAAGTCAGGTAATCAGGCAGTATCTGCTGCAAAGCTTGGTGCGCACGTATGTATGTTCGGTGCTGTAGGTGATGATGCTAATGCTGATTTTCTTACTGGTGCTTTGCGAGAATCTGGTGTTGATACGACGTATGTACGTCATGTACCCAATTGCAACAGTGGCGCAACAGTGATTACAGTGGATGCGCAAAGTGGCGAAAATACTATTGTTTATGCGCCTGGGTCTAACTCGCAAGTTGATATTGATTATATTCAGTCGCCATCTGTGCAAGCTGCTATTACTAATGCAAAAGTATTAGGGCTTTGCTTGGAAAGTCCATTAGAATCGGTTACGATGTGCGCTCGCTTAGCGCATGAGCATGGCGTAAAAGTTTTGCTTAATAATTCGCCTTTTTTGGATACATTACCGCAAGATCTTATACGATCTGCAGATATCTTACTGGTCAATGAGCATGAAATGGCACAGCTATTGCATATTTCAGAACCAGATAGCGGTGATTGGGATTCATTTGATTGGAAGCATACGCTTCATGCAATGCATGAGTTTGGCTTTAATGAGGCAATAGTAACACTTGGCTCACGTGGGTCTATGGTTTTGGATTATGCTGATAATTCGGTGCATCGAATTATGGCTCAGCATGTCAATGCCGTTGATACTACGGGTTGTGGCGATGCTTTTATGGGTACTGTGCTTGCGTGTTTGTCTGTGGATATGCGGTTGGTTGATGCAGCGTCACTCGCTTCTTATGTAGCTGCATATGCTGCTACTGGTTTTGGTGCACAAGCTTCTTACGGTACAGTTGCTCAAATTCGTCAATTTTTTCACTTGTAAGTAGGTGATGCATGCATAAATTGTAAGTATATTCAGTTGACGTTCGCGCCTTGCCGATGCGCAGAATTTTGACATTCTTCTAAAACTGTGTAATATGCTATAAAAACCAAAAAGCAGTTGGCTGATTTTAGTCACTACAATCAGCCTTACTGCTTTTTACTATATTTACAGTCGCTTCGACGAATTTTCATGTATGCACGAATTTCGCCTAAGCACATTTTTACCTAAAAGGAGGTGTCACTATGAGTGGCATGAAATATGCAATGATCGGTTCGGGAGCTATGGGATATCGCTATGGCGTTTTGTTGCAGGAAACGGCTGGCATTCATGTTGATTTCATTGATGCCTGGGATGAGAATGTGAATAAAGTTCGCGAGCAAGGCGGCGTAATGGTGAGCCGTGACCATGAAAACCGTCATTTGGTGCCGATTAATATGTATACGCCTGAAGATTATGACGGCGATCCAGACGTGTGGATTGTGTTTATGAAGCAAATGCAGCTTGCGGAAATGTTGGAGCGTTGTAAGCATCTGTTTAAAGAGCATCAGGTTGTGTTTGCTGCTATGAATGGCTGGGGTCATTTTGAAAAGTTGCAGCAGTACTTCCCGGATGATCATATTTACGGCGGAACTGCCATGATTGCAACCGTTTTGAACGGTCCAGGCGACGTTGATTTTATTGGTAAAGTTGGCGTTGGAACTATGAATATGTGCGCGTTGAACGAGCAGGTGAGTGACGTTGAGCTTGCTATGCGAGACGACTTTAAAGCTGCCGGATTGAATCCTACTATTACGGAAGATTTCAAGGGTACGTGCATGGCGAAGGTAGTTTTCAATTCCGTAGTTAACACTTTGTGCACAATGTATCAGATTCAAATGGGTCAGTTTATTTCGTACCCTGGGGCTATGGATATGGCTCAACAGCTTATTAACGAAGCGTACGACGTGTGCGATCGTGCCGGAATTCGTATGGTTAATACGCGTCAGCAGGAGCTAGAGGCTATCGATTACGTAAGTCGCGTTGCAAATCCTCTGCACTATCCTTCTATGTACCAAGATATGAGTCGCGGACGAAAGACTGAAGTCGATTACATTAATGGTTACATAGCAAAGCTCGGTCGCGAAAATGATTACGTTTGCCGCACTCACGAATTCTTAACTCACGGCGTACACTTAGCGGAACTTGCTTTTAAATTGCACCATCAGCAATGATTTGGAGAGCATTCTACAATTCGTAACATGAATGAGAAGGAGGCGCGGCTCGCGGTTTTTACTGCGGGTCGCTTTTTATTATCCGCGCGTAACATCTAATATGCTGATAAAATTTAGAGTCTAAAATAATAAATACTACTAAATAAATAAAATTATTTGTAATGAATAAAACTGTAATAAAAATACTTATTAACGTAAATTGATGGGGATTAAATGACTACTTTTGACAGAGCAAACTTGCCAGAATCCGTGCGCACAAACGGCGCTACTCCAAACCCTTGGTGGGCGAATGCAGTTGTGTATCAGATTTATCCACGAAGCTTCCAGGATACGAACGGTGACGGCATTGGTGATTTGAAGGGAATTACTTCGCGCCTTGATTATTTGGCTGATTTAGGCGTTGACGTGCTCTGGCTCAGCCCTGTTTACAAGTCCCCACAAGACGATAACGGCTACGATATTTCCGATTATCAAGATATTGATCCGCTTTTCGGAACTTTGGAAGATATGGACGAGCTGCTGGCTGGAGCTCACGAGCGCGGTCTTAAAGTCGTGATGGATTTAGTAGTAAATCACACTTCTGACGAGCACGCTTGGTTCCAGGCTTCAAGAGATGCTTCTAGTGATTACGCTGATTGGTATTGGTGGAGGCCTGCGCGTGAAGGTTGTGTGCCTGGTGAGTCGGGTGCGGAGCCGAATAAGTGGGGTTCGTATTTCGGCGGTTCCGCGTGGACTTACGATCCGAAGCGCGGAGAATACTTCCTTCACCAGTATTCGCCAAAGCAGCCAGATTTGAATTGGGAAAATCCCGCGGTTCGCGCTGCCGTGTACAAGATGATGAATTGGTGGATGGATCGCGGAATTGATGGCTTCCGCATGGATGTGATTACGCAAATTTCCAAGCATGTTGATTCTGAAGGTCGTTTGCCGGGTGAAGATGGCTGCCAAATTGAAGATTTGCCAGCTGGTGCTGACGGCTATTCTTCGCCATTCCCGTTCTGCTCGGACGGTCCTCGTTTAGACGAATTCTTGCGCGAGATGCGTGCAGAAGTTTTCGACGGTCGCGAAGGTTATCTTACTGTTGGCGAGGCTCCGGGAATTTCTCCGCACCGTAATACTTATATTACTGACCCTGCTCACAGCGAACTTGACATGTTATTCCTGTTCAATCATGTGGATATCGATTGCGAAAACGGTACTAAGTGGAATCCTGTGCCGCTAAAGCTTACGGCATTAAAGAGCGTGATGGCAGAGCAGCAACAAGCGGTAGCGGATGCTGGTTGGGCGAGCCTGTTCTTTGATAATCACGATCAGCCGCGTGCGCTTTCTCGCTGGGGTAGTGAGGCTAGCGAGGAGATGCGCGTGCGCTCTGCTAAGGCGATTGCCATGCTTCTTCACATGCACCGCGGCACGCCTTACGTGTACCAAGGCGAGGAAATTGGTATGACTAACGCGCACTTTACGCGTCTCGAGCAGTATCGCGATTTGGAAGCGTTGAATATGTTTAAGCAGCGCGTAGAAAAAGCGCATATTCAGTCTGCTGAGTCGATGATGGATGCGCTCGCAAAGCGCGGCCGCGACAATTCTCGAACTCCAATGCAGTGGAATGCTTCTAAATACGCGGGATTCATGCCTTTTAATGTTCAGTCGGTAAATAACGCAGAGCCGTGGATTAGTGTGAATCCTAATTATGTGGATATTAACGCAGCAGAGCAGATGGAAGATTCAGATTCCGTTTACGCTTTCTATAAGTATTTGATTGCGCTTCGTCATTCGGAGACGATTGTTTCTGCTGGTTCTTGGGATTTGGTTGATGCAGATGACGAGTGCGTGTATGCTTTTGTGCGCGAGCTTAAATCTGGTTGCGAAAAGCAGGAAGATTCTGCAGAGACTGCTGCGGAATCTGCTGCAAATTCCGCGGAATCTACAGAACGCATGCTCGTAATGGTTAATATGACTGACTCAACTGTGCCTATCCCTACGCAGAGCGCGCAATTATTGCAAAATCGCGCCTCTAACGCTTTTGTGGGGCGTGACGTAATGGTTACAACCTACGACGTGAATCACGCGCTTACATCGCTTAAAAACGGTACGCTTGCGCCTTGGGAAGGTATAGCTGTTACTTTGCAATAGTTTTAATAGCATTAATTTGCAATAATCACTTTGCAATAGTTTCGTCTACTAACTTTGGCAGAGCTTTCGCAATATCTTCGCGAATAATACGCTCTGCCAAATAGTCGTATTGCGTAGAGCCCAGGTTCATTATCGTAATCGGCACTCCAGCGCGCGCAGCTAACGGCACGAGGCTGGCAGCTGGAAATACTTCCAGCGTGGAACCAATAACCCACAGCTCGTCCGCTTTAACTATTGCTTGCGCACTGCGTTCCATAGCACCTTCTGGAAGCGCTTCTCCAAAATAAACAACGTCTGTTTTTATGAGACCGTTACAAGGCATATTGCTGCGGTACGGCAGAGTGCGTCTGCAATGCGGATCCGGGTGCTCATCTAAATCTGCCATAATATCGGCAGTTTTATAGCTCGCGTGGCAGCTCATGCAGTGCGAAGTTCCGATGCTTCCATGCAAGTTCACTATAATATTTGGGTTATTGCCAGCTTTTTCGTGAAGCGCATCAAAGTTTTGGGTGGCTATAAGGTCGAGCATTCCTGCCTTCTCGAGTTTTACAAGTGCTTTGTGCGCAGTCCCCGGCTGTGCGTTCCAAACGGGAGACTCTTTTTGCCAGCGCCAAGAGTAGACGCGTTCCTCTTTACTGCTTAAAAATGCGTCTATGTCATAAACGCTCATTTGCTCTGGGTGTTTAGTCCAAACTCCATCTGGACCGCGAAAGTCGGGAATGCCTGCGCTTGTGGAGATTCCTGCGCCTGTGAGCACAACAATGTGGCGTGCTTTATTGTTCGATTGCTTGTTGCTCATTCTTCTGCTCCTTCTTTTATTAATGTCTGTTAATACCCTATTCTTATTTTCTTATTTTTCTTTTTTTATGCGCTTTACGCTTTTTGTGTTTTTATGTGCTTTGTATGCTTTATAAAAGTTTATTTAATAAGTATCTATTTATATAGGTATTTCTTATTCCGTATGTATTCCATATATCGCACTCATATATTTTTGTGTATATCTAATCGTATATCTCATTTTTTCTGTTTTTATTGTGTATTTTTCGCGTTGATTCTGTATTAATTGCGTTTTTTGCTGTTTTGTTTGGAGTATGGCGGTGCGACACTCCCGGTTTTGATGTTTTTGGGGCTATTCTTGATTATTTTTTGTTGGTTTTGATTATTGTTCCTGGTCTTGTGTTGGTTTTTTGGTGTTTTTTCGCGATTTTCGACACGCCGGTGTTTTGGCTTGTTTTCAATGGTTTTGGGGTGTTTGTTTTTGGTGGGTTTGCGTTTTAGCGTGGGTTGGTGTAAGTTTATCTCTTGCTGCTCAGCGCGGCTGGTTCTCCTCGGTTGAGGTTGATGGGCCGGCTGGTGTGGTGGTGGTTTGAGAACTCAAGAGCGTGTCTGTACTACTTATTAGTTAATTATTGCCAGTTCATTGCCTGCCTTGCAGATTGCAGGGTGCCTGAGAGATGGTTAAATGGTGGTGAGGTTTTTGTTGGGATGTTCTTTCCTTAAAGAATGTCTCGTCTTTTTCTTTTTAATATTGGAGCCTTTTGTTGGCTCTTCATTGAAGTTTTTTCGTGGAGGGTTCGATTCTGGCTCAGGATGAACGCTGGCGGCGTGCTTAACACATGCAAGTCGAACGGGATCTGACCAGCTTGCTGGTTGGTGAGAGTGGCGAACGGGTGAGTAATGCGTGACCAACCTGCCCCATGCTCCAGAATAGCTCTTGGAAACGGGTGGTAATGCTGGATGCTCCAACTTGACGCATGTCTTGTTGGGAAAGTGTTTAGTGGCATGGGATGGGGTCGCGTCCTATCAGCTTGTAGGCGGGGTAATGGCCCACCTAGGCTTCGACGGGTAGCCGGCCTGAGAGGGCGGACGGCCACATTGGGACTGAGATACGGCCCAGACTCCTACGGGAGGCAGCAGTGGGGAATATTGCGCAATGGGGGAAACCCTGACGCAGCGACGCCGCGTGCGGGATGAAGGCCTTCGGGTTGTAAACCGCTTTTGATTGGGAGCAAGCTTTCGGGTGAGTGTACCTTTCGAATAAGCGCCGGCTAACTACGTGCCAGCAGCCGCGGTAATACGTAGGGCGCAAGCGTTATCCGGAATTATTGGGCGTAAAGAGCTTGTAGGCGGTTCGTCGCGTCTGGTGTGAAAGCCCATCGCTTAACGGTGGGTCTGCGCCGGGTACGGGCGGGCTAGAGTGCAGTAGGGGAGACTGGAATTCCCGGTGTAACGGTGGAATGTGTAGATATCGGGAAGAACACCAATGGCGAAGGCAGGTCTCTGGGCTGTTACTGACGCTGAGAAGCGAAAGCGTGGGGAGCGAACAGGATTAGATACCCTGGTAGTCCACGCCGTAAACGGTGGACGCTGGATGTGGGGCCCATTCCACGGGTTCCGTGTCGGAGCTAACGCGTTAAGCGTCCCGCCTGGGGAGTACGGCCGCAAGGCTAAAACTCAAAGAAATTGACGGGGGCCCGCACAAGCGGCGGAGCATGCGGATTAATTCGATGCAACGCGAAGAACCTTACCTGGGCTTGACATGTGCCTGTCGACTGCAGAGATGTGGTTTCCCTTCGGGGCAGGTTCACAGGTGGTGCATGGTCGTCGTCAGCTCGTGTCGTGAGATGTTGGGTTAAGTCCCGCAACGAGCGCAACCCTCGCCCTGTGTTGCCAGCGGGTTATGCCGGGAACTCACGGGGGACCGCCGGGGTTAACTCGGAGGAAGGTGGGGATGACGTCAGATCATCATGCCCCTTACGTCCAGGGCTTCACGCATGCTACAATGGCCGGTACAACGGGATGCGACATGGTGACATGGAGCGGATCCCTTAAAACCGGTCTCAGTTCGGATCGTAGTCTGCAACTCGACTACGTGAAGGCGGAGTCGCTAGTAATCGCGAATCAGCAACGTCGCGGTGAATGCGTTCCCGGGCCTTGTACACACCGCCCGTCAAGTCATGAAAGTGGGCAGCACCCGAAGCCGGTGGCCTAACCCTTTTGGGATGGAGCCGTCTAAGGTGAGGCTCGTGATTGGGACTAAGTCGTAACAAGGTAGCCGTACCGGAAGGTGCGGCTGGATCACCTCCTTTCTACGGAGTTTTTGTGCACGCTCGGTTTGAGTGTGGTTACTGGTGTGGAAAACAATAGTTGACGTTTTTAGATGAGTTTGTTGGGCATGCTTTTGGGTTCCCGGATTGCCACCCCCCTTTGTTTGGGGTTGCGGTCCTTGACTCACAGGATTTCAGGTTGATGCTTTTGAGTGTTTGGCTTGGGTTTTGTGGTGTTGTGGTGGTTTGAGAACTGGATAGTGGACGCGAGTAAAATGCGAAACTTTTTTGGTTTCGATTTTTTTGCTTTTATCAATTTCAACCGGCTCCTTTTGTTGGAGTCGCTTGATCGTTTTGTGATCGTTTAGTGTGATGATTTTTTGTCTAGAGAATTTTGCTGATGGGTTCTTACTTTAGTGTTTGTCACTGGTAAGGGCGTATGGTGGATGCCTTGGTAGACAGGACCGATGAAGGACGTGACGGGCTGCGATATGCCTCGGGGAGCTGCCGAGTGGGCTTTGATCCGAGGATTTCCGAATGGGGAGACCCGGCCACTGTTATGAGTGGTCACCACAGTTTTTGTGGGGGGTACGCAGGGAAGTGAAACATCTCAGTACCTGCAGGAAAGGATACTCCGTGAGTAGTGGCGAGCGAAAGCGGATCAGGCTAAACCGGGTGCGTGTGATAGCCGTCAGGTGTTGCGCATTCGGGGTCGTGGGATGGACTGTTCAGCCTCTGACGGGGTTGAGGAGAGTGATAAAATGTCGTGCTAGGTGAATGGGATTGAATTCCCAGCCGTAGAGGGTGATGGCCCCGTAGCTTGTCGTGCGATGTCTCTTTATGTTTATTCCCAAGTAGCGCGGGACTCGTGGAATCCCGCGTGAATCTGCCCAGACCGTTGGGTAAGCCTAAGTATTCCTGTCTGACCGATAGTGTACTAGTACCGTGAGGGAAAGGTGAAAAGCACCCCGGGAGGGGAGTGAAATAGTTCCTGAAACCGTGCGCTTACAATCCGTCGGAGCCTTCTTTGTGGGGTGACGGCGTGCCTATCGAAAAATGAGTCTGCGAGTCAGTGGTATGTGGCGAGGCTAACCCGGGTGGGGGAGCCGTAGCGAAAGCGAGTTTTAAAAGGCGTTTGAGTCGCATGTCCTGGACCCGAAGCGGGATGATCTAGCCCTGAGCAGGTTGAAGCGCGGGTAAGACCGTGTGGAGGACCGAACCCACCTAGGTTGAAAACTGGGGGGATGACTTGGGGTTAGGGGTGAAAGGCCAATCAAATTCCGTGATAGCTGGTTCTCTCCGAAATGCATTTAGGTGCAGCGTCGTGTTATTGCTTACAGGGGGTAGAGCTACTGGATGCTTGCGGGCCCATACCGGGTACCAATAGCAGCCAAACTCCGAATACCTGTTAGGTTTATCACGGCAGTGAGTCGGCGGGGGATAAGCTCCGTCGTCAAAAGGGAAACAGCCCTGATCGTCGTCTAAGGTCCCGAAGCGCGTGCTAAGTGGGAAAGGATGTGGAGTCGCATAGACAGCCAGGAGGTTGGCTCAGAAGCAGCCATCCTTGAAAGAGTGCGTAACAGCTCACTGGTCTAGTGGTTCCGCGCCGACAATGTAGCGGGGCTTAAGCACGCCACCGAAGACGCGGCTGCATGATTTGTTTCATGCGGGGTAGGAGAGCGTCCTGTATGGGGTGAAGCGGCAGTGTGAACTTGTCGTGGACTTTACAGGAGTGAGAATGCAGACATGAGTAGCGAGAGACGGGTGTGAATCCCGTCCGCTGAATGACTAAGGGTTCCGGGGCCACGTTCGTCGTCCCCGGGTGAGTCGAGTCCTAAGGCGAGGCCGACAGGCGTAGTCGAATGGATGAACGGGTTGATATTCCCGTACCGGTGTTACACCGTTCGAACTGAATCTGAGAGTACTAACCTTCATTTGCTGGTTGATTGCCTTTCGGGGTTGTTGGCTGGTTTGTGTTGGGACTGTATCGGTAGTAGGTTAGCGTGGGAGTGACGCGGGTAGGTAGCCGGCTGCGGAGGTGGTTTTCCGTGGCTAAGCGTGTGGGCTGTCTCCTAGGTAAATCCGGGGGATGTTAAAGCTGAGGCGTGATGGGTAGGCTGTAAGGCTGATTCCGGTGATCCTGCTTGCCAAGAAAAGCTTCAACGTGAGGTGTGATTCCGCTCGTACCCTAAACCGACACTGGTGGTCTGGTAGAGTATACCGAAGCGATCGGGCGAATCCTGGCCAAGGAACTCGGCAAATTACTCCCGTGCCTTCGGCATAAGGGAGACCCCTGATGGTGATGTTTTTTACAAGCGGAGCTGTTGGGGGTGGCACAAGCTAGGGGGTAGCGACTGTTTACCAAAAACACAGGAGCGTGCGAAGGCGTAAGCCGCTGTATACGCTCTGACGCCTGCCCGGTGCCGGAAGGTTAAGAGGATCCGTTAGCTTCGGTGAAGCGGTGAATTTAAGCCCCGGTAAACGGCGGTGGTAACTATAACCATCCTAAGGTAGCGAAATTCCTTGTCGGGTAAGTTCCGACCTGCACGAATGGCGTAACGACTTCCCCACTGTCTCGGCCAGGAGCCCGGCGAAATTGCAGTACGAGTAAAGATGCTCGTTAAGCGCAGAAGGACGAAAAGACCCCGGGACCTTTACTATACCTTGGTATTGTCGTTAGGTGTGGATCGTGTAGCATAGGCGGGAGGCTGTGAAGCGTGGGCGCTAGCTTGCGTGGAGTCGACAGGTGAAATACCGCTCTTTCCATATCTGGCGTCTAACCTCGACACGTTATCCGTGTCAGGGACAGTGCCTGGCGGGTAGTTTAACTGGGGCGGTTGCCTCCTAAAGAGTAACGGAGGCGCTCAATGGTCCGCTCAGCCCGGTTGGCAATCGGGTGTTGAGTGTAATCGCACAAGCGGGCTTGACTGTGAGACTGACGGGTCGAGCAGGGACGAAAGTCGGAGATAGTGATCCGGTGCCGGCGTACGGACGTGGCATCGCTCAACGGATAAAAGGTACCCCGGGGATAACAGGCTGATCATTCCCAAGAGTCCATATCGACGGGATGGTTTGGCACCTCGATGTCGGCTCGTCGCATCCTGGGGCTGGAGCAGGTCCCAAGGGTTCGGCTGTTCGCCGATTAAAGCGGCACGCGAGCTGGGTTCAGAACGTCGTGAGACAGTTTGGTCTCTATCCTCTGCGCTCGTTGGAATGTTGAGGAGACCTGCCCATAGTACGAGAGGACCTGGGTGGACGAACCTCTGGTATGCCGGTCGTCACGCCAGTGGCGCTGCCGGTTAGCTACGTTCGGAAGGGATAACCGCTGAAAGCATCTAAGCGGGAAGCCTGCTCCAAGATAAGCATTCCTTGCACTTTAGTGTGTGAGCCCCCATGTAGAACACGTGGTTGATAGGCTAGATGTGGAAGCCCTGTAAGGGGTGGAGCTGACTAGTACTAACGGGCAATGGTGACATTCTTCCTCACTTTTGTGAGTGGGGAGGGTGAGTTCCTCATGAGTATTATTCTTCTAGCGTTAATGAGTACTGAATGTTTTGCTTAACGATCAGTTGGTAAGAGAGTTTTTATTCGCGTTCATGTCCGGTTCCCAAACCGCCACGTGTTGCCACTCAATGGTTTTGAGTGTATAATCTAGTTTTGCGGTGGTCATGGCTCAGGTGAGACGCCCGGTCCCATTCCGAACCCGGAAGCTAAGGCCTGACACGGCGAGGGTACTGCACTCGATAGGGTGTGGGAGACTAGCACGCTGCCGCATTATTTTTCTAGCGGGGAGTTTTCACTCCCCGCTTTTTTATTTTCGTATACTACTGTTTTTGTAATCCTCCAAACTCTGGACAACGCTCGCGCTATAAGTGCTCACTGCTGAGCTTGCACGGAAAGTCCACTGGACTTTCCGTCTGAGCAAGCTCACGCTCCGAATTGCTTTCGCGCGCGCAATGCTGCGCTCAAGCAGGTCGTCGCGCAAACGCGAGGAAAGTACTGCGTGCGTATTTGGTGCGATATACTAAAAGCATGACTACACAAACTTTTGAAGTACTCGCAAAGTCGCGATTTTCTGCACGTGATTTTCTAAATAAGCCAGTCGATTCTAAAATACTTGAAACTATTTTGCAAACAGCTGCACAATCGCCGAGCTGGTCTAACACTCGTGGCTACATGCTCGCTATTGCTCAAGGAGAACGCAAGC
This sequence comes from Gardnerella sp. KA00771, assembly GCF_049244045.1. Lineage (NCBI taxonomy): Bacteria > Bacillati > Actinomycetota > Actinomycetes > Bifidobacteriales > Bifidobacteriaceae > Gardnerella > Gardnerella sp. KA00771. Next base: position 1,503,870 of record NZ_CP058368.1, on the reverse strand, counting down.
AGCAGCTTATTGATGCTTATACGCAAAAATGCAAAGCAATGTTTCGTACTAAAGACGCTACCCTTAGCGAATACGAGCGCATGATAGCCCAGAAAATGAGCCAGCCGGATGGAGATTTTCCTGTAATGGCTCCGTATCCGCAATCGCTTAAAGAGCGCAGTGCGCGTTTAGGGTTGGCGTTGTATAAACATTTAAATATTGATCGTAAAGATTTTCCTGCTCGAAATGCTCACACTTTGCGCAACTTCCAGGCGTTTGGTGCGCCAGTTATGGGATTTGTGCTTGTACGCCGTGATTTTCTACCATTTGCTGCGCTGGATGCTGGAATTATGCTGCAAACGTTACTGTTGGCTGCCAAAGAGCAAGGCGTAGATTCATGCCCGCTTGGCGTTCTTGCTACATGGCGTTCGCCGCTTGACGAAGTATTCGACATTCCGCCGGAGTATGCGCTGATTACTGGTTTTGCGTTAGGGTATGCGTCTGAAGCGCACGTAAATGCTTTCCGTGCGGAGCATCCGCCAATCGAGCTTGCGCAGGAAAAGTAACTTCGCATAAACCAATCTATCTTGCAAAGCGCAAAGTACTTTGGAAAATATCAGATAGAATTGCTAAATATGTCCTATTTTCGCTAATTCTATCTTGCAAAAACCAAAGTACTTTGCTAAATTGAAGATAGAAGTGGAAGGAAAAGGAATGCGAATGATTTTCAATCGTCAAAGTTACATAAGGAAACTTAACCAGCTTAGTTGGAATGGTCTGGTTAAAATCATTACTGGTGTGCGCCGCGCGGGAAAGTCGTTCATTCTTAACGAGCTGTTCTATAATTCTCTTATTTCTCAAGGTGTTTTGCAGAAGAATATTATTCGGTTTGCCTTTGATGCAGACGAAGATATTGATCGTCTTGAGCCATTCGCAAATGGCGAGCCAGTAAAAATCGCAGATAAAAAACTTGGCTACGTTATAAATGCTAAAGTGTTCCGTCGCTACATTGCGTCGCAAATAAATGATAGTGACAAGTTTTACATTTTCCTCGACGAAGTGCAATTGCTTGACAATTTTGTTGGTACACTTAACAGTTACTTAAGGCATGCAAATTTAGACATATATGTTACTGGATCTAACTCCCGTTTTCTTTCATCAGACATTGTTACTGAATTTAAGGGGAGAAGCACAGAAGTTCACGTTCAACCTCTTACTTTTGCCGAATACATGGAAAGTTCTAGCAAAACGGTTTCGGAATCTTGGGCAGATTACATTGTTACTGGCGGAATACCGCTTGTAGCTAGAATGCAAAATGTTGAGGAACAAATAAACTACCTTGAAAATCTTGTTAAAGAAACTTATTTGAAAGATGTAGTTCAGCGAAACGGCGTGCGAAAAGAACAGGCTCTTTCTGAAACTTTGCAAGTAATAGCTTCATCAATAGGTGCTCCTGTTAATCCAAGGAAACTTTCTAACACGTTTATTAGCCACGGATATGGGGAAATTACTTCAGCAACTGTTAGTCGTTTCATAGACTATTACAGTGATGCTTTTCTTGTAAGTAAAGCTCAAAAGTATAATATTAAGGGCAAAAAATACATTGATTCCTTGTTCAAAATTTACTTTGAAGACATTGGAGTGCGCAACGCTTTGCTTAATTTTAGGCAAATCGAAGAGTCGCATATTATGGAAAATGTTATATACAACGAATTAAGATATCGCGGATATAACGTGGATATTGGCGAAATGAATATTGCCGAAAATACTGGTCGAAAAGATAAAAATAACCATGATATTTATGCGCAAAAATCTTTGGAAATAGATTTTATTGCTACTTTGGGAAGTGAAAAATATTATATACAATCTGCGCCCGCTATGCCAACGGAAGAAAAATCATTGCGAGAGAAACGCTCGCTTTACTATATTGATAATTCCTTCAAAAAGATAGTAGTTACGAAAAATGGATTGCATGCTACAAGAGATAATCGTGGGGTAGTCACCATGGACCTATTTGATTTTTTGCTTAATGAGGATAGCCTTAAGCTGTGATTTAATGCAATGCGGTTGGGGCTATGCACAAGCAAGTTGCTCAGTAGTGTATAAACTCTATGCAGAACAAATCAATAGCGGATAAATAAGTAAAGGTCAAGCTGTAGGATGTGTGGCTACAACTTGACCTTTGAAAATTGCGATATGTTTTTAAGTTAAAATCGTAGTCTAATGCTTTTATTTATTCTTGGCAATTCCAAGAGCTTTTGAACTTTCATCCTTGTCAAGGCCTATAAATAAAAGCACGATTATGCCAATAATCAGCGGAACATAACCGTATCCAGATCCGTGGATTATGCCGAATATTTCCATAAGCCCATTTGCTATTACGACTAGTGAAGATACTATAAAATATAGCTGCGCGCACCACGGTTTTTTAATGAGAAACATGGTTGCAAGTCCAAATAATCCAGCGATAATTTGAGGCACTCCCCATAGATAATCATTACGCATTACAATCAGCGCAATTCCGCTAGCAAGAAATACGCCATTGGCTATTGTCCAAAATACGGATGGAATTTGTGCTTTTGTATATTCTGAATTACTCATATTTTTCCTACTATAGCAGCATCATAATTGCTTTTGTTACAACCCAAGCCATCCAATCTGGCATCCCTGCTGATTTGCAGGCATTATAAATTCCGTCTTCAATCTTTCCAGTCCAATGCTCCAAAAATTTTATAAGCTCATTTAATCCTAAATGACTTTTAATGAATTGTTTAACTTGCTTAGGTAGTTTATGATAAATAGTTTTAATTGTTTTAACTACAAGACTAATTTTTCCACGTTCTTGTAATATGTTACGAAGCTCTGCTTGCGTTGGTTCTGCGTTAGATGCTGGAATTTTAATGAGATATCCATTAACTACATACACGCGGTAACCATCTTTTGTTGTGATGTGTTCGCATGCTATGTTTTTTTCAACGGTGCTATCTGTTGGCTCAAGAGCGAGTGCAGTAGAAGAAGGAACAACAATACTGCTAAAAATTAATGAAGCAGATAATACGCATGCTATAGCTAACTTCTTCATAATATGCCTTTCTGTACGAGAAGTAACTGTTTATGCCAAAAATCTTGACAATTTATAAATTAATGGCGTGCTAAAAGGTAAACAATATCTTGTATATGAAAACCTTTACAAATAATTACTATCTAAAACTGTTTAAGATTCATTAATCTTTTAAACTGAATCAGTAAGGCATACTATCTATATAGTTATGTTTATTTTTTAAAGGTATAACTGCATTACATTCCCAATACTTACCAAAGGCTCGAAAATAGAGTGAACCGCCTAAATGCTTTATGGTATCGCGATGAAGCAGAAGTCCTTTTTGAGATACTGAGCGAATTGCATCTTTACTTTTTCCGCCCAAAAATCGAACATTGAACTGTTTTATAACAATTTGTTTTTTACGTATCGAAATTCTGATGTAATAAACTAAAGAAGCATATTTTCGCATGTTCAAATATAGTTCTTCGATTAATTCAATAACTTCACAGATGATTTCATCGCTAATGTCTTCAGGAATATCGTTACTAGATATATTGCATATGGATCTTCCTTTTAATCCACAAGATGTATTGATTGAGTCGTTCATTTGTAGTGTATCTTCGATGTGCTGAATGAACTCGCTTCGAGCATCTTGCTTAGCAGTATTTCCACGTAGAATGTCGATAATATTATGTCCTTCTTCAAAAGCCTGATCTGCCAAATCATTTATTGCCTCAATAGCACTTCGCTGTTTTTTAGAAATAGACTTGTCAAGTAATGCTATTTTACTTTGTAGTGCAATATCTGCAATCTTATTAGTTAATCTATCGTGCATTCGCACAGCCAGATGAAGATTATTAATTGTTTGCTTATCTTTTTCATAAAGAACCATTTTTTGGTGAGAAATACGCAAAATAATACCAGTGCAAACGCAAAATATATTTATTAAAAGGTAAGCAATAAGATACTTGAAAGATAAAGTTGATAGGTATCGGTATGCAACGTAGTGTAATGCGTCTATTACTAAGAATAAAGGTAGTGTAAATTGAATCGGATATAAATACGAAATAAAAACAAATGATATGATGAGCCCGAAAGTTACTGGTGGAAGATTCAGACTAGGAATAGCAAGAATGCTGAGATGCACAAAAATATAGCACATGCTCATAAAATGCGGAAGCAAGCAAAGGAACAGATTTATAGCAGCAAGAATCATGTAAACTATAACAAGTTGTATTGTGCTATTGTCGCTATTCGAGTAAATATACGCATCCATTGCGCTCGACAAACATCCCAATAGTAAAAATGTTTTATTGTCAATAAGCTTTTCTCGTAAACGACGCATTAAGAAAATAATCATTGTGTATCATTTCCTAAATATTCATCATGCAGCCATGTAGTAATAAGTTGTGAACGATTCGTCACATTCAGTTTTTTGAACACGCGACGAAGGATAGTTTCCACAGTACAAGTTTCAACAAATAAACGTTTAGCGATTTGCGCATTAGTCATTCCTCTACTGCACAACTTTACAATTTCAGTCTCATGATCCGTTAAAGCAAGGCGTCCATTTTTTGGCTTATTTTGCAAACGTTGAAATGCTGTCGTCGTGTCGTCAAAATGAAGATTGCCTATTATTTGTGGCTTGAATGTGCCATGGGCAATACTGCTAAGCATGGCGCAAATAGTTTCTGGGTGGTTCTTTCCAACAATGCCTTGTGCGCCTGCTGTTGATGCTTTTAAAGCATAATCGTTTATAGGGAATGAAGTTATAGCAATTATTATTGGGAGTGAGTATCTTCTTCGCAATTCGTATAATATTTTAATTCCCGAAACCCCAGACATATACATGTCAATTAGCAGCACGTCTGGGCATTGATTTTGACAAAATTGAATTGCTTGATTGGCGTACGCGGATAACCAGCAAATACTGCAGGACGGAACAACCTGCTCAATATATGTTTTTAGGCCGTGTAGACAAAAACAATCATCATCAACAATGCCAACAGTAATATGCTTTGCTATCATATTGCTCCTTTAGAAAAGCATTATTTAAGTAATAATAGTACTTGAATTTGTATGATGAATATCTTGTCTAGGAAAACCTTTACAAAGCAGATTGTATAAAGGTAGTTACTGGAGCTTACGGGGGGTTACTCCGCAGCGAATAAGTTCGATTAAAGCTTAGTGATTTAATCACAATGTGGTTGCGTCTATGCGCAAGCAAGTTGCTCAGTAGTGTATAAACTCTATGCAAAATAAATCATTCTCTGGTATTACGCAAGCTCCAATAATCATAAATAAAATCATCATTTAGTATGATGCAAACTCTTTACGGCGATTATAAGCTATTAACCAAGAGCTGAAATTCTAAATGAAGTGGTAATCATAAAAGCGTTAATTGCAGCATTGCCGAGCCTTTTATTTATTTTGGATCAGTTTGAGAGGCTTGTTTCGACGCATCCTATGTGTCTACGAGTTTGGAGAGTAAGGAACTTTGTGTTATGCGTAAGTTTACGAAAGTATTCTTGTTAGCTGCTCTGCCAGCGTGTTTGCTTACTGCATGCGCTGGTAGAGCAGTTGATGATAGTCAACAGCAGGCATCGCATGATTCAGTTCCACTTATTTCAGTCAAAAAACAGCCTTTAACACAAGTTGTGTCGGGTAAAGCAACAATAGAACAATCGTCTACCTTTGTTATCACTGCTGTAAGTAGAGGGAATTTTTCTCCATCGGTAAAAGCAGGAAGTGCTGTAAAAGCTGGAAGTATTTTAGGCTACAATGCTGGTAACAAAGTTATTGCTCCAGTAGACGCTAAAGTTGTGTCAGTGGCTGAATCATCTGCGGACGTGCCTAAATCTTTCCCGCTATTTACTCTTAAATATGAAGGTTTTTCAATAAGCCTTAACGCAAAAGCTTTACTTCGTTCTGCGGATATTGCAGATGTTAAAGGTCGCTTCCAAGTTGAAGATGGTGTTGGGCCAACCAATTGTTTGCAAATAGTACAAAGCGGTGGAACTTCTACAGATGTTGCAGCTTCGGGTAGTAGCAAGAATGATAATGCTGATTCAACTCAAACAGATGAGTCGAGTGCGCAAAGTACGCCTAGTGTATCGTCAAAAGTTTTAACGTGTTTAATAGATAAAAGCACAGAAGTAGAATCAGGCCAAAATGCGACGCTTGTTTTTAATGGCAAGCATAAACAATCGGTTCTAACTCTGCCTGTTAGTGCAGTTGCTGGAAGAGTCCAAAAAGGATTAGTCTCATACAAGAAAGGCGATAATTGGGAGCGTAAAGAAGTTGGTCTTGGAATCAGTGACGGCGCTAATATTGAAATTACGTCTGGTTTGCATGAGGGTGATGTTGTAGCAGGTGTTTCTCCTGATCTCATTCCAGGAGTGCAATGATTATGGAGAACAATCCTGTTCCACTGGTTGAACTACAAGACGTGTCAGCGCGTGTAAAACTAGGCAATGGCGAATGGCTTACCACTGTCAACTCTGCTTCTATGTTACTTAATCAAGGTGAAACATACGCGGTAGTTGGCAGGTCTGGCTCCGGCAAAACAAGTCTTATTTCTATTATTGGATTTTTGAATAAAAATTTTACTGGAAAATACTATTATTCTGGCAAATCAATCCAAAAGTGTAGTGATGCTACAGTATCGCATATGCGCGCTAGAAATATTGGTTTTGTTTTTCAAAACTATTCGCTTATTAAGCATTTAAGCATTAGAGAAAATGTTGAGTTGCCGCTTTTGTACGCAGGGCTACAACAAAGCAAGCAGACAAGAAGGAAAACGATAGAAGAAGCATTATGTGCTGTTGGATTGCAAGATAAACTAAATGAATACCCTGGAAGGCTATCAGGCGGTGAACAGCAGAGAGTCGCGATAGCGCGTGCTCTCGTCACTAATCCCGAATTACTTATTTGCGATGAGCCAACTGGTGCGCTCGATAGTAGCACGGGAGAAAAAGTGCTTCAAGTGTTGCATGATCGTGTTCAAGAATCTGGAACAACATTACTATTAGTCACTCATGATATGAAAGTGGCTCGTTCTTGCTCTCACATTTTTACTATGGAAGGCGGTGTTCTTTATGATCATGCTGCTTAAAGATTTGCGCCTGTCTCCTATGAGATCCTTCCTTACAGGTTTTTCAATGTTTATCGGCATCATTGCCGTTATTGCGTCAGTGCTTATTGGCACGGTTGGTAAGGACTATCTTATTGCAACTAACGAACAGCTAAACGGTCGTAGACCAACATACGAGATTACTTTTTCAGCACAAAATTTTGACGAATATTCAGTATTTAACAAATTCTTAAATCGCATTGAATCCGCAAATCGTAACGCTAACGTTATGCTACAACCAAACACTGGGCTACTGTTTAGCGCTTCTATGCCAGCTTTGAAGAGCGTAAAAATAAGCGAAGAATATAAAACTAGCAATCTTCAATATGTTGATGCTGTTTACACTACGTCAGGATACAATAAAGTTTATAACTTACCTATTGTAAGTGGAAGATGGTTTAGTAATAGCGCTAAAAGCAACGCATTAGAAATGGTAGTAAACCAATCTGCTAGCAAAAGATACAAGATTGGTGAAGTAGCATTTATTACTTCTCGCAAAACAACACAAATGAGTCCTATAAGGATTGTTGGAGTTGTGAACGATGGCGTAGACTCAGCAAAAGCATACGTGAATATTCTAGGCTTGTTACGTTACGCTCCAACTCTTTGGGAATATTCTGAAAAAGAAACTCACGGCTCAATCTACTGGTTAAATAAAGAAAATCGTTCTCAAAAATCAATTAAATCTTATGTTTCAGATGCTCTTTATGACTGTTGTGGTGGGCAAGTAAACGAAATTAGAAGACATGATAATAGTGATGATTACGAGAATGTGATAACAGTATTGCAATTAAGTTTTGCTATCGTAGCAGCATTATTGCTTTTTGTTTCCGCGCTAGGTTTAATCAATATTGGTTTAGCATCGTTGGAGCAGCGCACACATGAACTTCTTATACGCAGAGCTTTGGGTGCTACTAGATGGTCGATTGCTTCACTCGTGTTAGGCAGTGCGATTATTTTAGCACTAATAGTCTCGATTGCTGCCGTCGCTGTTTCTTTTGGTCTTGTGTCTATAGCATCAAGTTTTTGGGATGCATCAAGCCCAGTTAGTCCGCCAGTTTACCCATATGAAGCCGCTATTGGAGCTGTTATTGCGGCTTTTATCACAGCACTTGCTGGAAGTGTGGTGCCGGCAATAAAAGCATCGCGTTTACAACCAGCATTAGCATTGCGTTAATTTTCAAAAAATAAGAAAGAAGGAATAATGAATAATCATACTATTGGTAAAGCAACTCTTATTGTTGGTGTGCTTAGTGCGCTTCTTATGTTCAATGCTTGTGGAGGAGTAGACAACAATAATGCGAGTGGTATGGGTGGCGCGCGCTCGCAAAATAGTTCGCCTAGAGAGATTGTTGATTTTGCTCATATAGAGAAGGAATATCAGGAATCTGTGGCAAAGCTTAGTTGGCCTGAAAAATATAAAGCTCCTGCAAACTTGGTTGGAGAAGAAAAAGACAGTCAGTTCCAGAGTGGATATGGCGATACGCAAGCATCTAATTATTATCAGTGTGCTTGGGAGCGGCAATGGCTAGACACGTATGCTAGTGATGAACAAGCGGCAAGTAAAGCTTTGCATGAGCTTGAAAAAGTGCCTAGCATGCCGTTTATGGGTCCAGATCGTTGTGATGATGCAACGCGAAACTTTTTCAAAGAGCACATGCGTAAAGCAAAACTTGGAGATCCATCAGGATTCCAACAGGATGTGCAAACTAATTGTCCTGTGATGTAATTGCATTTGTATAGCTTTGTTGCGCTGTCGCGCTAAATGGCTTGTTATATGCTTCTTTTTACCCATGTTGATGGTGTCCAATAATCTTTGGTAAGCATTGATGGGTATGTTTGTTTACGAGCTTGAATAATCCATAAGGCTATACCTGTTGAAATAAGTATTACGCCAGAAGCAATCATTATGAATAATGATGAATTTAGATTTCCCCATGCTAGTACGCTTGCATACCCTACGATAATGCCGCATTGCTCCATAATAGAAGTAAAAGTAGTAGTTGCGCCGAGAATGCGTGTTGGTATGCCGTCGAGAAGAGCTGTTTGCCCATAGACAATAGTGGCGTCAAAAATAATACCTGCAATGAAAGCAGAGCAAAGAAAAAGAGCAATCCAATTATTAAGTGCGAAAATAAGTAAAGGAATAGAAAGGAATCCAGGTAATAAAATGGAGTATAAAATCTCATAATGTAGCACAATATATTTGCATAATACTGAACCTACAATCATGCCAATGTTAAATATGCTGACTATTGATCCCCATGTGGATGCCGAATGAAAAAGCGTGAGACAATGGTGTGCTCCCATTAGTCTAAATGCAGCAAGCCATGATCCAGATTGTAATGCTGATACTGCTCCTAAGACTATTAACCATGGTGTAGATTTCATATAGTGTAGAGAGGCTGCAAAACCAGCAGTTTTATTGCTTCCTGTTTTCGTATTGTTTGCGCTATTTTGTGCTTGCTGGTTTAGATTAACTAACAGTAGAGGTAGCGCCGCTAATATCATCACAATAGCAATGCTCGTAAAGAAAATGAGAGGATTGCATATATCAACAAATATGCCAGTGATTGCAGGTGCAGCAAGCCTGCTGAGATTAATCCACATGCGCATGCTTGCTAAAAATTTGGTTTTTTCGCCAGTTGGTACACTATACGCCATCAATACTTTTTGATTAGGTGAAGAAAATGCAGTAAAGAACCCGAATATTATGCCGAGTAGCGTAACCATAATAGCAATAAGGTTATGCTGTGCTACTAAAGCGAAACCATATCCAGTGCACAGCAAGGCAAAGCAGAACGTTAGAGCTATAAACAATCTAGTTGGTGGATATTTATCTGCGATAATGCCGCCAAGTGGTGCTGCTATGCAGGTCATAAGTGCTACGGACACTGCGTTAAGTGCTGCGTGAGATAAGTCAACATGCATTAAAAGATATAGACTCACGCCAAATCTACAGCTTGTTAAAAGAAAAGCATTAAGCGATAAAACGGATATAATAAGAGTCGTGCGAATTCGTGCCGCAGCGTTCATTTCCTTCTCTTTTTTCTTTCATGTTATGAATGTCTTTCATATTCTGAATGATATATGCCTATTGATATACACCTTTTTCTGGACTGCGAGTGAAATTAGTGTTTTATTGCTGTTTATAGGCAGGGGCTGCGGCTACTGGCGATAGTAGGAGAGGAAGTTAGAGAGTTTGCCCATTGCGTCACGAAGTGTTTGCAAGCGTAGCAAGTAGATAACATGTAATTATTTTAAGGGATTGACGTTTGTTTAACAATGTAGTAAATTGATTTACAAGAGTTTAACATTACGGTTCAAAGGAGACTGAAATGAACTCTCGAGCGATGAAGTTTAGCGCATTTATGCGTAGGTTTTTATTTTTTATAGTTTCATTTTTTATTAGTTTAATGTTACTTTTTAATTCACCTACTTCTGCTTTTGCGAACACTGCTCATAGTGTGCGACCATTGGAAGAAGGTGATGTTATTTATCAAGTCTTAGTTGATAGATTTGCGGATGGTGATTCATCCAACAATGATTTTGGTCATGGTGAATATAACCCTAATGATTTAGGTTTTTATCATGGTGGCGACTGGAAAGGTCTAACTAATCATTTGGACTATATAGCAGGGTTGGGTGTTACTGCAATTTGGATTTCTCCTGTGTCTGAACAAGAACCGTTGTCAAAAGACGGTAAAGAAGCAAGCTATCATGGTTATTTCACTAAAGATTTTGCAACACCAAATAAACATTTTGGTAGTAGAGCTGATTTGCAAAGGCTTATTAATGAAGCTCATAATCGTGGATTAAAGATGATTCTCGATGTTGTGCCAAATCACACGTCAGACTATCTTGATGCTTATGCTCGTAAATATAATGGGGCATATCATCCAGAAGGGTTTTTGAATAATCCAGCATTTTATCATCATTTTGGTGATTGTAAATTCGATAATACTGAATCGCAGTCTGATATAGAGCAATGTGATCTTGGTGGTTTAGATGATCTTGATCAGTCTAATCCGCAAGTCTCTAAATATCTTATTAAGACATATAAAGATTGGATTGATATGGGCTTTGATGGAATGAGAGTAGATGCTGCTCGTTCTATCCCGAAACCTTGGTTAAAGAAATTTGAGAAAGAAGTTGGGGTTCCATCATTTGGAGAAATATTTGTTGGTGATGTTGATTATGTTGCTGATTACCAAAACTACGAATGGGGTGCATTAGATTTTCCTTATTTCTTCACTGTGCGTAGAACTTTTTCAGCAGACACGGATATGCGTGACTTAGGGAAGCTATTTTCGCAGGATACGAAATATAGGAATCCAAACCAATTAGAGACATTTATTGATAATCATGACAGAGCAAGGTTTTTGACTTGGGCAAATGATGATTATCAACGTTTACGTTCTGCCTTGTCGTTTATGATGACTACCCGTGGTTTGCCGATTATTTATTATGGCACTGAACAGGCTGATGACGGTAATGGCAATGGTTCAGAAGTCCCTATTGCAAATAAGGATAATCGTAAAGATATGAAATCGTTTAACACTAAATCTCCGTTATACCAGCATATTAAACGATTAACAGAGATTCGTCGTAAGCACACTTCATTGAGGACAGGTCGTCAACTTGAGATGTGGTCTGCCAAAGATGTGTATGCTTTCTCTCGTATGGCCAAGGATAATAGCGATGAGGTTATTACAGTTGCTCATAATACTTGGGGTGAAAAGATGGTTACTATACCTCTTAGAGCAGAAAGTCATATCTCTGTAGGAACTGTTTTGACAGATATGATGAATACGAATCGTAAAGCAACTGTTGTGCCAGGAGGGGTAACCGGTAAACAGATTAAGGTGCTGTTATCTTCGCATGATGTCGCTATTTTTGCCGCAGAGACGTCTACTTCTGAGTATCACCCAGTTCGTCGGAATCTTACGAAGATTATGGTTCATGCGAATGTTCCTTTAGGTCATTCGCTAACTGTAAGAGGAGATACTTATCCACTTTCTTGGAATTATGGTCGTGCATGTCATTATTTGGGTAACGACATATGGGAATTTGAAATGGAAAGAATACCTAAAGGTAAAAAGTTCCAATTTAAGGCATTGCTTGATGACAAACAGTGGGTGTCTAAAGATAATGCCTTCGGAGTTGGAGGGGAGGAGGTAGAAACAAGCATGCATTTTTGATTTTGGTGTCTGTATGAACATGACATGTAGATTTATATGAGCCAGTGTTTGTGGCAATTAAAAAACTGTTTGCTTGTTATGTAGTCATACAACAAAGAATAAAAAAATTATTAGTTTGTTTTCTGATGCTTTAGAGAATCGTTCGTCATCCATTTTCTAAATGCAAAATGAGTGCAAGTTAACGTATGAATATAAAAAGAAGGTTACAATGAAGAAACTTACAAAAATATGTGCACTGATTGGTGCTGCTGCAATGATTGTTAGCGTAAGTGCGTGCGGTAGTACGAAATCGTCCGACGCTAATGGTGCAACATCGCTTACCATTTGGCATTATTGGGATGGCGCTAACGCCGATACCTTTGATGCAATGGTGAAGGATTTTAATGCTTCGCATAAAAATATTAAGATTAAGACTGCGAGCGTCCCGAATTCTGATTTTATGACGAAGCTTCGTGCATCGGCTTCGTCGAAGAGCTTGCCAGATATTTCTATAAGTGATTTGGTATGGGTGCCACAGATTGCAAAAATGGGCAATTTGACTGATCTTTCTAAGGTTATCAGCTCGAAAACGCTCGATGATGTGACTCCTGCATTGATTGACTATGGTCATATTGACGGCAAACAAGTTTCTGTGCCAGTGACTGCCAATAATCTTGCGTACATGTACAACAAGGATGTTTATAAAGAAGCTGGGTTAGATCCTAACAAGCCACCGCAAACATGGGATGAGTTGAAGAAAGTTGCCAAGACAATCAAGGAAAAGACGGGCAAGCCAGGGTATGATTTGCTTACTCAAGCAGGAGATAACGGCGAAGGTTTAACTTGGAACTTCCAGGTCAACTTGTGGCAAGCTGGCGGCGAATTCTTGACGAAGGATAATTCTAAGGCTGCATTCAATACGCCAGAAGGCAAGAAGGCTATGAACTTCTGGATGGATCTCATCAAGAGCGGCGTGAGCCCATATGCTAAGTGGGGCGAATTTGAAAAGGGCAAGGGTGGTTCTGCTCAGGAAGGTAGCTGGATGGTTGGCATCTGGGCGCCAGATCCACCATTTGATTTCGGTGTAGCAAAAGCCCCTCATCCAAAGGATGGTAAGGAGGCAACCAATCTCGGTGGTGAACAAGCAATCGTCTTCCACAATTCTGACGCTCGTGCCAAGGCTGCTGGCGAGTTCTTGAATTGGTTCTTGCAGCCAGAACAGGTGATCAAGTGGTCGCAAAAGACTGGCATGCTTCCTGTAACGAAGAGTGTTGCAAAGTCTGATAAGTATTTGGATTGGGTTAAGAAGGAACAGCCTCGTTTAATTCCGTTTGTGGAACAAATGGAGATTGCTCATACACGTCCAAATACGCCATTGTATCCAAAGATTTCCTTCGAATTTGCAAAGGCTGTGGAGAAGGCTTTCGCTGGAGAGCAGAGTGTTGACGAAGCGCTTGCGAATGCTGAAAAGGCAGTAAACGACGTGATTGCCAAAGGCTGATTGCATAAATACTGTGCCGATAGCTGGGTCGAATGAAATAAAGTTGGCTCAGCTATCGGAGTTCTTTGCATCAAGGAGTATGTAATGAAAAAACGTCATTTTCTCAAGTCTGCGCACAGGCACTACCAGAAAGATCAGGTAATTTGTGCTGCGGTATTCTTGTTGCCAGCAGTGCTTATTATTGGTGGTTTCGTGCTGTACCCTGTGTTGTCTGCTGTATATATTTCACTAACATCGTGGGATGGATTCTCTCCAGAAAAGAAATTTATTGGCTTGGAAAACTATGCTCGTCTTTTCCAAGATCCTGAGTTTTTCAACAGCTTAATGGTAACAATTATTTATGCTGCTGGTGTATGTGTATTAAGTGTGCTGACTGGATTGTTGCTCGCGCTTTTGCTTGATGCACCTATACGAGGTAGGAGTATTTATCGTAGTATTTACTTCCTTCCAGTGGTTACATCTTCTGTGGCTGCAGCCATTGTGTGGAAATATATGCTCGATCCTTCTGGATTCGTGAACAGTGTGTTGATGAAATTCAATATACACGGACCAGATTGGTTACAAAATCGCTGGCTTGCGCTTATTGCATTAATTCTTTTGACCGTGTGGAAAAATATTGGTTTTAACGCTATTTTGTATTTAACTGCGTTACAAGCATTGCCAAAAAGTGTGTATGAAGCGGCTGCATTAGATGGAGCTACTGGGTGGCAAAAATTATGGAAGATTACTTTCCCATTGCTGTCTCCAATGACGTTTTTTGTAGTAGTTCAGGCATTGGTGACGAGCTTCCAATCCTTCGACCTTGCATACATGCTCACGGGTGGTGGGCCTCGCGGAGGCACGGAAGTGCTTGGCATGATGATGTATCGGGATGCGTTCAAGCTTGGTGATTTTGGCTATGGAACAGCAATAGCGTTTATTACACTTGCGCTAGTGCTAGGCGTGACGATGGTTCAATGGAAAGTTTCTGGAGCACAAGGAGAAGAATAATGAAATCATCATTATGGTCGCGTTTGGCGCGTCATGCGATTCTGATTTTAGGTTCAGCAACAGTAATCATTCCATTTTTGTGGATGTTCACTACTTCTTTGCAAATGCGTGCTGAAACATACACGAATACTTCAATTTTTCCTACATCATGGCATTGGGAAAACTATATTCACGCTTGGCAAGCTGCGCCGTTTGCACAATATTACTGGAATACGCTATTGATGACGGTAGGAATTGTTGTAGGACATTTAATATTTGATGCCTTTGCTGCCTACGCTTTTGCGCGCTTAGAATTTCCTTTGAAGAAAACAATATTCATTCTGCTGCTTTCTGCATTGATGATTCCTAATTTTGTGATTGTTATTCCGTCCTATGAGATAGTCGCTAATTTGGGGTGGGTTGATACGCTGTATGCTTTGGTTGTTCCTAGACTTGCAGATGTGTTTGGCATTATTTTACTTCGCCAATATTTTGCAACAATTCCTCGAGAGCTTGATGAGGCAGCGCGCATTGACGGTTGTGGCAGGTTTGGAATATTCTTCAAACTGATTGTTCCATTGTCATATCCAGCGTTTGCGACGCTTGGTATTTTCAGTTTTCTCTTTGCGTGGAATGATTTCCTTTGGCCGTTATTGGTTACGAATACGGATGAAACTCGTACAATCCAGATTGGTTTAGCATCCTTCGTAGGGCGTTATGGAACCTCTTGGAATTATTTGATGGCAGGAACTTTGACTGCAACAATACCAAGTATCATTGTGTTCCTTTTCTTCCAACGTGCGCTCGTTAGAGGAATTGCAAATACGGGTATGAAAGATTAGAAATTGTAGAAATATTAAGGATGGGGTTTATTATGTCTATACCACAGTGGTTGCCTGATGCAAGATTTTATCAGATTTTTCCTGATCGTTTCCATCGTTGTGAAGGCTACGGTATGCTAACTGAAGGTCATGTGCCGCTTGA
Organism: Gardnerella sp. KA00771; assembly: GCF_049244045.1. Taxonomy (NCBI): domain Bacteria; kingdom Bacillati; phylum Actinomycetota; class Actinomycetes; order Bifidobacteriales; family Bifidobacteriaceae; genus Gardnerella; species Gardnerella sp. KA00771. Next base: position 1,488,082 of record NZ_CP058368.1, on the reverse strand, counting down.
TCCATGGGATGCTGAGCCTACGCGTGAGAATTTCTTAGGCGGTAATATTGCTGGAATTACAGAAAAACTTGATTATATTCATGATTTAGGGTGCAACGCGCTCTATTTGAATCCAATTTTTTCTGCTGCAACAAATCATCGTTATGATGCAAACGATTATTTCAAAATCGATCCACTTTTAGGAACGCTTGAAGATTTTCATACATTGGTAGATGAAGCGCATAAGCGGAATATACGTATAGTACTAGATGCAGTTTTAAATCATTGTGGTAAAACTCATTGGATGTTTCAAGATGTTGTTAAAAATGAAGAGAATTCAGAATATGTGAATTATTTTTCAGTGAAAAACTTTCCAGTTAAGTCATTGCCTGTGCCTAATTATAAAACCTGTTCTGGTTGTGAATATCTACCGAAGTGGAATGTGTTTAATCCAAAGGTGCGTGAGCATCATTTTAATGTTGCAAGATATTGGATTGATCAAGGTATCGATGGCTATCGTCTTGACGTTCCATATTTTATTTATCCAGAATTTTGGCAGGACTTTAGGCAAGTTGTTAAAGCAAAAAATTCGGAATTATGTTTGATAGCTGAAGAGTGGAGAGACCCTGCTCAATGGTTGCAAGGAGACACTACTGATAGCACAATGAATTATACTCTGCGTGATTTAGTTTTAGGTTTTACTGCGACAAAGCGATTCAATGCATACGATTTTGTTAACGGTATTAACCGTTTGCAGGAGCGCATACCGTATGGATATCACCATGGAATGATGAATTTGTTGGGTAGCCACGATACTGAGCGTGTTTTAACTGCGCATCAAAATAATACTGAGGATTGCATAACCGCGTACTATTGCATGTTTGCCTGCGAAGGTGCTCCAATGATTTATTACGGTGATGAGCTTGGTATGGTTGGCGATAATGATCCAGGGTGCCGTTCTGGTATGCAGTGGGATAGTCTTGATGCAAATGCTGAAATATTCCGTACAATTGTTCAATTAAATGCATTGCGGCGTGATCATATTGCGTTGCGAAGAGGCACGCAAAGTTGTTACGCTGTTGACGAAGATACTGTCATTATTTCTCGAGAGCATAAGGAAGAATCTCTTTTGATGATTATTTCACGTAATAATTTGGTAGAATATAATTCATCGAAGCTACCTCAACAATTGCAAAATCATAATTGGCGAATTATAAATGGTGTAACTGTTGGAAATAGTTGGCGCCCCAATAAAGATAATTCTATGATTGTATTGCAAGCTCAACAGTAAAAATAATGTAGAAGTAAGAAGTGTGAGACATGGGAAAGAAAATTACAATGCAGGATATTGCTGATGCAGCGCGTGTCTCTAAATCTGCTGTCTCCTTTGCGTATAATACTCCTGATCGCTTATCATCAGAAACTGTAGAACACATATTTTCAGTTGCAAAGGAACTAGGATATGTGCGTAATCCTGTTGCTTATATGCTGCGAACTCAAAAGACAAATAGTTTGGGATTGTTACTACCACAGCAATTAGGGCGAGTGCTAGAAAATCCATACTATTCGGAATTTATTCAAGGTATTGGGCAAATCTGTGAGCGAGAGGGACTGACGCTTCTTTTAGTGCCTCCACTTCGTAATTCTATGTTAAAAGCAATTCCTTATGCTGCAGTTGACGGTTTTATAGTAACTGGTTTAGAAGAAGATCGTGGTGAAGTTGAAGCTCTTATGCAGCAAGGAAAGCCATTTGTTATTGTTGACAGTGAGGTGCATAGTCAGGCTCCAAGTATCAATATTGATGAGACGCGCGCTATGAAGGAATTAACTGAGCATCTTATTTCATTGGGCCATCGCAATTTTGTGGTGATTTCTCCAGAATCAGGCAATGATGATGGGTATCTTTCTTGGCATGGAACAATTCGTCGCCGTATTGATGGTGTGATTTCTGCTTTAGAAGAGAATGGAATAGCCCCACTGGTCGATAAGAAAAATGTTATTGAAGTGCCATGCACTCGTGCTGGAGGAAAAGAAGCTTTTGCACAAATAACTAAACAAAATAATTCTGCATTCCCAACTGCGTTCATCTGCTTTAGTGATGTTATTGCGTTTGGAGTAATGGATGCTGCTAGACAGTTTGGTTTGCAAATCCCACGTGATATTTCTGTTACAGGTTTTGATGATCTAGATGAGTCTGCATGTAGTAATCCACCGTTGACAACAGTTAAACAGCCTGTTACAACTAAAGGACGTTTAGCTGCTGAATATATAGTAGAGACTTTGAATGCTGGGTATGAACGAGCATCATCCCGTCACGTATGTCTACCTATTACTGTGCTGCTGCGTGAGTCAATTGGCCCAGCAGCATCTATAAGAGAATAGGCTGCGTAGTAAATACTTTGATTCCTTCCTCCTATGAAAAATATAGTGCCACGTTAAGTTTTTTTAGCGTGGCACTATATGCATAATTTTTTTGTTTATATAAAATTATTTTTTCTACTGGCGATAGTAGGAGAGGAAGTTAGAGAGTTTGCTCATTGCGTCGCGAAGCGTTTGCAAGCGCGGCAAGTAGACTACGCGGAAGTAGCCTGGAGTCTGCCAATTAAAGCCTTTGCCGTGCACAATCAGCAACTTCTGATCGCGTAGCAAATCAAGAGCAAACTGTTCATCGTCGTGAATGTTGTATCGACTTGGATCGAGCTTTACAAACATGTAGAAAGCAGCGTCTGGCCGCTCAACGCTTACGCCATCCATCTCTTGAAGCGCGTTATAGCAATACTCGCGCTGCTCATACACGCGTCCGCCTGGCTCCAAATACTTTTCAACGCTCTGGTATCCGCCCAAAGCAGTCTGAATAATCGACTGCGCAGGAACGTTCGAGCACAAGCGCATATTAGACAGCATATTAAGACCCATAATGTAGTCGCGAGCCTTGGATTTATCTCCCGAAAGACTCATCCAACCAATACGGAAGCCAGCAATCATATGCGACTTAGAAAGTCCGCTAAAAGTTACGCAGAACACGTCTGGAGCAAGAGAAGCAATCGAAATATGTTTCTTGCCGTCCATAACAAGACGGTCGTAAATCTCGTCTGCAAAAATAATCAAATTAAACTCGCGCGCAATCTTAACAATCTCTTCCAAAACTTCGCGACTATACAGCACACCCGTAGGATTATTTGGGTTAATAATCACGATTGCTTTAGTGCGAGGCGTGATTTTAGAGCGAATATCGGCAATATCTGGGTACCAATGCGACTTTTCGTCACACATGTAGTGCACAGGAGTGCCGCCGGCCAGGCTCGCGCACGCAGTCCACAGAGGATAGTCCGGGCTTGGGATAAGAATCTCGTCGCCGCAATCAAGCAGCGCTTGCATAGAAAGATTAATCAGCTCGGAAACTCCGTTTCCAGTGTAAATATCTTCCATTTGCACGCCTGGAATGCCCTTAAGCTGATCGTATTGCATAATCGCCTTGCGAGCGGAGAAAAGTCCACGACTATCCGAGTAGCCTTCGCAGTCAATAAGCTGCTGTTGCATGTCGTAAATCACTTCGTCTGGAGCGCGGAATCCGAAAGGCGCAGGATTTCCAATGTTGAGCTTTAGAATATGCGTTCCGTTCGCTTCCATGCGGTTTGCTTCTTCAACAACTGGGCCGCGAACGTCGTAAAGCACGTGCTCAAGTTTGGTGGATTTGTTGAAGGTTCTATGTTTGAGTGTTTGGGAAAGTTCAGCTTCTGTAAGCTGTGGCTGATTTAATTGTGGTTCTTCTGCAGACTGGCAGTTCTGCTCGATTTTTGCGCAAGAATGACCGCTTTTAATTCCGTCGCCGCTGATTCCAAGAATTTCAGCTAGTATGTTACGTACGTCTTTGCGAGGCTCGGTTTTGCCGCTTAAATACTGGCTTAACTGGCTTTTGCCAAGCTTATGACCGTTTTTTGCTGCAAGCTCGATTACGTCAATCTGCTTGTACCCCTTACGCTTCATAGCTTTTTTAAGCTCATCAGCAAAATTCTGTGCCATAATCTGTCTTTCTTGTAAAATCGGCATTTATAAATTGAACAAGTTTATAGCAAAGTTCAAAATATAAGTATTAAATTGAACTATTTATATTTTTAGTGATGATTTTACGCGCAAATTTGTATTTTGCAAAGTAAAAATTGAATTTATTTTGAATTTATATTGAACTTTTGAACAAGTTCCTCTTTATTTTTAAATTATTTTGCATTTCAATAAATTTTATATTAGTTGCCATGTTTCGATAAGCTGAAAAATAAGGTAAATAAACAGGGGGAGTTATAATAGTATGCCAGTTTTTGAGCTAATTCTGTACATCATGGCGGTTGTAGTGCTGTCGTCATTCTTGGAGCGTTTTATACCGAGAGTTTCAGTGCCGCTTGTGCAGATAACCATGGGTGTTATAGCTTCAGAACTGCCCTTCTTCCCAAGCGTTACTCTTGATCCAGAGCTTTTTATGATTGTAATTGTTGCGCCTTTAATTTATTTTGAATCGCGCGAGATAAATAAGTTAGCATTATTATCTTCATTTAAATACTCAGCAACTCTTGCTGTTGGTTTAGTACTGGCAACTATGGTTGCGGTTGCTGTGCTTTTACCTGCAATATGGTCATTTATACCGATTGCTGCTGCAGCTGTGTTAGGGGCAGCTCTGGGGCCGACTGACGCTGTGGCAGTAAGTGCGTTAAGTCATGAAGTATCGCTTACTGACAAACAATTTAGCGTACTACAGGGTGAATCACTGTTTAATGATGCGTCCGGAATTGTAGGCTTCCAGTTTGCAGTTCTTGTTGCTGCATCTGGTGTTTTCGATATAACGCCAGCACTAAGCAGTTTTGCATCAAAATTCTTTGGTGGAATTGCAATTGGCGTATTTGTAGGATTAGCTGCAAACTGGCTTTTTGAAAAGATTAGATCTTTAGGTTGGGAAACTACAAAAACAAGAATATTAATGGAACTATTTTTGCCGTTCCTGCTCTACATGGGTGCTGAAGGTGTTGGCGCTTCTGGAATGTTAGCGTTAGTTACCGCAGGATTACTAGCAAGATTTGATCGTTCTGGAGTAGGTCCGAATGTTTCGCGCACTAATATTGTTGCCAATAGCGTGTGGAGTGTTCTTTCGTTTGGGCTGAATGGTGCAGTTTTTGTTCTTCTTGGCATTGCTTTGCCAAAAGTTGTAAGTTCAAGTTGGAATGATTATGGTGTTAATAACCTGTTGCTTGTGGCTATTATTGCTGTAACGTTGCTTGCGGTTGTTGGCATGAGGTTCTTATGGATGGTCACTATGGTTCGCATCGCAAGATCTTCTCAATTCCAATTAACAGGCGGATTAAAATCTGCTGTAATTATGACTTTAGGTGGAGCAAAAGGAACCTTAACTTTAGCGTTAATGTTCACATTACCGGTGAAGTTTCCACTTAGGAATGAACTTATTTTTATATCGGGAGTAGTAATCGTGGTTACGCTACTTATGGCGAACTTCTTGTTACCCATGATTTCTCCCAAAAAGAACGATACTGAACTTGAGGAAGTTACTCCTATTGCCATTGAAGTGCTTAGACGTACGGTTGAAGAATTAACCTCTAGTATTACTAACGAAAATCGTCGTGCAGTATTGTCTGTTGTTGACTCTTATACCGAACGAATTGAACGTTTAAAGCAAAATATTGGGCATAGGGACTCCAAAGAATATTTGGATTTGCGCATTGAAACTCTTAACTGGGAAAAAGATTATATTAAGCAGCGTTTGCGTAAGCTGAAGCAAGCTTGTTCTTTATCGAAACAGGAATTGCTGGAGGTTGAAGCTTGTGAGCGTCTATTGGATCAAATTATGAATTCTTTACGTCACATTCACACTGATAGGCAGTTGGGAACCCTCATGTGGCATGTTCGCGGAAGGTTAAGAGCATTACAGCGTCGTATTGGAACAGTCATAATGCGAGTAAGTAATATGATTCGCAGAACAGCTCTACTCTTACAAGAAGACGTTATTTTTGTGCATATTCGTCAGTTGCATATTGAAGTTATTCAGCACGTTATTGAACGACTATATAATGTCATGAGCAATCAGGAATACGCAGCTGAGTACTGTTCTGCACTTTTGCGCGAGTACAGGAGTGTTGAACGATTGTTGCGTTCTAGACCTAATGTGAGCTTGAGCGTGCGTTTAATCGAAAATATTGAAGAAGTAAAGCGTGAAAGTTACGCAATAGAGTTACGTATAATTCATGACATGTACGAAGATGGAGATATTACGCGAATGCAAGAGCGGCAATTGCGCAATAACGTGTACGTTATGAACGTTGATGCTAACGTGGATATGTAATTATTGGACGTATCATAAACTGTTAAGCGGTTTGCTACCATAAAAGCTATGTATTTCTTTACTCCGAGGCGCTGCGAATCTACCCAAAAAATCATGTACAAGAATAAAGGGCAGGCTCTTATGGCAGCGGAGCAAAGTTTGCGAGAGCGTGGAACACAGTTATGGGTTTATGCTTGTGAATATTGTGGTTGCTGGCATTTGACGCATAAAAACCCAGTAAATCGCATGTATTCCGATATGCGCTCGCCATCCGCAAGCACGAAGCCTAAATCTAGAAAGCGCGGGTACAAGCCAAGACGGCGCTAAGTTAAAACGGCACTAAATTAAAACGGTGTTAAATCTTATGCAACATTAAAACCTTGCCTTGCAACCTGCTCAACATCTTCTGCTTCGTGTTTTTTGGCAATATCGTCTGCTGCTATAGCAAGAATTTGCGCGCTGAAAGCGTCAACCGGTCTGCTAGTATTTCGCAAATCGTAATATTGATGCACGCGATTGTCGAAATCGGCAAGATTCTCTAGTAATTCAGCATCGTCAGCAGGGTAAGTGTTTTCAAAAATCTGCATGCTAGTACTCATGCGCGGCTTTAATTCCGGATTTTGTGCAGGCTTACCAATTGCCAAACCGAGCACGGGATACGTGTATTCAGGCAAATTCAAAATATCAATAAGCTGAGTTCTACTGTTCAAAATTGAACCGAGGATTACGCAACCAAGACCCAAAGATTCCGCGGCAGTTTCCATGGTGTGAAGTGCCAAAATGACGTCGTTTTGAGCTTGAGTAAAGCGGTAACGAGTTTTAAGCATAAATTCGTCGCTGCCTGTATCGATGCCATTTTTTGTGCAATTGCAGCGTTTCTGTGCTGGTCAATAATAAAAACGTACAACAGCGGAGCTGTAGCAATATATGTTTGATTGCCAATTTCGGAAAGCTTCTGCTTAATTGAGCTATTCGTAATTTTAATCGCTGACCAGTCGTTCAAAAACTGGCTGCAAGCAGCGCGTTGAGCCACGGTTTCAAGAGTCGCGACTGTATCTTCGTCAATTGCTTCGCTGCAAAAAGCGCGAATAGATCGGCGGTTCAGTAGAGTATCAATAGTTTCGTTGTGACGTAAGTTTTGCACGTTATTCTTATTCCTTACTTTCCTTATTCTTCGATTATTTCTGCATTTAGTTTCATTTGTTCAAAATTAGAATTTATTTTTTCGAAACTGTCGCTTTCTTTGCCTCCGCGCAACATAAGACAAGGTTCCGTGACTTACTAAGCGACCAACAATCGTAGTAAGAATCGCAGAAAATACTGCAAATCCAAGAGACATTAGCAATGGTTCTTCTTGCTTAACACGTTGCTTTTGTGTGATTTTTTCTTTAGAAAGATTGTTAGGACGATTATTAGAGTTTAAATTGATTTTTCTAGTATCAACATGTTTTTCCCATATTAAGTGCGCAATCTGTCCAGCTATAAACGTTGCAAAAGACGGAAGTGCGGCTTTAAGCAACGAATCTCCTAAAGTATTTGGATTTTTTAATCGGCGCTCGCGAAGCGCATCAATCTTACGATTCGCTGCATTCAGTCGTTGCACGGTAGCTTGAGTCACACGATGGTTTCGTTGAGTTTTAGTATTAGCCGATGATAATTGCGTCATATTTTCTATGTTAATGGTAACGAAATACCAATTTTGGCGGTACCATGGAACAGTAATCTTGATTTGCGGCAAAGTGGCTGCAAGTTAAGAAATGCTTACGTAAAGCAATCGTGCTGCTAGGCGTCCAGTGCGATGTGTGTACATGGCGCTGGTGAGGAATGTGAAGACTATGCAAAATAACGGCACTAAAGAATCCTCTCAGAAAGAATGCTCGAAGCAGGGTTGCTTGGTGTTACTTCGTCACGGTCAAACCGCTTGGAGTGTGTCTGGTCAGCATACTGGGCGCACGGATTTGCCTCTTACTGAAGTTGGTGTTGAGCAAGCAAAAGAGGCTGGTGCTAGATTGCAGCGTGTGTTCACAAAAGGTTTTGATGAGGATTGTGTGCTTGTAAGCCCGCTTCGTCGCGCGCAGCAAACAGCTCAGTTTGCTGGATTTGCTTCGTATACAATTTGCGATAGCGCGCTGGAGTGGGATTATGGTGCTGCTGAGGGTCGCACGCGCGCTGATATTTCTAAACTAAGTGGAGTTGAGGCGTGGGATGTGTGGAAACATGGTCCTAAAGTTCTTCCTTTTCACATGGTTAGTGATGCTAAAGAAGTGCTTCCTAGTGGAGAGACAGTGGATGTGCACAGGACTTCTGGAGAAAGCTTGCAAGAGGTTTCGGATCGTACTCAAAAGATTATTGATATGGCAATGCCTAAATTGAAATTAGGTAAGGACGTGCTTGTTGTTGCGCATGCTCATGTGTTGCGTATTCTTACTGCGCGCTGGCTTGGAATAAACCCAGATTTTGCGCGACTTCTTCGTATGGATACCGCGCATTATTCTGTGTTGGGCACGTATAAAGGCGACAATGTAATTGTGCATTGGAATTGTTGAAATACGGTTTTAAAATTTCAGATATTTTCATATATTTTAGTGCGATTTGCGCAAATTTTTTGCAAAGATATTTATATATTTGAGTCTTGCGTTTGCTGTAATATTAGCTCACTACGGTGATTTAAATAGTATTCAATAGCAGTAATTAGTTAGTTCGTAAGAGATTAGCAGTATATGGAAAGGTTCGATGATGAGTCGTTCGGTTAAGTCGATTATTGCGCTAGTAGTTTGCGCTGTTTTGGCGGCTTGTGCGTTTACTGCTTTTGGTTTTTCTCAGTCTTTTGGCGCAAATGCCGATAGGTCTGCTAATGGGAAGGTTATTTTCTTCAACTTGAAGCCTGAAGCTACTGCTATGTGGGAAGAAGTTGCTAAAGAATACACAAAACAGACTGGTGTTACAGTAAGCATAGTTACACCAACTGGCGGTCAGTATGAAAAGAGACTTAAAACCGAAGTTGAGAAATATAAAGATAATCCAGATAGCATGCCTACGTTATTCCAGATTAACGGTCCTGTTGGCTACGCTAACTGGAAGGATTACACTGCTGATTTAACTAATTCCCCTCTTTATACGCAACTTAGCAATAAAAATCTTGCTTTTATGGATAACGGTAAGCCGGTTGCTGTGCCATATGTTACTGAAAATTACGGCTTGATTTACAACAAGGCTTTGCTTGCTAGGTATGCGGATCTTAAAGATGCAAAGTTGCAACCAGAAGAAAACGGCAAATCTTTTGAAGATCAAATAACTAATTTCGCTACGTTGAAGGCTGTTGCAGACGATTTGCAAAAGCGCAAGGATGAGCTTGGTATTGACGGTGCTTTTGCGTCCGCAGGTTTTGATTTAAGCTCCGACTGGCGTTTTAAGACGCATCTTGCAAATATGCCTTTGTATTATCAATTCGTTAAGAATAACGTTAATGGTCAGCCTCAGTCAATTAATTACGACTATGTTGATAATTTCAGGAAGATTTTTGACCTTTATATTTCTGATTCCACAACTCCTGTAAGCCAGTTAAGTACTAAAACTGGCGAGGATGCTGTTTATGAGTTTGCTCTTGGTAAAGCTGTGTTCTACCAGAATGGTACTTGGGCTTGGGGTGATCTTTCAAAAGCTGGCATAAAGCCTGACGATGTTGGCATGCTACCAATTTATATTGGTGCTAAGGGCGAAGAGAAACAAGGCATGGCTACCGGTTCGGAAAATTATTGGTGCATTAATAAAAAGGCTTCAAGGCGGAATCAGGAAGCAACTAATGCCTTCCTTAATTGGTTACTTACTACAAATTATGGTAAGGATGCTTTGGCTAATAAAATGGGCTTTGCTACTCCTTTCAAAGGTTTCCCTAAAGCAGAAAATCCTCTAGTTCAGGCTGCTGTTGATTACACTGCTAAGCCTGGCAAATTGCCTGTTAAGTGGGTGTTTGTTACTATGCCATCTAACGGTTGGAAAGACGATGTTGGCTCTGATTTGCTTACATACGCTCAAGCAACAAAAGACGGTATGACTTCTATTGGCGCTAATAAGGCATGGACTACTCTTAAATCCGCGTTTGTTGACGGCTGGGCTAAGGAATATAAGATTGCTCATGGGCAGAGTTAGCTTAATTAAATAATTTGTTTTGAACTATAATCCTCAAGGGGTTGCACAATCGTTTGCTAAATTGTTGTGCAATCCCTTTAATTATTGCCAAAAATACGTGCTAATTTTATCGAATATATTAGTGGGTAGTGTTTTTATAATGACACGCGTCAATTTACTTATGCTATCGTTTGCAATATTGCAGCAGTTGAGGCATAATAAATATTGTCGATAAGGACACCGAGAGGTGTGGCAGTCCAATGACGGGATTGTCGGCATAGGAGAAAGGTTCGATGATGAATCGTACAATTAAATCAACAATTGCACTGGTAGCTTGCTCGGCAATGGCTTTTGGCGCGCTTGCAGCTTGCGGATCCTCCTCAAGTGACAGCTCTGCTAAAGGTAAGGTTTACTTCTTGAACTTTAAGCCAGAAGCTGCAGATCAGTGGAAGGAAGTAGCTAAGGCATACACCAAGAAAACAGGTGTTGAGGTTAAGGTTCAAACTGCTGCTTCCGGAACTTATGAGCAGTCTTTGAAGAGTGAAATCAGCAAGGGTAATGAAGCTCCTACACTCTTCCAGATCAACGGTCCAGTTGGTTACGCAAGCTGGAAGGATTACACTGCTGATTTGAAGGATACTGAGCTTTATAGCCAACTTCAGAACAAGGATATTGCTTTGAAGGATGGAGATAAGGTTGTTGGTATTCCATATGCAATGGAAACCTACGGCTTGATTTACAACAAGGCTTTGCTTAAGAAGTACACCGAGCTTAAGGATGCTAAGGTAAAGTCTGCTGAAGAAATCAACTCCTTCGATAAGTTGAAGGCTGTTGCAGATGATATTCAAAAGCACAAGTCAGATCTTGGCGTTGAAGGCGCCTTTACTTCTGCTGGTTTTGATTCCAGCTCTGATTGGCGTTTTAAGACCCACCTTGCAAATCTTCCTTTGTACTATGAGTTCAAGGAAGATCATGTTACCAAGCAGCCTGCAAAGGTAAAGGGTAGCTTCCTTGACGGTTATAAGAAGATTTTCGATCTTTACATTACTGATTCCACTACACCAGCAACAAAGATTGGTTCCAAGACTGGTGAAGATGCTAATGCTGAGTTCTCCCAGGGTAAAGCTGTGTTCTACCAGAATGGTACTTGGGCTTGGGGTGACCTCTCCAAGGCTGGTATGAAGGCTGAAGACCTTGGTATGCTTCCAATTTATATTGGTGCTAAGGGCGAAGAGAAGCAAGGCTTGGCAACTGGTTCTGAGAACTATTGGTGCATAAATGAGAAGACGTCTGATGCTAACAAGAAGGCAACTAAGGACTTCTTGAAGTGGTTGCTTACTTCCGATGCTGGTAAGGATGCTTTGTCTAAGAAGATGGGCTTCACTACTCCATTCAAGAGCTTCGCAGATATCAAGTCCGACAACCCATTGACTCAAGCAGCCGTTGAAGATGCTAAGTCTGGTAAGACTCCAGTAAGCTGGAACTTCACCGTAATGCCATCTGATAACTGGAAGAACGACCTTGGCTCCGCTTTGCTTGAGTACGCTCAGGGCACCGGCAAGTGGGATAAGGTCAAGACAGCATTCGTGGATGGTTGGGCTAAGGAATATTCTCAGGCTCACGAAGATGACAACTGATCCATTAATAAACAAACAGACGTTATACCTGCTGACGTAAGCAAGCAAAGGTGACGTAAGCAAATCCGCTAGGATACTGGCACATCATAGTGCTAAGTCCTAGCGGATTTTGTTATTTCGATATTTTGTTATTTCGATATTTTCTAGAAAACTATAAAAGGTCTACTCTTTTAATAATGCAGCTGTGCTCGAACGCACAATAAGTTGCGCTGGAACAATGCGATATGGATCTTCAACTTCCTCTGCGTTTATAAGCGCAAGCGTGATATTTGCCGCAGTAGAAGCAATATCAACTGGATCCTGTCTAATAGTAGTTAAGCCAGTTTCATGCGCGTAAAAACTATCGTCAAAACCAATAATTGACACATCTTTTGGAGTAGAATACCCGCTGCGTGCAAGCTGAAACATAAGCGGTATTGCAATACCATCTTCTTGGCATGCAATTGCTGTTGGCATAATTGAACTTCCAAGAAGCATAGAAACTATGGCGCTTATGCGATCAGAATTAGCAGGTGCCACAATTTCTGTAGGTGTGATTCCGCTATTTTGGCATTCATCAATAAAAGAATGGTAACGCTGCAATACGCTGAAATGTAGTGAAACGTCACGAGTTGTGCGTACATATGCAATATTGCGATGCCCTAAACCGATTAAGTGGCGTGCCATAAGTCTTGCACCTTGGTCATCGTCAATATTGATAGTCGCGTCAAAATCGCATTTTTGTGGATATAAGCAGTTTATGCCAACAATTGGCACACCTGTTGATTTAAGTTGTGCGATTTCATCGGTATTTACGTCAAAGGAGCACACAACAACAGCGTCAGCATTACGTCTAGTTGGGAGCATTGTGAAAAATTCGCTACGCTCTTTGCTGCTGGAAATCTGAAAAATTGACAAATCGTATCCAGCTGTGTGGAATACTTGATTCAATCCTTGAATAATAGATGCAGAAAACCATAGACGAATTTGATCGCTAATCAATAAAGCGATGCGCAAGGTTTTACCAGATTTTAGTGCTGCTGCAGATTTCGAAATAGAAAAATTCAATTGTTCAGCAATGGCCAATACTTTATTGCGAGTGGATGCAGATACTAAGTTTGGTCGTGTAAATGAACGCGACACAGTAGAAACTGACACATGAGCTTTATTCGCTACATCTTGAATATTTGCCGACATGTGAACTCCTTTATTCGCGTATAACAAACGTGTAGCACAGCCTTGTGTTTAATTGTTTAGTGCGAACTTTTATAGTTCGAAACAAACAAACGTTTGCAGACATTTCTATTTTAGCAAATTTTGCTGGAATGCCAACGATAATAAGCAATTTTTTTAAAACTAAATTCTGATATTTGTTTGAAGTGACATATCGAAAATGACAACGTTTGACATAGCTAATTCATGTAGTAGAATGAAGTTATTGGTTCGGGACAGCGATGTCTACGTGGATGTCGCGCTCAAGGAGGAGAAAGTGACGAGTCATGATTAGTATGAGCGGAAAAGCAATACGTAAATGGTGGTGGTTATTTGCGCTGCCAACGTTTGCTGCGTTTATTGTTGGCTTCTTAGTGCCATTTATTATGGGTGTGTACTTGAGCTTTAGAAAATTCACTACTGTGACTGATGGTAAGTTTGTGGGTTTTCGTAACTACTATAGAGCTTTAAAAGATCCGCATCTTGTTTATTCGTTTTTGTTCACAACGCTTTTTGCAGTTATTACAACAATAATTATTAATGTTATTGCTTTTGCAATTGCGTATATGCTTACTAAGAAGTTCAAGGGCACGACGATATTCAGAGCCGTGTTCTTTATGCCAAATCTTATTGGTGGTATCGTTTTAAGCTATATTTGGCAGCTCTTGTTAAATGGTATACTCGGCTACTTCAATCGTACGATTACGTTCTCTGAAGTATTCGGTTTCTGGGGTCTTGTGATTGTTGTTTGCTGGCAGCAAATTGGCTATATGATGATTATTTATATCGCAGGAATGCAGGCTCTTCCAGGAGATGTTATGGAAGCAGCTGCTGTCGATGGTGCAAGCCCAAGGCAGACTTTATTCAAGATTACTATTCCATTGATGATGCCTTCTATTACTGTTTGCACATTCTTAACAATTACCAACGGCTTCAAGCTTTTCGATCAGAACTTCGCATTAACTAACGGTGGTCCGTCAAGGAAAACAGAGATGTTAGCTCTTAATATTTATAGAACTTTCACTACTCCAAGATGTGAAGGCGTTGGCCAGGCTCAGGCAGTCATGTTCTTCATTGTTGTGGCTGTTATTGCTATGGTTCAGAATATGCTCACTAGGTCAAAGGAGGTAGCGGCATGAACGAGAAAACAAAGCATCCTGCGTTATGGACGGTGCTGTTCACTCTTATAAGCTTGTTATGGATTTTTCCTATAGCTTTAGTAGTGCTGAATTCTTTCAAGTCTAAGGTTGATATTGCCAGCAATCCTTTTACTTTTAGTTCAAAATCGTTTGTTGGAATGTCTAACTACGTATTAGGTTCAAATCGTACTGATTTTCCAATGAGTTTCCTCTGGACTATTGTTGTAACTGTTGGTTCTGTAATCCTCATTCTTCTGTGCACGTCAATGTGTGCATGGTGGATTGTTCGTGTGAACAATTGGGCAGCAAAACTTCTATACGTTTTGTTCCTGTTTAACATGATTGTGCCGTTCCAGATGGTTATGTACACCCTTGCTTACATTACGAACACTTTAAAGTTGAATACTCCATGGGGATTGTGGATTATTTACTTAGGCTTTGGTGCAGGACTTGCAGTGTTTATTTTCACTGGTGTGATTAAGGGTATTCCGCAAGAACTCGAAGAGTCTGCAATGATTGATGGTGCTTCTGTGCCACGTATATTCTTCCAGATTATTGTGCCGATTATGCGACCTGCTATTATTTCGGTTTCAATCTTGCAGGCAATGTGGATTTGGAATGACTTCCTGCTTCCATTCTTGACGCTCGATCTCAACAAGTATAAGACTATTTCTATAGCTGTTCAGTATTTGAAGGGCGGCTATGGATCTGTCGAGATGGGCGCAATGATGGGCTGCTTGGTTATGGCAATTGTTCCAATCATAATCTTCTACCTCATCTGCCAGAAGTACATTATTAAAGGTGTTATGTCTGGTGCAGTAAAGGGATAAATTAATTCTCCTCCAAAATTCAGGTGGCAGTGAAAGCGGCGGTGTGTGCATACTATTACGTTTGTGCACACCGTCATTATTTTTAATAGTTACGTTAGTTTGTAATTAGGTGGTAGAGTTCGTTATTAGAGTATCTATAGATAGTAAAGCATAGGAATTGCGTCATAAAACCAGGAGATAGTATAGAATGATTTTCTCGTTTGGAAGCCCAGATTCAAAGTTTGCGCAAAGCATGGAAACATTTGCTGATGCCGTGTGGCTTACAATATTGATGATTTTAACAAGCTTTCCTTTAATTACTATCGGCGCTTCTCTTTGTGCTGGTCATGATGCTGCAAGACGTACAGAGCAAGGTGAAGGACATATTACTGCAGCTTATTTTCGCGCGTTTGCTAGCAATTTTCTGGAATCTACTATTATTTGGGCTGTAATGGGACCAGTTTTGCTTGCTATTATTTGGCTATGGCTTTGCGTGTGGTCTACTCCACTTTTAATTATTAAATTTATTCTAAGCATATTGTGGGTTATTGTTGCCGAATGGGTGTTTGCACTACAAGCGCGTTTTAAAAATTCAATTGATAAAACAGTGGTTAATTCTCTTATTTTTGGTATTTCGTATTGGAAAGAAACTCTTATAATGACACTGCTAGATATAGTGTTTATTGTGTTAATATTTGCATCAATCGTATATTTGCCGCAGGGTTTGCCTTTGTTGGTATTCATTGGTTGGGGATCGCTTATTATGCTGCATACTCCGATTTTAGAGCGTGTATTTGCAAAGTATATTAAGAAGTAATTTCTGCGTTATGGCGTGACGACCTGCTTGAGCGCAGCATTGTGCGCGCGAAAGCAACTCGGAGTGCCGAGCTTGCTTAGGGTTGAAAGCACGGTGTGCTTTCAACGCAAGCGGGGTCTGCCTTCGTCAATAAAGACGAAGGCAGGGCAGGTTTGTGTGGCTGTGCTTTAGAAATTAGGTTGTGACTGGTGTGCGCTGATGACCTGCTTGAGCGCTGCGATTTAGCGCGCGAGTGTTGCTGCTTATTTGTGTTATTGACGCAGATTACGTACTGCGCGAGTAACGGTGTTGAGGCAGGGGGTTTGCTTCTTACTCCATAACCCCCATAACCCCATAATTAATGAGACGAGCACTATTATAGATGCTCGCCTCACATAGGACATCATGTAAGAAATATTTTGATTTGCTACTATGCAAATCATATTCCTTACGAGGGGGGGGGGAATAGAGTCAGTTCATCGGTAAACCAACTATTAAATTATACATGCTTCCGTGTATTTTCGCCGCGCATAACTGCCGTCATAGATAGCACTCGTGGTGACTTAAATACTTCATCGGTGTGAACTACACGACCATCAGCATCAGCAAGTGGAATACGCCAGTTTGGATACTCTGTACTAGTTCCAGGCTGATTCTGTGAACGCTTCTCGCCGACAGCATCAACCAAAGCTACTTGCAAAAGCAAAGATGGGGAAGTGAGCATAATTGCATGCATAGCTTCCACAATTTCTTGTGCATGACCTTCAACATCCTCAGCAGCATCTTTGCTAATCCAACCGTTCTCAAGAAGCATCTTCATCATTGCATCGCGTTCAGCTTGAGCAGCCTCCTGGAACGTTTCTACGGAGTCTGTAAGCAGATGAAGTTGCTCGCGAAGCTTGACATGCTCAAAGGCAAGATAACCAGCTGTAGGTGGCATATCGTGCGTAGTAACGGAAGCAAGAGCATACTCTCGATATGTAGACGGATTAGCAAAAATAATTTGCTTCTTTCCAGCCTTCTTAGTAGCGGCTTCAGCTTCGTCGTCGTGGGTGAACCACTCAACAACAGTGCCAAGCACGCCATGAGATGCAAGAACCTTAGAAACATACTTCGGCACAGTGCCCAAATCTTCGCCAATAACAACACCGCCTGCGCGAGTTGCTTCAATAGTGAGAACTGCGAGCATTGCATCTACATTGTAGTACACATACGCGCCGTTTCTAGCACCCTGTCCTTGTGGAATCCACCACAAGCGGAACAATCCAAGAACGTGATCAATACGAGCAGCTCCTGCATGCAAGAACACGTTATGAACCATGTCTCGGTAAGCAATATAGCCAGTTTCATCCAAATAATTTGGATCGAATGGAGGTTGACCCCAATCCTGACCTTGCTGGTTGTAGAAATCAGGAGGAGCACCAACGCTTACACCATTAGCAAATCGTTCCGGACTCCACCAAACGTCAGCACCGTAGCCGTGTACGCCAACTGCCATGTCTTGCATAAGACCAATTGCCATACCAGCAGCTTTAGCTTCAGCGTGAGCTGTAGCAACTTGCTCATCAGCAATCCACTGAAGCCAACGATGGAACTCAAACAAGTCAGCATGTTCGCGCTTAAGTCGCTCAATTTGCGGAGTGCCTTTGCCTGTAGTGTCAAACCACAAATTCTCGCCCCAAGGAGCACCCCAAACCTCAAACGCAACACACCAAGTTGCAAAGGCGTCAAGATCTTCACCAGAACGATGCTTAAACTCACTAAACTCGCGCTCGCGCTCGGTAGAACGAGGTTGCTTGAAAATAATACGCAACGCAGGAAGCTTGGCATCCCATGCAGCGTTGATATCTATAGGATTTGGATTATTGTTTTGAGGAGCAATAGACTCATGCAATTGCTCTACTTTAGCAAGATCTTCGCCACTTAATTCAGCATATTCCGGAATATCTTGCGGACGAATATAAGTGACATTCAAGAACCTACGAGACTCAGGTAAGTACGGTGAAGGCTCAAGAGGTGTTACTGGAGCGCACGCATGAATTGGATTAATCAGCATAAAATCAGCCTTGCCGATTTCTCCAGCATCCTTAAGTAGGCGACGCAAATCGCCATAATCGCCAATTCCCCAAGAATCTTTTGAACGCACAGAATACATTTGCGTCATGAATCCCCAACGGTGCTTTTGCTTAACGCTTTCAGGCAATGGAATACGCGCAGGTGCGGCAATCAATGTGACATCAGCATGTTGAGCCGTCTCGCCATTCGCGCTGATTACTTTGGCATGCAAAGTGTGGTAGCCCATTGGCAAATCATCCGGAAGTTCAATGAACAAGTCTCCATCGTCTTCGGATTGAATATCGCCTAACGAGTCTTCATAATCTGTTCCATCTTCGAGTGTAAGAGAAATGTGAATTTGCTCTTTTTTGGCATCTCCTGCGTGAATTGGTACGCAAGTTTTTGCGCCATTAAACGAAACGACAGTTGGTGGCAATAACTCGCTAGAGCGTTTGCGCTGAACCTTCTCGTATGAAATTGCAATATTGTCTTGAGTGTCGGCAGGCATGCCTAATGCATCAAGTACTCCAACTAATGCTTCATCTGTAATTTCGGTGTAGCTTCCTTGCTGATCAATATAAAAAGTGGCAACGCCGCACGCCTTAGCAAGCTTAATAAGTGGACGTGCAAGACGTTCTGCGCTTTCTTCCATAGGCTTATCAGCATCAGCTTTGCCAGTAGCTGTTGTTGTCATGGTGCTCCTTCTACTTTATGATTTGGCACATTCCTAACATCGTCGTAAGCGTGCCAAATGTGCAACTATGGCGATAGCGTGTAAATCAATACATCTCTGGATTGAAATACACCCTGCCTGTCAATTATATAAATACCTGACATCGTTTGCAAATTAGCGTTGCGACATATTTGCTAGTTTTTATAAGTAATTGCAACTAAACACAAGTGTTGTGATTACTCATGTTTAGTTGCAATCGTCTGACAGTTTATTATTTTTTTTACTTACTAAAACGCAATTACTTGTTGCTAAGCACAACAAAAGTTCTGATAGGCAAGTGTAGGGTAGCAGCGCTTTTTTCAGTTGTAATATTTACCGCGGTGTCAGGTTGTTTTCCAGTCCACTTAGCAAAATAATCACTTGAATTAAGTACGCAATGCCACTCTTGAGCCTTTGCGCTATGAATAGCAGGTAGCTGAATAGTTGCATCTTCATGATACATAGGATTTGCGCAAACAATTAAATTATTGCCAATGCGCGTAGCCAAAACAGTATGGTTAGACGTTTCAAGTTGTTTGCGTTTGCCATCATACAATGAGCTATATTCAGCGCGAAGCTTTATAAGTGCACGATACCATTGAACAAGCGGATTGAAACGTTCAGCGCGCGCCCAGTCAAGCTGGTTCATTAGTACACCGCGATTATAAGAATTATCGCAACCGTGCTTAGTACGTCCAAACTCTTCTCCGCTTAGCATAAACGGCGTGCCTGCAGAGCACAAAACAATTCCAGCTGCAAACATATTAGCGTTCAAAATATCCGCAACTTGTTGTGCATCTTGAGCGTCAAACTCAAAATCGCTAGCATTCTCGCGCATAGAGATACAAAGCTTATCCCAGAAAGTCAAATCGTCGTGAGCAGAAGTATATTGAACAATCTGTCCAACTTCTTTACCTGCAGAAGGAGTATCACGCCATGCATTAAGAGTTTGGCGAGCCGCATCTGAGCACCAGAGCTCATTGCCATTTACATACCCGCGGTCGAGATGGTTCATGACGTTGCCTTTGAGGGAATCGCGAGACTCGTCACTAAACCAGCCTATGCGCTCGTTAAGAGTGCTTCTGCCGTCTTTATCTCCCATCGGAACTTTTTCATCAACAGCAGGATCCGAAGCACTCCACGGTTCTCCATACATAACAATATCTTTACCGCCAGGAAGCTCATCTAATGCAGCTCGTGCCTGATTTAAGGTTTCAGTATCAGTCAATCCCATAAGATCAAAACGGAAACCATCAATGTGATAGCAGCGTGCCCAATGCAGCAAAGATTCAATAATAAACCTGCGGAACATAGGATGTTCAGAAGCCATTTCATTTCCACAGCCAGAGCCGTTAGCAAAAGATCCGTCAGAGTCTCGCCTGCAGAAATACCCAGGAGCCATGCATTCGAAAGCGTTTTCTGCAGACTTGTACATGTGATTATAAACAACATCCATAATTACGCGTTGGCCATTAGCATGTAATGCCGCAATCATTGCTTTGCATTCGCGAATTCGCGCAGTGCCGTCGTAAGGATTGCTAGAATAAGCACCTTCAGGAACGTTGTAAGCGTGAGGATCATAACCCCAGTTGTATAGAGAATCTAATTCTTCTGCTGAAGCACCGTTTTTGCGCGCATTGTCGATTGCGGATTCGTCAACTGTTGCAAAATCGTAAATAGGTTCGAGTTGCACATGAGTAATGCCAAGCTGCTTTAAATAATCCAAGCCAGTAGGGAAGTTGCATTCAGAAGAATCTGGATTTTGCAAAGATGTATGTTCATCAGTAAAAGCGAGATATTGGCCTCTATGCTCTGGCTTAAAGCCGCCATTAGGATTGCTGCTGAAATCTGCAACATGCGTTTCCCACACAACCATTGCATGACGCACAAACTTAGGAGACTTATCTTTATGCCAATTGGCAGGAGACACTCGCTCATCGTCTATGACAAGGCTGCGCTCACCATTTACACCGCTCGCTACACCCCAAGGGTCACTAGTTCGATTTACTGTGCCATCTTGGAAAGTAACAAGATAATCGTAGTATATGCCGTCTAAACGCTTACGGAAATTAATCCGCCAAGCTCCGTCATGCAACGGTTTCAATTCGTGTGTTTGAATTGGCTCACTGTTGTTTCCGGTTTCAAAAAGTCTTAACGTCACATTCTGTGCAGTTGGTGCCCATACAGTAAATGTTGTAGATTTAGCGTTTAAAGTAAATCCAAGAGGTCCTTCGTATACAGGCCATGTTGCCGAAGATGGAGTCGTCATATAGGGTATCCTTCTTCCTTCGCTATTTTGCGAATTGTCTAAATTTTCTAAATTATTTAATCGTATTAGTAATTATACAGTTTTTAAATTTTATTATTTACTTATTGTTCTGTTATCAAGTTTTTTATGTTTTGCGGCACTATTTGGCTAAACACGGTAGGGTTTATGCGATAGCCATTATCGTATTAAGTCAAACGGCGAGTGTGTTAAGTTATTTTTTATTTTTACGTGTTCGTGTTGTCTAGCGAAAGAGAAGGCTGAAACGCTCGAAAGCGTCTCAGCCTTCAGTAGATTTATATCCTGTAAATTATCAGCCTTTAACGGAGCCAGACATGGACTCTTCGTAGAAGCGCTGCATAATAATGAACAGGATTACGATTGGTATGGAAATGCACACAGCGCCTGCCGCGAATGCAGCGTACCAATCAGGTAGATACTTTTTGGTAAGCATCTCCATTAATCCGTAAGCAACTGTGTAGTTTTCCTTATTGTCTCTCACTACTGTCTTCACCATAACGAAGTCTAGCCATGGTCCCAAGAATCCAGTAATTGCTTGGAACACAATCATAGGCTTGCAGATTGGAACAATAATCTTCCAGAATACTTGCCACTTTGTGCATCCATCCAAGTATGCAGCTTCATCCAAAGACTTTGGAATAGTATCCATGTAGCCCTTCATAATGTAGAAGCCGGCACCGCTACCTGCAGAATAAACGATAATAAGTGCGATTAATACAATCGAACCTTTTGTTAAACCAAGAGCCTTCAAAATGAAGTAGATAGCAATAACAGCCATGATACCTGGGAACATACCAAGAATCAGAGCAAGATTCATGAATGTCTTACGTCCTTTGAAACGGAGACGAGACATGCAGAAGGACACCGCTAACACAAACACCAAAGAAATAATGCACACGAAAATTGACACAATCAAAGTGTTGAGGAACATTCGTGGGAAATTAATGTCATCGGTATCGGTAAATAACTTTATATAGTTATTTAGTGAGTATTCAGTTGGGAAGAAGGTTTTCTGATAGGAACCAGTGTTCTTGTTGAAGCTTTCTAACAAAACCCACAAGATTGGAATCAGCCAAATAACTGACAACACCAGCAAGAACAAATGTGAGAAAGTATCTCCAATTACTCTTCTGACATGTTGATCTTTAAGGAAAGAAACACTACGAGTGCTCTTTACAACAGCTTCTTCGTTCTTAGTTGTAGTTTTATCACTCACCGGAATCCCTCCTCATTCTTGTAAGATCCAGAGTTGCGATACGTAATCAGTGCTACGACAGCAAGCACAATGAACGTCAAAATACCAATTACTGCACCTGCGTTGTAGTTTTGCTGGTCAACAGTCAACTTGTAGAGCCATGTGATAAGCAAGTCGGTGCCGCCTGCACTGTTGACTTTGCTACTTGCTGGACCACCTTTTGTTAAGAGGTAAATAACGTTGAAGTTATTGATGTTGCCAGTAAAGGTAGTAATCAAATATGGAGTCATAACAAAGATGATGTACGGCATTGTGACGTTCATGAAACGTTGCCACCAACCTGCGCCATCGAGCTCTGCAGCTTCGTAAAGTTCTGCAGGAACGTTTTGCAAGATACCTGTAATCTGCATGATGGTGAATGGAATACCAACCCAAAGATTGATAAGAATTACCGTCACTCGAGCCCAAGTTACATCCGTAAGGAAAGGAAGCTCCTGATGTATCCAACCGTTTTGCTTAAAGACAATGTTAATAACACCGTTCTGGCTAAGCATATTGTTCATAATAAGCAATGAAACAAACTGTGGAACTGCAATTGTAAGGGAGAAGCAAGTTCGCCACAATCCCTTAAGACGAGTGGACTTTCTATTGATTATCATTGCAATGAACATGCCGAGGAAGAAGTTCAGGAAGGTTGCAAGGAATGCCCAAACAAGAGTCCAGATTAATACGTCAAAGAATACGTCAGCTTTAATTAAATCACTTTTTCCGGTTAAGAATTGAGAAAAAACGTCTAACCCAATCCAACTGAATTTTTGTTGATGATTCTCGTCATAGCTTGTGAAAGCCATAGAAATCATGAAGAACAATGGCAAAATTGTGAATAACACAATGCCAGCAGTTGGAAGAGTCATAAAACCGACGTGTGCTTTTTCGTCAAGAAGAGTCTTCGCATCATCAATGAAATTAAGTGGCTTCTTGCCGTCTGCCATTACAGATTGCGCTTTGTACGCGCTGCGAAGAGCGAGAGTTGCCAGATATACAAGCAATACAATCGCTAATATCGACATAACTCCATACAGTAAAATTTCTACAGAATTATCGCCTGCACTGTATCGCCAGAATCCGTTGACTTTAACTCTGCCCTGTTCTACTGTGCCAAGAGTGTTGAGTTTTGGAAGATAATCCAATCCAATTGTAAATAAGAATACGAATAAAGTTGCTTCGCACGCTAAGAATATAACGCCTTTGATGTATTGCTTGCGGACAAAATTGCCAAAGCCAAATATGACAACAGAAATCCATGAAAGAATGTCCGCATGTTTTGCAGCCTCTTTCAGTGAATAAGGTGAAGGAGCAAAGCGTTCTGCAGTTGACGTCTTCTTCTGGCGTCTTTCTCGCTTTGTGGATGTCGTGCCAGTCATGACATGCCTTTCATGTAAACAAAATTATTTTGTAGAAGATAAACAATGCGCCCCACCCCTTGCCGGAGCGGGGGCTGGGGCGCATTGTTTTACTCAAAGTGCATAAAACACTGCTTATGCATCTATTTAGATTTGTTGGCTAGAGTAAGTTTTGTTTACTTACTTCTCTAAGCCCTTAGCAAATTCTGCGGTCTGCGCGGCAGCATTATCGCCAGTAATCTTACCGGTGGAGATAGAAGTGCCGAATGCTTGAACTGGATCCCAGAACTTACCCATTTCAGGAATTGCTGGCTGCAAGACAGAAGTCTTAGCAATGGTTTCCATCTGAGCAACAGCAGCTGGCTCTGCCTTTACGCTGTCAGCAAGGGACTTGTCAGAAGGAATTGCACCTTCCTTTTCGAAAGCAATCTGCTGGGACTTCTTGGAGCCCAAGAATGCAGCGAACTTAGCAGCCATCTCTGGAGACTTGGTGTTGGTGTTGTAAGCAACAGCCTTAGAACCAGCGAAGGACTTCATCTGGTGCTCGCCAGACTCAGTCTTGAAGGTTGGAAGAGCAGCTGCAGCATAGTTATCCTTCAAGGCGTCCTTAACCTTGGCTGCATCCCAAGAACCGGAGAACATTGCATCAACGGAGCCGTCCTTCAAGCCAGCCAAGCCGCGACCATTTCCATCAAGTACGAAGTGCTTTTCGTTTCCAACGAGCTTTGTTGCAATGTACTTGGTAACTTCAGCAGCCTTATCACTGAGCTTCATGCCAGCCTTAGCATCGTTTCCATTTTCGCCGAAGAGCGTCATATTGCCATCGAGGTAGAAGCCTGGGAGATACCAAGCATTAGCAAGATCGAATGAAACCTTGCCCTTTTCAAGCATCTTGTCGAGGGACTTAACGTCATCAGCGGAGAACTTGGACTTGTTGTAGTACATGAACCAAGTGTTGCCGGTGTAAGGAACGCCGTAAAGTTTACCGTCCTGAGCGGTAACAGACTTGATCAAAGTATCTTCGTTCTGTTCCTTAACTTGCTTTGTGGCGTCATCGCTTAATTCGCCGATTGCTCCAGCCTTTACCAAGTCGCCGAGCTGATCGTTAGGGAAGAGGAACACATCAGCAGCAGCCTTAGCATCCTGCTTAACAGCCTTAGCAGCGTCTGGTGGCTCAACAACAGCGTTCTTGAAAGTAACGTTTGGATTTTCCTTCTTGAATTCTGCTTCAACAGTCTTAATCCAGCCGCCATCTTTCTGATCGTCAGCAGAACCCCAAACGGTGAGCTGAACAGGTGCTGAATCAGCAGCCTTCTTAGCGCTATTGTTAGTGCTTGAACCGCAAGCTGCAAATCCAAACAAAGTAGCAACTGCAAGACCTGCACCCAGCATCTTCTTAATATTCGTCATCCTTGACCTCCTATATCATGCCAAAAACTGGCATATCATTTGGTGGCGTAGTAACGGACTCCGTTGTGGCGCAACATCGCGATTGCTGCGTAGAGCAGCGTCACAAGTCTCACAAATCCGTTCGTAAGCACTGTGTAGTATACACGGATATCGTGTCGTTTGCAAATGAGTGGCGGGTTAATCTGTATATTTCGCCCTATAAATTTTTTCAAGTGGTTGCGTGTAAACTAAATAGCACAACGCTAGAAGGGTGAAATAATGGCATTATACGATCATGCTCAGTGGCTTAAAGACGCGGTTTTTTACGAAATCTATCCGCAAAGTTTTTGTGATTCCAATGGCGATGGCATAGGTGACATTCAAGGAATTATCAAAAAGTTAGACTATGTAAAATCGCTTGGCTGCAACGCAATTTGGCTTAATCCTTGCTATGACTCGCCTTTTAAAGATGCGGGCTATGACGTGCGCGACTACAAAAAAGTAGCTGCTCGCTATGGCACTAACGAAGACTTGCAGCAGCTTTTTAGTGAAGCTCACAATCAAGGAATCCGCATATTGCTTGATTTAGTGCCAGGTCACACTAGTGAAGAACATGAATGGTTCCGCGAAAGTTCAAAAGCTCAAGAAAACGAGTTCAGTAAGCGCTACATTTGGACCGACAGTGCGTTTAGCGGCTATTCTATGCCGTTTGTTGGTGGTGAAACTGAGCGTGACGCCACTTATATTCTAAACTTCTTCAAATGTCAGCCTGCATTAAACTACGGTTTTGCACATAGGGATAGAGCTTGGCAATCCGCTCCAGATTCCAAAGAAGCGGCAGAAACTCGCGCTGCAATGGTTGATATTATGCGATTTTGGCTTTCGCTTGGTGCGGATGGATTCCGAGTTGATATGGCTGATTCGCTTGTAAAAAACGATGACAATAATGGCGAAGGAAGTCTTGGAAAAGACAATACAATTCGCGCATGGCAGGAAATGCTTGGCACTGTAAAAGAAGAGTATCCGCAGGCTGCTTTTGTGTCCGAATGGGGCAGACCGCGTCAGGCTCTTGCTGCCGGATTCGACATGGACTTCTATTTGAATTGGCGCTGGGATGGCAATCCTAATGGTTATGCGCGTTTACTTCGTGACGTTGATAACGCTTTAGATAACAATTCTGAGCGCGATCACAGCTACTTTAATGCGCACGGTGGCGGCAGTATTTGCCCATTTTTAGACGATTATTACCCACAATATGAGTCAACCTGCAACCAAGGTTACTTTAGTTTCATCACATGCAATCACGATACGCCGCGTCTTGCTCCGCGTCTTGACGATCGTGAGCGTCGCGTGGCTTTTGGCATGATACTCACTATGCCAGGCGTGCCATTCGTGTATTATGGCGACGAAATTGGCATGAAATATCGCGATATTCCAACAAAAGAAGGTGGTTACGCTCGTACTGGCACTCGTACGCCAATGCAATGGGATGATGCAAAGAATTTTGGCTTCTCGACGGCTGCAAAATCTAAATTATACTTGCCTGTTGAAGCGCGAGCAGACGGAAGAACTTGCGCAAATTCTCGAAAACAAGCAGTGGGAAGTGGTGAAATTCCAACTGTTTCTGCGCAAATTAATTGCGAAGATTCCTTCCTTTCGTGGGTGCGCTCGCTTATTGCGCTTCGTCATAGCCGCAAATCTTTGCAAGCTGACGCTTCTTGGAGAGTGCTGTATGCTCCTGTTGACGGACGCGGCTTTGCTTACGAGCGTTGCGCAAAAGGTGACGCAGGAGAATCAGCTGTGGAACGAAGCATTGTGGTTATGAACCCAGGTGTAAATAGTGAAACAGTTTCATTAGAAGCATTAGCGAATCTTACGCAAGAATCTGCTTACAATCCATTACTTAAAATTGGAGAAATATCGGTTAATGGTGATTGCTTAACACTCGGCGCTCAAAGTTTTGCAGTGTTTGGAATGTAAATTACAGGTTAGTTAGATACGCGACTACGGATAAAATTTATATAAACTAGGTATGCGCAAATAAACAAGGACGTGCAATGAGTATTAATAGTGGTAAAGCAATAATGCGTGATAGCGGTAACGCGAATAAGGAAATGCTTGATGCAAACGGCAAACCAATTCGTGCTGACCGTAACATAAAAACTGGAATCACGCTCAATAAACTCAAAATGCTCGGCGCTTTTATGCTTATGCTAGGTGCATTTAGTAACACAGTAATTGCACGAATGTTCGGCGGAACAGTAACCAATAATATGTTTGCATTGACAGTCATATTAGTTTGTGAATTTATAAGCTGGACTGCAGTGCCATGGTATGCGTGGATACTAGTACGCGGATACCATAACACGCATAATTTGAATCTTTACATGTTGAGATTGCTGATTTTAGCAGTGGTTTGCGAAGTTCCATACGATTTGGTGAATTCAAAATGTTTGTTCGACATGCGTTCGCAAAATCCTGTATTTGCAATGGTTATTTCCCTATTCGTACTTTCGAGTATAGATACAATTAGGGAACGTTTAAGCGGATTTAGTAAAGGTTTTGCTATTACCGTGCTTATCATTGCGGGTCTTCTTTGGAATTTGATAGGAAAAGTTTTTGTGCAGCATGGAATTTTCTTCGGCGGCGTAACTTTGCTTATTTTCGTACTTCTTTTTGAATTATTAAAAAAGCGCGAAATTACTATGGAGATGACTGCAGGAATGTTCGGCGCTATGTCGATGCTTACACCTGGTGTTGGTGTAGCTGTGTTGCATTATCGTAGCCCTTATGGTGATGGTCCTAAAAACTCGACGACGTTCCGTTGTGTTATGTATGCGTGGTATCCGCTGATGTTGATCATTGCGTCAGTGTTTGCAGTATACATTCATTAAAGTTATAAGTTGTAAGCAAACAAAATAATACATAAAATAATACATAAAATTGTTAATAAGCAAAGTTGCAAGGTAACAGCAGAGATGTGCAGTAGTATGGACTCTTCCAAGTTGGGAATTTTTTATAAGTACGCAACTGATTCAAATGCAAAGGCGCAGGATAGTCAGGTAATTAAGGGCGAAAAGTGGCGAATTACGGTTATTACAGATTCGCTTATTCGTCTTGAATGGAGCGATGATGGAAAGTTTGTTGACAATCCTACGCAAACTGTAATCTGCCGCAATTTTGCTCACAAAAGCGCGGACGCTCAGCCGCAATTTAGTGCGCGCACAAACGAAAATGAATGGCTGGAAGTCGAAACTGAAAAGCTGCATCTTACTTATAATTGCGAAGCTTTTAGCAAAGAAGGTTTAAGTATTGTTGTGCGCGGAGTGCCGTGCACGCAGTTTAATACGTGGCATTACGGCGACGTGTGCCCGGGAAATCTTCTTGGAACTTTTAGAACTTTGGATCAGGCGAATGGCCCGGTAAAACTTGGTAAAGGAATACTTTCGCGCGACGGATGGTCTATTTTAGACGATTCTGCAACTTGCGAAATTGCTCCGGCTGAGGAAATAAATGGCAAACCAAACCCGTATGGGGCTTGGGTTAAGTCGCGTGCGCAAAAAGTTAGCGAGCAATCGGGCAGATACAAGGACTTGTATTTCTTCGGCTATGGACACCGCTATATTCAAGCAATTCAAGACTTTTATAAGCTTACGGGCGCTCAGCCGTTGCTGCCGCGTTTTGCGCTAAGCAATTGGTGGAGCCGCTACTATCGCTACCGTCAAGACGAATATTTGCAATTGCATAATCGTTTTAAGCGCGAAGGCATACCTTTTAGCACGGCTGTTATTGACATGGATTGGCATGTGACTGATGTTGATTCTAAGTATGGATCCGGTTGGACTGGTTACACGTGGAACGAGGAGCTTTTTCCGGATCATCGCGCTTTTTTGCGTAAACTTAACGCAGCTGGATTGTCTCCAACTTTGAACTTGCATCCGCGCGACGGCGTGCGTGCGTTTGAAAAAGATTATCCGCAAGTTGCGCAAGATGCTGGCATTGATCCGGCAAGCGGCAAAGCTGTGGAATTTGATTTGACGAACCCGCAGTTTGTAAAAGCTTACTTCAATATGCATCACCGCATGGAAGATGAAGGCGTGCGATTTTGGTGGATTGACTGGCAGCAGGGGGGAGTGACGCGTGAGCCTGGCTTGGATCCTCTTTGGATGCTGAACCACATGCATTATGAGGACGCTGCGCGCGAAGGTCGATGGCCTATTACGTTCTCTCGTTATGCTGGCCCTGGTTCGCATCGCTACCCAGTTGGATTCTCGGGAGATACCGTTACTACTTGGGATTCGCTTGCTTTCCAAACGTACTTCACTTCTACAGCTTCCAATATTGGCTACGGATGGTGGAGTCACGATATTGGCGGACACATGCTTGGCGTTAGAAATAACGAGTTGGAAGCGCGCTGGTACGCTTTCGGCGCGTTTAGTCCTATTAATCGTTTGCACTCGACTTGCTCGCCATTCGCTGGAAAAGAGCCGTGGAATTTCCCTCGGGAGACTCGCGAGGCAATGGTGAAGATGCTTCGTTTGCGCGCGGAACTTTTGCCATACGTTTATACGATGAATTATCGCGCGGCTTTTGATGGCAGGCCGATTATTGAGCCAATGTACTGGCAGTCGCCGGAAGTTGGAATGGCTTACGAAATTCCTAACGAGTACCGTTTTGGAAGCGAGCTTATAGTATCGCCGATTGTTTCGCCTAACGACGCGGCTGCTTTGCGCGGATGTGCTGGAGTTTGGTTGCCGGAAGGCGATTGGTACGATTTGTTTGACGGACGCAGGTATGTGTCTCGCGGCTGGAATGGCCGCAGATTTGAAGCGTGGCGCTCACTTGACCGCGTGCCGGCTTTTGCGCGCGCTGGAGCGATTGTGCCTCTGCAAGTTTTGCCGGAAGTTGCAGATTGCGAGCGTAGTGCTGAGACCGCTGAATCTGTTAATAGCATTGAAAATCCGCGGGCTTTGCGAGTTCTTGCATTCCCTGGAGCTGACGGCGAATTTGTGATGCGAGAAGATAACGGCGATTTTGCTGCTGCGTCTGCTGGAAATACTGCTAATACACGTATGAATTTTGTGTGGCGAGACGGCAATGGTTCTTCGCAATTTATTATTTCCGGTGTTGCAGGATGTGATGCTGCTGTAGAATCTGTGCCGCAAAAACGCAACTGGAACGTTGTATTTAGAGGAGTTGCTTGCGCAGATTTTGCTCACGTGCGCGTGTTTGTTGGGAGCCGAGAGCTTAACGCAAGCGAGTTTGCGGTTTCTTACGAAGGCGAAGAGGTGACTTTGAGCTTGTCGGTTTCTGTGAAAGACGTGCCAGCTCGTTCGGAAGTTCGCGTAATTGTTGACGGTGGATTGCAAATCGCTGCCGACCCTAAAGTTGGCGACGCTTACCGATTCCTGCTTCAAGCGCAAGTGCCGTACAGAGGCAAGGAAATGGCTTTTGATGCAGTGCGAGATGCTGGCGGAAGTGCAAGCGCTATTGCTGCAATCTCAACTCTTGAATACGAAAACGAATCGGAAGCAGAAAAGTATCGCAACAGCGTTGATATGCTTAACGCTTACGCAACTGATCAGCCTTCCGTAGTGAAGTGGGCGCAATGGCGTTGCGCACTGCCGGTTTCGGTAAAGCATGCGCTTGAGGAGATTTTGCTGCGCTCGGTTGAGTGATTTCATCTGCGCGAGCGCGACGACCTGCCTGAGCGCATAGAGCGTAGCGCGCGAAGGCAACTCGGAGCGGAAACTCGCTTAAGTTGGAAGTCCAGTGGACTTCCAACGCGAGTTTCGCGCGCGAGCGTAATCCGCGCGAGCGTAATCCGCGCGAGCGTAATCCGCGCGAGCGCTGTCTGCGCCAGTAACGAAAAAACGGAGTTATACGTTACTCGCGCAGAAACCGTACTGCGTCAGTAACGAAATTGCTTAGTTTTGCGATTTGACATGCCATCTCAATTAACCAATTTTTCACAGAAGTGCTAGAATGCTGCACGGTAGTGTGACGAAGCTCACATATTTTCGTTGCGTCTATCTGTAGCGTTTGTAATATCGCTAAAGTTGGCAATATTACAGCGTTTTACAATCGCAGTTTTGAAAGTCAAAGCTACGAAACGCGGGAGCTTGTTCTATACAGGCTGAGAGGGCGAAAGCCGACCGTAAACCTGATGCGGGTAATGCCGCCGTAGGGAAGGAGTATTATGCGAAATATTCGTATTATTGGTGCAGGTATTATTGGTTTAGCAACAGCGTGGAGACTTACGGAAGCTGGCGTAAAAGTTAGCATAATTGATCCAGATCCAGTCTCCGGTGCTTCTCACCATGCTGCCGGCATGCTAGCTCCTACCGCAGAAATGCAATATCAGCAAGAAGCGTTGTATCCTCTTATGTTTGAGTCTGCAACTATGTATAAGGAATTGGTTGATTCGGTTGCAAAGTACACCGATAAGCCAACTGGCTACTTAGAGTGCGGCTCTTACGTAATTGGCGGCGACGCTGCAGATAACGAGCACGTGAACGAGTTGCTAAACTTGCAGCATCGTTACGGCCGTAGAGCTGAGCATATTTCTGTGAGTAAGCTTCGTGAGATTGAGCCTGCGCTTTCGCCAACTATTGCTGGCGCTGTAAGCGTGCCGGACGATCATCAAATCAACCCTCGTCTTTTCACTGCAGCAATGATTGATGCACTCGAAAAGCGCGGTGTTGTTATTGAGCGTCGCGCAAGTACTCCGGATGATTTGGGTCCAGACACAGTTTTGGCATCTGGTTTGGGTGCTAAGGATATGCTTCCTCAGCTTAAGCTTCGCGCTGTGTGGGGCGATATGATTCGTATGACTATTCCAGAGCCTTTGCGCCCAATTTTGAGCTCTGTGGTTCGTGGATTTGTGCATGATCGTCCAGTTTATTTGGTTCCTCGCGCTAAGGAAACAGGCGAGCTTGTGCTTGGCGCTACTTCTCGCGAAGATGACCGCGATATTCCAAAGGTTGGTGGCGTACTCGACTTACTTCGCGATGCTGCAAGCGTGCTTCCTGGCATTCAGGAATGCTCGATTACTGAGGTTACCGCTGGCGGCCGCCCTGGAACTCCGGACGATTTGCCATTCATTGGTATTGATCCTAAGACGCATACCACGATTTCCACTGGTTACTTCCGTCACGGCATTTTGCTCACCGCTTTGGGTTCTTCTTTGACTACAAAGCTTGTGCTTGAGCAAGAATTGACCGAGAAGGAAAAGGGCTTCTTGGAAAGCTGCAATCCTGCTCGCTTTTAATCGCTAATTCCAGTGAATTCGTTATATTCCGCTGCGAATTGTGTGAAGCGTTCAAATATAGACGTAAGTGTGATGCAGAAAGTACTTTTAGTAATTCAGCTTTTAGTTAGTAAAGGTTAGATTATGCAAATCGTAGTCAATGGTGAAATTGTTGAAGCGCAAGACGGATTAACTGTTGCTCAGCTTATTGCGCAACGTTATGGTTCGGATGCAGGACTTGGTATAGCGGTCGCAATTGGCGACGATGTGCTTTCTCGCGCACAATGGGAATCAGCCGTCATATGTGATGGTAATCAAATCGAGATTCTTAGCGCAGTTCAAGGCGGCTGATTTCAAATAATTTGAGTATAGTTTCAAAAAAATTTAAATAAAAGGCTTAAAATGACAGAAAATAATACAGAAGAAAGTGCCGATACTTGGCAGCTTTGCGGTAAGACTTTACATTCAAGGCTTTTGCTTGGCACTGGCGGCATGACGAGCATTGACATTATGGAAAAGTCACTTGTAGCTTCAGGTGCGGAAGTGGCTACGGTTGCAATGCGCCGTCACGCAAAAACAGGCGTGGATATTTACGGCATGTTGCAGCGTCACAATATTAACGTTTTGCCAAATACTGCTGGTTGCAAAACTGCGCATGACGCTGTGCTTACAGCAAAAATGGCTCGTGAATCGCTTGGAACTGATTGGATTAAGCTCGAAGTGATTGCAGACGACGATACTTTACTTCCAGATACTCGTGAAGTATTACTTGCTGCAGAAAAGCTTATTGAAGAAGGCTTTAGCGTTCTTTGCTACACGAATGACGACCCGATTGTGGCTCGTCGCTTGGTTTCGCTTGGTGTGAAGGCTGTTATGCCTGGTGGTGCTCCAATTGGAACTGGTCTTGGTATTTTGAATCCTCGAAATATTGAGCTGATTGTCCAAGAATGCAAGGAAGCTGGCGTTCCTGTGATTTTGGATGCCGGCGTTGGCACTGCTTCCGATGTTGTTAAAGCTTTCGAAATTGGCTGCTCTGGTGTGCTTCTTGCAAGCGCTGTAACTCGCTGTCCAGACCCAGTGAAGATGGGTCGTGCAATGGCTGCTGCTGTAACTGCTGGAAAGCTTGCTCACGATGCTGGCCGTATTCCTAAGCGTGAACATGCGCTCGCTTCTTCGCCTGTTGAAGGTCGCGCTTGGGCTGATTCTGTACTGTAAATTTTGTACTGTAATTTTTCGGCATATTATTCAACATGACGATTAATAAAATTTACGACAA
Source organism: Gardnerella sp. KA00771 (assembly GCF_049244045.1). Classification (NCBI taxonomy): domain Bacteria; kingdom Bacillati; phylum Actinomycetota; class Actinomycetes; order Bifidobacteriales; family Bifidobacteriaceae; genus Gardnerella; species Gardnerella sp. KA00771. The sequence continues at coordinate 1,454,515 of NZ_CP058368.1, read as the reverse complement.
CCTGCAGGAGCTTGAGGTGGAACGCACTAGCCGCCACTTGCTCCTGCCGGGCTTTACGCATGAACATCAGCAGTTACTTCGCGATGCGAAAATCTGCATGGTCGGAGCAGGTGGACTTGGTTCGCCATGCTTGCTTTCGCTTGCTGCAGCAGGAGTTGGCGAAATTACGATTTGTGATGACGATGTTGTTGAGCTTTCTAATTTGCAAAGGCAGACTTTATATACTGTCGATCAGTGTGGCAAATCTAAAGCGCAACTTGCGGCTAAGCGTCTGCAAGCGTTATCTCCGGGTTTAAAAATCAACCTTGTAGATAGATTTAATGAAGACAACGCAAAGCAACTTGTAGAAAGTCACGACTTAATAATTGATGGTTGCGATAATTTTGCTACTCGCTTTTTGATTGCGGATGCTGCTTGGAGTGCTGGTACGCCAGAAGTTTACGGATCGGTGCTTTATTATGAAGGTCAAGTAAGCGTTTTTATGCCTGGGGAGGGACCGGGATTGCGCGACTTGTACCCTTGTCCTCCGCCTAAAGAAAAAGTGCCAAAATCGGCAGTATTGGGCGCGACTGCAGCTATTGTTGGCGCAATGATGGCAACTGAAGCAATCAAACTCATAACCGGTATTGGCACGCCGCTTATTGGTGTTTTGGCGCGCTACAATGCTCTGGATAATTCTTTGCGTCGTTTTAAGTTCAGCGCGTGAATGCTACTGAATTTTGCAGAATTTCCCCTTAATTTTGCTTAAATTGCAAAACTTGAGTCTAGTTGTATAAAGTTTTTTGTAATTTTTGGGAATAAAAGTTGACTTTTACAAGTTGAGTGTAGTAGGCTCAAGTTTTGGAAAGTAAAAAAGCTGGTGATTTACCTAGTTTCCAATAAGGAATCTAAATAAAGCTCAGCTCACGTAACTGCAAAACTTGAAGGAAAGCGTAATTGCACAAAAGGTGCAATACCTAGTTAAGGAGAAATTATGGGACGCGCAGTAGGTATTGATTTGGGAACAACCAACTCTTGCATTGCTACTCTTGAAGGTGGCAGCCCAACCGTTATTGTGAACGCTGAAGGCGCACGTACCACGCCATCTGTTGTGGCATTCAGCAAATCCGGCGAAATCTTGGTTGGTGAAGTTGCTAAGCGTCAGGCTGTAACAAACGTTGATCGCACGATTAGCTCAGTAAAGCGTCATATGGGCACTGATTGGACTGTTGATATCGACGGCAAGAAGTGGACTCCACAAGAGATTTCTGCACAGGTTTTAATGAAGTTGAAGCGCGATGCTGAAGCTTACTTGGGCGAGCCGGTAACCGATGCCGTTATTACATGCCCAGCTTACTTCAACGATGCTCAGCGTCAGGCAACTAAGGATGCAGGTAAGATTGCAGGCTTGAACGTGCTTCGTATTATTAACGAACCAACTGCTGCAGCTTTGGCTTACGGCCTCGAAAAGGGCAAGGAAGACGAGCGCATTTTGGTATTCGACTTGGGTGGCGGTACTTTCGATGTGTCCTTGCTTGAAATTGGTAAGGATGATGACGGATTCTCCACAATTCAGGTGCAAGCAACTAATGGCGATAACCACTTGGGTGGCGACGACTGGGATCAGAAGATTATCGACTGGCTTGTTGACGAAGTTAAGAACAAGTATGGCGTTGATTTGAGCAAGGATAAGATTGCTTTGCAGCGCTTGAAGGAAGCTGCTGAGCAGGCAAAGAAGGAGCTTAGCTCTTCTACTTCCACCTCAATTTCTATGCAGTACTTGGCAATGACTCCTGACGGCACTCCAGTGCATTTGGATGAGACTTTGACTCGTGCTCACTTTGAGGAAATGACTTCCGACTTGCTCGGCCGCTGCCGTACGCCATTTAACAACGTTCTTTCTGACGCTGGAATTTCAGTAAGCCAGATTGATCACGTGGTTCTTGTTGGTGGCTCTACTCGTATGCCAGCTGTGAAGGATTTGGTGAAGGAACTTACTGGCGGTAAGGAAGCTAACCAGTCCGTGAACCCAGATGAAGTCGTGGCCGTTGGTGCAGCCGTGCAGTCGGGCGTTATTAAGGGAGACCGCAAAGACGTTCTGCTTATTGATGTAACTCCACTTTCCTTGGGTATTGAAACCAAGGGTGGAATTATGACAAAGCTTATTGACCGCAACACTGCAATTCCGACGAAGCGCTCGGAAGTATTCTCCACTGCTGAAGACAATCAGCCATCCGTGTTGATTCAGGTTTACCAGGGTGAGCGTGAGTTTGCTCGCGATAACAAGCCTCTTGGCACTTTTGAGTTGACTGGTATTGCTCCAGCTCCTCGTGGCGTTCCTCAGATTGAAGTCACTTTCGATATTGACGCTAACGGCATTGTGCATGTTTCCGCTAAGGATAAGGGCACTGGTAAGGAACAGTCTATGACTATTACTGGTGGTTCCGGTTTGCCAAAGGACGAAATTGACCGCATGGTGAAGGAAGCTGAAGCTCACGAAGCTGAAGATAAGAAGCGTAAGGAAGAAGCTGAAGTTCGCAACCAAGCAGAAGCCTTTGCTTACCAGACTGAAAAGCTTGTGAACGACAATAAAGACAAGCTTTCCGACGAAATCTCCAAGGAAGTTACCGAAAAGGTTAATGCTTTGAAGGAAGCTTTGAAGGGTGACGACGTTGAGAAGATTAAGTCTGCTCAAAGCGAATTAATGACTTCTGCTCAGAAGATTGGTCAGCAGCTTTACGCTCAGCAAGGTGCCGCTGGTGCTCAAGGTGCTGCTGGCGCCGAGGCTGGTACTCAGTCTGCTGCTGGCGCTCAGGCTGGCTCTGCAGCTAAGGATGATGATGTAGTTGACGCCGAAGTGGTGGACGACGACAAGGGCGATAAGGACAACAAGTAATGTCCGACTTTAACGCCAACGAATATTTGCAAGATATGGAAGATGCTGACTCGCTGGATGTAAAAGCTACAGGTGATTCTGCGAAATCGTCTGCGCAATCTTCATCGAAAGCTGCTGAAGATGCAAATCCTGCAGAAACGAAAGCTGATGCACAAGCTGATGCTAACGTTTCTGCGGATTCCGCAAATTCTGAGGATACAGCGAATTCCACTGAATCCTCAGAATCGAAAGACAGCCAAGACGCGGATAGCGGCAGTTTAACTCCCTTAGGTAAAGCTAAGAAAGAAGCTGCAGAGTACTTGGAAGCGTTACAGCGAGAGCGTGCTGAGTTTATAAACTTCAGAAATCGTTCTGCCAAAGAGCAGGATCGTTTCAGACAGCATGGAATTATTGACGTGCTGACAGCATTGCTTCCGGCATTGGATGACATTGACCGCATTCGCGAGCATAGCGAAATGGATGATTCATTCAAGGCTGTTGCAACTAAGATAGATAAAGCTTTTGAAAAGTTTGGTGTGGAAAAGTTTGGTGAGAAGGGCGAAGATTTTGACCCGACCAAGCATGATGCAATTTTGCACAGGCCAGATCCAGACGCTACAAAAGAAACTGTTGATGCTGTAGTTGAAGCAGGATATCGAATAGGAGATCGCGTTATTCGCGCCGCTCGTGTGGTCGTCTCTTCGCCAAGTAATGACTAACGAAACTCTTAGTCGTGACTTTATTGCATAACTTGCTCGTGCTGACTCATAAGAGTTGGCACGAGCAGACTATATTTGGTCAAAAGCGAAATAGCCAATGTGCTTGTGAAGAAAGGAGGCACAAATGGCTGAAAATGAATGGTTAGCTAAGGATTTTTATAAGGTTCTCGGTGTCTCCAAAGACGCAGATGAGGCAACGATTACCAAAGCGTATCGCAAACTTGCTCGTAAATATCACCCTGATTTAAACAAAACAAAAGAAGCTGAAGAAAAATTTAAGGATGTTTCTGAAGCTTATGACGTACTAAAAGATAGTCAAACTCGTCAACGTTATGATGCTATCCGCCAATTTGGTGCTGGTGGTGCTCGTTTCGCTGGAGGAGCAGGTGGTGCTGGTGGTTTCGATGCGTCGAGCTTCTCGGACATTTTCTCTATGTTCAACGGCGGCTATGGCATGGGCAGCATGGGTGGCATGGGTGGAAACGGTTCGCGCATTCGCTTTACATCCAACGGTGCTGGACCAAATATGAGCGACATTTTCTCCATGTTTGGTGGAGGTCAGCGCTCTCAAAATTCAGCAGGATTCCAAGGTATGAGTGGCTTTGGTGGTGAGAGGTATTCTCAACCGCAGGAAGCTGATGTGCCTGAAGTTGGCGAAGATATAACAACCGATATAAAGCTCACATTTAAGCAAGCTTTTAAAGGCGCTACAGTATCGTTGCGTGCGGCTGGTGAAACTTTTAAAACGCATATTCCAGCTGGTGTAAAAACCGGACAGAAAATTCGTTTGAAAGGAAAAGGCAAGCCAGGCAAGTTCGGTGGTGCTGCAGGTGACTTGTACTTGCATGTTCAAGTAGAAGCATCAGATAAATTTACTTTGCGAGGCGACGATTTGATTTCTACATTGCCGCTAACGTTAAGTGAAGCAGTGCATGGTGCAAAAGTTAGTATAAACGACCTAGACGGCAACCCTGTTACTTTCAAAGTTCCAGCTTGTGTTTCAAGCGGCGATGAAGTTCGTATAGAAGGTGCTGGAGTGCCGGGGAAAAATGGCGATTTTGTTGGCGTTGTGCAGATTCGTTTGCCAAAGCGTTCGAGCATGTCTCTTAGACGCGTTGCAAAAGAATTTGATAAAACTGCTGGCGAAACTTATGCTGAAGAAATTAAAAAATTAAGACAAAACTAAGTTAACGATAATTTAGTAGGTTAAACACTGTTGAATTGCTTGTAACAGTGCTTTAAACATACTAAAAAAGGCAAAGGAAGGCGTGCTATGACACCAATAACGCGTGAAACTAAAGCACTGTATGAAATGTGTGCAGTTGCTTTAGTGCGTGGTACTGCAACGCTTGACGGGGCAGATGAAGTAGGATTCGTTCTTGATTTGCCAATATTTACCGTAAGCCATGTGGCACGCCTAACCAATACGCACCCGCAAACTTTACGACAGTATGATCGGCTTCATTTAATAATGCCGCATAGAACTGAAGGTGGCGCTCGCCGTTATTCTTTGCGAGATATAGACAGGATTGTGCAAACTCAGCATTTAAGCCAAAATGAAGGCATTAATCTTGCTGGCATCATGCAAATACTTGATTTGCAAGAAGAAAATCGACAGCTGAAAAGACAAGTAAGGCATTTGCTTGATTCTGCAGAGTCTTCAGAGCGCAATATTTTTGCTGCAAATGCAGATGGTGACATTGTGGAAATGCAGCGTTCTCGCAATGCGCGTCGCTGGAGGCGGGATATTCTTGCAGAGAGACGAGCGTTACCTTCGTCGTATTCTTCAGAAAGCTATAACAGTAATTATAAAAATCGAAAGTCTTTGGATGAAAAATCTGTGGTGTTGTGGAGAGCGTGGAGCATATAGTAACGTAGGCATGGCTACTTATTGTGCTTAAGTGAGAAATTAGCGAGAAGAATTAATAGTGCGAAAAGTAATACAAAATTAGTGCGAAATAATGCGCTACAAAAGCTAAAGCAAATATATGCAATATAAAGGATTGTGAATGGCTGAACAGACGACGAATGTGTGTGTAAGTACTCTTAACTCTAGTGAAGAAAAACATGTGTTGCGTGCAGTTTTTTGGGACATGGATGGCACTCTTATAGATTCCGAGCCGTATTGGCATGAGTCGGAATTTTATTTAGTAAAAAAATACGGTGGTTACTGGGATGAAGATTTAGCTTGGGAATGTTCCGGCGGATCCCTTGAAACTGTTGCCAATAAAATGATTCCAAGCGGTACAAAACTTACTGTAGAAGAAATCGGCAAAGGTATGGTTGATTACGTTGCTGCTCGTGAAGCTGAATCCGTGCCATGGGTTCCAGGAGTTTTAGACGTACTTAAAAGCCTTACGGATGCTGGCATTCCTTCAATTTTGGTGAGTAATTCGCCGCGTTGTTTGGTTGAAAATATTGTGAATCACGCTCCAGAAGGCGCTTTCGCTGGGTATGTGTGTGGAGATGATGGATTTAAACCGAAGCCTAGTGCTGAGCCATATCTTGCTGCAGGAAAAATGGTTGGCATTGAGGGTACGGACGAGGAAGTTGCAAAGCAGATGGCTAATTGCATTGCCATAGAAGATTCTCTATCTGGTCTTACTGCCGCAATTAATTCCGGAGCAACTGTAATTGCACAAACAGGTTTTTCGCGCGCAAACATATCTGAAAGCAAGCATCACGCAGAACTTAACGGTTATGAAAATGTGACTGCTAAAATGCTTGAGAACATTGTTTTGAGTCGAAACTAATTAACAAACAAGCAAAACTAATTAATAAACTATTTAGTTATTTATTTAGATAGCTATTCGCATATCTGTTTGTAAATTAGCTACAGTTGATTTACTAGTTTCCTCCAGTTGTGTCATAGTTATTGTCATAACCATGACCGCCAGAATTATTATCGTAACTGCCAACGCCGCCCGATGATGAATCGTCACGACCATACAGCTGGCTATCAAGGTCTAAATCGTTGTCGTTGTCCTTGTCTTTATCTTTGTCCTTGTTTTTATCCTTATCTTCATTCTCAGTTTTTGCGTGCGTGAATGTGTGTTGTTCGCCTAATCCCCATTTTCCATCAGGTCCGCCAATTTTGCCTGTGTCTTTTGCTTCAGGGAATTTAGTATTCGGGGTTCCTATTACCGCTTGACGCATGTATCTTGTAAACAAGTGTACAGGGTAGTCGCTTCCGCCAAGATATCCGTGGAACGGTTTAATTACTTGTGGGCTACCTTTTGCGTCTGGATTCCATATGGCAAATGCGGTAACAATATTTGGCGTAAATCCTACAAAGCTACCAGCAGTTTCATCGTTTGCTGTTCCAGACTTTCCTGCAATTTCTCTACCTACAGCGCGAGCTTCAGTTGCTGTACCATGTTGCACTACGCCAATCATTGCTTTTGTAGCTAAAGCGGCATCGGCTGGTGAGAATACTTGCTTTCCAGCTGTTGGTGCACGGTAGAACTCTTTACCGTCGGGATTTTTTACGCTGGCAACAATATGCAAATCTGGGCGTCTTCCTTGGTTTGCAAATGTTGCATATGCGCGCGCAATTTCGCTTACATGTACAGAATCGTTTCCGAGCACAGTAAACGGATTCTCACCATTGACTCGTTCAGGATTTAAGCCTGCCATAACTGCGGTATGAGCAACTTTTTTAGCGCCAAGTTTACTTTGCAAATCCATATACACTGTGTTCACAGAATTTGCAGTTGCATTGTATAAGTTAATGGTGCCATAGCTCATGTTTGCAAAGTTTCCAACAGGTTTATCGATTCCATCAAACTTGCGTGGAGAATTGCCATTGAACATCGTATCCAAGCTAGTGCCAGCCTGAATTGCTCCCATAAGCGCAAAAGGCTTCATAGTAGAGCCTGGCTCATAAAGCGCTTGTGTGGCGTTATTAAGCTGTTTCTTTAGATAATCGTCTCCTGCGTAAACGGAAATGATTGAACCATCTTTTGCATTTATTGAAATTCCGCCAACTTGCAGTCCTTCTGGCACAATTCCTCGTCCATCTTGAGAAGGACTTGCAACTTTGAACATTAAATCTTGCTTAGCTTTATCGATAGTAGTAATAATGCGATATCCACCACTGTCGAGATCTTCCTGTGTAAAAGCACCATTCCTAGTTAACTCATCGCGAACCATATGCAATAAGTAACCTTGTTGACCTGCGTAAATGTTTTGAGTCGTCTGAGTAATAGTTTTAGGCATTTTTGCTTGCGCTGCCTGAGAGGCTGTAATGTAGCCATCTTCTTTCATAATGCGTAACACGCGCTTAAAACGAATGCCTGCTTCTTTTGGACCAATTGCAGGATCCCAGCTACTTGGTGCTGGAATAATACCTGCTAAAAGTGCAGCTTGCGAAAGTGACAAATCTTTTGCTTCTATGCCGAAATATGCTTTGGCTGCAGCTTGAATTCCGTATGCTCCTCTACCCAAGTAAATAGTATTCATATAATTGCAAAGTACTGTATCTTTATCTTGAGTTTGCGCAATTTTCAAAGCTAAAATAGCTTCTTTTAGTTTTCCAAAATAAGTTTTTGTTTCACCGAGATAATATCTTTCCGCATATTGTTGCGTAATAGTTGAGCCGCCCCAACGCCCGTGCTTTGTGATGTTATGAAGTAGTGCGCGTCCAATTCCTTTAAAATCTATTCCGCCATCGTGGTAGAAGGAACGATTTTCTGAAGCAACTATTGCTTTACCAACATATTTAGGTAGTACTGAACAATTGATAATTTCGCGATTTTGCTCAGCGAACGAACCTAATTCAGTTTTGCCATCTGAATAATACACTTTCGTCTTATCTGCCATAGCAACTTTGTCTGGTGCCGGTATGTCTGTAGTTGCATACAGATAAGCAAAAACAATTGTGCCTAGCAAAATTGGCACAAAAATAACGATAAGCGCCCAAAAAATAATAGGATGTCTGCCTCGCCAAGTTCTACGACGCCTTCTGCGTGTTGCTGCGCGAGAACGTTCGAATCTTGAATTACGGCTGCTTTTGTTTGATTCAAAAGAATACGAATTTGGACGATATGATTCTTGTCCGCGTGGTGGGACAGATGAAGGCATATTCGTATTTTTTTGTGATTGTGACGATACGCTTCGAGTAGCTTTCTCATGCGAAGTAGACGCTCGTCTTCCATCTTTACGTGCAACCATACATTCCACCGTAGCGTCCGGTGTTGAATTTTTCTACAAAACAGCATGTTTTTGTTTAGAAAAGATTAAAAATATTGAATATTAGTACATATTTGTTAAAGCAATAGTATTATGAAATGTGTATGGTGCGGCATAATGTAATGTCGCTTATTTTGCAGGGCAAGGAGTCTATATGAGCATCCGCGTTGCCATTGCCGGTGTCGGCAATTGTGCTTCGTCGCTGGTTCAGGGCGTTGAATATTACAAAAACGCTGATGACGGTGAGAAAATTCCAGGGTTGATGCACGCTGTATTTGGTCAGTATCGTGTGCGCGATATTGAGTTTGTTACGGCGTTTGATGTTGATTCTCTAAAGGTTGGGCATGATTTAAGTGAAGCAATTGGCGCTTCACAAAATAACACAATTCGTTTTGCTGATGTACCAAATTTGGGTGTAGAAGTATTGCGTGGTCCAACTTATGACGGCTTAGGTGATTATTACCGTGAAATGATCGATGAGTCCGAAGCTGAACCTGTTGACGTTGCTCAAGTTTTGCGAGATAAGCATGTGGATGTGCTTGTTTCTTATCTTCCAGTAGGATCTGAGCAAGCCGATAAAGCTTATGCAACTGCTGCAATGGAAGCTGGATGCGCATTTGTAAACTGTCTGCCAGTCTTCATTGCTTCTGATCCTGAGTGGGCGCAAAAATTCCGTGATGCTGGAGTTCCTATTATTGGCGATGACATTAAAAGTCAGGTAGGTGCAACTATTACTCACCGCGTTATGGCTCGACTTTTTGAGGATCGCGGTGTGCGTTTGGATCGCACGTATCAGCTGAATGTTGGTGGAAACATGGACTTTATGAACATGCTTCAGCGTTCAAGACTTGAGTCTAAAAAGATTTCTAAGACTCGTGCAGTAACTTCAATCGTGCCTCATGAAATGGATGAGCATAATGTTCATATTGGGCCTTCTGACTACGTAGCTTGGTTGGATGATCGCAAGTTTGCTTTCGTGCGTTTGGAAGGTACTACTTTTGGTGATGTTCCTTTGAATTTGGAGTACAAGCTTGAGGTTTGGGATTCTCCAAATTCTGCCGGAATTGTTATCGATGCTGTTCGAGCCGCAAAAATTGCTTTGGATCGCAAGCTTTCTGGTCCGGTTTTGGCTCCAAGCTCATATTTTATGAAGTCTCCTGCAGTTCAGCATGAAGATAGTGAAGCTCGCCAATTAGTTGAACGCTATATTGCTGGTGATGTTGAAGCTAACGAGTCTCAGCTTGATGAAGATACTGAATTTGCAAAAGAGCACGGCAAGAGCGTGTGGCGCGCATAATTTATTACTACTCGACATGTAGCGAAAATCGTGTAATATAGATAGAGCCTCCGTGTGGCACTAAGTCACCCAATCCCCCCAGGGCAGAAATGCAGCAAGGGTAAGTGGCCTCTGGTGGGTGCGCGGAGGTTTTATTATGCGTAAAACTAGCGCGGTCGTAAATACTGTCGTAAAGTCTAAAGTATGAGTGAAGAATTTGCAGGAATTCAATCCAATAGCATTGACAATCAGCATGATGATTCTGCTGAGAAAAATGATGCGCTGCCGGTAGGTGGAACTTCGCAAGATGTTAATCGCAACAGTGAAGGTGGTGACTATTCGCATCCTTTGGATTCGATTAATACTATTACGCCATTTTCTCCAATCTCATCTGAAGATAATGACGAAAAAATATCGCCTTTATTTCCAGAAAATAATGAAGAAAAATCTTCTAAACAGTCTGTAAAACAGTTTGTAAAACAAACTAAGCGTCAATCTGATTTGTCTGATTTGTCTGGCTCGTCCGATTTGTCGTATTCGACTAATCAGTTATCTTCTAAAGATTCTCTATCAGATGCAGATGATATTGATCAGCTTGGTCAGCTTATAAAGCGTCCTAGAATATCTACCATATTGTGGTGTGTTGCTATTGCAATTGTTTTCTTGGCTTCTGCTGCGTTCATATGGTTTATTAGTGTGCAAACAGTACTTGGTCAAAGCTATGAAGAAATGGTAATTGATGGATTTGGTTCTCATGGTACGCCATCTTGGCTTGCATTTTGCTTGCGACCTATAAGCGTTTCTATGGTTGTTATAGTTACTAGCATAATAATTGCTCTTGTTTCACTCATAGTAGTTTGTATTCGTAAACGTTGGTGGCTTCTTGGTCAATGTGCTGGAATTATTATTCTTTCGGCTGCTGCTGAACCATTGAAAAAAATTCTTCCGCGCCCAATGCTTATAAGTATTGAATATTTGTCTGCAAATTCAGCACCTTCAGGTCATACCTTACTTATTACTGCATCATGTGCGTTGCTTATTTGCGCAGTTTCGCGTGTTTGGCGCGCATGGGCAGCGGTAGCTGCAGCTTTTATAAGCGTTCTTGTGGAACTTTCGTTGGTTGCAGCGCATTGGCATAGAGTTTCTGACGTTCTTATGTCATTACTTATCGTTGGTGCTGTAACGCTTATTATGCTCGCATGCACTCGCAGTAGTGGAATGGATATGCCAGCTTATCGACGTTCCTCAATTAGCGTTCAAATTGTAGGAAGCTCTATGATTACGATTGGTGTGTTGGCGTGTTTGTATGCACTTTATTTAATATGGCAAATTCTTCCTGGTGTTGATATTTTTGCTCAATGGGCTGCAAGCGTATCTTATGTAGCAACTTATTGGCTGATTATAGGCGTGTCTTTGCTTGTTTTTGGCGTAATTATGGTAATGCGTCACTCTACAGCTTCGCCGTTGAGTAGGCTTGGATTAGTAGGCGCTCCGCCGACGCCGCCATCTGCTTCTAAGTAATATTGTCTACTCTATCTGCTTTTATCCACCGAGGTGGAATGTAATAGACGTATAACTTAAGTTGCGATACAGTTAGCGTGAAACATATAGTTCGGAATTATATGTTCGATTGTGTTAGGAAAGGAGCGAATATGGCAGCACAGAATAAGCTAGTCATTGTGGAGTCTCCCACGAAAGCGCGAAAAATTGGCGGGTATTTAGGAAATGGCTACACCGTCATGGCTTCAGTTGGGCATATTCGCGATCTCGCTCAGCCAAGCCAAGTTCCAGCCTCACGCAAAGCAGCGTTTGGCAAGTTTGGTGTAGATGTCGATCATGGTTTTGCGCCATATTACGTAGTTGGCTCAGATAAAAAGAAAACTGTTTCCGATTTAAAGTCTGCGCTCGCAAAAGCTGACGAATTATATCTGGCAACTGATGAGGATCGCGAAGGTGAAGCTATTGCGTGGCACTTGGTAGAAGCGTTGAAGCCAACTGTGCCAGTAAAGCGTATGGTGTTTCATGAGATTACTAAGGATGCAATTCAAGCCTCGCTTAGTAATACTCGAAATGTTGACGACAATATGGTTGATGCGCAAGAAACTCGTCGTGTGTTAGACCGTTTGTATGGATATGAGCTTTCTCCTGTTTTGTGGAGGAAAGTTGGTCCTGGTCTTTCTGCTGGACGCGTGCAGTCTGTTGCTACTAGGTTGATTGTTGAGCGCGAACGCGAGCGTATGGCGTTTACTAAGGCGTCTTACTGGGATATTAGCGCGGTTTTAAGTTCTAAAGGCTCAGATGGCGAAAATGTTGATTTTGAAGCGCGCATGAGCGAGCTTTCTGCTCGTCGTTTGGCTGGTTCTAAAGATTTCAATTCAAAAGGTGAGTTGGTCTCTACAAAAGATGAATCACAAAAAGCTTTGCATGTTGATGCTGATTTTGCATCTAAGCTTTCTAAAGCTCTTGAGAATTCAGATTTTGTAGTTGACTCTATGGAAACGAAGCCGTATCGTCGTCGTCCTTTGCCACCTTTTACTACATCAACTTTGCAGCAAACTGCTGGAAACCGACTTTCAATGAGCTCTCGCCAAACTATGCGAGCTGCACAATCTCTATACGAAAACGGCTATATCACTTACATGCGTACGGATTCCGTAACGCTTTCCAAAGAAGCTATCGAAGCTGCGCGTAGTGCTGCTCGTGCAGCATTTGGCGACGAATATGTTTCGCAATCTCCTAAGCAGTACGCAACTACGTCTGCAGGAGCGCAGGAAGCTCATGAATGTATTCGCCCTGCTGGAGCGCGTTTCTTAAGCCCGGACGAGCTTGCAGATAAATTACCTGCGGATCAGCTAAAATTGTATACGCTTATTTGGCAACGAACCCTTGCGTCACAAATGGCTGATGCTACAGGTTTTACAGCAACTGTTAAGTTAAATGCTTCTGCTGGAGAATATGGAGAAGCTTTGTTCCAAGCTTCTGGAACAGTAATTACTTTTGCTGGTTTTATGAAGGTTTTTGGCAATGCTCATGCAACTGAAGGTGAAAGCGATAAGGCACTTCCTCAAATGCAAGCTGGGGATGTTCTTGAAGCTAAAAGTGTTAGTGCGGATTCTCACGAAACTCAGTCTCCTGCAAGATATACTGAAGCTTCTTTAGTTAAAACTTTGGAAGCTAAGGAAATAGGACGCCCTTCTACTTACGCAACGATTATTTCTACAATTATTGATCGCGGATACGTGTATGAGCGTGGACGTGCGTTAATTCCTTCTTGGCTTGCTTTTGCTGTAATTAAACTTTTGGAAGCGAATTTCCCAAAGTATGTTGATTACGCGTTTACTGCTGATATGGAAAATGGTTTGGACAGAATTGCGCACGGTGAAGAAACCGGTCGCGATTGGCTAACTAGATTCTATTTCGGTTCCGGTGAGGGTGCTGCTAATTCTGCTGATGAAGCTCATATTGGTTTGCAACAGCAGGTTGCAGAGCTTGGTGAAATTGATGCGCGTGAAATAAATACCATAGACATTGGCGATGGTTTGCATGTGCGTATTGGACGCTATGGTCCGTACTTGGAAGACATTAAGAATCTTGATGCTGAAGGCAACCCTCGTCATGCTTCTTTGCCAGAAACTTTAGCTCCAGATGAGTTAACTGTTGATGCTGCTCGAGAATTGCTTGAGAATAATGCTGAAGGTCCACGTGTGCTTGGAGTAGATCCAGAAACGGGTGGGAACGTAGAAGTGCGCAATGGTCGTTTTGGTCCGTACGTGGCACTGGTAGAAGAGCAGGATAACGCGGAAGATTCTAAGTCTTCTAAGGCTTCTAAAGCTCGTCCAAAAATGGCTTCTTTGTTTAAAACCATGGATCCAGCGACTTTGACTTTGCAAGAAGCGTTGCAACTCTTGAATTTGCCACGTTTGGTTGGTGAGTATGAAGAAGTTGATGCCGAAGGCGTTGTAAAACTAGCTCGTATCGAAGCAAATAATGGTCGTTACGGTCCATATTTAACTAAAACATATTCTGCTGTAGATACTTCTGCTGGAGAAACTGTGGAATCTAAGCCGGATACGCGATCCCTTTCTAGTGAAGATGCTATTTTTACTGTTACTTTGCAAGAAGCGAAAGATTTATTTGCGCAACCAAAGTACGTTAAGCGTACTCGTGGTGCCGCCAAGCCGCCTCTTCGTGAGCTTGGCGCAGATCCTGAAACTGGAAAGCCAGTAGTGATTAAGGATGGTTTCTACGGAGCTTATATTACTGATGGTGAAACGAATCGCACTTTGCCAAAGCAGTATACGCCTGAATCGATTGATCCGCAGGATGCGTTTGCACTTTTGGCGCAAAAGCGTGCCGCAGGTCCCGTAAAACGCAAAAAGCGCGCGACTAAGAGCACTGCAAAATCTTCTGAAAAGAAGTCTACTGCGAAAAAATCTACCGCAAAGAAAACTTCTACAAAGAAGACTACTTCAAAGAAATCTACCGCTAAAAAAGCATAGGAATGAAATCTAAAGATTAAATAAACCTTGCATATGGAGTCAAAAATATGGCATCTAAAAATGACGATTTTTCTGGTGGCTGCGCTTGCGGAGGAAACTGCGGCTGCAGAAGTGAGCAATCTTATGCAAATAAAGGCTTATTTATTTCTTTCGAGGGCATTGATGGCGTTGGTAAAACTACGCAAGTTGAGGCTCTTAAGGATTATTTGCAATCTTTGGGGCGAGAAGTTGTAGTGACGCGTGAGCCTGGCGGTACGCAGTTGGGTAAAACTTTGCGCGAAATACTGTTGCATGGCACGAGTGTATCTGCCAGAACAGAAGCTTTGCTTTTTGCTGCGGATCGTGCACAGCATGTTGCGCAAGTGATTCGCCCGGCACTTAGCCGTGGTGCAGTAGTAATAACGGATCGTTATATTGATTCTTCGCTTGCTTACCAAGCAGGCGGTCGCGAATTGACTATGGATGATGTGCGAACTTTAAGTGAGTGGGCAACGGATTCGCTATGGCCTAATCGCACTTATTTGCTAGATATGCAACCGGAAGATGCTTTTAAGCGTTTGCATCGCGAGCAAGATCGCATGGAATCAGCTGGAATAGATTTCGCTCGTCGCACTAGAGAAGCATTTTTAGATTTAGCGCAGGAGTCTGCAGATCGTTATCGCGTATTAGACGCAACGTTCTCGGCGAAATCATTATTTGAACTTATTGTGCAAGACGTACATAACTTAATTGAAGAAATTGAAACTAAATAAAATGGCGAACTTTATAAAGTGAAGAAGTAGAGAAGCTATGCAGGGGGTGAAGCGATGAGTGTGTGGGATAGCGTTATTGGGCAAGAACAGGTAGTTTCGCGATTGCGAAACATTGCTTGTGCGGACGCTAGCAAAATAGCGCAATCTTGGCTGATTTGCGGATCTGCTGGCTTCGGTAGTGCGCAAGTTGCGCGCGCTTTCGCTGCAGCTCTCGAAAGTCCGGATCATGGAGAAGGCAGTGATGGAATTAGTGGCGAAGGTGAGCTTAGTAAAACTGCCAAAGAAGTTTTAGCAGGATCGCATCCTGATGTGCATACGCTTGCAACAAAAGGCGTAACTCTTAGCATTGACGATGTGCGTGAGGCAATTGGGATTTCTGAGCAGATGCCTAGCACTGCTCCTTGGCGAATCATAATTATTGAAGATGTTGACCGAATGTTGGAACGTAGCACGAACGTTCTTCTTAAAGAGATTGAAGAGCCAAGTGAGCATACGATTTGGCTTTTATGCGCTTCAAGTGTTATGGATGTGCTTCCAACAATTCGTTCGCGTACACAACTTGTGCAATTAGCTACTCCAAACGAGCAGTCTATAGCAGAATATCTTACTAAAAAAACGGATGCGGATAATAAGCTAGCGAGTCGTGCAGCCAGGCTTTCTCAAGGAAATATAGCAACTGCTTTTATTTACGCAAGCGATGAGCGTGCTTTAAGTAGGCGAGATGAGCTTGTTGCAGGATTGCTTCGTATGCATGATGCTGCCGACGCAATTATGCTTGCTGCAATGCTTATTGACGATGCAAAAGCACAAGCAGAAGATGAGGTTCAGCGAAATGTTGAGGATCAACAAAAAGAATTTCGCAGAATTAACGGATTAGGCGATGAGGATCGCATTCCGCCCAAATTGCGCGCAAACTACAATGCAATTGGAAAAAAGGATGATGTAAAACGTAAAGTAACTCGTGTAAGCCGTGACGTGTTATGCCGTTCTCTTGACGCAATCGATAGCGTGTATAGAGACGTTTTAGTTGTTATTAACGACGCGCAAAAGTCTTCGCCAATTATAAATCAGGAATACAAGTCTAGAATTGTCCAGTTGGCACAAAGCATGACAGCAAGTAGAGCCTTGGATTGCGTTGACAGTATTGCTACTGCTCGTCGTCGGCTTTCGAGAAATGGTAACGCAACTCTTGTTTTTGAAGCGCTATTTTGCTCACTTTTGCAAAGTCAATAAAATGCAAAAGTATCATATCCTCCACGGAAGTGACATATCGCTTGTGCCTATTCTTGGTGAATTTGTTGATTCGCGTCGCATGATTTCTGGTCTAAACTCCATATGTGCAGGTAACCAATGTTGCTCTGATTTGTTGACAGCGGTTAGGCGGATTGCTTCGCGTGCAATTTGCTGGTACGGAGGACGGATTGAAGAAAGCTTTGGTTCAGATATTTCTGCCTGTCTGCTATCTCCGTAACCTATTACGAGAACATCCTGCGGAACTTGCAAAGAAAGCTCATCTAAAGCTAGAAGTGCTCCAAGTGCGACAGCGTCATTTGCGCAAATAACAGCGTCTGGTTTGCGAGATTGCTTAGCAGTAGAATCAGAAAAAAGCCGCATTGTATCCTTGAATCCACGTTGATAAGTAAGTTCTCCAAAAGTTGTCCAATCTGGCTCAGAAAGTAAACTTAATCGGCTTGCAGCAGTCTGAAAATTGGCAAATAGGTTTGCGCTTTGTGTGGAGTCAACATTTCCACTTAAATAAGCAATATTATGGGCATCGTGATGCGAAAGATGTATTAAAGCAGCTTCCATCATTGATTCTTGATCCATGCCAACCCAATTGACGTGGAATGAAGTAGCAGTGCCACCAATTTGCACAATGGGAAGATTGTCAACGTAGTTTTCAAGTGTTTTTGTTAAATCACTATTGTTAGATGGCATGACAATAAGACTGTCAACATTATGACCGATAAGCTCTTCTATGCGTTCTTCTTGAGCTTCTGCGTCTTTTCCAGTTCCAACAAGAAGTATTTTATCTATTTCATGAGCTGCTTCATCCAATGCAGAAAGCATATTTACACTGAATGAATCATCTACGTTGCTTGTGCCTATTACTACGCCGATTGTATTAGTTGTGTCACTTCTTAATGCGCTTGCTGCATAATTTACTGAATAATTAAGCTGCTCTGCAGCTTTTCTTACGCGTTTTGCAATATCGTCATCTTTGGCTCGTCTACCAGAAAGTACACGAGATACTGTTGCAATTGAAACTTTTGCAAGAGCTGCTACATGAGTTATGGAGGCGTTTTGATTAGTTTGATTTGTCATATTTGCCCCCGAATAAGTGCGGTGCTGTAATTATTGGTAAACAGCACCGCAAATTGAATATTATTTATTTGTCAGTTTATGTACACTTATTTATTTATATTATTCGCCTTTCGTGACTACATCGACAAGATTGTTAGCTACATTTTCAGCGTCTTCACCATCAACGGTAATTGTGATTGAATCTCCTTTAGTAATACCCAATCCCATAATTGAAAGAATGCTATTCGCACTTACAGGGGTACCTTCGCCTTTCGCAATCGTTACAATGCAATTTGAGGACATCGCGGCTTGAGAAAATTCTGACGCTGGGCGAGCATGTATTCCAACTGAGTCTTCAATAGTAACAGTACGAGTTGCAATTGCCATTTTTTCTCCTTTGAATAATAATTAACAAATTCTGCTTTTATTTTTATTTTTCATATAAAAGCAAACCATATTTTTTTCTTAAGGTTTTTTTGTTTGCTATTTTCAACATTAAGTGTAGCATAATTAATTGAAAAATACAGAAAACGTTTTCACTTGTTGTAACAACGTTTTTAATGGTGTATAGTTTCATTAGTAAGAAACGTTTACCTACAAGAAATGCTTATGCGGCGTTGCGGCCGTAATAAAGTTTCTAAACCTAAAGGAGGGTTTTAAGTATGGTAATCACTGGTGTTGGCATTGGGCGCTCGATGGCATATGGTGAAGTATTGTGTATGGCACCTGCTTTGCATGAGCCAGAGGATTCTCCTCGTGCTGTTAGTGTGTTGGCTGAGGATGCAAAAAAGGCTGTTAAAAATGCTTTAAATGAAGTAAATAAAGACCTAAACCATCGTGCAAGTGAGGCTCTTGAAGCAAAGGATGAGGGGACTCGAAAAGCAGCACCAATTATGCAAGCTCTTGCACAGATGGCATCGGATCCAGCGTTAATAAGTGCAATTGAATCTGGTATTGATAAGGGGAAAACAGCGGAACGTGCCACTTGGGAAGGGTTCGCACAATTTGAAGACATGTTGCGTAATCTTGGTGGTTACATGGCTGAGCGTGCAGGAGATTTGCATGATGTTGGCCAGCGTGTTATTGCATCTTTGATTGGTGTTGAAGCTCCTGGGGTGCCGGAAAGTGATTCGCCTTTTGTGCTGGTTGCTAGGGATCTTTCACCTGCTGATACAGCTTCACTTGATTTAAGCAAGGTTCAGGCAATTGTCACTCTTGATGGTGGTCCTACAAGTCACACTGCTATTCTTGCTCGTGCTCGTGGAATTGTTGCTGTTGTTGGAGCACACGATGCCTCTCAGCTGAAGAATCATCAAATTGTTGTAGTAGATGCCGTTAATGGTCATGTTATAAGCAGTCCTAGTGAAGAAGAGATCGCGCATGTTAAAGAGTCTCGTGAGCGTTTAAGCCGCGCTCGTGAATTGCGTGGATTGCCTGGAAGTACAAAAGATGGTCATTTGATTCCTCTTTTGGCAAATGTAGGAAAGCCCTCAGATGCCGTAACTGCTCATGAGTATGGAGCAGAAGGAGTAGGTCTATTCCGAACGGAATTTCTGTTTATTGGTAACGAGCAACCGCCTAGTATAGAAGAACAAACAGAATCTTATACAGAGTTACTATCTCAGTTTGAAGGCAAGAAAGTTGTTATTCGATTGCTTGATGCTGGAGCAGATAAACCGTTACCATTCTTGACTCCTGAAGATGAACCAAATCCTGCCCTCGGACTTCGAGGTTTGCGTACTCTAAGACAGCATATGGATGTTCTAGATGGTCAGCTGGAGGCATTATCTCGTGCTGATGCTGTGACGAATGCTGACTTATGGGTGATGGCTCCAATGGTTTCAGACGAACATGAAGCAGCATATTTTGTAAAACTTGGTAAATCTAAAGGTCTTAAAAAGGTTGGCATTATGGCAGAGGTGCCTTCTATCGCTCTTGTTGCCGAGGAGGTTGCTCAAGTTGCTGATTTTGTATCTATCGGAACGAATGATTTGACGCAATACACTCTTGCAGCAGATAGAACCCTTGGGTCTGTTTCTAATTATCAAACTGCTTGGCACCCTGCAGTGTTGCGCGCGATCAAAATGATTGCAGACGCTGGTAACGCACATGGTATGCCAGTCGGAGTGTGTGGAGAAGCTGCAGCAGATCCAGACTTAGCGATTGTTCTTACAGGTCTCGGTATTAACTCGCTTTCTATGACGTCAGTTGCTTTGGACGATGTTCGAGCAGAACTTGCTCAAACTACATTTGATGAAGCTAAAGCTAAAGCTCATGAGGCTTTAGCTGGAAAGTTCTACCACTCAATCATGCAAGAATAAGCCAAGGGAGTAATTCAAAATATGATCGTTACGAAGAACATTAAAAATTCGATTACCAATCAGAAATAATCAAGAATAATTAACATGCTTAGAAAAGAGAAAATATGAGTGCTGATATTGATGAGCTTCTCCCGGATTCTGCAGTAAACCTTGATATTGCAGCGAAAGATTGGCGTGATGCTATTTGTCTTGCGGGCAATGCTTTGAAGGAGTCTGGCTTTACTACTGATGAATATACGGATCAGATGATTGAAACAGTTGAAAAAATGGGTCCGTATATTGTTATTGCCCCAGGCTTGGCTTTGGCGCATTCGCGCCCGTCGGAAGCAGTGTTAAAAAGTGGTTTGAGCTGGATTCGTTTAAGTACGCCCGTTAAATTTGGTAACACTGCCAACGATCCGGTCTCTTTAGTAATTGGTCTTGCAGGTCACGATGAAAATGAGCATATTGGCGTTATGTCCGCGGTTGCTGCAGCTTTGTCTAATCCTGTGAAGACTAGAGAACTTGCGCAAGCAAAAAACGCTAAAGAAATTCGCGCAATTCTTAAAAGTTAAATACTAAAGAATTAGCTAATTTTGCAAAATTAAAAAAATACAACTCAACGAAAGAGGTTATCTATGAATATTCTATGTGTATGCGGAAACGGCATTGGCACGTCTGTACTTTTAAAAATCAATGTTGAGGCTGCGGCAGCAGACTTAGGTCTTGATGTTACAGTTACTACTTCCGATGCTGGAAGTGCAAAAGGTACTGCCAATATGAATGATCTTGTGCTCACTTCTCCTCAGCTTGCTCCAGAGCTTGAGGGCACTACCACTCCTGTAGAAACAATTGAAAATTTCATGGATGTTGAAGAGGTGAAGGGTGTGCTTGAGCGTTACGCATAAATTATGTGTAACAAATAAACGTTTGATTATGCTGATTACGTGCTTACTGCTTTGGCATAGTCATACTGTTATTTCATGCGCTATTCGCTTTTTCTAAATAAAAAGAAGGAAATAAGATGAACATTGTAGTTCAGGTTTTAAATTTCATAAGTCAGCAGATTTTGAATGTGCCGGCTTATTTGATTGGTATTATTGCAGCAATCGGTCTTATCGCACTCAAGCGTAGTGCAGGACAGGTGATTGCAGGCGGCTTAAAGGCTGCTATGGGTTACCTCATTTTGGGTGCAGGTGCTGGCGTTGTTGTTGGCGCTCTTGCTCCATTTGGTGACTTGGTTTTGAAGTCTACTGGTGCTCATGGTGTTGTACCTACAAATGAGGTTATTACTGCTCAGGCTGCAGGTCAGTACGGTGCTACTTCTGCGTACATTATTGTGCTCAGCTTCGTTCTTATGCTTCTTGCTGCACGCTTTACTCCTCTGAAGTACATATTCTTGACTGGTCACCACATGGTGTTCATGTCTATGCTTTTGGCTCTAGTTCTTTCCGTTGGTTTTGGCGCAAGCAACCAGTTGCTTATTGTTATTGTCGGCTCTGTCATTATGGCAACGGTTATGGTTGTTCTACCAGCTTTTGCGCAGCCTTTTATGAACCGTATTACTGGTAGCGATAAGCTCTCGATTGGTCACTTTAACTCCTTAAGTTACATTGTTTCTGGTGCTGTTGGTGCTGCTGTTGGTAAGAAGTCTAAGTCTACTGAAGATATCAACTTCCCTAAGGGATTGAGCTTCTTGCGTGATTCAATGGTCTCCACGACTTTGTTGATGGTTGTGCTGTATTTGGTATTCGCAGTGTGGGCTTCGGTTGTGTTGCCAGTAAAGGAACTCTTCAAGATTTTCGCGTCTCATCCTACGGACTATAGTGCCTTCTACATGGCGGCTTTTGCTCAGGCTTTGCAATTTGGAATTGGTGTTAGTGTCATCCTCTACGGCGTTCGTATTATTTTAGGTGAATTGGTTCCTGCATTCCAGGGTATTGCTAACAAGGTCGTTCCAGGCGCTCGTCCAGCATTGGATATTCCAATCGTATTCCCATACGGTGCTAATGCTTCTCTTATTGGCTTCTTGTCTTCCTTCGTTGGAGGTCTTGTAGCTCTCGGACTTATTGCAATTTGGATGGGTCCAGCTTGGGGATTGGCATTGATTCTCCCAGGAATGGTGCCTCACTTCTTCGATGGTGGTGGTGCAGGCGTGTTTGGTAATGCAACCGGTGGTCGTCGTGGTGCTATTCTCGGTGGTTTTATTAACGGTTTAATTATTACATTCCTTCCAGCAGTATTGCTTACTGTTATGGGTTCCTTCGGCTTGGCAAACTCCACCTTCGGCGATGCTGACTTTGGTTGGATTGGTACTGTTGTGGGTAACTTCGCTCACCTCGGTGCTGGCGTTGGTGCTATAAGCTTGATTATTGTTGCTGTTATTCTGTTTGCCTTGGCTTGGGTATGGCAGGTTAAGGTTGTTAACACTGGCTGGCTTCCTGCAGTAAAGCATGCTGAGTTCATTGAAGAAATTAAGAAGCAAGAGCGTGCTGCTAAGAAAGCAGCTATGGCAGCTAAGGCTGCTGAAACTCATGAGGAGGCTGTTACAAAATAAATAGAGTACGGTAAAAAATTACATTTTAGTTAATGCGCCCAGTTTAGATTTTTCTGGGCGCACGTTTTATATTGACCGTCAAATTATGCAGTTAGCGTTGTTTCTGTAGTGTTTTTTGCTTGAGCGTCACAATCTGCTTGAACAATTAAATTACGTGAACGTTTGCGTTTATTTGTTACTCGCGCAGTTGATTAGTGTTGTGTAATGGTAGATACTTAAATTATGAATATTTCTACAGATTTCACTACTGTTCCAGACGATTATTCTAAAGCTGCGCCGGAGCAGAATAAAATCAATGGAATTCCAGTAGTTTCGTTTCCATTTTATATAGATAAATTGCCATCTTTCGTGCATTATTTGCATTGGCGTTTTGTTGACGACGACGCAATACCGGTATGCGGTTTTGAGTGGATTCACTGGACTGCTGCAAACGTGCCTGTTGAAGCGTTAATGTTTGATTTTAACGATTCTCACGCTTTGCAAATACCGGAAGATTTTTCTCGCACGATGACTTCTATGATTCCAGAAGCGCTTCAAGGACGTAACTCGCAAGCTAGCAGATTTATTGGTTGCACTGATCCAGCAATTACTATGCGTTACAACGGCCCGCAGCCTCCTGATAAAGATCACGAATACATGTTTGAAGTTTTTGGTACAGAAAAGCCTTTGCCAAACCTTAAACCGGGATTCTATATGAATGAATTGTTGCGTGAAGTAAGAAACGTAACTTCAGGTGTAGATGCTGATGGCATGTTCCTTACTGGTAAAGCCTAAACGCAAGCACGAGGGCAACCAATTAGGTCAGCAGTTAACGCCTAAGCGTTAGAATCAAACAGTAATAAATCTAAAAATAAAATATAAAATCTAAAAACAGAGGATGCAAATATGGCATGCACAACAATTCTTGTTGGTCGAAAAGCAAGCTACGACGGATCTACGCTTATTGCGCGTAACGAAGACTCCGCAAATGGCGAATTTAATCCAAAGCGCTTAGTGGTAGTAAAGCCGGAAGATCAACCTCGCGTTTATAAGTCTGTTCTTAGCCACGTAACAGTTGAGTTGCCGGATAATCCAATGCAATACACAAGCGTGCCAAACGCAGACTTGCGCGAAGGAATTTGGGGAGAAGCTGGCGTTAACGAAGCAAACGTTGCAATGAGCGCAACTGAAACGCTTACATCCAACGAGCGTGTGTTAGGCGCAGATCCAATGGTTGAGCTTCAAAAAGCGCAAGGCAAAGTTGGGGATGCTGACTATAAGCCGGAAGTGCCGGGTGGAATTGGTGAAGAAGACTTCTTAACGCTTGTTTTGCCTTATATTCGTAGCGCTCGCGAAGGTGTTGAGCGTTTGGGCGCATTGCTTGAAAAGTACGGCACTTATGAGATGAATGGCGTTGCATTTTCGGATGTGAACGAGATTTGGTGGTTTGAAACTGTCGGTGGTCATCATTGGATTGCTAAGCGTGTGCCGGATGAAGCTTATGTTGTTATGCCAAACCAGCTTGGAATTGACGAGTTCGATTTAGATGATGCTTTTGATCTTCAAGAAGAGCATATGTGCTCGGCTGATTTGCTTGAATTTATTGAAGAAAATCACTTGGATTTGTCGGTGGAAAACGCTTCTCCGTTTAACCCTCGTGATGCTTTTGGCTCTCATTCGGATGCTGACCACGTGTACAACACTCCTCGCGCATGGTTCATGGAGCGCTTCTTGAATCCGTATGACGAAGTGTGGGATGGTAAAGACGCTGATCATCGTCCGGACAGCAACGATATTCCTTGGGCTCGCCAGCCTGAGCGCAAGGTAACAATTGAAGACGTTAAGTACGTTTTGAGCTCTCACTATCAGGGTACTGAGTATGATCCTTACGGCAAGCTTGGAGATGAGTATACTCGTCATATGCTGCGTCCAATCGGCATTAACCGTCAAAGCGAGCTTGCTGTAATGCAAATCCGCCCTTACATGCCGGAAGCAATGCGTGCAATTCAGTGGATTACTTACGGTTCTAATCCTTTCAATTCTTTGATTCCGTTCTATCCAAACGTAAATCGCACTCCAAAGTATTTGGAAGATACGACTACTCGCGTAACAAGCGAAAACTTCTATTGGGAGAATCGCATTATTGCTGCTCTTGCGGATGCCGCATTTAACGATACTGCAAACGCGATTGAGCGCTACCAAGAAGTTGTCGGTTCCCTTGGTCACGCAATGGTCAAGTCTACGGATGCTGCCGTGGCAGATATTCTTGGCGTTGATTTGGCTGATTACGAGCCAGAACGTGAAGGTGATGAAGGCGAAGATTACGATGATTTAGTTCGCGATCCCGAAGCTATTATTGCCGAGCTTCGCAACGATAAAGTGCGTGAGGCTTTGGCTGAAGCAAATGACGATATGGCGGCAAAGTTGAAGAAAGAAACCGATTCTTTGCTTGACACGGTGCTGTACATCACTAGCATGCGTATGAAGAATGGTTTTAATCGTTCTGATCACTGAAATGCAATTAAATAAGTTTTCTCGTAATTGATATGGAAAAACTTACGAAAATAATTTAATAACTCAGATGCCTTCCTAAGAAATGAACTTTTTATTTCATGTGGAAGGCATTTTTGTTATCTTTTGTTATTTTGCTATAGACGTTGCTAATAGCGCGTATAGATATTGCGTGTGGTGCCTATGCTGCGAACAAACAATCGTATAGTATGAATCATGTAATTAACATTATCCGCATGCATAGTTGTGCCAATATGCCTATGAAAGAGGGGTACATGAGCATTCTTGATTCATACACTACAACATTCGGTTTGGTTAAAAAAATTGATGCCTTTGGGTACTTGGATTATTTAAAGCAACATCCAGAGGAGCCTAGGAAGCGCGGTAAAGTTCTGCTTGTTACTGCTGATACTCCTTTGAAAGCTTCTCGCGGAGAAGGTAAAACGACTACAACTATTGCGTTGGTTGATGCTTTGCGTGAGCGAGGTGTGGACGCAGCTGCAGTTCTTCGTCAGCCAAGCATGGGCATTACAGCTGCTGGTTCTAAAGGTGGTGCAAGTGGTGGCGGTAAGTCTTCGCTTTCTCACCCTGAGTTGATTGACTGGGGTTTGTGTGGTGAAATGGCTGCTATTGCTTGCGCGCAGAATTTGCTTGTGTCGTTTGCGGAAAAAGCAGTCGACGAGGGTGCCCTTGATACTATTTTAGTTCCTCGAGTTAGCGAAGTTCCTTCGCGATCTTTGCGAAGCATTGCTGTTGATTTTGGCAAGGGGACTGTTCCTGAGCGCGTCGTTTTGACGCCAACTTGCGAGCTCATGCAAATCGTAGTGTTGTCGCGCAGTATGGACGAGATTTCTCATCGTGTTTCTTCAATGATTGCTGGCACAAAAGACGGTAAGTCTGTTCAGTTTGGCGAGTTTGTGGATTTGTGGCGAATCACCAATATTCTTGCCGACGCTGTAAAGCCTGCTAAAACTGAGACGATTAATGGTTCTCCAATTTACGTTCATTGTGGCCCGTTTGCGAACGTTTCGCTTGGTATTCCAAGCCTTGTAAGTGTTGAAATGGCTTGCGCTGAGCATGATGTTGTGGTTGTAGAAGCAGGTTATGGTACGGATGCTGGTGCTCAAAAGTGGTTAGATATTGCTGCTCGCGAGTTTGGTGCAAAGTGGCCTGCTGCTGCAGTTGTAGTTACTCGCGCAACTACTTGGCGAGATGACGAAACTTTGGCTTGGCGTTACCCATTCCATGTTTCTCGTTTGGAATCTCTTAATATCCCTACGTTCCCGTTGATTAATTTGTGGGAAGGTGAAGATAATCAAGTTCCTGAATTGTTGGAACAAGCTAAGTCTTTAGGATTCAGAAAGCCGATTGTTGGCAATTTATTCCGCGATGGTGGCGATGGTTTGGCAAATCAGCTGGACGATTTTGTGTCTGCAATAACTGATGATGTTGAAACGAAAGTTCCAGAAAGTAGGCGTGGAAAGACGCTTAGGGAGCGAATTAACTTGCTGTGCGCAGAAGCTTACGGTGTTCCTACTGAGCGTGTGATCGATAAAGCAGGTTTTGCTGATTCATTGAAAGAAGCGCAGAATTTGTGTGCAAATTCTGGAGTTGTTTTCGATGACCTCGCGCTTGTTGCTGTAAAGTCGCCAGCAACTATGACTGACGATGATCATGCACCTGAAGATTCTCGCACTGTGACATTGAAGAAAGTGGAAGTTCACGCTGGAGCTGGAGTTGTGCAAGTAAATCTCACATCTTCACTAACTACTCCAATGCCAAAAATAGTGTGAAATATTAATAGTGTGATTTTCTCTTAAATATTGAGATTAATTAAAATTACTTATTAATAGCAAGTAACAAAACGTCGTCGACATATCAATCATGGTGTGTGGGCGACGTTTTGTTTTTGCTTTGTTTACCAAATGGGTTAAAAAGGGAACAAACGCGGGAGAGTTGAAGTTAAATTACGCAAAAGTGCGATGCAACCAATCGCAAGCAAGCTTAACCCACTGCTGAACTTCTGGCTGAACAAATTCAGTAAGCACATTTCCGTTTTCGTCGCGTTTTGCTGTTTCTTTAACTGCCAAAGCTAAGCCGTGAGGTCCTTTAGGGAACAGGTGCGCTTCAACACTTACTCCAGCTTCAACGCAAGCGTTCACAAACATTATTGAATTTTCTACTGGAACTGTTTGATCAGTAATGGTTTGCCATACAAATACAGGTGGAGTTTTACGATCCACGTGATTTTCCAGCGAAAGTTTATTGACAAGTTCAGTTCGCTCTTCGTTGCTAACTTCTCCAAATAGACGATCGAACGTTGGCTTATGCGCATATTTCCCAGCAGAAATAACAGGATATGCGAGCATAAGAGCATTTGGTCGCACGTCATCAGCAGCATACCCGTTTGCTTCCTCAACTTCGTCGCTAACGCTAGTTGCAAGGTTTGCAGCCACATGCCCTCCAGCGGAGAATCCAATAATTGCAACTTTTTGCGCATCTACGTGCCATTCTTTTGCGTTTTTGCGAATTAAGCTCATCGCTTCTGCTGCTTCTAAAAGCTGAGTTGGGTATGTGCTTGGAGTAAGCGAGTATCGCAACACAAAAGTGTGGAATCCTTCTGCAGCAAACTTCATGGCAACAGGCTCTGCCTCACGATTCGATACGCGCAAGAAGCCACCGCCTGGCAAAATTAGAATTGCAGGACGGTTTTGCAAGCCTTTGCTATCTAAATTATCGTCTAAAATATACCCAATAAGCTGCGCATCGCTTCCATCTATACTTTTTATTTTCTGATTTATAATCTTCATAGTGTCTCTTTTCGTTTCGCTTATATTGCAATTACACTAAGCATAATTCTAATCAAATACCTCGCTTTGTAAGTGCGTTCTTTTATAAATTCGTGTAGAGTTTTAAGAAGTTTTATAAGGAGATTCAAGATGTGTAACGAAGAAGATAGTTTAGGTAAAGTTGTTTTAGCTGCTACGCCTATTGGGAATATGGCAGACGCTTCTGCACGATTAATTAATCTTCTTGAAACTGCTGATATTGTTGCTGCTGAAGACACGCGTAGGCTTTATGATTTAGCGAATCGCCTTGGTGTGCATGTTTCTGGTAGCGTAATCGCATACCACGATCATAATGAGCGAAATAAGGCAGATGGCTTGCTAGACAAAGTTGAGCAGGGTAGCACTGTTCTTGTTGTTTCAGACGCAGGTATGCCTACCATTAACGACCCGGGTCTTGCTGTTGTTCGACGTGCAATAGAGCGAGATTTGCCTGTTACTTGCGCGCCTGGTCCTAGTGCAGTTTTAGATGCGCTTGCTCTTTCTGGATTGCCAACCGATCGCTTCTGTTATGAAGGCTTTTTGCCTCGTAAATCTGGTGAGCGTCAACAGCATTTGCGCTCACTTAAAGCCGAGCGACGAACAATAGTATTTTATGAGGCTCCACATCGTATTGCAGAAGCAATGGAAGACATATTGGCAGTACTTGGTTCTAATCGTCCAATGGCGTTATGCCGTGAACTTACAAAAGATTTTGAGGAAATTCGTCGTGGAACTGTGCAAAGTATTCACGATGGTGTTTTAGCGGATCCTCCTCGAGGTGAAATAGTTTTAGTTATCGGTGGTGCAAGTGATGAAGAAGTGCAGTCTGAAAGCACAGATTTAAGCATTGATGCTCTTGCAAAGCTTTCGCTTGAATGTGCAGAATCCGAAGGTTTGCGCATAAAAGAAGCAATTACAAAAGTAGTAAAAGAGCATCCGTTTGCTGACGGATCTTTTGCTAATCGTAAGCAAGTTTATGCGTCTTGTCTTGAGCATAAACCTGATCAAAAATAAGATTTCTGCTTTTGCTACTATTTTTTGCTTTCTATTCATTGCTGTCATACGCAGAAAATAGCACTTCAAAACTGTAACGAACGTCAGGTCCACCTTGTTGAGAAATATATTCTAAAATTTGCGCGTCTGCTGAAGGGTTTGCAATAATCCATTTTCGAAGTTCCGGTATTTTTTGCGCGATGTACCATAGCACTTCCATTTTTGTTGCAGGGTCGATAGCAACAGATGGCGTGAGTATTATAGGTGGTTTTGGAGGGCTGTTTGTTTTAGTTGCATAAGAGTTCTTCATTTCCATGGTTTGTTTGCTTCTTTCGCAATGTTTCGTATCCAATTTCTTGCATGTATTGAGCCTGGGAAATATGGGTTTCCGTCAATAGTACGTTTGCATTTTCGCAAGTCAATGCTGTATTTAGATATCAATAGGTGAGCAATATCTTTTCTATAAGGTTCGTGCTCTTCGTTTTCGCTTGGAGTGTACGCTAAATCGCAAATTGTTCGTTCTGGCGTTGTTATTCTAATTTTTCCAAGTATTACGTATTCTTCATTGTTTAAGTGTCTTCGAAATGCGCGAATCGCATGACCGTGCGGCTTTTTTCTTCTGTGCCCATAATCAATAACATCTATATTTTCAGGAAAATGACCCCCTATCCAAACCCATGCTGCAGTAAATAAACAGGCTATGCTTTCTGTAGGCATAAGATTGCTCACAATATTGCTTCTTCCTTGAGTGGAAATAGCTGCCTTATTTGAATATCCTGCATTTAAATCAAGCCTATTGAATACACCAATTTGAGAAAGTTTTTTCATGCACATTGGACCTGGTAAATGGTTGTCGTCAAGTAATTCTGGGAATTGCGTTTGTGTTTCTTCGCAAATATCCAATAAATTGCGCATATTTTGTTGGTTTTTCAATTTTCTTTAATCCTTTCTTTTTGCATATTTATTTTTCAGCGCGATTATTTACGATTCGTATTGTGCATATTGTTGTTTTTTAGTGCATGTTTTCTAGTGCATTAGTTTCGTAGTGCATAAGTTGAGATTATGTTTATATTTGCTTCAATTCCAGGCTGGTTTTATAACTTGTGGATATGTGGATGAACTCGTGTGAGGCTTGTTATCCAGCGTGTTTTTCTCGTATATTTGGGATTCTTTTTGCAATGTTCTTATGTACTGTCCGCGTTGAACAAGATAATAATTGTCTATGAGTCATATTTTGGTGAATGTTGCTTGGCCGTATGCTAACGGCCCTCGTCATATTGGTCACGTCGCAGGCTTCGGGGTCCCATCAGACGTATATGCGCGTTACGAGCGCATGAAAGGTAATGACGTATTAATGGTGTCTGGCACGGATGAGCACGGTACACCTATTTTGGTTGAAGCAGATAAGGAAGGCGTTTCTGCACAAGAGCTTGCTAATCGTTATAATCGTGTGATTACTAAGGATTTGTGCGATTTAGGTTTGAGCTACGATTTGTTC
This sequence comes from Gardnerella sp. KA00771, assembly GCF_049244045.1. NCBI lineage: Bacteria > Bacillati > Actinomycetota > Actinomycetes > Bifidobacteriales > Bifidobacteriaceae > Gardnerella > Gardnerella sp. KA00771. The sequence goes on along the minus strand of NZ_CP058368.1, from coordinate 1,424,255 downwards.
ACGCGTACTACCACTGCAAATCACGAGCATGTTGTGCAAGAAATGTTCCGTCAGTGCTTAAAGAACGGCTATATTTACAAGGGCACTCAGAAGGTTGCTATTTCTCCTTCCACTGGTCGTACTTTGCCAGATCGTTATATTGAAGGCACATGCCCATTGTGTGGCGCAGATGGTGCTCGTGGCGATCAATGTGATGCTTGTGGAAACGAGCTTGATCCGGATGAGCTTATTAATCCAGTTTCTAAAATTAATGGTGAAACTCCGCGCTTTGAAGAAACTGAACATTATTTCCTAGATTTGCCTGCTTTGGCTGAAGCGAATGTTAACTGGCTTCATTCTCGCGAAGGTTGGCGCACGAATGTTATTAATTTCTCGCTTGGATTATTTAATGAAGTAAAGCCGCGAGCTATTACGCGCGATATTGATTGGGGCATTCCTGTTCCTGTTGAAGGATGGATTGATAATCCAAATAAGCGTTTATATGTTTGGTTTGATGCTGTTATTGGCTACTTGTCTGCATCTATTGAATGGGCTCGTCGACAAGGCAAGCCAGACGCTTGGCGTGATTGGTGGTGTGATCCTAAGTCTCCTGGATACTACTTCATGGGCAAAGATAACATTACTTTCCATTCTCAGATTTGGCCTTCGGAAATGCTTGCCTACAACGGTGCTGGTTCTAAAGGTGGTGAGGCTGGCATTTATGGCCCATTGAACATGCCTGAACAGGTTGTTGCTTCTGAGTTCATGACTATGGAAGGCAAGAAGTTCAGCTCTTCGCGCGGAATCGTGATTTATGTGAAGGATATTTTGGCACGTTACCCTGTAGATGCTGTGCGTTACTACATTTCTATTGCGGGTCCAGAAAATTCTGATGCTGATTTTACTTGGGCTGAGTTTGCTCGTCACAATAACGAAGAACTTGCTGCAAGCTGGGGTAATCTTGTCAATCGTGTGGCAAATCTTATTAATAAGAACTTTGGTGCAATTCCTCCTCTTGATGAAGATTCTATGACTGCAATGGATCGCGCTCTTCTCGATCAAACTTCTGATGCTTTTGCTTTGGTTGGTAGTTTGATTGAGCGTCATCGTCAGAAGAATGCTCTTACTGAAGCAATGCGAGTAGTTGCGGATATTAATAAATATATTTCTGCAACTGAGCCTTGGAAAATTAAAGATGATGAGGATCGCCTTGGTACTGTGTTGCATGTTGCAGCTCAGGCTGTTTCGGATGCTAATCATCTGCTTGCGCCATTCTTGCCTCATGCAGCTCAAAAAGTTTGGGAAGCACTTGGTGGCACTGGCGTATTCTCGCCTTTGCCTCATATTGAAGAAGTTGAAGATTTGGATAATCCAGACTTCAAGTATCCGATTATTACGGGCGATTATCGCTTGGGGGAAACTGTTCATCCTTGGGAGAGTGAGGAGTTGGTAGCAGGTACGCCTGTGCCTAAGCCAAGTCCTATTTTTGCCAAGATTCCAAAAGAAGCAGTTGAGGAGGAGCTTGAGCGTTTTGCATCTGCTTTGTCCGAGCGTCAGCGTGTCGAGGCGGAAAGACTTGCTGCAGCAAAAAAATCTTTGGAAAATAGTGAGAAATAGGTTGAAATTCTCAATAAATAAATTGTAAAATTAAAGAACATAGCAAATGGTTCTCTAAAAGAAAATATTTTAAGGAAATTTTAAGGAAAAACTCTTTTCTTTGGACGAATGTTTAGCTATACTAACATATGTTAATGGTTCGCCATTAGCGAGGTTCGTTTTCGAACCCCATAATTGAAACCTTCTTCTCTCTTTCTCTCTGCCCCGGCGGGTTTCTCTTCCCGCCGGGCTTCTTTTTAATTTGTGAAAAAAGTAAAACAACAATAAAAGCGCAGACTGCAAAAACAATCTGCGCTCACATAGTTACCAAACTTAATTTTAATGGTAACGATTTAACGGCAACGCTTCGAAAGTGGCGCCCACGGTTCAAGCATTACTGGTTCTTGATCCAATACAGCTAAAGTTTCTTTGTCAAGGTACTTTTTGTTGATGATTATTTCGTTCACATAACGATCGAACCACTCTGCTGAGCCAACATAATAGCCATCTTCGCCAGCATCCTTGCCCCAGCTGTTCTCGATCTTCCAGCGATCTGGCTCGCCATCTTTGTTAAGATTCACGCCAGTGAATGTCATTGCGTGATTTCCTGGGCAATCCATATATTCCAAGCCGTGAGCTTTATCGAATGTAAACTTCACGTCAAACAATTCATCTACGCGCACAACTGCAGGATCGAAGAATCCACTGTCACGCAAGGAGAACTGCGTGCAATCGCATGCAAACCAGATTGGATGACCATCTTTTAATTGGTCTACAGCTGCTTTTTTGAATACATCGAGAGGCACATTAACAAATTCCATTTCCTTTGTTTCAGCTACGTTGGTGCTGTACTTAAATTGGTAGAGCTTGTTGAATGGTGTGCGTTCCATAGGTGCGTTGCATATTGTTACGAAGTCGTTTACGTCAACTGGAACGTACTTCTTTGCGAACTCAAGTGGAGTAATTCCGTATTCACAAATCATTGGACGCTCATCTTTGCCGGTTTTTGGCTTGTCAGCTTTGCCGGTTTTCTCGCCATCTTTCTTGGTTTCGTCTTTTTCGCCGTCCTTCTTATCGTCATCGTCATCTTTAGTTCGTGCGAAGAAGTCAAACTGTGCAGGTGGTTCACCCAGGGCAATAGTTGTCATACGATAAACGGTTTCCAAATCGCGAACTTTCATTTCGCGCAATTCTTCCAAAGAAGTTCCGTTCTTATGAGCTTCACGCAATTCGTATGCAAACTCGCGCAACTTGGTATTGATGTATTGTACGAATGCATCAGAGTCGACTGAGTTCTGTGAATCTGGATATGCACTCTTTGGCACAAGTCCGTACTTGTTTACCAAGTTGACGAACATTTGCCACCAGCCGCCGTCATCGATTGGACCATAGTTAATGCTCTCAAAAAGTCGGCTATTAACATCTTCATCAAGTGTTGAAAGCACATTTTCCAAATAAGCGTTTGCTTTTTCAATCTTGTCCCAGAAGAATAGGTAGCTTTCTGAAAACTCAAAGTCGTCTAAATTCCACTTATGCATTACTTCGTATCGCAAAGTATTAAGTGAGGCGAACATCCAGCAGCGTCCGGAGCGTTTCTGATTGGTAATGCTGCCTTGTTTTAATTCTATTGAGAATTCGCGAGGAAGAGCACGCTTGCCTTGGTAGCTTGTTGCGGCTTTAAGCACACCATTTGTTACTGCTGCATTCGCGGCGAGAAGATTTGCGCGCTGTTCGTTAAAATGTTTGGAATAATTTTTTACATGTTCCAGAGTTACGGCTTTGACGTTTTCAGCCATGAGCTTATTCATTCTCCTTTTAGAGTTGAAAGTACGAATAAAAAATATTGTATACTGCTCAATGTCTCGCGTGTGTTTCTTGTCTATGCCTATTTTCGGCATTTGCTTGAATACTATTAATTATTTTAGTAAAACTACAATTTTTTCGGTAAATATTCAGTTTTTGTAATTAAATTTTGAATTTATTATATTTGCTTATAAAACGTATTTTGTATGTATAAAAATACTTTTTTGATTTTAAAATACATGTCTTTGTGTAAAAATATAGCTAGAAATCACTGATATTTTGCGTTTTTTTGCATGTTTAGATATGTATAATGTAACTTATATATACGAAATTTTTCCCTTGGGTATTGAGAAAAGTGTTGTGCAAAAATATTTTCTGTTTGTCTCTTTGTACATAGCTTGGCTAAAAATATACTAATTATGTGTCCCGGATTGACAAGGGTTGATTCAAACACGCCCTTTTCAAGGTCGAGTGTTAGATCGGCAATACTGTAAATCACAAGATTTATGGATGCCGAATGGAGGTAAAAAATGGCTAGTCGTAGAAAAGAGTCACAATGATACGATACATCGTTAAACGATGCCTGAATTATGTGGTGATGTTGTTTGTTGCCGTATCCATGACGTATTTCTTGACAAGTGCTTTTATGAGACCGCGTTCGAACTACATGTCTAGGCATCCGCATCCACCTATTGCATCAATCAACCGTTCTTTGGATTTGGCAAATATTAACGACCAGACTCCAGTGTTTACTCGTTATTGCCGTTGGATTTACAACATTTTTACTAAGTGGGATTGGGGATTGAGCCCAGATCAGGCTCCAGTTGGCCCGGCAATTATGTCTCGTATTGGCGCATCTGTTCAGCTGGTTACTGGCGCTACAATTCTTGGCATTGTTCTCGGTGTTAGCGTTGGTGTTTACACTGCTATCCGTCAGTACAAGTGGCAAGATAGAGTTCTTAATTCCACCGCAACCTTCCTGTTGGTTGTTCCTGCAGCAGTTTTGGGTTTGATGGTTGTGCTTGCTGCTATTAGCATTAACCACGCAACAGGCGTGCGACTTTTCTACGTTACTGGTTTGCACTCTTACCAGGGTTCTGACCCGTTCATGTTCCTTCTTGACTTCCTTCAGCATTTGATTTTGCCGACGATTGTTATGACAATTCCTGGCATGGTTGGGTATCATTTAACGCAGCGCACGTATCTTCTCGATACTATGAATGCTGATTACGTTCGTACGGCTCGCGCTAAGGGCTTACCTTTGAATTTGGCTATTCGCCGCCACGCTTTGCGTACTTCTTTGATTCCAACAGCTGTTGACGTCGCCTTCTCTATTGCAGGCGTGTTTACGGGTGCTGTGATTACTGAAACCGTGTTTGCTATTAACGGTCTTGGTAGCTACTTCGTTCAGACCATTATGCAGAACGATATTAACGGTTCTGTTGCTATTGCAGCGTTTGGTGCTGTATGTACCTTAGTTGGTGCTCTGCTTGCAGATATCTTCTCTGCTTGGCTCGACCCACGTATTCGTTTGAACTAGCAGAACAGTGTAGGTGAATTTGATATGAATAAAAAAGATGTATCTTCAAAACCTCAAGAGTCTGCTGCAGATAGAAAAGCTACTGCTGGTGCCTGGGGCAACTTTAAGCGCACTGGTAAGATGACGCTTTATACGCGTCGATTCTTCCGTCGCCCGTCTGCAGTTGTGGGCTTGGTTATGCTCATAATTTTGATTCTTTTTGCTTTGTTTGGCTCAAAGATTTCAAAGTGGAGCTACGACGAACCAGACTTTTCTTCTTTAGCAACTCCTCCTTCTGCAGAGCATTGGCTGGGAACTACGCCAGGCGGTTCAGACATGTACGCAATGGTTGTGCGCGGACTTGGCCGTTCACTTTCCATTGGTATTGTTAGCTCTATTACCATTACAGTTATTGCTGCTTTGGTTGGTACTGCTATTTCTTACTTCGAAGGATGGTTTGAGCAGGTTGGTATGTGGCTTTTGGACATGCTGCTGATTGTTCCTTCCTTCCTGCTGATTGCTTTAATCATTAGTGCTTCTAGTGGTGGTAGCGATTGGCTGTGGTTGGCATTTGGCTTAACAGCTTTTGGTTGGATTGGTTACGCTCGTACTCTTCGTACGTTGACTTTGAGCTTGCGCGAACGTGAGTATGTTCGTGCAGCTAAGTTCGAGGGTGTTTCTTCGTTCCGCATTATTGTGCGCCACTTGGTTCCAAACTTGGGTTCTGTATTGATTATTAACACGGTTCTTGGTGTTATTGGTACGATTAACGGCGAAACTGCTTTGAGCTTCTTGGGCCTTGGTATTAAGGCTCCGGATACTTCTCTTGGTACTTTGCTTAATGCTGGCCAAAGCGTTGTGCAGACTTCTCCGTGGGTGCTTTTGGTGCCGTCTGCAGTGCTTGTTTTGCTAACCTTCTCCGTGCAGCTTATTGGTGACGGTTTGCGTGATGCCATTGATCCATATTCTAGGTCTGTTGGTAAGGCCGACTAACGAGCGTTTGGAGTGATAAACATGACTGATATTGCAAATAACGCTATTAAGGAAGAAACCACGATGGAAGATCAAAACAACGAACCGTTGCTTTCAGTACGCGACTTGCAAGTTAGCTTCGCTTCTGAAGCTGGTACTGTGCATGCTGTGCGCGGAATGAATTTTGATTTGTACCGCGGAAAGACTATTGGTATCGTTGGCGAGTCCGGTTCCGGTAAGTCGGTTACTTCTTTGGCTGTGATGGGCTTGCTGGATAAAAACGCTAGCGTTAAAGGCTCTGTAAAGTATAAGGGCGAGGAGCTTTTAACTAAGTCTGATGCAGAAATGAGTAAGATTCGTGGCAAGAATATTGCCATGGTTTTCCAGGATCCTCTTTCTGCTTTAACTCCAGTTTTCTCTATTGGCGATCAGCTTAAGGAAGCTTTGGTTATTCATAATCCTGACATGACTGAAGAGCAGATTCGCGAGCGTTCTATTGAATTGCTTGATTTGGTTGGTATTACTAAGCCGGCTGAGCGTTTGAAGGCTTTCCCTCACGAGTTTTCTGGTGGTATGCGCCAGCGCGTGATGATCGCTATGGCTATTGCCAATAATCCTGACATTATTATTGCCGACGAGCCTACTACCGCTTTGGATGTGACTATTCAGGCTCAGGTTTTGGAAGTTTTGAAGAAAGCTCAGCGCGAAACCGGCGCTGCAATGATTTTTATTACTCACGATTTGGGCGTAATTGCTGGCGTTGCAGACGAAGTTATTGTTATGTATGCGGGTCATTTGGTTGAGCATAATAGCGTTGAAGAGATTTTTGCTCATCCAACTCAGCCGTACACTATTGGCTTGTTGGGCGCTGTTCCTCGCGTTGATCAAAAGCGCACTCGTCGTTTGACTCCAATTTCTAAGCCGACTATGGATATGCTTATGGCTGAAGAAGAAAGCGGCGACGACAGCACAATGATGGGTCTTGAAGCGGAAAGCGAAACTGTTCGCTCGTTGCTTCATGCGGAAACCGAAAAGCCAATTAAGCCAATGTTTGAAGGCATTCCTCGTGAACAACGAAAAGTTGTTTTGGATGTTAAGAACTTGGTTAAAACATTCCCAATTACTAGCGGCGGCTTCTTGCGACGTAAGGTTGGCGAAGTTCGCGCGGTTGATGGTGTGAGTATTGAGGTTCGTGAAGGCGAAACAGTTGCTTTGGTTGGTGAGTCTGGTTCTGGTAAGTCCACGACTTTGATGGAGATTATGGGCTTGAAGAAGCCTGAGTCTGGTTCTATTACAGTTTTTGGTACTGAGTTGAACGATAAGTTGACTCGTGAGCAGCGTCGCGAACTTCGTTCTAAGATTCAGTACGTGTTCCAGGACCCAATGAGCTCGCTTGATCCTCGTATGCTTGTTTACGATATTTTGGCCGAGCCTTTGCTCGTGCAAAAGAAGTCGAAGGAAGAAATTCGCCAGCGTATTGCTGAGCTTATGCAATTGGTTGAGTTGAATCCTGATCAAGTTGATCGCTTCCCAACGCAGTTCTCCGGCGGCCAGCGTCAGCGTATCGCTATTGCTCGCGCTTTGGCTGTGAATCCTAAGCTTTTGCTTCTTGATGAGCCAGTTTCGGCTTTGGATGTTTCTATTCAGGCTGGAATTATTAACTTGCTTGAAGATTTGCAAGACAAGTTGGGTGTTGCTTACTTGTTCGTGGCGCATAACATGGCTGTTGTTCGACATATTTCTAGCCGTATTGCTGTTATGTATCACGGTCGAATTGTTGAATCTGGTGAAACGGATGAGGTGTTTGATAATCCAAAGCACCCTTACACTCAGGCTTTGATTAGCGCTGTGCCAATTCCGGATCCTACAATTGAGAAGAACCGTAAGCGTATTATTCTTTCTGAAGAAGATAATTTTGACGATGTTAGGTAATTCATGACTTGTTGATTTTAGTTAATCTTCATCAATCTGAATAAATTACTTAGTCGCGCATGTTTATTACAACATGCGCGATTTTTTATTGTGTAACATAAATTTAAAAAACGTAATATATTTTGTTTTTTAGCCAAAATAAACTAAAAAATTTTCTGTTCTGCTCATTGTAGATAATAAATTATTCTTTTTTGCCTAATTTTCATAAAGTTGAAAAGAAAAAAATCAATATTTTGTGAAAACGATTTGTCGAATGTCATAGAGTTGTATATACTCATACAACATACCGGAAGACGGACATCATCCGGGGAATGAGAGGAATCATGAAAAATACAAATGCAGGTAAACTGACTGTATTTGCCGCAGCTGCACTTTCTGTTGCAATGCTGCTCGGCGCTTGCGGCGGTGCTACTAACAATGCTGGTAAAGCAGGTATGACTGAAGAGCCAGCTGCTGGTGTTGACACTTCTTACACTGGCGAACTTCCAATGCCAGATGTCAACAAGCGTTACGATAATCCACAGTCACGTGACAACGTTAAGGACGGCGGCACTTACACCGTTGCTCTTCCTGTTCTCGGCCCAAACTGGAATTACGCTTCTAACGACGGTAACTCTGGTTACATGAATACTTTGTGGGGCTTCTACCAGCCAAATCTTATGGCTTATGACACCGTTAAGGGTGAAAAGCTTAAGTACAACCCTGACTACATCACTTCCGTCAAGAAGGTTAGCGATAAGCCACTCGTTGTTCAGTACAACTTGAACCCAAAGGCCAAGTGGAATGACGGCACTGATATTGATTACACCGCATTTAAGGCTACTTGGCAGGCTTTGAACGGAAAGAACAAGGATTACTCCGTCCCAAGTACTGAAGGCTATGACTGCATCAAGAGTGTTGAACAAGGTTCCACTCCAAAGCAGGTTATAGTGACTTATGAGAAGCCATGCGCAACATGGGAAATGCTTTTCGCTCCACTGGTTCATCCAAAGGCCGGTGACGTTAAGACCTTCAACCAGGGTTGGGTAAACAATCCTCACAACGAGTGGGGTGCAGGTCCATTCCAGATTGAATCCGCAACCGAAAATCAGGTTGTTTTCACCCGCAATCCAAAGTGGTGGGGTAAGAAGGCAAAGCTCGATAAGGTCGTTGTAAAGCGTATGGAAGATACTGCAGCTTTGAACGCTTTCCAGAACGGTGAAATCGATGCTGTAACCGATACCATTTCTTCTAAGGACGCAATCAAGTCTGCTCGTAGCGTTAAGGGTGCTCAGCTGCGTTACGGCTACAGCACCAAGGTTCGCGTGCTTAACTTCAACGCTAAGTCCAAGCCACTTAACGAGCTTGCAGTTCGTAAGGCTGTTGTTCAGGCATTCGACGTTGCTACCTACAACAAGATTCAGTTCCAGGGCATGAACTGGAAGAGCGAGCAGCCAGGTTCTGAGCTTCTCTCCATGTTCCAGGCTGGCTACAAGAACAATCTTCCTGCTGACGGCAAGTACAACACCGAAAACGCTAAGAAGACCCTTGAAGCTGCTGGTTACAAGATGGGCAAGGATGGCTACTACGCCAAGAATGGCAAGACTCTTGAGATTTCCTTCACCTTCTTCGGCGATGATTCTACTCAGGCAGCTCTTGCTAACGCATTCCAGGCCATGATGAAGAAGGCTGGAATTAAGTGCAAGACTGTGAACCATGCTGTTGCTAAGTTCTCCGAGGTTGTTGCTTCGCACGAGTACCAGGTGCTTCCATTGGCATGGCAGTCCACATCTCCATTGAGCTTCTTGTCTGCAGCAAGCCAGGTTTACAAGTCTGATAGCGATTCCAACCTCGGTCTCGTTGGCAATAAGAAGATTGATGCTATGCTCAACAAGATTGGCAAGACCTACGATTACAAGGAACAGACTGATTATGCAAACAAGGCAGAGTCTGCAGCTCTCGCACTCTACGGAACTCTTCCAGTTTCTGCTCCTCCTATTTACCAGGTGTTCAAGAAGGGCTTTGCTAACAACGGCCCTGCTGGTTACGCAAGCACCTACCCAGAGGATATGGGCTGGCAGAAGTAAGTAAATTTGTAGCGATAATTCGCGCAAGTTTACTAAGCTGATTGCTTAACTTATAGCATGTGGCGTGTAGTCTTTTGGCTACACGCCACATCTTTTTGTGTATGCTAATGTGAGAAAATAGTATAAATTTAAAATTAAGTCTCAAAAAGCAAAATCGGAAACAAAGGAGAAGCTGGCGCATGTACGTCAATCCGAATAAACGCAAAGATGCGAGTAACGTGCGCTGGGTATTGCAATACTGTAAGCCGGACATGTGGAAAGTTTGGCTTGCTATTTTTCTATTTATTATCAATGACACGATGGCAATGACAATGCCGTTGCTTTCGGGCTTTATTGTAGACAAAATCATTATTGGCAAACAGCATAATTTGCTTATAAGCGTATGCGTTTTGATGGTAGCAATGATGATTGTTCGCGTTGGCTCAAGGTATATTTACCAGCTTTTAATGGAAAAGTTTGGTCAAAATGCCGTGTATCGCCTGGTGAGCGACGAGTACGAAAAGCTTCATTCTCTCGATTTTACGTACTTTAATCACACGCGCACAGGCGACATTATGAGTCGTATGACATCGGATACTGACGCGATTCGTCATATTTTAAGTTGGGTTTCGTATATGGCGTTAGATTGTGTAGTAATGTTCGTGCTAGCGCTGGTTATAATGTTTTCAATTCAGTGGAAGCTCGCTTTAGCACTTATGTCAATTACGCCATTTTTGTTTCTGCTCGCAAAAATTATGGGCAAAAAAGCTAGACCGAAATTCCTTGCAATTCGTGAATCCTTTGCGCGCATGAATTCAATGGTGGAAGAAAATATCGAGGGGAATCGCGTAGTAAAAGCTTTCGTGCGTGAGGATTACGAAACTAAGAAATTCGATAAGTGCAACGAAGACTACTTTAATTGCAATATTACGCTTGCAAAAAATACTCAAAAATACATGCCTTGGCTCGATGGCATGGGTTTTGTGCTTGAGCTTATAACAGTTGGTTTCGGCGGATGGCTTGTTTTGAATGGCAACATGACTTTAGGTGCATTCGTCACTTTTAATAGCTTCCTTTGGATGCTACACATGCCTGTACGAATGGTGGGCTGGCTTATTAATGATTGGCAGCGTTTTAACGCAGGATGCGTGAATATTCGCAAACTTCTTACGCAAGAATCGCATATTAGACATCCAAAAGAAGCGGACGAAACCGTTAAAATTAGAGGTAAAATTACTTTTGAGCATGTTGATTTTTCATTCCCAGACGATCAAGACTCTCCAATCTTAAAAGATATTGATTTAGACGTTCCTGCTGGAAGCAAACTGGGTATTCTTGGTGAAACTGGTTCCGGCAAATCAACTCTCGTAAGTCTTATAGCAAGATTCTATGATCCTACGCGTGGTCGTGTTTTAATTGACGGAAAAGACGTGCGCGAATGGCCGTTAGAAACTGTTCGTAACCAAGTTAGCATAGTTGCGCAGGAAACATTCCTATTTTCGGACACTATTGCAGGAAATATTAGTTTTGGATTACCTCAAACTAAAGAAAATTGTAAGGAATTAGATAATACCATTCGCACGATGGCAACAATTGCTGCAGCAGACGATTTTATTATGGATATGCCAGAAGGCTATGAAACAGTAGTAGGCGAGCGTGGGGTAGGTCTTTCTGGTGGGCAAAAGCAGCGTTTGAGCTTAGCTAGAGCGTTGGCAAATAATCCTGCAATCTTGATTATGGACGATACAACTTCTGCTGTAGATATGGAAACGGAAGAGCATATTCAGCAGGAGCTGAAAAAGCTTGATGGCACGCGCACAATAATCACTATTGCGCACAGAATCTCATCCGTTAAAGATGCAGACATGATTGTTGTGCTAGATCACGGGAAAATTATTGAACGCGGCACGCATGCTCAGCTTGTTGCAGCGCACGGGAGGTATTGGGAGATCTATAGAAAGCAACTTGGCTTTAAAACTGGCAGGTCTGCAGGATTCGAAACGAAGGGGGAGTAGAAATGGCACAACGTAATACTTATCGTGAAGACGAAGGTCAAGAAGAACACATAAACGTGCACGAACTTATGCGCGTTAGAAAATATATGAAGCCGTATGCTACTAAACTTCTATTCGTAATTATGGTAGTTATTAGCGGCAGCATCATTATGACAGCGATGCCAATGATTACGAAAACGCTAATCGACGTTGTATTGTCTCAGAAAAACGTCAATTATTTATATACAATTATTGCCGTATTCGCACTGCTCATTATATTGTATGAGCTTGGTTTAGCGTACAGAACTTTAGCAATTACGCGCATCGGCCAGATGATAATCAAAGACATGCGACGCGATATTTTTACGCATGTTCAATCATTATCTTTTGATTATTTTGATTCGCGTCCGCATGGGAAAATTCTGATTCGCATCGTAAACTACATCAATACGCTTTCTGACACGCTTTCGTCTGGTTTAATTAACGTATTTTCCGACGTTTTTGTGCTTATTATTACATTAATAACAATGTTTGTTATAGATTGGCGAATGGCTTTGTGGAGCTTAGCGCTATTCCCAATATTTATAATTTGGACGCGAACTTTACAAATTTTGCAAAGAAAAGCGTCTAAAAAATTATCAAATAAACAAAGTAATTTAAATGCGTATTTGCACGAATCAATCGCAGGAGTAAAAACAACGCAAACTTTTGCGCGAGAAGCTACAGCATACGCTACTTTCCAAGAGCAACAAGCAGAAGTAAGAAGTGCTTGGATGCGAAACGTTAGAGTGCAAATGTTACTTTGGCCTGGTGCTTCAATTATTGAGACTGCAGCAATAGCGCTTTTGTATTACTCTGGCATAGCAAACTTAGGTGCAATGAACGTGAGCACGGGAACACTTATAGCATTTGTTTGGTATTCGACTACTTTCTGGGATCCAGTAGTAAATATTGGAAACTTCTATACGCAACTTGTAACGTGCTCAGTTTATTTGGAACGAATTTTTGAAACTCTACGAATTAAGCCAAATATCGTAGATAAGCCAGATGCTATTCAATTGCCTCAAATCGAAGGAAAAGTAGACGTAAACGACGTTGTTTTCCGTTACGAAGAAGATGGAAGGCCAATATTAAACTTGGTTGATTTGCATGTTAATCCTGGCACTACTGTAGCTCTTGTGGGACCTACTGGTGCAGGAAAAACAACTCTCGTAAGTCTTCTTTCTAGATTCTACGACGTTTCAGAAGGCTCGATTACTATAGACGGGTACGATGTACGTTCAGTAACGCTCGCATCTCTTAGAAAACAAATGGGCGTAATGTTGCAAGATAGTTTTATTTTCAGTGGAACCGTACGCGAGAACATCCGTTATGGAAAGCTCGATGCCACTGATGAAGAAATTGAGATTGCAGCGCGTGCAGTTCATGCTCACGAATTTATTGAAGGATTACCGAACGGATACGATACTGAAATTGAAGAGCGCGGAGCCACTCTTTCTGCAGGTCAGCGTCAGCTTATATCGTTTGCGCGAGTATTGCTTGCGAATCCGCGAATTCTTATTCTAGATGAGGCAACAAGTAATATTGATACTCGTACAGAAGAAGCATTACAAGCAGGATTAGCTCAATTACTTAAAAATCGCACATCTTTTGTAATAGCGCATAGGCTTTCGACGATTGAGAATGCGGATTTGATTTGTGTAATCGATCATGGAGAAATTGTTGAAAAAGGCACTCATAACGAGCTTATGGAGGCAAGAGGAGCGTATTATCGTCTTGTAAAATCGCAATATGATGCAATTCGCAAAGCAGTTTTATAAATACTTATCATTCAATAAAAATTGACAGTTGAGTTTGCGAGTAGACTTAAAAATATGAGTAAACATCATCGCGAACATAATTGGGCGCCGGCTTTAGCAACGCAATCTGCAGTATGGGAAAATCTGCTACAAGAAGGAATAACAATTGCAGACGATCACACGCACATGATTAGCGTTGTGGATTTTGCACATAATTTGAATCAAGAATTAGCAGAAAAAGGCCGCGATGTAATAGCGGAACCTACTGCAGACGATTTAGTTGTTCAAGCAAAATCATCAGGCGTTTCGCACATGCTAGAAGTCGGATGTGAATATCCAGATTGGGAGCCGACGATTAAGTTTGCTCAAACGCATGAAAATTCAGTTCGCGCAGCAATAGCAATACACCCAAACGAAGCAGTATTACACGGTCACAAAGGAGCTAAAGGCCCTGACGGACTGCCGATAGTTTACAAGCCGTATCACGATATTCCATTTGACGAAGCTATGCAACATTTGCGCTCGCTAGTAATTGCTCATCCAAAAGAAGTAGTGGCAATAGGTGAAACCGGTTTAGACTACTTTCGTACGGGAGAGCCTGCGCGAGAAGCACAAATAGAGGCTTTCCGCGACCATATTGCGCTCGCAAAAGAGCTGAATTTACCTTTACAAATTCACGATCGTGATGCGCATGAAGACGTAGTAAAAGTCTTACTAAAAGATGGTGCTCCTGAGCGAACAGTATTTCACAGTTATGCTGGTGGTGTGGATTTAGCCGAAATATTGAAAGAGCACGGTTGGTACGCAAGTTTTTCTGGAACGATAAGTTACAAAGGCAATGATGAATTACGCGAATCTGCGCGAATTATTGGCAAAGACCATATAACTGTTGAAACGGATGCGCCTTATTTAACGCCAATGCCGTATCGTGGACGGCCAAACGCGCCTTATATGGTTCCTTATACGCTAGAAACACTTTCTGAAGTTCTAAATATATCGTTATTGCAAGCAGCGAAAGTTACACGCGAAAATACGCGAAAAATTTACGAATTTTAGGAATATAAAATCCTTAATTTTCAAGGATTTTTTAATATTTTTTGCGCGATGCACTATTGTTGTATACAATATCCAAGTACGGAAATAAAACTGTGAGGTGTGAGGTTTATGCGACTTCTTGTTGGCATCAAGAAGAAACCTCATATATGGAGGAACAATTAAGCATGACTAAGTCACGCACTACTGTACCATCAAACGATAGTACAAAGGATCCTCGCAACGGCGCGAAAGATTCCGAGAAAAGCACTAAATCCTTAAAAGGTACTAAGGATGCTATATTGCGAGCTGCCTCGTTTACTAAGGCTCCTCAGGTGTCAAAAAAAACGACAACACGCGAAGAGCGCAAAGTAATAGCTCAGCAGCAAGCGCAAGAGGTAAAAGAAGCAGAAAAGCTTGTTGCTAGTGCAGTACGAGGTCCGTTAGGTAGATGGTGGGCAAAATTGCAAACCAGTTCCGATCGTTTTACATTGGGAATGGCAATTGTTGCTCTTGGCGTTGTCTATGGCGATATTGGTACTTCTCCGCTTTATACTGCGCAAACATTTTTAGCAGGTCAAGGCGGCTTACAAAACATAAATCGCGCGACTATCTACGGAATGCTTTCGCTACTGTTCTGGTCAATCACATTAATTACAACCGTAAAATACGTATTTGTTGCAATGAGAACAGACAACAAAGGCGAAGGCGGCATTTTTGCTTTATATTCGCTTCTACGTAAAAAAGGCGCGTGGCTTGCAATACCGGCAATGATTGGTGGAGCCGCGTTTTTGGCAGATTCTGTGTTGACTCCTGCAGTTTCCATCTCTTCAGCAGTTGAAGGTTTGCGCACTATTGCAGTGTTTAAGCCAATATTCTTAGAAAATGAGAATTTGTCGATGATGATTACGGTTATTATAATCGTCATACTTTTCTCTGTACAGCAACGCGGAACTGAGCGAATTGGCAAAGTATTTGGCATTGTTGTGATGCTTTGGTTTGCTTTCCTTGCGCTGGTTGGTGTCATGAACATTGGCCGAGATTGGACTATTTTTGAAGCACTTAACCCGATTCATGGCATAAAATTCCTGTTTAGCACGCATAATGTGCAGGGATTAGCGGTTATGGGTGTGATCTTCCTTTCTACTACCGGTGCTGAAGCGTTATATTCTGATATGGGTCATGTTGGTAGAGGCAATGTGTACGCAACCTGGCCGTTTATTAAAGTTGCTTTGCTGCTGAATTACTTTGGGCAAGGCGCTTGGATGTTGAAAAATCAAAACGATAAAGCATTATGGTCAATAGAAGGTTTGAACCCGTTCTTCCAAATGCTTGAACCGAATGTGCGATATGTTGCCGTTATTCTTTCGGTTACTGCTGGCATTATTGCTTCTCAAGCGCTGATTACAGGCGCATACACAATGGTTTCTGAGGCAACAAGCCTAAATTGGATGCCACATTTGCAAGTGCGATATCCTGCTAGAACTCGTGGACAGCTGTATATTCCAGTTGTGAATGTTGTGCTGTGTGTTGCCACTATTACGGTTCTTGCAGTATTCCGCGATTCTGAACATATCTCTGGCGCGTACGGTTTAGCTTTAACTCTCACTATGCTTGCTACGACTATTTTGCTCACAGTGCACATGTGGTATCAAAAGAAGCGATTTGGTGCCTTCATATTTGCAATCGTATTCCTCATGATTGAGATGATGTTCTTTGTGGCTTCCATGGCGAAATTCATGCATGGTGGCTGGTTTACTATGCTGCTCGGTGTTTCAATTTTGATCATTATGGTCACTTGGAAAGATGGAACTAAAATTGAGCGTTCGCAACGTTTGCACATGAAACCGAAAGATTTCCTACCTGTGCTAGATAAGTTGCACGGAGATTTCCGTATTCCGTATTTCGCTGACAATATTGTGTATTTGACTTCCGATTGTGAAATGAAGCGTCTCGATACTGGAATCTTCTTCTCTATTTTTGCCGACCATCCAAAGCGTGCTAGAGCTTGGTGGGCTGTTTCTGTAGAAACAGATGACGCTCCGTTTACTCGTGAGTATTGTGTAGAGAATTTCGGTACGGACTACTTATTCCGCGTAAAAATTAAACTCGGATTTAAAGTGTCGCCTTCTATACCAGCGTATCTTCACCAAATTATGCATGACTTGTCGCACACGGGCGAACTTCCTCAGCAAAAATCCGTGTATCCGAAGGTTGATGCAGATCCAGATATTGGACCAATTCGATATGTTCTGTTGCACAAAGCGTTGATGCCGGAATCTAATATTTCTGTGCGTGGAGCGTTATCTTTAAAGATGAAATATGCAATTAGACATGTTGCTGGTACGCCTGTTAAATGGTTTGGTTTGGCTCCTTACAATCCGGTTGTTGAAGTGCAGCCGTTGTTTATTTCTACTCGCAGACCTCCGCGTTTGAAGCGTGAAGACTGTTCTCAGCGAGCAGTTCAATCTTTGCAAGGTGCCTCAGCGCTTGAAACTAATATTCACGTTGTGAAAGATATCAGACCTACTGATGCGGAGCAGACTGCTGTTATGAACGCACGAGATATTGCTGCTGCTAATGTGATGTTTGCTAACGAAAAACTTGCCAATACTGGGAAAATTAGCCCAGTTCCAATTAAAGAGACAAAAAAAGTTAGCGTGAAGAAGCCTAATAAAGATGGAGCAAATATCGATGCAGCGAATGTAACGCATGCTGTTGTGCAGGCTGTGGAGGATGCTGCTCGTGCCAATGATGCGAATAGTGTGAAATCTGAAAAGAGTGCAGCAACTGAAAAGAGTGCAAAAAATAATCTTAAGTAAGAATCTTAAGGAAGAGCCTTAAAATGGAAAATGGTGCAGAAAGTATACTTAATTGCAACTCGATAAAACTCGCTGATTTACCTGATTTTGGTGAAGTAGAGAAATTGCATAGTGCAACTGCACCATCTTCTGCTGCTTATGAGCTTATTCACGGTCATTGTGTTGTAATCTCAACAATTGCTTGGCAAATTGCTCATCATTGCAATATGCTTTTGTCCGCTGAAAATCGTGCTGCTCAAATGAGTGAAACTTTGCGTAAGCGTGCTGAAATAGCAAAAAATTGCCTTCAGGAGCTTGTCGGAGATAGTTATGCAATATTACCTGCGCTTAGTGGTGGCTTAGCTCCAAAACAGTATATTGATGAATACGCAGCTTTAATAGGTGGATTGTTGCACGATATTGGCACGTATTTTGTGCTTGAAAGTGATGGCAGTAGCAACGCTGGTGGTATATTGCGCTTTGATGGTCCGAATTATATTTTGCATGGCTTGCGCGGATATAAATATTTAATTGATAATGGTTTTAGTGAGGATGCTGCGCAATTTGCGCGCAATCATACTGGAGTTGGCTTAACTCGAGAGCAAGTTATTGCGCAAAATTTGTCTCTTCCTGCTGAAGACTATATTCCGCAAACAGTTGAGCAAGAAATTGTTATGGTTGCGGATAAATATAACAGCAAATCGATACCTCCTCGTTTTTTGACAGTCGATTCTTATCGTCGCAAGGCTGCGCGATTTGGCGAAGACAATGCTAATCGTTGGATGCAATTGGTTGCGAAATATGGTGAGCCAGATATTGCAGGTCTGGCAGAAATCTTTAATATGCGTGTTGATGCGTGAGCGTTATTGATTTTTTGCGTATTTTTATCCTATTTTTGTGTATTTTTATCCTATTTTTGTGTATTTTTTTAAGAAATCTATTATTTTTTAAAAAGTTTTTATAGATTCAATATCAGATAGCATGCTTTTTTGGTGTTTTTTCGTGGTTTTCGACACGCCGGTGTTTTGGCTTGTTTTCAATGGTTTTGGGGTGTTTGTTTTTGGTGGGTTTGCGTTTTAGCGTGGGTTGGTGTAAGTTTATCTCTTGCTGCTCAGCGCGGCTGGTTCTCCTCGGTTGAGGTTGATGGGCCGGCTGGTGTGGTGGTGGTTTGAGAACTCAAGAGCGTGTCTGTACTACTTATTAGTTAATTATTGCCAGTTCATTGCCTGCCTTGCAGATTGCAGGGTGCCTGAGAGATGGTTAAATGGTGGTGAGGTTTTTGTTGGGATGTTCTTTCCTTAAAGAATGTCTCGTCTTTTTCTTTTTAATATTGGAGCCTTTTGTTGGCTCTTCATTGAAGTTTTTTCGTGGAGGGTTCGATTCTGGCTCAGGATGAACGCTGGCGGCGTGCTTAACACATGCAAGTCGAACGGGATCTGACCAGCTTGCTGGTTGGTGAGAGTGGCGAACGGGTGAGTAATGCGTGACCAACCTGCCCCATGCTCCAGAATAGCTCTTGGAAACGGGTGGTAATGCTGGATGCTCCAACTTGACGCATGTCTTGTTGGGAAAGTGTTTAGTGGCATGGGATGGGGTCGCGTCCTATCAGCTTGTAGGCGGGGTAATGGCCCACCTAGGCTTCGACGGGTAGCCGGCCTGAGAGGGCGGACGGCCACATTGGGACTGAGATACGGCCCAGACTCCTACGGGAGGCAGCAGTGGGGAATATTGCGCAATGGGGGAAACCCTGACGCAGCGACGCCGCGTGCGGGATGAAGGCCTTCGGGTTGTAAACCGCTTTTGATTGGGAGCAAGCTTTCGGGTGAGTGTACCTTTCGAATAAGCGCCGGCTAACTACGTGCCAGCAGCCGCGGTAATACGTAGGGCGCAAGCGTTATCCGGAATTATTGGGCGTAAAGAGCTTGTAGGCGGTTCGTCGCGTCTGGTGTGAAAGCCCATCGCTTAACGGTGGGTCTGCGCCGGGTACGGGCGGGCTAGAGTGCAGTAGGGGAGACTGGAATTCCCGGTGTAACGGTGGAATGTGTAGATATCGGGAAGAACACCAATGGCGAAGGCAGGTCTCTGGGCTGTTACTGACGCTGAGAAGCGAAAGCGTGGGGAGCGAACAGGATTAGATACCCTGGTAGTCCACGCCGTAAACGGTGGACGCTGGATGTGGGGCCCATTCCACGGGTTCCGTGTCGGAGCTAACGCGTTAAGCGTCCCGCCTGGGGAGTACGGCCGCAAGGCTAAAACTCAAAGAAATTGACGGGGGCCCGCACAAGCGGCGGAGCATGCGGATTAATTCGATGCAACGCGAAGAACCTTACCTGGGCTTGACATGTGCCTGTCGACTGCAGAGATGTGGTTTCCCTTCGGGGCAGGTTCACAGGTGGTGCATGGTCGTCGTCAGCTCGTGTCGTGAGATGTTGGGTTAAGTCCCGCAACGAGCGCAACCCTCGCCCTGTGTTGCCAGCGGGTTATGCCGGGAACTCACGGGGGACCGCCGGGGTTAACTCGGAGGAAGGTGGGGATGACGTCAGATCATCATGCCCCTTACGTCCAGGGCTTCACGCATGCTACAATGGCCGGTACAACGGGATGCGACATGGTGACATGGAGCGGATCCCTTAAAACCGGTCTCAGTTCGGATCGTAGTCTGCAACTCGACTACGTGAAGGCGGAGTCGCTAGTAATCGCGAATCAGCAACGTCGCGGTGAATGCGTTCCCGGGCCTTGTACACACCGCCCGTCAAGTCATGAAAGTGGGCAGCACCCGAAGCCGGTGGCCTAACCCTTTTGGGATGGAGCCGTCTAAGGTGAGGCTCGTGATTGGGACTAAGTCGTAACAAGGTAGCCGTACCGGAAGGTGCGGCTGGATCACCTCCTTTCTACGGAGTTTTTGTGCACGCTCGGTTTGAGTGTGGTTACTGGTGTGGAAAACAATAGTTGACGTTTTTAGATGAGTTTGTTGGGCATGCTTTTGGGTTCCCGGATTGCCACCCCCCTTTGTTTGGGGTTGCGGTCCTTGACTCACAGGATTTCAGGTTGATGCTTTTGAGTGTTTGGCTTGGGTTTTGTGGTGTTGTGGTGGTTTGAGAACTGGATAGTGGACGCGAGTAAAATGCGAAACTTTTTTGGTTTCGATTTTTTTGCTTTTATCAATTTCAACCGGCTCCTTTTGTTGGAGTCGCTTGATCGTTTTGTGATCGTTTAGTGTGATGATTTTTTGTCTAGAGAATTTTGCTGATGGGTTCTTACTTTAGTGTTTGTCACTGGTAAGGGCGTATGGTGGATGCCTTGGTAGACAGGACCGATGAAGGACGTGACGGGCTGCGATATGCCTCGGGGAGCTGCCGAGTGGGCTTTGATCCGAGGATTTCCGAATGGGGAGACCCGGCCACTGTTATGAGTGGTCACCACAGTTTTTGTGGGGGGTACGCAGGGAAGTGAAACATCTCAGTACCTGCAGGAAAGGATACTCCGTGAGTAGTGGCGAGCGAAAGCGGATCAGGCTAAACCGGGTGCGTGTGATAGCCGTCAGGTGTTGCGCATTCGGGGTCGTGGGATGGACTGTTCAGCCTCTGACGGGGTTGAGGAGAGTGATAAAATGTCGTGCTAGGTGAATGGGATTGAATTCCCAGCCGTAGAGGGTGATGGCCCCGTAGCTTGTCGTGCGATGTCTCTTTATGTTTATTCCCAAGTAGCGCGGGACTCGTGGAATCCCGCGTGAATCTGCCCAGACCGTTGGGTAAGCCTAAGTATTCCTGTCTGACCGATAGTGTACTAGTACCGTGAGGGAAAGGTGAAAAGCACCCCGGGAGGGGAGTGAAATAGTTCCTGAAACCGTGCGCTTACAATCCGTCGGAGCCTTCTTTGTGGGGTGACGGCGTGCCTATCGAAAAATGAGTCTGCGAGTCAGTGGTATGTGGCGAGGCTAACCCGGGTGGGGGAGCCGTAGCGAAAGCGAGTTTTAAAAGGCGTTTGAGTCGCATGTCCTGGACCCGAAGCGGGATGATCTAGCCCTGAGCAGGTTGAAGCGCGGGTAAGACCGTGTGGAGGACCGAACCCACCTAGGTTGAAAACTGGGGGGATGACTTGGGGTTAGGGGTGAAAGGCCAATCAAATTCCGTGATAGCTGGTTCTCTCCGAAATGCATTTAGGTGCAGCGTCGTGTTATTGCTTACAGGGGGTAGAGCTACTGGATGCTTGCGGGCCCATACCGGGTACCAATAGCAGCCAAACTCCGAATACCTGTTAGGTTTATCACGGCAGTGAGTCGGCGGGGGATAAGCTCCGTCGTCAAAAGGGAAACAGCCCTGATCGTCGTCTAAGGTCCCGAAGCGCGTGCTAAGTGGGAAAGGATGTGGAGTCGCATAGACAGCCAGGAGGTTGGCTCAGAAGCAGCCATCCTTGAAAGAGTGCGTAACAGCTCACTGGTCTAGTGGTTCCGCGCCGACAATGTAGCGGGGCTTAAGCACGCCACCGAAGACGCGGCTGCATGATTTGTTTCATGCGGGGTAGGAGAGCGTCCTGTATGGGGTGAAGCGGCAGTGTGAACTTGTCGTGGACTTTACAGGAGTGAGAATGCAGACATGAGTAGCGAGAGACGGGTGTGAATCCCGTCCGCTGAATGACTAAGGGTTCCGGGGCCACGTTCGTCGTCCCCGGGTGAGTCGAGTCCTAAGGCGAGGCCGACAGGCGTAGTCGAATGGATGAACGGGTTGATATTCCCGTACCGGTGTTACACCGTTCGAACTGAATCTGAGAGTACTAACCTTCATTTGCTGGTTGATTGCCTTTCGGGGTTGTTGGCTGGTTTGTGTTGGGACTGTATCGGTAGTAGGTTAGCGTGGGAGTGACGCGGGTAGGTAGCCGGCTGCGGAGGTGGTTTTCCGTGGCTAAGCGTGTGGGCTGTCTCCTAGGTAAATCCGGGGGATGTTAAAGCTGAGGCGTGATGGGTAGGCTGTAAGGCTGATTCCGGTGATCCTGCTTGCCAAGAAAAGCTTCAACGTGAGGTGTGATTCCGCTCGTACCCTAAACCGACACTGGTGGTCTGGTAGAGTATACCGAAGCGATCGGGCGAATCCTGGCCAAGGAACTCGGCAAATTACTCCCGTGCCTTCGGCATAAGGGAGACCCCTGATGGTGATGTTTTTTACAAGCGGAGCTGTTGGGGGTGGCACAAGCTAGGGGGTAGCGACTGTTTACCAAAAACACAGGAGCGTGCGAAGGCGTAAGCCGCTGTATACGCTCTGACGCCTGCCCGGTGCCGGAAGGTTAAGAGGATCCGTTAGCTTCGGTGAAGCGGTGAATTTAAGCCCCGGTAAACGGCGGTGGTAACTATAACCATCCTAAGGTAGCGAAATTCCTTGTCGGGTAAGTTCCGACCTGCACGAATGGCGTAACGACTTCCCCACTGTCTCGGCCAGGAGCCCGGCGAAATTGCAGTACGAGTAAAGATGCTCGTTAAGCGCAGAAGGACGAAAAGACCCCGGGACCTTTACTATACCTTGGTATTGTCGTTAGGTGTGGATCGTGTAGCATAGGCGGGAGGCTGTGAAGCGTGGGCGCTAGCTTGCGTGGAGTCGACAGGTGAAATACCGCTCTTTCCATATCTGGCGTCTAACCTCGACACGTTATCCGTGTCAGGGACAGTGCCTGGCGGGTAGTTTAACTGGGGCGGTTGCCTCCTAAAGAGTAACGGAGGCGCTCAATGGTCCGCTCAGCCCGGTTGGCAATCGGGTGTTGAGTGTAATCGCACAAGCGGGCTTGACTGTGAGACTGACGGGTCGAGCAGGGACGAAAGTCGGAGATAGTGATCCGGTGCCGGCGTACGGACGTGGCATCGCTCAACGGATAAAAGGTACCCCGGGGA
This sequence comes from Gardnerella sp. KA00771, assembly GCF_049244045.1. Lineage (NCBI taxonomy): Bacteria > Bacillati > Actinomycetota > Actinomycetes > Bifidobacteriales > Bifidobacteriaceae > Gardnerella > Gardnerella sp. KA00771. The sequence goes on along the minus strand of NZ_CP058368.1, from coordinate 1,400,905 downwards.
TAACAGGCTGATCATTCCCAAGAGTCCATATCGACGGGATGGTTTGGCACCTCGATGTCGGCTCGTCGCATCCTGGGGCTGGAGCAGGTCCCAAGGGTTCGGCTGTTCGCCGATTAAAGCGGCACGCGAGCTGGGTTCAGAACGTCGTGAGACAGTTTGGTCTCTATCCTCTGCGCTCGTTGGAATGTTGAGGAGACCTGCCCATAGTACGAGAGGACCTGGGTGGACGAACCTCTGGTATGCCGGTCGTCACGCCAGTGGCGCTGCCGGTTAGCTACGTTCGGAAGGGATAACCGCTGAAAGCATCTAAGCGGGAAGCCTGCTCCAAGATAAGCATTCCTTGCACTTTAGTGTGTGAGCCCCCATGTAGAACACGTGGTTGATAGGCTAGATGTGGAAGCCCTGTAAGGGGTGGAGCTGACTAGTACTAACGGGCAATGGTGACATTCTTCCTCACTTTTGTGAGTGGGGAGGGTGAGTTTCTGTGAGTATTATTCTTCTAGCGTTAATGAGTACTGAATGTTTTGCTTAACGATCAGTTGGTAAGAGAGTTTTTATTCGCGTTCATGTCCGGTTCCCAAACCGCCACGTGTTGCCACTCACAGCTCGTGAGTGTATAATCTAGTTTTGCGGTGGTCATGGCTCAGGTGAGACGCCCGGTCCCATTCCGAACCCGGAAGCTAAGGCCTGACACGGCGAGGGTACTGCACTCGATAGGGTGTGGGAGACTAGCACGCTGCCGCATTATTTTTCTAGCGGGGAGTTTTCACTCCCCGCTTTTTTATTTTCGTATACTACTGTTTTTGTAATCCTCCAAACTCTGGACAACGCTCGCGCTATAAGCGCTCACTGCTGAGCTTGCAAGGAAAGTCCACTGGACTTTCCGTCTGAGCAAGCTCACGCTCCGAATTGCTTTCGCGCGCGCAATGCTGCGCTCAAGCAGGTCGTCGCGCAAACGCGAGGAAAACTTACGGCAAATGTAGTTAAAAACAGACAACAGAGACACGCGCGCAGAAACTGTACTGCACCAGTAACGAAAAATTCCCGGCAAACGTTTTGTAGCATCATTTGCCGCAAGGTAGTGATTAAATGATGATAGTCGGTGCAGAAGCAAGTGAGCTTTGAGTATTCTTTGAATATTAAGGTATTGCGCCGATTGCAATTGGGCCAGCAATTGAGTTGATAATTGGGCTATCAATTGAAATAAAATCAAGCAATTAAGAATGCGGAATATTGTAACTAAAGCGATTATGCTATTGCAGTAGAGCTATTTGCAATAATGCTGTTAGCAGTAATGCTATTTGCGATTATTCTGTAAATTTCATACAAGGAGTAGGTATGAATAAAGCCCTTATTAACATTGATTATACGAATGATTTTGTGGCAAGCGATGGCTCTCTGACTGTAGGTGAGCCTGCGCAAAAGCTTGAGAAGCGTATTACTGAGATTTCGCAGGAATTTCTTGACGCTGGAGAGTTCGTGGTTTTTGCGATTGATACGCATCATTTGAACGATCCGTATCATCCTGAAACTAAACTTTTCCCACCTCACAATATCGCCGGAACTCACGGTCAGAAGCTGTACGGCGCGCTTGGTGATTTTTACGAGGAAAATAAAGATAAAAGCAATGTGTATTACATTCATAAAACTCGCTACTCGTCGTTTAATGGCACGGATTTGCTGATTAAGCTGCGCGAACGTCATATTGAGGAGTTGCACTTGGTGGGTGTTTGCACGGATATTTGCGTGCTTCACACTGCTGTTGATGCGTATAATCTTGGCTTCAAAATCGTAGTTCACAAAGATGCAGTCGCAAGCTTTGATCCGCAAGGTCACGAATGGGCTTTGCGCCACTTTAAGACTTGCCTTAATGCGGATATTGTAGAAGGCTGAGAATTTTAGCTAAAAATATTTAAATAAGTATTCAATAGTTATTGAGAATAATAGACGCTGGTTGCTTTAAGCTACCAGCGTTTTTGTTTATTCGGAGTGTCGACTTGCTATTAATGAGAATCATTATTATTATTAATAGACGTTGTTAAAAATCTTCCATAATTATTTGCGAAAAGAAGAGCGCATATAACGATAAGAAGATGAAGTGTAGAGAGCGAAATAGTAATTATGACTCAGGTCATTAGGGATATTGGGAAACGTGCTTTTGCAATGGCAAGTGTTGCAATACTTGCCATTGCCGTGCTCGCATCAGGATTTAGTGCAGCTTTACCGGCAGTTGCATTAGAAAATAGTAATCCTGGCGAAAAATACGATCCTACAAAAAAGGAAGTGCTAAGTCACGGCCATACGGACGTATTTTACCCAATTCAATACAACGGTAAATTCATTATGGCCGTCGAAAAAGACGGTGCCACTTTCTTAAAGCCTGAAAACACTACTTTGCGTGTAGCAAAAAACACGTATACTACAAAATCGCAGCTTCCTGCGCTCGCTACTGAATACTACTATCTCGATGGTTCCGGAAATCAAAAAGGAAACCCCCTCTTCCCGGGTTGGGACACAGGTTATGCTGCAACTTTAGTTGGCGCACCTCATGCAGATGACGCAACAGCAGATATTGCAATTCAGCAAGTTACTGGACCAATGAACGGGCGCATTCTGCTTTGGACTACCGATGGTGCTGGTAAAAATTCGAAGAAATTATCGTTTGAAGAGAACGATTTAGACGACGAACCTGATACTGATGGCAGTCGATTTATGCTACCTGGCGTAATTCACCAACATACTGCTGGCCACGTGCATGCAAACTGGGGATTTACGCAGCCTGGCGTTTACAAACTAAAAGTAGCAGCAACTATTACAAATAAGAACACTAAGAAGCAGATTACAACCGAACCTGCAGAATACACTTTTGAAGTAGAAGATACATATTCAGGCGAAGTACCTGCTTCTGGCATTACGGAAACGCTTGATTTGCACCGTCGCGGTGATTCTATTAATCCTGACGATGATGAAGAAGCACACGAAGCTTCCAAAGATCATAAAGACACGGATAAAGACGATGGCGGCGATATGCGCATCGGCAATATTCGTGATTCCGGACCTCATCCGCATTATCATTCATACGAAGGTTATGGTGGTTTAGACTTAAAAGTAGTTAACAAACCAAAGGGTGCTCGTATTGAGTGGAGATATGTGCGTGCTGACGAAGGTCCTGACGCGTATGGAACCACTCTTTTTGCTGAGAGATTGCAGCTTCCAGCTGAGCCTGCAATGAACAAGATGAAAGTGTATGCTCACGCAACTGAAGGTGAAACGCAAGTTGGCAAAGATACTGCGTCTGCAACCATCGCCGTTGAAGATCACGGTGCTGACGGACATCCTGTAGTAAAAGCAATTGCTCCTTATAAGCGTTTCAAACCAGGGGATACTTTACACGCGAAAACAGTATTGCTTAACCCTCATGTTGCAACCGACGGTGTTACCGGTGTGCCAATTGACGATCCGACAAGTCCAGTAACTTCCATAGTCAAAGATTATGTTTGGTTGATAAAAAAGGAAGGAGAAAGCGAATTTAAGCGCATTCCTGGTGCCGTGAACAGCAAGTTGGAGCTAAAACTTGATGCGTCAATGCAAGGTGCAACGATTCGTCCTTCCTTAGTTTTAAAGAACGGTGAACTTTACCGTAATAAAATGTTTGATGAGTTTTGCGATTATGTTATTGAGATGAAAGGTGTTCCTCACTCTCATAACCATGATGGCGATGATGATCAAAGTGGTTCTGATTCTGAAGATGATGAGAACTCTCACGGGAAAAAGCACCATGAGAAGCGTCGTAATAAGCGCAAAAATAAGACTAAGCATTTTGTTGGTGGAAAGAACTTTTTGAAAGGTGTATTCGGCGGCACTGCAAATTCGGGACTATTTGGATCTAGTTCTAATGGTGGATTCCAATTCGAATCTAATTTCTTTAAGAAATCCAACAGAAAATTCAAGCGCACAAAGAAGAATCGCAATAAGACTAACCGCACTAATCGTAAGAATAATTCTAAAAATAATACGCAAAGTGGTGCTAGTTCTGGTTCTAGTTCTTTTACAAGAACAGAAAATTCAAGCGGAACATCGTTACATAATTCATCGCGACGAACTTCTGGCGGAACTCATACTAAGAACAAGAGCTCTAAGAAAAGTGGACAGACTATTCGTAATTTCGTAAGAACAGATAATAATTCTGGCAATAAGTCTAAAAATAGTTCTGTCAATAACTCTGATTTTGTTAAGAATACTGAACGTCATGCTTTGCAAGGTGCAAGGCAATACAACGAAGAATCTGATGAAGCGTATGAAGATGATTCAGATGATACAAAAGGTGATGGTTCCTCGACTAAGTGGGTTGCGGTTGCAGCTTCAGGTGCGAGCGTCGGCTTATGCACAATAACTGGCGCATGCGGAGCATTGATACGTTCTAAATTGAAATTGTTGTAAATGGTATTCGTATTATTACTAGAAAGTTTAAATAATGAATTACAAACAAAATGAAACATTGCAAGTAAAACGAAAGCATGTATATTCTACTGCGCTGCTTGCGCTCATATTTTCTTTAGTAACTTTGGTTGCATCTTTATGTGCACCAAATCCAATGCAGGAAACTGCTTATGCTAATGAAGGCAATCAGCCAGTTATGATTCAAGCAGGTCATGCTGATTTTGGACCAACGCTAATCGACGGCAAATGGAAATTGAAGATTCGTGATGATACTGGTGACGAACCAGTGTGGCGAGACCCAGAAAATGTGGTATTTAAATTAGGTGGCAATTCAATAATTCCTATGCCTGATGATGCTGCCTACAGTTTTATTGGCGAAAAGCCTGGAACCAAGCTTTACGTAATTCCACAAACTCAAAATCCTGATGTGCCGTGGCTTGGTTGGAATACGCAGGAAGGTGGCGTGCTTAACGAGCTCGATCGCGGTGCAAACCTTTCTCTTGAAGGAGTAAGCGGCCCGGGTAAACTGCATGTTTACTTAGAAAATGGCAACAACAATCCACAGCAACTTTGGGATAGTACTAAAGGATATCCGCAAAACAGCTGGATTGAAGCCAACGCTCATACTCACGTGAATTGGGTGTTTTCTAAGCCTGGAATTTATCATGTGAAGCTTACTTTTTCAGGAAAGCTTAAAAATGGACGCGCAGTAAGCGATACGCGTGTTCTTAATTTTGCAGTTGGAGATAATACCGATCCTAATGCTGCTTTAGGTGCGGGTGCTGCTGGAGCAAGTGGCAACGAGGGCGACGAAGAGGGTCAAGATGAAGAAGATAACGATGAATCCGAAAAAGATGAAGCTAATCATCATCACGAACTCCTTCACAACAAGCATAAGCATTCTCACAAAGTATCTGAAAAAAGTGACGATACAGCTTTAGTTCTTCAAATTGTAGGTATTTTTGTGGCTATTATTGCCGTAATTATTGTGATTTTTGTACTAATAGCTGTAGTTAAAAGCAAGAAAGCACGAAATCTTGCGCTTGCTAAGCAAGTTTCTGCACAAGCTAATCAACAGTATGCAAATAATGCAAATTCTGTGAATAATGCAAATGGTGACAATACCTTGCCAAATCTAGTGCGTGATCAAGAAACGACAGTAATGTCACCAATTAATAATTCTCAATATTCTCAATCAGACAATGTGCAATCTGATGGCACTCAGTGGAAATAATGGTGTGACGAAAATGGTTCGTAATAGTATAAAGAAATTATCTCGCGCTTTGTTGGTGGGCGTGTGCTTGTGTGGCATGATGATGGGAACTCCCACGGCTTTTGCTGACAATGGCAGTGACGCAACTGTTGTAAGCGGAAAGAAATCTTCTAAAGATTTTACTGCCATAAAAAAAGCCAATTTTGCAGCGTGTACTGCTGCTAGATTAGATAAAACTGCTTCACAACCTGCGGCTGATAGTAAAGCTACAATGTGCCACGCGTATAAAGGTCATACTGACGTTTTTGCAACTTTCTTTGATGCTACAAGCAAGCGCATGGTATTAGGTACCTTGGGCGATGCGTTTGAAAGTGAAGATCATAATGGCACTCGGTATGATACGAATCGACTTATTTTTGAAGTCGGCTCTAAAAATATCATGCAGTTTTCCAAAGATGAGAACGATCCGATAATAAAAGAAATCTACGCAACAACTCGCGAAGGTGTAGTCTGGTTCTTTGATCAATCTGGAGCTGGAAATACTGGTGCATTATGGCCTGGTTTAGATACTAGACCGTTATATGAGGGAGCTGGTTCTACAAAGGTTAATCCGACAGTTAAATTGTCGCTAACTGGTATCGAAGCACCTCACAACGGCGAAGTTTTTATGTACATTCGCAGCGGTAGCGATTATGAGAAAATGCTCGGTTCTGCTGAAAACTGGCCGAAAGATGTTGATATTACTGAGACTGGCGGAAAGCATTCGCACATGTATTGGTCTTTTAACCGTCCTGGTGTGTACAAGTTAAAAATGAAGGCTACTGCTACCGTTGGTGGCAATGAGCAAAGTTCTGAGCAGACTTATACGTTCCATGTAACTAATCATGATGTAACAGATGGCGATTTTGCTGATTATGATGGCGCATCTTTTGACGGTGACGAAGATGGCGAAGACGACGAAGAAGATTCAGATGATGATGATTCTCAAAGTGATGATCACAGCATTAATGTGCAACAAAGTAACGGATCTTTCTTCATTAACGGTAACAACAACACTGTGTATGTGACTCCATGGTCTGGAGCAAAAATGCAACAACAAGGACTTCTTGGAAGTAATAAAGGACTTTTTGGAAGTAATAATGGTGGTCTTATTCATGGGGAACATAACGCTAAAAGCGGAAAGCAAGTTTCTCAAAGTCAGCAATCTGCTGTGACAAAGTTCAAAGACATCAAGGGCGACAAGCTTGTTATAGACCACGGTCACGTTGATATCGCTGTATATACTGGCGATTCGAATAAAGTTGATATGGCTGTGCAAGAAGATGTGACAGGAAGCCACGTCTTTAGAGACACAGACACAGTTGTATTCGCAGTTGGTGATGCTGGTAAAACTAACGGCGTGTATCGTATACCGCAAACACAAATTGATGGTGTGCCATGGATGGGTTGGAATAATCAGTCTATGAATCCGCATAAGCCAACTCAATTGAGCCTAACGGGAGTTGAAGGTCCTGGAAACGTACGCGTTTGGATGTTCGGCGGCTTGGGCGGTGGAGATCAAGAGATTTTCTCCACTCAAGGAGCAACAGATTATACGATACCTGCAAATACGCATGCTCATGCGAATTGGGATTTCGACGAACCGGGATATTACACATTGCAATTCCAAGCTTCTGACGGAAATTCTACAGTAACTCGCAATATTCATGTTGCTGTTGGTGTTGATCCACAAGAAACGCCAATGGGGTATGCTGGCGGCCGCGAAGATAATGTAAAAAAGGATCCACGAGGCAGAAAAGGTGATCCTTTTGTACCTTATAATCCACCAAAACCTGCTGATTTGTCTCGTTTTGGCGGAAATCCTTTTGGTTTAGGATTGAACAATTCACACTCTGGAAAACAATTGCCAAGAAAAGCTAAAAAGCATAAAGGTCTTGTTTCAAAAATTAGTAACAAGAGGCTCGCTAAAAGTTTGTACCGACAGAAATTGAACGATAATGACGATGTTGCGAAGTCTGAAGCAAAAGGTGTAACAGGATTATTTAAGCGAAATCCTTTACTTGCTTATTCGCTTCTTGCTGGTGGAATTATTGCTGTGCTTGGCGTTTTGGGTGCAGGGATTTGGTATCTCTACAATCGCGGACTTATTAACTTCAACTGGCTGTTGCGCTATTAGTAGTAGGAGTGTGTGAGGGTGATTCATAGGCTCAGAAGAGTAAAGCAAACTTTGTTTTCTTCGATTGGTGCAATTGCAGTCGTCGCGCTTATTTTGCCGCTTTCTGCTTGTGGTAGTGTTAACGGGAATCGTGCAGGACATCGCGATGGTCGCATTAATGTAGTTACAACTACAGGCGTTTTGCGTGATATGGTGGCGAATGTAGCAGGGGATGCTGCAAATGTGAGTTCAATCGTACCTGATAATGCAGATCCGCACTCTTACGAGCCACGATTGCGTTCAATTCGAGACGTTGTGTATGCGGATGTGGCTTTTAGTAATTACATGATGCTTGAGGAGCATGGTGTTATTACTGCTTTAGACGCAAATTTGCGAAAAGGCGTGCCAAATGTGCAACTTGCTGAAGAAAGCGTGAAACATGCGGCGGATATTATTCCAATGGTCGAAGATGTGTCGTTGGACACTATTTGGCTTGGTCTTGCTACAGAACGCCAAACTTCGCAGACGGTTGAGGAAGCTAAAGATGCTAAAGAGCAACAAAAATCTCAAGAGAAACCTGATAAGTCGCAGTCTTCTCAGGTTTCTCAATCTTCGCAATCAAACGCGCCTTCCACTGTAACGAAAGAAGGACGCGCTACTGTAATAAAGCCAAAAGCATACAACATGAAGCGTTCGGACAGGATCCGCTTAACTGCAACTAAAGTAACTGGTCCTGGTTCGCTTTTCGCTTACCTTACTGGCACTTTTGGAAGTGTAGAAACTTACGTTAATTCAGCAAACGGAATTAACGATGAAGATCATGTAGATTTGCCTGCGGACGCGCACACGCATTTAAGTTGGGCTTTTAGTAAGCCAGGAGAATACACTCTCGACTTTCATGCAGATATGCTCAATGCTCAAAACGAAAGAGTTGCAAGTTTAGGAAACGCAACTATGCGTTTTGCTGTCGGCATTAACGCGCAGAAATTAGCGAAAAAGCGTGGAGCTAGCGTAGTTTTGAATCAAGGCCATGCAGATTTGGCTTACGATTTAGCTAAACGCGGATTTTTGTACAGAGTTGACACTTTGCAAGAAAAGCGGTCGGTTGCGCCAAAGCGCGTGTATTATGAGCCGCGAGATGTAGTAGTAGAAGTGCCGACTAATGCTTTAAAAGAAATTCCAGCTGAACAAGGCTATAGATTCCTTGGATTTGCGCGGCAGAAAATCTATCAACTTCCACAAGCTGTTCTTGGAAAACATGTTCACGGAGATATTGATCCGCATTTATGGCAGTCAGTGAAAAACGGAATTGCTTATGTGCGCACAATAGCTGACCGCTTGTGCGAAGTCGATCCTAAAAATGCTCGCAAATATCGCGCAAATGCGGATCGATATATTAATAAACTTCTCGACGTAGACGCTTATATGCGTAAAAAAGTTGCGTCAATTCCAAAAGAGCGTCGCAACTTGGTTACAACGCATGACGCTTTTGCATACTTAGGTAAAGCTTATGGCGTAAATATTGCGGGATTTGTAACAATCAATCCTTCAAGCGAACCGAGCGTGCAAGATAGGCGCAGACTTTCGCAAATTTTACGCGACTTGGAAATCCCTGCAGTGTTTTTGGAGCCGAATTTGATTTCTCGCTCGTCTGTGCTTAAAGAGCTTGCGTCTGAAGCACATGTGAAAGTTTGTCCAATTTATGGTGACGCTTTCGACGCGAATGTGCGAACTTACGCGGATATGATGCGAGCTAACGCGGATTCTTTAGCGAAATGTTTGAAGTGAAAGTGTTAAAGGTAATAAATATGGAAGAAAATGCAGTAATTTGCGCACAAAATTTGAATATTTCGTACGGGAATCGCGCTGTTGTAAAAGATGTTTCTTTTACCATTAATAGTGGCGAATTCGTGGGATTACTTGGCGCAAACGGTGCCGGTAAAACAACGCTATTTCGTGCAATTATGGGTTTGATTCCGCATACTGGAAAACTCGAAGTGCGTGCTCCTCATATGGAAGGTGCGAAACTTAATTCTCGCGTATCTTACGTTGGATACGTGCCTCAACGTCACGATATTGCGTGGGATTTCCCACTTTCTGTTTTAGATGTAGTGATGATGGGTAGGATTCGTCATATTGGTTACGTTCGTCGTGCTAAAAAAGAAGATTACGAGATCGCATTAAACTCGCTTGAACGCACAGGAATGGCTGATTTCCAAGATCGCACGATTGGTGAACTTTCTGGAGGTCAGCGGCAACGCGTTCTTGTTGCGCGAGCATTGGCTGGAGAGCCGCGTTTACTTTTGCTAGACGAACCGTTTACTGGACTTGATATGCCTACTCAGGAGCTGCTTACCGATTTGTTCTTAAAATTGTCTGCTTCTGGTGAAGCAATTCTCATGAGCTCGCACGATATTATTGGTTCAATTAACTCATGCTCGAGAATAATGCTATTTGATGGCACTATTGTGGGCGACGATGAGCCGCAACATTTGCAAACAGAACAGTGGGTACGAACCTTCCACGTAGCTCCGCAAAATCCGCTTATTAAAGCAGTTGAGCGCGTTGGTAAGGAAAGTGTGGTGAAAGAGTAATGTTATCTCCAATAGAATTTATACAAGATTTAACAAATCCAGACCTTTGGTTTTTGCTAAAAGCGCTTATTGTAGCGTGCCTTTCTAGCGTAATTTGCGGTGTAGTTGGATGCTACGTAGTACTTAGAGGAATGGCGTTTATTGGAGATGCTGTAGCTCACTCAGTATTCCCAGGACTTGCTATAGCCTTCGTATTGCAAGGGAATCTGCTATTTGGAGGAGCACTCGCAGGAGTTGCAACTGCGCTAATCGTATCTATTTTTAGCCAAAATCGCAGGCTTCGCGAAGACTCATTTATTGGCGTATTTTTCGTATCTGCTTTCGCTCTTGGAATTGTGATTATTTCTAAAGCATCTGGCTACGCCGGCTCTTTGGAATCCTTCTTGTTTGGCTCGATTACAGGTATTCCTGATTCAGATATTGCTGTTGTTGCTTTTACTGGTTTGATTATTTTGGCTATATTATGCATGTTCCACAAAGAGCTTGTGTGCGTATCGATGGATCGAGAAACTTCGCGCGCAATGGGATTGCCAGTTGCATGGTTAGATGGAATGTTGTACGTGTTAGTGGCTATCGCTGTAGTTGTTTCCGTGCAAATTATTGGAAACGTGCTTGTGCTTGCTCTGCTTGTGACTCCTGCTGCAACTGCGCGACTGCTTACCGATCGGCTATCTAGGATGATGATTTTAGCTCCTGTTATTGGTTGCGTTTCTTCGATTGTTGGAATGTATATTTCGTGGAGCTTTGATACAGCAACAGGCGGAACAATTGTGCTCGTAGCAACCGCTCTATTCGTGCTCGCTTGGGCGTGCTCTCCTAAACATGGGTTGATTGCAAAAGTAGGTCGTAGCGTAGGTTTATAGCATGCTGCACAATAGAAAGCATGGTATCAAAAGGAAAACCTTCGCCAAGAAGTGCAGTAAAACCACTCAGTGATGAGCAAGTAAAGCTTTTAGCAAGTAAACACAATTTAGTTGATCCAACGTATTACTATCCAACAGGAAAACGTAAGCCAAATCAGGCAGAAATTGACGCGCAAAATCCTAAGGCTGCTGAAAGATTGTTAGAAGGAACGTCGCGCGTATTGCGTTCGCGCTGCAAAGTACGCGCGTGGGGATTGGAAAACGTGCCAGAAGAAGGCGTGTTTATTACAGCTTGCACGCATGTGACGATGTTTGACGTTTTCATACCTATGACTGCACTATTCCACCAAGGTCGTCGTCCGCGCTACATGGCAAAAGCGGAACTCGCTCACTGGCCAATCTTAGGCAAATGGTTTCAGTTTGTAGGCATGCAGCCGGTTCCTCGCAGAAGCGGAAAAGCGCGAGAAATAGAAGAAGAATCTATTAAAATTCTCACAAATGGCAGACCTTTAAGTGTATGGCCTGAAGGAACAGTTACGCGCGATCCTAAAAAATGGCCGATGAGCATGAAGCCCGGAGTTGGAATAATCGCTCTCGAAGCATCGCGTAGACTCGGACATCAGATTCCGCTATTTTGCGCTGTTGTGTGGGGTGCTGCAAGCATTAACCACTGGTGGCCGTGGCCAAAGAAAAATGTTGTAATGTGCTACGATACCCAACTCGATTATTCCGACTTGCTGCAGGGAAGCGAAAATTGGGGAGAGCTACCTCCTCTTGAATCTGCTGAAGAGTTGGCTCGTCGCGTGCGTGTGCGTATGACGCAGATTATGGAAGAAATTCGTGGAGAAAAATCTCCTGCAGGATACTTCGATTACAGGCAGATGAAACGCGTTACGGAAGAATAAAAAATATACAGAAGAATAAAATAAAGTATCTTTTATAAATCCCGTAAAGCGGCATGTGTAGAATTATGTAATAGTGTGATTACAAATAAATAGCTATACAGTAGCTTATAAAACTCACAACCGAAAGGCAGGACGTAAAACATGAACGTTACGGTGTTGGGTGCTGGTGCTTGGGGAACTGCGTTTGGACAAGTACTTGCGGATGCAGGAAATCAAGTGACAATGTGGGCAATAGAGCCGGAAATTGTTGAAGGAATTCGCGATCATCATCATAATGGCGTGCGTCTGCCTAGCGTAGAAAAACTTCCAGAAAACATGACTGCAACTGGGGATCGAGCAGAGGCTGTTGCAAATGCGGATATTGTAGTCGTGGCGATTGCGGCACAGTTTGCTCGCGTTGCGTTGGAAGGTTTTGTGGGTTTGATTCCACAAAATGCGATCGTTGTTTCGCTGATGAAAGGCATTGAGCGCACAACTGGAAAGCGCATGGATGAAGTCGTGTGCGAAGCTTTGAACTTACCGCGTAACCGTTTTGCTGCACTTTCCGGACCAAACTTGAGCAAGGAAGTTGCATCTCGCCACCCGGCTGCAGCAGTAGTTGCTTGCGCAGAAAAATCTCAGGCAGAAGTAGTTGCAAAAGCATGCTCAAACAGCTACTTTAAAGCATTTGTGTCAACAGACGTAATCGGCGTAGAAATGTGTGGCTCGCTTAAAAACGTGGTTGCGCTCGCAGTTGGTATGGCTCGAGGTGCAGGTTATGGCGAAAATACTGCAGCTATGATTGAAACGCGCGGTCTTGCAGAGTTGACGGCATTGGGTGTTGCGGAAGGCGCAGATTCGCGCACTTTTGCAGGTCTTGCTGGCTTTGGTGATTTAGTTGCAACTTGTGGATCTCCTCTAAGCCGAAATTACACTTTTGGGTCAAATCTTGGTAAAGGCATGAGCGTTGAAGAAGCAACAGCTGTGAGCAATGGTGTTGCAGAAGGCGTGCCAACTACAAGCGCAGTAGTTGCAATGGGCAAGCGTTTGGGTGTTGCGACTCCGCTCGCAAGTGCAATGGCTCGCGTGCTTGAAGAAGGAATCTCCTGCCAAGAAATGCTCGCAATGCTTTTCGACGACGACGTTTGCGAAGAGTAAGTAGCGTTTGCGAAAATAATCAAAACTAGTCCAAAATAATTAGAATAATTCAAAATATATAAAGGAAAAAAATGACGAAAAAGCGTGTAGTGTTCTTGTATGGCGGTAAGGCAGACGAACATTCGATTTCTTGCATATCTGCTGCTGGAGTGCTCAGTGCTGTAGACGAAAATCGTTTTGACATTGTGCGGATCGCAATCACAAAACAAGGCGAATGGATTGTTGGCGGCGAAGATCCGCGAAACTTCCGTATGGAAGAAGGAGAGCTTCCGGTAATAACAAAAACTGCTGGAACGCGCGATGTTGTGCTAGACCCTGCCAAAGGCGCAGACGGATTTTTAGCCCGCGAAAATGACGGTACACTTACAAGTTTGGGTCATATTGACGCAGTTTTCCCAGTTCTTCACGGTCCAAACGGTGAAGATGGCACTTTGCAAGGCTTGCTAGAAATGATGCAAGTTCCATACGTTGGTTGCGGAGTGTTGGCTTCGGCTGCGTGCATGGATAAATACTATGCAAAGCAACTGTTTAAAGCTGCCGGAATTAATGTTGCTCCTGGAATTGCACTTGATGCGCGCAAGTTTGCAAGCGACGCGGAAAATCGCTTTGATGCATACGCAGAAGAAATTCTTGCTCAAGTTGAAGCAGCAAAACTCGAGTATCCGCTTTTTGTAAAGCCAAGCCGCGCAGGATCTAGCTTTGGAGTTACAAAAGTTGAATCGCGCGATGCTAAAGCCTTAGCAGAAGCTATTTTTGAGGCTTCAGAGCACGATTGGCGAGTGTTAGTAGAGCAGGGAATTGACGCTCGAGAAATTGAGTGCGCGGTTCTTGCAGCTCGCGACGGCGAAGAACCGAAAGCAAGCTGGCCTGGAGAAGTTGTGCTAGACAAGCGCGAGGCTGGTGAAGACCAGTTCTACGATTTTGACAGCAAATACATGGATTCCGCAGCTTCGCACGTTGAAGTTCCAGCAAACTTGCCAGCGGAAACTTTAGAGCGCGTTCGCAAAACGGCGCTTGCAGCGTTCAAAGCGGCAGATGGGCGGGGACTAAGTCGCGTAGATTCTTTTGTAACTAAAGATGGTCGCGTAATTCTTAACGAAATCAACACGATGCCTGGATTTACGCCAATCTCCATGTATCCAAAAGCTTGGGAAGCAACTGGAATAAGCTACAGCGATTTAATCACAAAGCTTATTGAAGGCGTTTTGAAATAATTTAATCAACTGTAAAGCAGAAACAAAAGCAGAAACAAAAAGCAGCAATTAAATCAGCAGCAAAAGCAGCAATAAAAAGGAATAAGTATGCAAGATTTGCAAAATTCATGGCGCGACGACACTTATTTGTTAGCGCGCAAACGTCAAGGAACTATTGGCATGTCTTTATGCGTATTCCTCGTAGTTTGGATTGCTGTTGCCTATGTTCTTGGAGTCCTTTCTTCACAGTTTGTACCTAAGAGCATGCTAAGCGACTCTCTTAACACATTACTTGTGTCGGATATTTCGCAGTATTTAGTCGCTTTGCCAATCGCAATGCTTATTATGCGCACTGTTCCTGCGGCAAAAACCCGACAATTCTCTATGAAATTTAGCCAATTTGGCGGATTCTTTGCTGTGTGCATACCGATTATGTACATTGGTAATATAGTTGGCGTTTTCCTAGCAACAGTTCTTAGCGGTGGCAAAGCAGAAAATCGCGTATCAGACACTATTGCAGCGGGAAATATGTGGGAAACCTTCATATTCGTGGTAATTCTTGCGCCAATTGTGGAAGAATGGCTTTTTAGAAAACAGCTGCTTTCTCGTTTGCGCGCGTACGGAGAAAAGCGAGCTATTGTATTTTCTGCACTTGCTTTCGCGCTTTTCCATATGAACATTTTCCAATTCTTCTACGCATTTGGACTTGGACTTGTTTTTGGCTACATTTATATTCGTACGTCCAAGTTGAGCTACAGCATATTTCTTCATATGATTGTGAATTTCCAAGGAAGCATAGTTGCAATGTGGTTGGAAAAGCAGCTGGTTGATGCAAGCGGAAATATGATTGACGTAGAAAAGATGTCTCGTCAGGAATTAACTAGACTGCCAACCGGTTTTATTCTAGCTGGAATTCATGGGATGTTTATGATTGCCATGCTTATAGTAGGCGTGGTTTTGCTAGTTCGCCGCCGCAAGTATCTTGTATTCTTCAATGCTCCGCAAGAACTTCCGAATAAAGCTGGCAACAAAACATTGTACGGAACTGTTGGAGTAATAGCATTTTTGATTATTTCAATACTTCTTAATTTGCTAATGTTATTTGTGTAAAAGCGAGTAAAAAATAATCGCATAAAAATAAAATATAAAATAAATCAACGAAGGAGGCGAAAGTTATGCAAAGCAATCAGTCGACTAAAACTATTCGCGTAGGCCTACTTGGGGCTGGAACTGTTGGGTCTCAAACAGCGCGACTAATAGTTGAACAGTTCAATGAGCTTAAGAAGCGAACTGGCGCTGAAATTGAGCTTGCAGCAGTTGCATGCTTACGCCCGGAAGAAGTTGATGCGCCTTGGATTAAGCGTGATTTGCTAACTACAGACACTGCCTCTTTGTGCGCTCGCGAAGACATTGATATTATAGTCGAGCTTATTGGCGGACTTGAGCCGGCTCATACTTTTGTAAAAAGTGCGCTATGCCACGGAAAATCTGTTGTTACTGCAAATAAAGCGTTGCTTGCGAAGTTTGGTCCGGAATTATACGAGTGTGCAGAAAGTCACGGAGTTGACTTGTACTTTGAGGCGGCTGCAGCAGGAGCGATTCCTATTGTTCGACCGCTTCGAGAGTCGCTTATTGGTGACAAAATTACGCAAATTTTCGGAATTGTAAACGGAACTACCAACTATATTCTTGACGAAATGACTGTGCGTGGACTTGATTTTGATTTGGCTTTGCACGCAGCTCAAGAAAAGGGTTATGCTGAGGCAGATCCGACCGGAGATGTTGAAGGTTTCGATGCTGCAAATAAAGCTGCGATTCTTGCAACTCTTGCATTCCAAATGCCAGTAAGTATTGACGATGTATCCGTTGAAGGAATTAGCGCGATTACTGCTGAAGATATTGCTGCAGCGAGCGCGGAAAAGCGTGTAATTAAGCTACTTGCAGCAGTCGAAAGGCATTGCGATGGTAAGTCAAAATCGGATGGCGGAGTAAGTGTTAATGTGTATCCGGCGCTTGTTGGTGCGGAGCACCCTTTGGCGTCGGTTCACGGCAGTTTTAATGCTGTGTTTGTGAAGGCGCAGGCTGCGGACGATTTGATGTTCTACGGACGCGGTGCCGGCGGTGCTCCAACTGCAAGTGCTGTTGTTGGAGATGTTGTTAGTGCTGCTCGAAATCTTGTGCGTGGATGCGCAGGTTTTGGCGTGCCAATGTATAACAAGTATGTGCCGGCTTCTAGCGAGCAGACTAGAGCGGATTTTGTGATTCGTTGCAATATGGAAGATACTTCTTTGGCTTTGTGCAGCGAAGTTATGGATGTTTTTGTAGATCATGGCGTTGCAGCTGAACGTTTGGCTTCGGCGTGCCAAGCTAAGTATGCGCAAACTGAAGCTGATTCGGATTGCCCACAGTGCGGTCTTGGTGGACCTGGCAGTGTGCGCGTGCTTGTGCGCGAATGTTCGGAAGCTGCAGTTCAAGCTATTTGTGAGGATTTGCAGAAGTTGGATGTTGTGTGTGGAAAGCCGCTAGTTTTGCGCGTTATAAAGTAGAGAAGCTGCAGGTGGTCGTATGAAGCCAGTGTGTAACAGTGTTTCCGTGCGCGTGCCAGCGACTAGCGCAAATCTTGGTTCTGGTTTTGATACAGCCGGTATTGCGCTTGATTATGCGGATTCTTTAGTTTTTACTCTGGATGATAATCATTCTAAAAATTCGCTTGATTATGCTGGAAACGTGCGCGTAATTATTCACGGCGAAGGCGAGGATACGCTTCCAAAAGATGAAACGCATCTAGTTGTAGCGACTTTTCGCAAAGCTTGCAAAATATTTGGTCTGCCAAACTTGCGATTTACGTTAGAAGCGCATAATCGGATTCCGCAAGCGCGCGGTATGGGCTCTTCTGCAGAAGCGATTGTTGCTGCAGTTGCTGCTGCTTGGGCTTTTGCGCACGAAGGTGAGCTTAATCGCGAAGCAATTTTCGAAATCGCGGCCGCAATTGAAGGTCATCCAGACAATGTTGCTCCTGCAGTTTTTGGCGGTTTAACGATGAGCTGGAAGCTTGATGCTGGGGAAGGCAAAGGTTCTGTGCGCGTGGCTGGAGATTGTGAAACTCCGCTTTCTACCGGTTTTCATACTGTGCGATACAAAGTTTCGCAAGATATTTCCGTGTCTGTATTTGTTCCTGATTTCGAGCTTTCTACAGAGCTTGCTAGGCGCGCGCTTCCAGCAAAAGTGCCGTATGGTGACGCAATATTTAACGTGTCGCGAGTTGCAATGCTACCGGTTGCTTTTGGTGAGTTAAATAGCGATTCTGAAAATGAATTAGGCACAATAAAATCTGATATTTCGAGAAATGCGTTACTTTTTGCAGCAACTCAAGATGCTCTTCATCAACCGTATCGTGCAAATCTTATGAAAGATTCATGGAAGCTAGTGGAAACGTTGCGCGAGCATGGTTTTGCTGCAGCGATTTCGGGAGCAGGATCGTGCGTTGCTGTATTTTATGCAGGAGACGCTGAGTGCAATAAGAGTGCGGTTCAAAAAATCGACGCGATTGCTGAGCCGTGGCTTTCGCGTGCTGGCTGGCGTGTTTTGCATGTGCAGGTTGATTCTATTGGCGTTGCAATAACTCGCGAATAACCTATGTGAAGTTGTAAAAGGGAAGGGTAAGGTATGACAGTTTCGTTGATTTTGGCCTCACAGTCTCCAGCGCGTAGGGCTGTTTTGGCGGCCGCTGGCGTGATTCCGGTAATTCACGTAAGCGAAGTGGATGAGCCGGCGGCTTTGCGTGATGCCGCTAGTGAGCGAGGTACGAGCGTTGAGCAGTTGAACGTTGAGCAGCGAGTTTCTATTTTGGCTCGTGCAAAAGCTCAAGCTGTGTACCATGCGTGGAAGTGTGTGGCGGATGCGGCTGCTTCGGCTAGTGGCGATTTAGTTGTGGGGTATCCGCTGGAAGCTGAACCTGCGGGATCTGAATCTTCTGAATCTGCTGGTAATGCTTTAGCAAGCGATTCGCAATCAGACGTAACGCATAACGTAGATACGGCGCAAACTCGCGATTTTTCAGGCGTTACTGTTCCTACAAAAACTTTCGATATTCACGATTTTGCATATACGAGTAAATCTTCTCATGATTGTAGCGGTGTGCTGATTGTTGGCTGCGATTCCATGTTCTTACTCGATGGTGAGTGCTACGGAAAGCCGCATACTCCTGAAGTGGCATTTGAGAGAATCAAGCAGATGAGTGGAAAAACGGGACAATTGTGGACTGGTCACTGCTTAATCGACGCAAAAACCGGCAAAACTATTTGCAAAACAAGTCATGCAAGCGTAACTTTTGCGCAAATGAATGACGCGGAAATTCGCGCGTATGTAGCAACTGGTGAGCCTCTGGAAGTGGCAGGATCCTTTACGTTAGAAGGTTTTGGCGGAGCTTTTATTGAAAGCATTAATGGAGATCCTCACGGTGTTCTTGGAATCAGCTTGCCGCTGCTGAGACAAATGGTTTCGGAGCTTGGATACGCTTGGCCGGATTTGTGGAATAAGGAAAGCTTGGAAGAAACTGGCGAAAAGAATGATCCGACTTCCACGGAAGTGCCTAAAGAAAATGTGCATCAGCCGGGAGATGGCTGGGTGCATTGCGATTGTGGCCGCAGACATTGGGGTCATAACGGAGCTGCTGGAGTGCTGCTTGCTAGGCGAGATGCTGAAACTGGTCGCGTGACGCACGTTGTGATGCAACATCGTGCTCTTTGGAGCGCTGAAGGTGGCACTTGGGGCATCCCTGGTGGCGCAATTTCCGACGGAGAAAGCGCGATTGAGGGCGCGTTGCGTGAGTCTTTCGAGGAAGCAAATATCACTTCGGGAGATATTGAAGTTGTTGGAGCTTACCGCGAAGATCATGGAAATTGGTGTTATACAACGGTTTTTGCGTTTGAAAAGCCGGGGCATAGTGTGGATCCTTGCGCGCACGACGACGAGAGTATGGAAATTAAGTGGATGCCGATTGACGACGTGCCTAAGCTGAAGCTGCTTACGGCAATGCGCACTGATTGGCCGTCGTTCCGCGCTCGTCTCGATTCTCTTGCCTCGATTCGCTAGTTGCGCAAAGGTAAGTGCGCAAAGATAGCTTCAATTTGGAAGTAGACTTCTAAGTATGAGTTAGTTTTGCGGAATTTGGAAGTAGACTTCCAACTTTTGCCATTTTGCACTAAACTTGGAAGTAGACTTCCAACTTGCGAAATTTTATTTAGAGTATTGTTTTGGGACTTAACTTTTTTATTTTATCTACGTGTTTGCGTTGCTTTTAATCTATGAAATCTTATAAAATACTACTTATGCGCTGGTGCATGCTAGTTTTCTGCTAGTTGTTAGATGTTTTGTGGCTTGTGCTTGATTTTGTAATTTTGCTTGTGATTCATGGGTTTTGTGTTAAGCGCATAGAAATAAAGTAAACAAATCAAATAAAGCAACTAATTGCGTAAATTTGCGTAAATATTAGGGGGCAATTATGTCTAATGCATCAAATATTAAAAAAGATATTATTACAGCAAAAGGCTTTACAATTCAGGTTTATACGGAAGATTTTAGGAATGATTACGTTAGTTTAACCGATATTGCGAGATATAAAAACAAAGAAGAGCCTAAAGATGTTGTTAAAAACTGGCTGAGAGTGAAGAATACTATTGAGTTCTTGGGATTGTGGGAGAGTATTAACAATCCTAATTTTAAAGGGGTCGAATTCGACTCCTTTAAGAATGAGGCTGGTTCTAATGCTTTTACTTTATCTTCTAAAAGATGGGTAGAATCAACAAATGCTATTGGCATAGTTTCCAAATCTGGTAAGAATGGCGGAACTTACGCTCATAAAGATATAGCATTTAAGTTTGCGGCTTGGATCTCAGCAGAATTTGAACTATATATTATCAAAGATTATCAAAGACTTAAATCTGATGAGGGTTCCAGGCTTTCGTTGAATTGGAATTTGAACCGTGAGATTTCGAAGATTAATTACAAGATTCATACGGATGCTATTAAAGAATATTTGTTGAAGGATTTGACTTCTGAGCAGTTGATGTATAAGTATGCAAATGAAGCAGATTTGTTAAATGTTGCATTGTTTAATAAGACTGCTAAGCAATGGAGAGACGCAAATCCTAAGTCAAAAGGAAACATTCGAGACGAGGCGAGTATTAATGAACTTCTGGTATTGGCGAATATGGAAAGCTATAATGTTGTTTTGATTTCTAAGGGTTTACCACAGGAAGATCGAATGGTGGAACTTAGAAATTTGGCGCGAGCGCAGATTTTATCCCTTGAGAATTTGAATAATTCTGGAATAAAGAGTTTGGATTCCGTGTTAAAAAGTTGAGTTTAATCACTTTTTTAATTCTGCACTTAATGCTGATATTTACCTCGTCTTCTGGTACGTGTGCAGTACAGTTTCCGCGCGTGTCTTGATTCTCTTGCCTCGACTCGTTAGCTGTGCAAAGATAGCTGCGCAAAGGTAGCTTCAATTTGGAAGTAGACTTCCAAGTATGAGTTAGTTTTGCGGAATCTGAGAGCAGACTTCCAACTTTTGCCAATTTGCATTAGGCTTTTTGCATGCTTTTATTAGTTCGATTAGCCATATTTTGATAATCTCTGGCACAATGTGATAATATTTCGTATACGAAAGTATTGAGAGTTGGGAGATAATATTTATGAAGGTTTTAGTGCATCCTAGAGTTATTCGAAAACGACCTTGGTTCAGCGAAACTGAAGTAATAAATATGTGGAACTCATCTTGTAGAGAGCTTCCCAGGCAAGGTGAATATGAGCTCTTTCCGCTTTTATTGACAATGAGAATCTTCGAGCTTCCCAGGCAAGGTGAATATGAGCCTAGTCAGATGCTTTCATTTGCTTGGGATTCTCGCGGAGTTATTACGGAACTTATTGCATATAAGGGCGAAGATGGGGAATGGATTATTTTTCATGTAGTGCCTGCAACTAAAAAGTTTCTTGCTGAAATGGGATTTAGTCAAGAAGAAATTAGACAAATTTTTGGTAGAAGATAGGTAGGAGTGATTATGGCTAATTTTCGTGGTGAAGGTGGCGTTGATGTCACTGATGAAATGCTTGATAAATGGGAAAGTGATGCTGAAAAAGGCAAATATCACGGTAAAGCTGGTAATTTGCGTATTAAAAAGCCGCTCGGCAGACCGCCTCTTTACAAAGAAGCTATGTTGCCTATAACTTTTCGTATATCTGCTGAAGATGCTGATGCTCTAAAAGCTTCTGCGGATAAGCAGGGTGTGAAGATTGGGGATGTTGTGCGCGAAGCATGCAAACTGCTTCTTGCTCAAAAAGCAAGATGATTACAAAGTGTTGTGATTGCAAAGTTCTACGATTGCGCGCGGATTAATCACCCCAAAATAGCGGCGATTACTGCTATGCAAATTGGGCTAGTGACAGTAGAAAACAGTATGCCGTCGCGCGCAAAACTTAAGCCGACGTTGTAGCGCGCAGCATAATTGTAAACGTTTTGACCGGTTGGAAGTGCCGCCAGCACAACGCACGCATACAAAGTCGCCCCGCGAAAACCCATAACAAAATAAGCTAGCAAAAATGCAATTGCAGGCATAATAAGATTTTTTAGCACAGCAACAGTGGCAATAGCAGCGCGATTGGAATCTTTTCGTAAAGGTTTGCTTCCGTAAAGCGACATTCCAAAAGCCATTAAAATCATTGGAACTGCAGAATCGCCAATCATCTTAATTGGATCGTAAAGAAAATTAGGAACAGGGAAGTAGCCAACTTTTGCGGAAATTGCAGAAATAATAATTCCACCAAGCGAACCAATTAAAAGTGGCTGTTTTAAAGGCTGCTGAGCGATGCGTTTAAGCGAACATTTTCCAGTAGTTGTAATGTCGAGAACCGTCAAACCAACAGGAGTAAATACAGCCTGTTGCATAACTAAAATCGGAGCAACAAGCGCAGGATTTCCCAAAATATAAGTCGCAACCGGCAAGCCAATATTGTTGGAATTTAAATAAAGAGAATTGAGAGCACCTACAGTGCAGTCGGCTGCAGGAAGATGGAAGCAAAAGCGATTAAGCAGCACGAACGCAACTCCAACAAGCATTGCAGAAAAGAATGCAACAAAAATCGAAGAGTGAAAAATCTCAAAAATAGGCTCTTTAGAAAGTATTGCAAACATTAAGCAAGGGCTGGAAACGAAAAAACTTACGCGATTTAGGACCATTTGAGCCTGTGAACCGCCAACGCGCATGCGAGCAGTAACATAGCCTGCAGCAATAACAATGCCAATTACGCAAAAGCCTTGCATTGCGCTGATTAAGCCCATTTCTTGCCTCCAAAATTCGTTAATTGCACGCAAATTGCATGCGTGCGAACCTATGCTGTAACTATAGGAGAGATACGCAACTTTTATGTGCGTTATGGATGAGTTTGAAATTATTGGAATTTTTAGTAACTGCTAATTGGCTTAAAACAGCGATGCAAATTTTAATATTCAACGAGTCATATATTTGACTCGGCAATATGGCATACTAGAGAGCGGTGGCACTGCAAGCCGCCAGGCAATCGATGGCGTCGATCCCCTCGTGAGCGTTTTCCGAGGCTGGCGTCCGCTGTCGCGCAGCTAGACTTTGTAAAGAGCTTTGGGGTGGCTCGCGCACGTGCGTGCTCAACTTAAAGCCAGGGATGCGAGGCGATGCAGCGTCTCGTGAGGAGCATAGTGCCCAGAATAATAAGAGAACGCTTCAATGAATCTGAAGCTGAAAATAGTAGAACTGTGTCTAAAACCGCTACTTCTGCGGAAATGTCCGGAATAATGCAATCTACAGATTTTGCGGAAAGTAATATAGCTGCCGGCGATACTTTGCAGCAAAGCTCTGGCGTTACGCGTCGCCGTCGCGGTCGACGAGTTACTCGTGGTGCCGGTGCGGCTGGAGAAGCAATGGAACTAAAAGTTGAGGATTCTAGTACGAAGGATTCTGAGCCGCATGTTGTTAAATCGCGCCCGATAACTTCGCTCCTATTCCAGGAGCCAGTTCTTCCTAAGGTAGTGAACAATCGTAGTGAAGAAAGCAGCAGTTCGCGTGATGACTTGCGTGACAACTCGCGTGATGTCTTGAATGATGATTTGCGTGATGATTTACGTGATATTTCTCGCGGAAGGCGCGGTGGACGCAACAGCCGCGATAGCCGTGATAGTCGCGATAGTCATGATAGCCGTGATAGTAGCGAACGCAAGTCACGTTCTGAAAGACGTGAGAATTCAAGCGAAATAAAGCGTGATAGTGGCAGAGGGAATAGTCGTGAAACATCGCGTGAAACAAGTCATTCTATGTATTCTCAAGATTCTGGGTACGCTAAGAATTTTCAGGATTCGCAAGATGATCGCGATGAAAAAACTCGCAAAAGCCAGCGTTCTCGCCGTTCTCGCAGATTGAATGCTGTTGAGCGACGTGCTGCAGCTGAAGTTGAGCAAATTGAAGAGGATCTTGCATACGACAATATTGTTTATGCTCCCATTGATACGCGCATCGATGAAACTCTTGATATTAGCGATATTTTATCTGCGGAAAATGCTTCAAATAGGCGTTCTAATCGTCGCAATATGTCGAATAACATCTCTAATGATGATGACGCTCGAAATGAAAATGGTGCAGTAGGCAGCAGAGATGGTAGCAATATCAGAGATAACAGAGATAGCCGCAATAGCAGTGACGAAGGCGATAACAGAGGTATAAACGACGATTATAATGCGAATAATGGCAACGATGACGATGAAATAATGATTACGCGTCGCCGTCGTCGCCGTCGTAGCTCTCGCGCTGATCGCAACGAAAGTCGCAACGAAAGCCGCGATTTTGACATCGATATTTCTAATGATATTGACGATGACGCGAATTCTCGCACAAAACGCGCAAGAATAGATGAAGTTTCTCAAGAAGATCGCGATTTAATTCCAGATCCAGAAGAACTTCGTGAGCAAGATGAGGAAGAAACTCTTTATACGCGTCGCCGTCGTCGCCGCCGTTCTAAATCCTCCGATGACGCAAATTCCGCGTCTTCTCAGGAAGAGTCATCCGACTACACTAATGCGAACGAGGATGACTTAACTTCTCGCCGCTCGCGCAAGCAGCAGTATATAGACGAAATTACGGATATTGAAGGCTCTACGCGACTTGAGGCAAAGCGCCAACGACGTAGAGATAATAGACGTGAGCGTAGCCGTCAGAACCTTCTTATGGAGCAAGATTTCCTTGCTCGTCGCGAAAATGTTGAACGATTAATGGTTGTTCGTGAGCGCGATCGCCACACGCAAATTTCCGTTATTGAAGACAATATTCTTGTAGAACATTATGTTTCTGATATTCAAGAAGTTGCTACTGTTGGAAATATTTATCTTGGGCGCATTCAAAACGTGCTTCCAAGCATGGAAGCGGCATTCGTAGATATTGGTCAAGCCAGGAATGGCGTGCTTTATGCAGGCGAAGTTAATTGGGATATGGCTCGTCTTGAAGGTCAGCCTCGTAGGATTGAGCTTGCGTTTAAGTCTGGTGATCCTGTGCTTGTGCAGGTTACTAAGGATCCAATTGGGCATAAGGGTGCTCGATTGACTTCGCAAGTAACTCTTGCAGGGCGTTTCTTAGTGCTTGTGCCATCTGGCGGCATGACCGGTGTGAGTCGCAAGCTTTCGGATCGAGAGCGCTCGCGTTTGCGTGCTATTGTGTCGAAGATTGCACCAAAAGATATGGGCGTTATTATTCGTACTGCTGCTGACGGCGCAAGCGAGGAGTCGATTGAAAAAGATTTAGATTCGCTTGTTAAGCAGTGGGAGCGCATTGAAGCTAAGCGCGAAGAATACTTGCATGGAAAGCGCCCTAAGCTGTTACAGGGTGAGCCTGATGTGGCAATTCGTGTCGTGCGCGATATTTTCAACGATGACTTCCAAAAGCTTATTGTTGAAGGCGAGGGAGTGCGTCAGCGAATTGATGAATATCTTGAGATGATGGCTCCAGATTTGCGCAGCAAGGTTGAATATTGGGATCCTGCTGAGCATGAAGGCAAGGACGTTTTCGATAAGTGGCAGATTGATAGTCAACTTCGTAAGGGTATGGAGCGTCAGGTTTATTTGCCGGCTGGTGGCTCTATCGTGATTGACCGTACGGAAGCAATGACTACGATCGATGTGAATACTGGACGATTTATTGGGCGTGGTAAGTCTTTGGAAGAAACGGTTACTCGTTGTAATTTGGAGGCTTCTGAAGAGATTGCGCGCCAGCTTCGTTTGCGCGATATTGGTGGCATGGTCATGATCGATTATGTCGATATGGTTATGCCAGCGAACCGCGATTTAGTTTTGCGTAGGCTTTTGGAATGCTTGGCTAGGGATCGCACGAAGCATCAAGTTGCTGAAGTTACGTCTCTTGGTCTTGTGCAAATGACGCGTAAACGCGTTGGTCAAGGCTTAGTTGAAGCGTTCTCTGAAGAGTGTCCAACGTGCAAGGGACGTGGGTTTATTTTGCACGATGAGCCTACTGTTTCTTCGGAATATGCAGATCCTTACGCGCTTAAGGGCGGAGATCCTTTTGTTAAAACAAACAAGTATGGTCACGGAAGCGCAACGGAACAGCCTGCGCCTGTTAAGCAGCAGGGTTCTAGTGCGGAAGTGAGAGCTAAGTTAGCGCGTATAGCTGCCGCGTCTGTAATTACTGACGCAGCTCATAAATCTGAAGAAGAAACGCAGTATAGCAATTTTTTGAATTCTGATGAAGAGTCTGTATCTTCTAAGGCGGATGAAACTAGCGAAGTTGCGGATGCTGGCGAAACCGCGGAAACTAGTGAAGTGGATAAAACTTCTGAAGACTTAGTTGAAAATAATTTAGAGGATACTACGCAAGAGATTGCTGAGTATACTGCGGAGCAACCTACGCAAGAAACTATGCAGGAAACTGCGCAAGATAATACGCAGGAAATTATGCAAGAAACTACAGAAAGTGATGATTGAGCCTCTGAATAGTGACTAAGTATATGCCTTGAGTACAATATTGAATATTGTCTGCATTGACTCATGAATCTAGCGACTTGACGTTAGTACATGGGTAGGTGTATTTTTGATAGTCGGTGTCTTGCCGCGCGTGTTTTGCTGTGCGCAAGGCAAAAGTAAGCTTTCAATTGAGCTAAGGAACGAATTATGTACGCGATTGTGAAGGCCGGTGGCCATCAAGAGAAGGTCGAGGTTGGCGACGCCATTCTCGTGAACCGTCTCGATGCAAAGAAGGGCGATACCGTGGAATTCCCGGTCGCGCTCGTTGTTGACGGTGCTAAGGTAACCTTGAGTGCCAAGGATCTTGCTAAGATCACGGTGAAGGCAGAAGTCTTGAACGACGAAGCCAAAGGTCCAAAGATTAGCATTATGAAGTATAAGAACAAGACTGGTGTGGCTCGTCGCAAGGGTCATCGTCAGAAGTTGACTCTCGTCAAGATCACGGCCATCGCCTGATTGACGGTGTTATAAACCTGAAAGGACAGTGAGATGGCACATAAGAAGGGTGCGTCTAGCTCGCGCAACGGTCGCGACTCACAAGCGCAATATCTTGGTGTTAAGAAGTTTGGCGGTGAAGCTGTAGTGGCTGGCAACATTATCGTTCGTCAGCGCGGCACTAAGTTCCACGCAGGTCAGAACGTTGCTTTGGGCAAGGATCACACGCTGTACGCTTTGGTGGACGGCAATGTGAAGTTCGGTATTCGTCGCGACCGCAAGGTTGTTGACGTTGTTACCGCCTGAATCTTAGCTAA
Source organism: Gardnerella sp. KA00771 (assembly GCF_049244045.1). NCBI lineage: Bacteria > Bacillati > Actinomycetota > Actinomycetes > Bifidobacteriales > Bifidobacteriaceae > Gardnerella > Gardnerella sp. KA00771. The sequence continues at coordinate 1,373,601 of NZ_CP058368.1, read as the reverse complement.
GCCTAAACAGATTCGACAATAAGTCGACAATAAAACGTTTAAGCCGCACCCCCGTTCGGTGCGGCTTTTTTGTTCTCGCATGTTCCCGAGAATTTAAGTGTTTATCTTCGAGTAAGGTAGCAGTATGAGTGATTTTGTAGACCGAATAACAGTGCATGTAAAAGGCGGAGATGGTGGAAACGGATCTGCCGGAGTTCGTCGCGAAAAGTACAAGCCATTAGCAGGTCCAAATGGCGGTAATGGCGGTGACGGTGGTTCCGTTATTTTTGTAGCTGATCGTAACGCAAACAGCTTACTTGACTACCGCTTCATGCCTCACCGTACTGCAGAAAACGGTACGATGGGCTTAGGTGACACTAAAGACGGTTCAAAAGGTGCAGACTTAGTGCTTCCGGTGCCTGTTGGAACTGTTGTTTTTACAGCACGCGGTGCCGCAGGCTCTCAAAAGCGACCTGGCGAAGTTTTGGCGGATTTGCAACATGTTGGAGACAAATTCGTTGTGGCGCAGGGGGGTGCCGGCGGTCTTGGCAACGCAGCACTCGCAAACAAAACTCGTCGTGCCCCAGGATTCGCGCTTTTAGGCGAGCCTGGCGAAGAACGCGATGTAATTTTGGAACTCAAGTCTATCGCAGACGTAGCTTTAGTTGGATTCCCTTCTGCAGGAAAATCAAGCTTAGTTGCTTCAATTAGTGCAGCTAAGCCGAAAATTGCTGACTATCCGTTTACTACTTTGGTGCCAAACCTAGGTGTTGTAAGCTTCGGCAACTATCGCTACACAATTGCAGACGTTCCAGGCTTAATTCCAGGAGCTTCCGAAGGAAAAGGCTTAGGTCTTGAGTTTTTGCGTCATATTGAGCGCACAGAAATTATTGCGCATGTAATCGATTGCGCAACGCTGGAGCCAAATCGCGATCCAATTAGCGATTACCACGCTCTTGAGCATGAGCTTGCGCAATACGCTGATAAGCTTGAGCTTCCGTTGGGTGCAATCCCAATTCCAGAGCGTCCGCGCATTATTGTGCTAAATAAAGTCGATGTGCCTGAAGCTAAAGAATTGGCTGATTTTGTACGCGGTGAATTTGAAAAAATGGGATTGACTGTATTTGAGATTTCTACCGCGTCTCACGAAGGCTTGAAAGAGCTCGGTTTTGCGCTTGGACGATTGGTTGAAAAGATGCGCGAGAAGCTCGCTGCCGAGGAAGCAGCGCGTGAAGAAGAGCGTGTTGTCATTCAGCCTCTTGAGCAGCAGACTTCAGCTTTGCGTCGTCGCCGCGATGATGGACGTGGAAATAGTGCAGACTTTGAAATTAAGCGCGAGGAAGACAGGAATGGTGATTTTTGGTTCACTGTTACTGGCGCAAAACCTGAGCGCTGGGTTATACAAACGAATTTCGACAACGACGAAGCCGTTGGTTATTTGGCGGATCGCTTGGCAAAGCTTGGCGTTGAGGATGAATTGCGCAAGAAGGGCGCGCGTCCAGGAGACGAAATTCGTATTGGCACTAGGAATCATATGGTTTGCTTCGACTGGGATCCAAGTATCGCTGCCGGTGCAGAAGGATTGGACGGCGCTAACTTGGGTGCGCGTGGCAAGGATTTGCGAATCGAAGCGAACGATCCTCGCGGAGCAAGGCGCACGAATGCTGAGCGTAGACGAGATTATCACAGCATGATGGATGCAAAGAGCGCAGTTCGAGACGCGATGATGGCTGAGCGAAAGTCGGGTCACTGGGCGGATCCTTCTGTGGATGACGATCGCCATGATGAAAATAGTTTGTTTGGTCGTGGAGAAGAGCAGAAAAACTAGAAAAATCAAGGTCAAGGGGAATCTTATGAATAATCCAGAAATTGAGCTTACCGAAGATGGGGTTCGGTGTTCAATTCGTGAGGCGCGCACAATCGTTGTAAAAGTTGGCTCAAGCTCACTTACGAGCGCGTCTGGGCAGCTGGATGTGCAAAAGTTGCGCGCTCTTGTGACTGCAATAAGTCACGCGCAAATGCAAGGTGCTCGCATTGTGCTTGTGTCTTCTGGTGCAATTGCAGCTGGATTTGGTTTGCTCGGCTTTAATGAGCGTCCTAAAGATGTGCCAACTCAGCAGGCAACGGCTTCAGTTGGCCAAGGATTGCTTATGGCTCAATACGAAGCAGCATTTTCGCAATTTGGTTTCAGAGTCGGACAAATGCTTCTTACGGCGGACGTTACTATTTCGCCGTCGCGCTACCGAAATGCGCAACGCACAATGCTACGTTTGCTTGAGCTTGGCGTAATCCCAATAGTAAACGAAAATGATGCACTTTCTAGCAACGAAATTCGATTCGGTGACAACGACCGTCTTGCAGCTCTTGTAGCAAATATTGTGCGAGCGGAAGCTCTTGTGTTGCTTACGGATGTGGATTCTCTTTATACTGCACCGCCTAGTGAACCGGGTGCTAAACGTGTGAGTTTTGTGCCAGATGTGACGCGCGCGATTGAAGAAGTGAAAGTTGGCGCAAGTGTTTCGGGCGTAGGTACCGGTGGTATGGTGACGAAGATGGAAGCTGCGCATGTTGCTGCAGTTTCGGGAATTCCAACTGTGCTAACTTGCGCTGGAAATGCCGGTCCGGCACTGGCTGGAGATACTGTTGGTACTGTGTTTGCGCCGGTGCATACGCGCGATTCTTCAAGGCGACTTTGGATTGGTTTTGCTTCGCATCCGCACGGAGTTTTGGTTGTTGATAATGGTGCTGCGAAGGCGGTTCGCGGAGGTCGCGCGAGCTTGCTTGCGGCTGGTATTGTTGGCGTGCGCGGCGAGTTTTCGGCGACGGATCCTGTGTGGATTGACGATGAGCAGGGTAACCATTTGGCTAAGGGTTTGGTTGCTTTTGACGCGGAGGAAATTCCGGAGATTATGGGGCGTACGAGCGATGAGCTTGAAGAATCACTCGGCCGTCAGTATGCGCATCCGGTGGTTCATCGCGATAATCTCGTGCTTGTGTAATTGCTAGCGGCTTGTGTTTTGTCGATTTCATCGGTTGGTTTGGTGTTTTCGACAGTTTCGCTTGTTTCGCCCGTTTCGCGGCTTAAGGTTACACTGTAAATCATGGCAGAGAATATTGCAGAAACTTCATCCTCAGAAAATTGGCGCGTATTAAGCGAGCGTATTAACCGAGTCGCTCCGAGCGCAACTTTGGCAGTAGACGGCAAGGCAAAAGCTATGAAAGCTGACGGAATTGACGTCGTAAGCTTTGGTGCAGGAGAGCCAGATTTTCCTACTCCTTCTTACATTGTTGATGCTGCAACACAAGCGTGTAAAGATCCGCGCAACTATCGTTATACTGCTACTGCAGGTTTATCTGAGCTTAGAGAAGCAATTGCTCGTAAAGTGCAGCGAGATTCCGGATACGAAGTTTCCTCAAATCAAGTCGTAGTTACAAACGGCGGAAAGCAAGCTGTGTACGAAGCTTGCCAAATTCTTTTAAATGATGGCGACGAAGTTATTATTCCAGCTCCGTATTGGACGAGTTATCCGGAAGCAGTAAAGCTTGCAGGCGGCGTGCCTGTGCCGGTTTTGGCAGGTGCAGATCGCGGTTTTGAGCCAGATGTTGAGACAATTGAGTCCGCTCGCACTTCACGCACGCGCGCAATTATCGTAACTTCGCCTTCGAATCCTACAGGTGCTATTTGGAGCGCGCAAACTATTCGCGCAATCGGCGAGTGGGCTGTAAAACACCATATTTGGGTTATTTCTGATGAGATTTACGAGCACTTGCATTACGACGGCATTTCGACTTCGTATATTGGCGTCGAGGTGCCGGAAATTCGCGAGCAGCTGCTGATTTTGAATGGTGTTGCTAAAACTTACGCAATGCCTGGCTGGCGTGTTGGCTGGATGGTGGCGCCGGAAGATGTTGCTAAAGCTGCAATTAAGCTTCAAAGCCATATGACTTCTAATGTTTCTAATATTTCACAGCGCGCAGCAATTGCTGCAGTCGGCGGTTCGCTGGATGTGGTCGCCACTATGCGTGAGGCTTTTGATGCTAGACGCAAAGCAATTGTGGAAGCGTTGAACAATATTGACGGCGTTACTTGCCCTCTTCCTCACGGCGCTTTTTATGCGTTTGCTAACATTGAGGCGTTGCTTGAGCGTCCGCTTGGCGAGAAGCGCGAACTGCCGCATACTTCTTCTCGATTTGCTGAAATGTTGCTTGACGAAGCGCATGTTGCTGCGGTTCCGGGAGAAGCTTTTGGTGCTCCTGGCTATTTGCGATTCTCTTGCGCTCTTGCTGACGACCAGCTTGCTGAGGGCATGCGTCGCATGAAGAAGTGGGTTGAAGCTTAAGCAAGTATGTATTGCAAAATAAGAACTTGCTTGCCGTTGCACAATGCGACACTCGCTTTTTGTGCGACGATATAACGAAATCATGCCCATGAGATAGTATGTCTATCTGGCGGTTTGCTATTTCGTTCCTTTTGGGGTATGATGAGCGAGTTCACCTTAGGGATGTGGCGCAATTGGTAGCGCAACGGTCTCCAAAACCGTAGGTTGTGGGTTCGAGTCCCGCCGTCCCTGCCAGTTTTTTGTTCAAGTTTTTACACGAAGGATTCAAGCATGGCGCAGGCACGCAGTACTAAGAAAGCAGTAAAGCATAACTTGTTCGTGCGTATTGGCATGTTCGTTAAGCAAACTATTGACGAGACGCGCAAGGTTATTGCACCTCATGGCAAAGAGTTGTTTGCTTGGTCGTCTGCAGTTTTCATATTTGTTGTATTTTTGATGGCTTTCGTCACCTGCATGGACTTCGGTTTGGGTAAGTCCGTAATGTGGCTGTTCGGCTGAGTTGAAATTGGCTGAGTTGAAATTTTGAAGGTGTATGCAAGATGACTGATGAATTCAATTTCGAAGAAGCAAGTGAAGCTGATGAGGCTTTTGCTTCTCATGATGCTGACGAAGCAAACGAATCAGCTGTGAATAATGAAGTTGCTGCTTCTAGCGAGTCCGTTGAAGCTGATGTGGATGAGGAATCTGCTGATGTTGCAGCTGATGTAGCTGATGGCGCTGCTGCTGACAGTGTTGCTGATGTTTCTAACGAAACTGACGAAACTAGCGATGCTGATGAAACTACTGATGCTGACGATGCGAACGAAGCCGACCCAACTGATGCCGGCGCAATCGCTGTAGCAGAATTTTCTAAGAAACTTCGCACTTTGGAAGGCAAGTGGTACGTTCTTCACACGTATTCTGGTTACGAAAAGCGCGTAAAAACTAACGTTGAATCCCGCGTGCAGAACTTTGGTTTGGAAGATAAGATTTTCCAGATTGAAGTTCCTATGGAAGAAGTCGAGAAGCATACGGAAAAGGGTAAGAAGGTTATTACCCGCGTGCGTGTGCCAGGATATGTGTTGATTCGCATGTGGCCGGATGAGAACGCTCGCCGCATTGTGCGCGAGACTGAAGGCGTGACTGGTTTCGTTGGTCCTTCTAGAGAGCCTGCACCATTGAGCCGCAAGGAAGTTGTATCAATGATGGCTCCGATGATTGCTTCTGAAGCTTTGAAGAATGCTGGCGATAAGCCGGCTGCAGCACGTAAGCGTAAGGTTGAGGTTGCTTACAAGGTTGGCGATCAGGTAACAGTTACTGATGGTCCATTCTCAACGATGGCAGCTGTGGTTTCGGACGTGGAGCCTACAACTCAGAAGCTTACGGTGTTGGTTTCCATCTTTGGACGTGAAACTCCTGTGGAGCTTGGATTCAACCAAGTGGAGCCGATTGTTTGAGATGAAAGACTGATCCAAAAGCTTGAGTGAAAAGCTTTAAGTTTTTGTAACTTTTACAAACCGGGGTGTGTTAATTCGCGCCCCGGTTTTTATTATTTACTGCAACACGCCGTAAAATGGGGAAATAATCCTAAATTTTCTTGCAATTACAGTGCTTTTATCAATGTAAATAATAAATATTTCCAAATATTTCGTTTGGCTTGCAAATAGGCGTGGGGGGGGGGTATAGTGCTGAGTGTTTAAGCAGAGTAATTGAGTTGTTTTTTTTTTAAGTGTCATCGTAATGATGACATCATGATTCGTAAGCTTTGCAGATTAGAAGGTAGGTGTATATGTTTAATTCGCATATATTTAGCCGTTTCCTTCGACTAGTGCGCTCAATTCGTCGTTCGTTATTTGCTTTTTTCGTGGCGATTGCAATGTTGCTTGCTACATTTGTGATTGCTCCAACTTATGCGTTGAGTGCTGGTGAGAATACTACTGTTACTGAGAAGGTTGAAGGTGCTAAGTCTGGTTCTGCTAAAAATGATGATGAGAATAAGCAGCAGACTAAGCAGAGTGAATCTATTAATACTGAGCCTAATAAGAAAAATACTGATACTTCAAGTACTTTAAATAAAGATAATAAGGAATCGCAGTCTGTTAAGCGGCAGAAGTCTGATAGTAACAATGGTGTTGATAAGGCTAAGTTAGCTGAGACTGCTGTAAAGAAAAGCGTTAAAAAGAAAGACATTGATTCTGCGGAAGCTGTTAAAGGCACTGACAGAGGCGCGAATGAAAAGCCTGAACTTCCGGAAGCGTGCAAGAATAATAGAAGGTATAATACTCCTGAAAAATGCTACAGCATTACTTATGGTAATAAAACAATAAACATTAAAAGTAAGAATGGCGAGCCTTATAATAGGGTTCCTCAGATTCTTACTCCAACAATAAAAGTTGCAGGTAAAGTGCAGCAAACATTACCTGCTGGCGTGTGGCTTGGGTTGGAAAAATATAGTGGAAATAATGATTCCGTAAAGTATGCTTTTTTCAAGGGTGAGAATGATAGCTACACTGCTAAATCTACGAAAAATAGCGATGGTTCTATACGTTTTTTTGCGAGCAAATGGTTAGTAGCTAATACATATAGGTTTTATGTTGTAATACATTATCCAGGTGGTTCTAAATCCAGCACTAGGATTAAAGCGATACTTGCTAAGGATGATTTGCCTAAGGCTCAGCCCGATGATTTATCGCTGAGCTTATACGATTTTGGGAGTGCGCAGGATGGTGTTGCGGTAAGTGGTAATAAAATTATTATAAAACCAAAGTCTAAGGGTTCAACTCCTAGCGTAGGTACTGTTGTCAGTGATGATAATAAAGACGTTTACGATCCTATTAATAAGCTTTTTATTGAATCGAAATCGACAGATAAGCCTGGTTCTATCTATCACCGTATGATTTGCCATGAAAATGGTAGCGATAATTATACGTCAGACCGTGTTAATGATTTGAGTTTAGTTACGCAGACTCAGTTCAAGCATATGGAAAATCAGAATCGACCTGATAAAAATGCAGAGAATTCTGCTGTGTATGAGAATGATGATTATACTGAGCGCTCTCAAAGCTGGATTAGTGGCACGCCTAAAGAGGCTGGCACTTTTGAGTGCAAAGTGTTTGCTATTAAGGATGTTGACTTAAAACAAGACTTATCAACTCATAAAAAGCCACAATCGTCTAAATTGGCAGAAGAGTTTGGCAAAAGAGTCAAAACTAATACAGATATGAAGTTATTGTTCGATAATCCAGAACGAAACATTGTTGAAGATAAGTGGGACAATAAAACATCTATTGCGAAGGGCGTTGACTGGGATTATAAGACTGTAATAATCCAGTTTGGAGATAAGCCAAAGCCAAAAATTGGTGATAATGATCTTACGCTGAAAGTGTATCCGTTTAAAAACGGCACGGATCCGTTGCCAGCGGCGTTGACTAGCACCAATAACAATATTTCTGCGATGCTCGGTATGGAGCTTAAGCCGTTTGTTGATGCTACTTCTGCGGCGGATAGCACGAAGAAGATTACGTTGCGCGTGCTGTGCTCGAAGGGCGAGAAGAAGAATAAGTCTCTTGAATACAATACTTGGAGCAGAAATCTTGACGAGCTTGGGTTGAGTGTGCCTGGGGATAAGGATCAAACTAGATGCAATAAAGCAGGAAAAGGCGATAACGAATGTACTGCGATAAAGATTGCGTCTCAAGCTTCTATGGAAGTGAGCATAAAGCCGACTAAGGTTGGCGATTACAGTTGTGTTGTATACGCGCTGAAGCCTGAAGCTCTAAATAAGTTTGATACTTTAACAGGTACCTTAACTCCTGATTCAATAAAATCTGCGCTAACTTCTGCAACTCCTACTGCTTTTAAAGAAAAGAAGGAGTTTGCTGCTTTTACGTTCAATATTCACTTGGCGAGTAATTTTACTTTGCCGAATACGGGCGGTCAGAGTTGGAATTTGCAGTTTGGTATTCTTGCTGCTCTGTTGGTAAATCTGCTGGCGGCTGGCTTCGTGGTAAGTCAAAGTGAGTGCGCTCGCAAATTAATTTTTGGAAGGCGGCGAGGCTTATGCAATCACGTATGAAGCAGTTGTATATGCATTTACTCGCCGTGCTTCGCATAAGGCGACTACGTACGCATTTGCGCATCAAGCCTTCCTGTTTCGCGCATTGTTTTATTGCGTATTGTTTTATTGCGCAGTCTTTCGGGATTCGGGAGCGTGATAACACAAGGTAAATGCCAAAAATTTTAAAACTCTACTCGTCAAGAGCATTATCAATGCAAACTAATTCTCTACTTGCCGTAAAACGGCATACGAAAGGAGTGAACATGAAAAAGTTCACTAATAAATTCGTGGCGGCGGTTGCGTCGCTTGCGATGGCTGGCACGCTGTGCGTCGCTGGCGCTGTAACTGTGGCTGGAGTTGCGTGGGCTAATAAGCCTGGTGTTTCACAACCTTCTGTTAATAAGGGTTCTAAGGCTCCATGGGAGAGTAAAGCTCCGACAACCGGTAGTTTAACTATTGTTAAGTGCAGGAAAAAGGATGTCTCTACAACTACTACTACCGTTGCTTCGTCTAGTACTGCTAATGCGTCCGCATCTAATGAGACAGGCAAAACGCAAGATACATCTTGCCCTGCTGGTTTTGAATCTCTTAAAGATGTTAGTTTCACTGTAACTAAAGTTGCATCCATTAAGGAAGGAACTAATGATGTTACTTTGAATCTTGCTCAGTATGATTCTTGGCAGAAGATTGCTGGTATTGTTTCTAAGTTAAATGCTCATCCGGAAGAAGCTGGAGTTGTAACTCTTGGAACTGGAACTGATGTGCACAATATGACTGCTACAGACAAGGATGGTAAGTCTACACTTAATAATCTTTCTGTTGGTTTGTATAAGATTGTTGAGAAGGTTCCTGATGGTTATGGTGCTTACGATTTCAGTAGTTTCTACATGACTTTGCCTTTGATTGAACAGAAGACTGATAATGGCAAGACCACAACTGTGTATGAGTATAATCCTGTAGTTAAGCCAAAGAATATTGATCTTTCTTCTGCAATTAAGAAGAATGTTGATAAATCTCACATTTTTGCTGGTGTAAAAGATAAAATTTACTACACAATTACCGCAAAGGTGAACAAGACTAAGATTGACAAGGATTTGACTGAGAAGAATCTCAAGGATTACGCTGTGTTCGATGATGCTCCAACCTCAGCGTTTACAGAACCTAATAATCAGGGACTTGATGCTGCTGTGCAGTCTGTAAAGTTCGGTACAGGTAGTGATTCTACCTTTACTAAGGGTGAGAACAACGACTACACCGTTACTGCAATGGCTAATTCTGATAATGCTGAGATTACTACAGCTGGAGATACTAAAGGTCTTGCTGCTGGTCACACTCGCATTCTTGTGAAGTTCACTGAAGCAGGTTTGAAGAAAATTGCTTCTAAGTTGAATAACGTTGCTGCTGGATCTGAGGCTCCTCAAGTTGAGGTTGAGCTTGCGTTTGACATAAGTAAAGCCTTCAAGGATTCTACTACAGATAAGACTATTACTAATAAGTCTGGCTTCTTCCCAGCTCATGATGAGGGTACTACTGCACCGAATCCTATAATTCCTAATGTTGATGGCAGTAAGCCTACAGTCAAGTTTGGTTATTTGCAGGTTGATAAGTACAATTCTGAAGATGAGAGTAAAAAGCTTTCTGGTGCTGAATTCAAGATATTTACCGACAAAGGTAAAGCAGATTTGTGCACCAAGTCTCTTAAGGAAAATACAGCAGTAGATGCGAAAGATAGTCCTTGCAAGGCCGCTTCTGCATTTGATGAAACTACTGTTGAAGGCGGTAAATTCTCTAATCCTTACAAGGCTGAAGCTGGTTCAACGCTGTACGTTGTTGAGGTTAAGGCTCCTGAAGGATTTGCTTTGTCTCCTGTGGTTAAGGAAATAACTGTTAAGGATACAACTACCAACGATAATCCTGATACTTTGAAATTCCCTAACATTCCATTGCATGGTGAAAAAGGCGGTAACAAGTTCTGGTTCAATCTTCCTGCAACTGGTGCTGCTGGCGTGATTCTGTTTGCGCTTGCTGGCATGGGCTTGATTGCAGCAAGCGTGTTCCTCTACATGCGCAATCGCAAAGAAGAGGAACAGCAGCAGAACGCTTGATCCGCTTTCTAAAGCTGGTCTTGTAGTCTAATAGCAAAGTGTGAGTCTAGGGTTTACTGAACTAAATCCTAGACTCACTTGCTCTAAAAACGTGTGTTTTCACGCGTAATTTGAAACAAAATTTACGTGTATAAACGTTACAAGGAAGAAGCATGAAATTAAACGACGCTGTTGTTAAAGTATATGCTTTCTTCAAGCAACTCAAAGCAAAACCCGTCGCTTCTGCAACCGAAACAACACCAGCCTCCACAGCAACGCAAACCGCAGCCTCCGCAACTGCAACAAAACCCGCTAAAAAACCCAAATCCAAACTCCGCCGTATTTTAGAGCCAATCGTTCTCGCGCTTGCAGCGATTCTGTGCTTCACGTACCCGATTGCGTCAACGTTGTGGAATAACAAGGTGTCGAAGGAGATTTCTGTAGCTTATGATCGGCTGAGTCGTAAGCAGACTGCGAGCGCTAGAGAGAAGATTTTGAACGCGGCTCGTCGTTATAATGCGCGCCACAAGTCGATTATTACGGCTGATCCGTACGATGGCACGACGGATTATATGAAGACGCCGGAGTATAAGGAGTATGCGAAGCAGCTGGATGAGCCGATGGGGATTATGGGTATTGTGAAAATCCCGAAGATTGGCGTTAAGCTGCCGATTTACCACGGTAGTTCGCAGGAGGTTTTGGCGTATGGCGCTGGACACTTGTATGGCACAGATTTGCCGGTTGGGGGTAAAACGCGTCACGCTGTTGTGACGGCGCATACGGGTTTGCCAAATGCGACCATGTTTGATGATTTAGTGGAGTTGAAGAAGGGTGATTTCTTCTACTTTGACGTGCAGGGGGAGACGCTGCGTTACAGGGTATTCCGCATTAGCGTGGTCGATCCGCATGATATTAGGTTGCTTCAACGCGAGAATGGGCGTGATCTGGCGACGCTGCTTACGTGTACGCCGTATGGTGTTAATACGCAGAGATTGCTGGTGACAGGCTATCGCGTGCTGCCGGATCCTGTTTCCGCGCCGGGCGATAAGTTGCAGTGGCCGCTTTGGATGACGATGTTTGTGCTCGCGCTTATTGGTTGCGCTGTGATTCTTACGACGATGATTATTGCCGCGGTTCGCAAGCGCCACCGCCGTGCTGCTTCACTTGCTCATGCCAAACATATAACTGCTTAGAATTGCTGTAATGCAGCGTGTCGCGAAGATTTAGAGAAATAACACCTTGATTTTCGTGAAAATTCGGCATATATTTACCCCTGATTTCGTGAAAATTTAGCATAAATTGACATTGATTTTCGTGAAATATATACTATAAAACAATAGTATTTTCAACGGTTTTGTGGTAATTAAGAGTGGTGTTATATGTTAAGGCGAAAATTTTATCAAAAAATGCTCGATTGGAAGAATGCTGATCGCGGTTCAACAGCGCTTTTAGTAACAGGTGCTCGAAGAGTTGGGAAAAGTACTATAGTTGAAGAGTTTGCAAGAAACGAATACAAGTCTTATATTCTTATTGATTTTTCGCAAGCATCAAAAGATGCGCTTCGGCTATTTGAAGATTATCGTTCAGATTTAAGCACTTTCTTTACATACATATCTGCACTATATGGTGTGAAACTTTATAACCGTGAATCGGTAATGGTTTTTGACGAAGTGCAATTTTTCCCACAGGCTAGAGAATTTGTAAAACAACTAGTTGCAGATGGCAGATACGACTATATAGAGACTGGCTCGTTATTGTCTATTAAACACAATGTTGAAACAATATTGATTCCATCTGAAGAACAAGAAGAACGCATGTATCCTCTTGATTTTGAAGAATTTTTGTGGGCTTTTGGAGAAGAAAATCTATCGAAAGTTATTAAAGATTCATTTGATGAGTTAAATCCTTTGCCAGATGTTTTACATAAAAAAGCGATGCGACTTTTTAGAGAATATATGCTAGTTGGTGGCATGCCGCAGTCTGTAAATGAATATGTTGATTCGAGAGATTTTGCTCGAGTAGATAGGGTTAAGCGTCGTATTCTTTCGCTCTATAGGCAGGATGCTGCAAAGTTTGCAAAAGGTTATGAAATGAAAGTTATGTCTGTGTTTGATGGAATACCAGCACAGCTTTCCAGACATGAAAAAAGATATAGGATTACTTCCTTAGGTAAGAATGCTCGTATGCGTGACTATAAGGATGCGTTTTTTTGGCTTTCGGATGCGAGTATTACAAATAATTGCTACAAATCTACAGATCCAAATGTGGGATTGAATCTTAATGCAGATGATGCGTTAGTAAAATGTTATATGGCTGATACCGGTTTGTTGACTTCTATGATACTTTCAGATAGTAGTATTGCGTCTAATGATCTGTATAAAGAAATTTTATTTGGAAAAATCTCAATTAATGAAGGAATGCTAGTTGAAAACGTTGTTGCGCAACAGCTAATAGCATCTGGACATCGCCTATTCTTCTATTCAAATAGAGACAAAGAAAATTCGGAAAATACTATGGAAATAGATTTTTTGATTTCTAAAGCTTTTCAGGATTCTGCTGGCAAAATGCGTATATCTCCTATTGAAGTTAAATCTGGGAATGTGTTTAAAACAGTTTCTCTTGATAAATTTAAGAACAAGTTTTCAAAAAGAATTGGAACTAGTTATGTATTTGCTCCTAAACAGCTTAGCGTTAGAAAAGATTTGAATCTCGTAATATTACCACTTTATATGTGTGGATTGGTGTAGCGTTCCGACCTGCCTTCGCGCTGCTATGTAGTGCACTTATTCCTCACGGCTTAGCCGTTTGGCTGATTTGGCATGACATGCCGTAAATCAGGTACAAGCGCACTACATAAATGTGCTGTGCGTTTGTATTAAAACCGATTTTTTTGTTGCTTTTTATTTGTGGAATCTTATAGAATTATATTTATGCGCTGATGCATGCTAGTTTTGCTAGTTGTTAGATGTTTTATGGCTTGTGATTGATTTTTGGGAATAACCCTGATTGCTTGCGATTCATGGGTTTTGTGTTAGAAATGTAGTTTTTGTTGTACAGCGCTAGGTTTTACGCACATTTTTTAGGAGTGATCTTATGGTAGAGGGGAATAAAAATCTAATTATCGCTGACTCTAAAAACGCGTCTGTTGGAATGATAATAGACGCTGAAACAATAAAAGAGAAAATCTACAACATTCGTAATCAAAAAGTCATGCTTGATTTTGAGCTTGCTGAAATATATGGGTATACTACGGCAAGATTCAACGAGCAGGTAAAAAATAACATAGAAAAGTTTGATGATGACTTTATGTTTCAGCTAACTGCTGATGAGTTCAAAAACTTGATGTCGAAAAATTCTACATCAAGTTGGGGTGGTCGCAGAAAGCTTCCATATGCTTTTACGGAGCAAGGTATTTATATGCTCATGACTGTGTTAAGAGGCGAACTTGCCATAATTCAGTCGAAAGCGCTTATTAGAACCTTTAAGCAAATGAAGGATTATATTGTTGAAAATAAGGATTTTATTGGCGCGAAGGAATTAGCTAAGCTTGCGATTCAAACGAATCAGAATACTAATGATATAGCGGAAATAAAATCTCAAATGGCAACGAAGGAAGATTTTAATAAGGTAATGGATAATTTTATTAATCCAGATTCGTATAAACATTTTCTTCTTATGGACGGCAATAAAATAGAAGCGGATCTTGCGTATTGCAAAATATATAAATCAGCTAAGAAAAGCATTTACGTTGTTGATAATTATATTGGTCTTAAAACATTGGAACTATTACGGTTTGCTGGTGAAGGGGTTGAAATCGTAGTTTTTAGTGATAACGCTAGGAGCAAGAATATGCTTACGGAAAGCATGTTGGGTGATTTTGTAAGCGATTGTCCTGGTGTTGATTTGAAGTTTAAGACTGCTGGCAGAAAGTATCACGATAGGTATGTGGTTATAGATTATGGAACGGATGATGAGGCTGTTTACGTTTGTGCGCGACGACCTACCTTTGCGCTTAAAGCGTAGCGCGCAAAGGTAATTCGGAGCGCTGAGCTTGCTCAAAGTTGAAAGCACGGTGTGCTTTCAATGCAAGCGAAGACGTGAGCGCGCTGTAACGTGCGAGCGACAGGATCTGCCTTTGCGCTTGTATCATGCGATGTTTGATGAGTTGTTAAAGAATCCTGAGTTAGAGTTTTAACATTTTATAATGTTCTAGTGTTTTGCGCTCAACTTGGAAGTAGACTTCCAACTTTTGCTGTTGCGCAAATGTAGTTGCGCAAAGGGAGGTGCGTATGACAACAATCTTTAACGTGGCATCGTACATCCTTGATATTGCTGGAACTATTACTACTATGAAGCTTCAGAAGTTAGCTTACTATTCGCAAGCGTATTCTTTGGCTACTACTGGATATCCATTATTTAACGAGGATTTTCAGGCATGGAGAAATGGTCCTGTTTGCCCAGAATTATTCGCATTGCATCGCGGTAAGTTTTTGATTCGTAAAGGGGAGTTTGTGCTTCCTAGCACTGATAAGTTGAATGATGATTCTTTAACAGATGGTCAAAAGCTTCTTGTGGAAAAAGTGTGCAAAAAGTTTGCTGAGTGTTCTGGTAGTGATTTGAGTGCTATGACACATCGTGAGGATCCATGGAAGAATGCTTATGATGCTACTAATAGTTCGGCAATATGCGTTCAAAAAATTACTAAGGATTCTTTGAAAGAGTACTATTCAGTTCATAATTTGCTTAAGTAAATGTGATATTCTCTTGTTCTCTTATTTGCTCTGAGTTAGTTATAGCGTTGCTCGAGATTTGTGGAGTTTGTATTAAGAGCATAGAAGTAAAGCATGATATGGTAGCTTGAAAACAACGCAATACTTATAATTCATGCAAATCGTCTTACAAAGGGATTTTTACAAGAGATAAGGGATGCGAGATGACTAGGGATACGTATACTGCGGAAAACGGATTCGTTATTACGGACGATATTGTTGATAAGTGGGCTGAGGAAGCAGAAGATAATTTTTCTGGTACCACTATTACACAGTTTGCCGGAAGAGCTTGGGAAGATGAAACTCAGCCGTTGAAACCGCGTACTGTTAGGTTAAGTGATACCGTTTGGCATTTAATCGAAGCCGATGCGAAGCGTAGAAAGATGACTGTAAGTGCGTGGACTAGAAACGCTATACTTAACGAATTATCTAGTGAGATAGTTACGCAAAAATAGCTATGTAAAAATAGCCGCAGCTTTCGTAATGATGCGTGTCGCGAAGATGTGGCATAATAGGAAGGCTTGTGACTGGAGGAGGAATCCGCTAGCACAGCACAGCAATACAAGATGCGGGAGGAAGCTGCAAAACAGCTTTATAGCAACGTTTCGTAAGTGCTTTACTTCTGTAAGAAGCGACTATATCAGCGTTTGCAACAACCGTTTGAACCGCTTGTACAAGAAAGAAGAACCATATTATGGCTCCGAAAAAGAAAGTCTCCGCGCTTATTAAGCTCGAGATTCAGGCTGGTAAGGCAAATCCAGCCCCACCACTGGGTCCAGCATTAGGCTCCCACGGCGTGAACATCATGGACTTCTGCAAGGCGTATAACGACCAAACGAAGGACAAGATGGGCCAGATCGTCCCAGTTGAGATCACCGTTTACGAAGATCGTTCCTTCACCTTCATTTTGAAGACCCCACCAGCCGCTGCTTTGTTGCTTAAGGCTGCTGGCATTCAGAAGGGCACCGAGAATCCATTGACTCACAAGGTTGGTTCTGTGACCAAGGCTCAGGTGCGCGAGATCGCCGAAATTAAGATGCCTGACCTCTCCGCACGTGACGTCGAGGCCGGTATGAAGATCATCGCGGGCACCGCTCGCTCGATGGGTATTACCGTTACCGACTGAAAGGGAGTGTAGAAATGGCTAAGCGTTCTAAGAAGTATCGTGAAGCGGCTGAGAAGATCGACCGCAATAACCTGTACACCCCAGCTGAAGCTATCGCTTTGTTGCAGAGCATGCCAAAGCACGCTTTCGACGAGTCCGTTGAGGCTGTTATGCGCCTTAACGTGGATCCTCGCAAGGCTGATCAGTTGGTTCGTGGCGTAGTTAACTTGCCAAACGGCACCGGTAAAACCGCTAAGGTTTTGGTGTTCGCTCGTGGCCCAAAGGCTACTGAGGCCCAGGAAGCTGGCGCCGACATTGTTGGTGATGACGAGCTTATCGAAAAGGTTGCCGGTGGCTTCCTTGACTTCGATGCAGTCGTTGCAACCCCAGACATGATGGGTAAGGTTGGTCGCTTGGGTCGTGTTCTCGGTCCTCGTAGCTTGATGCCAAACCCAAAGACTGGCACCGTGACTATGGATGTAGCCAAGGCTGTTGCTGATATTAAGGGCGGTAAGATTGAGTTCCGCGTGGATCGCCAGGGCAACCTGTCCTTCCTCTTCGGCAAGCTCTCCTTCGATGCTAAGGCTCTTGAAGAGAACTTCAAGGCTGTCGCAGACGAAATCCGCCGCTTGAAGCCAAGCACCATCAAGGGTCGTTACATTACTAAGGTAACTGTGACTTCTACGATGGCTCCTGGTGTTCCAGTGGATATTGCAAGCATCGCTGCCTGATTTATTGCCTGCGTAGCTTATGCGAAAGCATGGCTGGTAAGTAGTAAATTAAGTTTAGAACTTATAAACGCTGAAAATGTGCTCTTTTGAGTCATGTTTTCAGCGTTTTTTGTTACTTGCGTTACTGCATTTCTGCGTTAATAACGAATAATTGATGTTTTGCGTTACTGGCGCAGTACGCTATCTGCATTAATAACGAATAGGTGATGGGAGAGGTTACGCCTCTAGAGAGTTCGCGGCGCATGTAGGCGCGCGGCGTGTCGTCCAGGAATGGCGGTTTTGCAACGTTTTGTGGCGCGATGGCCTGCTTGAGTGTAGCATTGCGCGCACGAAAGCAACTCGGAGCGCCGAGCTTGCTCAAAGTTGAAAGTCCAGTGGACTTTCAACGCAAGCGAGGACTGCCTGAGTCAGTAAAGACGAAGGCAGGGTAGATTTGTGTGGTATTGCATTGGGAATTCGATCGCGCTTACGCAAATGTAGTTTCGGCGTGTCGCGCAAGAGTGGCTATATTGCAACGGTTTTGCGGCTGGTCTGGGGAGTATTCAGGAGTTTTCTGAAAGTTTTCTGAGAAAAATCTTTAAAAACCTTGAAATTGATATTTTTACGAAAAGTAACGCATAATACTGTATTTTTTATTCTTAAAAATAGTTTGACTGAAATATTTCCGTAAAAATATAAATGTTTTCTGTTAATGAGTTGTGCGTCTGCTCTTGACTTTTTCGAACGGGGGGGGGGGTATGTTAATAACAGCTTTCAGCTAGATGCTCTATCTGAAAGTTATCCACAAGAGATTGATTTTGTGGGTTTATGTTTTTCACCATGTGTTTTAAGCGTGGTGGAGAAGAAGAAAGGAAAATATTATGTTGAATAAGAAGGCTATCGCCGCATTCGCTGCTGGCGCAACTTTGCTTTCCGGTCTCGCTTTCGCGGCTCCAGCTTTCGCTGAGGGTGCCGGTGATCAGACTACTCCAAAGACTGATCAGACTACTCCAAAGAATGATCAGACTACTCCAAAGAATGATCAGACTGCTAACGATGATGATAATTGGCAATATGAGACTGAGGACCCTGGTGCTCTTGCTGATCGTTTGAATGCTGAGAAGGCTGCTAAGGTTGCGGCTGACGAGAAAGATAAGTATGAGCATACTCCATTTGGCAATATGGACACGGATTACAAGAAGTGTGTGAAGCTTTACGGTGAAGATGCTCTCGAGTGCAAAGCTGTCGCTGACTACCTCAAGCGTCATGGTCAGAAGGTTGATGACAAGGCTAACGACAAGAAGTCTGATAAGAAGTCTGAAGCTAAGAAGTCTTCCGAGAAGAAGGCTGCTCCATTGGCTAAGACCGGTGCTGCTGTAGCTTTGGCTGCTGTTGCTGCTTCTGTGCTTGCTGGCATGGGTGTTGCTCTTCGCAAGATCCGTCACTAAGCTTTTAGCACATTAAGTGTGTTGATTGTTTAATGATTTGTGAGCGCACTGTATGTGAGTATGGTGCGCTCACTTGTTAAATCTTTCACTCAACGTGCTGCGAATGCTGTTTAGTGTTTTGTGGCGGGTTTGCTTTCGGGCTTTTGCATGATTCTACTGTTTTGCCAAATCTCTTTCTTCACGGTAGTGTTGTGCGCTGGTTTTCGGGGGCGTGACTGTTGAGTGTTTGGCTGGCTTGTTTGTTAGGGAAACGAGTCGGTTTTGTTAAAGGGCTTGGGTTTGGTGCTACTAGGGGCATCAGGCTCCAAGCCCTTTCTTCGTATGTGTCTGCTTGCTGACTGTACTATTGCTAGATGTTGTTGTTGCGATGCGACCAAAACGACTCAGCGGTGAGTAGTTTAGGTCGCCTACGCAAGAAAATCCGGTCTAAACATCACGCGCGCGAGTAGTTTAGGCCGCGCGTCTTTATTGTCGTGCACTTCGTTTTAGTGCGAATCACGAATTCTACCAATTGTTATAGCTGTTTGCAGCACATAAGCGGCGCGCGGATCCGTAGCATCCCATCCTGTAGTTTGCGCAACTTTACGTAAACGGTAACGAACAGTATTTGGATGCACATTAAGTTCGTGTGCTGTTTGGTCAAGAGCTCCACCAAAGCGCAAGAACATGTCAATAGTTTCCAGAGTTGGATCGTCATGATTGTAAGGAGCCAAACTTTGATACACCTTGTTGTAAAGAGTATCAAAAGCTGTGGCATCGCCAATAAGCGCTCGTTCTGGAAGCAAATCATCTGTGTGAATGATTTGCGGCAAATGCTTTACTGCTGGAGCAACAGCAATCGCGGCAAGAGTAGCAGTAAGAGCGGAAGAAATCTGCTCAACGCCTTCAACCATGCTGCTAACACAAATCGTCTTATGAGAATTCTCAAAAACTTTGCACAGCTTCTCTAAAGCCTGATCGCTAGGATTTTCGCGCACAGCAAGCAAAATAATATGAGAAGGCGCTGCAAAAGTAGAAGAATTTTTCGTAGATGCCGATATCAGTGCTTGCGTTTTTTGCCAAGCTCCCGTAATGCGCTGCAAAGCACTACTTTGTGTGCGCTCAACTATTGCATCATACGCATTGCAACTACCAAGCTGTGGCCAAATATTTCGGCGCAAAGTGTCAGTGTTATCAGGTGGAATATCTGGTGCTGGCTTGCGATTTGGTCCGTCATCTGGCTTAATTGCAGTGCCGAAAGTTCCTGCAATAACAATAACTTTTGGCGAATCTGACCATTGAAGTAAATGCATGAAAGCGTCAATACGAGCGTCTGCAATACCATTCATTAAACACGTGGCAATAATCGAGTGTAATTGCAAGCGCATCGCCGCGTCAAAAACTTGGCCATCACGATTGTCGAAAATTCTAAGCGGTTCCGAGCTAGTTGATTTTTGCGCGCTGGGCAATGGAGTAAAACTCGGTGAATTATTACCTTTAGTATTTTCAGAAGATTGACTTGAATGACTCGAACGACTTTGATTTGATGAAAGACGATGCCACAAGTGGTGTTTGTGCTTTTCTTCGTTTTCTTGCTCTGCTTTAGATTGCTTTGCTGTAGAAGATCTTTCTTGATCATTTGATACAGCGTTTACTTGCGTTTTGTTTAACTGTTGGTTCTCAAGAGAATTGGCAATATTAGAATCCTCCGCGTGCTTTTCTGCTGCCTGTACGCTTGCTAGTATCGAAAGAAAATCGCTACTAAGTAAGCTGTTTCCTGCAAGTTTATCTTCATAATTTTCTTCGGACATAACAGAAGAAGCAGCGCTGCTATCTTGCGCAAACTGAGGTGTATTCTTCTCGTCCATCTTATGCCTTTAATCCTAACCTTCTCTACTATTATAGCGCGATTGAGTAAAAGTATCTCGCCAAAAAGTAAGTGCTACAAAGCAGAAAACAAAAGCTAACGGTAGCATGTGTCGCTCAAAATTATTAGCTGGAGCAAGAATCATAACTCCAACTAGCAAGGCAAGTGGAATGTGCCATAACAATGTGCGCCAACGGCGAAGAATAATTTCTGCAACTCCAATAAGTAGTGTAAAAATAACGAAAGTATTTCCGTGAATTGGCCAACTTAAAACAGGAATATCACTAAACGTGCTAATGTCTTCTGCAAATTTAGTTCGCCACTTAGGATTCCAATATTTAATCCAATCAGATTTGTGTATGCTGTCAGTGTCTATGTAATATTCTGGCCCAACATACGGGCGGTCAAAAATATCAAAGTATCCGTAAGTCTTCGCAAGAAAAGCGTCAGTTGCAACGAGTGGACTATGCGTAATCATTTGCCACCAAGCGAAATCTAATTTACGAATATTATCTTTAGTAACGTATCGCCAACGATAACTCACTTTTTTAGACTGCAATCCGGAAGATTTCACAGGATCTGCGTCATAAGGTTTGTATGCTTCTGCAGTTTGATCCAGATTAAAAATTGGTGCAATAATGCGCTTTGCGCTACGCGGTATGCTATGCGGATCGAGCTTAGCTATACGTGCAATTTGTTGTAACTGAATGCCGCGACTCTCAATAGGATCGCCGCTAATAATAGCACCGCTCGAAATAAGCATAATTAACGAGCCGTGAATCACAACGATTGGAAGCAAAATTCCGCAAACCCACAAACGCCAGCGTTTGCGCTCAAAAATAATCAAAAGCACGAATTGAACAACCAGAATATACCAAGCGTATTTTGCAGCAATAAGCATTACGCACACTGAAACAATTAATTCCAAAACAGTGTGAAGTCTAGGCTTTTGCGCATTTGGCTTTGTGCTAGGTGTATTTTTAGTGTCCTTCGCATGATAGCAATTAGTTAACTCGTAATTTATACCAAACCACCAAACAAAAGCGAATGCAAAAAGCGGAGATTTTGTAAGCGCAATAGTTGAGCACAACACAAGCGGATTAAGTAAAAACATAAGCAGAATAACGAATCTTGCAAAAGTTGTTGTGCTGCAATTTGTTGAGCTAGATTCTGCATCAAGCCAAGGTTTGTTTAAGAAGCGGTGTGCTGTTGCAGAAACGCACCATGCTGCAAATACAAATTGTGCAAAGGCAAGAACTACAATTCCAGCGTCGTTTGAGTCGGTAAAGTATCTGGAGACTGCTGTTGTTGCGCCATAAATAACAGTTAGAACAATGTTGTGCTGATTTGTTAAATAAGTTGGATAAGTTGGCCACAAGTAGTGCGCAGTTGGGTAAATATCCATTGGGACAAAGCTAAAGAAGCCGATATAAGGCTGATCTAAGCCTGTAATTTTATTCCAAGTCCAACTGTACTCGCGAATTTGCGAGCATATATCTGCACCGTATGCGGCAAGTAACGTAACTGGAACCCAAATCCAGCCCACGAAAAAAGTAAGAAGTAGGTTTCTTCTGTTGCGAGTGGAGTGGTTAATGAACCATTTAGCGCAATTAAAAAATAGTTTTGCAGATTTTAAAAGAAAATGCGAAATATTGCGGAAAATAGTGTGTTTAGTAGTAAAAATTTGTAATTTTGAATGTTTTTTATTTTCACTATTTTTTCTTAACGCAATTGACTTTATTAATTTCGTAAAACGTTGATATTTAGGCAAAAACTTTTTATTTTTACCATAGTAAATAAGCGCAGTCAGTATTAATGCGTATATTATGAAGGCAGCAACGAAAATAAAAGCATTAACCAACGAAAAATCAGCGATTGATCCTAAATGAACTTTAATATCTTGACTGCGGAAAATTGGTCCCAAGCTAGTGCAAAAAGCAAGTACAAAGCATAACAAAGCAGCAAGAGTGTAATCTAAAAAACGTGCTACAACAGCACGCAATTTGCGCGGCTTCTTGTACTGCGTTTTGCGACGTATGCGCTCCATGTGTTAACACCTGCTTAATTGATGCTCAGCTACTTTGTTTGCTATTGCGCGCAAAACATGCAATGACGCGCGCAAAAATATAATCTGATGTAAATTATACATATGACTATTTTTTCTTCGCAAAGTGTGGCATTGATGCCGCAGACATCAGAAGTAGCAGATTTGGTAAAATATTTCGCAATTACAGATTCTACGCAAAATATTGCGCGAGAAATGATACAAAAAGGCGAAATAATCGCGCGAGATGACGGAAAGCCAACAATAGTTGCGATTGTGGCATACGAGCAAACAGCAGGAAGAGGACGATTAGGGCGTGCGTGGGTAAGTCGGCCGGGAGAAAGCTTTTTAGTTTCATTCGTAACGTTGCTGCCGAAGTCAATTGTTATGGACGCAAGTCACAATGGCTGGCTGCCTATTATTGCAGGGCTTGCAGCTCGTGACGCACTTCTAGAAACGTTTAAAGAGTGCGGAAGTTCGCCGATACACGGTGATGCTTGCGCGATAAAACTTAAATGGCCTAACGACGTGTTTTTGCACGATTGTAAAGAAGGCGGAATCTTAACAGAAATTGTAGCCGATCCAAGCAAAGACAATGTTGTTGGAGTAATTTTTGGAATCGGATTGAATTTGTGCGTGCCGCAAGAAGTGCTGCCAATTAAGATGGCAACTTCGTTGCAAATGCATATGACTGATTTGCCGGAATCTAAAGAATTGCGTGATACGATTGCTGCAAAAATAGTTACTGGATTGAGGACGAGATTGTGCGATTTTATGCGTGATTATCCAAGTAACGCTGCCGATTTGCTTAAAGAGGTAAATGGTGTGTGTTGGACTCTTGGACGCGAAGTTAACGTGCATCCAATTGACGGAAGCGTGGTGACAGGAACTGCTGTGCGGCTTGGAGAAGATGCGTCGCTTACAATTCGTGAGGCATCTGGCGAGGAAATTGTGGTAAAAAGTGGCGATGTGCACGCAGTTGCGTATGAAGCGCGACGACATGCTTGAGCGCAGCACAGCGCGCGAAAGCAACTCGGAGCGCCGAGCTTGTACGGAAAGTCCAGTGGACTTTCCGTGCAAGCTCAACAGCGAGCGCTTAAAGCGCAAGCGTCAGCTGTTTGCTAGTTATCTCAGTCAAAGAGCAAGTGCGCGGCAATCTTATACAAAACGGCATTTCCTTTACAGTCGTGTAAAGGAAATGCCGTTTTTCTGCAATATAACGTTTCTGTTATGCACGCTTTTTGTTAAGTGCGTTGTACAAGCCGGAGCAAGCCGCGCTCGCAACAAAAGCCTTAATCAAATCGCCAATCATGAAGATAATCAAGGTTGCGGCGGCAGTTGAAAGTGGCATGCCAGTTAGGTAGCTTTGACCGAAAATACCGAATGCGTAAATCACGATCGTGCCGATTATAGAAGCTACAGAGTAAGTGCAGAAGCGTGCGAAAGTCTTCTTGAAGGAGTTTTCTTGCATCATTGCGTCAAGAGCTACGTCAAATACGCGCTTCAAAGCTGCA
The DNA here is from genome assembly GCF_049244045.1 of Gardnerella sp. KA00771. NCBI lineage: Bacteria > Bacillati > Actinomycetota > Actinomycetes > Bifidobacteriales > Bifidobacteriaceae > Gardnerella > Gardnerella sp. KA00771. The sequence goes on along the minus strand of NZ_CP058368.1, from coordinate 1,349,726 downwards.
GTTGCAGCAACACCAAATATGAAACCGGCTAAGAATCCTGCAGTAGGGCCAACAAAAACAGCCCAGCCGCCCTTAAAGCCAGCAAACACAGGCAAACCTGCTGCGCCAACAGCAAGGTACATAACTACAGAAGCTACGCCTTCGCGCCAGCTCAACGTTAAACCAATAATGCACAAAACAAGAGTTTGCAACGTAATAGGCACAGGAGTAATAGGAAGATAAATTGCGCCTGCCATGGTAGAAAGAGCCAAAAGCACAGTGAGAAGCGCTGGCTTTGCAAGCCATGCTGCAGCTACTTTCAACTTATTTGCAACGTTTGAATTTGCTGATGCTGTTGCTGCATTATTTTGATCTATGTTGGTCATGAAAACCTTCTTTTGGTTATTTCCGGTTTGCCGTTTGCAGCTAATAGGTTGTCAATTAAACGGTTTTGCCGGTTGTTTTCCGTTTCGCTAATCACATTACGTGTTATAAAAATCATGTGCATTGGAGAAGTGTACAAAATTTTGCTCTAGCTTTTGTGTATGTCGACTCATCCGTAAACGCAACTTTTCTAATATCTTGTAACGTATGGTTACGAATATCAAAAAAATCCTCATCGCAAACCGCGGTGAAATTGCCTTGCGAGTTATTCGCACGGCTCACGAAATGGGCATTTCTACCGTTGCTATTTACGCACCGACTGATCGCAACGCGCAGTTTGTAGAAATGGCAGACGAAGCGTACGCACTTTCCGGAGACACATATCGCGATACTTATTTAAACGAAGATGCGATTCTTGACATTATTAAAAGAAGCGGCACGGATGCTGTGCATCCGGGTTACGGTTTCCTTTCGGAAGTTGCGTCTTTTGCGAAAAAAGTTAACGATGCTGGAGTTATTTGGATTGGTCCTCGTCCGGAAGCGCTTATTGATTTGGGAGATAAGATTACGGCTCGTCGCGTGGCAGTTCGCGCGAAAGTGCCGCCAGTTCCAGGAATTTCGGAGCCTGTGAAAGATATTCGAGAACTTTTAACTTTTGCGCAAACTCACGGCTATCCAGTGATGATGAAGCGCACGGATGGCGGCGGCGGACGCGGCATTACAGTCGTTCGTAACGATGACGAGTTGCGAGGCTTTTATATGAATCACGACGCTCTTCAAGGCGGCGACTTAGATGAATATTTTATTGAGCGTTTTATTGACAAAGCTCGCCACGTAGAAACGCAGTGCGGCCGCGACGCTCACGGAAATTTCACCGTATATTCCACGCGCGATTGCTCGGTGCAGCGCCGAAACCAAAAGTTGGTTGAGGAAGCTCCTGCACCGTTCTTGACTGACGATGAAAAGGATCAGCTTTACCGATATTCTCGTAACCTATTTGAAGCTGTTGATTACGTTGGTCTTGGCACGTGCGAATATATGGTGACTTCTCAGCATAAAGTCTACTTCTTGGAAGTTAATCCGCGATTGCAAGTTGAGCACACGGTTAGTGAGGAAGTTAGTGGACTTGATTTAGTGCGAGAACAGCTCAATATTGCTGACGGCGGCGAGTTGATTAAGGATCCAGAGCCTCGCGGACACAGCTTCGAGCTTCGCATTACTTCGGAAGATCCTGCTACGAATTTGACTCCAAGTTCCGGCACTTTGACGAAAATAAAGTGGCCTTCCGGTCCTGGTATTCGCGTCGATTTTGGTGTTGAAGTTGGCGATAATATTTCGCCAAAATTCGATTCGATGATGGGCAAACTTATTATTACTGCGCAAAGTCGTGAAACTGCTGTCGCTCGTGTGCGTCGCGCTTTGAAGGAACTTTGTATTGAGGGCGTGCCAACTCCTGCGAAACTTTTTGAGCAGATTTTTAACGACCCTGAGTTTACGGCAGAAAATCACAGTTTTGACGTGTCTACTAAGTGGATGGAACGCAAGTATTTGAACCGCGTTCCTGCAGCTTCTTTGGGTGGTCAGCCGGCTTCGCTTGTTTCTGGAAAGTCTGCGGATGAATCCGAAAATAAGCAGCCTGCAATGGAATCCTTCATTATTGAGGTTGATAATAAGCGCGTAAAGCTTACGATTCCGCAAGATATTGTTGACAATTTGACCGGCTCTGCGCGAGTTCGTAGCGTTTCTAGAGCTTCGCAGCCTTTGCGTGGACGTTCGCTTCGCGGAAGTACTCACAAATCTGAAGAACAAAAGCAGATTCCTGGCGTAATCGCAGCGCCTATGCAAGCTGTTATTACGCGCGTGAATGTGGCTGAAGGTCAGCAGGTTGCCAAGGGTGATTTGCTTGTGGTGCTTGAGTCTATGAAAATGGAAAATTACGTTTACGCTCCTGCAGCTGGTACTGTTACTGGAATTTTTGTGGGTCCTGGTGACGGCGTGGAATCGGGTGCAAAGCTTGTGACGATTGATCTTGCTGGAGATAAAAGCGCGGATAAGAGCGCAGATAAGTCTTCTGAATCTTCTGAATCTTCTGAAAAGTCTTCTGAAAAGCCGGAAGGAGAGCAGAAATGAGTACTTTAGCAAAAGAAAAGTCTGAAATCTCTGAAACTTCAGCGAAAACAGTTAATAACTCTTCTGTTAATAGCTCTGCTGACGATACAAACTTGCAGCCTCGTCGCGGGAAAGCTGCAGTTCAGCACGCAGCACAACTTGCTCGTGACGCAGAACAAAAAGCTTTAGAGCGTCAGCACGCAAAAGGTAAAAGCACTGCTCGCGAGCGTCTTGACTTGCTTTTTGACACCGGCTCATTCGTGGAAATCGGGCGTTTTAACGGCGGTGACATAAATAACGACGTTGCCGGATGCGCTGTAATCACCGGCTTTGGCGAAGTTTATGGCAGAAAAGTTGCAGTTTACGCACAAGACTTTTCTGTGCGCGGTGGAACTTTAGGCAAAGCTGAGGGCGAGAAAATCTGCCATCTTTTAGATATGGCTGTTGAACTTCGCGTGCCAGTTGTTGCCGTAATTGATTCCGGCGGCGCTCGCATTCAAGAAGGCGTGAGCGCGCTTATGCAATACGGGCGTATCTTCAAAAAAACTTGCGAAGCGAGCGGCTTGATTCCGCAAATCTCAATTATTCTAGGTCCTTGCGCTGGTGGTGCAGTTTATTGCCCTGCATTGACAGATTTGATTATTATGACTCGCGAGCACTCAAATATGTTCGTAACTGGTCCGGATGTTGTTAAAGCTGCAACCGGCGAGGCTATTAGCATGGACGATTTGGGCGGCGGTCTTGTGCATAACGCAACTTCCGGTGTCGCTCACTATTTGGGAGAGGATGAAGCTGACGCAATCGACTACGCGCGCACAGTTTTGGCTTATTTGCCATCTAGCTGTGAGGTAGAGCCTCCAACTTTTGCCTACGCTGCAACGCGCGCGGATCGCGAAACTGCGCGCGAGTTGGTGAATATTGTGCCGGATAACGACCGTCAGCCTTACGATGTGCTTGACGTGATTCGCAGAATAGTTGACTACGGTGAGTTCGTGCAAGTGCAGGAATTGTATGCTGCTTCTGCAGTGGTTGGTTTTGCTTGCATTGAGGGTCATCCTGTTGGAATCGTAGCAAATCAGCCGAAGGTGAACGCTGGTATTTTGGATGTAAATTCTTCCGAAAAAGTCGCGCGATTTGTGCGATTGTGCGACGCGTTTAATTTGCCTGTGGTGACTCTAGTAGATACTCCTGGTTATAAGCCTGGTTCAGATCAAGAGCACGCAGGAATTATTCGCCGAGGTGCGAAAGTGATTTATGCGTACGCGAACGCGCAAGTTCCGCTGGTTACGGTGATTTTGCGCAAAGCTTTCGGTGGAGCTTATATCGTTATGGGTTCCAAGTCGATGGGTGCGGACGTAAATTACGCGTGGCCAACCAGCCAGATTGCAGTTTTGGGTGCGCAAGGTGCCGTAAATATTATTCACCGCAAGGATTTGCAAAAAGCTAAAGAGCGTGGGCAAGACGTTGCAGCTCTTAGAAAGCAGCTGGTTGACGAGTATGAGGCGACTACTGTGAACGCAAATCTTTCGTTGGAAACTGGTCAGATTGACGCAATGATTGACCCGGAGCAGACTCGCGATATGATTGCCGGCTCATTGAAGCTTTTGCGAAGTAAAAAGCGAGTTTCCAGAACTGGAAAGCATCACGGGAATCAGCCAATGTAAGTGATTTATAAAAATTATAGGGGTTATCAAACTTATAACTAAAAACTATAGAACTTACAAAACTTATAAACCTTACAAAACTTACAGAATTTATAAAACTTATCCAAATCAACGAGAAGGAAACATCATGACAACATACTTTTTCGACCAACTCGCTAATAATCCGCACGCACTCGTGTTTGCAGGTCAGTCGACTCCGTGGGTTGAAGCTTTGCGCGAGCTTGGTTCAGACGAAGAATTAAACGCAGAACTTCATGAGTACGAAGCAGGCGCAAAAGCTTTGCTATCGCCAATTTATTCTGAGCTTTTAGCAAATGCAGGCGGCGACATAAACGTGTTTGACGCGCTAGAAAATAAGCATATTAACGCTGCAAACGCGCTTCTTAGTGTGCCTGGAATTACGCTTGCACAATTCGGTGCAGTGCGCGACTTAACAAATCTTGGATACAACTTTGAAGTAAACAAGCCGTGCGCAGTTTTGGGTCATTCTCAAGGCGTAATCGCAGCAGAAATGGTAAAAGCTCGCATAAAAGCAAAGTCTTGGCAAAAAGCTCGCGCGCAAATCGAAGAATTACTTGCAATTGCCTACTTAATTGGAGCTGCAGGAGATCGTGAATCTCGAATGCTTGAAATTACTGGTGACGGCGAGCACACGCCAATGCTGTCACTTAAAGGAGTTACTAAAAAGCAGGCAGAAGCGTTAATTTCCCGCGTAGAGCGCACGCGCGGTGAAGTGTCAATTGCTGTTAAAAACGCTTACAATCACGTGGTTATTGCAGGATACCCGGAAGATATGGAAGCTGTTGCAAACGAAGCGCAAAAAGAAACAAAGCGTTCGAAAAAATTGCGCGAAATGAAAGTTCGCGGTGGAGCTGTATTTGCGCCAGTTGCTGAATATTTGGATGTTACAGTTCCATTCCATTCGCCAATGCTTCAATCTGCAGTTGAGCAGGTAGTAGAGTGGGCAAATGAGGCTGGTTTGAACACTACAGTTGCTCGCGAATTGGCTGATGCAGTGCTTGTAACTCCTGTTGATTGGGCTACGCAAATTGGCGAAGTTTTGGAGCAAAACGACGCGCGCTCGCTTTGGATTTTAGACATGGGTCCTAGCGAAGTTCTCGGAAAGCTTACTGGAGTACTTGTGCAAGGAACCGGCGCTGGAATAGTAGAGGCTGCTACCTTGCGCTCGCGTGCAGAGCTTTCGACAGCTGACTCTGCTTCTGAGCCAGAGCGTACGGGCTGCTGGGCTGATTTTGCGCCTCGAGTAATCAACACGCCTGCAGGACGCAAAGTACTTACCAAATTTAGCAAGCTTACAGGCAAAGCTCCTGTGCTTCTTGCAGGAATGACACCAACGACAGTAGAGCCGGAAATCGTTGCTGCAGCAGCAAATGCAGGCTACTGGGCTGAGCTTGCTGGCGGCGGTCAAGTAACTGCAGAAGTTTTTGATCGTCATATGAAGTCGCTTGAAAATCAGCTTCGTGAAGGCGCAACTATTGAATTTAACGCCATGTTTATGGATCGCTACCTGTGGAATTTGCAATTTGGTTCGAAGCGAATCGTGCCAAAAAAGAGGCAGTCGGGAGCTCCTATTGATGGTGTAGTTATTTCTGCAGGCATTCCAGAACTTGACGAAGCCAAGGAATTAGTAGCATCCTTGCAAGCTGATGGATTCCCTTACGTAACATTTAAGCCTGGAACAGTTGATCAAATTCGTCAAGTTGTGCGAATTGCTAAAGCTGTTGCTCCAGCAACGATTATTGTGCAGGTTGAGGGCGGTGCTGCAGGCGGTCACCATTCGTGGGAATCTCTTGATGATTTGCTTATGACAACTTACGCGCAAGTGCGTGAGTGCGAAAATTTGGTGCTTGTTGCAGGTGGCGGTATTGGCACTCCTGAGCGTGCTGCAGACTACATTTCTGGCGAATGGGCGAATGAATACGGTTTACCAAATATGCCAGTTGATGCTGTAATGATTGGCACAGCTGCAATGACAGCAAAAGAAGCGCATACAAGCCCTGAAGTAAAGCGTATGCTTGTGGAAACTCCGGGTATTGCGATGCCGAAATCTTCCAGCATTGAAGGTTTTGATGAGGATCCGTTCGCACCTTTGGGTGAGCGTTGGGTGCCTTCTGGCAAAGTGATTGGCGGTGTGACGAGTGGTTTAAGCCATTTGCACGCAGATATTTACGAGTTAGAAAACGCTTCTGCTCGCTGCGGTCGGTTGCTCGTTCATATGATGAAACATCCTGAAGAGCTTGAAGCGCGTCGCGATGAAGTAATCGAAGCACTTAACTCTACTGCAAAACCATATTTTGGTGACGTAGAAAGCATGACTTACGCACAATTTGCTCAACGTTTCCTAGATTTGGCATACCCTTGGGTGGATCCGACTTACGTAGATCGCTACATGCATTTGTTGCAGCGTATTGAAGCGCGTTTAATTAATCAAGATTCAGGCGAATTTACTTCTATTCTGCCTTCTATCGAAGAAGTTTCTAAGCACCCTCAAGCTGCTTTATATACGCTGATTGACGCGTTGCCTCAAGCTCGCGAGATGAACGTTGTGCCGATGGATGCCGCTTGGTTCCCAACTTTGGTGCGCGAATATCCTAAGCCAATGCCATTCGTGCCAGTTATTGACAACGATTTGTTGCGTTGGTGGGGTCAAGATCAGCTTTGGCAGTCGGAAGATTCGCGTTACTCAGCAGACGCTGTGCGCGTAATTCCAGGACCGATTTCCGTGGCTGGAATTACGACTATGGATGAGCCGATTGCCGATATTCTGGGACGTTTTGAAGCAGCTATGCTCAATCGTGCAGAATTTGGCTCGGAAACTGGAGTAGAAGCAGAAAATAAGGAAAATGCTGCAAGCAAGTCTTCAAAATCTGCTTTTAGTCAGATTGCTGATGCTAAAAACGTTGAAGCTTACGTGCGCGCATGCCCGAATATTTCTTGGGTTGGTCATGTAACTGCAAACCCTGCTTACGGAACGTCTTTAGGAGACGAAAATTACGTAATTACAGTAACTTCTAGTAATAATGACGTAATTTCGCTTGATTTAGATATTAAGCTAGATACATTCTGGGATGATCAAGAAAATCAGGAAGCACAGAATGCTGCTAAACACTCTACAAAAAACGCTGCAAACTCGCTAAAACGCAAGCACGCGGTACGAGATATTGTAATTCCGCTAACTGTTGATGCAAGTCAAGCTGGAAGCATACCAGTAGTTGACCGCGAGCGCTTGCCAAAGCACGTGTACGAAATGCTTGCAGCAACCGCAGGTATTGGAAATACAGCGATTACTGGCGATGTGCTTGATGCTATGCCTAAGGTTGAAACAGTAAAAGAAGATGGCAGTTTGGCAAAATTGCCGGAAGATTTGCTTGCAGAAGGTTATAGAGATTTCCCATTTGGATTGGTTCATTCTTCCTATACTTTCTCGAGAAATCTTGGAATTGACCACGAGTCTGCTACTGCTGGAAGACTTCCAGATGGATTGCTTGCTTCTCGCATTGTGCCAGACGCGTTAGTAGGCCCTGCTTGGCCAACTATTTACTCGGCTTTGGGTTCCGTAATGGTTGATGGTTACCCGATTATTGAGGGTCTGCTTAACGCTGTTCACCTAGATCATTTAGTAGAGCTTGACGTCGATGCTGAAGCCTTTAAAAAGTATGTCGACAAGCGAATTAATTTACTAGGCTGGGCTGAGCCGTATGCAGAATCCGCTTCTGGACGCGTGGTAACTATTCACGTAGTGCATACTGCAGCTGACGGCACGCGACTTGCTCACGAAACTGAGCGTTTTGCTATTCGTGGACGAAGCTTCAGCAATGCGCTTCCTGCTCCAGCTGCGCAATATGGCGAAGCTGCAGGATTGCACGGATATGAAATTGAAGACACGCCTCGCAGAGCTTTGCGCAGAGTAGTCGTTCGCGCTCCTCACGATATGACCGCTTTTGCGCGTACTTCTGGAGATTTCAACCCAATTCACACTTCTAAGCGAGGTGCTGCAATTTCCGGTCTTTCTGCTCCTTTGGTACACGGTATGTGGCTTTCTGCAACAGCTCAACATGTGGCTCAAGCAGTTGATGAAAAAGGTGCTCGCTACGAGCTCATTGGCTGGTCATACAACATGTACGGCATGGTTCAACTTGATGACGAAGTAGAAATCACAGTTGAGCGCGTTGGAAAAGTTCGTCGCGGCGGACTTGCTTTGGAAGTTACGTGCAGAGTTGATGGGCAAATCGTGTCTAAAGCAAGCGCGCTTACTCGCGCTCCACGTGCAGCATTCGTATACCCAGGTCAGGGTATCCAAAAACAAGGAATGTCGCTGGATGAGCGCGCAAAGTCGCCTGCTGTGCGCGATACTTGGGAGCGAGCAGACAAGCTTACTCGCGAAAAGCTTGGATTCTCAATCCTCGCAGTCGTGCGCGATAATCCAAAGGAGCTTACTGCTCACGGCGTAACTTATCATCATCCTGAAGGATTGCTTAATTTAACACAATTTACGCAAGTTGCGCTCGCAACAGTTGCCTTTGCGCAAACCGCGCGTTTGCGTGAAGCAGGATGCGATATTTGGCCTGCTTACTTTGCAGGACACTCGCTTGGAGAATACAATGCTTTGAGCTCCTTCGCGCAAATTATTCCACTCGAAACTGTGCTTGAATTGGTGTTCCACCGCGGATCTACAATGCATCACTTGATTGAACGCGATGCGCAAGGTCGCTCGAACTACCGCATGGGTGCGCTTCGACCAAACCAGTTTGGAGTGTCAGACGAAGGTGTGAACGCTTACGTTAATGGCATTTCCAAGGCTACTGGCGAATTCTTGCAAATTGTAAACTACAACTTGGCAGGTCAGCAGTACGCAATTGCTGGAACTATTAAAGGCTTGAAGGCATTGGCTGCAGACGCTTCTAAGCGCGCTAAGGAGTATGGTGGTAAGCCTCCATTCATGTTTGTTCCAGGAATTGACGTGCCGTTCCACTCTCGAATTCTTCGAAAGGGTGTGCCGGAATTCCGCGACAAGCTCGATTCGCTGCTGCCGAAGCATATTGATTACTCTGTGCTTGTAGACCGTTACATTCCAAACCTCGTGGCTTGCCCGTTTGAGCTTACGCGAGAATTTGCACAAAAGATTTTGGATGTTGTGCCATCTGAGCGCATTGAAGCAGCTTTGGAAGATGAAACTACGTGGAAATCTTATGCAGAGGATGAGCAGAAGCTCGGTAGATTGCTTCTTACGGAGCTTCTTTCATGGCAGTTCGCTTCTCCAGTTCGTTGGATTGAAACGCAGGCTCTTATGTTTGCCGATCGCGCTCGCGGCGGTCTTGGCGTTGAAGAGTACGTTGAAGTTGGTTTAGGAAACGCGCCAACTTTGGCAAATCTTGGCGCTAAAACTCTTGCTTTGCCGGAGTTTAGTGGCGAAAAAGTGACTGTTTACAACGTTGGTCGTGACGAAGGTCGCGTTTATATGACTGACACGGATTCGCTTGTGCCTGAAGTGTTTACTGAGGAAGATAGTCAAGAAGTAAGTAGCACTGCTGATGCAGCTGCTGCTCCTGCAGCTCCTGCCGCAAATGTTGTCTCTGCTGCTCCTGCGGCTGCTCCTTCTGCTCAAGTTGCTAACGCAGCAGCAAGCGGACCTGTAGCAGACTTGCCGTTCAAAGCATCCGACGCAATCTCAATGCTGATTGCGTATAGTGCAAAAATCCGTCTTGACCAAATCGGCGACACTGACACAACTGATACGCTTACAAACGGCGTATCTTCGCGCAGAAATCAGCTTCTTATGGATATTAGTTCCGAGCTTGGCGTGGCTAGCGTGGACGGTGCTGCAGAAGCTCCAATGAGTGCGCTTAAAAAGTTAGTTGATTCGGTTGCTCCACGCTACAAGGCTTTTGGTGCAGTGCTTTCCGATATTGTGCGCGAACGTTTGCGTGCACTTTTCGGTGCAGCCGGTGTGAAACCAGCGCAAATTGACAAGCGTATTTCGGAAGTCTGGCAGCTTGGCGAAGGCTGGCGTGCGCACGTGCTTGCGGCTTTGGTTTTGCAAACGCGTGAAGGTGCTAGCGTGCGCGGTGAAAATCTTGCGCAACTTTCAACTGATCCTGCAAAGAATACTGCTGCAGCTGACGCTTTAATCGACGCAGCAATTCAGCAAGTTGCACAAGCTCACGGCGTTAGCGTTTCTCAGCCTGGTGCTGCTGGCGCAGCCGGTGGTGCTGTTGTTGATTCTGCAGCTCTTGACGCTTTTGCGCAGCAAGTTGTTGGCGCAGACGGCGTACTTGCTGCAACTGCTAAGTTTGTGCTAGCAAAGCTTGGTGTTGAAGCTCCTAAAGCAGAAACTGAAAGTGACGAAAATGCTGCTGTTGTAGCTGCTGTTGAAGCAGAATTAGGTGCGGATTGGCCAAAGCAAGTGGCTCCTCGATTTGATGAGCGAAAAGCGATTCTTTTCGACGACCGCTGGGCTTCGGCTCGCGAAGACGTTGCTCGCTTGTACTACAAGTATGCCGGAAAGAATGTTGATATTCAGGTAAATGAAGTTTCTGAAATCTTAAATGATTTTGGTAGTTTCCTCGGTGCCGGGGAAGCAGTAGCTTCGGAAGCTGAGTGGTTTGCAAGTCTTTCTAAATCTCGCGAATTAAACAATCTTGCAACAATATTTAATGGTATTGCTCGCGATTCTCGCACTAAACTTGCACAAAACAACGCCGATACTGCTCAAGCAACTCGTTTTGCAGGAGAAGTTGCAGTAGTTACAGGCGTTGCTCCTAACTCGATTGCTGCTCGCGTAGTAACGGGTTTGCTTAAGGGTGGAGCTACGGTTATTGCAACTTCGCACAGTTTCAAGCCGAGCGTTAAGTCTTGGGCGAAGAAAGCGTATCGCGAAAACGCTCAAATGGGCGCAAAGTTGTGGCTTGTGCCAGCAAACTTGTCTAGTTATCGCGATGTCGATGCGCTTGTAAAGTGGGTTGGCACGGTTTCAAAGAAAGTAAGTGGCGCAACTACTACTATTTTGAAGCCTGCTTATGAGCCGAGCATGTTCTTCCCGTTTGCAGCTCCTCCAGTTCACGGTACTTTGTCTGATTCTGGTTCGCTTTTTGAATCGCAATCGCGCTTAATGCTGTGGGGAGTGGAGCGTGCAATCGCTGGATTTGCGCAGATTGGAGCAGATACAGATGTACAACATCGTATGCACGTTGTGTTACCTGGCTCTCCAAACCGCGGTATGTTCGGCGGCGACGGTGCTTACGGCGAAGTCAAGAGTGCTTTCGACGCGATTGTGAACCGTGCGCATGCGGAAAGCGTGTGGTCGGATCGCGTGACTTTCGCGCATCCTAAGATTGGATGGGTGCGTGGAACCGGCTTAATGGGCGGAAATGATCCGCTTGTGGCTGTAGTTGAGCGTCACGGATTAACTACCTACTCTACGCAAGAAATGGCAGATCGTTTGCTCGATTTGTGCACGAAGGAAGCGCGAGAGCAGGCAGCAATTGCGCCTTTGGATGTTGATTTTACGGGCGGATTAGGCAAGGAGCCTCTTGATTTGAACGCGCTTCGTGCAGAAGCGTTGGAAGATCAGAAGCGTGCTGAAGTTGCGGAAGAAGCGGTGGAAGCTGTAGAAGAAGCTGCAGAATCTTCTGCTAAATCAACCAACAAAGCACTTCCAACTCCTTACGTGCCAACTCAGCCGCGAGTCAACTTGGCTGATTGGAAGAACGTAACAGCGCGTCCAGAAGACGAAATTGTGATCGTCTCCGTTGGCGAGCTTGGACCATGGGGTTCCGGACGTACTCGTTTCGAAGCAGAACTTGGAATTCGCGAAGACGGTTCCGTGGAGCTTTCTGCAGGAGCAGTACTGGAATTGGCTTGGAATATGGGCTTGCTTACTTGGCAGGATTCGCCAAAGCCAGGCTGGTATGATGCGGACGGCACGCTTGTTCCAGAAGAAGATATTGCAGAGAAATATCGCGATGAAGTAGTAGCACGTTCCGGTATTCGACCATTCGAAACCGGTATGGGCGGCGATTACAAGGATGGAGCAAACGAAGAAGAAGCAGAAATCTTCCTCGATCACGACGTGAGTTTCAGCGTTCCAACAGAAACAATTGCGCGCGAATACGTGGCACTTGACGAATCGCATACTGAGATTGCTCGCGATGCAGAATCTGGCGAATGGACTGTTACGCGCAAGGCAGGTTCTATGATTCGCGTGCCGCGTAGGGCTGCAATGACCAGAACCGTCGGTGGACAATTCCCTAAGGGCTTCGATCCGCTGAAGTGGGGTATTCCAGCTTCAATGGTTGGAAGTGTTGACACGATTGCGCTGTGGAATATTGTCACAACTGTAGACGCTTATATTTCTGCTGGTTTCACGCCTTCGGAGATTTTGCAATCTGTGCATCCGTCAATGGTTGCTTCCACGCAAGGAACCGGTTTCGGCGGCATGAGTTCAATGCGAAAACTGTATTTGGATCGCTTCCTTAACCACGAAATTCCTACGGACGTATTGCAAGAGGCGCTTCCAAACGTTGTTGCAGCTCACGTAATGCAAACCTATATCGGCGGCTACGGAAATATGGTTCAGCCGGTGTCGGCATGCGCAACTGCGGCGGTTTCGCTCGAAGAAGGCGTCGACAAGATTGCTCTCGGCAAAGCTGATTTCGTAGTAACTGGCGCAATTGACGATATCGGCGTGGAATCCGTAGTTGGCTTCGGCAATATGAACGCAACTGCCAATAGCGAAGAAATGTATGCGAAGGGCATCAATCCACGATTCTTCTCTCGCGCAAACGATCGCAGACGTGGAGGCTTCCTTGAAGCACAAGGCGGCGGTACGATTTTGGTTACGCGCGGCGATATTGCTTTGAAGCTTGGCTTGCCTGTTGCTGGTGTGGTTGGTTTCATTCACTCCTACGCTGATGGCATTCACACTTCTATTCCTGCTCCGGGCTTGGGTGCTTTGGCTGCGGGCATGGGTGGAGCTAAGTCTAAGCTCGTGCGTGATTTGGCAGCTCTCGGCGTTACTCCGGACGATATTGCTGTGGTTTCTAAGCATGATACGTCTACGAATGCAAACGATCCGAACGAATCTGAGCTGCACAATACTCTTGCGCACGCAATCGGACGCACGGACGGAAATCCGCTGTTCGTAATCAGCCAAAAGACGCTGACTGGACATGCAAAGGGCGGCGCGTGCATCTTCCAAATCAACGGTTTGACTCAACTGTTTAGAAGTGGCGTAATCCCTGGAAACGCATCACTTGACTGCGTGGATCCTAAGCTTGCGCGCGACGACCACATGGTTTGGTTGCGTGAGTCGATGCGCATTGGCGATGGTGCAGGTTCTTGTGCAGTGAAGGCTGCTCTCGCAACTTCGCTCGGCTTCGGTCATGTTAGCGGATTTGTGGCATTGGTTCATCCTGGTGCTTTTGAGGCTGCTGTAGCTGCTAGCGCAGGTGTTAATGTGCTTAAGAATTGGCGTACCAAGGCGAATGCGCGTTTGGCTGCGGGTCAGAGGCGATTTGAGGAAGGCATGATGGGTCGATCTGTACTGTTCGAGCCTGTTGAGAATCGTCACTTGCTGAAGGATGGCACGCGCCTTCCGGATGGCACTCGCTACGATGGTCACGAAGCAGAAAAGGCGATGTTACTTAATCCTGAAGCTCGCCTTAATGCGAACGGATACTACTGCTGAGTCGCTGCTTTAGCTGCTAATGTATCGATGCTTAATTGCGGATGTATTGACGCATTGAAATAAGTGCGAAACCAGAGCGGAAACATTTGCTGTGAATATTCCCGGCATTTGTTTTCGCTCTGGCTTTATTTGACCACATTTGCAGGAAAAATGTAAGGCGATTGGAGTTGCGTTAACAATCACGTAAGTAGCTCTGTAGTTCAGTATGCCATATTTAGTACGTGTAGCATTGCGTATGTCGCCTGATATTACTTAATGTCAAGTACGCTGTCATTATCGCAGTGGTGTGCTATCTCGCTACCAGTACCCAGATCATTTAATGGCATCTATGTATCGCACCTATACCTCTATGGCCTATAGCTCTACAGATTTACTACAGATATAACAATGCTCCGTGGTTGAAGGGTTGTCGTAAATTTCGCGAACCCTTTTATCACGGAGCATATGTATATTATTTATTCAATTTTAATATTTGTTGCAACACCAACGTTTAGTCGCGCTTCTTCCTGCGAATAATGACTGCGAGTGCAGCACCTATTGCGGCTGCGAGTGCAGCAACAGCACCTGCTGCAGCAATTGCAGAGCCTGTGTTGGTTAACTTTGATTGCGCAACCTGGCCGGAGGAGTGACGTGCAGGAGACTTAGGAGCTTGTAACTGAGTGTTATTGCTCTTATTCCTGTTGTTTTCACTGTTGCCAGTGTGTTCATCAGAATCATGAGAACCAGATTCATGTTCTGGGGTTGGAGCAGGGGTCGGTGCAGGTGTTGGTTCTGGTTTCTTGGTTGGGTTGTTTCCGACTTTACCGTTTGCCGTGTTGGATGGTTGACCATTCTTCTTGGCTTGCGCGGTAATCGTACTACCATCCTTGATTTGGGTTGCAGGGATGGTGACTTTACCAGTCTTAGGATCAACAGTCACGCCGGTTGGAGTGTTACCGTCAATAGTCCAGTTACCATTCTTATCTTTCTTCACGGTAATTGTTACAGGAGTCGTTGTATCGCCTTCTGGAGTATACGTGATTTCGAGAGTATCAGCGTCTGCTGGTGGGGTAACAGTTGCGGAACCTTGCTCAACACCATCTTGTGGCGTGAGTATAGTCGGCTCACCCGCAGGCGTTGGTGTTGGTTCTGGTGCAGGCTGCTCCTTTTCGCCAACTTTAGCAGTTACCACTTCTGACTTGCTCTTGCCAGTCTTATCGCTACTGTCTTCTGATTGCGCAGTAATAGTGCTACCGTGCTTAATCTTGTTTGCTGGAATCGTAACAACGCCAGTTTGCGGATTAACGGTTACGCCTTCTGGAGCGTCTCCGTCAATCTTCCACTCATGCTTGTCGCCTTCAGCAACAACAGTAATCGTTGCGGTTGTTTCACTGCCTTCTGGAGTGTAAGTAACTACAACCTTGTTCACGCGCGTATCCGTGAGATCAGGCGTCACGCTAGCACCACCCTCGGCTGGAGTGTCAATCTTTGGCTTAGTTATATTTCCGTTGACAGTAATATTTACGCTATCGCCTGTCTTTGCACCATCACCCTTACCGTTGGTTGGTGTGAGGGTGACGATGGCACCAGGCTTTTGCTTGTCGATAGTAATAGTGAAGTTGCCATCTTTATCTGCGGTACCAGTTCCGATTTGATTGCCATTGTTATCGGTAACAGTTACTGTTGCGCCCGGAAGAGTCTTTCCAGTGATGATTTGTTTAGTAGAATCATCTGGATTGTCTTTTAGCGTTTGCTCACTAATCTGTGGAGTCTTAAAGCCAGTTACAGCAGTAGCGGGATCAGATGGTTTGTCCGTCTTGTTCTTAGATACTGCAGTAATAGTGCTGCCGTCTTCCAAATTCTTTGTTGGAATAGTAACAACGCCAGTATCTGGATTAACGATTACGCCTTCTGGAGCGTCTCCGTCAATCTTCCACTTACCATTGTTATCCTTCTTAGCAATAATTGTGCGAACTGGCTGTTCTGGACCATTGATTGAATTTGGCTTAGCATTGATTTCAATTTTCACAACCGTTGTGTCATCAGTTGGCGGAGTTACAGTTACGTTTCCGTCGTTCTTCTGGTTGTCGGTTGGTACCGTAATCGTTGGCTTTTGTGGCTTAGCTGTGACGATTACAGTAGTTGCGTCACCATCAACTCCACCCTTGCTTGGAACAAGCTTGAGTGTTGTGCCAGGATCCTTCTTATCGATTTCGATAGTGAAGTTTCCGTCTTTGTTGGCATCTCCAGTACCAACAGTATTACCGTCATTGTCTTTGACAGTTACTGTGTTTCCTGGCTGAGTTTTACCAGTAATAGTTGTCTTATCAGACTTATCTGGTGTGTTTTCTGCTTTGCTACCATTAATAAATGGCTTGTTCTGTGCCACAACGTTTACTGTTACTGGTACGTTCACAGGATTTGCGATACCCGGAATAGTTACCACGACAGTGCCGCTCTTATTGTTTCCAGCTGTCTTGGTATCTGGCGTACCGTTAGTTGCCCAAGCAAACTTGGTTCCGTTAGGTAACTCATCCTTATTGGCAATGCTGTTTTCTGCGCTTGGAGAATCACCAACATGTACGCTCACCGTTTTACCGGCTGGATTTGGCACAACGAGCACGTTGACTGGAATGTCAATATCTGGCTCGCCTGGCACCTTAACGGTCACAACGCCTGGTTGGTTGCCAGTCTTTGAGGTATCAGGCTTCTTCTTCCAAGAAATACTAGCATCCTTAGGTAGATCCTTATGATTCTTAATAACATCCTCTGGCTTAGGGGTAGTGTCAGTTGTGTCACCATTCTTCTTTTGCAACACAGTTACGTCGTTTGCAACAGGTGCTGGTGTCACAGTAATTGTTACTGGCACTTCTTGAGGTGCTTGCCCTGGAATCTTGACAATCACTGTTCCACTAGCAGTGCCTGGCTTGTCGGTCTTTGGAGCAGCATCTTTCTTCCACTCGAATGTGGTTCCCTTAGGGAGTTTGTTGTTGTTATCAATGCTGTTCTTAGGATCAGGATTGCTGTTCTGTGGGACGGTGGTTTCCTTCGCGATAGGCACAGGGTTTACGTTCACTGTTACAGGAACATCAATCGTATAACCAGACTTGCCATTTACGCCTGGAATGGTGACTTTTACTTTACCGCCTGTCTTTTCTCCAACGGTATCTGTAGTTGGTTTGTCACTGTCTTCCCACTCGAACGTAGTGCCATTAGGGAACTTATTCTTATCGGTAGAATCCTTAATAACATCCTTAGCTTCTGGCAGTGTGCCATTTAGTGGAACGTTCACAACATTCGCTTCTGGCTTTGGCAAAACGTTCACTGTTACAGGCACTTCTACAGGGGATTGACCTGGGAGGGTAACAATAATCTTGCCATTCTTTGCGCCAGGATTGTTAGTATCTGGTTTATCTTCAGGTTTCCACTCGAACTTAGTGCCCTCAGGGAACTTACTCTTATCGCTAGAATCCTTAATAACATCCTTAGCTTCTGGCAAATCCTTGCCCTGCGGCACGTTGACTTCAGATGCACTTGGGTCAACAACGTTAACCTCTACTGACACTTCTTGAGGAGTATCAGATCCAGGAATAGTAATCTTTACTTTGCCTTTTACGCTGTTACCTTCCTTAGATGTGTCTGGTTTTCCGTTGTTATCCCACTCGAACTTAGTGCCATTAGGGAACTTATCCTTATTGGCAATGCTGTCCTCTGGCTTAGGCTCCACACCCTTTGGCACAGTTACAACTTTAGTCGTAGCAGTTGGAGCCTTAATAGTTACAGGTACGTTAATAACAGTTGTTGATCCATCCGGATACGTAACTGTTACAGGCACTTCAAACTTGCCAGCCTTATCTCCATTAGGGATCTTAGACTTATCTCCCTCAGCAATAGAGTAAGTTGGCTTATTTGCTTCGTTCGTTGGCCAGGTAGGAACACTTACTTTGCCGATAATTTCGTCGTCCGAAGGCTTTTGACCATTATCTTTTTCAAGATTATCTGCCTTAGGTGGGTAAAGTTCAGACTGCTTATCGCTAATAGTTACTGGCACGTCAACAATGTCAGTCGTGCCATCTGGGTAGGTGACTTTAACCTTAACAGTAGAGTTTCCAGGAGTCTTACCATCTGGAAGCTTTGTGTTAGGCTCGTTCAACTCAATCTTTGGTTGTTCCTTTGAATCTTTTGACCAATTAGGAACAGTTACATTGCCTGTTACATCATTAGATGTAACCTGCTTGCCAAACGGCTTAACAACAGGCTTTGCTTTTGGCTCGAAAGTATCCGACTGCTTGTTCTTAATAGTCACATCAACAGTAACTTCATCAGTTGTGTTATCTGGGTATGTGACTTTAACCTTAACATGATAGGTGCCAGGGGTATTGCCGTCTGGAATATCCTTATCGTCGCTTGTAATGGCGACTGTTGGCTTATCGCCGTCCTTCTTTGGCTTAAAATCAGGAACAGTTACAGCCTTCTTAACAGCTTCCTTGGTCTTTTCTTTATCAGTGCCATACGGCTCTTCCACAGGGTCAACTGCAGGAGTGTTCGCAGTGGCATCAGTGTCTGTAACTACTACAGGCACTTGCACAACAGTGCTGGAACCATCTGGATATGTGACCTTAACAGGTACGTTAGTTGTGCCAGTCTTATCTGTAGTTGGTAGAGGAGTTTTTGGATCTACAAGCTCTACTGTTGTTTCCTTTGGAGCAGGCTTATCCTTAACTGTAGAAGTCTTTACAGCCTTCTTGATTTCATCAGCATCAGGAGCTTTCTCATTACGCTTCTTGTTGATAGCTTCTGCGCCTGGCTTGTAGGTCTCGTTATCTGGATTGCCAACTGTTACAGGAACTTCCACGTGATCCTCAGAACCGTCAGGATACTTAACAGTAACCTTAACGTTTACGGTTCCAGGAGTCTTAGTGTCGATAGGTGTTTGACCTTTATCAACCGTAATTGTTGTACCGTCTGGTTGGTTTGGAACAGTGACTTTAGTAATGATGTCACTGTCAGAAGGACCACTTTCTCCATACTTCTTAGTGATTCCGCCGTCAACCTTTGGCGTATGAGTTTCACTCTGAGGCTTTCCTACAGTAACCTTTACTGTTGCGTGATCTTTAGAACCATCCTTATATGTAATGGTTACAGGAATATCGAAAGTACCAGGCTGAGTGCCATCTGGAACAGTCTTAGCTTTGTCGTCAATAGCAATACTTGCGCCTTCTGGAAGAGAAGTAAGTTCTTTATCTCCCTGCTTTAGCTTAATGCCATTGCCGTTTCCAATTCCAGTAATCTTGCTTTCAATGGTAGTATTCGGCGTCTTATTGTAGTCAATGTTAATTGTTTGACCTTCTGGCGTATAAGTTTCGCTTTGTGGCTTCAGCACTTTAACAGTTACTGTTGCAACGTCACTAGAGCCATCCTTATACGTAACTTTAACTTGTACTTGTCTCTCGCCAGGCTTATCGGTGCTTGGAACGTCTTTCGTGTTGACGATTTCTACTGTTGGATCTTGCTTTGGAGAGTTGCCGTTCCACTTCAAGCCATTGCCACTGCCAAACGACTTAATTTTCTTAGTCAATTCTTCTGGCTTAGTGTTCCATGGAACTTCAACTGTTTGACCCTTTGGATCATAATCCTTAGCATCCTTATGAATCAACACAGGAACATTAACTATTGTAGTTGAATGATCCGGGTATGTAATTGTTACAGGAACAGTGTGAACACCATCATCTTGAGGAATATTTCCAACTGTGAAAGTCAAATCTTTCTTATCAATTGGGGTCTTCTTCGGGTCATCCTTCTTGGTAATAGTAATTGCGTTGGTAATTGCGTTTTGGTCAGGATTCTTTGGTGTAGCATTAGGAGCAGCATTATGCTCTTCAGCATCCGTGTATACGGAAATCTGAACCTTAAGCTTAGACTCGTTGCCAGCTTCGTCTGTAACAACAAGCTCACGAGACCACTTATTGTCTGACGAATTGGTTATATTCGCATCTCGCTGAGCAGTGCCTTTAATATGAATAGTCGCAGGCTTTTCTGCAGAATTCCCGTTTTGATTGTCAATAGTGATTTTTCCGTCATGACCTGGGAATGTTGCTATTGTTGCACTCTTAATCTTTCCGCTGTTGTCATAAGCGTTGATATCAATGCTGAACGGTTTGCCATTATGTACCTTGAACTGGTAGTACTCAGGTGTTTTATCGGTATCTGCTCTCTTTGCCTTATTGGTACTAGGTGTGTTAATAACAGGCGCGATATCGTCCTTAACGGTAACGGTTGTAGTAACGTCTTTAGTTGAACCGTCCTTAAATGTTATGCGAACTTTAGCATCTTTCTGCTCGCCAGGCTTATTCCAATCTGGTTCCTTAGCCCAAGAGTAGGTAGCGTCGCTAGGTAGTTTCTTTAGATCATCTGCATTAATACCGCTCTTAGGATCTGGATGCTTTGTGCCGCTGCCCATGTTGTACGTAACAGGCCTGCCTTTAACATCACCATATTTGTCGGATTGCGGCTTAACAATAAACTTAACAGTTACTTCATTAAGATTGCCCGAAGGATCCACCGCTTTTAAGGTACGCGTATACTCGCCAGGCTTAGTGTTGAGCGGAGTAGTGCCATCAAGCGTCAAAGTCTTAGGATCTGTAGTTGTGCCAGTTCCGGTAGGAGCTTTTTCTGTTTCTCCTGGAGTTTTAGGCGTTAAAGTAAGAGTTGTAACGTTGCCACTGTTGTCTGTTGCAGTAATCTTAATATCGTTCTTATCACCGCGGTATGTAGTAATAGTTGCTGTTTTAGTAACGACTTTTTGTGAACTATCAACAGTAATCGGAACATTGTTATAGTTGCCATCATTGCCTTTTTGCTTAATCGTAACTTCAGGCTCTTTATGATCCTTAACAGTTACCTTAACGTCAACAGTTTCAACGCGCGGATTCTTTGGATCGTTAGTAGGAATAGTTACAATAACTTTTCCAGTCTTTTCCTTGCCAACAGTGGAAGTGTCTGGAGTTCCGCCAGTTTCAGTGCTCCACTTGAAGGTTGCGCCTGCTTTTTTAAGCTTTCTTCCGTTGGCAATAGCTTTTTCGGCGTCTTTTTCGGTGAGCTTGTGACCTAAGTCAACAGCAATATTCTTTGACTTAATGTCTTCTTTTTTCTCCACTTTTACAGTCACAGTTTTTTCTGTTTTGTGACCAGCAGCATCAGTTGCGGAGAACGTAAGAGTATAAGTGCCAACTTCTTCAGGCTTAAAGCCGGAGAAGCTATAAGTGAAAACCTTTTCCTTATCACTATTCTTCGTGTAATCAGTTTTTGCACGCGCTGCGACAGCCATCATCTTACTGAAATCATTTCGAGCAAAAGCCATCGTTGCTGTTGCTGTGTCAATAGACTCAATCTTTACATCATCTTTTGCAGTAAGCTGAATCTTCAGATCTTCGCCAACTTTTACGGTAACACTATCAGGACCAGTTAATGTTGGCGCTTTGTCATCCTTAGTAGCATTCTTAGGGTCGCTTACTGGCGACTGGACCGACTGCTCCTTAGTTGGATCTGCAGGATTTGTAGACGTTACGGCAGTTACATTTCCAGCAGGAATGCCGTCTTTAACAGTAATCGTAACTTTGCCATCGGCTCCAACTTTTCCAGTGCCGATTGCATTCTTACCGTTATCCTTAAGAGTTACAGTGCTTCCAGCTGTGCCAGGGCCTGCATTAACTACAACTTCCTTGCCCTTTACGCCTGCAACACCAGTCAAATCAGTTTCAATCTTAGGCTTTTGAGGGCGAACCGTGAAAGTAACCTTTTCTTCCGCTGTGCTGCCGTCATTAAACGTGACTTTAGCAGTGTAAGTTCTCTTTCCTGCAACGTCTGTGGAAGGCTCGCCATTAACCCACTCTGCACTCTTGATGTTATCTTTAACCTTCTTATCGGTTATACCAAGATATTCCTTAGCGTCAACCTTGTTTTCTGTTTTAGTAAGAGTGTCGCCAACATTTACTTTAACTTCGTGATCTTTCAGCTCGCTTTTGTGTTGCAATGCGAGCGGCTTTCTGACAATTACAGGAATCGTAACAATATGGTACGAATTGTCTGAATATATTACTTTTGCTGATGTGGATGTTGTAGCAGTATCTTTCCCATTAAAAGCTATATCTGGTAGTTTAGTCTCTGGGAAAGTATTGAAATCTAGTTGTCCACCGCCTTCAATATTAGAAACATGTTTCTTTAATTCTTCATTAGTTGCCTTATGTCCCCAATCAACAGTAATCGGTGTAGTGGTTGGAGCCTTGTACTTCTGGTTCAGATTTTTAAGATGTACTGTAACTTTCTTTTCTACTTTGTTTCCAGAAGCGTCGGTTGCAGAGACAGTAACCGTGTAGTCAGTATTTGCTGGCGTGTTGCCGTTCTTATATTCAAACTTAACTCTATTAACAACATGGTTGTGATGCTTAGCTTCAGTTGCTTCCATGCCATTACTGTTTTCAGTGACATCTCCATTACCGTTAGGAAGACCCTTAACTGAGAAGCTATTAACCTTTCCGCTGTCATCTGATGTGCCGAAAGTGATTGTAGGAATATCTCCCTGATACACGGTAATGCTGTTGTTGGAGTCGTCAATCTCCTTGCCGTTTAAATACAGCTTTGGAGGGATTTTATCGCTTTTTGTGCGCTTAAGATTTTGTTCAGTCCAGCGCTCGCGACCAGAAATAAAGGTGTATGCTGAGTTAGTCGTTCTACCATAAGTACTTGTATTTGCCCATGTATAAGCATCTTGGATGTCGTCAAGAGTGACTCCTTGACGTAACTTTACTTTGCAATGCATGTGTACTGCATAGTCGACGTTTGTAGTTCTTAAGCCGATGCCGTAGCTCTTGCCGCTATATACGCCTCTCAATGTTGTAGCATTGCTAATAACCCCGTCGCCTGCATTATTGTGGAAAGTATCACTCAAATCTTGCTTGTTGCTGTTTCCTCCTCTTATGCCTAAGGTTATTTTGTATAAAGAGTTTCCAAGGTGCTGATCATCTTTCAAGGGATCATTAAGATTTTTTGACTGGCTATTTTCTTTAGTGAATAATGAAAAATCGCGTGAAAGAACAGCGTTTGTTGTTTGTGGACTAGTGCCATTTCGTTTATAAAAATCAAAGCTTAAATCACTTAATGTGTCTCCATTGTAATAACCATTATTTAAGTCAGCAACTGCAAAAGGAATTTGCCAAACATACTGTTGTTGTTTGGAAGCGCCAGTCATATCTTTACCGTCGTTGTTAAAGAACACATCGAAGACTAAATACTTAGCACCGTTGTTTTCTTCAAGGTGTGCATACATATCCGACTTTTTAGTAACATTACTGTAATCACCCAAACCGTCGGATCCTATTTGACCGATTGTTCCATTGCTGTTAGCAAAGCGATACCTTTGGAACTCAAGAATGTTTGGCGTATGTAGCCAAGGAGTAGGGTCTGCGTTACGCACTTCTTCCGCAAAAGCTGCCGTAGTTGGAGGAAGAAGAATATTAGAGGATGCGAGGATTGGCTGACCACCCAAGCAGGTTGCTGCAGTGAGAACTGTGGCAAGTGTGCTCAATGACACCTTGCGCATGGTTGCATACGCAGAAGATGAATCAACGTTTTTAAACGAGCTCTCAACTTGCTCGCGTGCATGCTTTTTGCGGTTGTTATTTGCCATAATAATCCGTAATCCTTTATTCTTGTGCTTTTTAATTTAGCGTTCCCTAATGTGCGTCGTATATAAACGTGTGTCTAGTTCTTCTTCAAATACTAATTCTGTGTTTACATAAAGCAACGGTAGACAATAAGTACGCTTATACACATGCTGCATAATATTATATCGTATTTTTGCTATTTTGTCGTAATTTTTTTATTGTTAAGTATTCCATAACTGTAAAATTTCCTGCCGGGGGGGGGGTGCTCTATGTATAAAATATTGTCATAACGACGAATTATTTAAAATTATCTAAAAGTTTATCGTTTTATAGTAATTTATTCGTATATGAATTAATCACGCTTGTAGCGTTTCTTGTGCACATGCTTAAGCAGGTCGTAGCGTGCGTAATTTTCTGGCGTTTGCTGTCGTTTTTGTAGTTTTGGAAAACATTTGCCGGTGATTTTTCGGCGTTTGCTACTGCAGTAAAAGCGCGTAAGTGATTGTTGATTTAAATATATTTTATATAAGATTTTATATAGTATTTTTGCGTAGAACATAAAAAAGTATGTATATGTACTAAAAGTAGGTGTGTATGATTGCAGGAATAGGGCACGACTTGGTAAACGTTGCGCAGTTTGCTGAGCAGATGCAGGATGGCAATGGTTGGCGTGCGCTGTTTTCTGTGCGAGAGCTTCGACAATGTGATCTTCGTGCGCAAGTGAAGAATGATGAGAGAGCTTTACATATTGCAGCACGCTGGGCTGGCAAAGAAGCTGTGATTAAAGCGTGGTCCGAGGCATTATGCACAATAAATAACCCTTATCCATATACTCTGGATAACATGCCATGGGTGAGTATTGAGATTCTTAACGATTCCCATGGTTGCCCACGCATTATTCTCAGCTCAGATGTGCATTCGCAACTTGTAAAATCGCTTTTCAGTGCGTCCAGCGAGTGTGTAGATAGTAGTGAGTACATAGATAATATTCGTTGGCATATTTCGCTTAGTCATGACGGATTATTAGACGATAATTCAGCTTTTGCATCAGCTGTTGTAATGCTTGAAGTCTTATAAGAAAAGCTACATTATAAGAAAAATATGTTTTGTGCACTTGTGTCGATGTCACAAGCATCTGTATACTTGAACGAGTCGATATTTGTGCGTGAATATTTCGTGCAAATATGGTGCGTAGTTGCGGACGTAGCTCAATGGTAGAGTCTCAGTCTTCCAAACTGATTACGCGGGTTCGATTCCCGTCGTCCGCTCCATTTTTTATTTTTGCTTTACGTTTTGCAATTTTCTTTTTAATGGTTTATTTATTTCAGTTTTTTGTGAAAATCACATGTTTTGCATATTGTTTTCACATTTTCATTGAATTTATGCTTGCTATTAGGGTGCTATTGCTATGGTAATAGCGGAGAGACACGTAAAAAACATGTCTGGAGGACTCGTGGGACAGATTATCGTACGTGTATTAGCTGGATTAGTGTCGGCTGCTACTGCTTTCACTATGAATGTCGTTGCGCCGCAAAAATCTTCATCGATTGAACATGTGCATGCAAATGTGCGTGCTAATGTGTATACCAATGTGCATACTAAAAGTGTTGTTAAACCTATTATTCAATCACATTCTGGCACTGTGTATCAAAGCTCGTTTATTGATAATGAGTATGGTGCGCATTGGAGCGATGCTGATGGCACTACGGCTTTTATTGATGGAAATGATGATGTGTTCGTTAATAACGCTAAGGCGGTTATTGATGTTTCTGAGCATCAAAAAGAAATTGATTGGGATGCTGTAAAAGCTTCTGGAGTAGATGGTGCGATTATTCGTATTAGCTATGGCTGGGATAATGGATATGACAAGCAAGCTTTGCGCAATATTAGCGAATGCAAGCGTCTTGGTATTCCATTCGGCATTTACATGTATTCCTATGCTGAAAAAGCTGAAGATGGTGCTGCTGAAGGTGCCGACATTGTAAATCTTTTGCAGGGTGCTGGAGTAAGTCCTCAAGATTTAACGTATCCTGTTTATTATGATTTGGAAAAGTGGAGCTGGAGTGGTCATAAACCACCAACATCACCATACGTTTACCAGGATATTGTTGCTTCCTGGTGGAATCAGTTAGTTTCTGCAGGCTACCATAAGCTCGGCGTTTACTCTTATGCAAATTATTTGAGAGGACCATTAAATTCTCAGTATATTCACGAGCGTACAAGCTGGGTTGCTAGCTACGGTTCTCGCGTAGGCTTCCCTATTTCTACAGCATTGCGCGGATGGCAGTACACTTCCGACGGCAGCGTTGACGGAATTGATGGTCGCGTCGATTTGAACGCATTCGGCATGGCTGGTGGCGGCGAAATCAATGGTGTTTCTGAGTTTGGTAGCACTATTACTAAGCCTAATTCTTCTAAGCCTTCTGGAGAAACGCGCAACTATGGTAGCTGGACTGTAAAGAGTTCTGGTCGTCGTGAAGTATGGACTAATGGAGACAAGAAGTTTGTGCTCCAGTACGAGCTTCGCGATTCATATTATGCTCATGGCGGTCCTGGTCGTCTTGGTGCTCCTGTTGCTGATGAGGAGAATTTGGGTGCTGGCTGGTGGCGTCAGCACTGCCAGCACGGCGATGTGTTTACGCAGGGTCGAGATAAGAAGTACGTAATCCAGTACGAATTGCGTGACTCCTACTACAAGCATGGTGGTTATGGTCGTCTTGGTGCTCCTGTTGCTGATGAGGAGAATTTGGGTGCTGGCTGGTGGCGTCAGCACTGCCAGCACGGCGATGTGTTTACGCAAGGCCGAGATAAGAAGTACGTAATCCAGTACGAATTGCGCGACTCCTACTACAAGCACGGAAGCTATTCGCGACTTGGCTCGCCTATTTCCGA
Organism: Gardnerella sp. KA00771; assembly: GCF_049244045.1. Classification (NCBI taxonomy): domain Bacteria; kingdom Bacillati; phylum Actinomycetota; class Actinomycetes; order Bifidobacteriales; family Bifidobacteriaceae; genus Gardnerella; species Gardnerella sp. KA00771. Next base: position 1,323,351 of record NZ_CP058368.1, on the reverse strand, counting down.
CGAGGAAAACATGGGTGGCGGCTGGTGGCGTCAGCACTGCCAGCACGGCGACGTCTGGACGCATGGCAGAGACATTAAGTACGTGATTCAGTTTGAGTTACGCGACTCTTACCAAGGACATCGTGGTGCTGCTTGGCTTGGTGCTCCTGTTGCCGAAGAGGAAAGCATGGGCGGTGGCTGGTGGCGTCAGCGTTGTCAGAATGGTGATGTTTGGACGCATGGTAAGGATAAGAAGTTTGTTATCATGTTTGCTCTTCGTGATTCTTACTATAGGCATCGCGGTGCTGGTTGGCTTGGTGCTCCTGTTGCTGATGAGGAGAATTTGGGTGCTGGCTGGTGGCGTCAGCGTTGCCAGAATGGTGATGTTTGGACGCATGGCACAGACAAGAAGTTCGTTATCATGTTCAATCTTCGCAAGGATTATTATGCGCGCGGTGACTTTAAGAAGCTCGGCGCGCCTATTGAAGATGAACACAATGATGGCAATGGCTTATGGCATCAAAAGTGCCAGAATGTTGTGTTAGAAGCCCACTGATAGCATTTGGCTCCATGCAATAAAAGCATCTGGATTCGTGTATTGTATTTCATTCGCAGCTTCTGTGTGATTTGCAAATACAAGCAAGAATCCTAATACTATCGTTAATGTAGTGCATGCAACGATTAGAGTTTGAGTAGACATTTGGTTCCTATTCAATTCGATATTGTTGCATGCATTTTCTTTATCTAATTGCAACTGCGCATCTTGATTAGCTGAGCAATTTCTTCTAGCAAAACCAATAGATGCAATAATCATAAGAATTATTATTGAATCGCAATAATAACGGTAAAGGCTGCCGCCTAAGCAGTAGTTTACGTAGATTAACATAATCGAGAATGTTATTCCGCTTAAGCACATTATGTATTCGATTTTTTGCATGTACTTGCGTCTTATTAAGAAAATGCCCCAAATAAGTGGTATTGATAGCAGACCAAATGTCATGTGATTAAAGAAACTATTTCCATAATCCGAAATGTTTGAGCTGTTTATTGTAATATACGGGAATTCCGTATCTATGCTTGGTGGCTTTATAAAGAAGTTTATTAACAAGTCTTTGATTTTTAGAGGGTCAAATGCTATACGATTAAATCGCAAGTCAAAATTTGTTAATTGTTCTTTGTTACCAAAGTTAAAGAATGAACCAAAACGCAAGTAGTTATATACTAAGATTCCGGCAAACCCAGCTATTGCAGGAGTTAGGAAGCTTAAAGCTGCAGATACTTTATTTACTACGCTTCTGGAGTTGTTAAGCAGTAAAGCAATAAACAGTGGAGCTATAAACGCAACTGTGGAAATGCAAGAATTTGGTCTACAACCGCATTGCAAAGCTAAGCTTAATCCAGCTAAAGCAAATAGGGCGTATTGTGCAACGCTGTTTTTAAGTCTTACAGCTTTTAGTGATGCATACACAAATAGTGTTCCAAATAGCATTGCGCTTACCATAGGCATGTAGTAAATCGATGCAGATGCTTGCAGATAAAAAACAAGGCATCCAAATGGTAAGGCTGCTCCTATAAGCAGCATTGAGCAGTAGTTTATTCGTATTTCAAAGAATGTTATTATTTCTTTCCACAATGCAAATAATGCTGGTATTGTAATTGCTGCAAATAATGTTGTGACCATTATTGCGCTCGGCATCCAAGCTGGGAACAAAGCGTTAAACGGCAAATAAGTTAAAATAAACGGTACTATTCCAAAGTAGCAATAATATTTGCCATTATGCAGCACAACATCCCATATTGCAGGAGTTCCCTCGCGCACTAATTGCATTCTTTTGCCAATGCTAAATGGGTTTGTTGAATGCAATAAGCCATTTGGTGGGTCTTGTAGCAAAGATAGCGATCCTTGTTTCCAGGCTTTTAACTGCTCTGTATATGGGTTTCCGTCTATAAAATCGTATTTATCGTAGGAGAGTGGAACGCGTATTCGATTATAAGTGTTTAATCGGAGCCAAATATACAGTGAGAATCCGGTTACTATTGCGCACAAAGCCCAAAAAATTATGGTTTGAGCTCGATCTCCTTGAATATAGGCTATTTTGTGCCATTTTTTCTTACGTATAGTTATAATCGCGGATCCAAAAACGAATAATATAGCCCATTTCGCATAGTTTATGTGCAACTTGTATTTTGGATTAATTGTTATATTTTTAACAACGATTCCGTTTGGCGTTTCATTAAAGTGTAATTTTATTTTGTTTAGTTTTCCGTGACTTTCTAAACGTACTTTAGTTGTATTGAATTTTCCTGTTGTTATTTTAAATTGGCTAGCTAAAGCGTATCCAGGAGCTACACCAAAGTCTTCTAATTCTACGCTTCCAGTTACGTAATAAACTGGTTTTGTTTGTTGTAGCGAAATCTCTAATGTTTTGCTGTACGTGTTTAAGTTTGTGAATTCTACATCTGCGCCATTTTTAGATATATGTACGCCGTCATTTTTGTATTTTGCATATATTTCATCACGGCTTGCGTTTGTAGAGTCTTCTGCTTGTTCAGCTTTTACTTCTTTTACTGTGTTTAAATTTATGCTTTGTGTTTTAAATCCTAATTCGGATGCTTGAAATAAGTTACTAAAAAACATTAGTGTTATTAGTCCGCTTATAACAAAGCACACTATATATGGCAAATAAGTTTTTAGTTTAAGATTGTTTTTTATGACGGCTCGCACAGGTTACTACTTTCTATTTCTTTTTATGTAATCAAAAAGGTTTACTTGTTCTATAAAACGTTTGCGCTCATTTTTGGCTAAAATCTCAAGAATAATTCCGGAAATAAAGAATAGTAATCCTGTAATAATTAGCATTACAGCACCAATTAGAGTAGGGAAGCGTGTTACTAGGTGTGTGCGCCAAAATTCTATGAATGGAAGCATGCATGCTCCTACTCCGCACAGTGTTATTATTACGCCAAGTGTTCCAAAGAAAGGCATTGGTTTGTATTCGCGAATCATGTGAAAAATGGTTGAAAGCACTCGAATACCGTCTCCAACTGTGTCTAGCTTGCTAACTGATCCTTCTGGACGGTCACGATACTGAATTGGCATTTCATACAATTTAACATTGTTGTTGAGTGAATGAATAGTCATTTCTGTTTCAACTTCAAATCCGCGCGAAAGTACAGGATAAGTCTTTACGAATGAAAAAGAAAAAGCGCGGTAGCCTGTCATAATGTCAGTTACTTTTGCGTGGAAAAGCGTGTTGATTGCGTCTCTAACTAAGCGATTTCCAAAATTGTGGAATGGTCGCTTATTCTCTTGGAAATACGTAGAACTTAGACGGTCGCCAATAACCATGTCGTAGCCTTCAATAACTTTGGCGACCATGTTTGGTGCCGCTTCAGCGGGATATGTGTCGTCGCCGTCTGCCATTACGTAAACATCTGCGTCTATGTCTTGGAACATTGCACGAATCACATTGCCTTTGCCTTGTCTAGGTTCTTTGCGAACTACAGCACCTGCTTCTTTGGCTATTTTTGCAGTATTGTCCGTTGAGTTGTTGTCGTACACGTATATTGTTGCTTCTGGAAGTGCCGCCTTAAAGTCTTTAACAACTTTTTCAATGGTGATTGCCTCGTTATAGCACGGCAGCAGCACTGCGACAGAAGTCATAATATGTCCCTTCATAATGGCGAATGGTGCGCATGGAATGAGCAGTAATGTTCTTATACTATGTGCATATCACTGTTATCTTACCTATTGTTGTGGATTGTAGTGCAACAATCTATTTGCGTTTATGTGGCAGTGTGCAGTACTGTGCGTAGTACTTGCGCATATAGTCTGCTATACTGCGTGGCAAGTGTTATGTAATTTTTTCAAGTTATGTAATGAATGTGAGTATTAAGAATAGTTATGGTGCCATGCAATACGTATAAAAGTGTATGCTGCAAACAGTGTCAAATGTTCAAAATAAACTAATAATAATTATTTTTGAACACCTTTGTGCATACTATACTAATGCAACAAAATGTATAGAGTCATCATTATGCACCTCGGCTAGTGCATGGAGACACTGTTATGGAAGCATATTCAGCATTAACTCATAACGAATTTGCTGTAATATCAGCATTGCAACGTTTGCCAGGAAGTAATCAACGTACTATAGCTGAGCATACGAAGCTTTCATTAGGCACAGTAAATAGTGCGTTACGCGATGCTATTCAGCATGGGTTTGTTGTTAATGGTGAAGTTACATCAAAAGGTCTTACCGCACTCGAACCGCATCGCGTCCACAATGCGGTGATTATGGCAGCTGGCCTTTCCTCCCGCTTTTCCCCGATTTCTTACGAATTGCCAAAAGGTTTACTCACTGTGCGCGGCGAAGTGCTTATTGAACGACAAATTCGTCAATTACAAGCGGCAGGAATTAACGATATTAGCGTAGTAGTTGGATACAAGCAGGAACGTTTCTTCTATTTGGAAGACAAGTTTACTAAAGGCGATTTTTGCGTAAAAATCGTGCCAAATAAGGAATATCGTGAGCGCAACAACAACAGTTCAATCATGGCTGTTGCTCACCTTTTAAGTAACACGTATATTTGTTCTTCTGACAATTATTTCGACGAAAATCCTTTTGAACCATACGTGTGGAAGGCTTACTATTCTGCGCAATATCAACGGGGCCGCACTAAAGAGTGGTGTATGAGTGTAGGTGCGCACGATCGCATTACTTCGGTAACTATTGGTGGCAGTGATGCGTGGTACATGATTGGTCACGTATATTTTGACAGCGAATTTTCGGCTAAGTTTGTGCGAATTTTGCATGCTGAATATGATTGGCCGCAGACTGCTGGCAAGCTGTGGGAAGATATTTTGATTGAGCATTTAGATGAGCTTGATATGCGCATGCGTCGCTACGATACGCCGATTATTCACGAGTTCGATTCGTTAGATGAGCTTCGCGAGTTTGATCCGCTGTTTTTGGAAAATGTTGACAGTGAAGTTTTTGACCGCATTGTTAAGGTGCTTGGTTGCAAAAAGTCGGATATTCGAGACGTTTACCCGTTGAAAAATGGTTTGACGAATCTTTCTTGCCATTTTATGGTTGGTTCTAACGAGTATGTGTACCGTCATCCGGGGGTTGGCACGGATGTGTTGGTGAATCGCCAGGCTGAGGATGAGGCTTTGCGTGCGGCGCAGCACCTTGGTTTGGACGGTACGTTGGTTGCGGATGATCCGAAGTATGGCTGGAAAATTTCGCATTTTTTGAAAGGTTGTCGTACCGCTGATTTTCACGATTCTTGCGATTTGCGCGAAGGTATGCGTCTGATTCGTAAGCTTCACAACAGTGGTGCTACGGTGAGTAGATGCTTCGATTTTTATGAGGAATCTCAGCGTTATTTGCGCGATTTGCGCGCTCGCCGTGTTGCGTTGCCTGAGGGTGCTGACGCTTTGCTTCATAAGGTTGATTGTTTGCATGAGTGCGTGAGTAAAGATGCTTGTCAAAAAATTTGCTTGGCGCACAACGATATATTGGGTGCGAATGTGCTTGTGGATGTTGCTGGACGCTACCATCTGATTGATTGGGAGTATGCGGGGATGTCGGATTATGCGCAGGATTTGGGTACGTTGTGCGTGTCTGACGCGCTTAATGAGCAGGAATTTGACGCGGTTCTAGCGGAGTATTTTGAGCGCAATCCTACTTGTGCTGAACGTCGTCATTGCATGGCGTACGTTGGTTTTGCGGGGTGGTGTTGGTATTTGTGGTCGTTGGTAAAAGAGGCTGAGGGGGAGCCTGTAGGCGACTGTCGTTATTTGTATTACCGTTATGCGAAACGTTATGTCGACCGCGCTTCGAGCGAATATGGTGCCGTATCCGCTGAATCCTCTGAATCTGCTGGTTGTGACGGGTCTGCAGGCTCTGTGGCAAAGGCGTGATTTTATGAAATATTCCTTAATAAGCGGACTGTTTTGGGGACTTGATACTGCTTTGCTTGCGGTATTGGTTGCGTTAGCTGTTCATGGCTTAACACCTTCTGCAGTATGGTATGTGGGAGTTGTGGGCGCTTGCGTTCACGACGTTGTGTGTGCTGTAATATTGTGGATTTATATGGCTTGTCGTTCAAAGTTGCGCGAAACTGTTGCTCTTTGCAAACGTACGAAATTGATTGTGCCTATTGTGTTGAGTTCGCTTCTTGGAGGGCCAATCGGTATGACCGGTTACGCTATTGCGGCAAGCAATATTGGTGCCGGTTACGCTGCTGCGATTTCCGCACTGTACCCGGCTTTTGGCATAGTGCTTTCTTCTATTGTGTTGCGCGAACGCTTAAGTGCGTTGAAATATTGTGCTTTTGCTGTAACGCTTATTGCGGTAGGAGTGCTTGGCTACTGTTCTTGCGTGGAATCTTCAACCGCAACTGTCTTCTCTCCGGGCAGCATAGTCTTAGGTTTGATTGCGGCTATTTTCAGTGTTATTGGTTGGGGAAGTGAAGCCGTTACTTGCGCGTGGGCTACCAGAAAGCAAAGCGTGGACGACGAAGTAATGCTGCACGTGCGCGAAACTGTTTCCGCACTGTCGTACGCCTTACTCATTGTGCCGTTGTGTACGATACTGCCGGTTTTTAGCGTAAAGATTATGCAATCAGCCGGCTTTATTGCGTTAGCTATATTTATAGCGTTACTTGGTGCTGCTTCCTACTTGTGCTACTACCGCGGTATTGCTCAGGTTGGTGCGACGCGCGCTATGGCTGGAAATATTACGTACGCGGTATGGAGCATGATTGCAGCAGCGTTACTTTCTCAAACGATTCCGCCGCTTATTGCGTGGGCTTGTTGCGTGGTGATAATTGCGGGGACGGTAGTGGTGGCTTCCGAAAAATAATCGCAACGGAGTATGATAAACCTGTATTGCATTGTGGCAACAGTTTATAGCAGTACGCTATAGCAAGTATGTTTTTAAATAATGAGGGAGTAATGAACTTATGGTTTCGCAGTTACGTCGCATAGTGAGTTGGATAATAGGCAGACTCCCTTCGTCAAAACGCTCTATTGTGGAAGTGCGCGAGCAGCTGAGTGCTATTCAAACGCAAATTTCTCGATTGCAAGAATGTGTCGACGCTCGCTGCGCTCATCTTGAGGTTGGGCAGTATAACGTTGAGAAGTCGTTGCGTGCGGAGATTTTGACGAATCGTGAGCAGTCTTCGATTATGGCTTGGTCAAACTATAGGAAAGATGGCGAAAGTAGCGTGGATGCGCATAAGCGTTTCTTCCTTAGTTTGCCGAAAGCTACAGGTTCTATGCGCGTTATACAACGGGGTTGCGCGTCGCTGCTGAGTGAGTTTGCGCAGATTGCGCAGCAGCATAATCTTCAGTATTGGGCTGATTTTGGTACGCTGCTCGGTTGCGTGCGTCATCGTGGGTTTATTCCTTGGGATGACGATGTTGACTTGGGTATGATGCGAGAGGATATTGATAAGCTGCTGACAATGTTGCGCGAGGATGCCGCGTTGCGCGCGCGCTACCGTGCGGTGCTCGTGTACGATCCGTACGTGTGCTGCCGTCAGTTGCGGTTCCGCTACGCGAATAATAGTAATCCTTGTTTTTTGGATATTTTCTTCTACGATTACGCGCCTGATTTGACGCCTGAACAGCGTCAGAGTTTTGTGTCTTTGCGTAAGGATTTGCAGCAAGAGTTGCGTTCGCAGACTTTTTTCAACGCGTGGCTTGACCGCGGTTATGTTGAGCAGGGCGGCGAATACACTGCTGATATTGAACAGATTTTTCAGAGTTTCCAAAAGAAGGCTGTAAACCAGGGGCTTGTGGTGAGTAAGTCTTGCGCGCGCAACGTGGTGTACGGTTTGGATAATGTTGATGCTGAGAATTTGTACCTTGCGCAATGTAGCGAAATGTTTCCAGTAAAAATGGCAACTTTTGAAGATTTTTCTGTTGCTATACCGCAGTTATCGGAAAATATTTTGGAACGCGTGTATGGTGATATTTATCAGCTGCCGTCGGATATTATTACGCACTTCCGTCATGTCGACTGTGAATCGTTGCATAGCAGTCATACTGACGATGTAATCGAGCAGGATATTCGTTCAAATCCGTATGCTCTCGGTTGCGGCAGGCTTGAGTGAAATTACGTAACTCTACAAAACAGTAACGTTAAGAATGGCAATAGTACGAAGGAATTAACAGGTGTGTATATGGGCGATACGAGCAATAGTAACGGTAATGCGACTGCTGTAAATGATGTGGCGGCAGAAAGAAACGTAACGATGGCTGGTAGTGCAGTAAGTAGCACAATAAGTGGTGCAATAAGCAGTGCGATACAGTGCAGTCGCGATTGTGCTCGCGCTATGCGTTCTGTTTTACGACGCATATCGCTAATTATGCCGCTTATTATTGTGCTTCTGCTGGAACTTGTATGGTTCAACTTTCCGGCAATCGAATCGTCAGGATTCAAGCCAACTCCTGTTCAGAGAGTTTCAACCGGTGCAGGTTTGATGCGTCACGGCGACGTGTACACAGTTACCGGCAAAAACGATCAATACATACAATTGCATTACGCTCAGCCTTCTCAAATAAATAATATTTACGTCGATACGCGTTCGCCTCACACTCGCACACTCGATATTGCTGTGTATGTGTTGGATGGTGGCAACAGTGCTTCTTATATTCAAGTTGCGTCTCAGCCTGTTACGTCGAATGTGAACGATACGAAGTATGTGCGTGTGCATGCGGTTGATAAAGTTGCGGGCTTGCGTTTGAGTACGAAGCTTCAGAAAGGTGATTCTTTTACAATTGCTAATCTTGCGTTGAATCAGCGTAGGCCGTTGCATATTTCGCTTGTTCGCGTCGTGATGTTGTTGCTTATTGCTTATGCGATATACGTGTTGGCTCCGCGTTCGCGCATTTATAAAGAAGCGCTTGATTTGCGCGTGCGTAAGCAGCAGTTGTGGCTTGTTGCGTTAGTGCTAGTGCAGTGCGCAATACTTATTGGAGTAACGAAAGTTACTGGTACTCAACACATGTTTACAGCTGGTGTGTGTAATAACGGCGGCTTTATATGTGACGCCAACCAGTACAATCACCTCGCCAACAGTCTGCTCAAAGGTCACCTGTACTTGGATCTGCCGGTTCCTGACTGGCTGCCGAATATGAGCAACCCTTACGATGCAGGCGCGCGCTACGCCATGTCGATAAAAACTGGTCAACCAACTTACTGGGATTATGCGTTCCACGGAAGCCACTACTTTACTTACTTCGGCGTACTTCCGGCACTGTTACTTTTTGTGCCGTTCAAAGTACTTACCGGTCATGATTTGCGTACAGATTACGCCGTCGCCTTCTTTGCTGTCGCTTTCGCAATTGCTTCTATCTATCTTATGGTGCAATTACTTCGACGCTTCTTCCCAAAGCGATCCTTCGGTTTCCTCGTGCTGTCGCATCTCGTTATGCTCATGTCCAGTGGAGTGCTAATTCAGGCGTATCTGCCGCAAATCTACTCGCTTCCTATGCTGTCATCATTGTGTTTCACCTGCTTAGGACTGGGATTGTGGCTACAGGCGCGAACTACTCAAGATACTCTTTCTAAAACCCCGTACTTACGGAAGTCACTACTCATTCTGGGAGCAGTATGTATTGCACTAAACCTAGGGTGTAGGCCGCAATTTATTCTGGCGTCATTGTTTGCTTTTGTAATTTTTAAGGAAGAAATCGTAAAGTACCGTCTATTTTTTGCCTTCAAACGGAGCAGCGTAATCAATACTATATGCGTAATCGCACCAATGATTCTTATAGGCTTAGCCGCCTGCTGGTACAACTACGCGCGTTTCGGTTCTCCACTCGATTTTGGTGCAACCTACAATCTCACCGGTTTTGACATGGTTCACCGCTCCTACTCTTGGGCGCGAATCCCATGGGGAGTATGGATGTACCTGTTCCAGCCTATTACTATTACGCCAGTTTTTCCGTTTATGGAACAATCCGTGCTGCCGTCAATGTTCCACGGGCAAATCATTATGGAGCCATTCTTTGGAGGCCTACTCGCTTACTCTCCTGTATGCGCAGCCGTAGTACTGTACCCGGTAGTAAAGCAACAATTACGCAAAAAGCAGCTTGCTGGATTCTTTACGCTCGGCTTAACGTTGTCGATACTGCTTATGGTATTAGATGCGGAAGTGGTAGGAATTTCCAGCAGGTACTTTAGTGATTTCGGCTGGCTGCTAGCGTTGTGTGCAATTATGGTGATTGCAAGTCTTATAGACAAAGTCTCGTCTTGTGTGCACATGGTTGACGTTCCTTCTGATTGCGTCAACGAAACAGGCGAGGAGTTGCCTTCTAAAGCCAACCTTAAGTTAATGCACAAAGTTCTGATTATTCTGGTGATTTCCAGCGTGAGCTTGTGTTCCTTAAACCTCCTTGCTAACGGACGATACTCAGACCTTCAAGGTACTAGGCCGAGCATATACAGAAGTATCGAATCCTGGTTCTCGCCACTTACGTAACAGACGAATCAGTTGCAATTTGGTTACTATTAGTAAATTACAATTCAGATAATTTGAAGAAGAAAATTTTGAAGAAGAAAAATATGGTAGTAGAACAGAAACAACCAGCGCAAAAAGTAGCGTGTTCTGCACAAGCTCAAGCGGTATTACAATCGAGCAAAGACCTGCAAAATGGCACGCAAAAAGACCTGCAAGTTGAAGTCTTGCGAATTATTGCAATGCTTATGATTGTGGCCTGCCACATGATCATACATTTGAACATTCGCGAGCACAGTTTCAATATGGAACTTTTGCCGGCTCCAGGCTTGCGTTCAGCACTTAAATTCTTAGTCGTACAATACGGTCAAGTTGGTGTCTCAACCTTCTTTATTATTTCCGGCTACTTTTTATGTCGCAAAACCTTCCGCTACCGACGCGTTTTTGCAGCGTGGGTGCAAATGTTCTTCTACTGCATTATCGTGCTGGCAGTAACCTTCGTAGCAGACTGCTTTGGCTTACTTCCGGAAAATTTGAGCAACTTACTTCACGGAAAAGAACTTGTCTACACGCTGTTGTGGAATGTGACGCCATTTACTTACCGAAGCTATTGGTTCATGAGCGCGTACTTAATCATGCTCATGTTCATGCCTTTTATCAACATTCTTATAAGTCACATGACTCAGCGCAATCATGCTATGCTGCTGGTACTTCTTGCGTCAATCTCACTTATTCCGCTATATTTTGGCAAAAATTATACTTGGAACGATATTATTTACGCAATTTTTGGATATTTAGCCGGAGCTTTTATTGCGCAGTACGGTAGCGGAATAAAAAAACTTACTACGAAGCGACTTTGTGCGTGCGTAGCAATATCTACTGTTCTTATGCTCGCTTTCGACTATGTTGCTTCGTCCGGAAATAAGTTTGTGCGAGTTCTTACGTGGGATCAGCAGGTCCACGGCGGCATTGGAATACTGCCAATGATTATTGCAATGTGTATTTTCATTCTCGTACACCGAATAAATATGTTGCGAATTAAAGGACTAGCAAGAACTGTAATTTTGCGCGTTTCCAAAGCAACTTTCGGAGTGTACCTTCTTCACGAGCACATGTTTATTTTCATAGCGTTGTGGACGTTCGTGGCGTGGATGCTTCCTACAACTTCCTCAAGCGCACTCATAGTGCTACTTTACGCAATTACTTTAATTTGTACGTACGCAGCACTTTCAGTTGTTGCAGTTGTAATAGATCTCGTTATCAAACCAATTTCCAACCGAATTGCGCTAACTTTGGAGCATGTCGCCAATTGCGTATGTTCTGTGCATAAAACGGATTCGCAATCCAAAATGGAGTAAGTAACTGGTAAACTATATATCTTGTGAAAAACATTGTAGATAAGTTGCGCGCAAGATACCACTATTCGTGGGTGGTTCTTAAGGAGCTGGTGAAAACTGATTTCAAATTGCGCTACCAAGGGTCTTTCTTGGGAGTTGCGTGGTCGGTTTTGCGACCGCTTATGCTGTTTTGCGTAATGTATGCAGTGTTTGCAAAGTTTTTGCGAATGTCGGATGGCACGCCCACCTATCCAGTTGTGCTTTTGCTTGGCATTAGCGCATGGCAGTTCTTTGGCGAGGCTACTTCGATTGGTTTACGTGCGGTGGTAGACCGTGGAGATTTGCTGCGTAAAATCCATTTTCCTAACTATATTGTGGTGGTTTCGGCAACTGTTGGCGCGTTAATCAGTTTTGCAATAAATCTTGTGGTAGTAATCATTTTCGCCATCTGCTCAGGCGTGCAATTTACGTGGTGGGTGCTATTAGTTCCTTTGAATTGTATACAGTTGTACGCATTAGCATTAGGCGTAACGCTGCTGCTAGCAACTATGTACGTGTATTTTCGCGACATTGCGCACTTGTGGGATGTTGTTCAACAAGTGCTGTTTTACGCAATGCCAATTATTTACCCTCTAAGCATGGTGATTGGTAATAATTCTTTAGGAAGATGGGGAACGGTTATTGCAAAAGTGCAGTTACTTAACCCTATTGCACAATGTATTCAAGATTTGCGCCACAATCTTGTAGCACCTCTTACTCAGCCTACTGTGTGGAATTTAGTAGGGTCTCCTTTGCTGATGATGGTTCCGGTAGTATTAACCGTAATCTTGTGTGTGCTCGGCGTCGCAGTGTTCCGCAAGTGCAATCGTAAGTTTGCTGAGGTGATGTAATGAGCGAGATTGAGTTGACAAATACTGAAAAAGAAGAGTTGCAACCAGTCGTACTTTCAGTAGAACACGTAGGCAAATACTTTAAGCTACCAACTGAGCAAGCAAGCGGTTTGAAACAAGCGTTTATTAATTGGACACGTGGTATCAAAGGCTACAAAGAACAGCACGTTCTGCGCGATATCAACTTTGAAGTACGCAAAGGCGACTTCTTCGGCATCGTAGGACGCAACGGAAGCGGCAAATCAACCCTACTCAAACTCATCTCTGGAATCTACGTACCAGACTCCGGACGCATACACGTCAACGGAAAACTCGTGCCATTCATTGAGCTTGGCGTAGGCTTCAATCCAGAACTAACCGGTCGCGAAAACGTGTTTTTAAATGGAGCACTATTAGGTTTTACGCGCTCGCAAATTGAAAACATGTATGACGATATAGTGCATTTTGCAGAACTTGAAGAGTTTATGGATCAAAAGCTTAAAAACTACTCTTCTGGTATGCAAGTGCGTCTTGCATTTTCAGTTGCAATTCAAGCTCAGGGAGATATTCTCGTACTTGATGAAGTTCTTGCAGTTGGAGATGAAGCTTTTCAAAGAAAATGCGATGAATATTTTGCAAAGGTTAAAAAAGACGTAAGTAAAACAGTTATTCTTGTTACGCACGATATGAACGCAGTAAAGCGTTATTGCAATAAAGCTGTTCTTATTAAGAATGGCGAAGTGATTGTTAACGGAGATAAAGACGATGTTGCAAATCGTTACACCCTAGAAAATCTTTCTAGCCAAAATGGCGGAGAAAGTGAAGATGGTTATGCTGTTGGTTTGAATGAGCGAGTGCCATTTATGCGCATTGTTCCTTTGAGTAAGCAGTTGCTTAGTTGTAAAGAAAAATTCCGTTTTGCTATTGAATATGAATTCAATGAGCCTGGAAAATATTTTATAGCTGTAGCAATGCACGATATAAAACGTGGAGGAATCACGTATGATTCTGGAGCAGATAAAATTGAGCTAGAAGGAACAGGAAGACAAAAAGTTGAATTTGAAGTGCCTCTTAAAATTTTAAATAATGGCGAATTTAAGCTGGTTGCCTCTCTTCGTACTAGAAGCAAAACTGATCCTGAATTAACAGATATGGTTGCGTTTACTAACGACAGTAATTCGTGCATGTTTGCTGTAAGAGATAGTCGAAACCGTGAGTATGCACTCTTAAATGACAATGCAATGACTTTTACTTGCTTAAAGCATTATAAATGCTAGCTTTATTTATTGCTGGTTTTATATGTGTTAAAGGCTAAAAATAAGGGTGTTTTAGTAATGAATTTCTTTAATCTAGATGTTAATGCAAAAGCTTATATAGACTCTTTAAGCGAGCGTCAACGCAGGCTTATTGTGGGCGCTATAAATTATCATTCCCTAACAGCTCCATCTAGAACTTTGCAATATCAAGTTTACATGGGTCAAAAATGGCAGTATCCGCGATTGGCTGATTTTTCAGTTTTTGACGGTGCTTGTACAAAAAACGAAGGATTAAAACCAATCGCAACTTTTAGTGCACAATCAACTGTTAAAACTAATAGCGAATACACAAAAGAATTTTGGAATGAAGGCAAACTGTTTAAAGATAATGGCGTTAGGTATTTGTTGCTGACACCAGATGATGCAACCGACGATGATGTGATGTCTCACTGGGCTTCTGATACGTTAAAGCAGCACATTTACAAAGAGTGTGAGTTACACGCACCTTCTATGTTTGATGTTGTTAGGGAAGTAATGCGCAAAAAACGCGAGTGTGATTCGAAGAAACTTGTTGAAGCGTATTGTCCTTGGAATAAAAAGAAGTTTGATTATGTTGCAAATGCTCACCAAAGAGAAATTGCAAAACAAGAAAATTGGGATTTATCAAATATAAAAGATGCTAGATTGGACTGTATTTCTCCTGCTAAAAGAGTTGAAGGAGCTAAAAAAGCTATTATTATAGGTTTGCATTGGTTGCAAGCTGGTGGTGCAGAAAGATGGGCTGTAGAAACAATAAAACTTGCCAAAAAAGCTGGTTTTGTGCCAATTGTTATCACAGATAGAGACGGTCACCAGCCGTGGATCACGAAAGATTTCTGTGATGATGCACTTGTGTTACCACTTACTCCACCAATTAGAGAATATTGGGCGGATGTTCCACTTTTAAGATCTTTGTTTGAGCAATTTGACATTAAAGCAATAGCAATACACCATTGCCAATGGCTTTACGACCATATTTGGTGGGTTAAACAATTCTTCCCAGAAACACATATTATTGATTCGCTGCATATTGTTGAATACATAAATTGTGGAGGATATCCGCATGAAGCTGTAACGCACGATAAGTGGATTGATTTGCACCATGTTATTTCTCCACAACTTGAAAATTGGTTGCATGATGTGCATGGTATTGAATCTTCCAAGATTGTTGACGCTCCACTTATTGGTCTTACTGCTGAAATTGGAAACGATTGCGTATCGCCGAGAAAAAATAAAAATGTTCTGAATGTTACTTTTGTTGGAAGGATTGCAAGACAAAAACGTCCAGAAGCGTTTGTTCTTGTTGCAAAAGCTTTAAACAAAAAATATCCAGGAAAATTCCACTTTATTTTGCATGGAGATGGCGAATTAGACACATTTGTTTCAGAACTTATATCTAGGTATGGTCTTGAAAACGTTATTGAGCGCAGATCTATGAAAATTCCAGCTCAAAAAACGTATGATGATGCGGACGTGCTACTTATTAGCTCTGTAAACGAGGGTATTACGCTTACAACTATTGAAGCGCTTTCTAATGGAGTTCCAGTAATTTCATCGGATGTTGGATCGCAAAAAACTGTTATAGCAAAAAGTGCGTTATTGCCAAGAATGACTTCTAGTTTTGTTAAAGCGTCTGTAAAGGAATTGTTTAAGATTATGGAGAATGATTCATATCGTTCATTATTGTTAAAAGAAGAAGTTGAAAAATTGCGCAATTTTGCAAAACTCGAATCTGCAGAAACGTTATTTACTAAGTTATTTGAAGAATGGAGCAAGTAATGTCAAATGCTCAAGTAGTGAATGCTAATAAATCAAAAGATAGCGTTAATGTTGCGGCTGTTGTAGTAACTTTTAACAGGTTAGAGAAACTAAAAACCGTATTGGCTTCGTTAGAATCTCAAACGCGACTTCCAAATCAACTAATCATTGTTAACAATGCCTCAACTGATGGCACAGATAAATATTTGGAAGAGTACACTCGCGATTTTGCGAATGGTCATTTGGGGAATCGAGTAAATCTTACTGTTGTAAATTTGCCAGAAAACGTTGGCGGTGCAGGCGGTTTTAGTGCTGGTATGCGTAAAGGGTACGAGCTTGGCGCAGATTTCGTGTGGATTTTTGACGACGATGGCTACCCTCAGCCACAAGCTTTGGAAAAGCTTCTAGATGGATTTAATGCTGCCGTAGGTGAGCTTGGTGCGGATGTTCCGTATGCTTGCTCAATGGTGAAGTTCGTGGACGGATCGATTTGCGAAATGAACAATCCAGTACCAACGTGGGATTGGGGAAGGCTTATTGCTAAAGGATTTAACAATCTCGTTATGGTTACAAGCTGTTCGTTTGTGTCGGTGCTTATTCCTCGTTGGGTTATAGAAAAGTACGGATTGCCATTTAAAGAATACTTTATTTGGTTCGATGATGCCGAATATACACTTCGTATTACGCGTGTATGCCCGGGCGTGCAGGTTCTCGATAGTGTAATTATGCATGACATGGGAGCAAACAAGGGTGTGAACTTTACAATGATTGACAAAAAGAATGCTTGGAAATTCGCATACGGCGTGCGTAATCAAGCATCTTACCGTTTGCATCACGAAGGTAAAGCAAAATACTTGCTTTTCTGCGCAAATGTAGTTCGTCAAATGCGAAGAGGGCATGTTGAGAGAAAGTTGCGCCGCAAAATGATTGGTCAAATGCTAAAAGCGATTAGATTTAATCCAAAAGTTGATTTTCCTAAAAATAAGTAGCGCAACAAGCGAAATGCTAGGTTAATAACTGGAATAGCTTAATAACGGGAATATATAAAGCATAATTTCAAAATAGACGTATCTTATAAAGGAATAAAATGTACGAAAAAGCAAAATCAGCAACTTACCCAGATTTAGTAGTTGTTGGAGCAGGATTGTTCGGCTTAACTGTAGCTCAGCAAGCAGTGGAGCATACGGGCGCTCGCGTTGAAATTATTGACGTTCGAAATCACATCGGTGGAAACGCTTACTCGTATTTTGACGAGCGCACAGGAATCGAAATTCACAAGTACGGAGCGCATCTTTTCCACACAAGCAACAAGCGCGTGTGGGATTATGTGAATCGTTTTACGTCGTTTACTAACTACGTACATCGCGTGTACGCAACGCACGACGGCGAAGTGTATCCGCTGCCAATCAACTTGGGTACAATTAACCAGTTCTTCCACGCGCACTACACGCCAGAGGAAGCAAAGGCTTTGATTGCAAGCCAAGCGGGGGAGTTGGCTGGCAAAGATCCGCAAAATTTGAACGATAAGGGCATTAGCTTAATTGGTCGTCCGCTTTATGAAGCGTTTATTAAAAACTACACGGCAAAGCAGTGGCAGACGGATCCTTCCGAGCTTCCTGCTGGAATTATTAAGCGCTTGCCTGTGAGATTTAACTATAATAATCGCTACTTTAAGGACACTTGGGAAGGCTTGCCTACGGACGGCTACACGGCTTGGATGCAGCGCATGATTGACGATCCGCGTATTCACGTTTCGCTTGGTGTAGACTTCTTCGACGAATCTCAGCCGTTTAATAAGCGCGCGCTGGCGGAAGCTGGAGTGCCGGTTGTTTATACCGGTCCGGTTGATAGGTATTTTGACTACGCTCTTGGCGAGTTGAAGTGGAGGACTGTGGACTTTAAGGAAGTGCGTTACGAGGAGAGTGACCACTTTGGCTGCCCAGTTATGAACTATTCGGATGCTGACGTGCCGTTTACGCGCGCGATTGAGTTTAAGAACTTTAATCCAGAGCGCGAGGAAGTTGGCGGAGAGGCTAGTGGCGATGCTGACGATTGCGCAACTTTCGTGCCGGGCAAAAGCGTGAAAGCTGGGGAAACTGTAGTGTGGCAGGAGTATTCTCGCGCTGCAACTCGCGACGATGAGCCTTACTATCCTGTGAATACTGATGCAGATAAAGCCTTGTACGCGCGCTATGCGGAGCTTGCTGCGGCTGAGCCTCGCACAGTTTTCGGCGGTCGCTTGGGAACTTACAGCTATTACGACATGCACAACGTAATCGACATGGCTTTGCGCGCTTACGAATCTCAAGTAGCGCCGTTGCTGGCTTAGGTGGTTTGGTGGGCGTTCTTGCGATTAGCCGCCGCGCGCGTAACCTGAAAGCACGTAACCTGAGCGCGCGCTAAAACGGCAATCAGGGACACGGATGCAGTTTGCTGACTGCGCGAGTGTCCTAAAACAAGCAAAATTCGACCCTAATGTAGAACGCAATCTGCGCGAGTGTCCCCAAAAAGGTTGTCGGCGCGCGCGAGTTTGCAATATCCGCGATTCGTGGTATTCTATTTAAGTTGTTTGCTTGGCAAGCAGTTTGATTGCTAAGTTAGCAGTTTGGAGAATTCGCCTAGTGGTCTATGGCGCACGCTTGGAAAGCGTGTTGGTGTAACAGCCTCACGAGTTCGAATCTCGTATTCTCCGCGCCTAGGGTTTCTAGCCAATCGCTAGAAGCCCTTTTTTCATGCCGAAAACCCGATTGCCGCTTACCCGACGTCGCGCATGTTACGCTCTAATCACTCATGCAGGTCGTCGAGCGCAATTTCGTCACGCAAATTCAGTGCCCTAATTCAGCGTAATGCTGCTCGACTTGCGCTTTAATAGGCTTCCATAAATCAGTGTGAGAGTCGTACCACGATATTGTTTCTTGCAATTCTTGCTTCAAATTATCGTGCTTAGGCTCCCATTTTAATTGTGTTCGAATTTTCGTAGTATCTAGTGCGTAACGCCTATCCTCGCCTATTCTGGGATTTACATACGTTATATTTGATTCTGGCACGCCCATGAGTTGCATCAAAATCCGCAAAATATTTATGTTGTTAACTTCACAGTTAGCGCCAATATTATATGTTTCACCGATTGTTCCACGCGTTAGAACATGCCATATTGCGTCGCAATTATCTTCAACGTGAATCCAATCGCGTATCGAATCTCCTACGCCGTACAATTTTGCTGGCATATTGCACATAATATTTGTAATTTGGCGAGGAATAAACTTTTCAATATGCTGTCGTGGCCCGTAATTATTGCTGCTATTCGAAATAGTTGCGCGCAAACCGTAAGTTCTACGCCATGCTTTTACCAAGAGATCGCCTGCAGCTTTGCTTGCAGAATATGGACTAGATGGACAATATGGGCTTGACTCGTTGAATTTAAGCACGCTGTCAATAGGAAAATCTCCGTAAACTTCATCGGTACTTACTTGGTGGAAGCGAATATTATATTTGTGTGCAAATTTAATGAGTGTATGCGTTCCTAAAATATTTGTGCTTATAAACGGGTCAGAAAACTCGATTGCATTATCGTTGTGTGATTCTGCAGCAAAATTTACGATTGCGTCTATAGCAGGAAGTGTTGTTCCTTCTGCAGTTTTAATTGGATTATGCGGATCTAATAGCTGATCAACTATATTTTCGTCTCGAATATCTCCGCGAATAAAAGCGTATCGGTTGTTTGCAAAATCTTGAGGTAAGTCGTAAAGATTTGCCATATTCCCAGCGTAAGTAAGCAAATCAAGTACCGTAACAGCAACCGTTACATGATATTTAGCTATGTAATGCACAAAATTAGATCCAATAAAACCTGCGCCGCCAGTAACTAAAATGTGGTGTGGTTGAAAAATATTACTGTTTGATGCGTAGTTGTGCATGTTTCCGCCTTCATATGACTAGTGCGTTGGTTTATGGCTTAAGTCACGTTGTTATTTTGGTTTATTTCGTTGATTTTATTGTTTAATGCGCGCGTTTTGAATTGTAATTTTTTAATACTATACATTTCTTTCGTGTGTGCAAGTAGAGTATGTTTTTCTAAAGTGTTGTTTACCAGCAAATTAGTTGAGTAGATGTGCAATAATTACTGCATGTTTGCTTGTTTTGGGGATGCGAGGTGAATCTAATAATGGTTAAGTTTTCTTGGCGCAGCAGTGCGCGTGATTTGGATTCATCAAATATTGATTCCTCTTCAACAAAAAAGCAACAATCTTCAAAATTGCAATCAACAGGTTCAAAGACTTTTGACACATCAAAATCTGCAACAAAAGCAATCGAAGGTACTCCAAATAAACCTAATCCAGCGTTAAATCATTCTACAAACGCTATTCTTGTAGGAATATTTTTAACTCTTTTAGGTGGCGCATTTTGGGGTGCAAACGCAACAGTTTCGAAAATCCTCATGTCGACGTATCACGTATCTCCTTTGCAAATCGCTTGCGTTCGTCAAATTGCTGCTGGCATGTTATTTGTCATTACTGCTGCAGCTTGCACTCCTAAGCAGTTAAGTGGTGCTGTGAAAACTGGTCGTACTTGGATTTCAATGGCTATTACGGGAATTGTGTGCGTTCTTCTTACGCAAGTTTCGTATTTATGTACTATTGATTGGACTAATTCTGGCACTGCTACTGTGCTTCAAAGCCTTAACTTACTGTTTGTTTTGGTTTATGCGTGTTTCCACACTCGCCGCGTGCCAACTATGCGCGAAACTATTGGAGTTGTGCTAGCTTTTGCAGGAACTGCTTTAATGGCTACAGGTGGTAATCTTTCTTCACTGTCTTTGCCTGTTATGGGTTTGCTTTGGGGGCTTGCAGATGCTGCGTCTACAGCGGCGCTTGCTATTATGCCTGTGAAATTGATTGCAAAATGGGGAAATCTGACTGTTAATGGCATTACGTTTATTATTTCTGGTTGTATTATGCTCCCGTTTGTGCGACCGTGGGAAACGATGCCTGCATTAGATTTGCGCGCTATGCTGCTTTTTGCTTTTACCGTTATTGCTGGAACTTTTGGAGCATATTGGCTGTTCTTAGAGGGCATTATGCGAGTAGGTTCTGTTCGTGGCACTTTGCTTGGAGCTAGCGAGCCTGTTACTGCTGCAATTACTGCTGTTATGTTTACTGGAGCTGTTTTTTCATGGGCAGATTTTGTGGGATTCGGGCTTATTTTCGTAATGATGATTTTGCTTTGCAAGCGTAGTTCTTAATGATTTTAAAGTAACGCGCTAAAATAAAACGCTTGTTGTGTCGTACGAGGCGCACAAGCTGCTAAAATAGAAAGCGACTATGTCGCGCAACACCAGTTTGCAAACGGGAAGGCAATTATGTCAACAATTCTTGAAGGCAATCCAAAAAAGCAGATGATGTTAGTTACGGGTCGCGCATACCCAGAACTTGCTAATGAGACTGCACAGTATCTTGGTATTGATGTGCTTGAGACTACTGCCTACGATTTTGCGAATGGCGAAATGTATGTGCGCTTTACTCAGCCTGTTCGTGGTTCGGATGTGTTTGTGCTTCAGGCACACACGAATCCTATTAACAATTGGATTATGGAACAGCTGCTTATGGTCGATTCTTTGCGACGCGCATCTGCTCGCAGTATTAACGTGGTTGCACCGTTCTTTGGATATTCTCGCCAAGATAAGAAGCATCAGGGACGTGAGCCTATTACTGCTCGACTCATGTTTGACTTATTCCGCGCTGCTGGTGCCACGCGCATTTTGACTGTTGACATGCACGCAACTCAGGAGCAGGGTTTCTTTGACGGGCCTGTTGACCATTTGACTGCGATGCCTGTGCTTATTGATTATGTGCGAAACTCTATGAAGCTCGATAATGCAACTATTGTGTCTCCTGATGCTGGTCGCATCAAAGTCTCTGAGCAATGGGCTGCAAAACTCGGAGATTTACCTCTTGCTTTTATTCATAAAACGCGCGATATTACGCGCCCTAACCATGCTGAAGCTCACGGCATCATTGGTGAGATTAAAGGACGCGATTGCATTGTTGTAGACGATATGATCGATACTGCTGGCACTATTTGCGAAGCTGTACGTACTTTGCGTGAGGCTGGAGCAAAATCTGTTACTTTGGTTGCAACGCATGCTTTGCTTTCTGGACCTGCTGTTGAGCGTTTGAAAGCTGCTGGAGTTCGCGAGATTATTGTGACGGATACAGTTCCTGTGCCTGAAGAGAAGCGTCTTGATAATATGACGGTTCTTTCGATTGCGCCGCTTCTTGCTGCTGGCATTCGTTCCGTGTTCCGCTCTGGATCGCTTGTGTCGCTTCGCAACGCACTTCCGGAAGATATGAAGCAGCATAATATTTACGCATAAAAAATGTATAAAAGCGCATAAAGCGCATAAAAACGTATGATGTGTAAAATTGAAACAAATAACCGCATAATTTGCGTTAATGCATAAACTTTATGCATTAACATGCGGGTTCAAAACGGCAGGAGGCAAATATGGTCGCCAATAACACAACAGCAGTTGCAGAGAATAATGAATCGCAAGAAGCGTTGCAATCTGATGCTTTCAGGGCGATTATTACCGTTGTCGGCTGCGATACCGTTGGTATTATTGCAAAAGTTACTTCACATGCTGCCGAGCATAATGTAAATATTTTGAATATTTCTCAAACAATTGTCGACGGATTCTTCAACATGATGATGATTGTTGACGTGTCTACTGTTGATTGCGAATTTGGCAATTTTGCTGCAGGATTAGAAACGCTAGGAGACGAAATTGGCGTGCGTATTCGCTGCCAGCGTAGCAATATTTTCACTGCAATGCACAGAATCTAAAATCCGCAGCAATCTAAGTAAACGTAAGGAAGTACATAATGCTCAACCTGATGGAAGTAAGCGAAACTAATTCGATGATTGAGCAAGAACAGCTCGACGTTCGCACAATCACCATGGGAATCAACCTACTAGATTGCGCTTGCGAAAACGTGCAGGACGTTTGTTGTAAAGTTGAAGCAAAAATCACACGTCTTGCGAAAGATTTAGTAAAAACTGGCAACGATATTTCGCGCGACTACGGAATTCCAATTGTAAACAAGCGAATTACTGTAACTCCGATTTCGCTTGTTGGAGCGTCATCTTGTAAAAAGCCTGAAGATTTTGTGCAAATTGCGCACGCATTAGACAGAGCAGCACACACTGTTGGAGTTGATTTAATTGGTGGGTATTCTGCGCTTCCAGCAAAGTCGATGACTGCAGCAGACCGCATGCTTATTGAGTCGCTTCCGCAAGCTTTAAGTGAGACGGAAATTGTGTGCTCGTCTGTGAATGTTGGCTCAACACGAACCGGTATAGACATGGATTGCGTAGAGCTGCTCGGACGTACGATTAAAAAGATTGCTGAAGCTACAGCTGGAAACGATTCTTACGGTTGCGTTAAATTCGTGGCTTTTTGCAATGCTCCGGACGACAACCCGTTCATGGCAGGCGGCTTCCATGGTGTAACTGAAGGCGATGCTGTGATCAATGTTGGCGTGTCTGGTCCTGGCGTTGTTTCGAGTGCACTCGATGCTGCTAGAGGGAAAGACTTTGCTTTTCTGTGCGAAACTATTAAGCGCACTGCGTTTAAAATTACTCGCGTAGGTCAGTTGGTTGCGCAAGAGGCTTCTCGCAGGCTTGGTGTGCCGTTTGGAATTATAGACTTGTCGCTTGCTCCAACTCCTGCAGTTGGCGATTCTGTTGGCGAAGTGCTTGAGAAAATCGGTTTGGATCAGGTTGGTGCTCCCGGCACAACTGCAGCGCTCGCTATGCTGAACGATCAAGTTAAGAAGGGCGGCATTATGGCAAGTAGCTATGTTGGCGGTCTTTCTGGAGCGTTTATACCCGTTTCGGAAGATGCAAATATGATTGCTGCTGCGAAGTCTGGCTGCTTGACTATTGAAAAGCTTGAAGCAATGACTTGCGTTTGCTCAGTCGGTCTTGACATGATTGCAATTCCTGGAAACACTTCCGCTGCAACGATTTCTGGCATGATTGCGGATGAATCTGCAATCGGCATGATTAATCAAAAAACTACCGCTGTGCGAATTATTCCAGTAATTGGAAAAGGTGTAGGCGAAATGGCGAACTTCGGCGGATTAATGGGATATGCGCCGATTATGCCAGTAAACCAAACAAGCTGCGAAGCTTTCGTAACTCGCGGTGGACGTATTCCTGCTCCAGTACACAGCTTCAAGAATTAGCGTGCGCTTTGACCGAGCTTGAAATCACAGGATTTCAAGCTCCTTCAAAGCGGAAACTCGCTTAAGTTGGAAGTCCGGGGGACTTCCAACGCGAGTTTCGTAGCGAGCGCGTTACCCGCGCGAGCGTCACCGTTTTTTCGTTACTGGTGCAGTCGTCAGCGCAAATGCCGGAGAACATGCGCGCAATTGGGGACTTACACCCCACATAAGTCCACAAAAACGAGCGCAGCGCTTCGGCAGGTCGTCGCACGCATAAATCCTACTGCACATTAATGATCACTGGCTCGCTGTGAAGCCCTGGCACGCGCTTATGCTCAAGCCGCGCAACGTATGTGCCGCGATCCACCTTCGGTAAATCGTCATCTGCAACACAGCCTTTTCCGACGGTAGTATTGGTATTCCAAGTGATTTTCTTTTCGAAATGATCACCCTTCGCCATAAGCAGCGGCTTTAATGCAGTGTCACAACTATCAGAACGCCATACTGCATGTGATAAGTAGTCAACGCTCTTACTTGCGTCTTTAAAGTCTTTGTTGTCTTTATTATCTTTCTTTTTATTATCTTTAGTTTCTTGCTTACCTTGCGTAACTTCTTCACTACTATTAATAGTTAGAACAGCATTCATATCCGATGCGTCAATAAGGCAAGAAGAGTTTCCTTCGTGCACAAATCGTTCTGTCAACTCAACACTACCGCCCATAGGAACAGTTTGTGACTTAGTAGAAAGCTCAAGACGAATATCTTTATCAGTGCAATGAGGTGTTAATCCAACAGGACGGGGGTCTGGCACTGAATGACGAACAATGGTAACTTCATGACCAGCAATCGCTTTACTAATAGCGGCAATACCCTTGCTCAAGCTAATAACACAAAATATTGCCAACATAATCAAAAGCAACAAAGCAATACCGACAACAATTCTGCGACGACGATACATTCTTCGTTTTGCTGCGCTCATGTTACGTACGGTCTTACGCACGGGTTTGCGCATCGGGTTGCGAACCGATGTTGCACTCGCATTGCGATGCGGCTCACGTGGTGACGTAGTTGGCATTGACATATTTACCATTGTAATACATAAGTCGATGAGATGAACTGTACTCACTACACAAGGTAGACTCTCATACAAAGTAATTAAGCTGTTAATTAAAGAGTTACAAAAGCAGCGTAATGAGTTAGTTACTTAAGGTAATGCTAAAGTGCCATCTGGCAATATAGTGATAAGACTGTCATGATCGAGCGAAGCAATGCATTCGCCAAGTTGTGTTTGATTCGACCATAAATTATTGATCTCGCAACGTTGCAATACCTGCTGTTTTTTATGTGCTTCACGCAATGCCTGCAAAATAATGCCGCGCACTTGCCGATTAGTGCCGGCAAAATGCTGCTGGGGGCGGGTATGGCGGCCAAGACCTGGAAATCCAGCAGCTTTGAAACGGCACCATGTTTGCAAAGGACATGCAGTGCATTGCGGAGATCGTGCTGTGCAAATGGTAGCACCAATTTCCATAATTGCCTGATTCCAAACGGATGAAGTGCAGGTAGTGTTGGTGGTGTTAGTAGCGTTAGCAGTGGCAGCAGTAACATGATTATCTTCTGGCAATACTGCGGCAGCAAGCTCGCGGTCAGATTGCGTTGTGCTGCCACCATGCGATTCAGTTCCAGTAAAAGCGCGCATAAGTACGCGGCGAATATTTGTATCAATCACCGCAATGTGCTTGCCATAAGCAAAGCTGAGTATTGCACTTGCTGTGTAATCGCCTACACCTGGCAAGGCAATAAGTTCTTCATAGGTGCATGGCAGCTTATTGCGATATCTTGTTGCTACAACTTGAGCACAAGATTGTAAACGTAACGCGCGTCGAGGGTAGCCGAGGCAACCCCAAGCTGTAATAATTTCAGCACTCGTAGCGTGAGCTAGTGATTGTGCATCTGGCCAAGTTTGCATCCAAGTGAGCCAATAGGGTACAACACGGCTCATTTGCGTTTGCTGGCTCATTACTTCACACACAAGCACACCCCAAGGGGTAGTGTGCCCAAACCTCCAAGGCAAATCGCGTGCGCAACTATGCCAAAAAAGTGCAACATTATCGCGCGTAAGTGTTGCCAATTCGCGCAATGGCTGAGAAGTTTCTTCGGTGAGATGTTCTTCGGGGAGAGATTGTGAATCTTGTTGCATGCTTAATTATGTAAACGTCGTATACTTTTGTGATTACTTTCCGCCTGTAAAACCGAGTTGTCTCCACGCTTCATACACTGCAATAGAAGCGCAATTTGTAAGATTCAAACTACGAAGTGACGGGCGCATAGGAAGACGCACCTGCTCTGCCACGTGCGGGCCTGCCATAACATCCATTGGATCAGGAATATCTCCTGGTTCTGGTCCAAAAAGCAGAATATCGTTCGGCTTATATTCAATTTCAGTGTAAAGTTTCGTAGCATTCGCAGTAAACGCAATAATTCGCGAATTTGGCATTGACTCAACTAAATTCTCAAAATTTGGGTGCAAAACAACGTGAGCCATATCGTGATAATCCAAGCCTGCGCGACGTAATTTAGTATCGTGCAAATTAAAACCAAGCGGCTCAACCAAGTGCAAAATAGTGCCAGTTACAGCGCAAAGTCGAATTGCGGAACCTGTATTTCCTGGAATACGAGGGGAGTAGAAGCAAAGGTGAGGAGTGTGCGTTTCTGCGCGCGCTGCGTCGTCGGCGCTGAGCATTGCGTCCATAACGCTAATTGGATTTCCGTGAGCGTCGGTTACAAGCTCGTCTGGGCCATAATTTGATTTGCGGTAGCCGTACTCGTACATTTGCTCTACGCGGCTTGCTGCTGCTTTGTGTGCTTCTGTTTGCTTTTCGGTTTTGGCTGCGGCTTCTTGCGTATTCTCGCTGTTATTCATGCTATTCCTTAGCTTTTTAAGTATCTTTACGTAACTTCGTAATCGTAACGTATTTAGTTTACTCGCAACTTGTATCGTTTGCCGTGGCGCGAGTTTTGGGGGATTTCTCTCCTCGCATGTGCTACGACCTGCTTGAGCGCAGCATTGTGCGCGCGAAAGCAACTCGGAGCGTGAGCTTGCTCAAGTTGAAAGCACGGTGTGCTTTCAACGCAAGCTCAGTAGCGAGCGCGCTTTGCGCGTGAGCGTTCCTTCGTCGCTCTATTCTTAAACTTTTTTAACGATAAGCTCGCGTTTTATTACGCTCGCTTGCGAAACTCGCGTTGGAAGTCCACTGGACTTCCAACTTTAGCGAGTTTCCGCATTGAAGTGCCTCCGCGCACTACGCTTTAAGCGCTCCGGCAAGTCAATGCGCAGTCCTCTTTTAGTGCTCGTAAAGAAATCCCCCAAACTCTGCATGCTAATTCGTTAATAACCGTGCCTTATCGCAGAGATTTTTCGATTTTTCTTCTTCACTCGGCGAATCAGCAGCCTACGGCTCTGACGTTCGCCTCGCTCAGTGCGAAAAATCTCAAATCTCACCACACGAATATTCGTTCCACTGAAGTAGAGAATATTAAGCATCCCAGAAATTGCAAGCGCTAGAGCGGACTTTTTTTATTAATAAGGAAGTCTTTAGTTTTTGGTAAAGTAGAGGTTCTGTGTAAGGTGTGTCATATAGCGGGCATGCTCATGGAACCGAAGAAGGCGCCCGCGCATCGCAACTTGCTTATTTGGCAGTTTCGTTTGCCGCGATTTTCTTTAGTTTTTCAAAGATTAAATAGTTAACTAGCGAGTGATAAAGGAACGTCCATTGGCTGCTGAACAAGCTATGACGAGCACCACGAAAGTCATCGCACGTGCTGACGAACATGATATTAAGTTGCATAAAGCGTCAGATCGTGTGAATTTTGGCTCCATTTGTGAGCCTATTGATGTGCCATACCTCCTCGGCGTGCAAACCGACAGCTTTGATTGGTTGATCGGCTCTGAACGCTGGAAGAAGCGCGTTGCAGAAGATGAAGCAAACGGAACTCACACCGTGCCTCATGTTTCTGGTCTCGATGAAGTCTTCCAGGAGATTTCCCCAATTGAGAACTTTGCTGAGACAATGAGTCTCACATTCTCTGATCCATACTTTGAAGAGCCACGCCACACTGTGCTCGAGTGCAAGGAAAAGGATTACACCTATTCTGCTCCACTTTATGTGAATGCTGAGTTTGAAAACGGCGAAACTGGTGAAATTAAGAGCCAAACTGTTTTCATGGGTGATTTCCCACTTCAAACTCCACACGGTACTTTTATTATTGGCGGCACCGAGCGAGTAATTGTTTCGCAGCTTGTGCGCTCTCCAGGCGTGTATTTTGATCGCACGCAGGATCGCACTTCCGACAAGGATGTTTTCGGTGCGAAGATTATTCCAAGCCGCGGTGCATGGCTGGAATTTGAGATCGACAAGCGTGACGTTTTAGGCGTTCGCGTTGACCGCAAGCGTAAGCAGTCTGCAATCGTATTCCTTATGGCTATTGGCATGACGAAAGACGAAATTGCCGATGCTTTCCAAGGATACCCACTTGTTTTGGATGCGCTCGCAAAAGAGCCTATCGAAACGCAAGACGATGCACTTACCGATTTGTACCGTAAGATTCGCCCTGCAGATACTGCAACTCCAGAAGCTGGTCGCAACCTTCTCGATTCCTTCTACTTCAACACAAAGCGTTACGATTTGGCTCGCGTTGGTCGCTATAAGATCAACCGCAAGCTCGGTATTGAAGCAGATTACAGCGATCGTAGCTTGAACCGCGAAGATATTATCGCAACTATTAAGTACTTGGTAACGTTGCATTCCGGCGAAAAAACCTTCCCAGGTAAGCGCGACGGTCAAGACGTGCAGTTGCGCGTTGACGTTGACGATATCGATCATTTCGGCAACCGTCGTATTCGTCAGGTTGGCGAGCTTGTGCAGAATCAGCTTCGTACCGGCTTAAGCCGCATGGAGCGCGTTGTGCGCGAACGTATGACAACTCAGGATGCAGAGGCAATTACTCCTCAGTCCTTGATTAACATTCGTCCAGTAAACGCAACTATTAAGGAATTCTTCGGAACTTCCCAGCTCAGCCAGTTTATGGATCAAAACAATCCTTTGGCAGGCGTTACGAACAAGCGTCGTCTTTCCGCACTTGGTCCTGGTGGTCTTTCTCGCGATCGCGCTTCTATGGAAGTTCGAGACGTGCACCCATCCCACTTCGGACGTATGTGCCCAATCGAATCCCCAGAAGGTCCAAACATTGGTCTTATCGGTTCTTTGGCAACCTTCGGACGCATCAACCCATTCGGCTTCATCGAAACCCCATACCGCAAGGTTGTGAATGGTCACGTAACTAACGAAGTTGAATACATGACTGCAGACCGCGAAGCCGAGCACGTTATTGCTCAAGCAAACCAGGAACTCGACGAAAACGGCAACTTCGTTGGCACTCAAGCACTTGCTCGCGTGGACGAAGAAGAAGCAGTCGATGTGCCTGTAAGCACTGTAGATTACATGGATGTTTCCCCACGTCAGATGGTTTCCCTTGGTGCTTCCTTGATTCCATTCTTGGAGCACGATGAAGGTCACCGTGCATTGATGGGTACGAACATGCAGCGTCAGGCTGTGCCGCTTATTAAGTCGGAGCGACCACTTGTTGGTACCGGTTCTGAATGGCGTGCAGCAGTTGATTCTGGCGACGTAATCTTGGCTGAAAAGCCGGGCGTAGTAACTTACGTTTCTGCAGATATTATTCGCGTTATGAACGACGATGGAACTCAGTCCAGCTACAAGCTTTCAAAGTTCCAGCGTTCTAACCAGACTACTTGCTACAACCAAGTGCCGCTTATTAAAGATGGCGAGCGTGTTGAAGCTGGTACTGTTTTGGCAGACGGTCCTGCAACCGAAAAGGGCGAACTTGCATTGGGTAAGAACTTGCTCGTTGCATTCATGCCTTGGAACGGTTACAACTACGAGGATGCTGTGATTATTTCCCAGCGTCTTGTGCAAGATGATACGCTTTCTTCTATTCACATTGAAGAATACGAAATCGACGCTCGTGAAACCAAGCTTGGTTCCGAAGAGATTACTCGTGACTTGCCAAACGTTGGTGAAGATGCGATTGCAAATCTTGACGAGCGCGGCATTATTCGCATCGGCGCTGAAGTCGAAGCCGGCGATATTTTGGTTGGTAAGGTAACTCCTAAGGGCGAAACCGAGCTTACTCCAGAAGAGCGTTTGCTTCGTGCAATCTTCGGTGAAAAGAGCCGCGAAGTGCGCGATACTTCTTTGCGCGTGCCACACGGTGAGACTGGTACTGTGATTGCAGTTAAGGAAATCACTCGTGAAGACGCTGAAGACGACGGTGACGAGCTTCCAAACGGCGTGAACCAAATGATTCGCGTTTACATTGCTCAGCATCGTAAGATTACGCAAGGCGATAAGCTTTCCGGTCGTCACGGCAACAAGGGTGTTATTTCCCGCATTTTGCCAGAAGAAGATATGCCATTCTTGGCTGATGGTACTCCAGTTGACATCATGCTTAACCCGTTGGGTGTGCCTTCTCGAATGAACTTGGGTCAGGTGCTCGAGCTTCACTTGGGTTGGATTGCTCACGCTGGCTGGGATATTAACTTGGATCCAGACTTGGAAGCAGCTTGGAAGAAGTACGTGCCGCAAGGTGCTGAGCATGGCGATCCATGCACTCCAGTTGCAACACCAGTATTCGACGGCGTGCGCCCAGAAACTTTGAAGGGCTTGCTTTCTACAACACTCGCAAATCGCGATGGTGACAAGCTTGTTGGCTCCGACGGTAAGGCAACCTTATTCGACGGTCGTACTGGTGAGCCATTCCCGAAGCCAATTTCTGTGGGCTACATGTACATTTTGAAGCTGCATCACTTGGTTGATGATAAGATTCACGCACGTTCCACTGGTCCTTACTCCATGATTACCCAGCAGCCGTTGGGTGGTAAGGCTCAGTTCGGCGGTCAGCGCTTCGGCGAAATGGAAGTGTGGGCGCTCGAGGCTTATGGTGCTGCTTACACATTGCACGAAATGATGACTACGAAGTCTGATGACGTCGACGGTCGCGTGCGCGTGTATGGTGCTATCGTCAAGGGCGATAACCTGCCACCAGCTGGCATTCCTGAATCCTTCAAGGTGTTGCTTAAGGAAATGCAGTCGCTTTCCCTTAATGTTGAAGTGTTGAACGCTGAAGGCGTTGCAATCGACATGAAGGATGAAGAGGACGACCCAGTTTCATCTTCCGACGATCTTGGCTTCAATATTGGCGCTCGACCAGATTCGTCCGCCAAGGAAGATCAGATTGCTGTTGAACCTGAATACCAGTGATTCGGTAACGAACACACTTTAAGAAATTAAGAAACATTAGAAAACAATTTCATGAGACAGGACGATAAGAGTGCTGGACGTCAACGCATTTGACAAACTGAGGATTGGACTGGCCACCGCCGAAGATATCCGTAGCTGGAGCCACGGCGAAGTAAAGAAGCCAGAAACCATTAATTACCGTACCCTAAAGCCAGAGAAGGACGGTCTGTTCGGTGAGCAGATCTTCGGTCCAACTCGCGATTGGGAGTGCGCGTGCGGCAAATATAAGCGCGTGCGCTTTAAGGGAATCGTGTGCGAGCGATGCGGCGTGGAAGTTACCCGCAGCCGCGTTCGCCGCGAACGCATGGGTCATATTGAGCTTGCAGCTCCGGTAACGCACATTTGGTTCTTCAAGGGTGTGCCAAGCCGTTTGGGCTACTTGCTCGACATTGCACCTAAGGATCTTGAAAAAGTAATCTACTTCGCAGCCTACATGGTTACGAAAGTCGACGAAGAACAGCGTCATCAAGATCTTCCAGATTTGCAAGACGAATTCGATACCGAAATCGGCAACCTTCGCAAGCGCCGCGATAACGAAATTGAAGCGCGCGCAAAGAAAGTTGAAGAAGACTTGCACGAGCTGGAAGAATCTGGCGAAAGCAAAGGTGCTGCAAAATCTAAGCTGCGCGCTAGTGCAGAACGCGAAATGTCTGCTATTCGCACCCGTTACGACGAGCAGATTCAGCGTTTGAATGCCGTGTTCGACCGCTTCAAGGGCTTGCGTGCCGGAGACATGGAAGGCGACGTTGACTTGTGGCGCGAGATGGAAGATCGCTACGGTGACTACTTCGAAGGCTGCATGGGTGCTGAAGCTATTAAGAAGCGTTTGCAGGACTTCGATTTGAAGTCTGCCGCAGAGGAGCTTCGCGCAGAAATCGACAACGGAACCGGTCAGCGCAAGGCTCGCGCTTTGAAGCGACTGAAGGTTGTAAACGCATTCTTGACTACTGGAAACAAGCCAGAAGCTATGGTTTTGGACGTAATTCCAGTAATCCCACCAGATTTGCGACCAATGGTTCAGCTCGATGGTGGTCGTTTTGCAACTTCCGATTTGAACGATTTGTACCGTCGCGTAATCAACCGTAACAACCGTTTGAAGCGACTTATTGAGCTCGGCGCTCCTGAAATCATGCTTAATAACGAAAAGCGCATGCTTCAGGAAGCAGTCGATTCGCTCTTCGACAACGGTCGCCGCGGACGCCCAGTAACCGGCGCATCCAACCGACCATTAAAGTCGCTTTCCGACATGCTTAAGGGTAAGCAAGGTCGATTCCGTCAGAACTTGCTCGGTAAGCGTGTTGATTACTCCGGCCGTTCCGTAATCGTCGTTGGTCCAAGCCTTCGCATGCATCAGTGCGGTTTGCCAAAGCCAATGGCATTGGAGCTGTTTAAGCCGTTCGTTATTAAGCGTTTGGTAGATCAGGGCTTCGCTCAGAATATGAAGAGCGCAAAGCGTTTGGTTGACCGCGGCGACTCCGAAGTTTGGGGCGTCTTGGAGGAAGTTATTTCCGAGCATCCTGTGCTTCTTAACCGCGCACCTACACTTCACCGCTTGGGTATTCAAGCATTTGAGCCAATTTTGGTTGAAGGTAAAGCAATCCACCTGCCACCACTTGCCTGCGCAGCATTCAACGCAGACTTCGATGGTGACCAGATGGCAGTGCATCTTCCGCTTTCTGCAGAAGCTCAAGCCGAAGCACGCACTTTGATGATGGCTTCCGACAATATCTTGAAGCCAGCAGACGGTCACACCGTTACAATGCCTTCTCAGGATATGATTCTGGGTCTTTACTACTTGTCTACCGTAATTGACGGAGCAAAGGGTCAGGGTCGTATTTTCTCCTCGCTTGCTGAAGCTGAAATGGCTCTCGACAAGCATGAGATTGACATGCAAGCTAAGGTGCTGATTCGAGTTCCTGCAGACTTCGTATTGCCAAAGAATTGGGAGCCTGCTGAGCTTAAGGTTGTCGACCCTGAGCCAGGCAGCCCGGACGTTGTGCGCGAAGAGCGTTTTAAGGACGGAACTGTACTGTTTGCAACTTCTTGCGGACGCATTTTGTTCAACGGAACTTTGCCAGTCGACTATCCGTTCGTAAACGAGCAGGTGCCAAAGGGCGTACTTTCTAAGATCGTCGACGAAATTGCAACCCGCTATTCTACAGCTCAAGTTGCAGCAACACTCGACGCTTTGAAGGATCTCGGCTTTACTCGCGCTCCTTGGTCTGGCGTAACGATGGCATTCTCCGACATTGTGCTTCCTCCAAATCGCGAACAAATCGCGCAAGATTACGAGGATCAGGCTGCAAAAATCAACTCCCAGTACGATATGGGTCTTCTTACCGACGAAGAACGTCGTCAAGAGTTGATTAACTTGTGGACTGAATGCACCGACAAGGTTGCAGACGCAATGCGCGAAAACTTCCACGACGACAACAACGTGAACATCATGGTTCAGTCAGGCGCACGTGGTAACTGGATGCAGATTCGCCAGATTGCTGGTATGCGAGGCCTCGTGGCAAACCCTAAGGGCGAGATTATTCCTCGACCTGTTAAGTCAAACTACCGCGACGGCTTGTCTGTGTTGGAGTACTTCATCTCCCAGCACGGCGCTCGTAAGGGCCTGGCAGATACCGCACTTCGTACGGCAGAATCTGGCTACTTGACTCGTCGTCTTGTGGACGTTTCGCAGGAAGTAATCGTTCGCGAAGAAGATTGTGGCACTAAGCGCGGTCTTATGATGAAGATTGCTGATCGCGACGAAAACGGCAATTTGACGCTTGTTAAGGCTGCTGATGGCGGTCCATACTCGCGCTTGCTTGCTGCAGACGTGCTCGATCCTGCTGACGGCACTACAGTTTTGGCAAAGTGCGGAGATGCGCTTTCTATGGACGTTTTGCGCGATTTGGTTGCGCACGGCGTTGAGGAAGTTAAGGCGCGTTCTGTGCTTACTTGCGAATCTAAGCGCGGCGTTTGCGCAAAGTGCTACGGATGGTCCTTGGCTACGAGCCGACTCGTGGATGTTGGCGAGGCTGTTGGTATTGTTGCAGCACAGTCCATTGGTGAGCCTGGTACGCAGCTTACGCTTCGTTCCTTCCACTCTGGTGGCGTCGCTTCGGCTTCTGATATTACTCAGGGTCTTCCTCGTGTTACGGAGCTTTTCGAGGCTCGTACTCCTAAGGGTGAGGCTCCAATCGCTGAGTTCCCAGGCGTTGTGAAGGTTGAGGATACTGACCATGGTCGTCAGGTGACTTTGACTCCAGACGACACTACGGTTGAGCCAATCGTTTACCCTGTGACGCGTCGTGCGCCAATGCTGGTAAAGGATGGCGAGCATGTTGACGTTGGTACGCAGCTGATTGAGGGTTCTGTGGATCCTAAGAAGATTTTGCGAATCCTTGGTCCGCGCGCAGCTCAGGTGAATATTGTGGAAGAAGTTCACAACGTTTACCGTTCTCAGGGCGTTGATATTCACGACAAGCACATTGAAGTTATTGTGCACCAGATGCTTCGCCGTATTACGGTGATCGATTCTGGCGATACGGATCTTCTTCCAGGTGAGCTTGTGGATCAGGCAAAGTTCCGTGAGGCAAACTTGGCTGCCGTTAAGAACGGTGGCAAGCCTGCTGCTGGTCGACCAGAGCTTATGGGTATTACCAAGGCTTCTTTGGCTACGGATTCTTGGCTTTCTGCAGCATCGTTCCAGGAGACTACGCGCGTGCTTACTGAGGCCGCCTTAAGCCAGAAGGAAGATGACCTCAAGGGCTTGAAGGAGAACGTGATTATCGGTAAGCTCATCCCAGCTGGTACCGGTTTGGCGCGTTACCGCAACGCTAACGTGGAGCCGGATCCTCAGGTGCGTGACTCTATTTATCCGAACTTTGGTTTGGGTGGTGCAGATAGCACGCCTTCGAACTTCGGTGAGAGCGATATGGGCGATGTTGACTTCTCCAACATTGATTTTGGCGACATGAAGCTCGGCGACGACTTTAATCCAGATGATTACCTTGATGATCAGGGTGGTCAGGGTGATTACGGCGACGAAGCTGAGTGACGCTAGTCTGATATAAAAATGGGGCTTCAAGCTTTCGGGCTTGAAGCCCCATTTTGTTACTGGCACAGTATGCTTTCTGCGTTAATAACGTATAATGCCGTTTTTTCGTTACTGGGCAGCGTGACGACCTGCTTTCGCGCATAGAGCGTAGCGCGCGAAAGCAATTCGGAGCGGAAACTCGCTTAAGTTGAAAGCACAGTGTGCTTTCAACGCGAGTTTCGCAAGCGAGCGCGCAATCTGCGCGAGCATTAACTGCGTGCGTGTCTGATTTTGCTTGTTTTGGGACACTAGTGCAGTACTGTTTCTGCGTGCGTGTCTGATTTTGCTTGTTTTGGGACACTAGTGCAGTACTGTTTCTGCGTGCGTGTCTGATTTTGCCTACTTTCGGACACTGGCGCAGTCGGCTTACTGCATGAGTAACACATGAATCGTACTACAACACCTTTTAACCACAATGTTATAAATTTATTGTCTATTCATCGTATTCTCAAATAACTTCAGTAGTATGCCTAAAACTAACAACGAAATGATACGTATGATAAGAGACGCTGAAATAGAGCATAGATGCATCCTACCTATTAATTCAGCTCAAAAACTAATAAATCTACGCACGATGTTGTTTATTTGTTGCTGGCGCAGTTGATTTAAAAAAGTTACGCAGTAAAAGTTACGCAGTACGTGGCGTATTGGGAAAGATATTTAGATAATGTTGGGGGCATTATGGCAGAAGAGAAGAAAGAGATTGTGATAATAGATGAAACTACGATTAAAAGTAAGATTCACTATATAAGAAATCAAAAAGTTATGCTTGATTCGGATTTAGCTGAAATTTATGGATACTCTACAAAAAGATTTAACGAACAGGTTAAAAGGAATATTGAAAAATTTGATGACGATTTTATGTTTCAATTAACCGGTGAAGAAGTATATGAACTTTCAAGGTACCGTTTTGGCACCTTGAACGATGGGCAAGTATATGAACGTTCAAGGTCGCATTTTGCGACCTTGAACAAAGCGCAAGGCAGAGGCAGTAACATTAAATACAAGCCATATGTTTTCACAGAACAGGGCATCTATATGCTTATGACTGTATTAAGGGGAGAACTGGCAGTTAAACAGAGCAAGGCTTTAATACGAATGTTCAAGCAGATGAAAGACTTCATTGTTGAAAATAGAGACTTTCTTAGTTCAAAAGAAATGACGCAACTGTTATTGCAAACAAGCCAAAATACAAATGATATAATGCAGCATTCAAAAGAAATAGCAAATATAAACGATAAAATTAGCACTTTGGCAACAAAAGAAGATTTGAAAAAGGTAATGGATAATTTTATAGATAGTAACACCTACAAGCATTTTCTTTTGCTGAATGGAGATAAGATAGAAGCAGATGTTGCCTATACAAAAATATATAAGTCAGCAAAGAAAAGCATTTATGTTATAGATAACTATATAGGGCTTAAAACTTTGGAACTTTTAAGGGCTGCAAGAGATAACATACAAATCATAGTTTTTAGCGATAATGTAAGAAATAAAGATATGCTTACAAAAAATATTTTAGATGATTTTAGAAAAGATTATCCTAATATAGACCTGAATCTGAAGGTATCCGATAAAAAATACCACGATAAATATATTGCACTAGATTTTGGGACAGAAAATGAAGTCTTTTATCTTTGTGGAGCATCATCAAAGGATGCGGGAAATAAAATATCAAGTATTACTCAAATAGAAGAATCATCTAAGGATATGTATCATACAATGTTTGCTGGAATGTTAAACAATAAGAATTTGAAAATTTAATACACAAAGAGCAAAGTAGGAAGTTGTATGAACTTTAAAAGGCGGTAGAAGCGAAAATCTATCGTCTTTTTAATTACTGCAAATTAGAGAGCGCGTGTTTTCTGCGTTAGTGTCTGATTTTGCTTGTTTTGGGACACTGGCGCAGTACTGTTTCTGCGTTAGGGTTGCTGGTTGCTTGTTTTGACAAGATGTATACAAGCGATTATGCTATATATAACATAAGCAGGGGGTTGTGGAATTGTTTGATGTGATTTTTTACAGTGATAAGGATGGTGATAAGCCAGTACGCGAGTTTATTAAAAGTTTAGATGTCAAGTTGCGCGCGAAGGTGGTTTCTGATTTGCATCGCTTGGAGATGTTGGGAAAC
The DNA here is from genome assembly GCF_049244045.1 of Gardnerella sp. KA00771. Classification (NCBI taxonomy): domain Bacteria; kingdom Bacillati; phylum Actinomycetota; class Actinomycetes; order Bifidobacteriales; family Bifidobacteriaceae; genus Gardnerella; species Gardnerella sp. KA00771. The sequence continues at coordinate 1,285,812 of NZ_CP058368.1, read as the reverse complement.
GATGCGAGGGAGCCGCTTAGTAAGCATGTTGGCAACCATATTTTTGAGCTTCGCACTATTTTAGGTAGCAACATAGTGCGTATTTTATACTTTTTTGATGCGGATAAGATCATTGTTGCCACCAACGGATTCGTTAAAAAGCAGCAGAAAACTCCGCGTAGTGAAATATTGGTCGCTATGCAGAGAAGGGCTGAATATTTTAATAGAAAGATGGGCTTGTGATGGAAAAGCAAGAGTTGCAGGGAACGTGCGTAGTGCAGGAAAAGCAAGAGTTGCAGGGAACGTGCGTAGTGCGAGGAACGCGAGTAATGCAGAGAAAGCAAGAGTTGCTGCGAACGTGCGCAGTGCAGGAAATGCACGTAGTGCGGGGAACACGAGTAATGCAGAGAAAGCAAGAGTTGCGGCGAATGCGCGCAGTGCAGGGAGCGCGTGCAGTGCAGGAAACGCGAATGAATGATTTGCATGAACTCACGGACGAGCTTATGAAGGATCCCGAGTTCAAGAAAGAGTATGATGCGCTTCAGCCGGAAAGAGACTTGACTATGTCGCTTGTGATGGCGAGAAAAAGGGCTGGTTTGACTCAGGCTGAGCTGTCGGAGAAGACGGGTATAAGTCAGTCGGATATTAGCAGGTTGGAAAATGGTTCGAGGAATCCGACTATTGCGCTTTTGAATCGTATTGCAAATGCTTTGAACGCGACTTGTAGGATTGAGTTTGTGCCGAATGCGCGTTGACGTGTTTTAGCGCTGCGATTTAGCGCTCAACTTGCCTTGTACTTTCCAAACGAACTTGTTGGAAATTCCGACAGGTTGACTTTTCGTTAGGAATATAAAGAAAGCACAATCGTGTGCGCGCTTGCGTGGAAAGCCCAGCATAATTTCTAAAGCACAGCCACACTAGCCTGCCCTGCCTTCGTCTTTGTTGACGAAGGCAGACCTCGCTTGCGTTGAAAGCACACTGTGCTTTCAACTCTGAGCAAGCTCGGCGTTCCGAGTTGCTTTCGCGCGCTAAATCGCTGCGCTCAAGCAGGTCGTCGCGCGTGGAAAGCCCAGTGGGCTTTCCGCATTATGCAAGCGCTACCGCATTGAGCTTGCTTGAAGCGCGCAATGCAGCTTCAAGCAAGGGCAATGCGACACGCCGATGGTTTGAGTTTTGAGAAAAAATAAAAAACGCAAAAAACAAAAAGAGCTGGTTATTTGACACCCCTCAAACCCGTTGTTTTTCAACGATTTTTGTACCGGGGGGGGGGGGGTAGATGCTCAGAAACATAAACATTTGACTGTGTTATACTACATCTCATTTTTCGTTTAAATATCGATTAATATTATATGTACTCACGGTTGAGCGTTATCGCGCAATTTGCGAAAAATAGCTAAATGATGAAAGTTTGCAGTTGTATTTCTGCGTTCGCATCTGTGTGTTTGCACTGATGCTGTCGTCAATGCAATTGTCAGTATGTCATAACGACACAATTGTTAATATGTCATAACCTTTTGTTTAGCTTGTAACCTGCTGTTGAGCCTAAATAAAGATGTAAGACGATTAGTTTACTTATTGAAGAGAGGAAATATGCGTCTACAGACTTCAAAGTTAAAACGCGCCGTGGCACTCGTAGCTGCCTCCTGCACGCTCGGTACCTGCTGCATCGCTGGATCCATCGCATGGGCGAATAGTGAACAGGGTAAAGATGGTGCAAATGTTGGAAACATCGATGATACTAAAAAAGACAATGGTACTTCTATAACCATTCACAAGTACCAAAGTCCTGCAACTGATACTAGATCTGATGGATCTGATCAGAGTAATCTTGTTAAGGATAAGAAGCCAGTTAAGGGTGTTGAGTTCAAAGTTTGCAAGGTCACTCTTAAGGAAGGCAAAGATGCTGATGCCAAGAAGATTGATTTGTCTACAGCTGAAGGCTGGAAGAAAATCAAAGACATCCAGGAGCTTGACCCTTCTTCTGCTACGAAGAATGCAGCTTCATTCCTCAAAGGTGATAATGCTAAATTCGTAACGGTCGATACTGATTGCAAAAAACAAACAACTGGTGAAGATGGTTCCACAAAGTTTGATAAGCTTGCCGAATCGCTTTACTACGTTGAAGAATCTGACACAAAGGGTGCTCAAATTAAGGATGCTCAGGGAGTGTGGAAGCCTGTAACTGTTACCGGTAAGGTTGATCCATTCTTCATCACAACGCCTTTGCCTCACAAGACTGCAAATACATGGGAATGGTTGTACGACGTCAATGTGTATCCAAAGAACGACACCAGTGACGACGTTGCTCGTAAGACGCCAAAGACTCCAACCAAGCTTTATACTGATGATGGAGACGCTATTATTCCATGGGATATTTCTATGCCTTTGACTCCTCCTTCTGACAATAAAGCTTATAAGAAGATTGGATTCGTCGATTCTCTTCCTGAAGGTTTGACGTATGATAGCTTAGCTGAAGTTAAGCTTGTTAAGAAAGGGAAAGCGACTGGTTCTACAGCAAGTGATGTATCTCTTACCGAAAATACTGACTACAAGGTTGAGACTGGTACCGATAAGAAAAAAGTAACGTTTAGTCTTTCTGACTCTAGGCTGAATACGCTCTCTGAAGATTTCAGTAGAAGTACTTATGTTCTGAAAGTTACTTTAAAGACGAAGGTCGCTAAGGATACCAAGAACGTTACCAACTCGATTAACGGCTGGATTGATGACAGCAAGATTGGTGATGACGGTGATCCGGAGCATCCATGTGTTCCAACTAAGGAAGATCCGAAGAAGTGCGATAAGAACCCTCACGGTACTTCGCATTTTGCTACCTTGAAGATCACCAAGGTTAATGATGCTGCTGATAAAGCTAAGGGCAAGAAGCCATTAAAGGGTGCAGAGTTCACTGTTTACCCAGTTAAAGAAGGTACAAAGTTTACCGATGTTTCAGGTAAAAATGTAACTAAGGAAACTATTGATGGAAAGCTTGATAAAGGTACAAACGATGCCAACGCTATCAAGCTTAAAGCAACTGATGATAATGGTGTAACCACTGCAAACTTGTTCATTGGTACTAATGATGTTGCTTCCAAGATTTACTGCGTTGTTGAGACCAAGGCTCCTGCTGGCTTCAAACTGAATGAAACCCCAACTTGCTACGAGGTTAAAGTAGAAACCAAAGAACAGGCAGCAGCAGGTCTTAATAATAACAACGCTCACGAGATTGTCAACTCCCAGGCAACCGAACTCGACAAAATCCTTAGCAACTTGCCAATGACCGGTGCTCGCGGCTTGGTGATTTTGACAGTTTGCGGCATTGTTGGCATCGCTGGCACGCTCTTCTACGTTGTGATGAAGCGTCGCAAGGAGCAGGAGCAAGAGTAAAACTCGCTCGTTGGCTGAGTGTTTTGAACGATTGTTCCAGCTGATTTGCTCTGCCGGTTGCGCAGTTTGGTTTCGAAACAAGCTGTGCAGCCGGTTTGAGCTGATTAGCTGCGCGGTCAGGTGTAGCGCAAACGCAAGAAATTCTCCGGCAAATGTTCCCAAACAACGCAAAAACGACAACAAACGCCGGAAATTCCTCAGCAAATGTTTCCGAAGCTTTGCATCAGTGCTCTGCTGAAGTTGCTTCTGTAGCTTTGCATCATTGCTTTGCAAACGAAGATTCTGAAGCTTTGCGCCAATGCTTCTGCGAAAAGTGGTTTTGTAGCTTTGCAGTTTTGCTCTGCTGAAGTTGCTTCTGTAGCTTTGCGCCAATGCTTTGCAAACGTCGATTATTTATTGATTAGCGAACTTTAGCATTAATGCTCTGCGGACGTTGAGTATTTATTGCTTAAAGAACACTAGCGTCATTGCTACTGCGCACATCACATCAAACACACTCACCATCAACCCATCCGCAGCTTAATTGCGCGACTCTAGTTGCACTTAGTAAACCACGCAGTTGCGTAACTTTTGCACGAGTCTATGAGTTTTGTGTTGGCATTTAGTATGTTGAGAGGCTGGAAAAATTGTGTTCAGCAATAAAAGAGGACTGAGGAAGCTACGTTCTTTTAAGAACAAAGCAGACAGTAAAGCCTTTAACAGCCAAAGCGACGAAGGACGGGAGCTTGCGCAAACACAAATTTTCCAGCCTCATCAAGCCCAAAGAACAAGAACATCAGCCAAAACTCATAGACGATACCCAAGAATATCGAAAATAAACTCGTGCAACAACGACAAAAACTGGCACTTCTCTAAATCCTGCATAGTCCCTGCTTTGCTGTTGCTTGCATCGTTTGCGTCGCTTATTTATCCGCACGCCGCCATGTGGCTAAGCCAATACCACATGTCGGAAGTTGCTGCTGAGTACGCGAAGCTTATAACTCATGCTGTTCCTGCTCCGCATGAGCAGCTCCGCCGCGCTCGTGAGTATAACAGTCAGCTTTCGTCGGGTGCTATTTACGAAGCAAATACTAACATACCGACTTCTCACGGAGTTACTTCCGATGCGAGTCAGGATTATTGGGATCAGTTGAAAGTGAACGACGACGGGTTGATGGCTCGTTTGCGAATCAAAAAAATTGATCTTGATTTGCCTGTGTATCACGGCACAGAAGATGCCACTCTTCTGAAAGGTCTTGGTCATTTGCGTGGAACTTCGCTTCCGGTTGGCGGCAAGGGCGCGCGCTCTGTGATTACGGGGCATCGCGGTTTGGCAAGTGCGGAAATGTTCACAAGGCTGGACGAAGTTGGAAAAGGTGACACTTTTACAATTGAGGTTTTCGACGAGATTCTCACCTACAAGGTAGTTGACAAAATCGTTGTGAACCCTGATGAGACGAAGAAGATTGCAGCTGTTCCTGGCAAGGATTTGGTGACACTTATTACTTGCACGCCGCTCGGCATTAACACGCAGCGCATTTTGGTGACTGGTGAGCGAGTTGTGCCAACGCCTGCGGCGGATAAGGCACTTCGTGGCAAGAAGCCGGATGTTCCGCGATTTCCGTGGTGGGTTTTGGGCTGCTTTGGTAGTTTGTGCGTTGTGGGCGGCTACGTTTGGTGGGCTGGTCTGCCGGTTAAGAAGAAAAAGAAGGAAGACGAAGAAGATAGTGCGAAAGATAGCGCGAAAGATAGTGCGAAGGATAGCGAGTCAAGTAGTGCTGCAAGTAGCGAAGAAGATAGAGAGTTAAGTAGCGCGAAAGATAGTACTGTACGCAGAGAAGATCTTGCGCGTGAGGAAGCTAAGGCGATTAAAAATCGTCCGAAAAAACGACCGAAAGTCAAAAAGTCTAGTTCACGCAAGAAATGCAAGCGGAGTGGTCACGGCGAAAAGACTTTCGACTGGCTTATAAGCATCCTTGGTTTATGAGCGATTGCTTATAGGCAATAACAAAACTTAATAGAAAAACTTAATAACAAACTTGTGGTGCCGTGGGGGCGACGCAAAGCAGTTTAAAACAATGCAAAACAGGTGGAAACAATGAAGAGTATTTGGACGATTATGCTAAACGTTCTTGTTCGTATAGGTCAATTGACTCAATGCGCAACTCGTGTAGCTAAACGTACGACTCAGAATATGTACCGTGTGGCTAAGAGCGCGGCTGAGCGTTTAGCTAGTCGTGTGTCTAATCGTTTGGATGATCGTATAGCTAATTGCGTGAATAAACGCTCATCTAAACGCGAGTCTGTTTTTGCATATCGTGCGTTCAGTAGCTCTTTTGCCACTGCTCTTAAAACTGTTCTTGTTTGTTCTCTTTCGGTAGCAATGTTGCTACCTATTTGCATTACTGCTGAAACCGCAGTTGCTTTGGATAGTGCTAATAATTCCGCAAATAATTCCACAAAGTCTGATCCAAAGTCTGATTCTAACTCTAATTCTAATAATCCAGACTCTAATCCAGACTTATCTGCATCATCTCAGTCTTCTGCGTTACAGAGTTTCGACAATTCACAAGGATCTGTAGATTCAGGGAATCTACTCTCTCGATCTTTTAATCCTTCTGCAGGCTCTGGCGCAGGCGTGCCGTTTGCTTCTCCGTTTGCTTCTCAATTTGATTCTCCATTTGGTTCTCCATTCGGATCTCAACCGAAGTCACTTTTTGAGCGCGCTGCAGAAGAAGAAAGAGCAAAAGCGCAAAACCGCGACGCTAAGAATTACTCAGCTCGTGAATCTTACGAAGTGTATCGCCCTGGATGTAACAAGGATTACGCTTTAGGCGCATGCATTACTACTGACGGCGATGGTGCTGGTTTGCGCGCTACGAACGGTCACGATTTGGATGTTAATAGCCTTGGATACAACTTGGAATCTAGCGACCAATTTGCTAGTGCAGCAACGAGACCTCGCGGCCACTACGAAAACGGTTCTGTACCTGAAGATCCTTCTGGCACGGATCATTACGGCGCAACTTACTTCACTCCGTATCCTAAGGGCACTTTTATTATGGGTCGTTTACGCAACATGGCCTTTAACTATAAGGGTTCCGGCGTCGACAGAATTAACTTGCCTATAGATGACACTGCAGATTTCGTGTTTGTAAAGCGCACCCCTAAGCTTTCCGGTGGCGGCTTCGTGTGGGATATTATTTTTAACGCTGGCGGCCGCACTCAAGGCGCTGGTGCTGCTCTTGATTACTTTACGATTCCAAAAGGTCAGATTCTAGACAAGGGTAGCGAAGGCGGAAGGCAGTATATTCAGCGTGTTCTTTACAGTGGCAGGGAAGCTACTGCTTTGTATAAGAAGAATCAAGGCAATAATAATCCTCCTCGCGAAACCTGCTCATTCTCGTGGGATAATCCTAACGGTTTATGCAGCATTAAAACTGACGGTAACGATTTTGATTCTGGAGATGACTTAGTCGCAGCTTGGAATAAGATGCGCGGCACTGACGACAGTAAGAATGGCAATTATTCTAGGATCCTTCCGGATGCTGTAACAACTGAGGATTTGGGTAGTTCTGACGCTATTGGTTGGTGCCGTGATGGTCAAGGTTTGGACTGCATTAGATCCAGTAGCTATGGTGCTTTGGATGAAGGCGATCTTAAAGTTGTTCCTAAAGTTGAAGGAAGCTATAACAGAGGCTATAGTCCTGCTTATGTTGCTCTCGTGCAAAATCTTTATAGATCTATAAAAGATGACACGCAGCGCGTATTTAGTTTTGTGAACAATATTAAGTCTGGCGAGATTGCTTATACGTATAAGATTCACTTCACTACTACAACTTCTACGACTAAAAACAACTCATATTGCTCTTCTGATAACGTGGGTGATAGCACGGGTTGCGAAAACTTTTCATTCTTCTACGCTGCAGGATCTTACTATGGTAAGAGACAGAGCAAAGGTTTTTATGGTGCTACTGACCCGTTTGGTGTTACTAAAGCCAGTAAATATTCCATGACTAATTTTGGTCGTGACGCTAACTTCTACATGTACACTGTAATGCATCAGCAGTGGTATGGTGCGCCGCGAATTATGGATATTCAGGCTCCTAGATACCACTTCCTTAAGGGTACTGGTTTGGGTCCGTACAACAGTGACAGTGGTAATTATCTTGAGCACAGGCATATTTCATTCTCTAGTGTGTTGCTTGGAATAGTAAATCAGCCTTTGGGAACTTCATATCTTATGAACGAGAACCAAGATATACGCTTATTGCCTGATTATTATTCCCCGAATAACGGCTATGCTCGAGGTAATCAGTGGTTCCGTAATCCTGGTATGAACGACCATAATACGAAGGATTCAGAGCCTGGTAGGCATAAGCTTGAGCTTAGATATAACGATAGAACGTATCATATGAGTGAAACTCAGGATTTGTGGTATAGGGTTATTACGCAAGCAGACGTGTTTAAGCCTTTGCAAACTGAGGAATATGACGAAAATAACAAGACTCCTAAGTATTATTCTTACGATCAGCCGCTTCCTAATCCTCTTATTATTGATAATCGTGATAATAATGCTGGGTTTGTGAATTTTGTTGGCAAACGTTCTGATTTGTATAGGCAGGTAATGGCTTTCGATCCTAACTTGTTCCCGCCTGTTAATAAAGATGAGTATGGTTCAAGGCATAGGTGTGGTTCCATAAAGCAGAAGAAGGGCTCTAAGACAAACGATTATCCGCTTGATGCTAACTATTTGACTAATAATCCGGATGGAGATTCTAATACTCCGCTTAAGAATCTTGCTGTTTATAAAGCTGAGTGGACGAATAAGTGGGGTGATGAGTCTCGCTCGAACACTCTTCAGGATGCTGATTTAAGCGTTGCTGCTAAAGTGCCTATTGTTAGCGTTGTAAATCCTTGCGGTCATTCTAAGATTCTTGACGAATACAAGGATAAAATTAACGGTCAGTCTAGGTCTTCTATTTCATTTAGATCCATAGATAGTGACGATAATTCCGCTGCAAACAACGATCGTGCAGCTATGGGTGAGGATCGTGAAGACAGCATGCCTGAATGCTGGCCTAAAGCGCAAAATGCTACTAAGCGTAATGTTTGGTTTGTAAAAGATGCTCCTAAGACGGGCGATGACGGTAAGGAGTTGAAGCCTGGAGATCCTGTAAAGAAAGACTTGCAAGACAAAGTCTTGGCTAAAATCAAGCGTATTTACAGAACTTGGATGCGCAACAAGTATAGTGCTCAGCTGCAAGATGGCAAGAATCCTAAAGTTTTGCCAAATTACGTGTTTGTAAAGTACGTAAAGATTACGTTCTGGGATAACTCGACTACTGTTATACCTGTTGTATTCCCGTATGTTGATTACGAGAAGCCAACGTTGGATGTAAAAGTGAGCGTGAATAATGGAAATCCTGTTGATGCTCCAGCTGATGGTTTGAAGATTCCTGTTAATAGCAAAATTAAGTTCTGGGTTAAAGGTCATGACGATAAGAGGATTTTGCTTGGCGTAAAGCCGCAGGAAGCTACCGACTACTTTACTAACGATAAAAATAAGAGATTCTTTGATAGTAAAAAAGTTGTTGTGCGCAATGATTTTGATATGATTACCACTCCGCGTGACAAAAAGAATGATTGCGATACTCGCGGTTGCGGCGATTTTACTACAATAAGCTACGATCAATTCATTCATAAAAATGGTGAATCTGATAGTAAGACGGATCAAGTTGGCTGGGTTACTAACAGCAAAAATTCTAAAGATGATGGTTCTCCTACAGTATTAGTGGGCGATCAGAATAGAAATCACGGTGTGCATGATTTGATATTCCATGGTTGGGATGCTGCAGGTAATTCCGTAATAAAGAAAATTAAGCTGATTATTGTATCTCCTGGCTATGGTTTGCCAAACGTTTGGTGGGATAAGAAGCCGAATGGACATTATGTTGGGCGAGTGAATCCTTGGGATGAAGATAAGCGCGTGCGCTCGATTATGGTTAGGATTTGGGCGCGCGGTAAGGAAAAGCCTAGGAAGGATCATAACTACGATAAGCTGTGTCCAAATGATGGCAGTTGCTACGGCATTGTTATTCAGCGAGACGGTAATAAGAAGACTGATCTTTGGCATCAGGTTAATACTTTTAATCACAATAATGATGCTGCAAGCCCGGATGGGTCTAGAGCTGCTGAGGATAGAGCTGCTTTAGAGGACAGAGATGCAGTTGATGACAAGGCAGCTGACGGCAAGTCGGCTGACGGTAAGGCGGCTGACGGTAAGGCGAAAGTTGACAATAAAGCTAAAGCTGATAGCGAAAAAACTGATAATGCCAAACCAAGGGAGAACTCTACCCAAAATCAGCAGGATGAGCAAGCTAATAAGCCTCAAACTAGCAACAAGCCTGCTTCCTTGAAGATTTCAAAAGCAACCAAGAAGGATACTAAGAAGAATTCTAAGAATAAGACAGCTAAGAATAGTTCTAAGAAGAATTCTAAAAAGCGCAATGCTCCTGGAAAGCGCAGTAAAGTAAGATTTGCTGTGCTAAACGAAGGTGATTCTTCTAAGAATGCGAATACTCAGAAATCTGAAGTACAAAAACCTGAAGTAAGTGATGGTAACAAGCAGAGTGATTCTGCTAATACTGCAGAAAACGGTAGCGCAAGCAAAGATAATAAAGTCAGTAACGATAGCAAGGACTCTAAGAACGTCAAGGATTCTGAAGATGCTAAGTCAGAAGAATCTAAGGGTCAGGATCGAGATGCTGAAGGAGAAGATCGTTCTGCTAAAAAAACTGCGAAAAGTAACGATGATTGGCGTAAAGAATTTAGTAAGCGCATTCTTACAGCAAAGCTTGGAGATCATATCAAGGGTTGCACTGCTAACGGCGGCGACAGGTGCGAAATAACTTTTGATCCTGTAACTGGAAATATTACGATTCCGGAATACTTTGCAGAAATTGGTTCGAGAATTTACGTAGACACTTACTCTGTGCCGGAAAATAATCCAGATTGGCGTCAAGATAAACTTTGGAAGCTTATGGAGCCAGGCAATCTTCAGGATTACGAAGAATCTGACCCGCTTCCGCTCGATATTGCGTGGCCAAACGGCTTAGTGCAAGTGAACCCGTTTGAGCTTAATAATAACGAAATCGTGGCAATGCTTTCTTGGATGAGACACGATAAGCGTAACGAGCGAATTTTCGGTTACCGCAAGGAAGAAATTGGCGTTAAAGGGCAAAAGAAGTACGATACTTACGACCAGTACGACAGTGGCTTTAAGCCGAAAACTACTCAAGCAAAGTATGCTTATGGTGACGATAAGCCTCAATATTCATGCGAGTCGAAGACGGATCAGCAGTGGAAGCTGTGCTTAGATGGCGTTACTGGTATTGGCAAGCTAGATGAGAAACATAAACTTAACGAAATGCTGTACGCTATAAAGACTCTTTCTTTCCAAAAGTTGGAAGCTGATGACGAGACTACGCTTAACCCGATTGAGCATAAGGTGACGCGCTTCGTTGATATGCGCAAGGACTATACGTGGGGATTAGTAGACAACAACAAGAAAAGTGTTGACGGGCGAAACGATCCTGGATTTGACGGGCCGCAAAACGGCTTGCATGGAAATCAGAAGTTTGGCACGCAATACTTTGTGTACAAGTGGAACATAAACTCATACCGTAAGGGCGGCAATGGTAAGGCGTTAAACCTTCAGGATGTGCTAAAGCTTGTAAAAGGTACGCCGAACATAAATACGCAAGAGGAAAGTAAGCCGCAGCCTTCGCTAACTCCTATGAGTGCGGCGGATAATAAGCAATTTGATGCATGGAATGGTTCGTACCCTATGGCTGTTGCTGGTGGATTAGGTTACGCTGTGCGTGACAATACATGCGCTGCGTCTATTGCTGCTCATAACGGTGTTGCGCAAGAAGGTAAGTGTCAGTGGCGAAATAAGCTTAATTTAGTGAAGTACACGCCTAAAGAATTTATTATGGATTCTTCTTCATTCTCTTACAATGCTTCTGTAAATATGAAAAACGGAAGTGAAGTACATATTACAGATAAGCTTATTGAAAATAAGGGTAGCCAGCATGCTGGTGAAGATAAATATGTTAGTGAATATGCTATTCACAAGGACTTCCTGATGCCTGGCGGTGAAGATTTGAACGGTCAAGCAGACGGCGAAAATATTGGCGACATTATAACTAAGAATATTGATGTTGACACTATGAACGACTACGACGCGTACGGTGAGGGTACTTCGAAGCCTGAGGGATACGCAAATAACAGGCCATTCATGCATGCGCAACTTTATGTGAATAATGGTCAGGTTACGAACGATCTTCTGCTTCGTGAGCCTAGTAAGACGCCAGATAACACAACGAACGTGATAAACGTGTGGTTTATGCCGGTTGATAATGAGAAGCCGACGATTAGTGCGAAGAGTTATCAGGAGTGGGACGGTAAGCCATGGGATATTCACGGAAAATGCATGATTAACGGCGATGTGAATAACTGCAATACAGTTGATGATGATGTTATTACTCTTGATAAGAAAATTTATGCAGGTAATAAAGCTTGGTATGAGGCTGATAATGCAACGATTAATTTACCTGCAGCACTAAAACTAGACGATGATTTCAATGCTTACGAATCTGGCAAATGCACAAGAGAGTGGAAACATGGCGGTATATTTAATAAGCAATACGTCACTTTGTGCCCGAATAGTATAAACAGTAAAGTGCTGGTTAATAATCTGAATGTGTATATTCAAGCGAATAATATTCAGGATTCTAGTGGTAAAACTTCTAGTCCGATGGTGAAGTTTGTTAGTAACGGCGTTACAAATAAACATTTGCTTAGAAGGTTTGTTGAAAAATACAGAAGCACAGATTTAGAAAATCCAAGTGTAAATAAGCAAACTGTATTTACAATGTATGCTGAAACTACGGATAGTGCTGGAAAGCAAAGTGCAAAAACTGTTGTTGGATGCTTTAAGGCTACGTGGACAGACATGGTGAAACCATCTGTTGTTGCGTACGATGGTAAAAGCAATGAATTTGCAAAGTATGATGACTGGCTCAGCAAAGATGGTTCTTCACAAAACCGCGATTATAAAGTTGTCGTTAAATCAGGCTATGGAGCTAAAAGAATGGTAGTTTACTATCACCCTGCTTCAGAGCTTGAGAAACCTGTTACTAGTAATGGTCTTTTTGGCTCTGCTGCAAACTCAAATGAGACTAACTTGGAAACCAGCATTGGTAAAACAATTTCCGTATGCTGGAATGGATCGTGGAGTGTATGCGCTGGTACTTTCAAGCCGAATGAAGTAACGCTTAATCACGATAATGATGGTAATGCTGTTATAACATTCCCTAGTGGTTTCTTAGCTCCAGGAAGCGTGGTTCGAGCACGCAGTCGTCTTGAAGTTGGTCCATGGACGTATATGCCTGGTGTTAGAAGCCCTGAAGATCTTTCCGATGATTCGCTTAATAGAGACGGAAATAAGACTGCAAGAAGCGGTGGAAGTAATCGAAGCGGCGGAAATAGCAGAAACAGCGGAAATACGCGTGCTGCAAAAGGTCGCACTGCAAAAGGTAAAAACTCTTACAAAGACGACGCTAGTTCAGAAGATACTCTTGACGTGCTGCCAATGGCTTACGCAAAAGAAAAGCCTAGCGAAGTATGCCGTCCGGATTACTGGAGCGCAGACAACTGGTCTGGTTTGAAGAAGCCGTCCGACTGTGTGTACTTCGGTGTTACTATGAAGCGTCAAATAGTGCAAATACACCCAATGCTGCTAAGCGGTCACGAGGAGCGCGCAATACGAATGGATTTGCACAGTGAAAACAACTTTGCGGGCGAACCAAAGAAGGGAATTTGGCTTCAAAACGATAGCGAAATCGTTACGAATGAGGATCCAAGGCTTGAGCCTGGTAAAACTATGGTGACTTTTAGGAAGTATGACTATAGTGCTATGGACGATGAGCATAAGCCTTTGAATCCGCCTACCTATAGTGGCCGCCAAGTAGGGAATATACAAGACGTAGCTGTTATGACTCGAGGCTGGAGAAGTCGCGTGCTTGTGCCAAATCCGCGAGAAAATAAGATTACGCGATTTGTGCGATTGCGCGCGCCTGAAAACGTAGATAGTGAGCATGGTGGCGATAGTAAGGGTGCTGCAGACTACTTAGCTGATGCGCCTACCAGCTTCGAAGAAACTAAAGATAATAGTAAGGCTCTGCGCGTAGCTGGGCGTTCGTATGATCCAGGATTCGTTCTTTCGAAAGATAAGAAGTCTCTTCTGTATCTGTATAATGCTTCAACTAAGCGCAACTTTACGCTTAATGATTTGCAATATGCGTTGAAGCTTAAGCGTAACAGTACTTTGCACCCAGCAAACGAGTGTGGAAACTATGTTGATGGAAGTCAATGGGCGTTTGCTGATTGTCAGCCATCCTTGCTGCCAGAAGTAAGAGGTAGCGATAAGGTTGATGGTGAGAAAGGTCGAAACGGCTTCAGCTTTGATTGGAATACGCACTTCTATACGTATAATCCGTCTGAAGACCATAGGTCTGGTGCTGCTTCTGCTGCTAACGGCGCTGATAACGACAATGGTGGTACTACTGAAGAAACTTGGTATGTAAACGTCATAGATATGATTTCAAAGGGTGGTACCGGCGGTGGATATTCTATTCCTAATAGCTCTGGCGTAACGTCTGAAAGTAGTAATACTGGTCTTTCGCTTACCGACTTCGCTAATATTGGCGCATGGGGTAGGTCTGGCAGTATTGGATCTGACTTAATTGGTCATAAGGTTCTTAAGAATCCAGATAATGGTTTGTCGGTTATTATGACATATGGCGATAGCTGGGTTGGAGATACTCATAAAACGCGAGGCAAAGAAGGCGGCTGGAATAACGATGCCAACTACGAATTCGTAATGCCTGTGTACCTGGTGCCTGTTGATAACGTTAAGCCAACTTTTGCTGCAACTGCAGGATCGCTTCTCAGTGGTCACGCGGATGCTAATAATCCTTACGTTGTAACGATGGAGGAGAAGGACTACGCTAAGCTCACGGTTAAGGGTAATCCTGTAGAATACAAGGACGGAAAAGTTTCGAAGTCTCAAAGCAAGGAGAGTGGAAAGACTCTGTTTGCGGATGTCCACGACGATTACGACAGTTTCGGTGATCTCAGCAACTTTAGCCTGGTTGCATGCAAAGTCAAGAAGGCTGGCGGCGCAACTGATTTTGACAGCTGTAAGTCAATAATGGGCAAAGATGGCTCCGTGGATACTGCGGCGTTCAAGAAGTTAAAGACTGACGGTGACGGAGTTGAGTACGCTTTGTACGGACGTGCAAAAGATAAGTCCAGCAATGAAAGCGACGGCTTTGGTGATAACGGTAACAGAGGCCACTTAGTCGGATACTTCAGCTTTGGTTACTTGGTTCGTCCGGTTGCTCTGCCTTACAGCGGCGGTCAAGCTGCAATATGGTTCAGCTTCATATTTGGCGTGCTGTTGGCGTTGTTCTTGGCATCCGGCGCGTTCGGTAGGCGCGGATGGCTTGGGTCGGTTCTTAGTGGTCACGGATTCGGCGCACTCACTGACAGCAAGCATTGCGACGCTTCTGCAGAAGTGCTTCGAAGCGGCAAGCCGTTCTTCAAACTCAAGTCAAAGTTCAAGTTCAAGTGGCTTCGACGCTGACGCGTAAAATGCGTATGAGTTTGGACTTATAGCGTTTGCGTAAGTCCAAACTCACCCGCGAAACATATTTGCCTGCGACGCAATAGGTTATATACATCTTAATTGCGCGTTATTCAGTCGCGTGGATATTAGTGTGGTAGAGATTTGAGATTTTTCGCACTGAACGAGGTGAACGTCAGAGCCGCAGGCTGCTGATTCACCGAGTGAAGAAGAAAAATCGAAAAATCTCTGCGATAAGGCACGGTTATTAAACATTAAGCACGCAGAGTTTGGGGGATTTCTCTACGAGCACTAAAAGAGGACTGAGAAGCTACATTCTTTAAAGATAGGCGAACACACTAAACTCTTTTAGCAGCCAGAGCGCACGAAGGACGGGACGTGCGAGGAGAGAAATCCCCCGAAACTCGCGCCACGTTAAACAAAATGTAATATAAACTATACTTTCTCATGAAACTATATTCGCCTGCGACGCAATATAATAAAAGTTATGACGCTAGTATCAAGCAAACAGCATGACTTGCAGCATGCGCAATCGCCTATGCAGCAATCAGACCCAATCATTCCGCGCGTGCTAAGCATAGCTGGCACAGACCCAACAGGTGGAGCCGGAATACAGGCAGATCTCAAGTCAATTATGGCGGCAGGCGGTTATGGCATGTGCATACCAACTAATTTGGTTGCGCAAAACACGTGCGAAGTGCGCGAAGTATTCACGCCGCCAGTAAGCTTTTTCCGCACTCAACTTTCATGCGTGTACGACGACGTTACAGTTGACGCACTAAAAATCGGCATGCTTGGATGCACAGAATATATTGAAGCAATGCGAGACTGGATGTGTGATAACCCGGTTCCTGTAAGTGTTCTAGACCCGGTGATGATATCAACTTCCGGGAAGCGCTTGCTTGAGGCGAGTGCTGAAAATGCGATGCGAAACTTTATAAGCTGCGTTGATGTAGTGACGCCAAACGTGCCGGAATTGGCGGCTTTGTGCGAATCGCGCGTTGCGGAAAACTTTGAGGAAGCTTGCAACCAGGCGCGCAAGTTGGCTGCAAAAAACAGTGTTGTTGTAATCGTAAAAGGTGGGCACTTAACTGGCGAAGACGTTGGAAATACTGCGGTTTTCCCGGATGGTGACGCGCGGCACGTACCAAGCGAACGAGTTGAAACAAGCACAACTCACGGAACTGGTTGCTCGCTTTCTTCTGCGCTTGCTACGAAAATTGGGCTTGCTTTGCGCGAGGAAAAGAATTTGAGCGATCACGATACTGTACTTTGCGCACTTGAATGGTCAACGGCGTGGCTTCGAGAGGCGATTGCGGCTGGAAGTGAATTACATGTTGGGCGCGGCGGCGAGCGCGGTCATGGACCTGTAAACCACTCCGTACGAATCTTGCGGCAAACTGCGTGAGCGCGCGCTTATAGTGCGAGCGTTGTCTCGCGTTGGCGCGACGACATGCTTGAGCGCAGCACAGTGCGCGCGAAAGCAACTCGGAGCGTCCGATTTACTCAGTAATCACGCTTTTAAGCTCGCGCGCAACTTTCCCAGCATCCTCAGCGCACATAAGCGCCGACACTGTGCAAACTCCGTCAAGCTCAAGACCTCGAATAGGGAACACTGTGTTCTCGTGAATTCCGCCAATTGCCAACGTTTTTACGCCCATAGAGTGCGCAACTTTCGCCACTTCGTTCACTCCGTCAACTCCCAACGGCGGCACGTCGTGCGCTTTCGTATGCGTTTCAAAAGCTGCACCAATGCCAATCACATCCGGCAGCGGAACGTCATTTTCTTTGCACTCGCGGTAAGCTTTCTCCATCAAATCCGGTCGAGCGCAAGAAAGCCCAACCATCCACTCTGCCGGCATCGCTTTTCGCGCCTCAACAAACGGCGTATCCTTTTGCCCAACGTGCAAGTTGAAACCAAGCTGAGCTGCGCAATCAACATGATCGTCTATGAATACAGGCACATCGCCGTGCTCAGAATCAATAAGCGCATGACGCAACTTCTTCGCCTTTGCTGAAATTTCAGCGTCGTCGGAATACTTATCGCGCAATTGCACAACTGTAACTCCGCCTTCAACTGACTCTACTGCAACTTCTTCTTCCGGGCGATTTCCCATGCGCGGATCCGTTACCAAATACAGTGTCCAATCAACAGGCTCCACCGTAAACTCAATATTTGTCAAACTAAACATGTCGTTTACGCTAAGAGTTGAAAGCGCATCCATCCACAGTGTGCGGAAAGTGCCGGGAGCTGTGGTTTGACGAGCTGCCCAAGTTCCAGCCGCTGCTGCGTGCACGTGTGCTGCAACAGTTGCTGCGAGCGGACGTTCTGGGTTTGCGCCAACGTATGCTGCAACCAACGCTCCCAAAGCGCAACCGGTTCCAACTACTTTAGTCATAGTTTTATGTCCGCCGGTTACGCGAGCTAAGCAACCGTGAGCGTAAATCGCGTCTTTTTCGCCAGAAATTGCCACTACTGAGCCGTACTTTTTTGCTAATTCGCGCGCGGCTTGAAGAGCATCGTTCACGTTATCGTGAGAATCCACACCTTTGCCGTT
The DNA here is from genome assembly GCF_049244045.1 of Gardnerella sp. KA00771. Lineage (NCBI taxonomy): Bacteria > Bacillati > Actinomycetota > Actinomycetes > Bifidobacteriales > Bifidobacteriaceae > Gardnerella > Gardnerella sp. KA00771. The sequence goes on along the minus strand of NZ_CP058368.1, from coordinate 1,268,199 downwards.
GCTTTCTTTGCCTGCAAGTGCCATTATTTCGGAAGCGTTTGCGCGAATTACGGTAGGGTGGTGCTTAATAATTTCGTGTATAAAGCGCGCGCGTGGAGCAAGTGCTGGAACGCCGATTCCAACCGGGTCAAGCACCCACGGAGTATCGGCTTTTTCGCATCCTTCAACAGCTGCGCGCATGTATTCGGAAGTTTCTGGCTGATGGAATGTGCCAACGTTTATGAGCACGCCTGTGGCAATTTGCGCAAGTGCATGCGCTTCTTCTGGGTCGGTTACCATAATCGGCGACGCTCCTGCAGCGAGTAGTGCGTTGGCTGTAATGTCTTGCACGATTACGTTCGTGATGCAATGGGTGAGTGGCTGCTGTGTGCGCACGCGTTCGATGCATTGACGCACGTCGTTAAGAAACATGCGGCGGCGTGCGCGTACAGAGAAGCATGTGTCGACTTGCGTTGTTGAGCTTGTGCAGTATTCGTTTGCTTCGTTGCAGTTAGTTGTTTTTTCAGTGTTGCATGTTGTCATAATGTTTCCCTTCGCTAGCACTATCTAGATCAGGTTTTACGGATGTAATCTCAGCGCCGCCCGCGATTTTGCGGCAAATGCGCACTCCGAACCATCCTTCGACTATATCTTTTGTTCGTGACTTACTTTCTTCTGCGTGAGTGTCTGATTTTGCTTGTTTTGGGACACTGGTGCAGTTTGTGTTCTGCGTTCGTGTCTCTGGTTGGTAGTTTCGTGGAGCATTTGCTGGAAAATTCCCGACGTTTCGCAGCACTTGCAGGAATCTACAAAAATCGCGCCGCATTTTTGCAACTTCTTCTACATATTTTCGCTTGCAACTGTGTAACCATAAGTATGGTAAACATAAATATAAGTAAACAATAAGTAGATTATAGAAGTTACGAAAGCGAGATAACATGGCAAACGATTCCATGCTAGAACAAAAGACTCCGCTCACAGCGCGCGAATACGCGACGCGCACAGCAATACGCACGATTGCAATCATCGCATCTGTTTATGGTATGGCTGCTTCGTGGGAAGGCTTGATGACCTTTACTTATTTTACGAATCTTTCTAACCTTATGATTTGCGTAGCTCTTGCTGGATCGCTTTTGCTTGATACAGCTGCGTTTATGCGTGCTCGTAATTCTGTAGATTCAGCAGCGCAGCAAGATTCCGCAGCATCTTGCGCATGGTTCGACTCAAAATCCAACGCTTGGTACATTTTCAAATTCATGATGACTATCTCAATTGCTGTCACATTCACTTTGTACCTGTGTTTCTTAGCACCTACCAATAAGCTTGGTTTCGTTGGCGCTTACATGAATAACGGATGCAGCAGCCTTTGCGTTCACGCAGTTGCGCCGCTTCTTGCAATCGCTGATTTTGTGCTTTTTGATTATCGTTTCCGCTCTACTCGCGCACATTTGTATGTTTCTACTGTTCCGCCTCTTGCTTATGTTGCTTATGCTGCTATGCTTAGCGAGTTTGCTGGTGTTCGTTGGGGTGTTCATGCAATGCGCGCGCCTTATAATTTCCTCAATTATGGTGCTCCTGCTGGCTGGTTCGGCTTCGCACCGCAAACTTTTAATGCCACTACTTTGGGCGTTGGAGTTGCGTATTTGTTAATTGTGTTTACTCTTATTTTTATTGGTGTCGGCAGTGTATTTCTTGCGCTTAAGGGTGCTCGCGCTCGTGCAATATTAAAAGAATAGTATTGTTGCGCGCCACTATTGCCTAATTGCTAGAATTAAACGTATGAGTGAGGATACTGCATTACAAGCATTATTTGACGGTACGTTACGCAATTCTTCTGGCAATGTGACTAATGCGTTGCTTGTGTATGGTGCGCCGAATACTGGTAAAACGCAGTTTGCTGTGCGCGCAGCAATTTCCGGCTATAAGCGTTGGTCGCATAATGTTACTGCGATGGCTGTGCAAAATCGTGTTCTTGCTTCAAAAATTGACAATATTATTATTCGCCAAATTGGTGTAAGTAAGCAGTCTCGTCCAGTTGGCACTTTGGCTTCTTTGGCTTTTACTATCATTTCTGCTTGCTGTAAGTTAAAGAATAATCCTTCGCCTAAGCTGCTAAATGGTGCTGAGCAGGATTCTTTGCTTCGTAAAGTTTTGCGCGCACACATTGAGCATGTTATGCGTGGAGATAATGGTGATTGCAATATATGCGCGCTTTTTAAGGATTATTTTGAAACGTCTCAATGGGTTGTTCCATTAACTTGCGCAGTTTCCGCCGCTTCAGTGCCTTCTGCGCCTTCCGCAACTCCGGTTGCTCAAGCAGCTTCTTCGTCTCCAGAATTTTTGGCAGATAGATTCGATATTAACAACGCTTTTATGCATCAATTGCGCGATATGCTCGCTCGTTTAGATGAGCTTGGTATTAGCGATTTTGAAAGCGAAAATTCAGTTCTTCGCGCTCTTAGTGACGAGCAATCTTACGCCAATAATAGTGATATTTTACAAACGTCTGTGCTTATTAAACGTAGATTAACTCAATGGCGTTTGGCGTTTGCTTTGCGTGCTGAATATCGAAAAATAATTGCCGACACTTATAAGTATTCTTTCCGACTTGACGCTTCGCAACTGTTGGTTGAGGGTGCAAAATCTGCGCGCGAATTAGGAGAGCATGGTTTAGTAAATTCTTCTGAAATTCCAGCTCTTCTTGTAGTCGATGATTATCAAGATATTACTTTGGCTGGTTTGAGTTTTATTGAGACTTTGTCGAAGATTGGCACGCGTTTAGTTTTGCTTGCGAATCCGGATGAATCTGTGCAATCGTTTAGAGGAGCGTACCCGGATTATGCAATTTCTGCAGCTTTGGATGAGTTGAATGCTGCTGAGCAAACTTTAGAATATACGGGTTTTGCTGATTCTTGCGAAAATTCTTCCGACGATTCTGCCGATTTTTCTAAAAATTATTCTGCAGATCCAACTTTTGCAAATTATACCCAAGCACCTTCGATGCGTGAATTGCTCGCTTCACGCGTTTCTCTTTCGCTTACTTCGCAATATAAAACAGATGTTGCGCTCCCAAATCGCCCTTGGAAAATGCCAAAATTTGTAGGCTCCTTACCGATTGAGCCTATAGAAACCCTCCAAAATTCTAATCTCAATTCAGACGACACTGTTTTTACAGCGTTATATCGTTCACAGCGCGAGGAATTAGATGCTGTTATTTGGCAAATGAAGCAATCTCACGTAAATAATAAGCGCAAGTGGAGCGATATGGCGTTAATTGCGCACGACAATTCTACTGTTCGTCTTTTTGGCGAGCAGCTTCGCGCTTCTGGGGTTCCTGTGCGATATTCGTCAGTGACTCGCCCATTAAAAGATGAGCCGTTTGTGCAAGGTTTATTTGCGCTTATTGAACTTGCTCAATTTGCGCAGCACGGTTTTTCTGGAATTGTTGAGCAAGTAAAACATGGTAGAAGTTTGCAAAATTTGGCTTCGTGGGTGCGTTTGCGAGTTCAGAATATTATGGATAGTCCGCTTTCCGCGATTACTAAAAGTGATTCTGGATTTTACGGTGATTTAGACGTTGAAATACCTGCGAAGTTATATTCTGTAGATTTGCTTATGCGTTCTCTTTCTTCTCTTTCGGCTGTTTTAATTGAGCAAAATGGTGAAAAGAACAAGAACTTTGAATCTAATGCTCCTTTGCGAAATCTTGTTCATAACTGGGATTTGTTGCAAAATTCGCTTCATGATGCGCAAAGCAAGGCGTACGTTGAATCTCAAATTTTGGTTGATAATAGTCGTATTGATGGCAGTTCAAATGATCTTATGCCATTATCTCTCGATGCGTGCTATTTGCTTTGTGTAGCAGATGTTGCACGTTCTATAGATGATGATTCTACAGTGTTGCAAATATTGCAGAATATGGCTCCTCGAAATCCGCACGTTGCAGCTTTTGTAAAACTGTGGAAAAACGTGCAAATTCTCGCTTCTCGTATGCGCAATAATCCTGATTTGAGTAATGCTCAATACGCTCTTGGTGAGGCTTGGAATATTTGTCATGTTGCTGAGCGTTGGCAGCGTATGTCTTTACAGCATAATTCGGAAGGTTATCGAGCTAACGATCGCTTGGATGCTGCAATGCGTCTTTTTGATTATGTTTCTTCATATGTTTCTTCTGATATTTCTTCAATGAATACGTTTGACGATACTTTTAGACAAGAAAATGTTGTAAGTATTGCAGATTTTATAGCTCAAGTTCGTGGCATGGAAATTGAAGCTGATTCTCTTGCTAAAGTAGCACCTGTTCCAGATGCTGTAACGCTTACTACTCCTGCTGGTTCTGTTGGAAAACATTGGAATCTTGTGTGGATGCCTACTTTGCAACAACGTGTGTGGCCAAATCTTGCTTCTCGTAGCACTATGTTTGGCGCAGAAAGTTTAGCGAATATTATTTTGCATTCTAAGATTTCTGCTTCTAAATTGACTGTGAATGCGTCACTTCTTTCGAATAATGATAAATCTGCAGTTTTTGCTTCGGAACAGCGCAGTTTTTTGTTAGCTATTACGCGCGCAACAGAGCGTTTGTATATAAGCGCGCAATATAGCGATAGTGCTGTGCCAAGCGACTTTCTTTATTATTATTTGCCTGAAAGATACTACAATAATGAAAATTCGCGCACGCCTTTTACGGAATTTACTACACCTTTTGCCGGTTTAGATATGGATGTTCGTGGACTAGTGTGTGCTGCTCGTTCGCAAATTTTGCGTGCTTCTTCTATGAAAGAAGAGTTTGGAAATAGTGTAGGTAATGCAGATAGTGCAGATAGTGCAAGTAGTTCCGATAGTGAGAATAGTAAGTCTAGAAATGCGATTATTGATGCTGCTCAAACGTTGCAATTACTTAAAGAAAATGGAGTATTTTGCGCTGATCCTTTTGAGTGGGATTTTATGAGCGATGTAGATGACTATGTTGATGAGAAATCTTCTGTTGAAAAAGACAATGAAAAAAATAATGAAAAATATAATGAAAAAGCTAGCTCTGCTAAAAAAACTAACTCTGTTGTAAGCTTGTCTCCTTCAGCTGTAGATAGTTTGTGGGCATGTCCTGTGTGTGGATTGGTAAATCGTCAGCTTTTAGGTCCTCAACCCGGCAGCGCAGCAACGTATTTTGGCACGCTCATTCACGAAACTGCAAGATGGGCAAGCGAAAATCAGCATTACGATATGCCAGAAACTGAAGTTGATGAAACTGAAACAGCGAATAATTCAGCCGACTATTCTCCCTACTCTCCGCTTGTGCGCCGCAGTAACGCAATCGCAAATCTTATGGAAAAGTATTACCTAAGTATTGCGCCTGAACTTGCAGATATTCGAGATAGTAAGGAGCATTATTCGGCTCTTGCGCGTGAGAAGAATATTAAACGTGCGTTACATGCAATTGCGCAATATTTTGTCACTTCTTACGATCAATCAACATATGCGCTTAACTCAAAAAAGTCAGAAAACGGCATATTAGAATCTCTTACAAAAAGCGAAAAATCTTTAGAAAGTAGCATAGGTAGATTGCAACAAGCGTATTGCGAATTGCAAACAAGCGCGCATTTTGGATTTAATGATATTGCTCGCGTATTGAACAATACTTTTAAGAATGCAAATTTGCAAACCGTTACTACGCATGATTGCTACGAATTGATGGGTGCTTTAGTTGGAGGATGGCCGGATGGCGCAAGTGAAGATATGCAAGTACATATTCACGGTCGAATTGATCGCATGGAAAAGCGCATCAATTCAGATGGTTCTGAGCATATTCGCTTACTGGACTACAAAACAGGAAAGCCTTTAACAGCAAGCGGAGTTTTTAACGATTTGCAGCTAGTTTGTTACCAGCTTGCTTTACTTTTTTCTGATGAAAATCCGCTTATTGATGCATCGAATGCGCCGATTATTTCGCGAAGTATTCTATTTCACGTTGCTAAGAACGATTATCCTGCTCAAGATCATAACGTTGCTGAAAACGTGTATCAGCCGCCGCTTTGCGTAAAAAATGCTTTCAATAATAATCCGCTTGAGTTACGAGTTGGATTCAAAAATATGGCAAGATTGTTAGATTGTCCGCATCTTGACGATATTGCGAAGAATTGTCCAGAAAATGTAAGCGAAAGCGCTTGGCAGTCATTTACATCATTAAACCAAAGTGCAAAATGGTCTCTTACTATGATTTCGCGCGTTTGCTATGCTGCTGCGGCAGTTCGTTCGCATAAGATTATTGCGCACCCAACTTCTGAACACTTAAAGTATTGCAACGGAAAACAAGTATGCCCAGCATGCGCAGGTTGTATAGACACTGTATATGAGGTGTTGTAGTTATGATTGATAAAACAAATAAGCAATTTACTCGCAAGAACACCGATAGCGCGGAGCAAGCTGCAGCAATTCAAGCACCAACAAATAAGAACATGATTATTGTTGCAGGAGCTGGAAGCGGCAAAACGTATACGATGACTCGTCGAGTTATCGACCTTATTGAGCGCGGAGTTGCTCCTGAAAGTATTTTGGGTTTGACTTTTACTAATAAAGCAGCTTCTGAGCTGCTTGCAAGAGTTGCTCAAGCTGTAAGTCAGCATAGTAGCGAAATAAATAAGCTTATCAATAACGGAAATTCCGCATCTTCAAGTGGCTTTTTGAAGCCAGAAGTAATGACATACGATGCTTTTTTCCAGTCAATTGTGCGCCAATATGGTTTGCTTGTTGGATTTGATCAAAATACGCAACCTTTAAGCGATGCAGGTGCGCGCGAATTAATAAAACCGCTAGTAAACGATTATGTTACTAATCATGCGGAAGTGCTGTCTTGGTATAGTTTTGATGCGCTTATTGACGACGTGCTTGCGCTCGCAGCAGATATTTCATGCTCGATGATTGGCATAAATAGCAGGGGAGAGTCTATAGATAGCACGTCTAAAGCTGTTTTAGAAATTCAGAAGTGGAATAACGCTTGGATTGAGCATTTGCAAAAAGCAATTAATTGTGCTGAAACTACTGAAATAATTGCAAAAAAGCCTAGCTCTATTAAATTGCGTCGCGGAAAAAACGATTCAGATGAAAAATATTTCGAAAAGTGCGAAAATTACGGAAAAGAATACGTAGAATACCTGAATATTACATTAAAAAATAAGTGTTATGAATCTTGTAATAACTTGCTTGAAGCTGCTGAGAAGCGCAATGTATTACTTGAATTAGTTTTGGCTTTTGACGCAGCAAAGCAGCGCGCAAATATGGCGCAATTTAGCGATTTTACTATTGCTGCATACCGTTTGGTGACGCATTTTCCTTCTATTGCAGAGCAGTATCGCCGCCAATACAGCCAAGTTTTGCTTGATGAATATCAAGATACTTCTACAACTCAAGCAATGCTGATTGCAACGCTGTTTCATAAAAAAACTAGCGGTGTGGAAGAAGCTAGCGTTGCTGCGAAAACTAGTGAAAATCAAGACTTTTTAACTACTCAACAAACGCATATTGCTGCAGTAGGTGATCCGTTCCAAGCTATTTACTCGTTTAGAGGAGCTAGTTCCGGAGCTTTCAGAAAGCTTGAGCAAGCACTAAATATCGACCAGTCAAGTGAGTTTTCTCTTACTAGAACGCGACGCAATTCGCAGCTTATTTTAAAAGCTGCAAATTCTATTACGAAACCTTTGCGAGTGCCTGCGCTTCGCCATAGTAGTTCACTTGCTACAGAAGTAGAAGTGAAAAACTTGCAATACTTAGATAATGCACCAAAAGGTACTTTTAGTGTGTTAAATATGCCTACGCAATATCAAGAAGTAGAAGCCGTTGTGCGTTTTGTAAAATATGTAAAACATAATGCGCTATCTGAAAACGACGATACTAATTCTGCATCTGCTCGAGTTGCAGTTCTTTTCCGTAGCAAAAATAATATTCCGTTATATGAAGAAGCATTACAAAAAGCAGGTTTACGCACTCTTACTGTTGGGTATTCTGCATTGCTTGAAAAACCAGAAATTCGAGATGTTTTAGCTCTTCTTTCTGTTGTTGCAGATCACACAAATACTCAAGCTTTGATGAGATTGCTTGCAACTCCTCGTTTTGCGCTTAATACTGACGATTTGGCTGCTATAGCTAATATTGCAACATCAAAGAATATCGAATATGTTTTTCGTGCTTTAGTGCAAGCAGGTTTAGTAAACGCTGAAACTCCTCGCTCTAAGTGGTCGCAAGTTGTTCGAGAACAGCAATCTCAAGCTTCGCAAACCAATAGTATTCATGGTGGAGTTTTTGTGGCGGATGTTTTGCTTGAAGCATACGAAACGCAACTAAGCGAAGAAGCAAAAAATAACGACAACAATAACAATAATTTGCTTTTTGAGCTAAAAAATAATTTAAGCTCTAAAGCTTATATAGCAGTGTTAAGAATAGGGCAAATGATTCATGCAATACAACGTGCTCAATCTGGCTCTTTGCAAGATATTATGCGCGTTGCTGTAGAAACGCTTAACGTTGATATTGACGTTGCGCTATCTCGTGCGCTTATGAATGATACTTCCTCTAATGCAACGCTTCTTGACGATATGCACTCTACTGTCGATTCTATTTGTTTACTAGCAGACGCGTATTTGCAAGAAATGAGCGATTTTACAACTCCTACTTTGCATGGGTTTATGTCTTGGATTTTCAATATAGACAAAATTAACGATCAACCTTCTTCAGTGGATGAGGCTGCGGATGTCGTATTGATGACTATTCACCAATCGAAAGGTTTGGAATGGCCTGCTGTAGCGATAGTTGGGCTTAATGAAGGCGCGTTCCCAAGTAATCAAGGCGATAATTTGCGCGTAATAGCAACGCAACAAAGTGGCGTGTACAGGGAAAGGGCATACGCAACGCTCGAAGTTGCTTCAAAAGTGCCTGTTTCTATGAGAGTGGATGCAAACATATTGCCAAGATTCCCTCACGATGTTGATCTTGAAACTAGCATGGAACCTCAAAAATCTTTGAAAAATATGTTAACTGTAGACGATATCGACGCAGAAGTTTATGGATCAAGAGCTAGAGAAATGTTTGATTTGGCAGAAAAATTCCATGAGCATGAGCAGGCTCCAGTAGAAGCGATTCCTTCAGAAGCTAGCAAAGTGTATGACGCTGTGATGAAAACTGGCACATTGCCTCTTTCACAAGTCGAAGAGCGTGGGCGCGCTTTGCATATTGACGAGCGTCACCTTATGTATGTTGCTTTGACGCGTGCTAAATTCGCAGCATTGCTCACTTGCAGCCAGTCTAATGCTATGAGCGTTGTTGAGAATAAAGAAAATTTTGCCAATAGTGCAGCTTCTTCTGTAGATGAATCTTCAAATATTTCAACTTCTAGAGTTAAAAAACCTTCTGTTTTTTGGCAGGAAATGTATGATTCAATGCGCGAATCTGAAGAATCTCCGGTTCAGGCCACAGCTAAGGTTTCAGATTCTTCAAATCAAGTAGGTTATGTTGTAGGGGAGTCAGCTTCGCAACTTGCGCAATTATTTAGCGAGGAAAGCACTATTCCAACTGAAGATAATGAGAAACAATTATCTTGGCCGAGTGCATCTAGTGAAGCTATACGTAGTGTATTGCAAAAATCTGCGCAAGACGTTGTAAATTCAAAAATGAGTAATCAAATTTCTGGTATTTCAAAAGATAATTCTTTGCTTTACAAAGCTCAAGCTTTGCTACAAGATGCAGATTTAATGCCGAAAATTGATTGGTATCACAACATTCAAGAGTTAAAAAACAGAGCAGAGCAGCTTTCTAATGTTGAAAATGTCAATGTGACTGCTGTGCAAAGGCGCGCTATGTTTCGTAGTGATTATTCGCGCGCGAATGAAGATTTTGATGATGCGGATGCTAAGCGTTTGCGGAAGGAATGGATGGCAATTATTCGCCCTATTCCTAGCGTTTCTTCGCCTGCTTCTGATTTGGGAACGCGTTTTCATGCTTGGGCTGAACAGTTTGTAAAAGCTTGTTGCGTGAATAAAAATCCTATTCAGTATGACGTTGATGAAAACGTTGATGAGAATGCTGTTGAGAACGTTGCTGAAACTTGCGAGAATATTTCGCAAAATGCAAAATCTTCGGAGCGCAAATTGTTGATATGGAAGCAGCGTTTAATAACATCAAAATGGGCGCATCGCCGTCCTATAGCAGCAGAGCAGCCGATTGTAGCTCATGTTCCAGAATTAGGCGATCAAATTATTAATGGCAAAATCGACGCAATATTTGCAGGTGGTTTAAATCCAGAAGATCCAAGCAAATTGTACACGATAGTCGATTGGAAAACCGGAAGAAAACCAACCAAACCACAAGATATTGCGCTTAAACTTGGCCAGCTTGACTGGTATCGTCTGCTTTTGTCTCTTATGACTAAGGTTCCGCTTGATGCTATCGATGCCACCCTTTATTATGTGAACATATCGGATGAATGTGAACGGGAAATTCATGCCGAGCAAAAAACGAAAGATGAGATCCTTGCCGAGTTACACTCTGACACGTTAATCTCCCTCGATGATGATGACGCATAAATGTTGCTATTGCAATCATTTTGTCGCAATTTATTTGCTGCAATTTTTGTTTGCTGTAACGTATTTTGCGCCGCGATTGAAACGCATCGTGCATCACTTCGAAAACGTGCAGATTCCTCGTGCAGTGTGTGTGGGCGGGCATACGCACAACATCGATTTGAGTATGAAGTAAGGAAGAATCATGACTGTTGAATTTCGTTCTGTAAAACTCAGTGATATTGATGCAATGGTTAAAGAATATGAACGTACTTGGGGTATTGCGCAAAAAGTTGGGAAAGATGCTTCGTTAAGTCTTTCTCGAAGATGTGTGTTGCATTACTTAGAACCTTCAACGCATGGTACTATTGCTGAAATAGATGGTAAGTTTATGGGTCTGCTTTTGGCGCGAGTTTTTGACGCACCTGTTTTATTTCCAGAAGTAGGGAGAATGCTTCGCGAGCAAGAAGCCACAATGAAAGAAAATTGTGACAAAAACTATGCTCTCGCTTTAGAAGAAGCGTACGGCATGCGCGCGTTGGAAACTAAACTTGAAGCGAAATCTCATATCAATAATTTAACTCAAGCGGAATTGGAGCTTTTCCTTGTTTCTCCAGATGCTCGTGGGCATGGTGTTGGTGGAGGCTTGTGGAAGCGAACAATGCATATGCTAAGAAATAACGGAGTAAATCGTTACTATTTACATACTGATTCAGCGTGTGACGTAAGCTTTTATGATTATCACGGGCTTAGAAGAGATGCTTCTTTTATGCGCTCGGATCATCCTTATGAAGCTAAGAACGTGAAATCTTTGGTGGATGACTTGTATATTTACTCAGGTGAGCCGAGAGTTCGTTCAAAGCAAGCAAATGCTCGTTCTAAAACGCGTTAATAAAAATATGCAAATGTATAACGTTGCGTGACTTGCTTGACAAAAAGGAGCAAAGAAATATATGTCGTCCCAAACGGCAACTAAGAAAGCATCGGTATTTTCTCAATATTCTAGATTATTTTCATTTAATGGAGCTAAAGCGTTTTGTGTAGCAGGCGCGATTGCGCGTTTGCCAATGTCTATGATTGCGTTGGGGATTGTTCTTGCATTAAACCATTTGTATAACAACTGGACTATTGCTGGAGCAATGTCTGCGTCGTATGTGCTTGCACAAGCTGCGGTAACTCCTGTGTATGCTAAGCTTTTTGACCGTTTTGGTCAGCGTAAAGTTGGAGTTATTGCGCTAAGTGCACAAGTAATCGCTATGATTTCTTTTGCATTTGCAGCTTTATTTAAGGTTCCTCTTGTTTTGCTTTTTGTGTTAGCAATTGTGATGGGTGTAACTCAGTTTGCTTTTGGCGCGTTGGTGCGTACTCGTTGGGCTTATACATTGCGTGCAGAAGATGACGATTCTTTATTAAACGTTGCTTATGCGTTGGAATCTGGTATCGATGAAATTGTGTTTATATTAGGACCTATTTTAGCCGCGTGGTTAGCAACTTCTGTGCACCCTGTTTCGCAATTATTCGTGCCAGTATTTGCAAGTGGATTGGGCGGAGCTTGGTTCTTTTCTCTAAAAAATACTCAACCTGCTGTGCTCAAAGTAGTGGAAGTTCCAACTGCTGCAGCTGAAGATGTTGATGTATTAATCGCTTCTCAAAAAGAAGATGAAATTTCCAAAGATTATGTGGCATCTCAAAAGCAAGAAGCGAAACGCTCATTTGTAGACAAATTTAGTCTTAAGCAATTGCATAATCATCGCTCAAAAAAGCGCGGTAAAAACGTGCTGCTTTACCGCGGCATTATCCCGCTTGTGCTCATGTTTGTTGTATTTAATATGAGTTTTAGTGCATTTGACGTGTCTGTAACAGCTGCAATGAAAGCTCAGGGGCTTGATCATTTCATTGGTATGCAGTTGGCATTGTTTGCATGTGGTTCGCTTGTGGGAGCGATTATTTTTGGATCGCATAAATTCCGTGGTTCTGATTGGTCACATCTGATTGTATTTTTGACTGTTCTAACTGTCGGATTTATGCTTATGAGTCTTAATATTGACAGACTTATGTTTATGAGCGTTTTTGAAGTGCTTTCTGGCTTATGCGTTTCGCCAATTTTTGCTACTGGAAATCTTATTGTGAAAGCAACTGTTCCTGAAGAATCGCTTACGGAAGGTCTTTCATGGCTACCAACTGCGTCTGCTGTTGGCTGTTCTTTAGGCTCGATGGCTGCTGGAGCTGCAATCGACTCGTGGAATTCGCATGCCGGAATGATGGTTCCATGGATCTCAACAATGGCAGCTATACCTATCGCCACGCTTGGCTGGTTTATTGTAATGGTGCTTAAAAAGCGACATTAACTGCGCACGTGTGTAAAGTTTCTGCCGTTTTCTCGCTTTAATCCGACCGAAATTTTACAGCTGCGTAAAGTTTCTGCCGCTTCAGTGACAAAAGCTGAGTTGAGTCCTAACGGTACACTAGAAAGAAGTGCGCAATATCGCAAGATGTAGTGAGATGAATATGAAAATAGAATATGATGAACGTACTGAGGAAATTCTTGCTGAAGTAGTACGCGATGCGTTGCAATCTGACGCTGATAATATGCGTTCTCTTAATAACCAAGAATCTTCTGCGTCGTCTAAGCAAATTCGACAGTCGGTGAAAAAAGTGAATAAAAAAATGTCTGCTGATACTTCAACTAAATCAGTATCTACTAAAGATGTAAAAACTGCTAAAACTAAATCAACTAAAAAAGCTAAATTCAACAAAGAAACTAAAACAGAAAATGCAAAGTCATCAACTCGTAGAACAGGAAATGTTCTTCCTCCTGTAGTTAACGATCAAAGAGAAGGTGCTCTTATTGCGCCGCCAAAGTATCGTAAAGGATCAATGCGAATCGTACCGCTTGGCGGTTTGGGTGAAATCGGCCGCAATATGAACGTAATTGAATATAACGGTCATATTTTGCTTATCGATTGCGGTGTGCTATTCCCAGAAGAAGAGCAGCCAGGCGTTGATTTGATTCTCCCAGATTTTCACTACATTCAGGATCGTTTAGACAAAGTTGAGGCATTGGTTTTAACGCACGGTCACGAAGATCATATCGGTGGTGTGCCTTACCTTCTTAAAATGCGTCCTGACATTCCGTTAATTGGTTCTAAGCTTACTTTGGCTTTTGTTGAAGCAAAGTGCCAGGAGCATCATATTGAGCCGAAACTTACTCGCGTTGAAGGCCGCGATAAGATGAAAGTAGGTCCGTTTAATCTTGAGTTTATTACGGTGACGCACTCGATTCCGGACGCGCTTGCTGTTTGTGTTAAAACGCCTGCTGGAACTTTGATTGATACTGGCGATATTAAGCTCGATCAGCTTCCTCTTGACCATCGTATTACTGATTTAGTTGAGTTTGGTCGCTTAGGTGAGCAGGGCATAGATTTGCTTATGGCTGATTCCACTAATGCTGAAGTTCCAGGATTTGTAAAGCCTGAAACTTCGATTGGTCCGGCTTTGGATCGCGCTTTTGCTGAAGCTACGCGCAAGATTATTGTTGCTAGTTTCTCAAGCCACGTGCATCGCGTGCAGCAAGTGGTTGACGCAGCTCACAAGTTTGGCAGAAAAGTTGTGTTCGTTGGCCGTTCGATGGTTCGCAATATGTCAATTGCTGCGGATTTAGGCTACTTGCATATTCCTGAAAACACGGTTGTGGACTTAAAGCAGGCCAAGGATGTTCAAGACGACAAGCTCGTATACATGTGCACTGGTTCACAAGGCGAGCCTATGGCTGCACTCGGGCGTATTGCAGATGGCAATCACCGAGATATTACTGTTAATGAGTTCGACACTGTTATTCTTGCAAGTTCGCTTATTCCAGGAAATGAGCACGAAGTTTATAAGGTTATTAACAAGCTTGTGCAGTTGGGTGCGCGTGTAATCAACAAAGATAACGCTGCAATTCACGTGTCTGGTCATTGCAATGAAGGCGAGTTGCTGTACTTGTACAACATTGTGAAGCCAAAGTGCGCCATGCCAATTCATGGTGAGCATCGTCACTTGGTTGCAAACGGATTGATTGCAGTAAAAACTGGCGTTGAACCAAATAACGTTGTGCTTGCTGAAGACGGCGATGTTGTGGATTTGTATCATGGCAATGCTGCAGTTGTTGGTTCTGTACCATGCGGTTACGTGTATGTTGATGGTGATTCTGTTGGTGAGCTTACAGATGAAGAGCTTGAAAAGCGCAGAATTTTGGGCACGGAAGGTTTCGTATCGAGCTTTGTTGTAGTTGATACAGAGCACGCTGACGTTGTTTCTGGTCCAAAGATTTTCTTGAATGCTGTTGCTGAAGACGAGGCTGATTTTGAGAAGGTTCGTCATCAAATTGTTGAACAGTTGCAGGATGCGATGATGCGCGGTGAGCACGATACTCATAAGTTGCAGCAGATTATGCGACGAACTTTGGGTAGTTGGGTTGCTCGCGCTTTGCGCAGGAAGCCTATGCTCGTGCCGGTAGTTGCGGATATTGCAAAAAATAATCAAGAATAATCAAAAATAAAGAAAATATTCGCAATTATTTGTAAATAGCTAAAAATAATCGTAAATATAATCAAAAATAAGAAAAATATAAGGAAGGTACAAAATATGCCAGGAGCAAATCTGACTCGCGTAGAAGCTCAAGAGCGTTTCGACGCTATCCAAATGCCAATTCACTACGATGTTGCGCTCGATTTAGGAAAAGGCGGACGCGATTTTACTTCGCGCACGAAGATTGAGTTCGATGCTAAAGCTGGTAGCGCAAGCTTCCTCGATTTAATTGCAAACAGCGTAGAATCTGTGGTGTTAAACGGTACCGCTCTTGACGTTTCTAAAGTTTTTGCAGACAGTCGAATTGAGCTTGCAAATTTGCTTGAGCATAATACCGTAGAAGTTGTAGCAAACTGCCAGTATTCCAACACGGGCGAAGGTTTGCACAGAAGCGTGGATCCTTCCGACGGAAACGTTTATTTGTATACTCAGTTCGAAGTGCCGGATGCTCGCCGCGTTTATGCTGTGTTTGATCAGCCGGATTTAAAGGCTGTTTTTGACTTTACGGTGGACGCTCCAGAAAGTTGGATTGTGACTTCCAATATGCCAGTTAAAAGCGAAACCGCGTTGGAAGGCCGCGAAACTGAAGCAGGCACTTTGGAAAATGGCGCTGTAGAAGGCATGAAGCGTTGGGTATTCGAGTCAACTCCAAAGATGAGCTCCTACTTAACTGCTATCTGCGCAGGCCCTTACGCGCAGTGGCACACAACTTACAACAATGAAGACGGTCGCGTAGTTCCAATGGCAATGTACTGCCGTCAGGCACTTAAAGACGCTTTTGCAAAAGACGTTGACTACTTGTTCGATATTACGAAGAAAGGTTTTGCTTTCTACGCTAAGACTTGGGGAGTGCCGTATCCGTACGCAAAGTACGATCAGATTTACGTTCCAGAATATAACGCTGGAGCTATGGAAAACATTGGTATGGTCACGATTCGCGACCAGTACGTGTTTGAATCCAAAGTCACGGACGCTTATGCTGAGCGCCGCGTTGTAACAGTTTTGCATGAGCTTGCACACATGTGGTTCGGCGACTACGTGACCATGAAGTGGTGGAATGATTTGTGGCTTAACGAATCCTTCGCAGAATTCACTTCTACTCTTGCAACTGCTGAAGCAACCGAATGGCATGACGCTTGGAGCACTTTCAATTCCGGCGAAAAAAGCTGGGCACTTAATCAAGATCAGCTTCCAACAACGCACCCAATCGTGGCTCCAATCAACGATTTGAATGACACTTCCGTCAACTTCGACGGCATCACTTATGCAAAGGGTGCTTCTGTATTGAAGCAACTCGTAGCGTATGTTGGTCGCGAAAAGTTCTTTGAAGGAATCCACAACTATTTGAGCAAGCATGCATACAGCAACGCAACTTTGGCTGATTTGTTGCACGAGTTAGAGCTTACAAGCGGACGCGATTTGAAGGCTTGGAGTGCTCAATGGCTTGAAAAGGCTGGAATTAATACGATTTCTACTGAAGTCGAAGAAGCAGGTGACGGCACTATTGCTTCCTTGCGTTTGCATCAGAGCGCGCCAGCTGAGCATCCTGTTCTTCGCGCGCACCGTTTGGCTGTTGGATTCTACAATGTAGACGAAGCAACTGGTGAAATTAAGCGCACAAAGCGAATCGAACTTGACGTTGACGGCGAAGTGACGGAAGTTGTTGAGGTGCGCGGCGAGAAAATGCCTGCGCTTATTCTTGTAAACGACGACGATTTAACTTATACGAAGCTACGTTTTGACGCAAAGTCGCTTGAATTTGCTGCCGAAAACTTGTATCGTTTCAAGGATTCTTTGACTCGCTCGCTTATTTGGCTCGCATTGTGGGATATGACTCGCGACGCAGAATTCCCAGCAGAACGCTTTGTGGAACTCAGCCTTAAAGCTTTGGCAACTGAGCGAGAATCAACTACTTTCCGCTATGCTCTTGGTCAAGTGAAAGTAACTGCAAGCCACTACGTTGTTCCAGAGCGTCAAGCAGAAGTTGCAAAACATGTTGCTCACGAATTGTGGCAGTTGGCTTTGGCAGCTTCGGCTGGTTCCGATGAACAATTCCAGCTCGTTAAGGCTTATCTTGGATACGGCGAAGTTGGAGATGCCGAGTTCTTGCGCGTAGCTAACGGATTACTTGACGGTTCCGTGAATCTGGAAGGCTTGGAAATCGACAACGACTTGCGCTGGAGCATTCTTATTGCACTCGCAGGCGTGAATGCTTTGGACGAAGCTGGAATTGACGCGGAACTTCAAAAGCGCGACACGACTGAGAATCGCGAATACGCTTACCAGGCTCGTGCAGCTCGCTCAACTGCAGAAGCTAAGGATTGGGCTTTTGAACAGGCTTTGCGTAATCTCGATTTGACGAATATGCAAATGGGCGCTGTGGTTGCTGGCTTTGCAAGCACTGCTAAAGGCGATTTGGTTAAGCCTTACGTTGATCGCTACTTTGCTGAAGTTGAGTGGATTTGGAAGAACCGCACCTTCCACATGGCTGAAGCTTTGATCGAAGGCTTGTATCCTGTGTATGCGCCGGTTGAGGAGCTGGTTAAGCACGGTGAAAAGTGGCTTGAGGCTCATGCTGATGCAGATCAGGCTTTGCGTCGCATGGTGCTCGGCAGCCTTGATTCTTCTCGCCGCACGCTTAAGGTACAGCATTACAACGCTTCCTTGTGCTAGTGCCTTAATTAATGTGGCGCGAGTTTTGCGCGACGACCTGCTTTCGCGCAGCATTGTGCGCGCGAAAGCAACTCGGAGCGTGAGCTTGCTCAGGTGGAAAGTCCAGTGGACTTTCCACGCAAGCTCAGCAGCGAGAGCGTTAACCGCGCGAGCGTTGGCCAATTTGTGGAACATTTTCCGGAGTTTTTCCGGCTTTTGTACCACAACCATGTGCGGAGAAATTTTTTATAGCGCGTTATGTAATGTTACGAGTAAGATGGCAAACAGTGTGTGACGCGCTAGTATGCGATGTTGTTTGCTTGCGCGCAGGATGAAGTGATTTTTGCGAAAGAGGCTTTATTATGCCAAGAATGTTTGGTACTGACGGTGTGCGTGGATTGGCGAACCGAGATTTAACAGCGCAACTTGCGTTAGATTTGGGTGATGCTGCAGTGCGCGTTTTAGGGGATAAGCACGCGCCGGTTGCATCTAGCTCTAATGAAAGCGAGACTTCCTCTCACGCTCGCCGTCGCGCGCTTATTGGCAGAGATACGCGTGTTTCTGGTGATTTTCTAGCTTCTGCTCTCGCTGCTGGCATGAGTGCTGGCGGTTTTGATGTTATTGATGCTGGAATTATCCCAACTCCTGGCGTTGCTTTCCTCACTTCCGTGCTTAACGTTGAAATGGGTGCTGTTATTTCTGCGTCGCATAATCCTATGCCAGATAACGGTATTAAATTCTTTGCGCGCGGAGGTTTTAAGCTTCCAGATAGCAAGGAAGATGAGATTGAGACTGTGCTTGGTCAAGATTGGGAGCGTCCAACTGGTGCTGGTGTAGGTCGAGTCAGCCATGATACTACTACAGCTACTAACTTGTATATTGATCATTTAGTTTCTGCTGTTGCGCCTTTAAGCAATGGTTCTACTACGCGTCCAAAGCCTCTTGCAGGCTTGCGTGTTGTAGCAGATTGCGCGAATGGTGCTACTTCTGTTGTTGCTCCTGAAGCTCTTCGTCGCGCTGGTGCGGAAGTAATCGTAATTAACGCTTCTCCTGACGGCTACAATATTAACGATCACGCAGGCTCGACTCATCCTGAGCAGCTGCAAGCCATGGTTAAAGCTTCTAAGGCTGATTTAGGCGTGGCTTTTGACGGTGACGCCGACCGCTGCTTAGCTGTTGACGAGAACGGCAATATGGTTAATGGCGATCAAATTATGGGTATTCTTGCTCGCGCAAAGCAGGCTGAAGGTAAGCTGAATCACGATACGCTCGTTGTAACTGTAATGAGCAATCTTGGCTTAAAGCTTGCGCTCAAAGATATGGGCATTTCAACAGTGCAAACAAACGTCGGCGATCGCTACGTTCTTGAAGAAATGCTTAAGCATGATTATTCACTCGGCGGCGAGCAGTCTGGTCACGTTATTAATCGCGAATTTGCAACAACCGGTGACGGTACGCTTACTGCTTTGACTTTGTGCCGTGAAGTTGTTCGTTCAGGCAAGAAACTTTCGCAAATGGCTGCAGACTTCCCGCAGCTTCCGCAAGCTCTTGTAAATGTGCCAAATGTAGATAAAATGGCTTCGAAAACTAACGCAGCTGTGCTTGCAGCTGTTGAGAAAGAATCGAAGCTTCTTAGAGATACAGGTCGCGTGCTTTTGCGTCCTAGTGGCACAGAGCCGCTTGTGCGCGTTATGTGCGAGGCTGCAACTCAAACTCAGGCAGATGAGGTTTGTGCTCGTCTTGCTCAAGTTGTGGTCGATAATCTGAAGCTATAAGCTTACTTATTTTTTGCGCCTGCTATTTGCTTACATTTCAGTCGGCTCTAGCAGTGCGCAAATAATTTTGATACACTTATATCTTTAGTGCGGCTTTCAAATTCTGCTCGCAGCATGTAGATTTTGTATGTTTTCGCGTTACTGTGCGCGTTACTTAAAACGGTGAAAAGGAGTCCTATGTTTACGCATCACGCAAGTGTTGATACTAAGCTCAGTCGCGCTGTTGAGCGCTTGCTTGATTCCGCTACAGAAGACGGCATTTTGCCGATTGTGCAAGCAGGTGAGCCTGTTCTTCGCCAGCGCACTGTGGCATATGACGGCCAGCTTACACGTGCTACTCTCACAAAACTTATTTCTCTTATGCACAGCACAATGCTGGAGGCTCCAGGCGTAGGTTTGGCTGCTCCACAGATTGGTTTAGGTCTTGCGATTGCTGTTATTGAAGATCATGTTCGTG
The DNA here is from genome assembly GCF_049244045.1 of Gardnerella sp. KA00771. Taxonomy (NCBI): domain Bacteria; kingdom Bacillati; phylum Actinomycetota; class Actinomycetes; order Bifidobacteriales; family Bifidobacteriaceae; genus Gardnerella; species Gardnerella sp. KA00771. The sequence continues at coordinate 1,248,223 of NZ_CP058368.1, read as the reverse complement.
ACGATGAGGATGATCCTCGTGACATTGCAGAGCTTCCGTTTAGAGCTATTATTAATCCTCATTATGAGCCTATTGGTACGCAAACTCGTAGTTTTTATGAAGGTTGCTTAAGTGTTTCCGGCTATCAGGCTGTACGTCAGCGTTGGCTTGATATTCAGGCTACTTGGCAGGATGAGGACGGCAAACAACATTCCGAGCGTTTGCATGGTTGGCCTGCGCGTATTTTCCAGCACGAAACTGATCATCTTCGCGGCGAACTTTATATTGATCGTGCGGAAATGCGTTCACTTTCTACCGACGAAAATCTTGAAGATTATTGGGCAGATGAAGCAGTTCCTGTAGCTGCTGCTCGCACTCTCGGTTTTGCAATATGATTTTAAAGTTTTAAAAATTATTGCAGTGTCGTTTTGTGCATTTCAATAGTAGTAATAGAATACTCATGTGTGTTTTTGTAATTTACTACTTGAACGCGAGTATTTACTACATTGAATAAAGGAGAGACAAATGAAGGTTTGTTCTCAATGCGGTACAGCAAACAACGATTCCGCAAAGTTCTGTAAGGGTTGCGGTAATAATGTTGAATCCGCTCAACCAGTAGCTCAGCCTGTACAACCTGTGTCTCAGGCTCAGCCAATGGCTCAACCAATGCAGCAGCAGCCTGTTCATATGGCTCAGCCTATGTTTGCAAATTCTCAGCCGGCTCAGCAGTTTGCGTCTCAACCGGCTCAACCGCAGCCAACTCAGCCAATGCAACCTGCGTACCAGCAGCCAGCTCAGCCAATGTTTGTTCAGCAGAATCCGCAAATGACTCACCCAACTCAACCGGCTCAACCGATGATGCAGCAGGCTCCAGCAATGCAAGGTGCTCCTCACTATACTCAGCCAATGAATCAGATTAATTCTGAACAGATGGTGGACTTCTTCCATTGGCTTCTTAGCGCAATTAAGAAGCCTTCTCAGAGTTACCATGTATCTAGCTTGTACGCTGTGCTTGTGTTTGTAATTAGTGCTCTTGTATCTGCAATCCAAACTTATTCCACGGTTCAATCTGGTGCCAACATTTTCAACTCTTTTACTAAGGTTGGCACTAACTTACTTTCGTCAATGTGGGAGCGTTCTATTTCTGCTCCACGAGTTTCCGTGCCTATTTCCGTATTCATTGCCGCTTTCTTCGCAGCAATGATTAGCGTTTACATGACATTCGTTGTGGCTTTGATTGGTGCAAAGATGTTTGGTGACCCAATGTCTGCCAGCCAGTTGCATGTTCAGTTCGCTCAGAAGATGGTTCCGATTGTAACAATTCAGATTTGCGCAGCATTGCTTGGCATTCTTACTCTTTCGACTCCGTCTGTGTTCTTGCAAATCTTTGCAGGATTCTTGACATTGCTTCTTCCATTCTCCTTCGTATCTCACGCTGAATGCACGCGTAAGATAGATCGCGAATGGTTGTGGGTTATTTACGTGTTAGTAGCTGCGATAATTCTTATTATCGTATTCTGCGTCACTATGGGAATCGTAACAAGTGCTATTTCTTCCGCAATATACGGAGCTTTATTGCACTAAAAGAATTTTGCTAATCTAATTAAATAATTCTATAAAAGCTTTTTAATAGAGTGTTTTTCGTAAAATTTGCGTCAGTTTAGCAAAATAACTTAAAAATAAAAATAACTTGGAAAAATTTTATTTCAAAAGTGCTTAGCGTATGAATAATATGCTAAGCACTTTTGTGAAATATTAGGAGTTAATATGAATTGCACTCAATGTGGAAGCCCTATAGATAGTGTCTCAACGTAGTGCTCAAATTGTGGCGCAAAAGTAGAGGATAATACACAGCAGCCAGTGGCGCAATTTAATCAGCATGAATCTCAAGCGCAGCAGTTTGCTGTAAATACGTATCAGACGCAAACTAATAACACCGTTTTGCCAAATAACGTAAATAACGTAAATAATGCGAATTTCTCAAATAACTCTGATATAGCTTCAGTAAAGATGAGCAAAAAGAATAAAATCATCCTTATCATAATTGGAGTTTTAGTGGTAGCTCTTGGTACTGCATATTATGCAATTCAGAACTATGTTTATTCTCCAGAAGCTACAATTAAACAATACGTGAACGCTCTGGAAAGCGGAAACTTTACAGAAGCAAGCAAACTTGTTGACTGGTCTCCTAACGATATTCAAGAAGGTTCTCGCATCCTTTTGACTAATGAAGTTGGCAGCAAAGCTAAAAATCATATTGAAAATCCAGTAATTACCAACATTAGCTTTGATTCCAGTGTAGTCTCCTACAGAATTAATGGGAAAGAGAATAAAATGTCGCTTCAAGTCTCTTATCCTAAAACTGAGTGGCTTATATTTAAGTCATATAAGCTGTATCCTCGTGTAAACATTATGTATTTAGATATTCCAAACAGGATTAAAAAATCAAAGTTAACGTGCTAGCAAGAAGCTAGAGAAGAAAATTACCAGTGCTGTTAAAAAGCAAATTAAGCAGTGCATTAGTGCATCAAATGGATCAGCAGTCCCTGCAAAGATTTGTGTTTTTGGCACCTCCTTGCGTAAGAAGAACTTAGGATTCTTTACATCCTACGACTATTCATATTCAGATGTTAAGAGAAGTGTTAACGGATATCCTAAACTTACATCCATTGATCCAGAAAGTGGAAGTTTCTCTACAGAAGGATTTGAAGAAACTGTAGAGTTCCGTCGTAAGGCTAGTAACGAAGACGAATGGCATGATGGTAATTCTGTAAGCAGATTCTATATCAACGAATCATTTAAAATCAAAGGCAACGACGTAAATATTAAGTTTGAGAACAATACATATCAAGAACAAGATTATTAAGGATAAGTATTAAATAAAACTCGTTGCCGCTTTGGACACTCGTGCAGCGCTCCGACCTGCCTGAGTGCTGTGTTAGTAACGAAAAGCCGACCCCGCAAAATCGTAGGGTTGGCTTTTCGTATGTCGATTATAAGTGCGTATATGCTATACTGGCATATCGTATGTTCGCATACTATATAAAGTTATTTTTCAATGAAGAAAGGTAGTCGATGACGTTTATCTCTCGTGCAATACGCTACATTCTGAGGAAACGAATAAAAACAGCGATAGTTTTCATTATTGTATTTCTTATTTCGACATTGTTATTTTCTACTTCTGCAGTTTCAAGTGCTGCAGGTAGAGAAGGAGAAAAAGTTGAAGCGCAAGCAGAGTCTAGTTTTGTGCTCGCAAATAACCCTCAAATAAACCCTGGAACTCCTAGAGGAGCTGGAACTGTAAAACCTAAAGATGTACAGGCAATTGCAAAATTAAATGGAATTGCTTCCTACGTTGTTCGACAAAATGTAACAGCGGATTTAGTTAATGCTAAAGCGGCAAGAATTCCAGGCGTTCAGGATTATGATCAAAAGCGCGAGCAGCAGTTTGGAAATGCCGTTAATATTGAAGGGACGAATGACTCTACTGGTTTAAATACTTTTAAAACAAAAGCAATAACTATGTCTAAAGGCAAGCATCTTATTGCTAATAACGTTCATGCATCACTGATTCATGAAGATCTCGCTAAAGCTAACGGATTACATGTAGGAGATACTCTTACGCTTCGCGCTAATCCTTACGATGCTGACAATATTCAACAATCAACAGCAACAGTAAAAACTCGTATTGTTGGAATTTATGCCGGAGCAAATAAGCGTCAAGTCGCAACTAGGGCGGAATTGACAGCTAATACCGTGTATACGGATTTGCAAACTACTCGCGAATTATACAAATATGAGCCTGGAAAAGAAATATATCAGGATGCAAGTTTTAGAATAAAGCGCGGCGAGGATGTGGATAATATTATGGCTCAAGCTGCGAAATTGCCTATTGATTTGCAAAACTATCAACTAACTCGTGACGATCAGTTCGTTTCTGGTTTGTTGAAAGCAGCAAAGGGAGTGCGCTCAATAATGACTGTTACAACAATTGCTGTTGTATCATTCGCTATTATTGCTTTGGCATTAGTGCTTTTGCTGTGGATGAATGAGCGACGTAATGAAATTGGTGTTTTTGTTGCAATTGGCACTGGCAAATTATCTATAGTTGGTCAATATCTTGCTGAGATTGTGCTTATTTCAATACCTTCGTTGATTGTGGGTTACCTTTTTGCAAAAGTTATAGCTCCGTTGATGGCTAATGTTGCTCTTGGCTCTGTGCAATCATCAGCGGCCCGTGAATTGAGTAATATGGGTCAAGCTGGTGGAAATCTTGAATCAACTTTGGCAACAAAAACTTTGGAAACACTTAGCGTACAAGTAGACGCTCAGTGTTTTGTCGGAGTTTCTACAATTGTTGGTGCAGTAATCGTTATTGCAGTTGTGTTGTCTTATTTGCCAATTATATGCAAATCTCCTCGTGAGCTCCTCGGATTGCAAAAGTAAAACTATGCTGTTTGGCGGCATAGTTTTCATAATTCGTCGTATGAAAGTTATTTGAAAAGTTAGTGAGTAACATTATGAATGGTGAAGTAATTTCTTTATGTGCTCGAGCGAAACTTGCAATATTGCGCAAACCTCGACGTAACGCAATAATTGTGCTGATTATGACTCTTGTTTTAAGTGCGCTAGTTTCACAAGCTGGTATCAGTGCTTCTGTTGAGGGTGTTAGGGATCGTATTCAATCCAGTATTGGTTTAGGTTTTACTGTACGAGCAAAAACTCGAGGTGAAACTCTTCCAGAGCAAAGTAATACAAATTCTAATTCTGTTGCTACGTCTAATTCTCCAATTCCACAAGATTTGGCCGCGAATGAAGGAATTGACTCTAGTCAAATTCGTAAATTTGCTGCGATTTCGGGCGTAAAAACTGTAGTGGAAGAGCGCGATGTTTTAGCTACGCCTGTTGGAAAGCAACTTGTGCTTCCTGCGCAGGGTCCAAGACTAGACGATGATGTTTTGGCTCATGCTGCTGGAATTACTGGCACAACAGATTCTCGATTGTCTCAGGGTTTTCAAGAGGGATTATACCGTTTAGAGCAGGGTGAGCATATTACTAATCGTTCTTCTGGTAGAGCAATAGTGCATCGTGATTTTGCTAAGAAGAATAATCTTAATATTGGTTCTACTATAATTCTTAAGCAGGGGTTTAATGTAAAAGTTCGTGTTGTTGGCATCTTTGCCGGCAAATTGCAAACTAAAGGAGCACTTCCTTCGGATGCGTCAGAAAATCGCATATTTACTGACTTAAGTTCGGCGTTGTCTTTGGCTGGTTCTTCTAAGCGAGGTGTTTTGCGTTGTGTTGTTGAGCGTTCTGATTTATTAGCTAATGCAATACGGCAGGCTAAAACTATTGCTGGCAAGTGGGCGGATGTAGAGCAGAATGCTTCGCAATTGTCTGATGTAATAAGCTCGGTTAACTCTGTGCAACAACTTGTGCGAATGATTTTTGTGGCACTAAGTTTTGTCGGTATTTTAGTGCTTGGACTTGTATTAGTGTTCTGGGTTAGAGGACGTATGCACGAGATTGGCGTACTTATGTCTATTGGATTATCTAGAGCAATAATAGTTAGTCAATTGCTTGTTGAAATAACGATACTCAACATTGTGTCATTCGTCATTTCGCTAGGCTTCGGTGCTGCTTTTTCTGGCGTTATTGGTTCTGCGATTTTGCATAGTGCTGATTCGTCATTTATTGCGGATGGTATGCCAGTATTGCCATTGTTGCAAACTCTTGCTGCTTTTGTTATTGGTTTGCTTATTTCAATAGTTGCGTTGATTGTTGCAGTGCTGCCAATATTAATAAAGAAGCCTCGGCAAATACTAAGTGCTATGAGTTAGCAGAAATGTAGTTGCGTATGTGAATTTTCTACTAAAAACACAATCACAAACAGCGCAATCGTATAAATGAAACAAATCTTATAAATCATATTTAAATTATGTAAAAATAAGGAGCTTATTATGTCGGCTTTATTGCAATTAAAAAATGTGAAGTACACTTACGGACCTGCAAATATTGCGGTACTAAATGACGTGAATGCTGAGTTTGAAGCTGGCACTATGTACAGTATCATGGGAGCTTCTGGAGCCGGAAAGTCTACTATGCTCTCACTTTTAGCTGGATTAGATACTCCGTATAGTGGCGAAGTGCTTTTTAATGGTGAAAATATTGCAAAAACAGGATATGTTGAGCATCGCAAAAAACATATTTCACTTGTTTTCCAGAATTTTAATCTTATTGACTATTTGACGCCATTAGAAAATTTGCGATTAGTAAATTCACATGCTGATGTTCAAGTGCTAATAGATCTTGGATTAACTGAAGAAGAAGCAAATCGTAACGTCACTAAACTTTCTGGTGGTCAACAGCAGCGTGTTGCAATTGGACGAGCTTTAGTATCTTCTGCTCCGGTAATTTTAGCTGATGAGCCTACTGGAAGTCTTGACCCTGCTACTACTAAAGAAGTTATTGCAATATTAAAAAATGCTGCTAGAGAGCATGGCAAATGTGTGATTGTTGTTACTCATGATTCGAAGGTCGCCTCTCAAGCTGATGTAAAATACGTGCTGAAAAATAAACAGCTAACGCGACAATCTGCTTGAGCGCCAAAACAGGCGATTTTGGGACACTAGTGCAGTACGCTTACTGCGCGAGTGTCTCTGTTTGGTGATTTTGGGACACTAGTGCAGTTGAGTTACTGCGCGCGTGTCCGATTTCGCTTGTTTTGGGACACTCGTGCAGCGCGCTTACTGCGTTAGTGTCTGAAAACTGTCGTTATGGGACACTCGTGCAGATTGCGCTCGCGCTATAAGCGCTCGCTTACGAAACTCGCGTTGGAAGTCCACTGGACTTCCAACGCGAGCGAGTTTCCGCTCCGAGTTGCTTTCGCGCGCGCTTTGAAGGAGCTTGAACTCAACAGGATTTCAAGCTCCTTCAAAGCGTGATTTGGCTCAATTGTGAAGCACGGTGTGCTTCACATGCCAAATCAGCCGAACGGCTATGCCGTGAGGAATAAGCGCTCAAGCAGGTCGTCGCGCAAAACAAAAAGCCGACTCTGCGAAATCGTAGAGCCGGCTTATTGCTAGAATAACTTAACTACAAATCAGATGTGGAAGTAAAGCTCATACTCGAGTGGAGTTGGAGCCAAGCGAGCCATATCCATTTCCTCATGCTTCAAATTCAGCCAAGTTTCAATCAAGTCGCTAGTAAATACGTCGCCTTGCATAAGGAAGTCGTGATCCTCTTCCAAAGATTGCAAAGCTTCACCAAGCGAAGAAGGAACTTGCTTAATGCCGTCATGCTCCTCTGGAGGAAGCTCGTACAAATCTTTATCAACAGGGGCAGGAGGCTCAATATGGTTAATAACACCATCCAAACCTGCCATAAGCTGAGCGGAGAATGCTAAGAATGGGTTGCATGAAGGATCCGGTGCACGGAACTCAATACGCTTAGCAGCAGGTTCTGTACCAGCAAGAGGGATACGAATAGCTGCAGAACGGTTACGAGCAGAGTAAACCAAGTTGACTGGAGCTTCGTATCCTGGAACCAAGCGATGGTAAGAGTTAAGCGAAGGATTCGTAAATGCAAGCACAGAAGAAGCGTGCTTAATCAAGCCGCCAATGTACCAACGTGCAATATCAGAAAGTTGAGCGTAGCCAGTTTCCGCATAGAACAATGGCTTGCCATCTTTCCAAAGCGACTGATGGCAGTGCATGCCAGTGCCGTTATCTCCAGCAATTGGCTTTGGCATAAATGTTGCAGCCTTACCAGCTAAAGCAGCAGTTTCATGAACCACATACTTGTATTTCATCAAATCATCGCCAGCATGAACAAGCGTATTGTAACGGTAGTTGATTTCCTGCTGACCTGCGCCGCCGACTTCGTGGTGAGAACGCTCAAGAATCAAACCAACTTTTTGCAAGTTGTAAACCATGTCATCGCGCAAATCCTGATTGTGATCTACTGGTGGCACAGGGAAGTAGCCGTGCTTTACGCGATTCTTAAAACCAATATTGTTGCTACCGTCATCTTCAGTGTCGATGCCAGAATTCCAAGGAGCTTCGTTAGAATCAACCTCATAGAAGGAGCGCTGCATGTCGTTAGCAAAACGCACCTTGTCAAAGATGAAGAACTCAGCTTCAGGGGCAAAGCTTGCAGTGTCAGCAATGCCAGTTGATTTCAAATAGGATTCTGCTTTAATAGCGACCTGACGAGGATCCCTAGAATATGGCTCATCTGTTACAGGGTCAACAATAGAGAAAGCAACATTCAGAGTCTTATGCTTACGGAATGGGTCAATATAAGCAGTGTCAACATCTGGAATAAGCTTCATATCTGATTCGTTAATAGCCTGGAAGCCTTGCATTGAAGAACCATCGAACGCCATTCCATCAGTGAAAGCGCTGTGTAAGAACTCGTCAGCAGGAACAGTAAAGTGCTGCTGAACGCCAATTAAATCAGTAAATCGTACGGATACGTACTCAATGCCTTCCTTTTCAATAAGGGCTGCGGCATCTTCTTTAGTTTGCAAAGTGGTCATGGTCACCATTCCTTTCTTAAAAAACCCAGTAATGAGTTTATGACTATGAATGCCATTTTGGATTTCAGCGACTCGAATATCTCGTTACGTTTGTGTTACATAATGTTACGTGTAGTTGCGTAGATGCGCATAATTGCAATCGTTTAGTAGGAAATAGTAGAAAATTGTAATAAATAGTAATAAATAGCGTAACTATTAAGTATTACAAAAATAGTTACCATTACATGCCGCTAATTCGCATTCATCAGTTCGCGCAGTTACAATAGTACCTATGAATTACCAAGAGCAAGAAATGCATGAATATAAGATGCATGAGCATATTAAGGAAAGTGAAAATAAGCTAGATTTAGCTTCACTTTTCCCAGCTAAAGGCGATGACAGAAGGCCGCCAGATTGGCTAGGTCGTGCACTTATTTACGTTGCAATTATTACTTTTGTGTCTATCTTCCTATGGTTCGCTTGGAATAGCATTTCATTCATTGTTTTCGATGTTGTGATTTCTATTTTTATTGCGCTCGCAATGGAACCGCTTGTTGTTCGGTTAATTAAGCATGGTTGGAGGCGAGGAGTTGCTTCTGGCTTTACGCTAACGGGCTTGCTTGTTGTAATTAGCTTGCTACTTGCTTTGTTTGGTAATTTATTTGCTCAGCAGGTTGTTTCAATGGTTATGGGCTTGCCTGATTTATACAATCAATTTGCAAATTTTGTGCTTCACTATACCGGTTTTAAAATGCCTAATATTGAGCAGCTTGGCATGGAAATTTTGAAGCATGTGCAAACATCTTGGGTTGTTGATTTTGCTGGCCAAGCACTTAACACAACATGGGGATTGATGACTGTTCTGCTTGATTTACTTACCATTATTATGGTTACGTATTACATTTCTGCAGCAGGTCCGGCTATGCGTCGTAGCATGTGCCGTTGGATGAATCCGCAATCTCAGCGTCGTTTCCTATTTATTTGGTCAGTTGTTCAAGAGCAGATTTCGAGCTTCTTATTTTCGCGAATTATTTTGGCAGCGATTAACGCAGTGGGTACCGCAATTTTTCTTATTGTAATGAATATACCGTATTGGCTTCCGCTATCCTTATTCTGCGGAATTGTTTCGCAGTTTGTGCCTACAATTGGTGGCTATTTGGGTGGAGCTTTGCCTATCTTGGTTGCATGGGGTTCCAATGGTTTTGGTGCGGCTGTTGCAACATTAATTTTTATTACGATTTATCAGCAAATTGAGAACATGGTTATTTCGCCGAAGATTTCCGAGAAGACTATGGATCTGAATCCTGCAGTAGCTTTTATTTCAGTTCTTGTAATGGGCGCTGTATTTGGTGCTCTTGGAGCATTTTTGGCTTTGCCTGTGACTGCAAGTTTGCAAGCAATTTTTAGAGTATGCACGAAGCAATATAGTTTAGTTTCTTCTCCGCTTATGAACGATCCTCACCCTGATCATACTTCTATTATTGTTCGTTGCGTTGAAGCGATTGGCCGTAAGTTCATGAATCCAATGAGTGAAAGTGTTCATCGTGTAATGAAAGGCACAAGCTCTCGCATTTCTCTGAACGAGGATATCCTATATTGGTATAAGCAAGCTTATGTGTCAGACTCTGACGATGCGAATGGTAGCAAAGTTTCTTCTATCGATTCTGATCAAACTGACGTATTGGCAACAATGCCAATTTCGCGCGAAATATTAGATGCCGTAAATAAAGATATTGCAAAGCGTGAAGTAGATTCTGAAAATAAGGATTCTTCTAAAGCAAAATTGCAAGTAGGCGAGTCTAAAATAGTAAAAAATACAAAAAATAATAAAAGTAACGTAAAAAATAATCCACGGAGCGGATGGAAGCGATGATTCTTCTATCAATATTTGATGTACTAGTAATACTTATTGGCATAAGCGGTGTTGTGTATCAAGGTGTTTGTGCTGTTGCATCTTTATTCGCTAAGCCTATTGTTTTTCCTGAAGCACCAATGGATAAGCATTATGCTGTGCTTATTTCTGCGCGCAATGAGGAAGCTGTTATAGGTAATCTTATTCATTGCATTCAAACTCAAACATATAGACAAGATTTTATTGATATTTGGCTTGTTGCAGATAATTGCACTGATTCTACTGCGCAGGTTGGCCGCAATTGCGGATGCAACGTAATTGAACGTTTTGATAAAGAGCATATTGGTAAAGGTTATGCGCTCAGCTATCTTCTCGATCATATTATGAAAATTGGTGCGGATAAAGTTTATGACGCATACTTTGTTTTCGATGCAGACAATAAACTTGATCCGCATTATTTTGAGGAAATGAATAAAGGTTTCCACGCAGGATATCAAATTTTAACCAGCTATCGTAATTCCGTGAATCTTTCAGATAATTGGGTTTCGTCTGGCTCTGCACTTTGGTTTATTCGAGAATCGCGATTTACTAACAACTCTCGAATGCTATTCGGTTCGAGTTGCCATGCTGGTGGAACTGGATTCATGTTCTCGCGTGAGATTATGCACAGAAATAGCGGATGGAAATTCCATCTTCTTACTGAGGATCTTGAATTTACTATGGATGCTATTCTTCACGGAGACAAAGTTGGATATTGCGGTTCTGCAGTATTGTATGATGAACAACCTGTGTCGTTTAGGCAGAGCTGGAGGCAGCGTCTTCGTTGGAGCAAGGGATTCTTGCAGGTATTTCGTTACTATGGAGCAGCTCTTATTCGACATGGTATTCGCGAAAGAGATTTTTCGTCGGTTGATTTTACGCTTATGCTTTTCCCATTTATGGTTTTGGCTGTTGCAAGAATAATACTTGGGTTTATTTTTGCTGCATTTGGATTTGTAACATGGATGAGTCAAATCTATTCAATGATTAACTTCATTACAACTACTGTTACAAGTGTTTTAGGCATGATGATATTTGTGTCGCTCACTATTTTAGTTGAACACGATAAGCTTGGTGCAACGAATAAGGAGCTGTTTGCGTACGCTCTTAGCTTCCCGATTTTTATGCTTTCGTACGTGCCTATTGCGTTCCAAGCTATTTTCTCAAAGAGCGAGTGGAAGCCGATTCAGCACACTGGTCGCTGAGTGCTCTTGCTTATTGTGGCGCGAGTTTTGGGCTGGTGTTTGGTTGGCGTGTTTCTGAAGTGGCTGTGAGTGGTGGGTGTTACTAGCGCGACGACATGCTTGAGCGTAGCATTGTACGCGCGAGAGCAATTCGGAGCGTGAGCTTGCTCAAGTTGAAAGCACGGTGTGCTTTCAACGCAAGCTCAGCCGAACGGCGATTAGCCGTAAGGACAGCGCTCCACTCTTATACCTTATTTGGACTTAGCGGTTGCGTAGTTAAGTTTAGTTTTTTACTTACTTTTTCTGCAGAAATAGTATTCGTCAACGAGATTATTACTATCGTTCCGCTTTTATATTGCTCGACCAAGCAACGCCCACCCCTCACTACTAATAAAGCCGCTAGTGTTTTTTGGTGTGGTAGGTGCGTCTGGTGTGGCGTGCGCAGCAGCAATGACGCTAGTGTTCGCTATGAATAAATACTCAACGTCTGCAGAGCACAACTGCAAAACTTCATAAGCATGCAAACATTCAATCAGTGCGAAAAATCTCAAATCTCTACCACACGAATATGAAGGTAGCGTGCGGATAGTGCTGGCATTGCGATTGCGCAAAAATTGCGGGTATGAGATAATAGAAGCCTTGATATAAGCGTGTGATTGCGCAATTAATGTAGTGCAATGCGTGCGTTTATCTGTATACTGCGAGGTTTCTATGGTAGATTCTATTCCGTCTGAATATCCGTCCGAGTATCCGTCCGGAAATACTTTTGCTAGCAGCGTTCCAGTTTTTGGCGCAAACACTTACGACGCTACTAACGAAGATGTTCCAGCGGTTTCTATTAGCGGATTTGTTAAGACTTTTGGCAAGAAAGTTGCTGTAGATAATCTTTCGTTGAGCATTCCAGCAGGCTCTTTCTATGGATTAGTCGGCCCGAATGGTGCTGGCAAAACTACTACGATTAAAATGCTTACGGGCTTGCTTATGCCAGATGCTGGCTCGGCTTCGATTTTTGGCAACGATGTTTGGAGTGACGTAAATCGCGCTAAGCGCGCAATCGGTTTAATGCCTCAGGCCGACGAGATTTTTAAGACGATTACTGGCCTTCAGCTTTTAACTTACGCTGGCATGCTTCGCGAGATGAGCCGCGCTGAGGCTGTTCGTCGCGCGAACGATTTGCTTTCTGCATTCGACTTAACAGAAGCTGCAAACACTATGGTTTCGGACTATTCAACTGGTATGACTAAGAAGATTTGCCTTGCAACAGCTATGATTCACAGCCCTCGCGTACTTGTGTTGGACGAGCCTTTTGAGGCAGTGGATCCTGTTTCTAGCGCAAATTTGAAGGATATTCTTGCCGAGTATGTTTCTACTGGCGGCACGGTGATTATTTCTTCGCACGTTATGGAATTGGTTGAAAAAATGTGCTCGCACGTGGCGATTATTAACGAAGGTCATGTTGCGGCTGCTGGCACTCTTGAAGAGGTGGCTCAGGGCAAAGATCTTGAAGATCGCTTTATGGAGCTTGTTGGCGGACGTCACGCAGCTGCGCGCATCGACTGGCTTAACGGCGGCAAATCTGATAACGCTCCTGCATCTTCCACCAATCTCAACGCTTAAAAGGGAAAACCGTAATGTCTATGATTTTTACCATGGTTCGCCTTCGCTGGGCGCTTACTTTTTCTGTTATGCGAAAGTCAATTTGGCAAAAAATTGGCTTTGCTATAGCAATTGTTTTTGGACTTGCGCTTATATGCGCTCTTGGTTTTGCTGGCTGGGAAACTGGCAAGTACATTAATCCAGGAATGCTTGCAGATACTAAAAATTGGCAGGAATTCCAATTGGCTCCAATAATGGTTGCGTCGATTGCGTCAATTTTTACGCTGTTTATAAACGTGTTTATGTTTGGCAGCGACACAACACTAAAATCGCGTAGTTTTGCGCTTTACGGCATTCCTTACGTAAAGCAGCAAGCTGGCATGCTTCTTGGCTCTCTTTTTGGAGCGCTTTCAGTAAGCTGCACAATCGCGCTTGCTTTGTGGTCTTTAGCGTACAGAAGCTTTGGAATTGTGCCGGTTTTAGTCAGCGTAATTGCAGCTCCGCTTTACGTTGCAACAATCGTGTCTTTAAGCAAAATGCTTATTGAGCTTTTGGATACTATTTTAATAAACAAGCGTTCAAGAAACATTTTTTACTTTGCCATTTTTATAGCGTACATGATTTTTGTTTCATCAATGAATACGCATAGCCCTTCGCCAAATGGAATTGCGCTAGGCACAAGTTTCTGTGCTGCGTCCGCTTTTACACCATTAAGTGCAGCTATGGCTTTGCCGCTCGATGCTATTAATGGCAATTGGCTTGCTCTTGCTATTCGCTTCCTTATTTGCGTTGTAACGATTGCTGCTTGCTTTGCAATCTCTGTATTTTGCGCAAAATTAGAGCCGAAGTTGCTTCGTGGTGAGCAAAAAACAGTTGTTAAAACTAAGGGAATCGGCTTGTTTGCAGCAGTTCCAGACAACACAGTTGGTGCGATTATTGCGCGAATTATTAGCGTTATGAGAAGAGATATGCGTCAGCTATTTTTGCTTATTGCGCCGCTTTTTATGCTGGTAGTTGCAGGAGGAAGTAGTTTTAAGGCTAAAGGATTTGATTCTCTAACAGATAACTTAGGTGTTTCTGGATGGATGATGTATGCTGCTTTGCTTATGGGCATGGTTGTTGGAAACAATATTGCTTACGATGGCACAGCTTTTACTATGCATGTGATTATTGGAGTAAAAGGTTTGCACGATCGCTTAGCGAACGCAATAGTTTGGTCAGTGATTTGCGCTGTTTATTTTGCGATTATTGGAGTAGGGGTTTACGTTTTCCTTTTCTTTGTAGCAAATGTTAAGCAAAATGTGAATGCAGTTATGTTCCAGATTCTTTCGCCAATTGGAATAGCTTTTGCTTCCATAGGCATTGGCTTAATTTCTTCGTGCATTGCAATGTACCCTGTGGCATCAATCGAAAAGCCATTTTCTAGGCCGCAAGGAAGTGCTGGCGGGCGAAGTTTTGCAGCTATAGGCTTTATGCTTCTTTCTGTAGTTTGCATGATTCCTTCGTTTGCGGCTGCGATTGCGTTTATGATTCTTAACCCGAATCTTTTGTGGATTGCAAGCATTCTGTTCATAGTAAACGGCTTGATTGTGCTGGTTGTTGGCGTGATTCTTGGTGGCAAAGTAATGGATAAGCGCATGATTCGCATTGTAGAAAACTTGCGCAGATTCGCGTCTATTACTGCGTAACTTACGCACGCTTTGTTGCAAGCGCAATGTATAGTTAAGCGCGGTATTTGCAATCGATTTAAAGGTGTGCTCGCATGGAAAGTAATAAAGGCTTAAACGATGCCTTAAATATTCCTAATGCGAGCACGCCAGCGCAAAGCGGCGAACCCAACAAAAGTATCGAGCCTAAACCAAGCAGTGAACAAAAACTAAGTAGTGAATCTAAATCAAGCAGTGAGATTAAACCAAGTAGCGCACAGAAGAAAAGTAAATACGCTGCTATGGTTTTAAGAAGCCAATATCCTTCTCGTTGGCGATTGCTTATTGCATTTATAGCAGTTATAGTTAGTGCAGCAATTATTTTTACTTATTTTTTGCTTGACGTATACGATATTCTTCCTGGTCCTTTGACGTTGCGAAAACAACATTATGCTGTAACTGTTTCTTCTCCTAAATCACTTTTGCGAGTTAAATCACTAGCTAAAGGCGTGACTTATGGTAAAGAAATAAATCATTCGCAAGCTCAAAAACTTATTAACGAGTTGGTTTCCGATGCTTCTATGAGTAGCAGCACTTCAGCAGTAATTATGGATGCTAATGGGCGAGTAGTTGCTTCGCATGAGCCAAATGCTTTAAGAGAGCCAGCGTCAACGCTTAAAACTTTAACTGCTAGCGTAGCTTCTCGCACTCTTGACATGGGTTCAACTCTTGATACTCAAGTATTTTTGTTGCCTAAAACAGGCGGTGAACCAGAACGAGCTTCTAGTACGAATGCTAGAAAGCTTGTGCTTCGCGGCAATGGTGACATGCTTCTTGGCGTTGGAGAAAACGATTGGCACCATGTCAATGGCAGAGCAGGTTTAACGACATTAGCGAGAAGAACAGCCAACGCGTTGAAGCTTGAAAATATTCACACAGTTTCTTTAGCTGTTGATGACTCATTGTTTGGCGCAAAACGTGCTCCTGATTTGATTTATGAAACAGATGTTGAACGCCGCTTTTATGCTCAAACGTCATCTTTGGCTATAGATGATGCTCGTCAGCGTGACCTTTCAGTGCAAGGTGTTGACGCTGACGCTATGACAGATTTTCCGCTTTCTGATCCTCATCCTGCTTTAAGTGTCGGTCATGTTTTTGCTAAATTATTAAGCAAACAAGGAATAGTTATAAGTAATTATTCTAATAAAACCGCTTCTGATGAAAAAAATTCCGGTTCAGGCTCGTCTGCAGATGATTCTTCTGAAAACAATAAAGATTCTGAAAATGAAGATAAATCTGCACAGTCTGAAAATCTTGTCATACCAGTAAGCGAAACTCAATCGTTAATATCATCTAATTCGCGTTTAATTGCACAAGTTTCTTCTGCACCATTAAACGAAATAATGGCATATACGCTTCGTATTTCAGACAACACATTGGCGGAAGAGTTTGGTCGTTTGACTGCGCTTGCAACTCACAAATCCAACTCTCCGGAGGGTGCAGTTCAGGCAGTAAAAGAGGGATTGCGCAAGCTCAATATCGATATACGTGGTTTGCACATGTCTGATTGCTCAGGCTTGTCTCCAAAATCAAGGTTGCGCGCAACAACGCTAGCTCAAGTACAAGTGCTTAATATTAAAGCCGATTCTGGAGGTGCTGCAGCTGCTGAAGGATTGTCTCTTCCTGGTTTAGTTGGAACAGCAAGAAAGCGTTTAGCGGATGAATCTTCTGCCGGCATGCTTCGCGTAAAGACTGGTTCTTTAAGTGAAGTTACTTCTATGGTTGGTAATGTATCTAGGAAAAGTGGTGGAGTGCTAACTTTCGCTGTTGTTGCGAACCAGCCAGCTGATATTTGGGGAGCGTTCGTAGCGATTAATAAGTTTATGGCAGAATTGCCAAAACTATGATTTATGAGTTGCAATTTAGCGTTATTGGCGCGCTACACTAGAAGCTATGGTGTATTCTTCTCGCATACGCGCAGGAATTGGCGCAATCAAGCATTGTTTTGACGAACTTTCATTATGTGCACAAGACGCGCGTTTTTCCGAACATGGCAATCACGCGACAGATGTTGATGCTCCTTTGGTTCTTATTGCGTGCTCTGGAGGTAGAGATTCTCTTGCACTTACAGCATTGAGCGTGATTGTGTGCGCAAGTAGGGGTATTCGTTGCGGTGTCGTAATAGTAGATCACCATTTGCAGCCACACTCAACTGAAATTGCCAATACTGCTGCTAAACATTGTTTGCAATCTGGAATAGATGAAAAGTACGTGTATATTCAATCTGTGAACGTTGAAGATTCGGGAGAAGGCGAAGAATCTGCTGCTAGAAATGCTAGGTATCAAGCAATTATTGAGGTCGCTAAAAAGCAGCAAGCTGCAGCCGTGCTTCTAGCTCATACTGCAAATGATCAAGCAGAAACTGTAATGATGGGGCTAAAAGATTCTGCAGGTTTAGAAGCAGTTGCTGGCATGAAAGCAGTGACATTGCGTCAAAACGTGCTTTTTGCGAGGCCTCTTATTAAGCTTAGTAGAGAAGATACTACTGGTATTTGCGAGGATTTAGGCATTTCATGGTGGGATGATCCTACAAATGGTGACGATATTTCGCAAAATGAGGAACTTTCAGAAAATTATCCATTGAGATCTCGAGTTAGACACACGTTAATGCCTTATATTTCGCGATTTTTTAATGCAAATATGGTTACTTTGCTTTCTCGTGGAGCTGAAATAGCTAGAGACGATCTTGACTATATTAATTCTCAAGTTGACGAAGCTAGTTCACAAGTGATGGAATTTGATAAAAATGCGAAAACTGTTAGGTTAAAAGCTGAGAAGTTAGCGCAATATCATCCATCAATTCGTAGACGGATTATAGTGCGTGCGTTAAGTGAGCTTGGTCTGCGTTTCTCGTCAAGTCACATATCGGCAGTGGACGAACTATGTACAAAATGGCATGGTCAGAAGCCTTTTTCGCTGCCAAATTATTACGAAGCGACTCGGCTCTCGCGCAATATCGTCATTCGCTTATGCAAAGATAGTGAACATGCAAATTGCAGATATACGAGATGACATCGACTATGAATTAATTAGCCACGAAGACCTTATGAAGCGTATTCGTGAAGTTGCTAAACAAGTAAGTGAAGATTACAAAAACCGTAATGTTTTGCTTGTTGCAGTTCTCAAAGGTGCTGTAAATACTCTTGCTGTATTTTCGCAAGAATTAAGCATTAACGCATCAATGGACTTTATGAGCTTGTCTAGTTACGGCAGTGGCACTCAAACTAGCGGACAAATCACTGTTCGCGAAGATTTAAGTACTGATGTGCGTGGTCGAGATGTGCTTATTGTAGAAGACATTGTTGATTCCGGTCGCACGCTAGCTTGGCTTGTAGATGAGCTAAAAGGTCGTGGTGCTGCAAGTGTAAAAGTTTTTGCATTGCTCAGTAAGCCTGCACGTCGCGAAGTAGACGTACAAATCGACTACTCGGGCTTTGAAATTCCTGATGCATTTGTCGTTGGTTTCGGAATGGACTACGACGAACGCTACCGCAATCTCAATAGTATTGCGGTATTAAAGCCATCAGTGTATGGTGCTTGATTTTATAGATTCTATTCAGAATTTTTATATAAATTGAGGAGTTTGAAAGGAGCCTTATTACATGGGCGCTTCTCCTATGACACCGCAAGGCCCAATGGGCGGTCCTGGGCGTGGAAATAACGGGAATAATCCGTTTTTAAATCCACGCAACCCTAGGAATCAGCGAAACAACGGTCAACAGGGCAAGAATAATAAAAATAACGAGAACAACCATAACAATCGTCGTTCCTTCTGGCAGTCGCCATGGACGTGGATTGTGCTTCTTGTGTTGCTTTCAGTTGTCGGATTCCAAATGTTTGTTCATAACGGATCGCAAACTATCGATACTCAGGATGGTATTGAGTTAGTGCGATCTCATAAAGCAAGTTATGTGGAAATTATTGACAATAAACAGTTAGTTAAGCTTACGCTTGATAGTCCGTTTAAGAAGTTCGATAAACGAAGTAAGCAAAAGCGTGACTTTGGCAAGGATGTGCAATTCTACTACGCGTATGCACAAGGTAGGTCAATTGTACAAGAAGTCGAAAAGGCGAAGCCTTCTAACGGCTGGACTGCTAGCTTACAGTCATCTAGCATTATTTCGTATTTGATTACTTCGCTTGCTCCGATATTGTTCTTCCTTGGCATGATTTGGTTCATGTTTAGCAGAATAGGCGGTGCCGGTGGAAGTATGCTTGGCATGGGTGGCGGACGTGGCCGTGGCAAGCTGCTTGAAGGTCAGACTCCTAAAACTAAGTTTGCTGACGTTGCTGGCGAACAAGCTGCTGTTGAAGAAGTTGAAGAGATTAAAGACTTCTTGAAGGATCCTTCGCGCTACAAGGCTTTGGGTGCTCGCATTCCGCGCGGTGTGCTGCTTTATGGTCCTCCAGGAACTGGTAAGACTTTGTTGGCTCGTGCTATTGCAGGCGAAGCTGGTGTGCCGTTCTATGCAATGGCTGGCTCTGACTTCGTGGAAATGTTCGTAGGCTTGGGCGCGTCTCGTGTTCGTGAACTTTTTGACGAAGCTAAGAAGAATGCTCCTGCCATCATCTTTATCGATGAGATTGATGCTGTTGGTCGTCGCCGCGGAAGTGGCATGACTGGCGGTCATGATGAGCGCGAGCAGACACTTAATCAGCTGCTTGTTGAGATGGACGGCTTCGACAACGACACTAATTTGATTATTATTGCCGCAACAAACCGTCCAGATGTGCTTGATTCCGCACTTCTTCGTCCTGGTCGTTTTGACCGTCAGGTGGCTGTTGAGGCTCCTGATTTGGAAGGTCGCGAGGCAATTTTGAAGGTTCACGCTAAGGGTAAGCCTTTTGTGCCGGATGTTGATCTTCATATGGTTGCTGTGCGCACTCCTGGTTTTACTGGTGCAGACTTAGCTAACGTGCTTAACGAAGCTGCGTTGCTTTGCGCTCGCTCTGGTGCTCAATATATCGATAATCGCGCTATTGATGAGGCAATTGATCGTGTTCAAGCAGGACCTCGACGTAAGTCTAAGGGTATGGCTTTGGATGAATTGCGTAACACTGCTTACCATGAGGGTGGTCATGCGCTTGTTGCTGCTGCGTTGCACCACACGGATCCTGTTACTAAAGTAACGATTTTGCCGCGAGGTCACGCACTTGGCTACACTGCTGTGATGCCAACAAGCGACCGTTACTCGCAGTCTCGCAACGAATTGCTGGATCAAATGGCATATGCTATGGGCGGACGCACAGCAGAGGAAGTTGTGTTCCATGATCCAACAACTGGTGCTTCTAACGACATTGAGAAAGCTACTGCTATTGCTCGTAAGATGGTTGTTGAATATGGTTTCTCAGCGAAGCTTGGAGCTGTTAAGTGGATGGATACTGACGAAGATTCTTCCGGTTCACTCGATTCTTTGCAACCTCGTAAGTTCTCGAATCGTACTGCTGAAGTAATCGATGAAGAAGTTCATAAGCTTATCGAAACTGCTCATACTGAAGCGTGGGAGATTATTAACAATAATCGTGACGTATTAGATGAGCTGGTTCGTCAGTTGCTCGCTAAGGAAACTCTTAACGAGAAGGAACTTAAGGAAATCTTCAGTAAGATTCGTAAGGCTCCTGAGCGTACTCTTTGGCTTTCGGACGATAGAAGACCAGATTCTGATCTTCCTCCTGTTGAAATTCCAGAAAGTTTAAAGCGCAACGTTGAAGGTAAGAATGAGCAGAGTGAAGCTTCTGAACTTTCTGAATCTTCCAATAACGCAACTTCACAAAACCAGCAGTCTGATCAGATGCCTGTTGATACGTCTATTCAGACTACTGCACCTGCTCCTCGAACTGTTATTGGAACTGTTAAACCACCAGTTAATCCATCTACTAATCAAAATGACGGCACTCAATTTGGTGCTTAATAGTGTAAATACAGTGCTAAGAAGCAGATAAAATACAATCATTAATAAACGCTGATAACAATATAATTTATTGCTGTCAGCGTTTATTTTTATTTTTCTAAGAATTTAATAATAAAAATTAGTGTTATATGCAAAAAATTACGCATGTTGATTTATATCGAGTACAATGTATCGAAATATTAATTTTGCGTATTATAGGTAAGAGTAAAAGATAAATAAACAAATAATTGGAATTTTAAATTGTTTTTATTAGAGAGTAGAAGATGAAATTATGAATACGACCATAAGTTTGAAGGGTATTCGCCCAAGCGGTGACTCAATAGTCATTGGATTATATTCTTCTATTTACATAGATGCTGTTTTAAAAGTTAATTTGAGTAATGCATTAGACGGAGATGAGACTAACGCAATAGATATTCCTCAAATTGCTGAGCGTCTTGCTTTTATGCTTAAACGTTGCGAAAAAGATAGCGAAATTGAGGAGCATCCTGCTATAGCTTTAGAACTTATTGCTAAATCTGTTTTAAATTCTGCTATGCACACTTGGCAAATTAGTGAGGCTGATATTACTGTTCATGCTGCTTTAAGAAGCGAATATTACGGCATGAAAAGCACTGTTGACGATATTTGTGTTACTTTGAATAGTGTTTCTAGAGAAGAGTTAAATTATTCGGAACGGCGTGTAATTCCTGATTCTCTTGCGCATGTTGCTGTTCGTAGTGGAAGCGTATCAGTTGACGATCTTGAGGAAGGCGAAATAGCAGATTACTATCGTTCTCTTATTGAGGAAGATAGAAAAGAAAAGCAGCGCAAAGAAGACGAGGACGCTGCTGCAGCTGCTAAAGCTGCCGTTGATATCGCAAATTCTTTCGCGGATGATTATGAAAATAATGGAGATTCAGAGTGCTCTTGTGTCGATGAATCTAAAAGTGTCAATTATGGCAGTGAGCTTGTTAAAAGAGAAACTAAGTCTCCTTTGTTCCGTATATGTCCGACTCCGTTACAGACAACTGCAGTAATTTCTATGAAGGGTGTCGCGAAACAAGACACGCGTTCTGCTATGCTGAGAATAGTTGCAATGCTTGAGCAGGATAGAGAATCTCGCGTAGATGGCGTATCGGCACTATATGTTGCCAATATGCTTGAAGGTGATTATTACGCGGCTGTATTTATTCTGTCTTCGGGCGGTGACGAGTATGAACTGCTTCGCTTGCTTCGCGCTGTTGCTACTTTGTATAAAGATAAGGTGACTGTGCGAGTGTTGGGTACGCGTTCATATGGTGCTTCTGCTGCTGATACAAGAACTGTTGATGCAGAAAAATTGCCGCAACAACTAGCGGAAATGGTGATGGTTGACCCTAAGTCGCCTGAACTTATGCCGTGGCTGCAGATAGAGTCGGATGCTGCTTTGGATGACAACTCAGTTTCGTACTCATTAGCGTTTGCTTTTGATGCTCAAACTGTTGGGGTATACTCAGAGCAATGGCTTATAGGGGATGGTTGTTAATGAAAGCGTATCGCACACCTTGGTGGTATCTGGTACTAGGGTTACTGTTTGGCTTTGTGCTGGGCGCATTTCTAGTGTCGTCAACAGAGTCTAGTGCTATGTCGTTAGCAGGAGCTCCGTGGGTTGTTGTTGCAATTATGGTGATTGCTGGCTTAATAACTTTTGTTATGGCGTTGCAAACTCATCAAAGTGTTGCTAACAAAGATAAAAATAAGAAGCCTGTAAGTTCTCAATTTGCTGTTGCAGCTCTTATGCTGTCTAAGGCATTGGGAATGGCAGGTGCTATTTTGTCTGGCTGGTACGTTGGGCAGTTGTTAATGAGTCTGCCACACAGTGAAATAATTCTGTATAACTCTGTTGTGCGTGAATGCTCTATTGCTGGCTTGGTGTGCTTTATTGATATGGTCGTTGGGATTTTGGGCGAGTGGCTCTGCCAGATTCCGCCTGAAGATGATTCTGAGTCTGTCAATAAGTCAAATCGTACGCCAGCAACGTGCTAGTATTTGCTAGCTATTAGTTTGCGTAGTTTTATGTAAGTTGCATCTTGCTTGAATTAAGTAGGTAAAAGTACTAAACGCTTTTTACGCAAGTTGCAACAAACGCTGGAATTTCAACGTTTGTAAGGATGGTATATTACTTTGGCTGAATTTATCTATCAGATGATTAAGGCGCGTAAATCGTACGGAGATCGTGTAATTCTCGACGATGTTACTTTAAGCTTCCTTCCGGGCGCAAAAATTGGTGTTGTGGGTCCGAACGGCATGGGTAAGTCGACGCTGCTGAAAATTATGGCCGGTTTGGAAAATGTGACCAATGGTGAAGCTTCTTTGACTCCTGGCTATACGGTAGGTATTTTGCAGCAGGAACCACCTCTTGATGACACTAAGACGGTTGGCGAAAACATTAAGATGGCTTTTGGTGAGATTGCGCAAAAAGTGGCGCGTTTTAACCAAATCGGCGAAGAAATGGCTAATCCAGACGCTGATTTTGATGCGTTAATGGAAGAAATGGGTAAGCTTCAGACTGAAATTGACGCTGCAAACGGTTGGGATTTGGATTCGCAGCTTGAGCAGGCTATGGATGCTTTGCAATGCCCAGATCCGGATTCGCCTGTTTCTGTGTGCTCTGGTGGTGAAAGGCGTCGAGTTGCATTGTGTAAGCTTCTTCTTGAAGCTCCAGATTTGCTGCTTTTGGATGAGCCTACTAACCATTTGGATGCGGAATCTATTTTGTGGCTTGAACAGTTCTTGCACAAGTACGAGGGTGCTGTTATTGCTGTTACGCACGACCGCTACTTTATGGATAACGTAGCGGAGTGGATTTGCGAAGTTGACCGTGGTCAGCTTTATCCATATAAGGGAAATTACTCAACGTATTTGGAAACTAAAGCAAAGCGTATGGAAATCCAGGGTGCCAAGGATGCCAAGCTTGCTAAGCGTTTGAAGAATGAGCTTGATTGGGTGCGTAGCTCGCCGAAAGCTCGCCAAGCTAAGAACAAGGCTCGTTTGGAACGCTACGACCAAATGGAGCAAGAGGCACGTAATTCCAAGAAGCTTGACTTCTCTGAAATTCAAATTCCAGCAGGTCCACGTTTGGGCTCGCAAGTTTTGGAAGCAAAGCATATTCACAAGGCTTTTGGCGACCGTGTACTTATCGACGACTTGTCGTTTACGCTGCCTCGTAACGGTATTGTTGGCGTGATTGGTCCAAACGGCGTTGGTAAGTCTACGCTGTTCAAGACGATTGTGGGCTTGGAGCCTCTTTCTGGCGGAGAGCTTATTGTTGGCGATACTGTGAAGATTTCTTACGTGGATCAGAATCGTGCAGGATTGGATCCTAATAAGAACTTGTGGGAAGCTGTTTCCGGCGGACTTGATTTTATTGAGGTTGCAGGCGTTGAGATTCCTACTCGCGCATATGTTGCAAGCTTTGGATTTAAAGGTTCGGATCAGCAGAAGCTTACTGGTGTGCTTTCCGGCGGTGAGCGTAACCGTTTGAACTTGGCTTTGACTCTTAAGCAGGGTGGAAACTTGCTTCTTCTCGATGAGCCTACTAACGATTTGGATGTTGAGACTTTGGAAAGCTTGGAAAACGCTTTACTTGATTTCCCAGGCTGCGCTGTTGTGGTTTCGCACGATCGCTGGTTCCTCGACCGAGTTGCAACGCATATTCTTGCTTGGGAAGGCGACGACGAGAATCCTGCAAAGTGGTACTGGTTCGAAGGTAACTTCCAAGCTTACGAAGAAAATAAGATTGCGCGCTTGGGTGAGGAAGCTGCTCGTCCGCATCGCTTGCACCGTAAGCTCACTCGCTAGTTGAGTTTTGTTTTCATTTCTTGGTGGAAACATTTGCTGGTGATTTTTCCGGCGTTTGCGCGACGACCTGCTTTCGCGCTTGGAGCGTAGTGCGCGAAAGTAACTCGGAGCGTGAGCTTGCATGGAAAGTCCAGTGGACTTTTTTCCATGCAAGCTCAGAAGCGAGCACTTATAGTGCGAGCGTCTTGGCGCTTTTTTGACAACATTTGCCGTGATTGTGCCAGGCGTGTGCTAGGCTCGATTAGTTCACGTTTTGAAATTTAAATTTTGAATACACATATTTTACGAAAGGCTATTGTGCCGCATACTCATCATGCTGCGTTCGCCCAAAAGCGAGGCGCGAAGAATACCAAAAACGTCAAAAATACTAGGAAATCAGCTGAAAAACGCAATCCTTTTGAATATCAGGGTAGTCATAAAAATTACGGTTCTAATCATGAGTTCAATTCGCGCAGGGAGCGCAATCGCAAAGCAGAAAAAGCTCGTCAAAAAGCGCGCGAAAAAGCTTTGCGTTATGAAGAAGTAGCTATTGCGGATGCTGAACAAGATTTTGCTAAAAATAATTTTGTTAAGCATAATATTGATAAAAATAATGTTGTTAAAAATGATATTGCAAAATCTCATAATACAAAACAAAATTCTGCAATATCTTTGCGTCCTACTTCAAACAAGCAAAATCAAGATTCTCATAACGCAACAATTATTCCAGACTCTGCTATTGAATCTTGTGAAAATTACCGTGACGATGTCACTTTTGCGCAACTTGGAGTCCCAGAGCCCTTGGTAGAAGTGTTGCGTGCTGATGGGAAAACTACTGCATTCCCAATTCAGCAAGCAACGCTTCCTGATTCATTACAAGGTGCAAATATCCTAGGGCGAGGTCGCACAGGAAGTGGTAAAACATTAGCATTTTCTATTCCACTTGTTGCGCGTTTAGCTGAGAATTTTGTTGATTTAATTCATTCTGATAAAAACCGTAAGTCACGCGAGTCTAGTGAAATTCCTGCTCCTAGAGCAATAATTCTTGCTCCAACTCGCGAGCTTGTGCATCAAATTGATGACGTAATAGCGCCGCTTGCTGCAGCTTATGGCATGCGTACTGTGACAGTGTATGGAGGTGTGAGATACCAGCGTCAGGTATCGCAACTTAAGCAGGGTGCGCAGATTGTGCTTGCTTGCCCTGGTCGTTTGGAAGATTTGCTGCGTCAGGGAGCACTTACGCTTGAAAAAGTGATGGTTAGTGTGCTTGATGAAGCAGATGAAATGGCGGATATGGGATTCCTTCCTGCTGTTACTAGACTTCTTGAGCAAGTTGCGCCAGATGGTCAACGCATGCTGTTTTCTGCAACGCTTGATAAGCAAGTTTCTACATTGGTTGAGCGTTTCCTTCCAAATGCTGTTGTTCATGCTGTGGATGATGCTGATTGCCAAGTTGACACTATGACGCATCATATTTTTGCTGTGTCTGCAGGGGATAAATACGAAGTTTTGCGAAAGCTTGCTTCTGGAAAGAAACGTTCTATATTCTTTACGCGCACGAAATATCAAGCGAAGAATATGGCGAAAAAATTTGTGCAGCAAGGTATTCCTGCAGTTGATTTGCAAGGTAATTTGTCGCAGAATCAGCGAGATCGTCATTTGGCTGTGTTCGCTGAAGGCTTGGTGCGCGTGCTGGTTGCTACGGACGTTGCTGCGCGAGGTATTGATATTAGCGACGTTGCATTAGTTGTGCAAACTGAGCCTCCTGAGGATCCTAAGTCTTTCTTGCATCGTTCGGGGCGCACTGCTCGAGCTGGTGAAGAAGGCGATGTCGTAACACTTGTGCTTCCTAATCAGAAGCGCGCTGCTCATATGATGCTTCGTAAGGCTGGAATTCATGCGAAAGCTGAGGATGTGAGTCCTTCTTCATCAGTTCTAGATGAGATTGTTGGTGAAGCTGCCGAGCTTCAAGAAGGCTGGAGTATGCCGGAGCCGGAACAGCAGAAGCGTAAAGGTCGCGGTCGTGGACGCGGTGGGCGCGGGCGCGTACGTGGGCAACGTGGTGAGCGCAGTGAACGTGGTGAACGTGGTGAACGCAGCGAACGTCGTTGGCACGGTAAACGTGGCGAACGTGGTAGTCGTGTTCATCGCTTCGGTCGTGAGTTTTAGAAACAAATGCTGTGTGTTTTACAGCATTTGTTTTCGTTTTCACTACTTTTGATAACATTCGCCAGTGATTTTCCGGCTTTTGTTTTCGCTTTAGTTTTCTTGTCTGTTGTGGTGCGAGGCTGTGATATTTTTCTCCTCGCGCTTTTTATTTGCGTTATTCTTGTATTTTTGTCTATTTCGCCGAATGATTATGTGTTTTCGACAGAATTGCCCTATGTTTTATACATAACATCAACTGGTTTGGTGTTTTCGACAAAACAGCAGCAATACTACAAAAGTAAGTAGCAAGTTGGCAAGCAATAAGCAACTTAGTAATCAGTTAATCAGCCTGTTAAGCAAGTCAACAGTCGGTTGAACTAGTTAAGCCAATTAGCAAATACTTATTTAGATTGACCTTTACCAAATGCGCGCAGTTGAACGCCGTTCCAGTCAGTGCTTACGGTTAACGGAGTGGCTGCGTTCATGCCAGCTGTTTTTGCTGCAGATTGAACGGTACTAGAACTTGGGGAACCTTCGCGACCTGGTTTTGGAGTAAGAACCCACATAGGAGCGTCATTGTCAAGCATATTTGTGGCATCCATAATAGTGTCTGCGAGCTCATCTTCGTCGTCGCCGTCGCGCCACCAAATAATCACACCATCAACAGCAGCGTCGTAATCCTCATCTACCAACTCTTCGCCGGTAAGTTTCTCGATGCTTTCGCAAATTGTTTCGTCAACATCGTCATCCCAGAGCCATTGTTGGACAATATCTCCTGGTTGGAATCCGAATTCCTGTGCATGCTGAAAAGCTATCTGTTCCACGTGATTTAATATATCAAAGCGTCACGAAGTGCGCACATTTAACGGCGTGTATTCAGTAATTTATCGTTTATCAATTACGACACACCAGGACACGCCGCAAAAATCGCGATTGTGACATAAATCACTATATATAGGTGGTTATCTTTGCGTCTTGCCCTAGATATTGTGCATGAGTTGGGTTATAGTAGAGCGAGTTGTTAGAAATAGTTCCCATGTTTGCAACGAGAGATTTTGCTAGAAGGAACAGTGTTTGAGAAAGGTCTGTACCGATGCAGGTTTTGGAAGAAACTGCTGTCACAAGCGCAGAAAATTGTACGGATGATGTAGTTGAAGTTCCAGTTTCTCGCGTGCAGGTCGAAAAGCGCGATGGTCGCGTAGTTGATTTTGATCCGCTGAATATCATTATGGCAATCAAGGCTGCTTTTAAGGATTTGGGCAAGGAAGTCGGTCCGCAAGAAGAGCAGTTGATTCGTAATATTTCTGATCATATTGAGGCTGAAATTCAAGATCGTTACAATGGTCCGGCGAAGATTGAAGATATTCAGACCTTGGTTGAGCATAGTCTTATTGAAAATCACCTTTATGAGGTTGCTCGTTGCTACACGAGCTACCGACTGAACCGAGATATAGACCGCGCTAGAGCTACTGATATCAACGAGGCTGTTAACCGTCTTGTAAATCGTGATGAGTCTCTTGTTCGTGAAAACGCAAATAAGGATTCTAATGTTTATGCAACTCAGCGTGATCTTCTTGCAGGTGCTGTTTCTAAAGCTTCTGCGTTCTCTATGCTTCCTCACGCAGTTTCTAACGCTCATATGAAGGGTGATATTCACTTCCATGACGCTGATTATTCGCCATTTACTTGCATGAGCAACTGCTCGCTTCCTGATTTTGGCGATATGCTTGCTAAGGGATTTGCTCTTGGTAATGCAATGATGGATAGTCCAAAGTCTATTGGTACTGCTGCAACTCAGGTTACGCAAATTATTAAGGATATTGCTGGCGCGCAATACGGTGGTCAGACTGTTAATCGCGCTGACGAAATGCTTGAGCCTTACGCTAAGTGCGATTACGACAAGAATCTTGCTATGGCACACGCAATGATTCCTGATTCCACGCCAATTCAAGTCGCAAAAGATATGATTAACGGCTTGAAGGCTCAGGAGCCTAAGAATCTCCACTGCTTGGACAGGGATCCACTGCCTGCTGATACTCCTTTTGATGAAAATTTGAGCGAGCTTGATCAGCTTCGTGAAGTTTACGCAAAGATTATGACGCGTAAGGCTATTTACGACGCTATGCAAACTATGGAATATCAAATTAATTCCAACCGCGTTTCTAACGGTCAGACTCCGTTCGTAACTGTTGGCTTTGGCTTGGGTACTTCTTGGTTTGCTCGTGAAATTCAGCGCGCTATTTTGCTTAACCGTATTCGTGGTCTCGGCAAGGATCGTCATACTGCAATCTTCCCTAAGCTTGTGTTTACTATTAAGCACGGTGTTAACGCGGACGCTGGCGACCCGAACTACGATTTGAAGCAGCTTGCGCTTGAGTGCTCTACTAAGCGCATGTATCCAGACGTTGTGTTCTATGAGAATATTGTTAAGATTACTGGCTCCTTCAAGGCTCCTATGGGTTGCCGTTCGTTCCTTCAGGGTTGGATTGATCCAAAGACCGGCAAGGACGTTGAAGATGGCCGTATGAATCTTGGCGTTGTAACTGTTAACATGCCACGTATTGCTCTTGAATCTCACGGCGATGTGACTCGCTTCTGGAAGCTTTTCGACGAGCGTATGGAAGTAGCTCACCAAGCTTTGCGATTCCGTATTATGCGTTGCAAGCAGGCAACTCCTGTAAATGCTCCAACGCTGTTCCGTTACGGTGCTTTTGGTCGTTTGGAAGCTAACGAGAGTGTGGATCAGTTGTTCCGTAATGAGCGCGCAACTGTTTCTCTTGGCTACATTGGTTTGTACGAAACTACGGCCGTGTTCTTCGGCAAGGATTGGATGCAAGATCACAGCTGGAATGAGGAAGGCAAGGAATTTGCGCTTTCTTTGGTTCGCCGCATGAATAAGCTTTGCCAGCAGTGGTCAAAGGCTGAAGGCTATCATTACTCCGTTTACTCAACTCCTGCTGAGTCTTTGACTGATCGCTTTAACCGCATGGATCGCCAGAAGTTCGGTCGCATTGAAGGCGTTACTGATCACGACTTCTACACTAATTCCTTCCATTACCCGGTTTGGTTGCAGCCAACTCCTATGGAGAAGCTTCGCTACGAGGTTGACTTCCCGTATCTTGCTTCCGGCGGCTTTATTAACTACTGCGAGTTCCCATGCTTGCAGGCAAATCCTAAGGCTTTGGAAGCTGTTTGGGATTACGCTTACAAGATTGGCATCGGCTACTTGGGTACGAATACGCCAATCGATCACTGCTTCGTTTGTGGATTCCAGGGTGATTTCGAGCCGACTAAAGAAGGCTTCCGTTGCCCGGAGTGCGGCAATAGTGACCCGGATAAGTGCAATGTGACTAAGCGCACTTGCGGCTACTTGGGCAATCCTGTTCAGCGTCCAATGGTTCACGGTCGTCACGAAGAAATCGCTCACCGCGTAAAGCACATGTCTGGCGAAACTGGTCACGTGACTCTTAACAACGGTGAGTCTCGCGAATGGTATGAGGAAACAAAATAAACTTAGCTAATTAACTATGTTGAAACTTAGTAAAATAAGTATGACTAGATAATTTAGCTAAATCAATAGCTTTTCTTGTGTTTGTTGTTTGGTGATAATCTGGCCGTTAGAAATGTATTGCATTTTGTGATTGTACTTTCTAATGGCTGGATTTATTTTATTTTCGCAAATTTGGTTGTTTATTTTTTAGTTGCTTATTCGGTTTGGAAGGGGGTTGGATATGGCTCGCATGAGTTTGCATGATTTTGCGCCTGCAGACGTTAACCGCGGGCCTTGGATTCCAACCTCCCTTTCTAATAATCCTCGCGCTGGCCAATGGTCTAGCGAACGCATGAGTCAGGGCATGGTTGCCGATTACAAGCGTTTTTTGATGACGGACGGCGAGGGTATTCGCTGCTCGCTTTACGTTTCCGGCTGCCCGTTCCATTGCGTTGAATGCTATAACGAGTCGATTTGGGATTTTCGCGCTGGCCACCCGTATACTCAAAAGCTTGAAGACCAGATTATGTCGGATTTGGCGGAGCCTTATGTGCAAGGATTGACTTTGCTTGGCGGCGAGCCGCTGCTTAATACTGGTATTTTGCTGCCTTTGTGCAAGCGCATTCGAAAAGAGTTTGGCAATACAAAAGATATTTGGAGTTGGACTGGATACACTTGGGAAGAGCTTATGCGCCCAGGGGAGACGCCTGATAAGCTTGAGCTTTTGCGTTACATTGATATTCTTGTTGACGGCCGTTATATGAAAGATTTGCACGATTCGCTTTTGCAATTTCGTGGCTCTAGTAATCAACGAATTATCGATGTGCCAAAGTCTCTGGAAAATCCGCAAAATCCTCCTGTAATCTGGGAAAAGCTTCACGATCAGGAGCGTTTTATTCCGTCGATTTACGGAAAAGACCGCGCGCAAGGCGAAGGCGACGCTTCGTAATCCTATTGAATGCGCCACTCATACGATATATTTAACAATGTTTGTGGACGATTATAAGAATGCATACATATACACATGTTAAGCTAAATATAATTAACCTAGTAACATCTGTATTGCAAACTGTCAAAAGAATTATGCTAACTATGCTCATAAATACTGTAACTAAACGATATACAGTTGGGTATGTTTTTTCTTTGCATAAATATAAAAGATAGATTAGTAATATTAATAGGACGAATGCTTGAATGGTGAGACTAACAGTATTAATACAAGTGTTATCGTCTTTTAAGTCCTTCAATTGTTTAAAGAAATAAATAGCTGACGAAATATAACAAAGCAGCGTTATTGGCAGTAGAACTATGTGTTTGCTGTTCATATTGTTCCTCACATAATTGTTGATATTAATGTGGAAATTCTCACTGCAAGTCGACACGAATGCCTTTCTGCTGTGCTACAGCGCCAACTATCTTTGTGTTACTCATAAGTTTCTTCTTGGGTGTTGGCTTGAACTTGCAATGATAGTAAAAAAGACATGGATAATGCTACTGAGCAAGTAAGTATTCTATTAATAGCTTTTTTATATTCATGACAGTACCTCTTTATACATGCGAATATACACTTTTTCATTATATAATTTTTTATAAGATGAAATCAATCGTTGTTTATAATTTGAATGTGTAGAAGCACTTTTTCGTATGTGATTTGTCTGTATACTACTATGTCAAAGATTCATCTATTTATGCATTTGGTAATGAAGTAACTCAATACGGAAATGCGCCATGCGCAATAATTCAAATATGTATTTGAAGAAGTGATATTATTAAACCTACACATTACATTATATATGGGGAGGAGCACAATGGCGGGGAATTTGAAGGACAATTCGCGAAAAATTAAAAATAATCCTCCTCGCGCATTGCGTACGATTCTGTCATCTTTAAAAAGGTATCGTTTTCTTGGCGTCTTAACAGCTGTTACTATTCTCGTTGAAGCTGCTATGCAAATTGAGATCCCTACAGTAATGTCAAATCTTATTGATTTTGGCATTATGTCACGTTCTCAAGAAGCTGTGCAATATTATGGTTTGCAATTGCTTATTTTTGCTGCAATTGCAATGATTGCAGGCGTTATTTCTGGTATTTGTTGCGCGCATTCTAGTGCTGGTTTCGGTAAAAATTTACGTCACAACATGTTTTCACGCTTACAAAGTTTAAGTTTTTCTGATTTAGATAAGTTTTCTAGCGGCACTGTTGTTACGCGTATGACTAGCGATGTGTCAAATGTGCAATTTGCTTACCAAATGATTATTCGCTCTGGTGTTCGCAGCGTTATGATTATCATCACTGCTTGGTGGTTTACTTTTTCAATTAGCCCTGCTATCTCGTGGGTTTTTCTTTCATTCGTGCCTATTATTGGTGCAATTGGCGCTGTTGGAGCTAGTATAGTTGCTCCAGCATTTTCTCGAATTTATCGAATGATTGACGAGATGAATAATAGAGTTGGCGAGAATTTGCATAATATTCGCATCGTAAAGTCTTATGTGCGTTCTGATTATGAAATAAGTCGTTTTACGCGTATTTCACATAAAATCTATGATTATTTTATTAAAGCTGAGTATGTGTTAAATTGTAGTATTCCTTTGTTTAACTTATGTTTTTATTCTGGCATGCTACTTATTGCGTGGTTGGCTTCACGTGAAATTGTGGCTTCGGGGAATAATCCTGCTTTTGGTTTAACAACAGGAAATCTTGCTGCATTAGTAGTGTATGCTTTGCAAATTTTGTTTGCTTTAGCGAATTTAGTTGCAGTTTTTGTAATGTCGTTAACAGCTCGAGCTTCGATGCATCGTATTTCACATGTTTTGCAATCTCGAAATACTGAAGTTGTTTCCAAGCATCCGCTGACAAAGCTTTCTGACGCTTCTGTGCGTTTTGAAAATGTTTCGTTACGCTATCCTCAATCAGATAATACAGATGAATCTGCTCCAGCAGAACAGGAAATTTTACATGATATAAATATATCTATTCCTTCTGGAGCAACTGTTGGTGTTGTTGGTGCAACGGGATCTGGAAAATCAAGTTTAGTGCAATTAATTGCAAGACTTTATGACGTAACTTCTGGCACTCTTTTTGTAGGTGGAAAAGATATTCGCGATTATGATTCTTCTAGTTTGCGTGGAGAAGTTGGCGTTGTCCTACAAAAAAATATTTTGTTTAGTGGCACAATTGCAGAAAATCTTCGCTGGGGTAGAGCGGAAGCAAGCGATGATGATTTGCGTCAAGCTTGCGAAATTGCTTGTGCTGATGAGTTTATTAAAGATTTACCAGATGGCTACAATACGCATATTGATCAGGGCGGTAAGAATGTTTCCGGTGGTCAACGACAGCGTTTGTGTATCGCGCGCGCACTTTTGAGGAAGCCGAAAATTTTAATCCTTGACGACTCGATGAGTGCAGTTGATATGAAAACTGATAGTAAAATTCGCGATGGCTTGAAAAAGTTTATGCCTGATTCTACGCAAATTATCGTTGCTCAGCGCATATCTTCAATCGAACATGCAGATATTATTGTTGTTCTTAAAGATGGTCGTGTTGTTGCTAACGGTTCGCATGATGAATTATTTAAGTCTTGTGAATTTTACAGAAATATGGCGATTTCTCAAGAAAAAAGTAGCATAACTGGCGCAACTAAAGAAGAAGGAGCTAAATAACAATGACTAAGAATAAAACGGCTCACTCTTCTAAAAATGATTCAGCTATTAGTTGGGAAACTCTTAGCAGACTTGCCTCTTATGTGCTGGTGTATCGAGTTAAAATTTACGTAATTATTGCATCAATAATAGTTAGCGCAATTGTGCAAGCTGCAAGTGCAGTGTTTTTGCAATCTCTTGTGGACTCGTATATTCTTCCGCTTGTTGGTAAGCATAATCAGGATTGGACGCCTCTTGTTCGCATGATTATTCTGATGGCAAGTGTTTACGCTGTTGGTGTGTTTTGTTCTTGGCTTTGGAGCAGACTTGTTGCGAATATATCTGAAAGTGTTATGCGTGATTTGCGAGATTCTATGTTTAAGCATCAGCAGAAGCTTTCATTGCGTTACTTAGATTCTCAAGGTTACGGCGATATTATGAGTCGTTACACAAACGATACTGAGGTTCTTCGTGAGGCAATTTCGTGGGCATTTCCGGACTCTTTTTCTGCACTAATGTCAATTTTGGCAGCGTTTATATCTATTATGTGCCTATCGCTTCCGGTTGCAGTTTTTGTAGCTATATTTACTGCAATATTGCTTTATTTAGTGCGTTTTATGCTAAAGAAATCTGGCAGTCTATTTGAGCAATTCCAGCATGCATTAGGTGAGCTAAATGAGTTTGTTGAAGAATCTGCAACAGGCAGCAAAGTGATTAAAATTTTTAATCATGAGGCAGATTCTATTGAAAAATTAGATAATTGCATAGAAAAAGTGCAAAAAATTTCTGCAAGTGCAAATTCTTATGCAAATAATGTAATGCCTGTTATTAGTAATGCAAGCTATTTGCTTTATGTATTAATTGCTTTACTCGGTGCGTGGGCTGCTTCAGCAGGTCTGCCAACGCTGGGATTAGCTGGATCTAGTACTCTTACATTGGGTACACTTATATCTTTGCTGGCACTTTCGCGCGCATTTATTAACCCTATTGGCGAAATTACAATGCAAGCTAACGCACTTATGATGGCTCTTGCAGGAGCTTCTCGTATTTTTGAGTTACTTGATGAAAAGCCAGAACTTGATTCTGGCAGTGTGCAATTAGTTAAAGTGCGTGTACTTCAGTCTGATGAAGATCTTGGAGAAAAATCAGCATTTGATGTGCTTGAAGAAGTAGATGAACAATCTGAAGGAAGCAATATTTATTGGGCTTGGAAAAGATCAAAGCAAGATAATGGTACTAAAGCTAAAAAGCGCGCTCAAAACTTAAGTGAAATGGCTCAAGAGATTGTGTGCCATGCAAAGCGAGATGCTCGCACTTCTAAGGATGGCCGCTATACTTTGCTTCGAGGCGACGTGCGTTTTACGGATGTTGTGTTTGGTTACAAAGAAAATCATCCTGTTTTACACGATATTACGTGGTTTGCAAAACCTGGTCAAAAAGTTGCTCTTGTTGGAGCTACAGGTGCTGGAAAAACTACTATTGCTAACCTTCTTACGCGTTTTTACGACATCGATGATGGGCAAATTTTGTATGATGGCATTGACGTGCGCGATATTTGCAAAACGGATTTGCGCCACGCTATTGGCACTGTTTTGCAAGATGTGAATTTATTTACAGGCACAATAATGGACAATATTCGTTATGGAAATCTTGATGCTAGCGACGAAGATTGTATTCAAGCTGCAAAATTAGCTCATGCTGACGCGTTTATTTCTCATCTTCCTGACGGATACAATACGCAGCTTAACAATGGTGGTGAAGGGCTTTCTCAAGGTCAGAAGCAGCTTATTTCTATTGCTCGTGCTGCAGTAGAAAATCCGCCTGTGTTGATTCTCGATGAAGCAACTTCATCGATTGACACGCATACTGAAGAGTTAGTTCAGCATGGAATGGATTCTTTGATGGAAAGGCGTACTGTGTTTGTAATCGCTCACAGACTGTCTACAGTGCGCAATGCTGATGTGATTATGGTGCTGGATCACGGTCGCATTATTGAGCGCGGTTCACATGAGGAATTATTGGCAAAACGTGGGGAGTATTATCAGCTTTGCACTGGAGCTGTTGAGCTTGAATAATAGCTTGATTTTGTGCGGCAACACGCCGAACACGCGCGGCACTTGCATTTTGCTAAGGATTCTGTAAGATAGTGACTCGGCTGTTCGAGAGAACAAAGCCACGGCCCCGTAGCTCAGTTGGTTAGAGCGCCGCCCTGTCACGGCGGAGGTCACCGGTTCAAGTCCGGCCGGGGTCGCGATTAATAGAATACCCGGTTCGCCGGGTTTTTTATTCGTCATGGCTCTGTAGCTCAGTTGGTAGAGCGAACGACTGAAAATCGTTAGGTCAGCGGATCGATCCCGCTCGGAGCCACAACAAAAACGCGCGACACGATTTGTGCCGCGCGTTTTGTTTTATTCGCTAGTCAAGCTGCTTCCACGAATCAACATCAATATGATGCTCAGGATTTGCCTGCCAAGCTGCCCAAGCAGATTCTACGATATCCTTAACGTCGTAGCGAGCATGCCATCCCATTTCTTCGTTAATTCGCTTCGTGCTGCCAATAAGCTGTGGAGGATCTCCAGCTCTGCGATCAAGAACAGTTTCTTTAAATGGTAAACCGGTAACTCTGCGCACTTCGTCAACAATTTCGCGCACAGACGTGCCCTTACCAGTTCCTACGTTAAAAGCATCGTACTTGCGCTCGTCGCGATCCAAATACGTGAGTGCCGCAATATGCGCGTCTGCTAAATCAGAAACGTGAATATAGTCGCGAATGCAAGTGCCATCAGCAGTAGGATAGTCGTCGCCAAAAATAGCAGGTGCTTTTCCTCGCTGTAGTCTGTCAAGAAGCATAGGAATTAAGTTCAAAATCGCAGGATCTTCCAATTCCACCGGACCGCATCCAGCTACGTTGAAGTAACGCAGTGCGCAGAAGCGAATTCCGTATGTGTGCTCGCAAGCACGTGCCATCCACTCGCCAAAAAGCTTGGTTTGACCATAAGGGTTAATTGGCAACATTGGCACAACATCTTCTGGTACAACTTCAACAGGAGGCACTCCATAAGTTGCTGCAGAAGAAGAAAATACGAGCTTCTTAACTCCGCTATCTTTCATGCCTTCAAGCACATTAAGCATGCCGTTAATATTCTGTTGATAATACCAAAGTGGCTTTTCTACGGACTCTCCAACTTGCTTTCTAGCAGCAAAGTGAATTACAGCATCGACGTGCTCATCTTTCATAATTTGCGCAAGTCGCTTTCCTGCATCAGGAGAAGAGATATCCATACCATAAAGACGTGCGCCTTCAATTCTTGTAGGCTTTCCGTAGCTTAAATCGTCAACGACGACGACATTTTGCTTTGTTTCATGTAAAGCGTGAACTACATGTGCTCCAATGTATCCGCATCCACCTGTAACAAGAACAGTCATTGTCGACCTTCCTTTTGAATAATATCAATACAATCAGTGAGATTATATCTCGTAAAACTGAAGTTTAATGATATGCATCTGTTGCATAACATCTGTTATTCTCGCATTTTGATTCTGCAGCGTATGCTTAACTTGAATGTGTTAGTTGTATTATTTTGTAAGGTGATGTTCGAATGATATTTGTTGCGTTATCTATATTACGTGTGATTATACGCGCTTATTTGATAATAATGATTATTCGAATGGTTGCAGATTGGTTATTTGTGCTTGTTCCTCGTATGCGTCCTAGAGGTGCTTTTAATTTTCTAATACGGATTATTTATTTCATAACAGAACCGCCATTACGCGTATTGCGCAAGTTTATTCCGCCAACTCGTTGTGGAAATATTAGTATTGACGTAAGTTATATGCTTTTATATTTTGCTCTATACGTTCTTCAAATTTGGTTATAGATGAGTTTATGGTTTTTTAACGCGTAATTTTTATAAAAGCGGCGTTTTGTTGCATAAATTTTTGTATTAACCGCACTAATTTTCTGCGGACGTGATAGCATCGAATAGATATATATCAAAGGGCTATGCCCAAAAAGCGAGGTGTAAAGCATATGACTCTGTTGACGCCTAAGGACATTCGAGAGCATACCTTCCAAATTGTACGTTTTAAGGGAGGTTATGACGTTGACGAGGTCGACGAGTTTCTCGATCAGGTTACAGAAACAATAGAAGCACTCGGTCAGCAGGCAGTGCAGGGCCTAGGGGCTTCCACGCAATCTCTTGGCCGTGATGTTGCGGGTTTGAATACGAAGATTGCTGAGTTAACTTCTAAGGTAGAATCCTTAACTAAAGAAAATGAGGCATTGCGTGATGCTTCTAAGAAGCAGGGTGAATCAAATGAAGCTGCTTCTCAACTTGAAGCTACTGCAACTAAGTTGCGTGAAGCTGAAGAAAGTAATCGTGCTTTGACTGCTCAAAACCAGCAGTTGAAGGAACAGTTAGATGGTTTGGGTGCGCAGGTAGATCAGTTAACTGCTCAAACTGCTCAAGCAGACAATGCTAAGCAGGTTCAAAAAGAGCTTGAAACTGTTACTCGCGAGCGTGATGACTTCCGTGCAAGCAGCGAAAACTTGGGTCGCGAGCTTGAAACTGTTCGCCAGCAGCTTGTTGTCACTCAGCAAGAAAACACTAAGATTGAGGAACTTTCCAAGCAGTTGGAAGAGTCTCGTCAGCGTGAAGAGCAGCTTCGAAAGCAGGTTGCTAAGATGGAACCAAATACTGAAACTGGTAGCTTGCAAAAGATTGCTGGTGCTGGTGCAGAAGCACAAGGTTCTGAGCCAGAGCGTGCAACTGCAATGTTGACTCTTGCTATGCAATTGCATGATCAATATGTAGATAAAGGCAAGGCTAAGGCTCAACAAATTGTTGAAGAAAGCCAAGCTCGTTATAACGAAACTGTTGCCAAGGCAGATGAATATTCTGCACGCACTCGTTCTGAAGCTGAAGAATACAGCAAGCAGACTCATGCTGATGCTGACGATTACTCTACTCGTACTCGCGGCGATGCTGATTCTTATGCTGCTCGTGCTCACAATGAGGCTGATGCTTACTCTGGTAAGGTTCGTCAAGCTGCTGATGATTACTCTAAGCAGACGCATGATCAAGCTGACCAGTATGAAGCTGAAGTACAGCATCGTGCTGCAGACTATGATTCTACAACTCGTACAGCTGCTGATGCATATGCTCGTCAGGTACGTGAGAATCTTGAGAAGCAAACTCAAGTTATTGAAGGAAATATTCAGAGCCTCAAGCAATTTGAGACTGAATATCGTACTCGCTTGACTGATTTCCTTGGTCAGTTGGTTGCTCAAGTTTCTGATGAAAATACCTATGCTGCATTAGGCAACAAGCAGGGTGAAGAATCTGGTAAGCAAGAGTAGTTTTTAGCAGTGCGTGACTGATATTTTAAAATGTTGCGCACTGCACCGATACTATTTGAATTACTAAAGATCGGATAAATATTGACGCATAGAGATGTGCGTGTGAAACGGCTACGTACTCGCGTAGCCGTTTTTGCACTAATTGTTTTTATTGGTGTTGTGCTAGATCACATAACAAAACTTTGGGCTTTGGCGACGCTTAGTGACGGGAAAAACATTGAGCTTGTGCCGCACTTGCTTTCTTTAACTCTTGTACGAAATCCTGGAGCATCATTTGGCTTAGGTTCTTCTTTTACATGGGTTATTAGCGTATTAGCTTGTGCTGCTTGTGGTGCCATGATAGCGGCTATTAAGCACACAAAATCTTTGTATTGGACTATTGCGTTTGCTCTAGCGTTTGCTGGAGCTTTCGGAAACCTCATTGATAGAGCGCAATATGCTCAAGGTTTTTTGAATGGCAAAGTCGTAGATTTTATAAACTACGGTTGGTCTGTTGGGAACGTTGCAGATATTGAGCTTATGTTTGCAGGAATCGCAGTTGTATGCCTTATTTTGATTGGGATTCCTCTTTTCGGGCATGCCGATGAGTGATATTTGCTTTAAAGTTACAAGCCAATTTTCCGGCTGCAGATTTGATGTTTGCTTATCAAAACTAATGGGAGTTTCGCGTGCAAGTGCGATATCTCTTATTGAGCGTAACCAAGCGAAAATCTTAGGTAGAAAATCGCAAAAATCCTCCATTTTGCAAGATGGCGATACGATTGTTGTCGATCAAAAAGAAAGTGCAGAACAAAAAGAAGAGCAAAATAATGAATCTTCTGTATGTAATATTCCAATTATTTACAACGACGACGATGTTGTTGTAATAGATAAGCCTGTTGGAGTTGCCTCTCACGCAGCAAAGGGATGGAGTGGGCCGACAGTTCCAGAATGCCTAGAAGCTGTTGGAATAGATATAAAAACAACGCTGTGCGACGAATCGCGCAAAGGAATCGTAAGCAGATTAGACGTTGGAACAAGCGGATTAATGCTAGTTTGTAAAACAGATTTTGCTTATGAAGTAATGAAAAATCAGTTTGCAAAGCATATCGTTAAAAAAACGTATCATGCGCTTGTTCAAGGAGATTTAGCGCAAGATAAAGCTACTATTGATGCTCCTATAGGTCGCGCAAAAGTATCTGATTTTCGTTTTACTATTACTTCTGACGGCAAGCCTGCTGTTACGCACTGGGATGTGCTTGAGCGTTTTAGTCAAGCAACGTTAGTAAGCGTTAATTTGGAAACTGGTCGTACACATCAAATACGCGTCCATTTTTCGTCTATAGGTCACCCTTTGGTTGGGGATTCAATGTATGGAGCGAACCCAGTTTTGGCTCAAAAACTTGGGTTGCAACGTCAATGGTTGCATTCTATGGAACTTACTTTTACACATCCTCGCACGGGTAAATCAGTGACGGTTAAGTCGCATTATCCTCTTGATTTGCAACACGCGTTAGAAGCTATGCGAGCATTATTAAAGTAACGTTTTTGCATTTTTTCAGTCAACTTTCGCTTATAGAATATCTTTTATGACTCAGCCGGAAACCAACTTCGTACATTTGCACAATCACACGCATTATTCACTTCTAGATGGTGCGTCAAAAATACCTGATTTAGTAGCGCGCGCTAAAGAATTAGGTATGCCGGCTGTAGCTATTACGGATCATGGCAACATGCACGGCGCGTACGAAATGTGGAGTACGGCTGTAAAAGCTGGGATTAAGCCAATTATTGGCATAGAAGCGTATGTTACTCCTGAAACAGCAAGACAAGACAAAAGTCGCGTGCATTGGGGCACGGAAGATCAGCGTGCAGATGACGTTTCTGGCGGCGGTTTAATTACGCATATGACTTTGTGGGCGGAAAACGATACTGGCTTAACAAATCTTCTTAAAGCTTCGTCTGTGGCGAATCTTGAGGGTAGAGTTATGCGCTACCCACGTATGGATAAAGACGTGCTTTCAACCTACTCAAAAGGTGTAATTGCGTCTTCAGGATGCCCTTCTGGAATTATCCAGACGCGTCTTCGCTTAGGTCAGTTCAAAGAGGCTTTACGAGCAGCTGGTGAGTTTCAAGATATTTTCGGGCGTGACAATTTCTTTATCGAGCTTATGAATCACGGGCTTTCTATTGAAACGCGCGTAACTAAAGACTTGCTTGAAATTGCAAAAAAACTTAACGCACCTCTTCTTGCAACAAACGATTTGCATTACGTTCATGAAGAAGATCGTGAAGCGCAAGATGCTATGCTTTGCATTAATTCCGGCTCGCGCTTGGACGATCCTGACCGTTTTAAGTTTGACGGTTCAGGATACTATTTGAAGTCCGCTGAGCAAATGCGTGAGCTTTTTAAAGAATTTCCAGAAGCTTGCGATAACACGCTTGAGATTGCTCGTCGATGCAATGTTATGTTCGACGACGGCGAAGATGGCGCTTTTATGCCGCAATTTGACTGCCCGGAAGGTTGGGATGAGACTTCGCTATTCCTTAAAAAAGTCGAGGAAGGTTTGGAGCGTCGTTACAATAACAACATTCCAATGGAAGTTTTAAAGCAGGCTGATTACGAGTGCGGTGTGATTTGCCAAATGCAATTCTGCGGATACTTTTTAGTTGTTGCAGATTATATTAATTGGGCTAAAGCGCATGGTGTAATGGTAGGTCCTGGTCGTGGTTCTGCTGCAGGCGCTATGGTTGCGTACGCAATGGGCATCACAGAGCTTGATCCTATGAAGCATGGTCTGATTTTTGAACGCTTCTTAAACCCGGAGCGCGTATCCTTGCCTGATATTGATGTTGATTTTGACCCGGATGGCAGGGCCAAAGTTCTTGAATACGTGGGCGAAAAATACGGTAGAGATAAAGTTGCTCAGTGCGTTATTTACGGAACTATTAAAACGAAGCAAGCTCTTAAAGATTCTGCGCGTATTATGGGCTACGAGTTTTCAGTAGGCGAAAAAATTACGAAAGTTCTTCCTCCTGCTAAAAACGGCAAAGATATGAGCTTGCACGATATTTTCGACGAAAAATCAAAGCGTTACGCTGAAGCGCGCGAGTTTCGCGAAATGTACGACACGGATCCAGATACTCATCGCATTACGGAAGAAGCTAAGGGCATTGAAGGTTTGATTCGTCAAACAGGTGTGCATGCTTGTGCAACAATCATGGGCTCGGAGCCAATCACAAACACTTCGCCACTTTTAGAGCGCACTGACGGTACTATTACTACAACTTTTGAGTATCACACTTGTGAAACGCTCGGTCTTGTAAAAATGGACTTTTTGGGTCTTTCCAACTTGACAGTTATTCGCGATACTTTGCGAAATATCGAAAATAATGGGAAGGATCCGATTGATTATACTAAGATTCCGTTAGACGATAAAGCTACTTATCAACTGCT
Source organism: Gardnerella sp. KA00771 (assembly GCF_049244045.1). Taxonomy (NCBI): domain Bacteria; kingdom Bacillati; phylum Actinomycetota; class Actinomycetes; order Bifidobacteriales; family Bifidobacteriaceae; genus Gardnerella; species Gardnerella sp. KA00771. The sequence goes on along the minus strand of NZ_CP058368.1, from coordinate 1,205,565 downwards.
TTCTAGGGGTGATACTTTAGGCGTTTTCCAGCTTGATTCCGACGGTATGCGTGCGCTTCTACGTACTTTGAAACCGGATAATTTCAACGATATTTCGGCTTTGATTGCACTTTACAGGCCTGGTCCTATGGATATGGATTCGCATACGAATTATGCTAAGCGCAAGAATGGTTTGCAAGATATTATCCCTATTCATCCAGAAGTTGCTGAGCCGTTAAAGGAAGTTTTGGACGAAACTTACGGTTTAATTGTTTACCAGGAGCAGGTGCAGTCTGCAGCGCGTATTTTAGCAGGATACAGTCTTGGTAAAGCAGATGTGTTACGTCGAGCAATGGGCAAGAAAAAGCCGGAAGTGCTGGCAAAAGAACAGGTGCCATTCTTTGAAGGTATGAAAGCTCACGGATATTCTGAAGAAGCTGCACAAGCTGTGTGGGATGTTTTGGTTCCGTTCTCTGGTTACGCGTTTAATAAAGCTCACTCTGCAGCTTATGGCTTGATTTCTTACTGGACTGCATACCTAAAAACGCATTATCCTGTGGAATTTATGGCAGCTTTGCTTCAAAACGAACGTACGAATAAAGACAAAACTGCACTGTACTTGGGCGAGGCAAGGCGCATGGGTATTCAAGTTTTGCAACCTGATGTAAACGAGTCTGTTCTTGAGTATTCTGCAGTTGGAGATGTTGTGCGCTTTGGTTTGGGTGCTATTCGTAACGTTGGAGACAAAGCAGTAAACGATATTATTACTGAGCGTGAAGGTGAGCGCGGACGTTTCGTAAACTTTATGGATTTCGTACAACGTGTTCCTATTAGTGCACTTAATCGACGTTTAGTAGAGTCGCTTATTAAAGCTGGAGCTTTTGATTCTATTGATTCAAATCGTCGTGCGCTGTTTCAAATTTGTGATCCTGCAATTGATTCTGTGATTGCGCTTAAGCGCAAGCAGGCAGAGGGTCAGTTTGATTTATTTGCTGATCTTGATTCGTCTTCTGACTCGGATGACGACAACGGTATGGGAGATATGCAAATTACTGTACCTGATGTTGAAGAGTGGGATAAAAAGACAAAGCTTAATTTTGAGCGAGAAATGCTTGGATTGTACGTTTCTGATCATCCACTAAGCGGATTGTCTGCAGTTTTGGCAGATTTACGTGAGATGTCAATCGCTCAACTGATCGACAGAGCAAGAACTATGAGCGATGGTCAGCAAGTAACTATTGCAGGCCTAGTTACGAGCGTAGATAGGCGAGTGTCTCGAAAAGGTAATGCTTGGGCGATTGTCACAGTTGAAGACATGGAAAGTTCAATACAATGCATGTTCTTTGGCAAAGTGTACGAAGCTTCAGCGCAAGAACTTGCAATTGATCAAGTTGTGCGTATTCGTGGACAAGTTGAAGTGCGTGATGAAACTGTTTCCATGCGTGCTACAGAGTTTGAAATACCAACTCTTGAATCAGTGGATGAGAGACCTTTAACAGTTGTTATTCCTCGTAAAGTTCTAGATAAAGGTCGTGTTGCGCAATTAAGTAATATTTTGAGCCGACATCCAGGCTGCTGTGAAGTGCGCTTGGCTCTTGTCGACGATACAGGCAAGGCGCAAGTTCTTACTTTTGGAGATCGTTTCCGCGTAAAACGAGATACTTCTTTGTTTGCTGAAATGAAAATTGTTTTTGGATCTAGTTGTTTGCCTAGCGCGTAGAAAATATGCACTACTGGTTTGATAAAATATAAAACTAGGTATGCTTTAAGAATTACATTGAAAGAGGAGGAAATAACGAATATGTTAAACAACGGTGACGAGCGTAACAGTGACGATAAGCGTAAAAATGATGGTGAGCGTAACAATGACGATTCTGTGCGCACTTCTTTTACTGATGCGGAATTAGATAATGCGCTCGCTGGATTTGAACGTGAATTTAAAGAAGAGTCGCAAGAAAATTTAAATAGCGAAAATTTAGAAAATAACCAAAAAAGCGACGATAATCAAGAAAATGATTTTCTTGATCAAGCTATGCGCAATATTGAAGAAGCTAATTTTGAAGAAGATTTGCAAGGTTTGCTTGGAAATAAAGCAAAAGTTGCGTTAATGATTACGTATGTGCAGCCTGCTCAGTTACTAGCTGCTTTTTGCAAAATGGCTAGTGTTTCAGCACGATGCTTCGATGAAGAGCAAGGTGCTGTTGCAGTATTAAAAAATTTGGACGGCAATGAGCCGGAAGAAGCAGTGCAAAAATTTGTTGATTTCTTCCGTGGAATGGATGTTATGCTCATTACAAATAGAGCTGATAAATTAACTGCAAAAGTTTACGAATATAATTGCGAACCGCAAGAAATAGTTGCGCCTATGGCATTAGCTGTGTGGTCGCGTACAGTAGAAGATTTAGCTATTGGCATGGAAACAGTTGAAACTATTTCGAAACAAAATATAGAAATGTTCAATAGTGACGATTTGAGCGATGCGAACGCGTACGAGCTATTCCAAAAATATGGCAAAAGAAAGTAAAAATAATTAAGCAATTAATTGGCATATTAAATTGAAGAAGTTGCGTTAGAAAGTAGAAATTTCATTACAATTACGTAAATTCATTGCAGATAAGCTCAACATATGAAGCGCAATACGAAATAATACACTACAATTGCACGTGAATATGCATATGTGCGTGGCTATGCATACAACCGGATGATACCCAAGGGGTTTATTATGGATCGACAACAAGAGTTTGCTCTACGTACTGTTGAAGAGCGAGACGTGCGTTTTATTCGACTCTGGTTTACGGACGTCTTAGGCACGCTTAAATCCGTTGCTATTGCCCCTGCTGAATTAGAAGCAGCTTTTGAAGAGGGAATAGGGTTCGACGGCTCAGCAATAGAAGGCATGACTCGCGTCCTAGAAGACGATATGATTGTGAAGCCGGATCCGTCGACGTTCCAAATTCTTCCATGGCATGGAGGTCCGGAAGGCACAGCGCGCATGTTCTGCGATGTGCTAACTCCAGACGGAGAGCCTTCACTGGGAGACCCTCGTCACGTTTTGAAGACTGCGCTCGCAAAAGCGAAAGAAAAAGGATTTACTTTCTACGTTCATCCGGAAATTGAGTTTTATTTGTTTGAAGCTCAAGATGATTGGTCCAAAGCTCCTGTGCCGATTGATGAGGGTGGCTATTTTGACCACGTTCCTAGAAGTTCGGCTATGGATTTCCGTCGTAGTGCAGTTAGTATGCTTGAGCAAATGGGTATTTCTGTAGAATACTCGCATCACGAGGGCGGTCCTGGTCAAAACGAAATTGACTTGCGTTATGCAGATGCTCTTACTACCGCGGACAATATTATGACTTTCCGCACTGTAGTTAAGGAAATTTCTCTTGAGCGCGGAATGTATGCAAGCTTTATGCCAAAGCCGCTAACTGATCAGCCTGGATCGGGTATGCATACGCATTTGAGTTTGTTTGAAGGTGACACGAACGCTTTTTATGAGGCAGGTCAAGAATTTAATATGTCTCTTATTGCGCGTCAATTTGCGGCTGGTATTTTGCATCATGCTTCAGAAATTTGTGCTGTAACTGATCAATATGTGAACTCTTACAAGCGTTTGTGGGGTGGTGCGGAAGCTCCTAGCTACGTTTGCTGGGGTCATAGCAACCGTTCTGCACTTCTGCGTGTGCCGCAATACAAGCCTGGTAAAGGCAATTCTTGCCGAATGGAATTCCGTGCGCTAGATCCTGTGGCGAATCCGTATCTTGCTTACTCTGTGCTTCTTGCTGCTGGTTTGGATGGTATTGAAAAGCAAATGACTTTGTGCGATCCAACTAGCGACGATGTTTGGGAGCTTACTGATGCTGAGCGTCAAGCAATGGGTATTCAGCCATTGCCGGAATCCTTGGATGAAGCACTAAAGATTATGGAGCGCTCGGACTTCGTTGCAAGCGTATTAGGTGAACACGCTTTTGAGTACTTCTTGCGCAATAAGCATCAAGAGTGGGAAGAGTACCGTCGTCAGGTTACGCCTTTTGAGCTTGAGAAGTATTTGCCGCGTTTGTAACGCGAGCGACTTTGTACTTTAGAGGCCTTAACGCAGAAACTGTACTGCGTTAGGGTCTTTTGTTTGATGTTTTGGGACACTGCTGCAGATTGCGCTCGCGCGGATTACGCGCTCGCTTACGAAACTCGCGTTGGAAGTCCACTGGACTTCCAACTTTAGCGAGTTTCCGCTCCGAGTTGCCTTCGCGCTAAATGTCAGCGCTCAGGCAGGTCGTCAGCGCACACTAACCACAACCTAGTTTTTAAAGCGCAACCACGCAACTCTGCCCTGCCTTCGTCAATCGAGACGAAGGCAGACCTCGCTTGCGGTGAAAGCACACTGTGCTTTCAACTCTGAGCAAGCTCGGCGCTCCGAGTTGCCTTCGCGCGCTAAATCGCAGCGCTTAGGCAGGTCGTCAGCGCGCACTAACCACAACCTAGTTTTTAAAGCGCAACCACGCAACTCTGCCCTGCCTTCGTCAATCGAGACGAAGGCAGACCTCGCTTGCGGTGAAAGCACACTGTGCTTTCAACTCTGAGCAAGCTCGGCGCTCCGAGTTGCCTTCGCGCGCTAAATCGCAGCGCTCAGGCAGGTCGTCGCGCTGCGTGAGGGTCTTTTGTTTTCTATTGGTGGTTTGCTTCAAAAAAATCAAAAATTTTGTAAAAAAGTGGGGATTTTTGGGGAGGAATGGGGTAAAATGGTGAACAACGTGTAAATGGCATAGTACATGTTGAGTTAAGGAGGTGGAGTATGGCACGTCGTGCTGCTGATAAGCAACCGCGCAATAACGCCAATTCTTCCTCTTCGCATTCCATAAATCAGGCTCAACAAGCTGCTGATTCAAATGTTTCTCAGCAATCGCAGATGCCACTGCAAATGCAAGATTCACAAGTGTCTCAGCAGCAATACGTTCAGCCTGTTCAACCTGTACAGTCTAAGCAGTCAATTCAGGGTTATTATGGTATGCCTTCAACTGTTATGCCAGCAATGCAGCAATATATGCCAGCACCGGTTTTCACCTCCACTCCGTCCGGCGCTGCTGATTCGTCTGCACAAGCTGCAGCTATGCCAGTTGCACCTTTTTATGCTTCTCAATATCAAGAAGCTGTGTCAACTCATCCAGCAACACCTATTTTGTTAGGCACTTATACTCCAAAAATTGACGATAAAGGTCGTGTTGCACTTCCTGCAAAATTCCGTTCTCAGCTCGGAACTGGTTTTGTTATGGCTCGCGGTCAGGAGCATTGTGTTTACGTGCTACCTATGGTTGAGTTCCAGCGTATGGCAACGCAAATTCAGCGCACATCTATGAGCAATAAGTCAGCTCGCGATTATCTTCGTGTGTTCCTTTCTGGTGCTGTTGATGAAGAGCCAGATAAGCAGGGACGCATTGTTGTGCCGCCAATGTTAAGAGATTACGCCAATTTGGGCGATCAAATTGTTGTTATTGGTGTTGGTACGCGTGCAGAGATTTGGAATAAGTCTGCTTGGGAAGAATATCTTGCCGATCGTGAGCAAGGTTATGCAGATATTGCTGACGATGTACTTCCGGCGGTGATGTGATGACTGATGCTATGAAAGATATTACAGCTATTCACGCACCGGTATTATTGCAGGATTGTGTTGATTTAGTTACTCCTTCTTTGCAACACAAAGGCGCAATAGTAGTAGATTGCACTTTAGGCCTTGCTGGTCATGCGACTGCTTTTCTTAAAGCTGCGCCTTTTGCAACACTTATTGGTATTGATCGTGATTCTGAAGCACTTTCGTTAGCAACGCAAAGAATGCGCAGCGAAGGTCTCGAGAATCGTTTTATTCCTGCACATGCAGCATTCGATGAGATTGATGAAGTGCTACAAGAAAACAGCATTGACCGTATTGATGCTGCTTTTATGGATTTGGGTCTTTCAAGTTTGCAAATTGACGAAACTGATCGCGGTTTTTCTTATTCTCACGATACAGCACTTGACATGCGTATGGATACGACGCAAGCAACTACTGCCGCAACGATTTTAGCTACTTATGATTCTCGAGAATTAACTAGAATTTTCCGAGAGTATGGTGAAGAACGTTTTGCTTCTCCTATTGCTCGTCGTATTGTTGAAGTTCGTGCTACGGAGCCTATTGCTACTTCGGGTCAGTTGGTTAGCTTAGTTGACTCTGTAATTCCGAAAGCTCATCGCGCTACTGGAAATCCAGCAAAACGAGTGTTCCAAGCTTTGCGTATTGAAGTGAACGGTGAATTAGATAAATTGAGCCGTACTCTTCCTAAAATTGCTTTACATCTTCGTGAGCATGGTCGCTTAGTTGTTGAATCTTATCATTCGTTGGAAGATACAGCTGTAAAACGTTTTATGAATCAAGGATTAACAGTTGATGTTCCTGCAAACATGCCTGTTATTCCTGATGATGCTCAGCCGTTCTTTAAAGCTCTTACTCGCGGAGCTATGAAAGCTTCTAAAGAAGAAATTGTTCATAACACTAGATCTTCTTCAGTTCGTTTGCGCGCTGTCGAATTATGCCGCCCTATCCCGGAGCGTTGGATTCCAAGGCTTGAAGATGAGGCGGCTGGTCATAAAGCTATAAAAGGAGGTCGCTGACATGGTATTGAACATGCAAAATCGTGTTTTGCGCTCTTCTGCGTCTTCTGCTTCAGCTCCAGCTGGTCGTACTAAAGATAATTCGACTCGTAAAGAATACGTACATAATTCTGCTCCTTCGGTGTTTAACCCATCTCAACGTAAATCTTCTGCTGTGCTTGAACGATTCAGCAAGGTTATGACATGGAGCAATACGCGCAAAGTACCTCTTGTAAATTGCATGATTATTGTGATTTTTATGGTTGTTACGTTGTTGACTTCGCTTCTTTTGCGTACGCAAATGGCAGAGATTTCCTTCGACCAAACTGCAGTACAGATGCGTATTTCTCGTTTGCATCAGGATGTGGAAGCTCGTCAAGCGAAATTAGATACTTTGGAATCTGAACTTCCTGCAAGAGCGCAACGAATGGGAATGGTTCCGCAACAAGGTTCTATTTCTATTGACTTGAGTGATTATGCAGCAAAACGAAAACATAGTCATTCTGAGAAAACTAAGCACGAAAAACAAGCCGATAACTCAAAACAAGCCGATAACTCAAAACAAACAAATAACTCAAATAAAACTCAAAAACAAGACCAACAAAATCGTCAATATCAACAGAAAGCAAAACAGGAGAAACATTGATGCGCCACTTAATCAAACAACGTTTCGCTCCTCAGCAGATATTTGCGCGTAAGTGCACCGTAATTGCAATTGTTTTTGCGTTAATTGGTGTTGGTGCAATAGTAAAGCTAAGTTTTATACAGATTATTAATGCTCGCTCAACTGCACAAGCAGCTCAGGCTGAGCGTAGTCGTGTGCGACCAATTCTTGCACGTCGTGGGCGCATACTTGATGCTAATGGTGCTGTGTTGGCTCAAAGTGTTGAGCGATTTAATATTATTGGAGATCCACTTAATGCTCAGGCTTTTGTTCCGACTCCTTGCACAAAACAAACCGAGCATAACTGTCATATGCTTAATGGCAAGCCTGTAGAAGGCACGGGCGCTGTGGCGGTCGCCCGTTTGCTTGCTCCGATTTTGCACATGAGTTCTGTAGAACTTGGTGGAAAACTGGCTGGCGTTGGTCGTTACGTTTTATTGAAACGTAACGTGACTCCTGCAATGAAACGTGCCATTGACGATTTGAATCTTTCTGGGTGTATTTATGCAGAGAACAGTAGTGAACGAGTATATTCAAGCGGACCTATTCTTGGATCTGTTATTGGTGCTGTTGCTAATGCCGATGAAGTTAATCGTAAAGATATTAAAGATCGTAAAGGTGAGGTTGGTGTTACTGGTCTTGAATTTACTAAAGATGCAACTTTGAATGGCGTGGACGGATATCAGCGTTATCAAGGTAATAATGCAGGAAATGAGAAAATTCCTGGTACTGTAACTGAATCTAAGCCTGCAATCAACGGAAGTGATGTTAAGCTCACAATCGATAGCGATGTCGATTGGTATGTTAAAAAAGTTTTGCTTGATGGCAAGAAAAAATATCATGCAACTTGGGGTATTGCAATAGTGCAAGATGTTCGTACTGGCGAAATACTTGCTTTGGAAGATACTGATGAGATTAAAGCTGGAACAACGCAAGCTAAGGTGAATGTTTCTAGAGCTGTAAGCCAAACCTTTGAGCCTGGTTCTATTGGTAAAGCTTTCTCAATGTCTGGAATGTTACAAACTGGTGCGCATAAGCTTACTGATAAATTTGCTGTTCCTAATACTCTTAATAAGAACGGTCAAGCATTCCATGATGCTGTTAGCCATGGTGTTGAGCGTTGGACATTAGCTGGTATTCTTTCGGAATCTTCTAACGTCGGTATGGTTATGGCTGGTGAAAAATATCCGATAGATAAACGCTATGAGTATCTTTATAAATTTGGTCTTGGTCAGTACTCGGGATTGAATTTGCAAGGAGAATCTTGTGGCTTGCTTCCTAGCGTTCAAGCTTGGGATGGTCGTAAGAAAGATACCGTTCTGTTTGGTCAGGGTTATGCTGTGAATGCTTTGCAGCTTACTAATGCGATTGCAACTATTGCAAATAAAGGCGTTAGGTTGCGTCAGTCAATAGTTAAATCCGTTATAGATTCTAATGGTAGAGTTACGAAGTCTCCTCGTCCTGCAGGAACGCGCGTTTTGGATGAAAATGTTGCTGCACAAATGATGAATGCTTTGGAAAATTCTGGTGAGCATTATCACAGATTTGCTGGTGTCGATGGTTATCGTGTTGCTGCAAAGAGTGGTACAGCTGAAGTTGCTGGCGCTGATGGTAAACTTAGCTCTACAATCAGCGACTGGTCGGGTGCTATACCAGCGGATAATCCTCGCTTCGTCATAACAGTTGTTTTGCGTGATCCACAAGGTATTTATGGTGGTATGACTGCAGGTCCACTGTTCAAAACTATTGGAGAATTCTTAATGCAAAAGTATGATATTCCAGCTTCTTCTCCACGCACAAATCCTGTTCCTGTGAATTGGTAGTGTACGCATTACAATGTTGTTATCTATAAAGTAGGGTGTGCAATGAGTGCGGTTGATGAATACTCTAGAATTAGAGTGACGCTAGGTTTTGCTGCAAAAAATTATGGTTTTGAAGTTGTTCCTGCGTTTGCTTCAGAGGTAACTATTACTTCTATTGCTCATGATGTGCGTCATGTGCGTCCTGGTGGATTATTTGTGCCAATTGGTCATATCGATCGTCGTCAGCTTGAAGCTGCACGTGATGCTGGGGCATATGCTGCATTAGTTTCACCAGAATTTCGTGGTGAGGCTGCAGATTTAGGTCTGCCTTTGCTTGTTTCTTCTGCTAATCCAGTTGCTTTGGGCAAGCTTGCTTGTGATATTAATGCAGATCCTTCTTCATGCGTTGCAATATTTGCGATTGCTGGTGACGATGATGATGAGATCCATGCTAATGTTTTGCGATTAGCTGATTTTTTGCATATGTTAGGTAATCCTGTTGGTGTTATTAGTGATGCTGGATCTACTTCATTGCAGCGCGAATTGTCTTTGCAATATCCTTTAAATATTGCAGATGTACAGCATGCTTTATCTGTGTGTGCAGAAGATGGTGCTGCAGCTGTTGTTATTGCACTTAATTCTGCAACTTTAGCTAAGAACGCGTTACAATCCGTCAGTATTGATGTTCTTGGCGTTGAGCAAACTCAGAATGAAAGCAATTCTGGCGCAGGGTCTGATTCTCAATCTGATGCTAAGTCTAAAGATAGTTCTGATACTAATTCTGAATCTAAAGATGCAGCCTCAAATGTGAAAGTTAGTGCAAAGGCATCTTCTTCACCGCTTTACCCGGCATATGCAACCGGCATGAGTTTTTATGCGTTGCGTCAACGTTATGGTTTTTCTGGAAGAGAGCACGCTTATTGTGTTACTAGATCGGCTGAGTCTGACGAATTAGCTGAATTAGCGGATCAAATTGGTGGCAATGATGTGCAGCGGCATCTTTCATTATCTATTGCAATGGTGTTAGCTGCTGGTGTTCGTCGTGGGACTATTAAAAGTGCGCTGCGAGTTTCGCATGAACTGCACTGAATTATGCTGATTTCATTCGAGTTTTCAAATAAATTAATTGCGTGAGTTTTGTTTAAGAGCTTTTAATTATGTGGCTAATTTGGAGGATGTTATGAGTTGTGTTGAAACTTCGTGTGCCAGCAATGCTGAGAGTTTAGATCATGCCGATATGATGCCTATGAGCATAAGCGAAATTGCTAAAGCTGTTCATGGGGAAATACACGAGTTTAATAGTTGTGACACAGATTTAGTTGCAAATTCCGTTTTTAGTGATTCTCGTCAAATCCGTAACGGTTCTGTGTTCGTAGCTATAGTTGGTGAACATGTTGACGGTCATGATTATGTAAAGAATGCTGAAAAATCTGGAGCTGTTGTAGCTATTGTTGAACATGTTGTCGAAGGCACTAATCTCAATCAAATAGTTGTGAATAATTCTATAGAAGCGCTGGGCTTGCTAGCTAAACATAATTTGGAACTTCGCCGCAATCTTAACAAACCTTTCACTATTATTGGTATTACTGGTTCCGTTGGCAAAACAACAACGAAAGATATGTTGAAGGCTTTGTTGAGCACGCTAGGCGAAACAGTTGCTCCTGTTGGATCTTTTAATAATAATATTGGTTTGCCTCTTACTGCTTTGCAAGTTGGCAGTAATACTCGATTTTTAATAGCAGAAATGGGAGCTAATCATGTTGGCGAAATTGCCAATTTAACTCATATTGCTCCTCCGGATCTCGCAATAGTGCTTAAAGTTGGTGTGGCTCATTTAGGTGAATTTGGCTCAGTTGAGCGCATTGCGCAAGCAAAAAGTGAGATTGTGCGTGGGCTTTTGCCACATGGCATAGCAGTATTAAATTCCGACGATAAGCGAGTTTCTGCAATGTCTTGTCTTGTAGAAAATAAGCATGTGCGCTGGTTCGGTAGAAATGTTAAAAACGGATTGCTGGAATCAGCTAGTAAAGATGACTACCAACTTTCAGCTAGTAATATAAAGTTAGATTCTTTTGGTAAAGCAGTTTTTACTACCACTGAACGTAGTAATTCTTCTGATCTAATGAATCATATTGAAGTGCATCTTGCTATACAAGGCGAGCATAATGTTATGAATGCGCTTGCAGCAGCAAATGTTGCTAGATATTTGGGAATGACTTTAGATGATATTGCTTCTGTGCTGTCTAAAGTTTCGCATATTAGCCCGCATCGCATGCAATTGAGTACAGTTTCTAAGAATGACGAGAAATTTACACTTATTGATGATTCCTTTAATGCAAATCCTGATTCTATGAAAGCAGGAATCGATGGTTTGTGCGCCTATGAAAATGATTCTTGTAGTGCATCTTCGAAACCTTTCCGTATAGCGGTTCTTGGTTCTATGTTGGAGCTTGGCAGCAACGAAGATGAATTGCACACAAATATTGGAGAATATGTGGCAAATTCGAGTGTCGATGCAGTTGTTGCTGTTGGTTCAAAAACGGACTCTGACTTAGATAAATTAGCTCACTGTATTGCTCAAGGTGCACGTTCTTCTTGGAATAATAAACTACTTTCTTCTCACGATGCAGTCTACTTTGTGCACAGTGCGGATGAGGCTGATGATATTGTTTGGAAAATTGTGGCCGAGCATCCGAGTAGTGTTGTGTTATTGAAAGGCTCTCATGCTTCAGGCTTGAGTGTGCTTGCTGAACATTGGGCAAATATTTAACTGCTCGATGCTCAATATAAGTGTGAAATTAATAAATTAAGTATTATAGCAAACGGAACAGTAAACGGAGGTTAAGCGGTGATTGCGCTTATTGTAGGAATTGTGGTGTCGCTCGTAGTTACGATTGTTGGCACGCCTTTGCTTATTCGTTTAGTGCATCGTTTGCACTACGGTCAGTACATTCGCCAAGATGGACCACAATCTCATTTAGTAAAGCGCGGCACGCCAACTATGGGCGGTGTTGTTATTAACTTTGCTGTAGTAGCAGGTTGGGCTGCTTCTGCTCTTTATAGATATGTTTCTGTTGGTCGCTCGCCTTCATGGTCTGCTGTTTTGGTGCTGTTTGCAATGCTTTCAATGGGTTTGCTTGGCTTTATTGATGATTTTGCTAAGGTTCGTAAAAAGCAGAATCTTGGTCTTTCTGTACATGCGAAGTTTACTGGTCAAATTATTTTTGCAAGTATTTACGCGCTTTTGTCATTGCTATTGCCAACTCAATCTGGTATTGCTAGCGCTCAACCTGGAATGAGTTTTATTGAAAAACCATTTTTTGATTTTTCTATACTCGGCAACGGTGTAGGAATTGTAGTATTTATTGTTTGGGTTAATTTCCTTATTGCTGCTTGGTCTAACGCTGTAAACTTGACTGATGGACTTGATGGTTTAGCTTCTGGATCTTCTATGATTGCTTTTGCTGGTTACGCTTTGATTGCTTTCTGGGAAAGCTACCATGTGCGCGGAGGTGGTCATTTCGGATTCTCTTACGCTGTTTCTGATCCTCTCGATTTAACTATTATTGCTGTTTGTGCTGCTGTTGCTTGCTTTGGATTCTTGTGGTTTAATTCGAATCCTGCTCAAGTATTTATGGGAGATACTGGTTCGTTGGCTTTAGGCGGATTATTTGCAGCTCTTTCTATTGCAACTCACACAGAGTTTTTGGCTGTGATTTTGGGTGGATTATTTGTAATGGAAGCTGCAAGTGACGTTATTCAAGTTGGATTCTTTAAAGCTACGCATAAGCGTGTGTTCAAAATGGCTCCTATTCATCATCATTTTGAATTGCTCGGCTGGACGGAAACTAAGGTTGTTGTGCGATTCTGGATGATTGAGCTTATGTTTGTGCTTTCTGCACTTATGATGTTCTACGCCGATTGGGCAGGGCATTCTGGCTTGCTTATTTAATTTCAAAAATTGGAAGGCTTCAATATGAATATTGTCGATGGCAATGAAGTATCTGTTTCGTCTGAATCTACTTGTAAGTCGTGCACAAGCGATAAAGCATTTGCTTTTAAGCGTGTATTAGTTGCAGGTCTTGGAGTTTCTGGTCGTGGTGCAGCTGAGGTTTTGCGCGCTGTTGGATCTGAGCCTGTGACTGCAGACGAAAATAAGCCTGATGCCGATATACATGATTTTTCAGCAATAGACTGGTCTAAAATCGATGCTGTTGTTACATCTCCAGTATTTAACCCTCGCACGCCATTTTTGCAAGAAGCTGCATCGCGCAATATTCCAATAATGAGCGAAGTTGAATTAGCATGGCGCTTGCGCGTACCTTCTAAGCGCACGAATAAACCTGCTTATTGGATTGGCGTTACTGGCACAAATGGTAAGACTTCTACTACAGAAATGACTTCTGCAATGCTAACCGCTTGCGGATTAAATGCTCCAGCCGTGGGAAATATTGGAAAGTCTGTGTCACATGCTGCTTTGGAATGTGAGCATGATGCCTTATGTGTTGAATTAAGCTCTTTCCAATTGCATTTCACTGATTCTTTAGCTCTTGATTGTGCTGCTATTACTAATATTGCTGCTGATCATTTAGATTGGCATGGTGGCATGGAAGCGTACGCTCGTGACAAGTCAAAAGTATTTAATAATGTGCAAAAAGCTTTGGTTTACAATGCTCAAGATGAGCGTGTAAGCAAATTGGCAGATTGTGCACAAGTTGCTGATGGCTGTAAAAAGATTGGTTTTACGTTAGAAGAGCCTAAAGATGGTGAAATTGGCGTAAAAGATGGTTGGATTGTCGATAACAGCGGTGTTGCTGGAGGAACTAAAGGCACTCTAAAACCTATTGTCGAATTGCGTGAGCTAAAACATCTGTGCGAGCCTGATGGCAGTGTGTATCCGCATTTATTAGCTGATGCTCTTACTGCGTTAGCGTTAGCTTTAGGTTTAACTGGTGACGTAGATTCTTCAGTTCGTGCTTTACGCGAGTTTGCTCCTGGAGGTCATCGCATTCAAACAGTTGCGACTTTGATGTCTGAAGATGAAAATCCTTCGCATTGTATTAGATTTGTAGATGATTCTAAAGCAACTAATGCTCATGCTGCTTGTGCATCTTTAGCTAGTTTTGCTAATAATTCGGTTGTTTGGATTGCTGGCGGTTTAGCTAAAGGTGGTCATTTTGAAGATTTAATTGCAAACCAACTTCATGTGATTAAAGCAGTTGTTGTTATTGGAATAGATCAACGTCCAATTGTTGAAGCTCTTCACAGTTCAGCTCCTCACATTCCAGTAACTATTGTTTCACAAGATGGTTCTTGCGCTAAATCATATGATTGCGTTGATGACTTAGTTTGTGAGTATATTGAGAATACTTCGCTTGTAAATCCTGATTCTTCATTCGGTGAGGCTGTTATGCGTCAAACTGTAGAAGCTGCTGGGCGTTATGCTAAGCCTGGTGATGTTGTTCTGCTTGCTCCTGCTTGTGCCTCTATGGATCAATTTGTTTCGTACGCCGATCGCGGCAATCGTTTTGCTAAAGAATCTCAACGATGGGTGCATAATCATGGTATTCAACAGTAATAAGCCTAAAAAGTTTTTGCGTTCATTAGCGTGCAAAGTCTCAGAAGTTATTATGGAAGATCATATTGAAACAGATTCAGATTCTTCTCATTCTTCCCAAAAGCAAAAATTTGAATCTTTTAAAAAATCTATTAGAACTTCAGCAAGTAAAGTAGGCGAGTCCGTAAGCAAAGCAGGAGCGTATGCAAGCAAAGCGGGTAAGGAATTAGGCAAATCTGTAGGAAAGTCTGTAAGTAAGTCCGTAAGTAGTTCTGTTACTAAAGTTGGCAAATCTGTAGGTTCTTCTTTAAATGAATCTGTAAAATTTGTAAAAGATGTAAAGAAGTCGAAAGCTGCGAAACCAGCGAAACCAACAAAGCTAGCGAAACCAGCAAATACAGTAAAGCCAGCAAAGTCAATCAAATACGCAAAATTAGCGCATACTGTATCTGGAATATTTTCCTCGAAAAAAGACTACTCAAAAAACTCGTTAGAGCGCAAAACTCAAGATTCAGAATTAAAGAAATACGTTGGCTTGCGCAGTTTAACTAACCCACTGTGGTGCTTATACGGCATGAGAGTATCAGTGGTTATACTGTCGATTTTCGGCTTATTTATGGTGTTTTCTAGTTCTTCAGTAACTATGATCACCTACGGAATTGCACCTTGGGGTCAAGGCGTAAACCAAACAATGTATTGCGTTTTAGGCTTAATTGGCTATATTTTCGCTTCTCGACTTCCAGTTACAGTTTATAGACGATACGTTGCTGTTATTTACATTATTTCTGTTATTGCACAGTTCTTAACATTTGTTCCAGGTTTACGACGTGAAGTTAATGGTAATGCTGGTTGGATTGCTTTCGGCCCTATGACTTTGCAGCCTGCAGAAATTACAAAACTTGCATTATGTATTTGGCTTCCAGTAGCTTTGATTGCTGCAAAACAAGCATATGAGCGTGTGCAAATGCGCGCGTATATTCCTGTAGCAGCAGGACTCGGCGTATCGTTGTTGCTTGTTATTGCAGGTAAGGATCTTGGTACTGCTTTAATTATTATTCTTATTGCACTTATAGCTTTCTACTTAGGTGGATTCCCAACAAAATGGCTTGTTGGAAGCATATTTATTGCTTGCATAATGGTTGCTCTTTTGGTTTTAACAAGCCAAAATCGTATGCGACGTATTCTTGCTACTTTGCACGGATGTGATGCAAAATCAGCTAAAGGCGTTTGTTTCCAAGCAATTCACGCTCAATATGCAATGGCTTCTGGTGGACTATTAGGCGTTGGCATCGGAAACTCTCGTGAAAAATGGAATTATTTGCCTTACGCTCACAATGACTTTATTTTCGCTATTATTGGCGAAGAGATGGGCTTTTTGGTTGCAGCAGCAGTGATTTTGCTATACGTAATTATTGGTTGGTGCATACTATCTTCAGCATTAAAAGCGAAATCGCAATTTATTTCAATCACATTAATGTGTATTGCAACGTGGATTGTAGGCCAAGGATTAGTTAATATTCTTGTTGTTGTGCAAATACTTCCGGTTATGGGAGTGCCTATGCCGTTTGTGTCCGCAGGTGGTTCTTCGCTTGTTATGTGTTTGGTCGCAATTGGCGTAGCTGATGGTCTTATGCGTTCCAATCCGCAACTTACTATATCGAAGTAGTAAGTATTTACAACTTTTTATAATATGAAAGTTATAACAAGGGTAGTGAAATGAAATTTGATAATGCTATTGAGCATGAAGTGCATATTGTTCTTGCAGGCGGGGGCACTGCAGGTCATGTCAATCCTTTGCTTTCTGTCGCAAACGCTATTAAAAAGCTCAATCCTGAAGCGTTAATTAGTGTAATTGGCACAGAAGTTGGTTTGGAAAAAAGTCTTGTTCCGAATGCAGGGTACGAACTTGACACTATAGAAAAAGTGCCGTTCCCGCGTAAGCCAAATCTAGATGCAATTAAGTTTCCAATTCGATGGATGCGCGAAAAACGCAAAGTGCGAAATATACTAGCCGCTAGAAAAGCAGATATAGTAGTGGGCTTCGGTGGCTATGCTTCTGCTCCAGTATATTCTCAAGCTCATGCGCAGCATATTCCTATTGTGATTCACGAGCAGAATGCTAAATCTGGAATGGCAAATCGCTTGGGCGCAAGTTGGGCTGATGCTGTTGGAACAGTTTATGGGAATACTGATTTGCGCACACGAAAAGGTGTCAAAGTTGAAAGAGTTGGTTTACCTCTTAGACCTGCTATTTCTCAATTGTGTGAAAGATTAGAAAAAGATTATGATTCCGCTCGCGTTGAAGGTGCGCAAAAACTTGGCGTTGACCCTAAACGTCCAATTATTCTTGTTACTGGCGGATCTTTGGGTGCAAAAAGCATAAATCAAGCTGTTGCTGCAGCAGCAGGAGATATTTTAAAACATGCGCAAGTAATTCACTTAACTGGTCGCGCAAAAGCGGAAGAAGTGCGAAATATAGTTGCAAAGCAAGTAGGCGAATCGCAAATAAACGATATTAAACCAGAGCATGCTGGCTGTGGCGATTATCATATTGCAGAATATCTAGAGCGTATTGATTGGGCTTTTGCTTGTGCAGATTTAGTTATATGTCGTGCAGGAGCTGGAACGGTTGCAGAAATTTCTGCACTTGGCTTACCTGCTGTATACGTGCCATTGCCTATTGGCAACGGCGAGCAGCGTTTCAATGCTGAGCCTGTAGTAAATGCAGGGGGAGCAGTAATGGTAAATGATGCTGATTTCAATGCAAAGTGGTTTATAGATGAAGGATTAGCTTTATTGCAAAACAAAAAGCAATTACAAGCTATGCGTACTAAATCTTGGAATTATGGTATTCGTGATGCTGCAGACGTTATGGCGAAGCATATTCTTGAAATCGCAAAAGAAGGCAGAAAGTAATGACTAATCTTAATAGCAATACAACTTCATTTCATAATAATATTGATTTAAACCCAGTAAAATCAGCATTTGATGATTCGCAAACAATTTCAAAATTAGGTCGAGTGCATTTTATTGGTATTGGTGGAGCTGGAATGAGTGTTCTGGCAGAAATGTTGCATGAAGAGGGGGTAAGCGTAAGTGGATGTGATCGCGAAGCAAATGATCACACTCAACGCTTGGAAGAATTAGGTATTGAAGTAGAAATTGGACAAAGTGCTTCACACGTTGAGCATGCAGATGTACTCGTGTATTCAAGCGCTATTAAACCGAGCAATCCGGAGATTATGGCAGCACATGAGCGCGGCATAAAGCTTGTTCATCGCAGCGATATTCTTGCGTTATTATTATCTGCAAAAACTGGCGTGACTGTTGCTGGAGCGCATGGTAAAACAACTACTAGCTCACTTCTTTCTCATATATTAACTGTGGCTGCAGCAGGCGATTTGGCTGATCCAAGCTACGCAATCGGCGGATCTATTCAAGCCGCAGACGGAACAGTTTTAGACGGTGGTCATGCTGGCAATGGAATTGTTATGGTTGCTGAAGCTGACGAATCTGACGGAAGTTTTGAAAAATACAGCCCAAGTATTGCAATCGTAACAAATGCTGAAGCAGATCACTTGGATCATTACGGCTCTAGTGAACGATACAGAGAAGCATTTGTTGAGCACGTAAGTCATGCTATTAATAACGTAATAATTTGTGCAGAAGACGAAGGTGCTAGAAAAGTACTTGAAGCTATGCCGGATAATATTTTAAACAAAACAATTGCTTACGGTAATTTGGATACTTGGAGCATGAAAGTCAGCTCGCGCGTACAAAAATTAGCTATGTTCGCAAGTATTGAGCATGAAAATGAGCAAGCTGTAAGTGGTCGAGAAATGTTTACGCTTGTATTGCCAGAAAAAATTTTGGATGAACATGCTAAATGTTCGAATAAGGTGCAAGTTAGCTTGTTAATACCAGGTTTGCATAATGCGCTTAATGCTTCTGCAGCTATTGTTGCTGCAGTATTGCTCGGTATGAATCCAGAAGATGCGGCTCGTAGTGCAGAAAGCTTCCGAGGTGCGTCTCGTCGTTTTGATATTCGTGGATGTGTTGATGGTGTGACAGTTGTGGACGATTATGCTCACCATCCAACTGAAATAGCTGCATTATTGCGCGCTGCTCGAAGAAAGTACACTTCTTCTACTCTTCGCGTGCTGTTTCAGCCTCATTTGTTCTCCAGAACGCAGGCTTTTGCTAATGAGTTTGCAAAATCTTTGGCTCTTGCAGACGATGTAATTGTTACAGGAATTTTCCCAGCTCGCGAAAAGCAGGAAGATTTTCCAAATATTAATGCTGAAACTATTGTTAAAGCTGCAAAATCGCAGAATCTTGATGTAAAAATTGAAGCGGTTGACGATATGCGCGAAGCTGCGTTGAAACTGACTTTGCGTGCAAAATCTGGTGATGTGCTGCTTACAGTTGGTGCAGGAAGTATTACTGCTATGACGTCTGTTATGCTAGAAGCATTGTAGTGCTTTGAAATTAAGCGATTAAAATATAAATAGATTATTACGAGAGGTAATTATGGGTCGCGTGAGGTCAAGCAAATCGTACGATGCTGATGCAAATAATTCGCATCGTCGTACCGTTTCAAGTCTTAATATTGCGCGTACTGAAGAGTCTCGTAGTAATAAATCCAGCAGCATTGCGTCTCGTAGCAGTGCGTCTCGTAGTGCTGAATTGCTTAATAATGAATTGCGTAGTGGTGTAGCTCGTGGTGCGAAATCTAATATCGGAAAATCTAATATAAAAAAATCTAGTATCAAAAAAACGCGTGATGAAAAAATTCATATTTCTAAACCTAGATCTGCTTCGTCGTTGCGCAAAGACCAGCGTTTTCAAAGGCATATAATCAGCCAAAACACATCGCAAATACGAGTAGCTGATATCAATGAAAAAAATCATCAAGGTAAGTTTGTTGACGCTAGACTTTTGCCGAAGCTTGATTTTGTAAGAAAAACTTTAAGTCAAACTTCTGGTTCTCTTGGAATGATTACTCGTCCTAGAATAATTAATTTTCGAGAGCGTTTGAAAGAACGTAAATCTGCTTATTTGCAATTTACTGTTAAACGAATTCTTGCAATTCTTGCAGTGATTGCTTCTGTTTCAGCGATTGTTTGGTTTTTATTCTTCTCGCCAGTTTTTCTTCTTAAGTCTAACGATATAAGTATTTCTGGTTCTAACGAGTGGGTGAGTGAGCAAAAAATTGCTTCAATTGCGTCAACTCAGGTTGGTAAATCGCTATTTTTAGTTTCTTCTCAAGAAGTAATTAACCAACTTAACGATATTCCTGGTGTAACTGAAGCAAAAGTTTCTAAGAATTTCCCTAATGGTTTGCATGTTTCTGTACATGCGCAACGTCCTGCAGCAATGCTCAAAACTCGAGATAGCAATAAATTAACTGCTGTTGACGCTAAAGGTCGCGTGTTAAATGCCGTAGCTCAAGTTCCAACGCAAGGAATACCTGTTATCGAAGTTTCAAATGTGCAAAGAAGTTTGAATAATAGAGCGGTACTTGAAGCTGTAAAAATTGTTAGTTCACTTTCGGAATCTTTGCGAGCTAGAGTTACGAAAGTTAGTGCAAAAACTCAAGATTCTGTCGAAACAGAATTAGGGGATGTTAAAAAAACTATCATATGGGGCAATTCGTCTCAGATTGAGTTAAAGAAAGCTATTGTTGCCAAGATTATTGATGATCCTAGTAAAATTGGCAATAAACGCAGCTTAGATGTGTCTGCTCCTGTGCGTCCAATTCTTAAATAGGGTTTTAAAACTTTATTAATTGCATTGTCAAGATTAGGTGTATAATAGCAATTTGTGTGTGCCAACAACGTGCCTTATGTTATAGGCGTGTTGGTTGGGATATCCCAAGTGCCAAAGATAGCGCGCAGTAATGTGTGGCTGGAGGCGCGAGGGCCATCGGGCCGGTGGACTGTGGCTTTTACTCTTTAACCGATTCTTTGGTTATGGTGTGCTGCAGTGTGGCGGTTTTCACCAAATAGAAGATAACAATGAATCGGAGAACTTAAGTTGCCTACGATTGAACAACTTGTCCGTAAAGGACGTCAGGCCAAGCCGAAAAAGTCAAAGACTTTGGCCTTGAAGGGTAGCCCGCTGCGTCGTGGCGTATGCACCCGTGTATACACCACCACTCCTAAGAAGCCAAATTCCGCGCTTCGTAAGGTTGCTCGTGTGCGCCTCAGCTCTGGTATTGAAGTAACCGCCTATATTCCAGGCGAAGGTCACAACTTGCAGGAGCACTCCATCGTGCTCGTGCGTGGTGGCCGTGTGAAGGATCTCCCAGGTGTGCGTTACCACATCGTGCGTGGCGCATTAGATACCCAGGGTGTCAAGGACCGCAAGCAGGGTCGTTCCCTGTATGGAGCAAAGAAGGCGAAGTAAAACATGTCACGTAAAGGACCTGCAAAAAAGCATCAACTGCTTCCTGATCCAATCTACGGCTCGACCGTCGTGGCTCAGTTGATTAACAAAATCCTTCTCGATGGTAAGAAGTCCATCGCAGAAAACATCGTCTACACCGCTCTTGAGCAGGTGAAGGCAAAGACCGAGCAGGAGCCAGTTTCTGTATTGAAGCGCGCTCTTGATAACATTCGTCCAAATCTTGAGGTTCGTTCTCGCCGCGTTGGTGGTGCAACTTATCAGGTTCCAGTCGAAGTTAAGCCTGCTCGCGCAAACACTCTTTCCCTCCGCTGGCTTACTGACTTCTCACGCGCTCGTCGTGAAAAGACTATGGCTGAGCGCTTGGCCAACGAAATTCTCGATGCCTCCAATGGCTTGGGTGCTTCCGTGAAGCGCCGCGAGGATACCCACAAGATGGCAGAAGCAAACAAGGCTTTTGCTCACTATCGCTGGTAATCCACAAGATAATCGGTATCTTAAAGAGCTAAGGATAAGAATATGGCACAAGATGTGCTTAACGACCTGAATATGGTTCGTAATATCGGCATCATGGCGCACATTGATGCTGGTAAGACTACTACCACCGAACGTATTCTTTACTACACTGGTAAGAACTACAAAATCGGTGAAACTCATGATGGTGCTTCTACCATGGACTTCATGGCTCAGGAGCAGGAGCGCGGTATTACTATTCAGTCTGCTGCAACTACCTGCTTCTGGAAGCGTCAAACTCATGACGTTGATGACCGCTATCAGATCAACATCATCGATACCCCAGGTCACGTGGACTTCACCGCTGAGGTGGAACGTTCCCTTCGCGTGCTCGATGGTGCTGTAGCAGTTTTCGATGGTAAGGAAGGTGTGGAACCTCAGTCTGAAACCGTGTGGCGTCAGGCTGATAAGTATAGCGTCCCACGTATCTGCTTCATCAATAAGATGGATAAGCTTGGCGCTGATTTCTACTATTCCGTCAAGACCATCAAGGAGAAGCTCGGTGCAACTCCACTCGTTATTCAGCTTCCAATCGGTGCTGAAAACGACTTCGTTGGCGTTGTTGACTTGATTCGTATGAAGGCTTACGTCTGGAATGACGTTAAGGACGATATGGGTGCTCACTATGACACCGTTGACATTCCTGAAGATTTGCAGGAACGTGCAGAACAGTATCGTGCTGAACTTATGGATCAGGTTGCTGAAGCTGACGATGAGCTGGTTGAGAAGTACCTCGAAACTGGCGAACTTACTGAAGAAGAAATGCGCGCTGGTATCCGTAAGCTTACCATTGAGCGTAAGGCATTCCCAGTAACTTGCGGTTCTGCATTCAAGGATAAGGGTGTTCAGCCAATGCTGGATGCTGTTGTCGACTTCCTCCCAAGCCCAGAAGATGTTCCATCTATTAAGGGCTTCAAGCCAGGCGACGAATCTGTTGAAATTGACCGTAAGCCAGTTAATACAGATCCATTCGCAGCATTGGTATTCAAGATTTCAACCCATCCATTCTATGGCAAGCTCGTGTTCGTGCGCGTTTACTCTGGCGAAGTAAAGCCAGGCGATTCCGTGTACGATTCCACGAAGTCCAAGAAGGAACGCGTTGGTAAGATTTTCCAGATGCATGCTGATAAGGAAAATCCTGTAGATTCAGCTGAAGCTGGTAACATCTACACCTTCGTTGGTTTGAAGAACGTCAGCACTGGTGATACTTTGTGCGACGAAAAGAACCCAATTTCTTTGGAATCCATGACATTCCCAGATCCTGTTATTGAGGTTGCTGTGGAGCCAAAGACGAAGGCTGATCAGGAAAAGATGAGCTTGGCTTTGGCTAAGCTTTCTGACGAGGATCCTACATTCCAGGTTAAGACCGATGAGGAATCTGGTCAGACTTTGATTTCCGGTATGGGCGAGCTTCAGCTTGACATTATCGTTGATCGTATGCGTCGTGAGTTCAAGGTCGAAGCGAATGTTGGTAAGCCACAGGTTGCTTACCGTGAGACGATTCGTAAGGCTGTTATGAACCAGGAATACACTCACAAGAAGCAGACCGGTGGTTCTGGTCAGTTTGCAAAGGTTTTGATGAACTTCGAACCTCTCGACACAGAATCTGGCGAAACCTACCAGTTTGTCAACGAAGTTACCGGCGGTCACATCACCAAGGAATTCATTCCTTCAATCGATGCAGGCGTGCAGGAAGCTATGGAATCCGGCGTTTTGGCTGGCTTCCCAGTTGTGGGTGTAAAGGCAACCGTCACCGACGGTCAGACTCACGATGTCGATTCTTCGGAAATGGCCTTCAAGATCGCAGGTTCCATGTGCTTCAAGGAAGCTGCTCCTAAGGCTAATCCGGTAATTCTCGAACCAATTATGGCTGTCGAAGTCCGTACTCCAGAAGAGTACATGGGCGACGTCATGGGCGATTTGAACTCTCGTCGCGGTAACATCCAGTCTATGACTGATGCCACTGGCGTGAAAGTTATCGACGCCAAGGTGCCGCTGAGCGAAATGTTCGGCTACATTGGCGATCTTCGTTCCAAGACTCAGGGCCGCGCAATGTTCACCATGCAGATGGACTCTTACGCGGAGGTCCCGAAGGCCGTTTCGGACGAGATTATTAAGGCTCAGCGCGGCGAATAAAGCGCACGCTACTTCGGTGTTTTCTGTCCCCGGTCAACGCTAGAATTTCCTACGTTGACTGGGTTCTGGCACCGAAGTGGCACCTAACCCAGAAACCCAGTAATATGTAGCGAAAGACCTCTCACAAATGTGTGAGGCAAACTACGAGACGTCCAGGAGGACAAACACATGGCAAAGGAAAAGTACGAGCGTACTAAGCCGCATGTTAACATTGGTACCATTGGTCACGTTGATCACGGTAAGACTACCTTGACCGCGGCTATTTCTAAGGTGCTGCATGGCGAGTATCCAGATCTGAACCCTCAGTATGACTTCGATCAGATTGATGCCGCTCCAGAAGAGAAGGAACGCGGCATTACCATTAACATCGCACACATCGAGTATCAGACCGCTGAGCGTCACTACGCTCACGTGGACGCTCCAGGCCACGCTGATTACGTGAAGAACATGATCACCGGTGCTGCTCAGATGGATGGCGCAATCCTCGTGGTTGCTGCTACCGATGGTCCTATGGCTCAGACCCGTGAGCACGTTTTGCTCGCTAAGCAGGTCGGTGTCCCGAAGATCCTCGTTGCTTTGAACAAGTGCGATATGGTTGATGATCCAGAACTTATCGACCTCGTCGAAGAAGAGGTTCGTGACCTCCTCGAAGAAAACGGCTTCGATCGCGACTGCCCAGTCATCCGCACCTCTGCTTACGGTGCTTTGCATGATGACGCTCCAGATCACGAGAAGTGGGTAGAGACCGTCAAGGAGCTCATGAAGGCTGTTGACGAGTACATCCCAACCCCAACTCACGATCTTGACAAGCCATTCTTGATGCCAATCGAAGATGTGTTCACCATCTCCGGTCGTGGTACCGTTGTCACCGGTCGTGTTGAGCGTGGTAAGCTCCCAATCAACACCCCAGTTGAGATCGTTGGTTTGCGTCCAACTCAGACCACCACCGTTACCTCCATCGAGACCTTCCACAAGCAGATGGATGA
The DNA here is from genome assembly GCF_049244045.1 of Gardnerella sp. KA00771. Lineage (NCBI taxonomy): Bacteria > Bacillati > Actinomycetota > Actinomycetes > Bifidobacteriales > Bifidobacteriaceae > Gardnerella > Gardnerella sp. KA00771. The sequence continues at coordinate 1,180,905 of NZ_CP058368.1, read as the reverse complement.
GGCCGAGGCTGGCGATAACACTGGTCTTCTTCTCCGTGGTATCAACCGTACCGATGTTGAGCGTGGTCAGGTTGTGGCTGCTCCAGGTTCTGTGACCCCACACACCAAGTTCGAAGGCGAAGTTTACGTCTTGACCAAGGACGAAGGTGGCCGTCACTCGCCGTTCTTCTCCAACTACCGTCCACAGTTCTACTTCCGCACCACCGACGTCACCGGCGTTATCACCTTGCCAGACGGTGTTGAGATGGTTCAGCCAGGCGATCATGCAACCTTCACTGTTGAGTTGATTCAGGCAATCGCAATGGAAGAGGGCTTGACCTTCGCAGTTCGTGAAGGTGGCCGTACCGTTGGTTCCGGTCGTGTGACCAAGATTCTTGCCTAGTATTTTTTCTAACTGAAAAATATTAGCTAAGGCTTAATAAAGACCCCGCGAGGAAACTCGTGGGGTCTTTTGTTGTATTGCTTGTTTTATCAGCGCGACGACCTGCTTGAGCGCTGCGATTTAGCGCGCGAAAGCAACTCGGAGCGCCGAGCTTGCTCAGGGTTGAAAGCACAGTGTGCTTTCAACGCAAGCGAGGTCTGCCTTCGTCAATAAAAAGACGAAGGCAGGGCAGATTAGTGGGGTAGTGTTCTCTTGTTTGGAGTGTTTTGGTGGGTTTGGAGCTCCAATCGCGGGATTTGATGCTCACGTTGGCGCGACGACCTGCTTGAGCGCTGCGATTTAGCGCGCGAAAGCAACTCGGAGCGGAAACTCGCTTAGGTTGGAAGTCCGGGGGACTTCCGACGCGAGTTTCGTAAGCGAGCGCGTTACCCACGTGAGCGCCACTGTTTTTTCGTTACTGGTGCAGTTTGTGTTCTGCGTTAGTGTCTCTGGTAGGTGATTTGAGAAGTGTGTGAGAGATGGGTGTTAGTAACGCTCGGCACTGTTAACGCGTTCGCGTTTGGAGTACAGAGAGCATAATAAAACCCTGCCAAATACTAATCTGGCAGGGTTAAATAGCTAAGCAACTAACACACGTATGTTAGTTTTAGTATTGCTAATCTCTATTATCTCCAAGCAACTCTAGCAAGTAGATGAACATGTTAATGAAGTCCAAGAACAGCTGGAATGCGCAGAAAATAGATACTTTCTTAACCATTTCAGGCTGATTTTCATATTGTGCAAGTAATGCGCGAGTTTGCTGAGCATCGTAAGCTGTTAAACCTGCAAAAATAACGATGCCAATTCCAGCCATAAGACGCATTGTTCCAGTATCTTGCCCAATAAACGAAATAATAATTTGCGCAACAACGAATACAAGTAATGCAACCATTAAAATTGGACCAGCTTTAAGCAAATCCTTTTTTGTAGTAAGTGCAAGCATTGTCAAGCACAGGAAGAATCCTGCAGTTAAAGCAAATACTAATGCCACAGATCCAAGGCTAAATACTTGAAAGACTGAGCTTAAAGTAAATCCTGTTAAAGCAGCATAAGCATAGAACAAAACTCGTACTGTTGTCTCACTCATTTTCATTAAGCGTGTTCCAAGAACAACTGCTATCACAACCTGAGCAATTGCCAACATTATCCAACCCCATCCGCGGGTTGCAAACATAAATCTAAGCCAGAAATTACCGCTCTGAGTGAACAGTGCCACAAGAGTTGTAACAATCAATCCAAGCGTCATTTCGCCATAAGTGCGTCCTACTGAAACTCTTTTTGCTTCTTCAAAAGCATATGTTGCCTGAGTGTCAATAACTTCAGGAGCACCGCTTCTGTAATAATCTTGAGTAAAGTTTGTCATTATTTCTCCTTAACAGCTATGAAATAAAACGCTGTCAAGACAACGTTCTCACATAATTATAATTAAAGCATCTGGGAAAATGCTAAAAAAATACAGCATAATTTATACGTTCGTACAATAAGCTGGTTTTAATCTTGCATAAGATTACGCCTAATATGGCATAAGCTTGCGCTTCGTATTTATATTATGCCTTACTATTAGGTGCTTCTTCAACTTGAGGAGCACCATTAATATCGCGGTGAATACCTTGCATTTGTGTTTCAATATTTTGCAAGCTATGCGCGCAATCGAGCAAAGTTTGAGAGTGCTCAGCCAACTTTGCATCCGGCAAACCGGCTTTGTATCTTAAAGCGTGCTCCAAGCTAGCCCAATAATCCATAGCAATAGTTCGGAATTGCACTTCAACTGGCGTGTAGTGTGCTCCAGAAGACAAGAACACAGGAACTGCATAAATTACGTGCAAACTGCGGTATCCATTAGGTTTTGGATTCTTAATATAATCCTTAACTTGCAATACTTGAATGTCTGTTTGTTTAGAAAGATATTGCGCTACAGAATACACATCGTCGCAGTAGTTGCAAATTACGCGAATTCCAGCTACGTCGAAAAGATTATCGCGTATAGAGCGTGTGGAAATATCTAGATGACGCCTTTGCAGTTTCTCAAAAATTGAGTGTACTGATTTAAGACGACGCTCCATGTGATGAATTGGGTCGTGAGAGAACCGCACCTGAAATTCGCTATCTAGAATCTCGAGCTTTGTACTTATTTCGTACATTGCTCCTTCGTAAATTTGCATCATGTTTACAAATTCGTCGATTTGGTCTTCAGGAAGCATAAGCGAATTAGTTTTGCCGCATTGGGAGCAATTTTGTTGGTTTTTTGTATTGTCAACATTGCTGCTAACGTTGCTGCTTTCATTAGCTGCTTCGTTGCTATGAAGACGCGCATAGAGTTCTGCTGCGTTTACGCGGTTATGACGATCAAGTATCACGTCTTTTAATAATACTATAAAAACTGCTAAACGTCTGGGAGTGCGTATGTAAATGTAATATTCTTTGCAAAGCGTGATATAAATATCTTAGGTAATTGAGCGCAAGTAAAATCTAGCAAAGTATTTTGACGAGGAGTGTATTTTGTCTGAAAATAAGCAGGATAATATTCCTAAAGTAATTTCAATAGTTGGTCCTACGGCTTCAGGCAAAACTAGTCTTGGTATTGCGCTTGCGAAAAAATTAGCTGAGCGTGGGATTCGTGCGGAAATCATCAACGCAGACGCGTATCAAATGTATCGTTACATGGATATTGGCACGGCTAAGGCGAGTGCGCAGGAGCAGGCGGAAGTACCACACCATTTGCTTGACATAATTGATCCTGAAGAAACGATGACGGTTGCGCGATTTCAAGTTTTGGCCAGACAGTGTATTAGTGAGTTGCAATCGCGTGGTGTGAGGCCGATTTTAGTTGGAGGATCGGGATTGTATGCTCGTGCTGCTGTGGATGATATTACATTTCCAGGCACGGATGAGTCTATTCGTGCAGCTTTGGAGGAGCGCGAGCGCAAAGAGGGAGCGAGTGCGCTGTTTGATGAGTTGCAACAAAAGGATCCGGTTGCTGCGGCTCATATGGATGCGCGCAATCCGCGACGTACAATTCGCGCGCTTGAAGTGATTGAGCTTACGGGAAAGCCTTATTCCGCAACGCTTCCGAAGTATAAGTATGTGATTGATTGCGTGCAAATTGGCTTAGATTTGCGTCGTGAAGATTTAGATAAGCGCGTGGATTTACGTACGCAAATTATGCGTGAGCAGGGTTTTGTGGATGAGGTGCGCGCGATTCGAGAGCGATTGGGTGTGACTGCAGCTCGTGCTCTTGGCTACCAGCAGATTATGGATTATTTGGATGGCGTGTGGAGCGAGGATGAGGCTTTTGTGGATATTGCACAAAAAACTCGACGACTTGCACGCAAACAAATGGGTTGGTTTGGTAGGGATGCTCGCATCCACTGGTTGGACGCGTTGCGACCGGATCTTGCGGAAGCTGCGCTCGCGATTGTTGATGCTGCGGATGCGGGGGAGTTTGATTGCGATAGTTCTGACGCTACTGAGCACGTTACTCAGCATCATCTCGGAGATGCTTTTGACGCTTAATTTAAGCCTTGGAAACATTGGGTTTTGCTACAAAAAACGCCACTGTGTGAGCAGTGGCGTTATTGCGTTTGTGGAGTCGCGGGGAATTGAACCCCGGTCCGGTGACCGTACCCTCGGTCTTCTACGTGCGTAGTCTGCTGGCCGTGCGGCAGTTTTTCTGCCCCCATGTTATCGCAGACAATTCATGGCGAGCATATCTACAGTAAAAGTCCCTGAATTGCCCTGCAGCCCAGCAATTCAAGCAAGTCTTCTCATGACGTTCAGCACCACTCCGAAGACGTGAGTGGGTGAACGGAGCAGCTGCTCACTGGTTAATCCTGGCGCGAAGCTCAGGCAGCGAGAGCGAACTCAGTGCGATTAGATTTAGCACTTATTCTTTTGCGAAAGGACGTTTACGAGTGGACTTTCGCATTCTCGGCACGCTTCCCCGCGGCGAACAGATCGCCGTCGAAACCGATCGACCCCTTTTGATTTTTCAAACAATCGTTGCGCTAGAGCACACGTTTTTATATTGTATCATATTTTAATGCGACGAATTGCTTGAGCGCTTATTTCTCACGGAATAGCAGTTTGCCTAACGCATGATGATATGGGCGCCCTCACTGAGCTTATTCCTAACGGCATAGTCGTTCGGATGATTTTTTTTGGGGGGGGGGGGTATTGATTAGTATATTATTAGTTAGGTGATTTTATTTGCCAAGTGTAAATATGAGTTGTAGTTGATTTGTAACGAATAAAAGATTATAACAAATGTTTATTTTATGCCCGTATACTGTATTCATATATAATATATATGAAGATTTATAAGTATGCGCGATTTACTTGAAAATGGTTGGAGTGAGGAGAAATAATGGCAGAGCGTAAAGATTTATATGGTGATATGGCACCAAGAAGAACACTTCGTAAGGCTCATGCAGTGAAGCGTTCTCGTGCTTTGCGTAAGGGAGTTGCTGGAGTTGCTGTTGCTTCAACTTTGGCAATGATGCTTCCATCTGTTGTGGCTTCCGCGCTTCAGCCTACTCAAAAAGATATTATCGATGCGTCTAATACGACGCAAAAATGGGCAAAGGTAAAGCCTGATGTAGATGAATTGAATATGCAGCGGTGGGGTGCTGGCGTACTCAATAAGGGTGCACAAATTCAAAAGTTTGTAGAGCTTGCGCGCCATGATGCACGAATGCAAAAGTTGCGTGAAGCACAACAGCGTGAGATTGAGCAGCGTGAAATAAATAAGAGTGAAGCAAAGCAGCGCGAATCGCAACAACACGAAGTGCAACAGCGTGATGGAATTGACTCGCAGTTAGGTAGTTCTTCAGAACAGGTTAATTTCGGACATTCTTATGCAGTAAGTGCGCCTGCGCCAGTGCAGCCAGTTCATCCAGCAGTAAAGCCAGAGTCGACTCCAACTTTGAAGCCGACTGCAAAGCCAGAATCAACGTCAACTGCAAAACAAGATGCAAAGCAACCTGCAGAAACAAAGCAGCCGGAAGCAAAGCAACCGGAAGAAAATGCTGGTGACGTTAAGCCTGCTGAGGTTAAGCCAGGTGAAAATAAGCAGCCTGCACAACCAGCAAATACGCAGCCTGTAAATACTGAAAGCGCAAAGCCTGCAAACGAGCAGAATACAAGCGAACAACCTTCAAGCACTCACGCAGAAAATACGAATGCGGCAAGCGATGCAAATACGCCAAGAGTGCGTGTTCGTAGGTCTGTTGAGAGCGGCGATGGTGCTTCCGACGGGAATAGTGTAACTACTACAACAAGTGCGCCTGCAACCTCGACTGCACCGTCTGCAAATAATGCGTCTGCAGCTCCGACTGCGAACACTGTAGATAATACGACTGCACCGTCTGCTCCTGCACCTTCAACAGGTACAGCGTCTAACGCTGGTGCTGGAACTACAGCGAAACCAAGTACAGAAAATACAACTGCACAAGGTGCAAATGCAAACGTCTCAGGCGAAGAGAAAAGCACTACGCCTGCTTCGAACAATGAGCATCCTTCACCTGCTTCTACATCGAACGCTGGCACAACAACTAATAACGCAGCAACTGATCCAAACAGCCAGGTAATTAAGCCGAATGAGCAGCATCCAACTGCTGAAAACACAGAGCAAGCCAACGAACAGGTACAAACCGACAAAAAGCCAAAAGCTACGTATAATTTGAAAATTCGCTATACGATTGGTGGTGCTGCGAATAAGCAGCTTGTGCAGCCGTATGAGCTTACAATTGATCAAGAAGACTTCGATAATCTAGGCAAAGATGGCAAGTACGAGTACATTGAGCTTCCAAAGGCTGCTGGATACCGTCCGTCCGTATATCACTCCGGTGATTACCAGTACTACATTAAAAACAGCGAAGACAAGTTTGTTATTGACGACGGTACGGATGCGGATGCTAAGCGTTACTTGCGTTTAAGCAAGAAGCTGATTACTGATTACGCTGTAAAAGAAAGGTCGGCTGTTGGAGGCAATAACGGCGCTCAAGCTCCGCAAACTTCGTCATCTCAAACAACGACAACTACGCAATCTTCATCGTCTGCTCAGCCACAAGCAAAAGACGGCATTCAGTACTACGGCGAGTTGAATATCAACTACGCTCCTAAAACAGCTAAGTACTATGTGCGTCACTTGGTGCAGGATCTCGATCATAAGGATGAGTTTCACGATGCTCCAAATCTTGGCGTTGGCAAGACTATTGAAGTAACTTACAAAGATGGCAAAAAAGAACGTATCCACGTCACTGAAGTTACTGGCACTGTTGGTTCAGATGTGAGTGCTGTAGCTCTGTACATTCCAGGCTACGAGCCGGAGCATAATCTTATTAGCTCGCCGCTTTCGGATTCTGAAGATGAAAAAGATAAGCTAGTTTTGAACCTTCGCTACTACCGTAAGGCGTATGAAGTTACTTACGATTCTGCTGGCGGCACGGATGTTACTGCTCAAAAAGTGTATTACCAGCAAGATGTGCCACAAGTTACGAAACCAACTAGGCGAGGTTACACTTTTAAAGGATGGTCTTTAGTAGATCCTAGCAAAGAGAGTGATCCGCTTTATGCTGAGAATACTATTGTTTCTCTTGATGACTACAAGATGCCGGATCACAATGTGCAATTCCGCGCTAATTGGGAAGCGAACAATACTACTAGCTACCGCGTGAACGTGTGGGTGCAAAAAGCGGATTTGGTTGACAAAGAGCATCCGGATTCGCTTGCAAACTACGACTTTGTTGGTCTTGTTGAGCGCAAGAACGTGAAGACAGAGAGTGACGTTGCGCTTAATAAGATGAATGATGCCGGCGTTGCTAATGATACTAGTAAGCTTAATGGTAAAAACGAAGATAATTATGTAGAAAACCCAGAGCTTGGCTTAACGAAAGAAGAGTTGCAAGGCACGAAGGATAAGAGTTACAAAGACGGCTTAATTTCAAAGTTCAACTGGATGAACGATACGCCTGTAACAAGCTTAGACGGGTATGATACCGCGAATCCTGGTGACGCTTCAAACAAAGGCAAGGATATATTCACACGCTACTTCCATGTGAATAAGGAGCTTACTAAAAAGCTTAACACTGAGCAACATGATTTTGTGCCGGGTCACCCAGATTTAGGCAAACGTAGTAAATCGCAGCTTTGCGCGAACGACTTAAACAACACTCTTAACTTAGTTTACGACCGCAAGACTTACGAGCTTATTTTTGCTAAGCCTACTGGCGTAGATAGGGGTAACAATGCTGCTATAAAAAGAAAAGACGAAAGCGGCAAAACAACTATTTATTGCTATGCTGATGGTGGCAATTGCTCAACGAAGTATGATAGCGAAAATGAAGATAACGATGGCAACAAAATTGACCATAAGGGCTACCGCGTAAAAGTTCGTTACGGTCAAAAGCTTACTGATATTTGGCCTGATATAAATGAATTAGATTTTAATGAAGAAAATATAGGCTCTTTAGGATGGCAGCTTGGATATGCAGGTGAAGTGAATTATCGTGACACTCCTCCGTATCGTTTTACTATAAAAGAATTTGCTGATCCTAAATTCCGTGTACAAGGTAATAATCAAGCGCCTAAAATTAGTGATGACCCTTCGAATCCTAGTGCACAGCAATACGAGCTAAAAGATAATCAGCGTCTGCTTACTGCTGATATCAGTAGTAAAAGTGCGCCTATACAGGTGATTATTAGGAAGCAAAGTATTGCGTCTGCTAAAAACGGTGGCGATGATATAGGCGACAATGATTATGAGCTTTCAACTGATTCATATAGCAAAGATGATACTGACAATTCGGGTTATTTATATACAGCTCCATCTATTGCAGGTTTTAATCCTGCTAATGGTTATGATAAGACAAAAGTTGGTGATTCGTTAGATCCATTCGACTTTGAAGATAATCGGGAAGAGTGGTATAACGAATCTCATGGTCATGGGAATTGGGATGATTTAAGTGATGATGAGAAGAATGCTTTTGCTAAAAAGTATCATTTAGCATTTCGAAAGTATAGGGGCGTTCCAGTAGATGAACAAGAAGATTATTCTGGTGATGCAACTGAATTTGAAACTAACAAACTACTTGAATTTAGGTACAACCGCAAGTCGTACGATGTGCAGTTTTATAATGCGGATGGCAAGGCTATAAAGGACGGCAATGGCTCTGCTAAAGAGAGCCTGCCGTTCGAGTATAGTTTGACTAAGCGCGGCAAAAAAGATTTGACGGGCGAAGACAAAGAGCTATACGGAAACGATACATCTTATGATGCTTCTGTAACTAAAGACGATGCCGGTAATACGTCTAAGCAGTTCGACGGCAAGTACACTTTCACGCTTAATAACAAGACTTACTCCATCGTTCGCCCTGCTGATTTGCCAGAAGACTATGTGTTTAAAGGCTGGGCTGTTGATCAGGCTGGTACTCAGTTTATAAATGGCGAAAACAAAGATATTACAATGCCAGTCAACGGCATTAAGCTTTACGCTGCGTGGGGTCTTCCAACTGATATTCAGCACACTGTAACGTTTGACTACCATATGCCGAAAACCGACGACAACGGCAATGAAATAAGTGGCTCCGACGTAGTTACGGAAAAGAAGTTCCCTCGCTACCATGTTATTGACGAAAAGAAGATAAGCACCCCAACGCGCAAAGGCTACGACTTCTACGGCTGGGAGATTAAAAAGAACGGCACGACTTTGCCGTACGCTTTTGGCAATAAAGTAGTAGAAGATATAAAGCTTGATGCAGTGTGGGTTAAGGATACTCGCTACAACGGTACTTTTAAGCACATATTCTTAAAGCCAGGCGTAACGTTTGCTGACTATAAGAAAGAGGGTCTTTCAGACGCAGAAAAAGCCGCGATGGTGGATCACGTTTCTACTCAAACGGTTTCCGGCTTGCGCGAGCATTTGCGCTACAATGCGGAAGCAGTCTACAGCGACGAAACGCACTTCCCAGATAAGCAGTTCACGAGCTTTGAAGCCTCGAGTGATGAGAAGCAGAATACTGGCGAGTTTATTTACCAAACGTACAATACGCGCAAGTATAAGGTAAAGTATATTGATCAAAACGGTAAGGAGCTTCTTCCAGAAAGCGAAGTCAGCTCTGTAAACAGAAAGTACGACGTAGTATTCTACAAGCCGATTGAAGGCTTTATGCCGGAAAGCACACAGCAGAATATTACTTATACTACTGATAGCGAAGGTAAGCAGACTAGAGAAGATACATTCATCTTCAAATATAAAGACGTTCGCGTGCTTAAACGCAATGACGATAAGCAAGCTCGCCCAGATCACTACACGCGCTACGTGTTCAAAGTGGCTGATGGTCAAGACTCTATGGGCAGCGTTGTTGACTGGCAGAACAAGGATGTAGCTGACGGCTCTGTTCTTGTGTACGACGCAATTAAGGGCACAAAAGCTTATCAAATGCCACTTCCAACAGTGAAAGCAAAGCCTGGATTTGAGTTTGTTGGTTGGACTTCAAAAGTCGGTTCGTCTGAAGTTGGCTCGCATACGCTTCAGTATTCCGATGGTGTGAATCGCTTGCCGATTCGTTCCGAAGAGCAGAACAATCCTGAGGTAATTTACACTGCTCACTTCAAGCTAAAGGCTCCTATTGCCGCAGCTCCGCAAGTGCTTACGCCACTTGAGAATATTAGTACTGGAAGTAGTGATGATGCTAAGAAGCTTATAACGAATTCTTATGAGTATCCAACTGGTGCTACGTTCAGCTTTGCGCCTGGCGAAAAGTTTGACAACACTCCAGGATTACACAAGATTAAAGTGCAAGTGCATCTTGGCAATAACATTGCTGAAGCTGAAGTGCTGTACCGCGTGCTGCCGGATTTGGTGTACGCAAGCGAGTGGGATAAGTTTAAAGCTACTGACTATGGCAAAGCGCATATTGACGAGTATGCGCCGATTACTTTCACCGGCAAGAATGATGAAGGCACTATTATTGGTCACGATGGAGATAATGCCAATCATCCTGCTGGTGAAAAAACTACGCTTACTGCGTACGTTTATAAGGGTAAGGAAGTTAGAATCCGCGTGCCGCAAGCTTTCGGCAATGATTACAGCGACCAGCATTACCACTACGTGTTTAAGGGTTGGGCGACTAATGTTGTAAAGCCGACTGCTGAAAATTCAAAACAAGAGCAGACGTTTGACATAAATTCAAGCGACCGCTACAAGAAAGTAAATTTGCAAGACGGCGTAACTTACCACGCTATTTACAAGCGAATCGACTACTTCTCCAGCTCGTCCGACAATGGAACAGTTCCAGAAGATTCTGTAGTTGCAATCTTCAAGCCTGCTCCAGGACGAAAGTGGAAGGACGGCACAGACGGCCCTAAGGTGTTCTACGTAAAGAAGGGTACTGATCTTTCGCAAATTCCTTACAGTGCTAGCGACCAGACTAGTGCGTTGACAAGGCTTCAAGAGAACCTAACCAATGCTAAGGGAACTTGGAATCGAAGCAGCATGATTAATGGCAAAGAAGAAGTAACGCCTATAGATGATGTTTCGAATTGGAAAGTTGATAAACCATTCCAAGAGTTCGTGGCAGATCAAACCCCTTGGACAGAGCCAACAGTGCAGACTGATTACTTGGTCGCTGTGCAAGATAAGCCTGACACGCTTCCAAAGTTAACCGATTTTATAACTAATATGTCTCAGCTCAAAGCAGATGCTGCTGTGAATAATGGCATAGAAGACATAAAAGTCGAATATGATTTGCCAACTGAAGCTGAACAAAATAAGTTAAAGCAGAAGATGCTTAAGAAGCCTGCGTTGTACACTGTTCCTTTGAAAGTTACAGTTAAGTATAAGGATGCAGCAGATTACAAGACTTATAGACTTGTAGGACGCTTAAAGGTGCTTTATCAGTTGATGTACGATAAAAGCCTACCGAAACCAGATAGTACTCAGCCTTCACATCAGCCTGGTGATACTAATCCTCTTACTGGTGTTGCTGCAGAGCGTGATCTTGTTCTCAATAAGGATAAGTATGTTAAGGTCAACTTTATAAATGCCAATCAAGTTGATCATAAAGATCAGGGCAGCCTTGATAAAGATACTACTAAGCTGTACTACGTTCTTAAAGACGATGTTACGGGCGTAAAAGCTCCGCAAGCTGTTGGCAAGGATTATGACGCTGATGGATACCATTACGTGTTCAAAGGCTGGAGGAAGCTCGAGAATTTTGTTGATAATGATAATTCTGATGCTCGTTCGCGTGCAAGAAGAAGCTTAGCAAATCAACCTGAAATTCCTGTCACTACTTTGATGGTAAGTGAACCAGCATCTGCAACTAGCGTTGATGTGCAAAACGCGAATGGTGAAAAGTTGTTATCGAATGATGAGATTCGTAAATTAAAGTACTCTGAAAACACTACATACCAAGCAGTGTATGAAAAGGTGATGAACATCATCGACGCGAAGAGTAATGAGAAAGTTCCAGATAACTACGTGCCGTATGTGTTCTTACCAGCTTTCGGAAGAAAGTGGGATGATGGATCATATAAACCGAAAGTTATCTACTTTAAGTCCGATAGTACTAAGTATGATGATGACGTTGCTGGAAAAACTAATGAGTTGAAGAACCGTCTTAAGGGCTTTAGCAAGTGGGAAGTTTATGATGCAGGCAACAAGCCTGTTCCTGAGAATGACACAAACGACAATAGGCAAATTCGCGTATATGTAGCAAATCAGATTGCTGATATGCCTGTGAATGTATCTCAGTTTGTTAAGAGTGTTGGAGATGAAGTTCCTGCTCCTGATGAGCTTGTGTCTGGTGTTGATCCTAATAACCTAGAGATTGCGGGCATGCACGGTGCTGGTGTAGTTTATTCTTCCGGTGCAAATTCTGTTCGAATTGCGAAGCCTGGAATTACTACCGTTAGAGTGAAGGTTGAAACATCTGATCCAAATAAGAAGGGTGCAAAGATAGTACGTTATGAAAATGTACCTATTCAAGTGCTTCCGAATGTGATTGCAGAGCGAGATTTGCCTTCAGCTGGCAGCCAAGCAGGAAAGTTCATTTTAGAAAACTACACAAAGGTAACGTATGTAGCTGGCAATGGCGGAACTATGCAGTCACCAATGCATACATACTGGGTGCGTAAAGATAGAATGTCTGAAATAAAGAATTATATTCCAGACGTTCTTGCTAACAAAGGTTACATATTCAAGAATTGGGATGAAGTATCTTACTCTAAACATATTGATACCATCTATAACAGTGCTGATAACCACAAATCAACTGATATTGAGCGTGAAACATTAGCTAAGATTGCTGAACGCTATGGCATGTCGTTTACAGCTAATGTAATCCGCAAATCTAAGAATTCTACATTTGCGGCTATAAAGAATATTCTTGCTGAAGCTATAAATAACGAGAATATGAGTTATGAAGCAAGTCGTAATAGATTGGCTATTGTTGCTGAAACATTAGGAAAGTCATATACTGCAAAAATAATTCGTAATTCACAACACTCAACTATTGAAGCTTTGAAGAATTTACTTGTGCAAGCTGGTATTACTGACGCTGATATTGCAATGGTATTCCCAGAAAGCGAAACCATTATTACTGCAAACTTTGAGAAGATGGCTCCTATGAAGTTTAAGTTTAGTGGTTCTGCTCGCGAGGGTGTTTTAACGAACTTCAGATTGCAAAACATGACTGAAGGAGATGTTAATAACACAACGGTTACAGTAGACGGCAAGAAAGTAACTATTAACGAGTTAGTTGCTCAAGGCTTAACTTCTGTAAACGGCATTAACGCAAATTGCGCTGGTACTGAATGCAAGATTTCTGGCACGCCTAAGATTGTTGACGGCAAGCCGAAAGTTGAGCTGACGTTTACTACTACCGACAAGTATGGTCGCGAAGCGGAAATTACTGTTGAAATTGATGTGATTTCTGAGAGCAAACCTGCTCCAACGCCTGAACGAGCTATTCCTTCTCTTGATTCTTATACTTCATATGACGTAACTATTGAGAATGAAAAGAAGCAAGAAAAGGATGTAAAAGAAACTGCTGGAGCAAAGCCGGAATTAGCTAAAACTGGTAGCAATACGGTTTCTTCTGCATCCGCTGGTATTTTGTCGGCAGCAATCGCAGCAATTGGTCTTGCGGTGGTAAAGACTGGCAAACACCATCGCAAGCGTCGCAATAATAAATAATTTATTTAAATTTGGAGCGTTTGAATTTTTCATGCGCTCCATTTTTATGCGGATTATAAGCGCGTCGAGGGTGGTGACTAGAATTACGAAGGTTCCGGTTCACGCTTAGCTATTGGGGCTTTGCGACCCGGGTCGCCCGAATTCCATAGGAGACATTATGAAGCAGGGTATTCATCCCGACTATCACGCAGTGCAGGTTACCTGCTCTTGCGGAAGCACTTTCGTAACTCGTTCTACCGCTGATGGCGATCACATGACGGTTGACGTGTGCTCAAAGTGCCACCCATTCTATACCGGCAAGCAGAAGATTCTCGACACCGGCGGTCGCGTGGCTCGCTTCGAGAAGCGCTACGGTAAGAAGACTAAGTAGCTTTTGTGACGCCAGCCCTGCTTTCGTGTAACTCGCGGAATCGGGGCTGGCGTTTTATGTGCTAAACATGTGTGTTTAATATTTAACATTTAAATTTTTGATTTACAATCCGCGTTAAGCGTGACTACAAAGGAATATGATGGCTGAGTCAGTAGAGGAACAATTCCCGGCAGCAGTTACCGCGTTAGAAGAGTATCGCGATATTGAAAGTCGTATGGGAAGCCCGGAAGTTGCGTCAAATCCGGACGCTATTCGTAAGCTTGGTCGTAGGCACGCAGAACTTGGATCAATCGTAAACGCTTACCTAAATTACAAACAGCTTTGCGACGACTTTGAAGCCGCAAACGAAATGGCAAGCGACGATCCAGATTTCGCTGAAGAAGCTAAGCGCTTAGAAGAGCAGATTCCAGCAGCAAAAGAAAAGCTTCGCACTGCATTAATTCCTAGGGATCCGGATGATGCGCGCGATATGATTATGGAAATTAAAGCTGGCACAGGCGGCGAAGAAGCGGCTTTGTTTGCTGGCGATTTATTGCGTATGTACATGCGTTACGCGGAAAAGCGCGGCTGGACTACCGTAATCCAAAGCGAAAATTCAACGGAACTTGGCGGCGTAAAAGACGTGCAGCTTGCGATTCGAGCAAAAGGTACGCCTGCTCCAGAAGATGGCGTGTGGGCAAGCATGAAGTATGAGGGCGGAGTGCATCGCGTGCAGCGAATCCCAGTTACGGAATCGCAGGGACGTATTCAAACTTCCGCAGCTGGCGTAATCGTGTTCCCAGAAGCAGACGAAGATGACGACGAAATCGAAATCGATCCAAAAGATTTGAAGATCGACATTTTCATGAGCTCCGGCCCTGGTGGGCAGTCCGTGAACACTACTTATTCTGCGGTTCGCATGACACATATTCCAACCGGAATTGTTGTTAGCATGCAAGACGAAAAGTCGCAGATTCAAAACCGTGCGGCAGCCCTTCGCGTGTTAAAGTCTCGTTTGCTCGCTATGAAGCACGAGCAGGAGGCAGCAGAAGCGGCGGATATGCGCCACTCACAGGTGCGTTCGCTCGACCGCTCTGAGCGAATCCGCACGTACAATTTCCCAGAAAATCGTATTGTGGATCATCGCACGAATTACAAGGCTTACAATCTTGATCAGGTTCTTGACGGCGATTTGCAGCCTGTTATCGACAGTGATATTCAGGCGGATGAAGCTGACCGCTTAGCGCAAGCCAAGTAAGTCAAGTAAAATTACTGAAATAACCAAGCAATTCTTAAAATGCAAGAACTTTTGCGAGTTTTGCGCGATGCTGTTAAAAAGCTTGATTCTGCAGGCGTGGAGTCAGCAGAATATGATGCACGCTTGCTGCTGGCTCATGCTTGCGGCGTAAGCTTAGCTGAGCTGAACAAGGCGCTAATACTTGGCGATTTAACCGATTTTTCGCAAGATTATGCTAGTAAATATAGCGATTTTGTATCTAGGCGTGCTTCTCGTGAGCCGTTGCAGCATATTGTTGGTCGCGCGCCTTTTCGCTACTTGGATTTGCAAGTTGGTAAGGGCGTTTTTGTGCCGCGGCCGGAAACGGAAATTGTTGTTGAAGCTGGATTGGATTGGCTTAGAGAGTCTGGTATTAGCAAGCCGACGGTAGTCGATTTATGCGCCGGATCGGGCGCAATTGGATTGTCGATTGCGGCGGAAGTTGCAGACGCGCAAGTATGGGCTGTAGAAAAATCTCCTGAAGCTTTCCAATATTTGCAAAAAAATTTCGAAGAAGCTGCAAAAAAGTGGGAAAATATTCAGATTTTCAGTCGCTATCATGCCGTGCTTGCAGACGCAACCAAATCGCATATTTCGGATTGCACGCCGGAACTTCACGCAATTTGTGGCAAAGTAGATTTAGTAATAACGAATCCGCCTTACGTGCCGGAAAGTCAAGTGCCAGAACAGGTTGAAGTGCGAGAGTATGATCCTCCGCTTGCGCTTTATGGCGGTTCTGCGGACGGCTTGCTTATTCCGGAGCAGATTATGCGTGCGGCTTTTGCGCTGCTTAAGTCTGGGGGAGCGATGGTTATGGAGCACGATATTTCGCAAGGGGATGCGCTTAAAAAGTATGCGGAAAGCGTAGGTTTTTCGCGTGCGCGCGTTGGAAACGACTTAACTGGCAGACCGCGGTACACTTTTGCGGAAAAGTAAAATTTTAATCAAAAATAAAACTTGACTCAAACAGAATAAAATAAGCAAAATAAGCAAAATAAGCAATAAAAGAGGCAAAAATGAGCAAAATTTGCAATATCAACGAAGAATCCCTGCAAATGGCAGCGCAAATTATTAACGAAGGCGGCGTGATTGTAGTGCCGACTGACACCGTGTACGGCGTTGCTTGCGATCCATTCAATGAAGCTGCTGTTGCAAAAATTTACGAGCTTAAGCGCAGACCGCGCACAAAGGCGCTGCAAATTTTAATGAGTGGAGTGGGAGATTTAGAAAAACTTGGGCTTTATTTGCCTTCTCCGCTGGATATTCTAGGCAAAAAGTTCCTTCCGGGCGGATATTCTCCGATTGCGCGTGCGAAGAAGGATTCAGTTGCTTCAAATCTTGCAACGCTGTGCAAAACGAATGAAACTGATGCTCAAAACGATGCGAAAACTCAAGCAACTCAAGGCGTGCGCGTGCCGGATTGCCCTGAATTAATGCAAATTTTGCGAGTCACCGGTCCACTGGCTGCTTCTAGCGCGAATCGCAGCGGTAACGAAAGTGCAGACAGTGTAGAAGAAGCATTTGCAGCTTTCGGCAACGAAATTCCGCTGTATTTGAACGCAGGCCCGACTCGCTCGCACGTGGCAAGCACGGTAGTTGGCGCGGATTCAAGCGATAAAGACGGTATTGTGATTTTGCGCGAAGGCGTGATTTCGGAGAGTGAAATTCGTAATGCGTTAAGTGAGTAAGTTTATTAACTTATTTCTGGTACTAAATTTCTGGTACTAACAAATCGCTACAATCAAAATAAGCAAGCGAAAATTTAGCAAACGCTGCTAAAACCAACGAAGTAATCGCATAGCAAAGGACGCATTCATGAGGGTATACCTGTTTATTGCAGCAATTGCAGGCGGTGCTACGTGGCTTATTATGCCGCTTGTTCGTCACCTTGCAATCCGTATGGGTGCTGTTGGCAAAGTTCGCGCGCGCGATGTGCATACTATTCCAACGCCACGTATGGGTGGTGTAGGTATGCTTTTTGGTTTCGCAGTTGCGATGGCTTTCGCTAGTTCTATGCCATTTATTTCCGGGCTTTTTGCAGGAACGCACCAGCCGTGGGTTGTACTAGCAGGAGCCGTTATGATATGCCTGCTTGGGGTATGCGACGACATTTGGGATCTAGATTGGATGCTAAAGCTTGCCGGTCAGCTGCTTATAGCTGTTTTTGTAGCGTGGGGAGGGTTGCAAATCGTAACTTTGCCGCTAGGATCGCTCGTAACGGCATCTCCAAGCGTGTCAATCGCAATAACTGCAATACTAATCGTTGCTTCAATTAATGCAGTAAATTTTGTAGATGGGCTGGACGGACTGGCTTCTGGAATCGTTGCAATCGGCGGCATTGCCTTCGCAACATACTCATACATGCTTGCGCGCACGTCGCCATCCTACGCTTCAATGGCAACTCTTATTGACGTTGCAATGGTAGGTATGTGCGTTGGATTTATTATGCACAATTGGCATCCAGCAAAACTTTTTATGGGTGACTCAGGCTCCATGTTAATCGGCTACTTAATTACTTGCGCGTCGATTATTATGACCGGCCATTTGGATCCTTCCGCCGTTCATACGAGTATTTATTTGCCTGTATTTATGCCGATTTTGTTGCCGATTCTTGTGCTGTTTTTGCCGGTTCTTGACATGTGCTTGGCTATTTTTAGGCGTGTTGCTAAAGGGCAGTCGCCAATGCATCCGGATCGCATGCACTTGCATCATCGCATGCTGCGCATTGGGCATTCTGTGCAGGGTGCTGTGCTGATTTTGTGGGGATGGGCTGCGCTAATTGCGTTTGGCTCTATTATGATTTTGTTCTTTAAAGCTGTGTATGTGCTTGTTGGAATGATTCTTGCTGCTGCGCTACTTACTGTGCTCACAATGATGCCGTACTTGCGTTGTCGCCTGCCCGAACTTCGCAATTCGTAACAACTGCTTAATTTTGTTTTTCTTAATGTGGCGTGGCGCTCAAAACGTGCGAGTACGCTCGCGCTATAAGCGCTCGCTACGAAACTCGCGTTGGAAGTCCACTGGACTTCCAACTTGAGCGAGTTTCCGCTCCGAATTGCTTTCGCGCGCGCTGTGCTGCGCTCAAGCATGTCGTCGCGCCCGCGTTTGGAGGGTGCGTTTCGGCAAACGTCATAGCAAAAACGTATAGTAACCCTATGGCTACAACTGATATGAACACGGAATCCGTGTATGCTCCTGTTCCACCAATTTTCGAGAAGCTCGGTCTCGCTTATGACGATGTCCTTTTGCTTCCAAACGAAACTGATGTTATTCCGTCCGAAGTGGATACTTCCACTCGTCTGACTCGCGAAATTACCATGAAAGTGCCGACTATTTCGGCAGCTATGGATACTGTTACCGAGTCCGATATGGCTATTGCCATGGCGCGTAACGGTGGCATTGGAGTACTTCACCGCAATCTTTCTATTGATGATCAAGCTGCGCAGGTTGATATTGTTAAGCGCAGTGAATCCGGTATGATTACCGACCCGCTTACTGTTCACCCAGATGCTACGCTCGCCGATTTAGATAAATTGTGCGGGCGTTTCCATATTTCTGGTCTTCCGGTAGTGGATAGCGAAAATCGTTTAGTTGGTATTATTACCAACCGCGATATGCGTTTCATTGCTTCCGAAGACTACGATCGCTTGAAAGTTAAGGACGTGATGACGCGCGAAAATCTCGTCACCGGTCCTTCAAATATTTCTAAGGAAGATGCTCACCGCTTGCTTGCGGATAACAAGATTGAAAAGTTGCCTTTGGTTGATGCTGAAGGTAAGCTTACAGGCTTGATTACTGTTAAGGACTTTGTGAAGACTGAACAGTATCCGGATGCTACTAAGGATGATCAGGGTCGCTTGCGCGTTGCTGCTGGCATTGGCTTCTTGGGTGATGCTTGGCAGCGTGCGTGCGCTCTTATGGAAGCTGGAGTTGACGTGCTTGTGGTCGATACCGCAAACGGCGAGGCTCGCTTGGCTCTCGACATGATTCGTCGCATTAAGGCAGATAAGGCTTTCGACGGCGTGCAAATTATTGGCGGAAATATTGCAACTCGCCAAGGCGCACAGGCTATGATTGACGCTGGCGTTGACGCTGTAAAGGTTGGCGTTGGTCCAGGCTCTATTTGCACTACGCGTGTTGTTGCAGGCGTTGGAGTGCCTCAGCTTACCGCAGTTTACGATGCGGCTCAGGCTTGCAAGGCTGCTGGAATTCCATGCATTGCAGACGGTGGTATTCACTATTCCGGCGATATTGCTAAGGCTTTGGTTGCAGGCGCGGACACTGTTATGCTCGGCGGCACTTTGGCTGGATGTGAGGAAGCTCCAGGCGAGAAGGTTCTTCTTCACGGCAAGCAGTACAAGCTTTACCGCGGCATGGGCTCGCTTGGTGCAATGGCTCCTCGCGGTAAGAAGTCTTATTCGAAGGATCGTTACTTCCAGGCAGACGTTACCAGCTCCGACAAGGTGGTTCCAGAAGGCGTTGAAGGCGAAGTTCCATATCGCGGTCCGCTTAACGCTGTGCTTTACCAGCTTCTCGGCGGCTTACACCAGTCAATGTTCTACGTTGGTGCGCACAATATTAAGGAAATGCAAGAGCGCGGCCGCTTTATTCGCATTACTGATGCTGGCCTTCGCGAATCTCATCCTCACGATATTGTGATGACTGCAGAAGCACCAAACTACAGCGGTTTCCACAACTAAGTCGCGTATAAATCGCAAATAATTTTGCACTAAACGGCGAAAAGTTACGCAAGTTACTCATAACTTGTCTGCTTTTCGTCGTTTTTAATACGCGTCTCGTCGGCGGGAAGATGTAGGCTTGTGGGTTCGAAAAAATATTAGGAAAGGAACGAAAATGGCTGAAGCTAAGGAAGATCTTACTTTTACGCCGGAAGAATCGCGCTTAATTTGGATTGATTGCGAGATGACTGGACTCGATATTTTCCACGACGAATTATGCGAAGTATCTGTAGTTCCAACCGACTTTAATCTGAAAGTTTTGGACGACGGCATTGATTTAGTGATTAAGCCAAGCGATGCTGCTGTGGCTCACATGAACGATTTTGTACGCAATATGCACACTTCTTCTGGGCTTGTTGACGAGTGGAATAAGAACGGTTTGCCGTTAGAAGAAGCGCAAAAGCAGGTTGTTGAGTACGTAAAGCGTTTCCTGCCAGCTCGCGGAAAAGCGCATCTTGCTGGAAACTCAGTTGGTTCTGACAAAAAATTCCTCGACCGTTACATGCCAGATTTAATGGCAAATCTGCACTATCGCGTAATCGACGTAAGCACGTTGAAGGAAATTTCACGCAGGCTTTACCCGGACGTTTACCGCAATAAGCCGGCAAAACACGGCGGTCACCGCGCGCTCGCGGATATTATTGAGTCGATTGATGAGCTTCGTTACTACCGCGATATGATGTTCGTTCCAGCTCCAGGCCCAAGCGAGTCTCAAGCAAAAGCCGGTGCGCAACACATTGAAAGCACGAGCTTGCTTCGTGACTATGAGCGTCGCGGAGAGGCGCTAGAAGACGTAAATTCCGCAGAAAAGCGCGACTACTAAACACAACGCTACTATTAAATAAAGCGCGACTACTAAACGCAATAAAAGGTACTGCCAATGAAGCAATCCGAAGCCTTAACCATAATCAACGCTGGCGCGAGCGCGTTCATTACCGGTGCTCCGGGTGCAGGTAAAACCTACGTATTAAACGAAGCTATTCGCGCAATGCGAAAGAACGGTTTAAGCGTTGCTGTAACTGCCTCTACCGGTATTGCGGCAACGCACTTAAACGGTCAAACCATTCACTCGTGGAGTGGAGTTGGAGTTTCAAACGCGCTTACGGATACGCTTCTTAAAACCATTAGAGCTAGGCGAGGAAAGCGCATAAAAGCCACGGACGTGCTCGTGTTGGACGAAGTTTCCATGATTCACGCGTGGCTTTTTGACATGGTTGATGAAGTTTGCCGGAAGGTGCGCAAAAATCCCGCTCCTTTCGGCGGGCTTCAAGTAGTTATTTCGGGCGACTTCTTCCAATTGCCGCCTGTTAGCACTTCTATGCGAAATCGTGACGTGTTCGAGCCGAGCTCGGAGTTTATTTCGTCGCGCGAAAAGTATACTGCAGCTGGAAAAAATCCGGAAGGCTATATTACGGAATCGTTTGCATGGGACGCTTTGAAACCTGTTGTGTGTTACTTAACTGAGCAACATCGTCAAGACGACGGCAAGTTGCTAGAAGTTTTGACGGATATTCGTAGCGGTCTCGTGAGTGACGACGATAAGCAAGTGCTTGCTAGCCGCCTTGGTGAGTATCCGCAAGATGACGAAGTTGCAGTACATCTTTTCCCAACGAACTCGCAAGCAGATGGCTTAAATAATATGCAGCTTGCGGAAATTAATGCTGAGCCTCACGAATTCGTTGCAACGGAAGCCGGGCCTAAAAATCTTGTTGATCGCTTAAAAAAGAATATGCTTGCTCCGGAGCGTTTAGTTTTGAAGGCCGGAGCTGCTGTGATGGCGTTGCGAAACGATCAGGAAAAGCAGTACGTAAATGGCTCTGTTGGGCGTGTGTTGCGTTTTGCGCCTGAATCTAAGGGTGGCTGGCCGATTGTTGAGTTTGAAAACGGCAATATTGTGACGCTTAAGCCTGCAGCGTGGGAAATGACGGACGGTGAGACTGTACTTGCTAGCGTAAATCAAGTGCCGCTTCGTTGCGCGTGGGGAATTACGATTCATAAGTCGCAAGGTATGACTCTCGATAGTGCGGTAATGGATTTGCGTAGAACTTTCGCTCCTGGAATGGGATATGTTGCGCTTTCTCGCGTGGAAAATCTGGGCGGTCTTTATTTGGAAGGTATTAACGATTGCGCGTTTAGCGTTTCGGCGGATGCTGTACTGCTAGACGGATCTTTGCGTGAGGCGTCAAGGTGCGCAAGTGAGCTGCTTGCTAGCGATGGGGCTTCCGCGTTTGTTGCTAAAAAAGCAGATGGTGATTTTGCGGATCAGCAGGAGTTTAGTCTTTTTGAAAATGCCGGTGATGGCGTTACGGACGAATTTTCTTTCGACGACGAGTTTTAATATTCTATAAGCTTTTGCCTTGTGCACGGCATAAACTACTCACACCTGAGTCGTTTTGGTCGCTTTGTTATATTTTTGCACGTTATGATTTAATCGAGTATTACTTTTGTTGATGCGTGTAAACAAGTGTTTATGTCCTCATGCGCAAATAGATTGGAACGCATGAATTCCAATGTACTTCGTATGTCTCAGCTATTCCTTCGTACGCTGCGCGAGGATCCTGCAGACGCGGACGTGACTTCCGCAAAACTTATGCAGCGCGCAGGCTATATTCGTAAATCTGCACCAGGTGTGTGGACTTGGCTTCCGCTAGGACTTAAGGTTTTGAACAAGGTTCAGGCGATTATTCGCGACGAAATCAACGGTATCGGTGCGCAGGAAGTTCACTTCCCGGCACTTCTTCCGCGCGAGCCTTACGAGGCTACCAACCGTTGGGAAGAATATGGCGACAATATCTTCCGTCTTAAAGATCGTCATGAGGCTGACTATCTTCTTGCTCCAACGCACGAAGAAGTTTTCACGCTCCTTGTTAAGGATATGTATTCTTCTTACAAGGATTTGCCTGTTACTTTGTACCAGATTCAAACGAAGTATCGCGACGAATTTCGCCCGCGCGCTGGTCTTATTCGCGGCCGCGAGTTTATTATGCAGGATGGTTACTCGTTCTCGATTGACGAAGATGGTTTGAAATCTGCTTACGTTGAGGAGCGCGCTGCTTACGCTCGTATTTTCGACCGTTTGGGCATTAAATACGTGATTGTTCACGCTGTTTCCGGCCCAATGGGTGGTTCTGATTCCGAGGAATTCTTGGCTCCAATGCCAATTGGTGAAGATACTTTTGCGCTCGCACCTTCAGGAAAAGCTTGGAATGTTGAGGCTCTTACCACTCCAGAAATGCAAGATGTTGATTACTCAGCAACTCCTGCAGCGCAATCTCTCGAAACTCCAGACGCTAAGACGATTGAAGCTTTGGTTAAGGTTTCTAACGACTTGCATCCGCGTAAAGATGGTCGCGAATGGCAAGCTTCCGACACTTTGAAGAACCTTATTATTGCTGTTAAGCACCCAGCTGATGCTGAAGGCGGCGAGCATGAGGAACCATGGCGCGAAATCGTGGCGATTGGTATTCCAGGGGATCGCCAAGTAGATATGAAGCGTCTTGAAGCTCAGTTTGCTCCTGCAGAAATCGAAGAAGCAACTGAGGATGATTTGAAGTCTCATCCTGAGTTTGTTAAGGGCTACATTGGTTTTAGCGTATTAGGTCCTCAAGCTCGCAAAGAGGGTAGGGGTATTGCAAATCCTGTCCGCTACTTGATGGATGCTCACGTTGCAAAGGGAAGTGCCTGGATTACAGGAGCTGACGAAGACGGAAAGCATGTTTACAACGCTGTTTACGGTCGCGATTTTGAAGCTGATGGTGTTGTTGAAGCAGCCCAGGTTCGCGATGGTGATATGAGCCCAGATGGTTCCGGTCCGTTGAGCTTCGAACGCGGTGTGGAAATTGGTCAAGTGTTCCAGCTTGGCTTAAAGTATTCTAAGGCTTTGGGCTTAAGCGTTCTTAACGAAAATGGTAAAGCTGTGCCAGTTTGGATGGGTTGCTACGGTATTGGCGTTAGCCGCGTGATCGCATGCTTGGCAGAAACACATCACGACGACGCTGGTCTCGCATGGCCTATGGCAATTGCTCCAGCTCAAGTTCATGTTGTTGCAACAGGCAAAGATCAAGTTGCTTTCGACGCTGCTGAAAAGGTTGTTGAAGAGCTTAGTAAGCAGGGAATCGAAGTAATCTTTGACGACCGTCCAAAGGTTTCTCCAGGCGTAAAGTTTAAGGATGCTGAGCTTGTTGGCGTACCGCTGATTGCTGTAGCAGGTCGCGATACCGTGAACAACGGTACGATTGAAATCCGCGATCGTAACGGCTCAAATGTTGAAGCAGTCCCAGTTGACGAGGCTGCTGCTCGAATCGTTGAGCGCGTCAGTGAGCTCTTAGCTTAATTCATTGTCTTAAAAAATTTGCTATCTGCTTTTACGAAAAACGTGGGTGTATCTTTGTATATCCCACGTTTTTTGTATATGTTTTATGTACAAAAGTAGATTTTCATATGATTATGTTATTGTGTCCGCGAGCGTATCTAAAACTTACATTGTATATTGTGAAAGTGCCAGTTTTGTAAGAATTACAATTAAGAAAAACTTTTTTCGCATTATATTTTTCTTAAATACTGCAAGTATGGAAAACTTCATGATTGAGTTCGGTATTAGTATGCTTGATTACATTATTTTTTACAGTTATAAGAGTTGTACAAGCATAGAATGTAAACTGTTGAAGATGAAGTAATGTAGCTATATCAGTTTTCCATACGAAAGTAGTTATATTATAATGTTATACCCAGATTGAAAGGATGAAAATAATGAAATGCAGTAATTGTGGTGCAGAATGTTATGGTACAGTATGCAAGCAATGTGGAATGAATTTCGAAACTCATAAAATAGAGTTACTTCCTACTGCGGCACAAACGAACTCTGCTACCCCCCCCTACATCTTATACGCAAAATTATGCATTTCCAGCTTATCCGGGTAATGTAGCAGCTTATCAGAAGCGTAAAAAACCGATTTATCGAAGATGGTGGTTTTATTTACTTGTAATTGCAGCTATCATTTCAATTGCTAATATTGCTATGCATAGAGATAAAACTATTAATTGGGATGAGATGGTTTTGAGTGCTCAGTTGCCCAAGCCTCCTTCTGATAAAGGTGATGTCATTATTAATTCTGCAGATGAGCTTGATGTTGATATTAAAGACATTTCTGCTAAACAATATAACGATTATACTGTAGATTGTAAGACGAAAAAGGGTTTTACAATTGATGCGGAATCTGATTCCTCAGGATATAAAGCCTACAATAATAAAGGTTATAAATTAGATTTGACCTATTATGAGTCAAGTAAAGAATTGAGTATTCATCTTAATAAGCCGATGGAAATGTCGTCTATTGTATGGCCTTCTAGCAAAGCTGCTAGTCAATTGCCTGTTCCAAAGTCTACTATTGGTAATTTCATTTCAGACAGTGACGATAATCTGAATGTGTATGTTGGTAATACAAGTAGAGAAGATTACAATAATTATGTGAAGGCTTGTGCTGATAGAGGTTTCAAGGTTGGATACGACAATTCAAAGAACAGGTATTCTGCTAAGAATGATGCAGGGTGGGATCTTTCGCTATCCTATGAGGGGAATAGCGTAATGAATATAATGCTTTCAGCTCCAGATAATAATTCTGGTAGTAATGATAATAAGAAGTCAACTAATTCAAAAGATTCATCAAATAGCGCAGAATCTAAGTCTGCTAAACCGCAGCAAAATGATGCTAAATCTGCTAATGGTTTGCGTAGTGATTTTAAGGCAGCTATGGATAGCTATGAATCAACTATGAATGAGTATGTTGAATTCATGAAAAAGTATAAAGCTAATTCAAGTGATGCTGAACTTATCTCGGAATATGCAGATTATATGCAGAAATATGCTGATATGACGGATAAATTCCAAAGTTGGAAGAGCAATAATCTCAACAATGCAGAGTTGTCATATTATCTTGCTGTTCAAGCTAGAGTCACAAAGAAACTAGCTGAAGTAGCATAAATAGTATCAGTGTTTCTCATTGCTGTTTTGTAATAAGAAATAGTAGAAATTAGTTACCACTGTGTTCTAGTTTCTACTATTTCTTAACTATAAATTTAATTTGTATAGATAGAGAAATCTTACATATTAGAAATAAATATTAAAATTTTGAATAGGGAGTGATATATATGAAAAAGTTCAAAATTCCACAAATTGTTAATTTTATTTTTATCTTGATTGGTTTATTAGGTTTGTGGTTGCCGTATGCAACTTCTACTAATGAGCAAAAACAATTTATACTTAGTAATCCTGATGCAATTGCCATTGGTGCATTGAATATGAAATATAGAGATATGATTGATTTGTCTATGATAAAATATTTTCGGTTTTATTTGTATATAGTGAATAATCCCAAAAAAATGATCTTTGCGCGCACTGATGTAATGATTGATTTAGTTCTTATTAGTATACTGGCTGTTTCTATACTTTTTATTGTCTTATTTACTCTATTGAATAAGCCTATTGGTAATATTGTCTTTGCATTCCTTATGCTTGGTGCTTCGCTTATTATGAATTATGATATGGTAAGTCGTGGTGTTATTCCTTCGAAAAGTTACACATATGGAATTAGTTACTATCTTTATGTCATACTTGCGATAGCAATTATCATTTGTTCAATAGCTAATATTGTTGTAAATAAAATAGATAAAAAGAAAATTATAAATAGATATTAAATTTGTGAAATTTGCCGCCAGGAATACTACTATTCTTGGCGGCATTATTGTTTATCGTGGTGCGTGAAGTATTATTTACTTTCTTTAGATATCAGCATCACCTCCATATTCGTCGTCCGTGCTGTCTGAGTGAGAGTCAGTACGTTCTATTTTCTCGTTTTGTGACTGATTGCTGTCTTTCGTATGATCATTTTTAGCGGAATCAGCGTTTCGCTTTGTAAATTGCGTAGTTCCGCGATTTAAATCGTGCCCAATAGCAGAAGCTTCCAAAATTACGCGATTATAATCGTTTCCATCTTTTGTCCAGCTTTCTGTACTCAAATTGCCATATACAACGATTGCATCGCCTTTATGAACGCTTTTTAGCACGTTTGAAGCCAAAGTCCTATACGCTTTCACAGTCATCCAAGTAGTTGGACGCTCATGCCATTGCTGTTCGTCGTTGCGGTAATATGATTGCGTGCTCGCGATTCGTAGCGAACAAGCCGGAGAATTTTCACTTCGCCCAAAGTTTACAGGCTCAGCGCCTACGTATCCACTAATAGTCACGGTCGACTGTTGTTGTGCCATATTTCATAGTCCTTTCACAAATGGACTGCAGCCATTTCAGCCCCGAAATACAGAGCCATCATTGCCTCTGAGCTTCGCAGCCACGAGGAAATGCCGCAGTAATAACAACTATGAACTTTGCGCAACAACTTTGCCAGCAAACTTTTCTATTGTGGTTAAAACCTAGGTTTTATCCACAATGTAATTGATCTCTTGACTACAGCAAAATATTTAGTAAAAGCTCAACAATTAACTGTGCATACGTAATCATTCCTCATTGCAGGGTAGTATTGAGCAAACGTATTGAAAATATTGAATGTAGTGAAGAAGATATTTATGGTGGAAAGTAATCAGCAATATGCGAAGCATAAATCTAATATGCGCATAAGTTAGGTTAGTATTCTTGTTATTTCGGCTGTATGCCTAACTGTGTGTGCAATATCGCAAAATTTTGCTGATTTTACTTTAGAACATTCTAAGGCGTATCATCAGGCGTATAATCGCGAATATCATCACGAATATCATCAAAATCCAATAATTCAAACAACTAATTCTGCTTCTTCTGCATCTTTTATTCAGTCAAGTAATGTAGCGCGTTACGTTCTTTCTTCTATTCGAAGCGCAAGATCTAGGCTTTACGATGATCGCAGCACGTATTTTAATGGCGTTCCTTTGCAAGATTACGTGAGCCGCTACGGTCTTACTAAAGAAGCGTATGTTAATAATATTCAGTAGGATTCTGCAAATGAAGAGGATGCTTTCCGTCGCGCGCAAGAAACCGCCAGCATGGGCAGTTTGGCCATTTGGGCCCAGATGGTGTGAGCGAGCCTGATTACACTGGCCGAAAAGCGTGGGGTGAAAATTTAAGTTGGGGTGTGGATCTTGCTGGTTCTATGCAATTGTGGATTCAAGATGAAGAGTCGGCTTTGCGCGCAACCGGCGGAAGTTTTAACGAAGATAATGGTCATTTGTATCAGATTTTGAATCCTAGCAATATTTCTTTCGGTTACGGAGAGGCTTCGGGCGGCCCTTATGGTGTTGTTGGAGCGTTGACACTGTCGGAATATAACGGTGATATTGATTATCTGGATGGCAAGATTGGCCCAGAATCTCCCGAAGAGCAAAAAAAGCGTGCTGAAGAGGAGCGAAAGAAGAAGGAAGAGCAGAAGCGTAAAGACGAGGAAGCTAAGAAGAAAAAAGCTTTGGCTAAAAAGAAGCATTTGAAGCATAAGCATCATAAAAAGTTAGCGAAAGCTATGAAGAAAAATGCTTCAACGTATAAATTTATTGTGATTATTTCTGCGATTTTAAGCGTGCTTGTTTTGTGCACTATTGCAGTGGTGGCTTGGATTTTCTTAAGACGAAGAATGATTTCTAAAAATAGAAAATAATAAGCCTGCAAACGTTTATTAAGCGTCTGCAGGCTTCTATTTTTGACTTATTCGCGACTTATTTGCGATTTATTTGCGATTTATTCGCAACTTACCAAATGTGCACGCGCTCAGCAGGGTCGAGCCACATCTCGTCGCCTTCTTTAACGTCGAAAGCATCGTAGAACAAGTCTACGTTTCGAGCAATGCCGTTAGTGCGGCATTCGGCTGGGGAGTGCGGGTCGATTTGAAGCAG
This sequence comes from Gardnerella sp. KA00771, assembly GCF_049244045.1. Lineage (NCBI taxonomy): Bacteria > Bacillati > Actinomycetota > Actinomycetes > Bifidobacteriales > Bifidobacteriaceae > Gardnerella > Gardnerella sp. KA00771. Next base: position 1,152,057 of record NZ_CP058368.1, on the reverse strand, counting down.
CTGTTCCGCAATTTCATTACGAGCCTTGGAACGCCATACCAACGCGTAGCTTAAGAAGAATCGTTGCAAAGCAGTGAAACCATCAATTTTAGGAGCGTTCAGCAAAGTTTCGCGAATCGCATCTTCACTTCCGTCAATTTCATGCCCTTCACTCTTTTGCAAAGCGAAAGCGTATGCTTTAAGCGCAATAGTTACGCCGCTTAAATCGCCAATATTCTCGCCGATTGTTAAAGCACCGTTTACGTGAGGCATCGCATTGCGCTCTTCTTTGCTCTTTAAGTGAGAGTACTTAACAATCAGCTGCGTTGGTGTAAAAGCATTGTATTGTTCAATAAGCTTCTTAGTGCGCTCAGCAAAGTTAGCTTTGTCTTCTTCAGTCCACCAATTGTTAAGCACGCCGTCGCCGTCGTATTCGCAACCCTGATCGTCAAAACCGTGGCCGATTTCATGACCAATCACGGCACCAATAGCGCCGTAATTTGCTGCGTCTGGAGCGCTTGGGTTAAAGAATGGTGGTTGCAAAATAGCAGCTGGGAACACGATTACGTTCAGCAGAGGATCGTAGTAAGCGTTCACAGTTTGCGGAGTCATCTGCCATTCTTCGCGATCCACAGGATTTCCGGCTTTTGCAGTATTTTTACCAAAGCCAAATCGATAAACTTCGCGCATATTATCAACTAAGTCAGCGTCTTCCTTAATATTTAGCGCAGAGTAGTCAACCCAATGGTTTGTGTAACCAATATTTGGCTCAAATTTACTAATCTTTTCCAAAGCCTTCGCTTTAGTTTCCTCACCAAGCCAGGTGCTGTGCGAAATCGACTCACGGTAAGCGTTAATAAGATTGTCAACTAAGCCTTGCATATATTCCTTAGAAGACTCAGGGAAATGCAATCGCACGTATTCGCGTCCAACTTCCTCACCACAAGCATCGTCAACAACTCCGACTGCTCGCTTCCAACGGTCGCGCTGCTTTGTGGCACCAGAAAGCACCTTGCCGTAGAAGTCGAATCGCGCTTGTGCAAAATCTTCACTAAGTAAGCTTGCCCAGCGCAAAATCACGTGCACGCGCGCCCAAAGCTTTAAATCTTCTAAGTCGGCTTCTTGCCAAATCTTATTCAAACCTTCCATAAAGCTTGGCTCGTGAACTACAACTTTGTTAAAAGCTTCACGAAGATTGATTGGTTGATGTTCTGCTTCTTCTGAGTTATCGTACGCTTTTTGTGCAGCATCTAAGAAGGCGTCGAGATTCAGCGCTTCAAGATTTTTTGCCAAATCAGCATAATTGCAAGGATTATAAGTTTTTTGAGAATCGCGAGTTGCTACGTTATCCCAATGGTAGCTCGCTATTTTAGTTTCAACATTCAAGAAACGCTCGGCTTGCGCTTGTGTAGTAGTTGCGTCTCCGTAGCCTGCTAAGCGCAGCAAAGAAGCTACCATTTTTACATATTCAGTGCGAATTGGAGCGTAGTTATCTTCGCGATAGTATGCTTCGTCTGGCAAGCCCAATCCCGATTGCTCAATATGCATAATATTCGTCTTAGGATCTTTAGGGTCTCCGTAAACGCCAAAATAAAACATTGCATCTGGACCGCCGTACGGATTAAGCGCGCCAATAGTGCGAACCAAATCTTCCTTAGTTTCTGCTGAATCCACAGCGTCTAAATCGCCCTTAATTGGCGTAATTCCAGCTTTTTCAATAGATGCGGTATCCAAATAGTTACGGTATAAGGTTTGCGACTTTTTGGCTGGGCAATTTTCGTTTTCTAAAATATCTCGAATTTGCTTTTCTGCATCTTCTGCAAGCTTGTGGAAAGCACCATACATTGGTTTGTCTTCTGGGAGAGTGTAAGTGTCAATCCAAGGACCGTTTATGTAACGGAACAAGTCGTCTTGTGGACGAATAACCGACGAGAAGGAGGCTGGGTCAAAATCTACAGCAGAAATTTCCTTCTGCGATTCCTTATTATTACTATTATTATTGTTGTTAGACATGTGATTAGCTTACAAGTATTAAGCGACACTATTGGTTAGTATTTTCGCTATATTTTGCTTTATTTTCGTGCCTGCGCGTTAGTCTTGAAGCATGATTGAACTTAAAACTCCATCTGAAATTGAAGCGATGAAGCCTGCAGGTCGCTTCGTCGGTAGTATTCTTAAAGACTTGAAAGCAATGACCAAAGTTGGCACGAATCTTCTTGAGATTGATGATTTCGTTCGCCAGCGTATTATGAGCCGCAAAGGTGCGTCTTCTTGCTATGTTGATTACGCTCCTGATTTTGGTACAGGTCCTTTTGCGCACTATATTTGCACGTCTGTAAACGATGCTGTTCTTCACGGAGTTCCTTTTGATTATAACCTTAAAGACGGCGATTTGTTGACTCTTGATTTGGCAATTAACGTAGACGGCTGGGTTGGAGATTCCGCTATTAGTTTCGTTGTTGGAAAGCATGCAGATCCTGAGGATTTGCGCTTGATTAAGTGCACTGAGGAAGCTTTGGAGGCTGGCATTAACATGGCTCAGCCTGGCAACCGTCTTGGCGATATTTCTGCAGCTGTTGGTTGCGTTGCTCACGAGTACGGCTACAGCGTAAATCTTGAGTTTGGCGGTCACGGAGTCGGTCATATTATGCATGGCGATCCGCACGTTCCTAACGATGGCACTGCTCACCACGGCTACAAGCTTCGCCCAGGTTTAGTTATTGCAATTGAGCCATGGTTCTTAAAGACTACTGACGAAATTTACCAGGATCCTAAGGATGGTTGGACTCTTCGCTCTGCTGATGGTTCTCGCGGTGCTCACAGCGAGCACACGATTGCAATTACGGAAAACGGTCCTGAGATTTTGACCGTGCGCTAAACTTATCAATAGTTGATTTTGTAAGTATTTTGCGAGTAGTAATTGCGTAAAACAGGTATGTAAAGAGGTACTTTAAGTAAATGGCGGAATTTGATTTTTCCCAAGCATTAAATGATGTTGAAGCAAAGTATTCTTCGATTTCTAAAGCACTAGACGTCGATTCGTTGAAGGCTACGATTGCTGATTTAGAAAAGCAGGCTGCAGAGCCTGGACTTTGGGATGATTCTGAGCATGCTCAGCAGGTTACGAGTAAGCTTTCCGCGGCTCAGTCTCAGTTGAAGCGTTTGCAAGCTGTAGATCAGCGCATTGAAGATACTAAGACTTTAATTGAGCTTGGCCAAGAAGAAGGCGATGCTGATTCTATGAGCGAGGCTCAAGAAGAGCTTGGAAATATTGCTCACGAGTTGGACGATATGGAGGTTCAGACTCTTCTTGACGGCGAATATGATGCTCGTTCTGCAGTTGTTACGATTCGCTCTGGTGCGGGCGGCGTGGATGCTGCTGATTTTGCTCAAATGCTTCTTCGTATGTACTTGCGCTGGGCTGAGCGAAACGGTTACAAAACTAAGATGATGGACACGTCTTATGCGGAAGAAGCTGGTATTAAATCCGCTACTTTCCAAGTGGATGCCCCGTACGCGTATGGTCGTCTTTCTGTAGAAGGCGGTACTCACAGAATGGTTCGTATTTCGCCATTCGATAATCAAGGCCGTCGACAGACTGGCTTTAGCGCAGTGGAAGTAATCCCTTTGGTTGAAGCTACAGATCATATTGATATTCCAGATTCGGATATTCGCGTGGATACTTTCCAGGCTTCAGGGCCAGGAGGTCAGGGCGTGAACACTACGTATTCTGCTGTTCGTATTACGCATTTGCCAACCGGCTTGGTTGTTTCTATGCAAGATGAGCGAAGTCAGATTCAGAACCGCGCCGCTGCAATGGCAGTTTTGCAATCGCGTTTGCTTGTGCTTAAGCATGCTGAGGAAGCTGCAAAAAAGAAGGAACTTGCTGGAGATATTAAGGCAAGTTGGGGAGATCAAATGCGCTCTTACGTGCTTCACCCTTATCAGATGGTGAAGGATTTGCGCACTGGTTACGAAACTTCACAAACTCAAGCTGTTTTTGACGGCGATATTGACGGTTTTATTGAAGCTGGCATTCGTTGGCGTCACGAGCAGCGAGTTGCAGCTCAAAAAGAAGCTGAAGCAGAATCTTAAATAAAACTAAAGCTAGAACTAAAAACCAACAATTACACATAATCTTCGGAAGGAATTGAAACAATGTCGCTGATTTCATTAGATCATGTGTCAAAAATATATCCTCGAGGTACACGTCCTGCATTAGACGATGTGTCTTTGCATGTAGATCGCGGAGATTTTGTGTTTCTTGTTGGCGCTTCCGGTTCTGGTAAAACTACATTGCTTAGTTTGCTGCTTCGTGAAGAAGAAGCAAATGGTGGGGAAATTCACGTAGCTGGTAACGATTTGCGCAGACTTTCTAACCGACAAGTGCCGCAGTATCGTAGATCTCTTGGCTTTATTTTCCAGGATTATAAGCTGCTTAATAATAAAACAGTTTACCAAAATGTTGCTTTTGCTTTGGAAGTGATTGGCACGAGTCGGTCTACGATTCGTTCACTTGTTCCTCGTGTTCTTGAAACGGTTGGTTTGACTGGTAAAGAAAATAATTACCCACACGAGCTTTCTGGCGGTGAGGCGCAGCGAGTTGCAATTGCTCGCGCATACGTCAATCACCCTCAAATTATTCTTGCAGATGAGCCTACTGGTAATTTGGATCCAACTACTTCTCTTGGAATTATGGAAGTTTTGGATGCTATTAACCGAACTGGCACAACGATTGTTATGGCTACGCATAATGAGGAAATTGTGAACTCAATGCGTAAGCGAGTTGTGGAGCTTCATGCTGGAAAAATTGTGCGTGATGAGCGTGAAGGATCATATGATTCTGCATTGTATTTCCCAGATAGTGAAGTTGAGCATAATTCTAAAGCACAACAAACTGTTGAAAATTCTCAAGATCAATCAGATCGCGATGCTCAAAAGTCAATTGCTCAATCTGAGCATACTGAACGTCATAAGAGGCTTTCTAAAAAAGCTCAACGTGCTGCTCAGGCGCGTGAAGTTGTTGACATGGTAACGCAATCGTTGAAGAGTGACACTTCAGAAAATGAAGGAATCGCACGTTTGGCTCAGTCTGTTCATTCTGGCAGAACTGGTCGTTACGGCGAAGTGTTCCAGTCTTTGGAAACAACGATGACTTGGGGACGAGGATTGATTTCTTCAAACGATAATGAAGATGTTGAAGAGAATGATTCAGAAGTTGAGATTTCGGAAGATAATAAAGAATCCTCTGAAGTTGCCGGAAATTCTGAAACTGCAGAAACTGCTAATACTACTGAGACTACTGAGACTACTGATAATCACGAAACTGCAGAAACTAATGAATCTCACGAATCTCACGAAACTGCTGAAACTAATGAATCTACTGAATCTACTGAAAACTCTGAAGTGAGCGAAGAATCACAATCCGAAACCGGCGATGAGTTGCAGTCAGAAGCAGAAAGTAAGTTACAATCCGATGTTGAATCTGAGCGTAAATCTCAGCTTCCTCCTATGCCTCCAGCTCCGCCTAAGCCACCTGTTGCAGCTGAAAATACTAATAATGAGAACATTAGTGTTGACGATAGCAATAATGACATTAATAAAACTGAAGGAGCAGAGTAATGCGTTTACGATTTATTTTTTCCGAAACTTGCATTAGTTTGCGTCGTAATGTTTCGATGATTCTTTCGGTTATGCTTGTAACGTTCATTTCTTTCCTTTTTATTGGTGTTTCAGTGCTTATGCAAGCGCAGATTACCAAGGCAAAAGGTGACTGGTATGACAAAGTAGAAGTGGTTGCCTGGCTGTGCCCGGATGGAACTAGCCAATCTCCTTCTTGTGCTTCTGGAAAAGCACCTACTGATGCCGAAATTGTAAAATTGGAGCATATTATTCACCAAGAATTAGGCGATGATGTTTCAAATATCACTTATGTTAGCCGCAATGAATTTTATAAAAACACATTCTTAAAGCAATATCCTAACGGAATGTATCAAGGACGTACTTTAACTGCGGCAGACATGCAAGATTCGTTGCGCTTGAAGCTTACTAATCCTATGAAATATCAGGTTGTCTCAGAAGTTCTTTCTGGACGCGATGGTGTGGAAGAAGTTGTTGATCAGCGTCAGATTTTTGATCCTGTTTTCAGTGTGCTTAATCGCGCTACTGTTGTGACAATTGTGCTTGCAGCAGTTATGGTTGTTGTAGCGATTATGCTTACTGGCACTACGATTCGAATGTCTGCTGCTAGCCGTCGTCAAGAAACCGAAATTATGCGCTTAGTTGGTGCCTCTAACTGGACTATTCGTATGCCGTTTCTTCTTGAAGGAGCGTTCGCGTCGTTTGTGGGTTCTTTACTTGCTGGTGCTGCGCTAAGTTTAGTAGTTAAAGTTTTTGTAACTGATTGGCTTGCGCAGAATGTGCGTTGGATGCCATTTGTTACTCAAACAACTGTGTGGCTATGCGTTCCAATACTTGTAGCTGGTGCAGTAGTGTTATCTATAGTTGCTTCTGCTATTGCTTTGAGGCGATACTTAAAAGCTTAAAATGCAAAATAATAGGTGCGTAATTATTTGCGTTATTTTCGCATGAGCATTGTGAAAGTAATATTTTAGAAGATTTGAAGTAGAAACTCGCGTGATTCCTTGCATTACGGTATAATTCGCAATAGTGATGTTGAAAGGGAAGTGATATGAGCGAAGATCGACATAGCATGTATGCAATTCGACGCACTCACACTGTAGTGAGTTTAATAGTTGCTATTTCAATGATGTTTGCTGGTGTTGCTGGTGCATTATTTAATGCGTCTACAGCAAGTGCTGTCAACATGAAGGAATATAGGCGCAAAATACAACGAAACGAGAATTTGAAGCACCAACTTGCTGGTGTAAGTAAACAACTTGCAAATAAGATCATTGAATTGAATGATTTAAATGAGCATAAAATTCCAAATCAAATACGAGCTGCTCAACAAGCAGAAGAGCAAGCTTCTCAGGCGCGCAGTCTTGTAGAATCAACGCAGCAGCGTCTAGAGTCTGCACAAAAAGATAAGCGTGATTTGGAAGAGAAAATTAAAAAAACTGGTGAAGATTTTGATGATGCTAAGGCTGCTGTAGCACAGCTTGCTCGTAAGAGTTTCCATGGTTCTCAGGCATCTAATGTTATGGATATTGTGACTAAATCAACTACTACAGAACAGTTTGTTGGAAAGTTACAATCCGAGGCTGCTGTTGCTAGAAGTGAAGCAAATGCTGCTAATGATGCTGCTATTAAGTTGAATACTTCTATGAATCGTCGTCAGCGTTTGGCTGCTATTGAAGCAGAAATAACCAAGTTAAAGCAGCAGGCGGATGTTCAAGCGCAAAGTGCTCAAATCGCTGCGAAAGCCGCCAATGATCGCAAAAAGTCCTTGCAAAGTTTGCGAGATCATGGTGAAGAGATTCGTAAGCAGCTGGAAGGTCAAAAGAGTAGTTTGACTTCTCAGTCTGCGCGTGAGGCTGCAGAAATTATAGCAATGAAATCGGCCATCGATGCTCAAGCGCGTGCTCTTGCTAATAAGTCATTCGCTAAAGCTGATCCGAATGCTGGTAATCGCCAGCAATTGAATGGAAGCTCTGGAAAGAATGTTTACCTTCCTCCGATGCAACTTTCTAATGGTGCTGCTAATGGTATGAATTATACTGTTCCTGGAAATTGCGCAGAAGGTTCTAAGTTCTGCTACGGGCATAATACTGGAAACACTGTTGGTGGTTCTGCTTATCCTGCTCGTCAATGCACGTTATGGGCTTATTTGCGTCGTTCGCAACTTGGTCTGCCAGTTGGCTCCTACATGGGTAATGGTGCTGAGTGGGCGAATACTGGTCGTAGGTTTGGATATTTAGTTAATAGAATTCCACATGTTGGTGCTGTTATGGTGTTTGCTCGCGGTCAACGCGTCGGCAACTGGAATGCTGATTGGCAATATGGACATGTTGCGGTTGTGGAACGTGTGAATGCTGATGGATCAGTTCTTATTTCTGAAGGTGGAACTGGTTTTTCGACATTCCCTGCTTATGAAACTATTTATAATCCAGGCGATTACGAGTATGTGCATTATTAAATATAAGCACTTCAAAGTTTTCAATTTGTTGAAATTGAAAACTTTGTAAGTTTACGACTTATTGTTCTTGCCATAAGATAGTAGTATCTTATGGCAAGTTTCTTTTGTGTGTGATGTGTACTGGAGGGGAATTATGGCAAATAAGCCTGCGCAAGATGGCACTGTTACTGTGGCACAAAACCGTAAAGCGCATCATGATTATGTAATTGAAGATTGTTATGAAGCAGGTCTTGCTCTTACTGGTACTGAAGTTAAGTCACTTCGCGAAGGGCGTGCTTCTTTAGCTGAATCATTTGTGAATATTGATCGTCGTGGTGAAATGTGGCTTGAAGGAGCAAATATTCCTGAATATTTAAACGGCACATGGAATAATCATGCTCCTAAGCGCAAGCGTAAGCTTCTGCTTCACGCTGCTGAGATTGCTAAGCTTTCTAGGCAAACTGAGGCGAAAGGCTACACTGTTGTGCCTTTGCGTTTGTATTTTAAGGGAAGCTACGTAAAAGTAGAAATTGCTTTAGCGCGCGGTAAAAAGGAATTTGATAAGCGTCAGGCTTTGCGTGAGGAGCAAGATAAGCGAGAGGCTTTGCGTGAAATGCGTTACCGTAATCTGCGTTCTCGTAGTATTGATTAAGAGTTGACGCTTCTTTTTTATGCGTTTGTGAAACACTTGCTTGCTTCGCACGTGATAAAAAGTGAGGCAATGCGACACGCACATATTATACATTATTGCGAATAATATGCAGTTTTTGTTTATGAAAAGCATAATTATTGTGCAGATGTACCGCATGAGTATCTTTGTATATTCAATAATCGTATAAAAGGCTGTTGAATTTGTAGGGTTATCGTGTATAGTTATACACATTAATGCAAATTATAGATTCTTAGTACATACATGAGGAGAAGAACTATGTTTAAATCTATGAAGCCTGTTGCTATTGTTGCATCTTTAGTAATGATTGGCAGTATTGCTGCATGTGGACCTGCTGATTCTAAAGAAGCAGACCCTGATGTTGCTCGTAGCTATGATGTAAGTCATGTGCAAAAAGATGATGCTGTTGCAGCCTTGGTACCAGCACCAGTTGCAAAAACAGGAGAGTTAACTGTTGGTGTAAACGTAAGTTATGCCCCTGCAGAATTCTTTGCTGCAGACGGTAAAACTCCTGTAGGTTACGAAATTGATTTTTCGAAGGCTCTTGCAAAGGTCATGGGCTTAAAAGCAAAAATTATGCATGCTCAGTTTGACTCAATTATTCCAGCAATAGGAAGCAAATATAATGTCGGTATTTCTGGTTTTACAGTAAATGCTGAACGTATGAAGTCTGTAGACTTTATTACTTATGCAAACGCAGGTTTGTCTTTTGAAGTGCGTAAGGGAAATCCTACTAAAGTAGATCCAAAGAACCTTTGTGGCAAGAAAGTAACTTTGGAAACTGGAACTGTTGGCGAACCTATTATGGAAGAAGCAAAGAAACAGTGCGCAGCTAAAGGAAATAAGCCTCTTGAAATCATGAGCTTCAAGGAGCAAACTGACGCAACTACCGCACTTCTTTCCGGTCGCGCTGATGTTATGTATGCAGATACTCCTGTTGCAGGTTACGCTTCAATTAAGAATCCTGGAAAGCTTGAAATTTTGGAAAACAGCAAGGATTCTGAACCAATGGGAGCGGCTGTTAAAAAGGGTGATGCAGCGATGCTGAAGGCTGTAAAAGCTGGCATTGATAAGCTTATGAAATCCGGCGTCTACAAGGATATCTTGAAGAAGTGGGGCGTTGAAGATGTTGCTATTGAAAAGTCTGTAGTTAATCCAAAACTATAAAACTTTAGCTATGAAACTTTAGCTATCAAATAATTGAATAATTATCTAAAATGATATTGTTAATCTGAGTCGTGATTGAATTCTCGGCTCAGATTGTTTCTTTACTTTGCTGTTTTTGTATAAACGTACTTATTGGAGCATATTTTGAATTCTTTAATTGGTAACTCTGCTAAGAGCAAGTCCGGAGTAACTAACTCTGAACGTATTTTGCCAGTAAAAAAGCCAGGACCTATTATTGCCGGAGTCATTGTAGCTGTAATAGCATGTTCGCTTCTTTACAGTATTATTACTAACCCTCGTTTTGAATGGCAAGTAGTCGGAATATATTTAATAAGCGATAACGTGCTTTCTGGTATTGGCTGGACGTTACTTCTTACGCTAATTGCTATGGTAATTTCAATCGTGTTTGCTGTAGGCTTAGCGATGATGCGCAAGTCAGTTAATCCTGTGCTTCGTGGCGTAAGTTGGTTCTTTATTTGGTTTTTCCGTGGTACTCCTGTTTATACGCAGCTTGTATTTTGGGGCATGTTTGCAGTGCTTGTGCCGAGAATTAGTATTGGCATTCCTTTTACTTCTGTAGAATTTTGGTCTATTGATTCTAATGTAATTATGACTTCTCTTACTGCTGCTGTAGTTGGTTTGTCTTTGAATGAATCCGCTTATTTGTCGGAAATCGTTCGAGCAGGATTGGAAGCCGTTGATAGTGGACAAGTTGAAGCTGCTAAGGCTCTTGGAATGGGTAGAGCTTTAACTATGAGGCGTGTAATTCTTCCTCAAGCAATGCGTATTATTGTTCCTCCGCTTGGTAACGAAACAATCGGTATGCTAAAAACGACTTCGTTAGTTCTTGCAGTTCCGTTTACTCTTGAATTGCAATTTGCTACAAATGCTATTGCTAACCGTATCTATAAACCAATTCCGCTTCTTCTTGTTGCGAGTATTTGGTATTTGATTATTACTTCCATTTTGATGGTTTTGCAATACATGCTCGAGAAGCATTTTGCTAAAGGTTTTGAAGCAAGAGATATTGTAAAGCATGCTCAACTTAATACTGATTCTGATCAGCGCGGCGATCAATCATTAGATGCTAAACGGAAAAATGTTAAAGGACGAAATGATGCTGCTATGCTCGGATTTAATGCTTAAATAAGCGCATAATAGCTTAAATTTTAATATTTTTCTTTGTAAACTTTAAATTTTGCATGAAACAAACAAATTGGATGTGAATAAATGGTAGAAGCAAAATCTAATCTTCCTGCGGTTGCTATTAGCGATGTGCAAAAATCTTTCGGTCAATTGCATGTACTTAACGGTATTAATATGACAGTGAACCCAGGTAGTGTAACAGTTATTTTGGGTCCGTCCGGTTCAGGAAAATCGACATTATTGCGTTTAATTAATCAACTAGAAACTTTGACTGCAGGAAGTATAAGTATTTATGGCGAGCGCATCGGTGTAAAGCAAGTAATGCATAAAGGTGAGAGATGTCTGCAGGCTCTTAACGACAAAGAAATTGCTCAACAGCGTGCGAAGCTTGGCATGGTATTCCAGCGTTTTAATTTATTCCCTCATATGACGGCTTTAGAAAACGTTATGGAAGCTCCTATTCATGTTATGCATATGGAAGCTCAAGAAGCGCGCGATTTAGCTATTGAAGAACTAAAGCGAGTTGGCATGGATGAGCGTATGAACCATTATCCTGCAGAACTTTCAGGCGGTCAGCAGCAGCGCGTTGCAATTGCTCGCGCTCTTGCTATGAAACCGGAAATTATGCTATTTGACGAGCCAACATCTGCGCTAGATCCAGAGCTTGTAGGTGAAGTGTTAACCGTTATGCGAAATCTTGCTAAAGATGGCATGACTATGATTGTAGTAACTCACGAAATTGGTTTTGCGCGTGAGGTTGCAGATCAGGTTGTGTTTATGGATGGCGGTGTCATAGTTGAGCAGGGTAGTGCAGATATTATTACTAGTCCGCAAACTGATCGTTTTAAAGATTTCCTAAATCACGTATTGTAATTTACGTAAGAAATGTATCTTATTTATGTAGTTTTGCGTAGTTTTTGTGTGCTTCTCTGGCGTGCACTCGCTCGCATAACGTACAATAGAAGATTATGTGTGGCATTGTAGGATACGCAGGTTTTGGAAAAGTTTGTGCAAAACCTTTAGAAGTTTGTTTAGGTGGGTTAGAGCGTCTAGAATATCGCGGATATGACTCTTCGGGCGTAGCTTTAGTTGCTCCTGGGATGAAATGTGCGACTGTGCGAAAGAAAGCTGGTCGTTTATCTGTTCTTCGCAACGATATTGATGCAAATCCTATGCCTGAGGCGAGTGCAGCTATTGGTCATACTCGTTGGGCTACTAATGGTGCTCCTTGTGACATTAATGCGCATCCTCATATTAGTGCAGATGGCAAAATCGCGCTTATTCATAATGGCATTATTGAAAATGCTGTTGTATTAAAAGAGCAGCTTCACGAAGAAGGATACGAATTTTCTTCTCAAACAGATACTGAAGTTGCTGCAAAATTACTTGGTAAAATTGCGAATGATATTGTAGACGAAACTGGCAAGCCGGATTTATTTACAGCTCTTCGTCGTACTGCAAAAATGTTAAAAGGAGCTTTCACATTACTTGCTGTTGACGTTCGTCAGCCAGGTATTGTGGCTGCTGTTCGTCACGATTCGCCGTTGGTTGTAGGTCTTGGAGACGGTGAATATTTCCTTGGCTCTGACGTTGCAGCTTTTGTAGCTTATACGGATCGCGTTTTGGAAGTTGGTCAAGATCAAGCTGTGTGCATTGGAGATGTAGATGGCAGCGGCAAAGCATCTTTGCTTCTAACTGATTTTGACAATAATATTGTTGAAAATCCTACTTGTTTTACAGTTGACTGGGATGCGTCTGCTGTAGAAAAAGGCGGTTGGGATTCCTTTATGGATAAGGAAATTCATGAGGATCCGCATGCTGTCGCTGACACTTTGCGCGGGCGTTTTGACGCTCAGGGAAATATTGTTCTTGACGAAGTTCATATTAGCCAAGACGTGTTGCGCGCAATTGACAAAATTATTGTTGTTGCTTGCGGAACTGCAAGTTATGCCGGATTGGTTGCAAAATATGCTATTGAGCATTGGGTTCGTGTGCCTGTAGAAGTTGAATTAGCGCACGAGTTTCGCTACCGTGACCCTATTTTGACGCATCGAACATTGGTGGTTGCAATATCGCAGTCTGGCGAAACAATGGACACTCTTATGGCTTTGCGTCACGCGCGCGAGCAGGGAAGTAGGGTTCTTGCAATTTGCAATACGCAAGGTTCTAGCATTCCGCGCGAATCTGATGCAGTTCTTTACACGCATGCAGGTCCCGAAATAGCAGTTGCATCTACTAAAGCTTTTGTTGCGCAAATAGTTGCAGCTTATATGCTTGGTCTGTTTTTGGCGCAAGTAAAAGGCACTATGTATCGCGACGAAATTCAGCAAATCGTTGCGCAATTAAAAGAGATGCCGGATAAAATTCAGCATGTACTTGATACACAATCTGAATCAATTATGAAAGCTGCTGAGCATACTCTGGAAGCTAAATCTTTCCTTTTCTTAGGTCGACATGTTGGCTATCCTGTTGCGCTAGAAGGTGCGTTGAAGCTTAAGGAAATTGCGTATACCTTTACTGAAGGTTTTGCTGCAGGTGAGCTTAAGCACGGTCCTATTGCGCTTGTAGATGAAGGTGAGCCGGTAGTTGTGATTGTGCCATCTTCTCGCGGTCGTGATGTGCTTCATGCGAAAGTTATTTCTGGAATTGAAGAAGTTAAAGCGCGCGGAGCTTTCACTATAGCTGTTGCAGAAGAGGGTGATCCAGATGCTTCTCGCTATGCAGATATTGTGTTCTGGCGTCCTAAATGTGCAACTTTGCTAAGTCCTCTTGTAGATGTAGTTGCATTGCAATTATTTGCAATGGATATGGCAAAGTTAAAAGGTTATGATGTTGATAAGCCTCGTAATCTTGCAAAGTCTGTAACTGTTGAGTAAGCGCATAACAACGTTGAGTAACACAAAGTAACGGATGGCAAATCTTATGTCTGCATTTGCAAGAATTTTGCAACAACGCAATCATTTTGGACGCTTGCTTTTTTCGATACTTTGTGTTTTTTCTTTGCTATTTTCTTGCGGATGCGGAACTAAAGATTCTAGAACTCAAATTAGTGTTTGGTCTTGGGAACCAAGCATGAAACGACTTGCTGAAGAATTTGAACTACATAATCCGGATGTTCACGTAACTGTAAAGGATACTAGCGGATATAGCAATCTTAATAGCGCTATTCAAGATGGCTATGGTATGCCAGATGTTGTTCAATTAGAATATTTTGCTCTTCCGCAATATGCGGTAAGTGGACAGCTTTTAGATATTACTGATCGTGTGAAAAATACTCGCACTTTCTATACTCCTGGAACATGGTCTTCTGTGCAACTTGGTGGACGTGTTTACGGTTTACCAATGGATTCTGGCCCAATGGCTTGGTTTTATAATGATGACGTATTTAAGCAGGCTGGTGTAGATGCCACAAAAATACACACTTGGGAAGATTACCGTCATGCTGCTCGTAAGCTTAAAGATATCGGTGTGTATATTGCAGCAGACTCAGGTGACGCAAGTTTTTATAACGCTATGATTTGGCTTGCAGGTGGACACCCGTTTATGACTTCTCATGATGGGAAAACAGTTACTGTTAGATTGAGTAAAGATAAGGGTACTGAAGAGTTCACAAAGTTCTGGCAATCAATGATTGATGAAGGATTGATTGACATTAGAACTAGAACTTGGAGTCAACGTTGGAAGAACGGTGTTGGAGCTGGCAAGATTGCTTCTGTTTTCTCAGGAGCCTGGATGCCGTCTTTGCTGCTGGAAAATGTGCCTGGAACTGCAGGATTATGGAAGGTAACGAATGTGCCAACTATGCACGGAGAAAAGCGTAATGCAGAAATGGGCGGTTCTTCGTTATCTGTGCTTAAATCGAGTCGTAAGCCTGAAGCAGCAATGCGATTTGTGAATTTTGTATGCCATGATATGCATGGAATTCGTACTCGTGTCAATGGTGGAGCGTTTCCTGCAGATGTTGTTACGCTTAGAGATAAGTCATTTTTAGATAGAGCTACTATTCGTGATTCACGAGGCATTGATATACCTTATTTTGGCGGTCAGAAGTTTAATCGTGTATTTGCAGATGCTGCTAATCGCGTGGATACGGGATACAGGTATTTACCTTTTGAAGTGTACTCGCGAAGTGATTTTAGAGCAACTATGGGTCAAGCATATGACTGGAGTGTTAAATCTTTAGCTAGATTAAACGTGCAAGCCATGATTGATGCTGGTGTTACTCAAGATGATGGAAGTAAATTGTGGCTTCCAGATGATCCTGGTAAACGTATTTCTTTAAAAGATGGTCTTTTATTGTGGGAAAAAGATCTTCAAGAATATGGTTACAATCAAGGATTTGTAGTTAGATAATTTCGTAACTTATTACAATTAAGTGATTTCGTAAAAGCAGCTTAATTTTGCGTAAAAGTAAGATTATTAACAAAAGTAGTATAAATACAATAGGATAGTATACATACACATACAATACGTGCGCACGTGATTGCAGATTAACTTAATTAATCCGTAAATGCCAATATAGGAAGTAGACACACATGTTATTAGCAGTAGACATTGGTAATACGAATATTGTGCTGGGTTTTTTGGAAAATAACCGAATTGTTGGCACTTATCGTATGACAACAAAGTCTAATCATACATCAGACGAGTATGGCATTATGATTGCGCAATTTTTGCATTTAAGCGGATTTACAATAAACGATGTTGAAGATGTTATCGTTGCTTCTGTTGTGCCGAAAGTTATGCATTCATTCCGCGCTAGTATTATCAAATTTCTTCATATTGATCCTATGATTGTAGGGCCTGGTGTTAAAACCGGTATGAATATTCGTATTGATGAGCCAAGAACTCTTGGCGCGGATTGTTTAGCTGATTGCGTTGGTGCGTTTAGTGAGTATGGAGGATCTGTACTAGTTATTGATTTTGGTACGGCAACAACTTACAACTATATAGATAAAAGTGGTGCTATTACTTGCGGACTTATTTGCACAGGTATTCGTACTGCAGCTGCGGCACTTTGGGATAACACGGCTCAGCTTCCAGAAGTGGAAATAGCTAGACCGCAGTCTGTTCTTGCAAAATCTACTAAACTCGCAATGCAAGCTGGATTATATTACAGCTTCTTGGGTGGAATTGAGCGCACAATAGAACAGTTTAAGACGGAGATTGGTGAGCCGTTTAAGGTAATTGCTACTGGCGGATTGGGTAGATTGTTTGAAAAAGACGTGAAAACGATTGACTTTTACGATCCTGACTTGATTTTCAAAGGTATGGCTGAAATTTATAAGCGCAACCTGCGGTAATGTAATGCGAATTTGCTGTTGCGGATATTCGTCATAGCGATTTCGTTTGTTGCGGCGATTTGTTATAAAAATTTGCTGTATAAATTTGTTATTAGTAAGTTGTTATACCAATTTTTCGCATTTGGGCGTATACTATGAATAGTTATGTGTAAAGATTGCGTTCGCCGGTGAACTTTCTTTGATGCGCACTTGTTTTTTGTGTACCGCTTATACGCCGGTAGGGGATTTGCTCACATGAGAGGAAGATTGATGAAGGAGAGAAGGAGAGATTGTATTCTCTCGACAATTGGTGCCGTTTCATGCGTAGTTTCTATGATTTTAAGCGTAACTGTGTTGCCTGCGATAGCTTATGCCAACGTAACGAAGAATCCATTGTTTGCTGCTGTTTTGGCTGCTGCTGCCGAGAATAATAGGGGTCAAAATAAGTCGGGTGAAGGTGGAGCTGGTAAAGAAGTTAAAGGGGATAAGGCTAAAGAGGTAGATAAAAAAGAAGGTAAGAGAAATGATGGGGCAGCTAATGGGGAAGCTAATGGGGAAGCTGGTAATGAATCTAATGGGGGGGGGTCTGTAGATAACAGCAATGCTGGCAAAGATGCCAGTAAAATTGCTGGAAAAGGTGCTGGCAAAGATGCCAGTAAAGATGCTGTAAAATCTGGTAAATCTGACAAAAATGCTGACAAAGCTTCTAAAAAAGATAGCAAAGACGCTAACAAAGCTAAGGGCAAAGATCGCAGCACTGGTGATGGTGAGAAATTAAGCCTAGAAGAAGTTAAAAAGCTTCCTGCTTGCGTGGTTCATTATCTTCCAGACAACTTCCCTGATACAGTTCTATTCCGCCCTAAATCTGGTTCTGGAAATGCGTGTGCTATTAGTGCTGATGGGCTATCTAGTAATTTTAATAGTATTCGAAAAGCAATTTCAAATCTCAATAATGATGGCACTGGCTCAGTTGATTTTTATGGTGCAGAAGTGTATGCGTATGGGAGTCTGTCCAAGAAAGGTGTGGGTCTTTTTTCAGGGAAAAATATTAGTAGCATTGGTAACATTGACAAGTTTGATGTAAGTAACGTTACAGACATGTCTTATCTATTTAAGGATTCCTCATTAACTGATTTTAGTTTTTTGAGCGGTTGGGATGTGAGCAAGGTTACGAATATGGAGGGCATGTTCGAGGGGTGCACTGGTTTAGAAGATATTAGCGGTTTGGCTAATTGGAAGGTTGACAATGTTACGAATATGGAGGGCATGTTCGAGGGGTGCACTAGTCTGAAATCTCTTAAAGGGTTGGAAGATTGGGATGTGAGCAATGTTAGAAGTATGTCTGGAATGTTCGCGTCTGTTATTAAGGACCAAGATCAACATGATGCTTTGAATCCAGTAGTCGGGTATGCAGGTGAGATGGCGATTGCTTCGGTTAAATCTTTAAGTAAGTGGAAGACTGGCAATGTTAAGAACATGAACAGAATGTTTGAGGGTTGCACCAAGATAACAGATTTTGACGGTTTGAAAAGCTGGAATACTGAAAACGTTTCAGCAATGATCGGTATGTTCGAATACTGCAAGAGTATGAGTTCGCTTGGATTTTTGAGTGGTTGGGATGTTAGAAATGTTACAGATATGAGGGCAATGTTTGCGCTGTGCAGCAACATTGGAAGTACTGAAGGCTTGGGAGAGTGGAATGTTAGTAACGTTAAAAAAATGGATGACATGTTTGTATATTGCTCTAAGCTTAAAAATATCGAAGATTTAGCTAATTGGAATACAAAAGATAAGAGCAGTACAAGCGCATTAACTAGCACGTTTAGAATGTTCTCTAATTGCAGTTTTCTTACTAAACTTGATCCTTTGAAAGATTGGGATGTTAGCAGTGTTGAGAACATGAGCAGCATGTTTAACACTTGCGGCAGTCTTACTAGTCTTGATCCTTTGAAAGATTGGGATGTTAGCAGTGTTGAGAAGATGAGCGACATGTTCAGTAATTGTGGTAGTTTAACTAGTCTTCAACCTTTGAGCAGCTGGAATGTTGGCAGTGTTACGGACATGAGCAGCATGTTTAGCTATTGTACTAACTTGAGTAATCTTAGCGGTCTAGAAAAGTGGAATGTTGGCAGTGTTACGGACATGAGCAGCATGTTTAACAATTGTACTAACTTGAGTAATCTTAAAAGTCTAGAAAAGTGGAATGTTGGCAGTGTTAAGAACATGAGCAGCATGTTCTCCAATTGCTACTTTGAGCATATAAACCATGAAGGTGATGTAGTAGAAATAACAGGGTTGGCTGATATAAG
This sequence comes from Gardnerella sp. KA00771, assembly GCF_049244045.1. Taxonomy (NCBI): domain Bacteria; kingdom Bacillati; phylum Actinomycetota; class Actinomycetes; order Bifidobacteriales; family Bifidobacteriaceae; genus Gardnerella; species Gardnerella sp. KA00771. Next base: position 1,133,427 of record NZ_CP058368.1, on the reverse strand, counting down.
TGCATTGAGCGGCTGGAATGTTGGCAGTGTAACGAATATGTTTAGCATGTTCAGTGGTTGTACTCGCTTGGGTAATCTTAAAGGTCTAGAAGGGTGGAATGTTAGCAATGTTACGGATATGTCTAGCATGTTTTCTGATTGCAAAAAACTTACCGGCGCTGCGGATTTAAGCAAGTGGGATATTTCAAAAGTTACGAATCTTAGTTCGATGTTTTCCAATGCAGGAGCAGAAAGTGGCGACAGTCTTATATTAGATTTCAGCAATAAGAACTTTACAAAACCTACTAATTCTGAGTCTACTACTGTTTCTGTTGATGGTATGTTTGGTGGTTTTAAAGGCACGTTGATTGCGAATAATTTGCAGTCTAGTGGTTTTGAGAATAATCCTGAGGATGATCCTATCAAAAGTCATTTTGCTGATGGCGAAATATTCTCCCTCGATGAGAATGGTCACAGCGATAATATAGTCGTAACTAATAATGTTACGATTTTAGATACAATTTCAAACAATGATGATCTTAAAAATATTGCATACTACATTCCTGTTAAAGCCAAGCTAATGGAGCCTGGCGATATAAAAAATGACAATATGACATGTGATTGCAATAGAGATTCGGGTGGCACTACTTATACTTACTATATTCCTGCACTGTATAATTCGAGTAATTTAGAGAAGAAACAGGATGAAAAATCGCAGGATTATGCGTACAGAATTGTAAAAAATAGTTTCGCTTCAAAGTTTAGAAGTGCTATAGATTCTCAATCGGGCGAAGTTATTGGTGGTGAGGAACCTGGTGGTGAACCTGGTGGTGATGAACCTGGCGGAGATGAACCTGGTGAAGGTGAAGGTGGCGATAAATCAGGTGGTGATACTGATACTGGCTCGCGTAGTGCAACGTTGAAATCGCGTGTAAAGAAACTGCGATCCGCAAGGAAATTGCGATCTGTAAGAGATGGCGATGATGAAGATGAAAATCCTGAACCTGAGCCTGACGAAAAACAGGGTAATACTTATAAAATCATGTTTAAGAAGTCAAGCGAAGGTGGTTGCACTTGGACAGAACTTGGCGATGGTGATGGTGCTGTGCCTGTTAGTAATCCAATTTCGCCTTTAGTGTTCTTTACTACGACGTACTATTTGGAGACATTTGTTCAGCCAGTGCCTTTGCCGCATACTGGCGGCCAGTCGGCTATTATGTTCACGTTCTTGTCTATTGGACTGTTCTCAATATTTGCGGTTGCTGGGGCGTTCGGTCGTCATGGTTGGGTTGCGTCTGTGCTCTCTGGCACTGCTTTGACTGGGTTTGCGAAGGCTTTTGGCGGCGGCGCGCTCGATATTGCAGCTGGCTTTAAGCACTGCTTCGCGCATCCTGTTGTAAGTGGCTCGATGATTAAATCTGCTGTAAGTGCGGCAACCGGCTTCTTTGCTCGGTTCCGAAGTGACGATTCCACCTTCGGCAAGCACACTAAACAGCGCTAAATCGCAGCGCACGCAAAACACAACCGAATTCCCAATGAACTACCACACAAATCTGTCCTGCCTTCGTCAATTGAGACTAAGGCAGACCTCGCTTGCGTTGAAAGCACACTGTGATTTCAACGCTTAGCAACTCGCAGTGCTACTCGTTGAATACGTCTGAGTGTGTTCCCGTGCGAGATGCTGTTAGAACAAGCTCGTTTTCCTTAATTATGTAAATCAATAGCCAGTCTGATTTTACATGGCATTCACGGAAGCCTAAATATTTTCCTTTAAGAGGATGATCTTGGTACGTTTCGTCAAGAATCTCTTCGTTGCGCAACTTATCAAGTAGTATATTAACAAGATGTGTATCGTATCCGCGCTTTCTGATTCTCTTCATGTCTTTTTTAAACTGTGAAGTGTATGTCAAAGTAAGCATAATTAATCTTCCTTAAAAACGTCGTCCATCATCTCGGATACTGAGTTATAGCGTTTTGCTGGAACTTTTCCGGATAGAATATCATTTGCTTCCTTAAACGCGGCGATTGTTTCTTTATTGTATTTTGGCTGTTTTAAGTCGAATGGGAGTCCTTCTACCATAAGTGATTTGTGTAAGAACATGTTTATTGCTTCGCTAAGAGTTATGCCGAAGCTGGCGAATAATTCTTCTGCCTGCGCTTTAACATCCTTGGTGACGCGTACGTTGATGCTCGCGGTTTTCGCTGCAGTGTTTGATTTCGTTGCTGTTGCGCTGATTGCCATAATATGCTTCCTTGATTTTATACTTATAATTTTTGCTTCTATAAGCGCGTTAGTTTTCTTGACTCATTAATTTTGTTTAATTTTGATTTGTTTTTCTAGCTTTTTGTGATATTCAGCTATCAACTTTTATTACATTCTACAATGTGTTACACTGTTTTACAATATTATATAAACGTTTTACTTTGTATTACGATTGCATTACGTTTACCGCATGTATACGTTTACTATGTAAATTACATAAAATTCAAAGTTTTTGACGTCCGCGTTAAAAAAGTGTGTTGTTATTGCAGATTGCGTTCTGCGTGAGTAACGAAAAACAGCCAACGCTCGCGCGAGCGTTGGCTGTTTTATGGGACATTTGCCGGAGTTACGAATCCAATTTACAAATCCAGGAAAAGCTGATGGATTCGCGTATCGTTGTCAAGCTCCGGGTGGAAGGATGTGCCGATTTGCTTTCCTTGGCGCGCGGCGACAACATGACCTTCTACAGTTGCAAGAGCTTTGGCATTAGAGCCTACTTCTGCAATGTAAGGTGCGCGAATAAACGTCATCGGCACATTGCCTAGCTCACCAAACTCAGCCTCGCAATGGAAGCTTCCGAGCTGACGTCCGTAAGCATTGCGCTTAACTGTTACGTCTAAAGTGCCAAAACCGTTTACTTCGTCACCTTCCACGTTTTTCGCAAGCAAAATCAAACCTGCGCAAGTGCCAAGAACAGGCATTCCTCCTGCAATGCGCTCACGCAAAGGTTCGAGCATATTTTGCTCACGAAGAAGCTTAGCTTGCACAGTGCTTTCGCCGCCCGGAAGTACTAAGCGGTCAAAAGACTGCTCCAAGTCGCGCGCTTGACGAAGTTCAATAACGTGTGCGCCTAATTTTTCAAGCATTAAGCGATGTTCAAGAAAAGCACCTTGAACAGCTAAAACTGCTACAGTATGAGCGGAGTTATCAGTATTGGTAGGTGAGTTTGACAAAATTACTCGCCTCGCTCAGCCATTAAAAGCTTGATTTCCTGCTCGTTAATGCCAACCATAGCTTCGCCCAAGTTTTCGGAAAGCTTAGCAATCATCTTGGCGTCCTTGTAATTAGTTACAGCTTTAACGATTGCTGCAGCACGCTTTGCTGGGTCTCCAGACTTAAAGATACCGGAGCCAACGAATACGCCTTCGGCACCAAGCTGCATCATTAAAGCAGTGTCGGCTGGGGTAGCAACGCCGCCGGCTGCGAAGTTAACAACAGGGAGCTTGCCGTTTTGTGCAACGTATTTTACGAGTTCGAAAGGCACGCGCAAATTTTTGGCTTCTTCAAAAAGCTCATCCTCGCGCATGCTTGTAAGCTTACGAATTGCGGAATTCATCATGCGCATGTGACGCACAGCTTGAATCACGTCTCCAGTTCCTGGCTCGCCCTTAGTGCGAATCATGGAAGCGCCTTCGTTGATTCTGCGCAAAGCTTCACCCAAATCCTTAGCGCCGCAAACGAAAGGCACAGCAAAATCGCGCTTATTGATGTGATACACGTCGTCGGCTGGAGAAAGCACTTCGCTTTCGTCGATGTAGTCGATCTCGATAGCCTCAAGCACTTGTGCTTCAACAAAGTGACCGATACGGCATTTTGCCATAACAGGAATAGACACAGCCTCTTGAATGCCGTGGATCATAGCCGGGTCGCTCATACGAGAAACGCCGCCTGCTGCACGAATATCGGCAGGAATACGCTCCAAAGCCATAACTGCGCATGCGCCAGAATCTTCAGCAATTCGTGCCTGCTCTGGGGTGGTGACGTCCATAATCACGCCGCCTTTAAGCATTTGTGCCAGTTGACGGTTCAATGCTGTACGGTCTTCGCCGCTTTTATTTTGCGGATCCGAGGATTCGTTCACAGTTACCGTAGTATTCAAGTTCTCAGCCATCATTCCTCGCTTTAGTTTTAACATATGAGATACGTGTATGCATCTTAATATTTCGTGAATTTGCGCGCTTCTACGCTGTAATCTTATGTCGATTATTGCGTACGTTTGCAAGTTTACGTTCTGTTGGAATTTAACCACATTCGTAGGATATATCTCATATGTATTGGTATAAAAATATTACAAAAATATACAAAATATGATTTGATTTTTTGGACGCGCCATAGGTGAGACTGGCTTGTCAATCGACTACGATTAGTAATGCAGTCGACTTGTATTTGGGTTTATGTGGTATGCAAATAGTTATGTTTGCAAATGTGCATTTCCAATAAAGCGGCGAGCTATAAGACAAAAATAAATAAAGAATAAATAAAGAATAAATAAAAAATAAATAAAAAATAAATAATAACAAATAAATAATGTTTATATGCCATTAAGAAAGGTTTATGGTATGTCTAACAGCAAACCTGAGGAAAGCGTGCACGAAGAAAACGGCGCGACTGAAAAATTCTCCGGTAAAACTAACGATGAAGCTAACAAAAGCACTTCTTTCGCTGCGAGCACTGACTCTTCGCTGAATGAAGCTGAAAAATATGCTTATTCAGGCTCGAAACGCAAAATGGGCAAGATATGGCTATTTAGCTTAGCTATTGTTTTGGTAGTGGTGTTTAGTGCAATTTTTGCAACTCTTACTACATCTAATAAACCAAATAAATCAAATTCAGTATCGGAAATTTCGAACAAAACTGTATCTATAGGTCTAAAGTTAGCTCCTACGAATCTTGATATCCGTAACCAATCAGGTTCATCGCTTGACCAGTTGCTTATTGGTAACGTGTATGAAGGCTTAGTTGCTCGCAATGATATTAATCAGGTAGTTCCTTCGTTAGCTCAAAGCTGGGAAATAAGTAAAGATGGTTTGCGTTACACATTCCACATGCGTAAGGGCGCTGTATTTTCTAATGGCGATAGACTTACTGCGCATGATGCGGAATGGTCGTTTAACGAGCTTATTGCTAAAAAATATCGCGGCTCTAACATGGTTGGAAAAGTTGAGTCTGCTAAAGCAAAAGATGATTACACGTTTGAAATCACTCTTAAAGAGCCAAATGCTAAGCTTTTGTGGGCACTTTGCAGTCGTTCAGGTTTAGTTTTTGATAAAAACGCAAAGTATGATGCAAAAACTCAAGCAGTCGGTTCTGGACCGTATCTAATTGACAAATTTGTGCCAAATGATCGTGTTGTTTTAAAAGCAAATCCGCGTTATAAAGGTATTCATCGTGCGCAAACTAATAAGATAGTAGTTCGCTACTTTGTTGACGATAACGCAGCAGTTGACGCACTTTCTTCCGGCTCTGTGCAAGCGTTGGCTCCTATTTCTGGTCAACTTGCTAAGCCTTTTAAAGATGATTCCAAGCGTTACGATGTAAGTGCAGGTAATGGCACAGATAAATTTGTTCTAGCGATGAATATGAAAGGCGAACGTACTAAAGATAAGCGCGTGCGCAAAGCTATTCGTTACGCGATTGATCACAAGCAAATTATTGCATCTCGTGGCGGAACGGATTTAGCTCTTGGCGGTCCAATTCCTTCTCTTGACCCTGGTTATGAGGATTTAACTAAGCTGTATCCACATGATTTGCATCGCGCTAAGGCGTTAATGAAGGAAGTCGGATTTGACGAATCACATCCTATGGATTTGACGCTTACTTATCCGAATATTTACGGCACGCAAATTGGCGATCAGCTGCGCTCGCAATTGAAGCCTATTGGAATCAATTTGAAAGTTAATATTGTTGAGTTTACTACTTGGCTTCAGGATGTTTATAAGAATAAGCAGTATGATTTGTCGATGGTTGATCACAATGAGAGTCACGATTTTGGGCAGTGGGCGGATCCTACGTATTACTACGGATACGACAATAAGCAAGTCCAGGATTTGTATGCTAAAGCTATGCTTTGTGCGGATCCTAAAGAGTCAAACAAATTGCTTGCTCAAGCTGCGCGAATTATTAGCGAGGATGCTCCTGCTGATTGGCTGTTCAACTATCGCGTTGTAACTGCGAAAGTGAAGAATCTTGAAGGAATGCCTTTTGACATGAATCAAGAGATTTTGCCGCTATACAACCTGCGACTTAGTTGATTTTTATTTGCTAGTCGCCATCTAGTTTCTAATGTAGAAATGAAACTGCGCGCGTGTCCGAAAACCACTAATCAGAGACACTCGCGCAGTATGTAATCTGCGTGAGTGTCCCAAAATGGGCAAAATAAGACACTCGCGCAGCGCGCAAACTGCACTAGTGTCCGAATTTGTGTATTTGTGGTGTGTTTCGACTAGAAGAACATAGAAAGTAGGCATTTTATGTTTCGTATGATTTGCTACAGAGTATTGCTGTTTCTTCTTGCTTTACTTGGCATTTCTGTAGTTATTTTCATATCGTTACGTGTACTTCCAGGCGATGTTGCGCAAGTTATGGCCGGCTTAAACGCTCCTCGCGGAAAAGTAGAGGAGCTTAGAGCAGAACTTGGTATTAATAAGCCACTTTTTACGCAGTATGTTGACTGGATTTGTGGTGTTTTCCGCGGTGACTTTGGCATGTCTATGTTGACTGGTCGTTCTGTAAGTTCAATTATTGCGATGCGTGCTTCTATTACTTTTCCGCTGATTCTTTTGGGTCTGTTTATTGCTTTAGTAGTTGGTATTTCACTTGGATGTTTGCAAATTACTCATGAAGGCAAACTTTCACAGGCAATTACGCGCTTTTTGGCTATTACAGCAGGCTCTGTTCCAGCATTATGGGGTTGCATGCTACTTATTTTGCTATTAGGACGCGGTATTGGCGTGTTCAGCTTGCTGCCAACTCAAGGTTTCCCTACAGATGGCTGGAGCGAATTTCCTGAAGCTTTTGCGTCTCTTCTTATTCCGGCTCTTACAGTCGGACTTATTGTTGGCTCTAGTTTTATGCGTTACACTGCTGCAACTGTTGAAAATATTGTTAAAAGTGAAGTAGCTTCTCAAGCTATGGCTTGCGGAATGACTCGCAAACAAGTTGTGTGGCGTGTTGGTTTGCGACTTGCTCTTCCTCAACTCGTATCTGTTATTGGTTTAACTTTCGCTCATATGGTTATGGGTGTGATGGTTATTGAAAACCTGTTTTCCTTACCTGGTATTGGTACGGGAATGGTTCGAGATGTTGGTTTGCGCGATCTAATTGCAGTGCAAGGTGAGCTTTTTATGCTTGCTGCATTGTTCTTGCTAATCGGCTTTGTAGTTGACATTACGCACCGACTACTTGATCCTAGGTTATCTAAAGATAGTTTGAATTAATTTCCTATTGTTGAATCTAACATGCGAATAAGGGAGTTTTTATGTGCAATATGTCTAAAAAAAGTATCAAAGTAAAATCTACTTTATGTAAGCGCGTATGGAATGCTACTTTCGGTAAATTTGTGTGTTTAACGTTTGCAATATGGTTTTTTGTTGCTTTGCTTTCGCTTTTATGGACTCCGTACTCACTTTTAGAAACTAACGGTTTTAAAGTATGGCAGAAGCCGTCTTTTTCGCATTGGCTTGGTACGGACGGCACTGGTTCGGATATGCTTAGTTGGCTTATGGCAGGTTCAAGAATTGAGCTGATTCTCGTTTTTTCTACTGTTCTAGTTGCTGCTTGTGTTGGGTTTATTGTTTTGAGCTTTATGATTTCTAGTTCACAAATTGTTCGCACAATAAGCATTATGTCTGTTGACGCATTGATTTCTATTCCAACTGTTTTAATTGCGCTTATGCTTGCAGTTCCGTTTGGAGCTAGTGTTGTTGTGATTGTTATTGCTTGTGGAACTGGCTATGGCTTGAATTTAGCACGTATTGTACGACCTAGTGCGCAGCTTGCGTTGCAATCTGATTATGTGACTTCAGCTGTTTTGCAAGGTTCCTCGCGTAAATATGTTCTTATTCATCATGTTTTACCAAATATTATTCCTGTTGCATTTGTTGAGCTTTCTCTTTCTGCAGGAACTGTTATTTTGGCTGAAAGTGGCTTAACATACTTGGGTATTGGAGTTCCTGCTGGAGTTCCTAGCTGGGGGCGCGTGTTGGCTACTTCTGTTTCGTTAATTCACGTAAATCCTTTATCGGTTGTCTGGCCAGGTTTGATTGTGACTGTGGTTGTTGTTGCTCTTAATCTTTTTGGTGACGTATTGCGCAAAGTTTTAGATCCTTCATCAAAAAGTGCGAATAAAGTAGGGGAAAAATGAGCTTAAATATTCAAAATCTCACGCTAAAACTTGGCGGAAAACTAATTCTTGACAACGTATCAATTGAGATTTCTGACGGTGAGCGTGTTGGCTTAGTTGGTTCTTCTGGCTCTGGCAAATCTATGCTAATTCGAGCTATAACTGGATTATTGCCGTCAAATGCTGAAATTTCAGGCTCTTGTATGCTTGGCAATCTTCAAACAGTGAAAGCAAAAGATGAAAATTTAGCTTCTATTCGTGGAAAATACGTTGGTGTAGTATTTCAGCAAGCTAATAGAGCACTTAATCCAATGTTAAGCGTTGAAAAACAAATTTCTTTGCCTTTGCGAATACATTACAATCTAGATGATGACGATATTCACAATCGAGTATGCATGATGCTTGAAAAAGTAGGGTTGTCGAAAAATCTCGCATCTCAACGCACGTTTGAGCTTTCTGGAGGTCAACAGCAGCGAGTTGGTATTGCTACAGCTTTGATTACCTCTCCGCGTCTGATTTTGGCTGATGAGCCTACTACTGCGCTTGACTCGGTTACACAAAGTGAAGTTGTGCGAATGCTTGCTTCACTTGTAGATGATATGGGCGCTTCAATGCTTTTTGTAACGCACGATTTTTCTGTGCTTTCGCATGCTGCTAATCGTTGCTATGTGCTCGATTCTGGGCGTGTGGTCGATAGTGAAAATGTTAAGAATTTGCTTGATAATCCGCGTATTTCTTCTACTAAACAATTAGTGAGTGCTGCTAAAAAGTTGACTTTTAGAGCGCAAAATTTGGGTTCTAAAAATTTAGATTCTGCAAAAGTGGGTTCTGCAAATACTGGTTCTGCAAACGTTGATTCTGAAAACGCTGATTTTAAGAAATTTAATTCCCATATTGGCAACAGTGAAGAAAATTCGCTTATAAATGCAAAAAATATTCACGTTACTTTAGGTCGAGCAAAAACTCGTGCTGAAGTGTTAAGCGGTGTAGATTTAAATCTTAATATTGGCGAATCTTTGGCGATTATTGGCGGATCTGGTTCCGGCAAAACAACTCTTATACGCGCTATGTTGGGGCTTGAAACTCTTTGCGAAGGTAACGTTACTTATTGCGGTGAAATCGTAAATAATGCAAATTTATTAGAAGTAAATAAAAATGCTTGTACGCTTATGAGACGCGAATCGTCGCTTGTATTTCAGCATCCGTTTGCTGCATTGGATCCACACTGGACAGTTCAAAAAAGTGTTGCTGAGCCTCTTAGAATATGGCGAAAATCGCTTAAAATAGACGATGCAACTATTGAACAGCGTGTTTGTGAAATGCTGAAATTAGTAGGCTTAAAACCTGAAGATTTTTTGGAACGTCACCCTCACGAGCTTTCTGGCGGTCAAGCGCAATGTGTTTGTATTGCTCGCGCATTAATCAATAATCCTCGAGTTTTGCTTGCTGATGAGCCTATGAGTGCAATTGACGTTGCTGAAAGAACTCGCATTTTAGACGCTTTTGCATCCATTCGCTCTGAGCGCAAAAACATGTCATGCATATTTGTAAGTCATGATTTGGGTATGATCCGTCATTTAGCAACGCGAGTTATTGTTCTTAATGAAGGAAAAGTTGTGGAATGTGGCAGTGTAAATGATGTGCTCAATAATCCACAAAATGACTACACTCGTGCTCTTGTAAACGCAGCAATCATGTAAATAAATCTTTCAACTAATAAATCTTTCAACTAATTAGGCGACTACCGTCTACTATAGAAGTACTCAGTACGTTAAAGAGTACGTTGTTTATTGTGTAGTTAAGTGAAGGGAATACTTATGAATAAGCAGGATGCGTCTAGACCTAGACCAGAAAGTTTTGAACTAGATCATACTAAAGTAAAAGCACCTTATGTGCGCTATATCAATACGCAAAAAGGTCCTAATGGGGATGTTATTTCCAACTATGATATTCGTTTAACGCAGCCTAATGAGGAAGCGATTCCTACTGCAGCTTTGCATACAATTGAGCATATGATTGCAGTGTTACTTCGCGAGCGTATTGATGGCTATATTGATTGCTCGCCTTTTGGTTGCAGAACTGGTTTTCATCTGCTAACTTGGGGCGAACACAGCACAGAAGATGTGGCACTTGCTTTAAAGGAATCTCTTGAGTTTATTGCGTTTAATGCCACCTGGGATGATGTTCCTGCAACAACTATTGAATCTTGCGGCAACTATAGAGACCACAGTTTATTTGGTGCTAGTCAATGGTGTAAAGATATTCTAGCGAAGGGAATTAGCTCGAATCCTTTTGAGCGCAAACTTGTGTAAGTAATAATTAGCTAGTTTTGCGTAATTTTGCGTAGTTTTATTTGGTTTCTTTTAGAGGTTGGCATGGAAGATATAACATTAAGAAAAGCAACTCTTGGTGACTTGCAAAATATTGAGCATATTTATGAAAATGCTCGCAAATTTATGCGTGTTACAGGCAATCCTCATCAGTGGGGGAATAGTTTTCCACTTGTTTCAAGTGTTATTGAGGATATTCGTTTAAAACGTTTCTATTTGATTGTTGACGAGGATCCAGAATCGCATAACGAGCGTATTCTAGCGCAATTCGCATTATGCGAAGGTGTTGATGAAGTGTATGCCAGTATTGACGGTGCGTGGCTTGATGATATTTCTCCTTATGTAACAATTCACCGCTTAGCATCTTCAGGAATAAAACCCAAAATGGCAACAGCGTGCTTGCATTGGGTGCAAGAAAACTATAATAATGTGCGCATTGACACGCATCCAGATAACGTGATTATGCAAAAAGTAATTACGCGTGCGGGTTTTAGTCGTTGTGGGTTGGTCGTTATTCCAGATCGTGCACACAGTGCAGTACGTATTGCATACCAATGGTTGCAAACGCTTAATCATGTCATATGAATGCGCATGTGTTCTTAAAAAGCTTATAGAGAGTATGCAAAAGAGCATGTAGCATTAAAAGCATACTAAATCGGTTAGGTGAGTTATGAGTACAGATTTAAGTAATGCGGCAAGTAATAGTGCAAGTAATGCGGCAATGTTAGAAGCAAACTATGCTCGCGCGTTAAGCGTATACCCTGGGCAGGTAATTGTTGATTTGAAGGCGCTTCGAGACAATATGCGCACTTTGGTTGCGCGCGTTTCGCAAGATTTGCAGCCTGGTCAGAATGCGCCGGAAGTTATGGGAGTCGTAAAAGCAGGCGGATACGGCCACGGGCTTATTCCTAGTGCGCTCGCGGCTTTAGCTGGAGGCGCTACTTGGCTTGGCACAGCTCAACCGTACGAGGCGTTACGTTTGCGTGCAGTTGGTATTGATTCTAGCCGTTGTCATATTCTCACTTGGCTTACTAGCGCTCCAACTACGAGATTTGCAGATTTGATTACAGCAGATATCGATATTTCTGTAGGCTCTATTGACTCGCTTGATGCTGTGGCTTTTGCTGCACGAAAGTTAGGTAAACCTGCTCGCGTGCACGTAAAAGTCGATACTGGTTTTGGACGAAACGGTTTTACGCCAGAAGGTTTTTGTGCCGCTCTAGAAAAATTGCAACAATACTCTAGTGAAGGCGTAATCGAGGTTATTGGCCAATGGAGTCACTTAGCTGTAGCAGATTCTCCTGACGTTCCAGAATTTGTAGATGCAACCGACCGTCAAATCCAACAATTCCACGAGTTTACGAAACGCATGAAAGAAGCATCGGTTGCTCCTAAAATCCGCCATTTAGCGAATACTGCTGCAACGCTTAACCGTCCTGAAATTCGTTTTGAACTTGTTCGTCCAGGAATTGGTTTGTACGGCTACGAGCCGGATCCTGCAATGGGAAATTCCCAAACCTACGGATTGCAGCCTGCTATGACGCTTCAAGCGCAACTTGGAACTGTAAAAACTGTAGAAGAAGGGCATGGAATTTCCTACGGACGCACGTATTTAACTCCAAATAATACGAGTACTGCTATTGTGCCTCTTGGTTACGCTGACGGCATTTTGCGATCTGCTTCCGGATTCGATATGCAAGGTGCGCGTCATGTTAATAAGCCAGGCGGTCCGGTTAGAGTAGAAACAAAGAATGGTGCTCGAATTGTGAACGTTTCTGGGCGAGTTTGCATGGATCAGTTCATAGTTGATTTAAAAGGCGATGCTTCAGAGTTAGGTGTTCTGGAAGGCAATACTGTAACGCTTTTTGGTCCTGGAAGAGGCTTGGAATTTGCCGAGCCTACTGCAGACGATTGGGCAGAAGCTGCAGGAACAATCAGCTACGAAATTATGACTGGAATTGGCGCTCGCGTGCCGAGGCTTTACCGCAACGCTTACGAAGTGCTATCTTCTAGCGATATTGCAAAACTGGACGCAAAAAGTCTTATATAACTTGTTACTGCTTGTTTTAGAAGGTTAATAATAGCCTTAATTGCAAATAAAAGAGGTGCTGTATGTGCAACGAAGTAATTGCATCGGATAATGAGATCGTTGGCGAATACAATTTGCATGATACTGAGCGCTGGGCGAGTGAGCCTCATCACACTCGTGTGAGAACGCCTTTTGAACGAGATCGTGCGCGAATCATACACTCGTCTGCGCTTCGTCGATTGGGTGCAAAAAGCCAGGTTTTAGTTGCAGGTTCGGATGATTTTGCTCGCACTCGATTGACGCATACTTTGGAAGTTGCGCAAATTGGTAGGCAAATTGCAGCAATGCTTGGATGCGATCCAGATGTTGTTGATTGCGCTTGCTTATCGCATGACTTAGGGCACCCACCATTTGGTCATAACGGGGAACGCGCACTCGCAGAATTAGCGAAAAATATTGGTGGATTTGAAGGAAACGCACAAACTCTTCGCTTACTTACGCGCTTGGAACCGAAAGTTTTTCGTGAAAACGGCAGTAGTGCAGGAGTAAATCTTACGCGCGCAGCATTAGATGCTGCAGTGAAGTATCCGTGGGGATTAGAAGAAGCAAAAGCGCACGATAAAGGCGAGCGTGATTTGAAATTCTGTGTATATCCGGATGATCGAGATGTGTTTGAATGGCTGAAAATTGGTGCTCCATGCGAAGCAAAACCAATGGAATGTCAAATAATGGATCTTTCAGACGACATTGCTTACAGTGTGCATGATATTGAGGATGCGATTGTAACCGGCGCTTTTAATCCGGCTTTAGTTGCAGATTCAAAAGTTGTAGATGAAGTTATTGAAGAAACCCACGCATGGTATGGTGAGCGTTGGGATGTAGATAAACTTTTGGATGCTTTGAAACGTTTGCGCTCGCTTCACATGTTTCCTAATTCTTTCGACGGTTCTCGTCGAGCGCTAGCGCAGTTGAAAAATATTACTAGTGCTCTTATTGGTCGTTTTGCAAGCTCTGTTGAGCACGCTACGCGTGAGCGTTATGGCAACGGTCCGCTTGTTCGCTACCGAGCAAACCTTGTGATTCCGGAAAATACTTCCTACGAAATTGTGATGCTGAAAAGCTTAGCTGTGCACTTTATAATCGCCCCTCGAGAGCGTGAAGTTTATAAGCGCGAACAGAAAATTTTGACAGATTTAGTAGAAGTATTTATGAGCAAGTCGCCGCGCTCGCACGATGCAATGGAGGAAGTATTCGTGGGAGATTGGAACGAGTGCACTAACGATGATGAGCGTCTTCGTGTTGCAATCGACCAAGTAGCAAGTCTTACAGACGGTTCTGCTACAACTCTTCACGCGGCTTTGTGCTAACGAATCCACTAGGAGTTTCCAGCACTGGCGAAGAAATTTACCACTCGCCGCAGATTTGCGATAAGCTAGATAGCATGGTTGGAATGATTGTGAAAGAAGACATTGAGCGCGTGCGCGCTGCGGCAGATTTGTATGACATTGTGTCTGCAACAGTGACGCTTAAGCCTTCCGGAACTGGCACTTTTGTAGGTCTTTGCCCATTCCACGATGAAAAAACGCCAAGTTTTAGTGTGCGACCAAGCTTGGGAGTATGGCACTGTTTCGGTTGCGGCGCTGGCGGCGATGTATTTAAGTACGTTGAGCAAAAAGAGAATATTGATTTTCGTGAAGCGGTCGAGTTTTTAGCAGATCGTTATCACATTGAGATGCATTATAAGCAGGAGCAAAATAATGATTCTCAAGCGCGCGGTTCTAAACGAGCCAGGCTTTTAGAAGCAAATGAAGAAGCGCAAAAGTTTTTCGTTTCAAATCTCGGCACTAAAGAGGCAGCTCCTGCGCGCGAATTACTTGCAGGGCGAAACTTTACTCCGCAACAAAGTGCGCGTTTTTCTTGTGGTTACGCGCCTAAAGGCTGGGATAATTTAGTTAGATATTTGGCAAATAAAGGTTTTACGCGTCAAGAACTTCTTGATGCTGGTCTCGCTAGACTCGGTCAGCGCGGAATATATGACTATTTCCGCGGTCGCTTAACTTGGCCTATTCGCGACTCGACTGGTCGAACTCTTGGCTTTGGTGCAAGAAAGCTTTATGACGACGACTCCATTAGCGCAAAATATATTAACACTCCCGATACTGCACTGTATCGAAAAACGCAAGTTTTGTACGGAATTGACTTAGCTAAAGCAAATATTGTAAAAAAGCGTCAAGTTGTAATTGTCGAAGGCTACACGGACGTTATGGCATGCCATTTAGCTGGTATTGATACTGCAGTTGCAACTTGCGGAACTGCGTTTGGCGTTGAGCATGCAAAAATTGTGCGCCGCCTTATTGCAGACGATTCTTTGGGTGCAATTCAGCTTGTTGGTCCGCTGAAGGTAGATGGACAGTCTGTAAGTTCGCGCATCGTTTTTACTTTCGACGGTGATGCTGCAGGTCAAAAGGCTGCGCTACACGCTTTTGGTTTGGATTCTGCGTTTTTGACGCAAACTTTTGTTGCTGTAGCAGACAATAATCTCGATCCTTGCGATTTGCGTATTCAGCGCGGTGACGACGCTGTGCGTTCGCTTGTTGCACATGCAAGTCCGCTATACGATTTCGTTATTGACACAGTAATTAATCGTTTTGAGACTTCGTACACTACTGGTCAAATGGGCGCTATAAAGGCTGTCGCTCCTCTTATTGCGCAAATTCGAGACCGTTCGCTGCTTGACTTGTATATGCGCAAAGCCGTGCGCTCAATTGGCGTTGATTTAGCTGTTATGCGCAATGAAGTTGAGTCTGCGCGTAGACGTTTGAAAGTGCGTGACGACGATGCTTATGCGCAAAAGCATAACGTTATTCCGCCTTTTGGTCAGCAAATTCATGACGATCGTAATGCAGGTTTTAAAGCTTCTCGCATGGGAATTATTAAAAGTTCTGCTAAAAATCAGCATTATTATCGTGTGGATGATGCTGTATTTATGTGCGAACAACAATTTATGGCGTTACTTTTGCAAGTTCCGCTTGCTTTTGATGAAAAATTATTTGCGCAATTGACTTTGAATAATTTTATTACACCAGTATTTCGTACGCTGTTTCAGGCATTTGTAGCTGCAGGTGGATTGCCAGTTGGCAATGTTTCGCAAGGATTGTGGCTGCACATGATGACAAAAGCTGCAGGTCCTTTGCTTGAATCCGTTATTACAGAACTTTCTGTAATGCCGTTGCCGCTTCCTTCTCCTGCAGATACATTGGAAGATACCGGCAATCGACAGAATCAGCAAGTTTCAAACGGATCTCCTTCAGATTTTTTGCGGAAAGCTACGAGTGCAGAAAGTAAGTATGCAAACGAGCTGCTTATTCGCCTTCTTGATATTGGCTATATGCGTAGGATCGGTGCTGCTAGAGCGCGTATGGCGAAACTCAAGGATGGTCAGGAAAAGCTTGAGCTTCTAGGAAAAATTACTTCAATGGAAGCTGCTCGCAAAAACTTACAATCGCAAATTCTATAAGATGTATCAATTACTTGTTTTGTCTTTATATACCGAGATACGCGATTTATATATAAATGTGTAGCTATGTAAGAAAGAAGTGTAGAAACAATGTTTTTATTACCTGAGCAGCAGTTGAATCGCTGTACAAGAGTTATGCAACAACGCCTATATCCGTATATAAATATTGTTTTATCGCACTGTAAAATTCGAGCATATGAGATTGCTGGAGAACCTATTTCTTCTAACGAATTCTTTTCTAAGCTAAAAAGAAACGATATTGTGTTTAGCTCATTTAATGTTCCAGGTGTTTGGGGAACAACTTGGGGTACAACATGGTTTGAAGTTACAGGGTCGATTGATTTTTCAAAGGTAAAAGGGCGCAAAGTTGAGCTAAATGTTGATTTAGGTTGGATTAGCAATCTTTTTCCTGGTTTTCAAGCTGAAGGATTAGTATATAATCTCGATGGAAGAGTTATCAAAGCTGTAAACCCTTGTAATCATTGGGTTCCATTGATTGATGAACATAATAATCGTTCTGTTAGTATTGATGAAAATGGTAATTTTACTTTATATTTAGAAGCTGCAGACAATCCATTTGTTGAAGGATCTGCTCCATTTTCTCCTACTGATTTAGGAGATTGTGCTACTGGAAAAACCGAATGCCAATATATGTTGAAGTATGTTGACGTTACCGTTTTTAATCGTAATATTTTTGATTATTATATAGATCTTGAGACTGTAAGTTCTTTGATGCGCGAATTAAATGATGATAATCCGCGTTATTGGAAATTAGCTAAAGCTTTACAGCTCTCCTTAAACGCATATGATGAGCATGATTTTTCTACTGTTCAAAATGCTCGTAAAGAGTTGTTTAATGTATTAAGTTGCCCTGCTGCAGCAAGCTCTATAAAGCATACGGCTGTCGGGCATGCTCATATTGATTCTGCTTGGCAATGGCCTGTGCGCGAGACTCATAGAAAGGTTGCACGCACAATATCTAACGTTTTAGCTCTTATGGATGAGGATCCTGATTTTACTTATGCTATGAGTTCTGCTCAACAATACGAGTGGCTAGAAAACGAGCATCCCGATTTGTTTGAGCGTATGAAAAATAGGATTAAGGAAGGACGTTTTATACCTGTCGGTGGTATGTGGGTTGAGTCCGATGTAATGATGCCATGCGGTGAATCTTTAATTCGCCAAATGACTTTTGGTAAGCGCTATTTTAAGGAGCATCTTGGTGTTGAACCTCATGGCATTTGGCTCCCAGACAGTTTTGGCTATACTGGAGCATTGCCTCAACTTGCTCGCCGCGCTGGATTTGATTGGTTTTTAACTCAAAAGATTTCTTGGAACGATACCACTAAATTCCCGCATCATTCATTCCTTTGGGAAGGAATAGACGGTTCTAGGATTTTAGCTCATTTTCCTCCATCTAATACTTATGCTTCAGCTGTGAGCATGCATGAGTTAGTTTATTCTCAACGCAATTTTTTGGATAAAGATTTATCTGATCACGCAATATTGTTATACGGTTTTGGCGATGGCGGTGGCGGACCTACTCGCGAAATGACTGCTCGTATTAGGCGTGATTGTAATTTAGAGGGTGCTCCTAGAGTTGATTTCGGCACTCCTGATGAGTTGTTTGAAAAAATACGAAAAGATATTGTTGACGATTCAAATGGTAATACACCAGTGTTTAAAGGTGAGCTTTATCTAGAGTTGCATAGGAAAACTCTTACTTCTCAGCAAGATATGAAGCGCTATTGCCGCATGGAGGAATCATTGTTGCGCGTAGCTGAATATCTTGTTGTTTTAGCTCGAGTTTATGCGCCAGAATACCGTTTTAATAGCAATGAGCTTACTAGAATTTGGAAGACTTTATTACTGAACCAGTTCCACGATATTCTTCCAGGCTCTGCTATTGCATGGGTTCATAGGCAAGCTAGAGAAGAATATGCTAGAGATATTTCTTGTTTACGTAAGATTATCTCAGATATTGCTCATGCGATTGTAAAAGCTAACAGTGCGACTGGCACTATTAGCGCGATTAGTATGCGTGAAAATGTAAAGTTATTGACTTATACAGGTAAAAATGAGGTCGCTTGGAATTTATATCAATGCAATGAAAGCGGTAAAAATAATAAAACAACTGTAAAACACAAAAATGATGGTGGAATAATTCTTAATAATAGTGTTTTAAGTGTGATTATTGAACGCGATGGCACAGTATCTTCTGTTAAAGATATTAAATTTAATCGCGAGCTAATTCCATCTGGTTATCGCATGGCGCAATACGAGATACTAAAAGATGAGCCGTATCAATGGGATGCGTGGGATGTTGATAGAGATGCATTTATGAGGAATCGTAAGATTGATGATTCCTCAATTGCTGATGTTAAAGAACTTTTATCGGGCGGTGTGTCTGTTGAAATCTTGGCATGTAAAAAAGATATAAAGATTAAAACAAATATAATTTTAGAGCCATGTGTTAAACGACTTGATTTCCATGCACAAGTTGATTGGAAAGCTAAAGAGCAATTTTTGAAAGTAGATATGCCAACATCTATATGTTCAAATAATGCGCAATATGAGTGTCAATATGGTTTAGTTGAACGTCCAATAGTAAAAAATACTCGTAGTGATGACGCAAAATTTGAATCATGCACGCATAGGTTTGTTCGTATAGAAGATTCCTCTTATGCTGTTGCAGTTGCGAATTCGTCTACTTATGGCGCTGATGCTGCTCCTATTGGCGATTATGTTTCATCTTGTGGAACTATGCTCAGATTATCTTTGCTTTCTGCGCCTCTTTACCCAGATCCAAATACGGATCAAGGTAAGCATGAATTTACTTGGTCATTTATTGCTGATGCAAATATGGATTCAGTGCTAAGTATAGCTGATTTTTTGAATTCGCCAATTATTGATAAGCTTCCAGATGTAGATCCGCTGTTTACGATTCATAGAAACTCAGGTCTAATTGCATTAGATTGGGTTAAGCTAGCTGACGATTGTTCTGGAGATATAATTTTGCGTATTTACGAGCCATGTGGTGGCTGCGCAAGTGGGCAAATAAAACTCAATAAAATCTTGCGTGCGGCTTCGATTGAAGAAGTGGATCTTATGGAAATGCCCGTGTTGCACGGTATGCCTGTAGCTTTGCACAAGAATAATGACGTGTTAAATATAGAATTACATCCTTTTCAGCTATGCTCATTGCGCATTCACATTGCATCTTAATATTGATATTTTTGTTTATATTTTGATACTTGTGATTGCACATACATTAATGATTATTGCGATTTGCAATATATTTAGCTAAAGCACATATAGGATTATCTGTATTTATATAGTTAATTTCGAGCGCATTCATTATCTGCACTATGATTGGTTGGTCAATATGCGCGCGTCTTACTATTTCTACATTCTGAAATGCAGATTCGATGCTCCCTTTGTATAGCACATTTCCATTATCAAGTATGAGAGCATTTTGACAATTTTTGTATGCAAATTCCATGTCATGGGTAATAAATAATACTGTTACATTTATCGTATGTAAATAATTAAGTATTTTTACAAGTCGCATTTTTTGTAGCTTATCCAACCCGCCAGTCACTTCATCCATAATAATAATATGTGGTTCTCTTAGCAGTGCAGATGCAATGTTAATAAATTTTCTTTCAGAGAATGACAAATTAAATGGGTTTGTATTTTCTTTATCGTTTAAACCAGTAAGATTCACAATGCGACGGTAAAGATCATTGTTTATATTCTTTATCCCATATGTAATCTCTTTATGCACAGTGCTGTTAAAAATTTGATCATTTGGATTCTGAAAAATATAACCAACGAGTGATGTAATATCGTGTTGCTTTAATGTTTTATATTGTTTTCCTTCGATAGTTATGTCACCAGAAGTTGGCTGTAATAAATTGTCTATTATTCTGGCTAAAGTGCTTTTCCCTGCTCCATTGCTACCTATTATTGCGCATACTTCACCACTTTCGAATTCTACATTTACGTGTTTTAGAATTTTGCATGATTTTTCTTGTTTATTATTGTTCTTATTTTTTATTTTTTCATTTGAAGGATATTGAAAACTTACATCGTCCAATTTAATTGCGGTGCTCATTGCATTTCTCCTTCAATAAAACTATTAATTTGCTTATATCTGTTATGTTAGGCGTTATTTGAATATCAAAATTACGTAACTTTTTTACAATTTTGACGACTTCTGGAATATCAATACAGTCAGAAGGGAAGGTTTCATCATAAAAAACATCATATTTATTCCCATAATGGGTTATAAAACCATTTTGAAGAACAATAATATTATCTGCATATTCTGCTAACAAATTTGTATCTTGTTCACTAATTATTACAGTATGTCCTTCATCTTTGTATTTTTGTAGAAAATTATAAATATTCTTAGTTTCTTTTGGATCAAGTTGTAGAGTAGGTTCGTCAAGAATTAGTATTTCTGGATTATTCACTATAACGCAAGCGATTGCAACGCGTTGAATTTGCCCGCCAGATAGGCTTAGTGGGTTTTGAAGCGCAAGCTGTTCTATGTTAAGTAATTGCATAACTTGTGTAACTCGACTCTCTATTTGTTGAGTAGGGGTGTTGCGATTTTCTAAGCTGAATGCAATTTCTTCAAATACGGTTTTTTTAATATGACTTAACTGTGAAAAAGGATCGCTAAATACAAAGCCTATGCTGCCACTTTCATCAGATTTTACTAAATCAATCGTGTTGTTTAATAGTATTTTTCCAGAATATTCTCCCTTATAGAAATGAGGAATATAACCCTTAAGAGATAAGCATAGACTTGATTTACCTGAAGCGTTAGCTCCAATTACTCCATATATTTTCCCTGATTCTATCTGTATTGTTATGTTACTTAAAGCTGGTTTTGAAGTAAGTGGATAAGTGTATGAAAAATCGCAAATATTATATGAGATAACCATAAATTACTCTTCCTAGAATAAGAAAAACTAGTGTAATTGTTCCTATTGCTAGTACTAATTTTTCGTGACCATTATGATTAACCTGTTTAATATATGTCTTTTTTTCTGAACTAAAAAAATTTCTTGAATCAAGCATCATTATGCGCTGCTCTATGTTTATTAGTGAAGTAATAAATGCTGGAAGCAAAATCGAAGTAAATGTGCCAATTCTACGTATTAAATTTCCATTAAAGTTTATTCCACGACTTTTTTGCGAGATTATGATTGCTTTAATTTGCATTTGTAAATAATCAATAGTTTGGAAAGTAGAAAGTATTATGAAACATATTTTATTGCTCATCCCAAGTTTGCTTAAAGATATTGTAATATCTTCTATATCAGTTATTTGGAAAAACCATATGACTATAGTTGATATGTTTAAGGTATTCATTCCAAGCGTTATAGAATTAGACAATGCTGTATCTGTAATTTGCAAAAAATTAAGATTTAATATTGCATTTCCTTGTCTATAGAAAGCAACTTGAAATATTGCAACAAATAATGAGAACATGGCTATACTTGCTACAAGTTTATATCCATTCTTTTTTATTCCGCATAGAATCATCAGAATAAGTAGAGCAAGAAAATAGGGGAACAATAAAAGTCGTAAATAGTATAATGTGAATGAAAAAGTATTTAATATAATGTCTACTATTATCAAATATATGGTCAATATAAATTTTGTTGTAGGATACAGCGTTACAAACGTATTTGTATTTTTTACTTGATTAATAGTATCTATATAATGCATGTGCATAATTACTTTTATCTTTGTCTGTATATAGTAGACTCGATTTAATTTTTACTATTCAGAATCTGAATTTTTTAAGTAAAGTGAACCTAATGGGAAAAGAAGCAGTAATTTATTGGGCAAGCATTTTATAACGCTTAAACATATAATGATTGTTAATATTCTATCAGCCCAAGTAAAGAATCCTTCAGCAGAGAATACAGAAATCCAAATATTCACTCCAGATGCAGTTATTAAACCCGCTATCATAGATGATCCTCCGCCAGTAAACCCGCTAAATACTATTACTACTATCGGTGCCGCAATAATAATGGATACTATTGCCATGATTATTGAAGAAATAAAAATTTTCATATAATTTGAAAACATTTTATGTTTTGCTAGAATGCCAGCGCATAAGGCCAGAGCAATATTGACCACTATAAATGGAAGCATGGTTGGCATAGTGATTGATGAAACTATTGAAGATAGCATTCCAGTTATTATTCCTACAAGTGGTCCAAAAACCATGCATGCAAATAAAGTGCCTATAGTATCAAGGAAGATAGGTAGTTTTAGTACGCCAGCTATAGTGCCAGAAATATAATTAATAGCAACACATAATGGTATTGTGACAACTGCAGCAGTAGTAAATTCTTCCTTGAATGATTTAATTATCTGTTTCATGCAACTACCTCCTATTTTATTACTACAAATATAATCTTTTCATGGATTATAAGATACCTTTATAAAGTTTGTAAATTAATATTTAGTGTTTTTGATAAATTTTCGCGAGTATATGACATATATACGGCATATACGCGCTTGCGTATATAAATAACATTTGGTTTTATAATGCTTGCAGTATGTGTTGCTTCAGCTGCACGCTAAAGTTAGTTACATCTGAAACTACAGTTTCTATTAATTGATAGGATGTTGAGAGTTTATGGAAAATAAAGGAATTTATTCTAAAAAGAAAATAATAATAGATACAGATTGTGGTTCGGATGATGCTATGGCAATCGCCATGGCTTTAAATGATCCTAGATATGAGATATTAATGTTTTGCACTGTATCAGGAAACGTGTGCATGGAACAAGCGACTATTAATACGCTTACTACTATCGAGCATGCTGGTTCATATGAGCCACCTGTATATAAAGGAAGCAGAAGCATGCTGTTACGCGATTTGGCTTATGCTCATGAAACTCATGGTAGAGATGGAATGGGTGATATTGGTCTAGTTCCTCATCGTTTGAAAGAAAGTAATGGTAATGCTGTTTTGAAAATGATCGAAACTTTGAGAAACAGTGAAGATGGTGAAATAGATATTATTGCATTAGGACCATTAACTAACATTGCTCTAGCTATTAAGGTTGATTATGAAGCGATGAAAAAAGTTGGTCGCATAGTCGTTATGGGATCTGCTGGTTTAGGTCGTGGAAATGTTTCTCCTGTAGCAGAATTTAATATTTGGCAAGATGCAGAAGCTGCAAAGATATTAGTTGATTCTGGTCTTAAAAATATTATGTTTGTTGGATGGGACGCATGCTTGGGAGAATGTATGCTGAATCCACAAGAAATTGCTAATATTCGCAAAAGTGGAGAACTCGGTAAGTTTGTCATTGATTGTAATAGGGAATTAATGGAAATGAATGTTAGCCGTTTTGGGGATGCTTATCTAGATATGGCTGATCCATCTGCTGTTGCCGCTGCGTTATATCCTGAATGTATAAGCGAGTGCACAAAATATTATTGCCAAGTTGATGCAACTCCTGGACCAAGTTATGGCTCAGTTCTTGTTGATGCTAATTTCTTCTCTGGTAAAACTCCGAATGTTGAAATATGTAGTAGGCTTAATCCCGAAAAATATAAAAATTACATTTATCGTACTTTGCATGTTGTAGATTAGCAAAATTTATTTTTACCAACATGCTTTCTATATTGAAATAACATTTAAATACGACCGGGTTTGTTTATGGTTGTTCACAAACTTTCTCGGTCGTATTTATATTTAATGCGTATAAATTAATGCGTATATTTTTTCAGTATAAATATATTTTAGTTACTAAAGTCAATATCGCCGAGCTTTTCAATAAGCTTCATATTCTCGCTGTAATCGACTGGGCAGGAAATCACATCGACACCGTTTTTCTGATTCAGTGCTTCACGCAGCATGTTGTACAAATCCTCCGGCTTTTTAACAGCATGACCGCGCGCGCCAAAGCTTTCAGCTAGTTTTGGCACATCCGGATTATGGAAATCAACGTATTCGTGCTCGCCTGCATGAAGTTCCATCTTCCACTTAATTAAGCCATAAGCGTTATCTTCCCAAACAAGAACTACCATTCGGCTGCCAACGCGCACTGCAGTTTCGATTTCCTGCACGTTCATCATAAAGCTTCCGTCGCCCATCACAGCCAAAACCGGTTTCGTGTTAATTTTGCCGGAATTATCGCGAATAAACGAAGCTCCAACAGCTCCCGGAAGCGTCCAAGCCATAGTTGAAAGACTGTTGTCGATTATGCAAGTATTCGGGTGCATAGTTGGGTACAAGCGTGCCATCCACATTTTCAAAGCACCTGTATCTACAAGTACCTTCGTGCCTTCAGGAACAGCGCGGCGAATATCGTAAACTACGCGCTGCGGTTTCATTGGCATGCTTTCGTCGTTTTCGCAAGAATGTAATTCTTCCGTAAGCAGTTGTCGAATACGTGGGTGGCTTACGTCGAAAGTAATGTTGCGTGTCTTTAATACTTCTGTAAGAGTTTTAAGCGTTTGGCCAATATTCGCCATAATATTCAGCGCAGTAGGGTAGTGCGCATCGGTATCTTCCACAAAAGTATTGATGTGAATAATAGTTTTATCAATATTTGGGTTGATTTTCTTCGGGTCGAACTGCTGAATTGAGAAGCCGACAGCAATAATCAAATCAGCAGTGTCAAACGCGAAGTTCTCGTAATCGCGATGCATGAAGCCAACGACTCCAAGCGCATTCGGATGATTATCCGGGAAAACTCCCTTACCTTCAAAAGTAGTTGCAACTGGAACATTAAGCTGCTCAGCAAACGCAAGAAGCTGATCCTCAGCATGAGAGCGCGCAACGCCGTTTCCAGCCAAAATAATAGGTTGCTTTGCTTGACTAATAATTTTCGCAGCTTCTTCAATAGTGTCCGGCGCTGGCATAATATGCAAAGGATGCGGCAGTGGAAGAGGCTTTGCGTCGTCAGGTGCTGGCATTTCGCTAATATCTTCCGGAATAACAAGGCACGTGGCTCCCGGACGGTTGCGACCGGCAATAGAGAAAGCTTTTCGAACCATTTCCGGCGCAGATTCTGGAGCAAGCATCATAGAAGACCATTGCGTAATCGGTTGGAAGAGCGCAACCAAATCAATAATTTGGTGAGATTCCTTATAAAGCCTAGAAACGTTACCTTGTGCGCAAATCGCTACAAGCGGTGTGGTGCTTGCGTTTGCTTGAGCTACAGGAAGCGTTAAATTCAATGCGCCAGGACCTAGAGTTGCCAAGCATACGCCCGGTTTTCCAGTAATATGAGCGTATGTTGCTGCCATAAAACCAGCACCCTGCTCGTGGCGAGTAAGCACAAAACGAATGCGCCCATCACGCTCAATTGCTTCAAGAAGCGGAATATTTTCCTCACCTGGAATACCGAATACTACTTCAACGCCTTCGTTTACCAAGCATTCAACAACTAAATCTGCAGTATTGCGCTTGTGGTTTTCACGAAGATGCTTTTGACGAGCAAGTTTTTGTTCAAGCTTCTGATCTTCTGTTTTGTTTATTTCTGCCATAATTCGCTTCTTGTGTAGACAACAAATTCTTTGTTTTAATATGATATACGCAATCTTGTCTTTAAACGCAATTTTTGCAATGCGCGTGTCATAAAAAAGGGCGGAATTTTGTGTTAGCTACTTTAGGCTAAATCACGCTATTAATAGTTGCTAATTTATTGTTATTGCAACGATTTTGTCGGGAATTTAACCCGATTGTAGGACTGGGTTTCTAGTACAATAGAACCATTGTGTCTATTGCGTTACGGAGGAATGATGAAGCGCTGGCTGTTGAATCTGGTCAAGTGTGAAACCATTCTTATTGTTGCCGCAATTTTAGCGGTTATTTCTTGTTTTTTTGTACCTCCAGATCCGCAATATTTGAGTTATATTCATGTCAACACTATTTCGCAATTAGTGTGTCTTATGATGGTTGTGTGCGGGTTCCAGCGCATTGGTGTGTTTCGATCTATTGGTGCGCGTTTGCTAAGGCATGTGCGCACTGAGCGCGGCTTGGTGCTCGTGCTTATGTCGTTAACATTCTTTTCAGCAATGTGGATCACGAACGACGTTGCTTTGGTTACTTTTGTGCCTTTTGCGCTATCTGTGCTCGTAATGGCGAATGCTGAAAAGCAGTCAATTCTTGTAATTACGCTTATGACCATTGGTGCCAATGTTGGAAGTATGCTCACTCCTATTGGCAATGCTCACAATCTGTATTTAAAGGCGTTGACTCATATGTCTACGCAAGATTTTTTGAAGATTATGGCTCCTTATACGATTACAGCAGCACTGTTGATGATCGTGTTTGCATTCGTATTCTTTAAGTCGCGCACAGTTGACCAGTTTGCAGGTTTGCACGGTGACGATATTGAGCAAAGCGTGTTGGCTCCTTCGCATGGCCATCCGCAGCCTGATGAAATTCGTGTTATGGGCTATGGTATGAGTTTTACTCGCTGGCGTGTTACTGTTTATAGTTTGCTGTTTGTCGTTTGCTTGTGTGGTGTTAGTGGATGGATTCCTGACTGGATTATGGTGCTTATTATGGTTGCAGCTTTTCTTGTTTGCGACCGCCACGTATTCCGTGTTTTAGATTGGGCTTTGCCACTCACGTTTATTATGTTCTTTGTTTTTATTGGCAATATGCGCCGAGTTTCTGGATTTAGCGATCTTGCGCAAATGTGGGTTGGTGCGCATCCGATGGAAGTTTCTATTGCTTCAAGCCAATTTATTAGTAATGTACCAACGACGATTCTGCTTTCTGGATTCTGTGATCAGTGGAAGCTTCTTATTATTGGCACGAATCTTGGTGGAATGGGTACTTTGATTGCTTCTATGGCTTCGCTTATTTCTTATAAGGGAATTACACACCAGTATTCGCATTACCGTGGGCGTTATTTGCTCACGTATACTATTGTCAATGTGTTCTTCCTTGCAGTGTTGATGTCACTTGCGTGGATTATTGAATAACAATTTTTATATAAACGTTTGATATTTATAATTTTATGGCGCGTTGATAACAGTTTTTTGGTATAATAACCATTTGTTTGCCTCTGTAGCTCAAAGGATAGAGCAACGGCCTTCTAATCCGTTGGTTGCGCGTTCGAGTCGCGTCGGGGGCACGATGAAATCTTGAAATAGCATAGTGCATTTCAAGATTTTTCAGAGTGCCGAGCTTGCTTATGGTTGAAAGCACTGTGTGCTTTCAACGCAAGCTTAGTCTGCCTTATCGGACATTTTGTGGAACATTTGCCGGGGATTTTCCGACATTTTTCTTTACAACGCTGTAAAGTTTCTGTCGCTTTTCGCAGATTTGGAAAACATTTTTCCTAGCGGCGAATGTGCAGAAAACAGATTCGATTACAGCAAAACGCTTGCATTACAAGGTCTAAGACAAGATTTTTTACACACCTTTGGTTTATAACCGAGCTTGGGCTATAACTCCAAAAGTGTGTAAAGCTGAGCTTCTAGATATTCTGTGTTATAAGGCACAGCCCAAACATTGTTGTAATACATATATAAATATATAAACGTTTGCGAAAAATAAAGTAGTGAGTATAATTCACGTTTTAGATATGTAACATTGAGGTTTTTATAGATTTTGTATTCTTCATAAAAATTAAAATATTTAGATTATTGTCAAAATTTTCTCAAAGGAGATTGTGATGGTGAATGATAGCGTATTTGAAGATAGTAATAAAAAAGATAAAGAAGAATTGCTTGATTGTTTGATGAAAGAAAGAGGTTTATTTTTTACTGGATCAGGAATCAGCATTGAATCTGGGGTTGCAAAAGTTGATGATGTCTTACAACATACTTGTAATAAATTCTTGGTGGGATTTGATAAATGTTATACGTGTGTCCCCAAAAAAGAAATGTCTCGTAAAGATTATATTTGTGAAATAGTTCAACCAGAGCTATTTTATTCAGTACTACTGGAATGTACAGGGGATGACCGTGTTTTAGAGATGTGGAATTGTCTTAAAAAAGATCATTTCACGAAGGACTATGAACCGCAACCAAATATAATACATTATTTCATAGTAGCTTATTCATATTTTGCAAAGGTTCCAATTTTTACCATGAATTATGATAAAATGTTCGAATCATCTTGCGAAAAGCTTAGACTGCCCCATCTTGTTTATGTTGATTGTCCAACTGATGAATCACTTGAATCACAAGTAGTAATCTGTAAATTGCATGGAAATTTAAGAGAAAATTCAGGGAATGCAGTAACAAGAGATGATATTGCAACAACAATGCCAGGTATTTCCAAAAAAAGCGATTTTGCAGATTATGTAAAAAGTAATATTAAGACGCATGACGTGTGTATTTGGGGATATAGCGGAAGAGATGTGGATTATTTTCCGATTTTGCGAAATAGTCATTATGAGGACAGAAAATTTTTCTGGACGGTTGGAAATCCTAAAGAATCTGAAATTGATAAGCTAACAGAAGAAAATGCTTCATCATTGCATAATGTAGTCAAGATAACAGGATATCCATCCAATATGAAAGATGAGTTGATGAATGTGTTATCAACTTTTGATGGCGGCAGTGATATTGTTGATCATATTCGTGAACTAACTAAGGACAGCTCAGTTTCTACAGAAGAAAAAGAAAAATTTTTAAAAGAAATTGAGTCAAACATTGATGCGAAAAATATATCTTTTAATAAAGAAATATTCTGGATGTTGCTTTTGCAAAGAACTGGGCAAAATAAAGATTTGAAATGTATGATTGAAAAGTTGTCTGAAAAATACGATGATGATGATGATTGTAATTCATTAACTAGTAAAGAAAGAATTATATTGCTAAAAGCGAGGATTTCCCTTGCAAGAGAAAGTGCGGATTTTGATAAATATCGTCAACTTGCGAAAGAACTAAAGAAAACAGCAAAGAAATACGGATTGTCATCTATAGACAGGCGCCAATATTTAGCAGATTCAAAAATCGAATATGTGTCTTCGTTGCAAATGCGTGTTCCATCGAGCCTTTCTTTAAAAGTTCCGTTATTAAGAAGAAAATACGGTTTATTGCTTTTAGTTAGGATTCGTTTTGCACTTGTGAATAGCATGTTTATTCGTGATGAAGAATTGTATAAGAGTAACGAAGTCATTGCACAAGAATGTGAACTTAGGTCTTTGGCAATAGACTGTAAAATTCCATTTTTAAAGAAACGTGCAAAAAGAAAACTTAGAAGTTTATTGGCAAGAGCTAAGGCTATAGGTAATCACGCAACAATAATTGGAGCTTGTAAGTATCTCTGCAGATTATATCCATACAATAAAGATGAGTATGAGCACATGGTTAAAATCGTTGGAACTATAGGAAGTGATTTGAGTGCATTGTCTATCATTTATAGGGATGAAGATGTCAATAAATCTTTAGAAGAAGCTAAGAAAAATGATAATACTTTGAACATCGTGAAAGCTATTTTTAAAAAGAAGTCTCTTATAAATGATTGTACGGATTTGACAATTAGTGATGAAGAAAAAGAATTGCTATTTAATTCCATCAAAAAGATTACTCCAAAAAGTTTGAAGAAAACGCTTTTGCACATAGGAAAACGAGAGGGTTTATTTTTAAAAAATAGCAAGTAAAAGTCATATACAAAATTTAAGTTGAATGCAACAGAATATAATAAGCTACAAAAGCATAGTTTCAATAAAATTGAGGATTATTTGTTTATTAATAAAATTAAAAAATGAATATGTGGAATAAAGGGTGATGTGAGAGTACTCATCTGCGCCAGTAACGACAAGAACGTAAAAATACGTTATTCGCGCAGAACGTAATCTGCAGGAGTAACGAAAGAACGGTATTGAGTGTTACTTGTGCAGTACGCTGACTGCGTCAGTAACGAAAAAACGTCATTGAGCGTTACTAGCGCAGAAACCAACCTGTACGTGTCTTAAAGACGCGTACAGGTTACTTATCTTCTTCGCGGCAGCTTTCGCATAAGCCAAATACTTCTAGCGTATGATCCACCACAGTGTACCCGTGAGATTCAGCTACTTTATGAATCCATCCTTCGTCGTCAGGCGGCTCAATGTCGACGGTTTTTCCGCAACGTTCGCACACTAAATGATGGTGATGAGTATTTTCATCGCAAATACGGAATAATTGCTGTCCATTAAAGCGCACGGTATCTACTTCGCCGCTTTGAGTTAAAGAATTAAGTTGACGATACACTGTTGCTAAGCCAATAATCTCCCCGTCTTTGGCGAGTATTCGGTGCAAATCTTGTGCAGAAACAAAATTACGAGACTCGCGTAAGTAGGAGAGTACTATTTCTTTTTGTTTTGTATGTCTACGCATAGGCTCACTAGACATTTCGCATCCTTTCGTCGTTTTTAGTCTAGCTCGTCGTCCCAGCAGCCTGTTGCATCTAATGCTGCAGCAGCGTCAACAGGATTATCGCATAGCACAGTAATATGACCCATTTTGCGATTCTTACGAACTTCAGCTTTTCCATAATCATGTATATGCCATTCTGGATGTTCCAAAATCAGCGAACGTGTAGGAGCCACATGTTGCCCAAGAACATTTACCATAACAGCAGGGGAAAGTAGCTTAGGCTTCTTTAAAGGCCAACCAACAATACCGCGAATATGTGCTTCAAATTGATCCATATCGCAAGCTTCAATCGTATAATGCCCGGAATTGTGAGGGCGAGGAGCAAGTTCGTTTACTACTACGCGATTATCTTTAGTGATGAAAAGCTCGATTCCTAATGTTCCTGCTAGTTCGAATCCTTTAGCTAAGCGCAAAGCTAATTCGTGAGCTGTTTTTTCAACTTCAGGATCAACTACTGCAGGAGCTAAAGTCATGTGCAAAATACTATTGTGATGCACGTTTTTTACTAGAGGATAAGTTACGAAATCCTTACCATTTCCAGAAACCAAGATTGATGCTTCAAAAGCAAAATCGACGAAACCCTCGAGAATTGAAGGAGGGAATTTTCCTCCGCGATCCGAGCGATGGTGAATGTTAGCAACGTCTTCTTCTGTGCGCAAAACATCTTGACCATGACCGTCGTAGCCGCCGCGACGAGTTTTAAGAATTGCTGGCAAGCCTATTTCGTCAATAGCAGCATCTAAGTCGTCCAAATTATTTACTTCACGCCACGGAGCTGTTTTGATTTTATGACTATTAATGAACGTTTTTTCACTGACGCGATCTTGAGTTACGCGTAACAGGTCAGTTCCTTGTGGGATTGCGGTTAAATGACGAACTTTATCAAGTGCGTCTGCGTTAACATTTTCAAATTCGTAGGTTAATACATCGCAACGTTCAGCAAGCTCACGCAAGCCTTCAGGATCGTCGTAATTAGCTTCAACCTGCAAATCTGCTACTTGGAACACAGGGCAGTCAAGCGTAGGGTCAAGAACACCAATACGAAAACCCATATGGCGAGCTGCAATAGCCATCATGCGCCCTAACTGGCCGCCGCCAATAATTCCAATAGTGGATCCTGGCATTAAACGTTCAACAGCGCCATTAGTTACTTCAGATAAGGTTGGCATTTGATTCCTCGACTTTTTCTTTTAGCTCATTGCGATATTCTGCTAGTTCTTTAGCAAGACGATTATCAGTTGTACTTAGAATGCTTACAGCAAGCAATCCAGCATTTGTCGCACCAGAGTTTCCAACTGCAGTAGTTGCAACAGGAATACCTCCTGGCATTTGTACTATTGAAAGCAATGAATCCCAGCCTGATAGCGCATGCGAGCGTACTGGCACTCCAATAACAGGAAGCGTGGTTTGTGCCGCAATCATGCCAGGCAAGTGGGCGGCTCCGCCGGCTCCAGCAATAATAATGTGGAAACCGTTTGAGCGAGCATTATGCGCAAAATCTGCCATTAATTCCGGTGTACGATGTGCGGAAATAACTCGTTTCATATACGGAACTTGGAATTTATCTAGAATTTCACAAGCATGACGCATGGTTTCCCAATCACTTGAGGATCCCATTACGACAGCGACGGTTGGCTTTACTTCTGACACGATGAACCTCCCTGACGTGCACTTGTTACTTTACGCAACACTAGGGAGAACTCGCCGAAGTTTATCTAAAACTTAACAAATTATTTGTTCGCTTCATTGCTTTTTGGTCGCAACGATTTTACCATTTCTAGTATTTGTTTAGGATTAGCTTCCGGTAAATAGGCGTGAGTTACAGCTAGTGAAATCTGAGCTAATTTTGCAGAATCCATATAGCAAACATATACGGAACTTGCGGATGGCTGGAATTTTTTCTTGAAGAAATATAGCGATTTGAACCCATAAGCTGGTTCCAAAATGTCAGACATCATTTCTAGCGCATGATTAATAACGTTAGAAGATTTTTGACCATTTTCGTTCAATATGTCTTCGTTTATGCCAGCTAGAGGTGCTGCAGAAAGGCTCATAAATTCTACAGAACAGTCTGGGTTTTCTAATCCTTCATCTCTTAAACGTTCTGCCATTCTAGCAATTAATAATTCCATAATCCCATTAGGACTATCTGTGCGGTGACGCATAAAATCAAGTGTCCAACCAATAATTCGATTATTTCTATACGTTGGCATCCAGCTTGTTACTCCAAGTACCCTGCCGTCTTCATTAATAGCGTATAAAATTTTGACGCGGCTATCTTGAAGTTCGTCAAGTCCTCCGAGAGTAAATTTCATTTCTGGAAGAGCTTTTAACTCTGCCCATTCTTCTGAAATTTCTACAATTTGTTGCCGTACGTCCCAAGAGGCTTCGTTATAAGTTGTAAGTACGTCGGCAATTCCATCTCGTTTTGCTTTGTTTATAGCTGTACGAATATCTTGCCATTTTTTCCCTCGCGTCTGCCAAGTATTAGGGTCTACTAGCATGTCTGTTCCGACTTTAATAGAAGTAAATCCAAGTTTTTCTAGTTCTTGACGCGTTTTATCGTGCACAGCATAGAATGCTGGAGACCACGAATTTTGTTCGCAGAATTTAATAAATCCTCGAATATCTTGTGAATACTCTTTTTCATCTCCAAAAGGTTCTGTAAGAGTGAGCGCAATACCGTAATTTAGTC
The DNA here is from genome assembly GCF_049244045.1 of Gardnerella sp. KA00771. Lineage (NCBI taxonomy): Bacteria > Bacillati > Actinomycetota > Actinomycetes > Bifidobacteriales > Bifidobacteriaceae > Gardnerella > Gardnerella sp. KA00771. Next base: position 1,100,117 of record NZ_CP058368.1, on the reverse strand, counting down.
TATAGGCAATTGCAGATTGCCCGCTTTGAGAGAACCAATAATGGTTATTCGCCCAAGTTGTCATAAAGCTCATTGTGTTTCCACCAAGTTCTACTAATGAGCTTGCTTTTTTTCTATCGTTTTCGTTTGTAGAGATGCTGCTGCGGAACCACGTAAAGCAGACAATAAACAATATTGTCCAGAATATCACGCCCACGCTTTGTGCTAGTAAAGAAGATAGGGGTGTTTCAGTGCGAAGCATTGCGTTAGATCTGTTTCCAAATCCCATAGGCATCCAGCGCCCTGGTAAATCTCGCAATAAGTGGTAAATATCAGCAGATGGAGTAAATTCTTCAGGTATCATAAGACCAAAAGCAACATATCCAGCACCAGTTATATACAATGCTATAAAAATTGCTATTAGTCCCAAACGTGCCTGTAGTTTGCTCGTATGAACAGAAAAATGCTTTAAATTAATTATCAACAAAATAGTAAGCAATAATGGTGGGAGAGCGGTAAGCATAAAAGCAACAGCAACAGCATTATGTTGATGTTCCAAAATATTTTGTTTTGTGGCAATTAAAGGCAAAACAGTGAAATACATTCCTGCATATAGCACAGTCAGTGCGTTTATAAATATAGAAGTTAATGCAGCTAGTCTACGCCCTCGTAACATTCCCCACGCAATAATCATCAGTGTGATGCTTGGTAATAGAATGCGAATCCATAATTCGCCAATTGCAGCGTGATGTAGACCTGAATGAAGAAAACAATTATTTGTGCTGTAATTTGTCATGCATCGCGTAAGCCATGTCTTAGAGCCTAGTTGCGGTGACATAAACAAACCAAGAGTAGTAAGAATTCCTGCGTGAGAGCGTGAAGATAATGCCAACACTGGACCTAATGCAATAATGCTCTGAGCTACTGCAAAAAGCCTACGAATTTCGTAATCTGTACCTTCCCACCAGTTTACACTTCGTCTAACGCCTTTTGTTTTGCTCATAATATTGCCGATGATGTGTCCTGTAAGGGCTGCAATAATAGTGCAATAATCGCCTGGATTTCCACTATAAAGAAGCATTGCTGAAGTAGTAGCGTATCCAATTACTAAAGTTCTTCTGCGCCACAAAATAGATTCGTAAGATGCAGAAGCCATAAAAGCGCCAATAAACAGTGTGAATGGAGATAGTCGAATAGGAATCTTGGTAATCCAATGCATGTTTCGAATAATGATTGAAAGATTACCTATGATTGTTAATCCTACAATTATGCCAACAAGTGTGCTAAATATTGCAATATAAATAATATTAAGTCTACTTATACGAGTTTCTGCAACGCCAATAAGTACGGCAACAAGTAAACAATTAACCATAAGAGATGGCATATTATTTACGAAAATAAGCGAATGGCACACTTTTATCAGCAGCTCTGTGACGTTTCCGTGCCCGAAGAATAGGCTTGGACCTTTTGAATGATGATGTCGCATAAACAATTGTGCAAGAGTAGCGCTTGTGCCATAAGTATAAAAATGCATAAGTGCTAATACGAGCCAGTGTATGCAATTTATAACAATAAAAATGCATGTAAGCGTTAATGCAAAAACTTTATGTTGCATCCAGGTTATGAAATCGTGCATCAATATTTTTGTATGCCGAATTGCTGAATGTTTAGAATCAGAATCATTTTTCTTACAACGTTTATGAAAGAAAGACAGCATCATATTAGTCTCGATTCACTTGCTGGTTGATAAGAATTTGTACATTTTGGTAGGTATTAAGTTTTGGTGCAGTGCTTGAAATACCTGTTTTTTTGCAGAATTGATCAATTGCTATTTTTAATCCAGCTTTTACTGTGTGCCAATCATGACCATTGCCTTGAGAAAGCATGGTTATAACATTCATTCCAGCGCGATGTGCGCTTAGTGCGATGGTTGCCTGATTCGCTTGAGATTTAGTATCCCATGAGCCCGCAATAGCGTAATAATTTTGTTTCAAAGGAGCATTTTTACGCATTATCACTCTAGGTATATGTCGCTCATATTCTGATGTGTTTCCATTGAAATAATGATTAATTGTTTCTTGGCGATTCTTATATGTTGGTTCTAGTTCCCCTCCGGCAGAAAAAATGTTTCCAAATATATCAGGGTGAGATGGAACTAGTTGCGTTGAGCAAGTGCCTCCTTGTGAGAAGCCGCCCATAAGCCACATTTTAGGATCTTTGCTTACTGGCAAATGTTTGCGTATCCATTTAGGAACATCATTAATTAAATATGTTTCTGCTTTGCCGAACACATGTGTATCCGCACACAGAGAATTATGCGAAGATTCACCATTTTGGTCAGGGGCTACAACAATAGGTGCAAGACCGTAGTGATTTTTCGCGTAATTGTCTAAAGTATTTGCAATATCGCTTGCTGCAAAAAAGTGATTAGGGCTACCAGGTTGTCCTGCAAACATGACCATAACTGGCAGTTTTGGTGGTTTTTTAACAAGTGCAGCAGGTGGCAAGTATACGTTTGCTATTCTGGCATTGAAATGTGAAGCAGTGTTAGGGATATAAACTGAACGAACAATACCTTTTTTAGGCAGTTTTGGCAGTTTTTGTTGTGCTGCTAACTCTCTCCATTGTTTAATACTAGAGGATGCGGATTTTTGCTTATTAACTTCTAGTTTTGGAAAACCGCCCATTCCAAATATTGAACCTATTGTCGTGTATTCCCCATAAATCATGTCTACATGAAGAGCTGTGCTTGCTAACGTCAAGATAATAGCTATTACTGCAACTAGTTTTCTCCATTTGTGTAAGAAAACAAATGCTGTTGCTGCAAAACCTATAAGCCCGAAGCCGCATGCAATAGAAAAAATAACGAGCCATCCAAGACTTACTTCGAATACAAGAAACACGTCAGAAATAAGCCAAGCAATTATTCCACCGACAAAAAATGTTATGACACCTATTGCAAGTTGTATTAGTAAGTGGAACATTTTCTTGCCGCGTTTTGTTTTCATAAAAAGCAACAAGACTAAAGAAATACCATTTACGCTAAAAAGGCTTACTGGTAGCCATCCTTGCAAAAGACTCACTTTTGCCAATTGCAGCATGTTTGACTCCTATACTTTCTAGTCTAATTTGCGTACCAGTTACTAATCTAAGCGACATATACGCACAGTAATTGCCCAACCTAGTAATGTAATGCTAGTATCTGAAATTTTCCTCAATATTTGTTTTATTTTTTATTATTTATTCTATTTAAATAATAAATATCGAAACATATATTGTAATCAGTCCTAAGTATTAAAATTGCTATTTTTTTCTTGTTTCAATGCATTGTTAAAAATTTATGACGATAGCAATAAGTAGACTTGCACATTATTAGTAATAATTAGTACGTGTGTGATTTATTGAGGATAGTATGAAGTCATTTTTGCGCTTGAAAGTTCCGTATTGGCTGTATGCATTTCTTTTCTTTGTTATTGACGGCATGTCGGTAATTATTGTGCAAATGGGTGTGCAGCGCGCTGGAAGAGTTGAGATGACTTCTGCAATGTCTGGTGGACGTTGGGGATTAATAACTAAAACTTGGAGAGAGCTTAATTTTGTTATTGTTCTTAGTGCGCTCGTTGTTGCGATGATATACGGTTTAATTCTTTTGATTAGTAACCGATTTTGGATATCAAGTGCAATAATTCTAAGTGTTTCATTGCTTATTGCTGTTATTGAATATATGAAAGTAAATGTTCGTTATGAAACTATTCTTCCTGCGGACTTAAACTTTTTAAAAAGTAACACTGGTAATGTCGCTTCATTTTTGCCAGATAATGCTCCTATGGTCATTGGTGTTGCTTTAGGCGTTTTTATTTTGCTTTTAGTTACAACTGTTTGCTTACACATATTTGATACAAATCATGGAAAGATTGTGCGATTTAAAGATTGGCGTTATTCTGCTGGTATTCGTGTTGCAATTGCGTTGATTTTAATAGGGAATTTAAGCTGGTATATTGGCGGCGTTGGCACAGTTGACTCTTCGGCTAATGTTTTTTCTAAAATGCTTGGTGACAGTCCTGCTATGTGGGATTCTGTTTATGACGCTCAACGCAATGGTGCTATTGTGGCATTTTTGCGTAATGTAAATCCTAAAATTATGGATAGGCCGGCTGATTACAGTGAAGAAACTATGAAGGCTGTATACAAGCGTTATAACGATGAAGCTAAACGTATAAATCGTTCTCGTACAACAAATATGAACGATAATACTTTTATTCTTATCTTGTCTGAATCGTTCTCTGATCCTACTCGTGTTCCTGGTTTGAAGTTGAACAAGAATCCAATACCATTTATTAGCAATTTAAAGAAGCATACGGATAGTGGTTTGATGCTTTCTTCTGGTTATGGTGGCGGTACTGCAAATCTAGAGTACATGTCTTTAACTGGTTTGAGCATGGCTAATTTTGATCCTTCAATGACTAGCCCGTATCAGCAGTTGGTTCCTAATGCTCAATGGTCTCCAACTATTAATCAATATTGGGATGATTCTCGTAATTCTATTAAATCTATAGCTTTCCACCCGTATGAGCCGAGCATGTATTTGCGCGCTACTAATTACAAAAAGTTTGGATTTAGTAAGTTCTACGCATTGCAAGGACCTGATGTTATTGCTCACCGTGATGTTATAGATAAATCACCGTATGTTTCTGACGCATCAGCATATAAGAGTGCGTTAGAAAAGATTAAAGAGCATAAGCAACCTAGGTTCGTACAAATTGTTACTATGCAAAACCATATGCCTTATAGGGATTGGTATGCGAATAATGAATTCGAAGCGTCTCCTAAAGATGGTGCCGCTGATCTTGGTGATGATGAAAAAACTTCTATTGAAACGTATGCTAAGGGTGTGCAACACACTGATGAGGCAACACAAGCGTTTTTGAAGAGTTTAGATAAACTAAATAAGCCTATTACTGTTATGTTTTATGGTGACCATTTGCCAGGAATTTACGGCACTGCAAGTTCAGATGAAAAGAATTCATTGTCTTTGCATTTGACTGATTATTTTATTTGGTCAAATAAGGTTGCTTTGGAGCGTAAAGAGCGTAGTGAGAAAAAATCTTCAAACAAAAATGTAGAGCATTCTAATACAAATAAAGATGTAGATCATACTAATAAGTATTCTTCGCCTAACTTCTTTATTTCTCAGGCTGCTTTACATATGAACGCTAAAGTTTCTCCGTATCTTGCTTTCTTAACTTGTTTACATGAGCATGTGAGCGCTATGGAGCCTCCTGTTGTAAATACTATTCAAGGCTGGGATAGAATTCCTGAGGGACAATCAATTTATTTGGATAACGATGGTAATCCTATGATTTTGTCTAAGATGGATAAGAAGTCACGTCAACTTCTTCATGACTATCGCTTAATACAATACGATATTACTGCTGGAAAGCATTATTTGCGTAATACTGATTTTCTGAAATTACCGCGCTAAAAGCTAGTTTGATTATTACAATGCCCCTCGTTTGTATTTGATACATAGTATGTTTCAAATAGCGAGGGGCTTATTGATTTGCAATTTGTTAATGAAAACTATATCAATTAACAAACTATTTTAAGGCTTTAGATGCGATATCATGTCTAAAGAACATGTGTGGAAGATTAAGCTTATTTAATATGCTGTAGACGTTGTTTTGAGCGTCTTTTACGTCATCTCCATGCACTTGCACAAGAGCTACTCTACCTGAAGAAGTAAGAAGTTTGCCGCTTTCTTCATCGCTTTTTACTCCTGCATAATACACGTGCTGACCTTGATTTTCGTCAACAGGAATTTGAGGAAAGGGAGTTCCGGTAACTAAAGTGCCAGGGTAGCCTTCGCTTGCAATAATTACGCCGAGCGTAACACCGTTATTTTTCCAAGTAAAAGTTGGGCTTTTATGTCGCAAAATATTCCATATAGCTGCACCAAAATCTGAAGTAAGGCGAGGAAGCACAACTTCTGTTTCTGGGTCTCCAAAACGAGCATTAAACTCAATAACTTTAGGACCTGTTGCTGTATCAATTAAGCCAGCATAAAGCACGCCAGTAAAAGGCGTACCCTCTTTAGCTAGTCCTTCAACAGTTGGGCGCACAATTTCGTCGATAGCACGCTGAACTGTTTCGTCGCTAATTTGCGGCACAGGGCTATAAGCTCCCATGCCTCCAGTATTTGGTCCTTTGTCTCCGTCATAAGCACGCTTGTGATCTTGAGAAATAGGCATAACCCAAAAATCAGTTCCGCTTACAAAACTCATAAGCGAAAACTCTTGACCTTGCAAAAATTCTTCAATAACAACTTTTGCTCCAGCTTGACCAAAACGATGATCTACGAAGATATCATCCAAAGCATCAATTGCTGTTTGCTCATCCATAGCAACAGTAACGCCTTTTCCAGCAGCCAAACCATCCGCTTTAATAACAATTGGAGCACCATGCTCAAGAACGTATGCGCGTGCCGGCTCCAAAGCGTCAAATGTTTTGTAGGAGGCAGTTGGAACGTTGTGACGAGCCATAAGCTTTTTTGCGAAATCTTTAGAGCCTTCAATTTGAGCTGCGGCTTTGTTTGGACCAAAAGCGGCAATTCCATGCGCTTCAAAATCGTCAACAATGCCATTCATAAGGGGAACTTCAGGACCAATGAACGCAAAATCGTAGTTATTGTCTTTAACGAACTTAATAAGAGCGTCATGATCTGATTGACTTATGTTTGCAGTTTGAATGCCATCTGCTGCAATACCAGGATTTCCAGGAGCAACAGTTACTTCTTCAACGCTTTCTCCTTTAAGTAGCGCGTGTGCAATAGCGTGTTCGCGAGCGCCAGAACCAACTACTAAAACTTTCATTTTTAATCCTTTATTGCTTTAAGATTTCGCTGTCTACTGTTTTGCAGCTTTATATTTTGCTGTTTTGTGGATTACAACAATTCGACTGCAACGTTTTCGCGCTTAGCCATTTTGCCAATAATATAAGCTGTTTCGTTATGCTCGTCTAGTATTCGCATTGCCTCGTCTGCTTTGTTTTCGTCAACTGCCAAAACCATGCCAATACCCATATTAAAAACGTTGAACATTTCAGCGTGAGCAACTTTTCCAGCTTTTTCAATAACTCCAAAAATAGGTGGAACGCTCCAGCTAGTGGTATCAATTTTTGCAGCCAAATCATCTGCGTACATGCGTGGAACATTTTCAATAAATCCGCCGCCTGTAATATGAGCAACTCCCTTAATAAGATGTTCTGCAAAAAGTGGCTTTAAAGCTTTTACGTAGATTCGAGTAGGTTCAAGAAGAACTTCGCCAAGTGTCTTGCCGCCAAGCTCATCTAGCTTGGTGTCAACGCTAAAACCTGCTTCTTCAAACAAAGCTTTGCGAACAAGAGAGAATCCATTTGAATGAACTCCTGAAGAAGGAAGTCCGATAAGCACGTCGCCGGCAGTAATAGTGGAGCCGTCAACAATATTCGAACGTTCTGCAACGCCTACTGCAAAACCTGCAAGATCGTACTCGTCTTCGTCATACATTCCAGGCATTTCAGCAGTTTCGCCGCCAATTAAACCTGCTTCAGATTGCACGCAACCATCTGCAACGCCTGAAACTACCTGCTCAAGTATTTCAGGATTGTTTTTTCCGCATGCAATATAATCGAGGAAGAAAAGCGGCTCGGCACCTTGAGCTGCAATATCGTTTACGCACATTGCAACGCAATCAATGCCAATAGTGTTATGCTTATTCATCATTTTTGCAATCACAAGCTTGGTTCCAACGCCATCCGTGCCAGAAATCAGCACTGGCTCTTTGTAACCAAGAGATGCCAAATCAAATAAGCCGCCAAATCCGCCAATGCCACCTACAACGCCTGGGCGCTTTGTGCGATTTACATGAGATTTAATACGACGTACTACTTCGTATCCTGCTTCTACGCTTACGCCAGCTTCTTCATATGCGTGTGGCATATTGGTTCCTTTCGTAACAATGTTATAAGTATTTTCTTAAGTTTTATTTATAAATTGCAATGAACAATTTAATTAATAAATAATCAAGTTATTAAGTTATATAAGATTTTCGTGTGAATATTTACTGTGCTTCCTTACTTCTTGCAAATGTTCGCGTTCTTCAGGAGTAAGGGAAGCCAAGAATTCTTCGCCATAATCGTCTAGTGCAGTAGGGTAGTCGCCATTAAAGTAAGCAACGCACAAACCGCCATAAGGAGCAGGCTTTTTTAATCCAATCGACTCGACTAATCCATCTAAAGACAAAAATGCTAAGGAATCAGCATCGATATACTCGCGAATTTCTTCAACTGAATGCTTTGCTGCAATAAGTTCCTTCGTAGTTTGAATATCGATACCGTAGAAGCAAGGATATTTAAGCGGAGGGGAAGAAATACGCATATGCACTTCTTTAGCGCCAGCTTCTCGAAGCAATTGCACAATGCGCTTAGAAGTAGTTCCGCGAACAATCGAATCGTCAATAACGATAACGCGTTTTCCTGCAACCACACCACGAACAGCAGAAAGTTTCATACGAACGCCTTGCTCGCGTAATTCTTGTGTCGGTTGAATAAAAGTGCGTGCAACATATTGGTTTTTAATCAATCCCATTTCGTTTGGAATTCCGCTTGTTTCAGCGTATCCTGCAGCAGCAGAAAGTGAAGAATTAGGTACTCCAATAACCATATCTGCTTCAACAGGAGATTCTTTAGCCAAACGCGCACCCATACGCTTTCGCACAGAATGAACATTAATACCGTAAATATTAGAATCTGGGCGAGCGAAATAAATAAATTCCATTGAGCATACTGCATGCTGTACATGCTTCGTATATTGCTCAATAGTGTAGCCATCGTCATTAATAACAATGATTTCGCCAGGCTCAATATCGCGAATAAACTCTGCTCGCACAATATCAAGCGCACAAGTTTCAGAAGCGAGCACGTATGCGCCGTTCTTCATACGACCAAGCGAAAGAGGGCGGAAACCATTTGGATCAGTCGCTCCGATTAGTGCATCTTGAGTAAGTAATAAGTAAGCAAAACCGCCATGAACAGTTTGTAAAGCTTCTTTTAGGCGATCCATAAAAGTTGCTTTACTGGAGTGGCGAATCAAATGCATCAATATTTCAGTATCAGAATTTGAGTGGAATATTGAGCCTTTATCTTCCAAGGAATTACGTAGGCTAGTGCAATTTGTCAAATTTCCGTTATGAGCAAGAGCTACGTCTCCATCGTGGAAACGGAATAGGAAAGGCTGAATGTTATCAACGCTTCCAGAACCTGCAGTAGCATATCGCACGTGACCGATAGCCCTGTTTCCAGTAAGACGATTCATAACTTGTTCATTGCTAAATACTTGAGTTAGCAATCCCAATCCGCGATACCCATGCAATTTGCCATTGTTGTTAGATACAATGCCGGCACCTTCTTGTCCTCGATGCTGTAGCGCATGAAGTCCAAAATATGTCAGCCTAGCTGCATCTTGATGACCCCACACACCAAATACGCCGCATTCTTCGTGAATATCTTCAAGTTCTGCAGACATTCATACCCCCTAATAATCGATGATTGTAATCGTCGAATTTTGTAGTTATTTTGATACAAGTCTTGCAACTGTAAACTAAAGCTCATGCAGTGAAATATTCAACGCCAGCTTCAAACAATGGTTGCTCGTGGAAATCAGGAATATTGACATACAAGTCACGACCTGCGCGCTCGCAATGTCCCATTTTTCCAAAAACTCGACCGTCTGGGCTTGTAATACCTTCTACTGACATCATTGAGCCGTTAGGATTTACGTTTAAGCTCATACTTGGTACGCCATTGCTGTCAACATATTGTGTAGCTATTTGACCGTTTTTAATAAGCTTTTCCATAACTTCGTTAGTAGCAATAAAGCGACCTTCTCCATGAGAAATTGCAACAGTATGCATGTCTCCAACTTGCGTATTTGCTAACCATGGTGAAAGATTTGAAGCAACTCTAGTGCGAACAATCCTACTTTGGTGTCTGCCAATAGTGTTGTAGGTAAGAGTTGGGCAGTTAGAATCCATAGGAACAATATCTCCAAAAGGAACCAAGCCCAGCTTAATAAGCGCTTGGAAGCCATTGCAAATTCCAAGCATTAAACCGTCACGATTATTAAGCAAGTCACGAACTGCGTCTGTTACTGCTGGATTCCTAAAGAATGCTGTAATGAATTTCGCAGAACCGTCCGGCTCATCGCCTCCGGAGAAGCCTCCCGGAATCATTACAATTTGACTCTTTTTAATCTCTTCAACCAATTTCTCAGCTGATTGTGCAATATCTTTTGCGCTTAAATTATTAATAATAAGCGTATGAGCGTCTGCTCCAGCTTTTTCAAAAGCAGCTTGCGTATCGTATTCGCAATTATTTCCAGGGAAAACCGGGATAATAACGCGAGGATGCGAAAGCGGCTTTAGTTTTCCTATGTGCATGTGATTTGTAGTAGAAACATTAGTTTTGTTATTAATAGTTTCTACAATCTCGCCAGGCTTTTTGTACGGGAAGATTGAGGAAAGTTCGCTTTCCCAAACCTTTTGCAAATCACTTAAATCAATTTCTTCGCTATTTGATGAAGTAATTGCGTAATTTTCAGTTGTTTCGCCAACAATCTCAACGTCAACCAAGCTTGTATTAGCTAAAGATGGAACTTCAGCGTCTTCCTTGAGTTCAACGTAGAAGCTTCCATATGCTGGCTTAAATAAATCATCGTCGCTTAAATTGTTGAATAATTTAAGACCAATATGATTTCCAAGCGTCATTTTGAATAAGCTTTCTGCGCTAGCACCGTAGCCAGGAGTAGATATAGCAAGAGCTTGCTTGTTTTTCGTAATATTTTCTACAATTTCTAGTGCTTTCAGGAAGCTTTCTTTTTCTGGAGTGATTCCGTCGGATTTATACTTTGGAGCAATACGTATAACTTTATGATTTACACCCTTAAATTCAGGTGAAACAGTTAAACGTGCGTCTCCGGTAGAAACAGCAAACGAAATCAAAGTTGGTGGCACATCCAGATTCTCAAAACTGCCGCTCATAGAATCTTTGCCGCCAATAGCGCCAACGCCAAAATCAAGCTGTGCACTTAAAGCACCAAGAACTGCTGCAGCTGGCTTTCCCCAACGCTCTGGAATATCGTGAGGCTTGCCAAAATATTCTTGCAAACTCAAGTAAGCACGTTCGCGAGTGAAACCGCTAGCTGCTAGCTTTGCCAATGATTCAACAACCGCAACATAAGCTCCAGTAAACTGATTCTTTTCCATCAAATACGGATTAAATCCCCAAGCCATTGCGGAAGCTGTGTTTGTTTCGCCAAATACTGGGAATTTAGCAACCATGGCTTGAGCAGGAGTAAGCTGGCGACGACCGCCAAAAGGCATAAGCACAGTAGCAGCGCCAATAGTAGAATCAAATCGTTCAGATAAGCCTTTATTTGAAGCAATATTAATATCCGAAACTAAGTTATGCATGCGCTTTTCTAACGGCAAATCTGACTGATTCTGCCATGGAGTTTCGTAAGATTCTCCACTTTCAATATGCAATATCTGCTGTTTTGCAGCGCCATTAGAAGCCAAGAATGCGCGGCTTAAGTCAACAATGGTTTTTCCACGCCAAGTCATTCGCATTCGTGCTTCTTCAGTAACAGTCGCTATTATTTCTGCTTCAAGATTTTCTTCACGAGCATACTTCAAAAATTCTTCAGCATCACTTGATGCAACGTCGACAGCCATGCGCTCTTGAGATTCAGAAATAGCAAGCTCAGTGCCGTCGAGACCTTCGTACTTTTTAGAAACTTTGTCGAGATTAATAGTTAAGCCGTCGGCAATTTCGCCAGTTGCGACAGAAATGCCGCCAGCGCCGAAATCGTTGCAACGCTTAATAAGTTGACAAGCATCCTTGCGTCGGAAAAGTCGTTGCAGTTTTCGCTCAATAGGAGCATTACCTTTTTGAACTTCAGCTCCGCACTCTTCAATACTTTCAACATCTTGAGCTTTAGAAGCGCCAGTTGCGCCGCCAATGCCATCTCTACCAGTGCGTCCGCCAAGAAGAATAATCACATCGCCAGGAGCTGGAGTTTCTCTGCGCACATGGTCGGCTGGGGTAGCGGCAACAACTGCACCAACCTCCATACGTTTTGCAACATAACCAGGGTGGTATAACTCGTGTACTTCGCCAGTAGCTAAACCAATCTGATTTCCGTAAGAAGAGTATCCTGCGGCAGCAGAAGTTACAATTTTTCGCTGCGGAAGCTTACCGTTTAAAGTCTCGCTAATAGGCGTGCGTGGATCTGCAGCACCAGTTACGCGCATTGCTTGATACACATAGGAGCGTCCAGAAAGAGGATCACGGATGCAGCCACCAATGCAAGTTGCAGCTCCACCGAAAGGCTCAATCTCTGTAGGATGATTATGTGTTTCGTTTTTAAACAGGAATAGCCAATCTTCGTCGTGACCGTTTACGTCCACTTTAACTTTTACTGTGCAAGCGTTGATTTCTTCTGACTCGTCCAAATTTTTAAGCTCGCCGGTATGCTTTAAGTATTTTGCGCCAATAGTTGCCATATCCATAAGGCAAATAGGCTTATTTTCGCGATTTAGTTCTTTTCGCAAATCAAGATAACGGCTAAATGCTTCTTGAACAGTGTTATCGTCAATAGAAATATCTGTAAGCTCGGTGCCAAAAGTCGTGTGACGGCAGTGGTCGGACCAGTACGTATCAATAACGCGAATTTCTGTAATAGTAGGATTTCTATGTTCTTCACGGAAATACTTCTGGCAGAACTTTGCGTCAGCCAAATCCATTGCCAAACCGCGAGTATTAATAAAGTCTTGTAATCCAGCTTCGTTTAAATCGTTAAATGAGCTAATTACTTCTACATCAGATGGTACAACTGCTTCTCGCTGTAAACTTTTTACCTCATCAAGTGAAGCTTCTCGCGCTTCAACAGGATTAATAACGTAGTGTTTAATATCGTTTAGTGCTTTTTCGTCAAGATCACCTTTTAAAGCGATTACTCTAGCAGTGCGCACTGTTGGGCGTTCGCCTTGACTAATAAGTTGAATGCATTCGCTAGCAGATTGCGCACGCTGATCGAATTGACCAGGCAAAAATTCTACAGCAAATACGTGCTCGTCGGTTTCAATAGGCAAGTAATCGTAAGTATTATCAACTGGAGGTTCGCTTAATACTGTTTGCACAGCATTGTCGAATAAATCTTTGCTGATACCTTCAACGTCATAACGGTTAATAATTCTTGCGGAAGTAATCGCGCTTATGCCAAGAATCTCCCTAAGCTCATGTAAAAGCTGTTGCGCTTGAACGTCAAAACCAGTGCGTTTTTCCACATATACGCGAAATACCACGAGAAACCTACCTTGTTGAATGTGCGGTATGAATGCAGTGTTTATTGTTGTATTGGTTTTAAATTATAAATATTAAATTATTCAAAATCACATTAAGAATGCATGTGGCTCGCACCCCCTAAAGGTACGAGCCACAACAATCATTATCGTTCTACGCAATCGTCAGGTTTGCGCACAGAGACATCCAAGCCTTCGCTTTGAGCTAAAGATGCAAGCCTATCGTAAATCTCTTCATAAGCAGGAATGATGTCGCCTAAATCGCGTCTGAACAAGTCCTTGTCCAAATGGCTTACCTCATTCGTACCAGCATTGCGCTTATCCCAAAGTCTGCAAGTATCAGGAGTTATTTCATCAGCGAGAAGAATATTACCTTGCGCGTCTACGCCCTCTTCAATCTTGAAGTCAACAAGCTGAACATCAATCTTGGAGAAAATATCCAACAAAGCATTGTTAACAGCATGAGCTTGACGAGTGACTTCTGCTATTTCTTCATCTGTTGCTAATCCAAGAGCTACAACGCCTTCTGGATTAATAAATGGATCGCCAAGCTCGTCGGACTTTACGCAGAACTCCAACAATGGCTTCTTTAAAGGTGTTCCTTCTTTAACGCTATAACGTTTTGCAAAAGAACCTGCAGCAGTATTTCGCATAATAATTTCCAGTGGGAACATGCGCATACGCTTTACAAGTTGTTCAGTATCGGAAATTCGTCCGAGGAAGTGGCTTTTTACGCCGCGCGCCTCAAGTAAATGGAATAGTAACGAAGTAATCCGGTTATTTAAACTGCCTTTACCTGCAATCTGAGCTTTCTTCAGACCGTTACCAGCTGTTGCCTGGTTCATGTATTCAACCCATAGCACATTGGTGTCATCGGTAGCATACAGTTTTTTGGCTTTGCCTTCGTACAACTTCTCAAGTTTTTCCATGATATGCCCTCTCTTATGTGCATTCACAGTTGTAGGCGCAAACCAACAATATTTGTAGGTTTACCTGACCTTTGCCAGCACGATTAGCGTAACAATTGTTACCTACAAAATTTCCCTTCGTGCATACCGTAAATTATTATCTTTTTTAACTCTTATGCCTTAATTTTCAATGTATCTAAGCATTTGTTTGTGTAGTTTTTAGCAACATGGCGATGCGTGTCGCATTTTCTCTAGCTTCTTCCTGCGTTAATCCAGTAGCTAAAGAAACTGCCATTCGTCTGTGACCATGCACAGAAGGCTTAGCAAAAATACGCAAGTTGCATCGATGATTTTCGCCAGATTGCAAAGCTTGAGCAATATTCGTAAAACCAACAGATCCTTCCGCTTTAATAACAATGGCGTGACTTGCTGCAACTTCATTATTTTTCAAAGAAAGTTCAGTATAGTTAGCTGTAATTGGGACTCCCAAAATAGCCAATGCGTGTAATGCGAATTCACTGTAGTGCTGCGAAATCATAGTTACCATGCCAGTATCGTGTGGGCGAGGTGACAATTCATTAAAAAGCAAAGAGCCATCAGTAAGCACGAATAATTCGACTCCATAAACGCCCCAACCTGTTTCGCCAGCTTCTTGCGCAATATCAGTCAAACCTTCTACAGCGCGCTTTGCAATATCTTTCGCATTAGTGCGGATCGATTCAGGAATATTTGCAGGCTGCCAAGATTCTCTATAGTCTCCGTCTTGCTGACGCTGAGCGATCGGCTCACAAGTAGTAATTCCTGCGCAAGAGCTTATTGTAAGTACTGTAAGCTCATAATCAAGCGGAGCTAAAGCTTCAACAATAACGCGTGAACACTCATTCTCATGACCAGCTGCTGCACGCCTGCCATGCTGAGCTTCATTCCAAGCTGCAAGCAAATTTTCAGAACTACGAACTATTGACTGACCGTGACCAGAAGAGCTCATAACAGGCTTAACTACACAAGGATATCCAACTTTTTTAGCTCCATCCTCTAACTCTTCATAAGATGAAGCGAAACAATACGGTGTAGTAGGCAGTCCTAAATCTTCGTGCGCAATTCTACGCAAGCGCTCGCGATCCATTGCAATCGCGGCAATATCTGAGCTAGGAACGACTTGAATATTCTTTTTAGCAGCATCTTTCAAAACTTCAGTAGCAATAGCTTCAACTTCTGGAATAATAATGTCAGGATTCACATTGGAAATAAGTTCTTGCAATTCTTGCGGATTCGACATATCTAGCACGTGGTATTCGTGAGCTATTTGCATTGCAGGAGCGTTTTTGTAGCTATCGGCAGCGCATACTAGCACGCCTAATCGCATAAGCTCAATCGCAATTTCCTTACCAAGCTCGCCTGAGCCAAGAAGAAGTGCTGTCGTGTTGTTGCTATTTGCAGTTACGCCAAAAATGCGCTGATTTTGCTCAGAAAAACTCATACACCCATTGTTGCATTTGCCATTGTCGAATAATTGATGTTGTTACTACGACGCGCCGAAGTGTGTTGCTCTGGCGGAAATCTAGAAAATCGTGTATAGTATCCCTTTGTTGTGTGATTATGTATGTTTTCACGCGCATGGTGGCTATAGCTCAGTCGGTAGAGCATCTGATTGTGGTTCAGAAGGTCGCGCGTTCAAGCCGCGTTAGCCACCCCACTTAAACGGCAGGTAAGTATCTGCCGTTTTTTGTTTTGGATTGCAATATTTTTGCCTATAACCCGCATATAACCCCGAATTTAGGAATTTTTACGAATATTAAGAAATTTGCAAATTTTACTTGAAATTTTTCATGGGGGGGGGTATAACAACATATGTGCTTAGCAGTAGTGCACTACATTATCTTGCGTTTAAGTTTTTGGCGTGAATTAGCCTGCTGATTTTGGGCATGATTGTGCTTGCTTGCGTTCGTATCGACGTTTGCTTTGGTGGTTTGTGATATTTCGCGTTCATTTGCTGCTGATAATGCAGTGTTCTGCACCCCGGGCAATACTTGTTGATTCATAAAACCAACAGGCATGAGTATTCGAGCAGCTTTTAGATTTTTGGAAATCGAGGCGTTAGAATGTTACGGCTTCATGGCTGTTTCTCTAACCTTATGCGTATAACTTGTAGTTTTATGAATCGTCATCATGCGCTTGATGATGTTAGCGGTTCTGTAACTTTACAAAAATCTAAAGGTTGCACTAAAGGGTGCTCTATTGCTAACGCTTCTAAATTGTATTACATTCGTCGCGCGGCTCTTGCGTTGATTGTTGCAGTGGCGACTATTCTTGCTGTTCTCGTTGTGTCAGCTAAGCCTGCAAGCGCTGCGCAGGTTATGTGGTCGTATGGTGGTTATGGATATTTTACTGCTAATGGTAATGGCGTTGGTAATGCTGTTGAAAATATGCATATTACGCCAACGATTACTAAGGATTCTAATGGTACTCATGTGCAGTATGAAATATATTTTAACTATGCTTTTCTTGAGCGTTTAGATTCTCAGCCTAGACAGCGTATTCCAGCGCGACCTACTTTTTATGTAGATCTTCCGAAACAGCTTATTACGGACACTATTAGAGTGAAAAGAGATAGGCGAAATGTTTACGAGAAAAAGTGGAATGACTGGTCAACTCAGAATGCTAGCGGCATCCCAGAAACAATGAAAACTTGGGATAAGAAATGGGGCTGGTCTCAAACAATTTCTCGTTGGCATTATACGTATGGCAATACAGATTTCAATGATCAATGGGAAGATACTGTTGGTGATGGTCATTTTGGCTGTGGGTATAATGTTGATTCTGAGTCTAAATTTAAGAATTACAGTTTATGCGAGATAAAGAAGTGGCATGACAATGGCGACTTTGGTATAATGCTGCGTTCGTTTGAGAGTGCTAATTCTACGACTTGCTACCGTTGGGTTATTACTGCAGATGTGCCAGATGGTACTGATATTCGTTACATGCCTATTATTGCTGGATATCAGGCTACGAATGCTGAATCTCATGAGCGTGATTATGCAGCTTATGGTCCTTATGATCATGATGGTGATGGCATACCAGATAACGTGGAGTGGGATAATAGTACCAATCCGACTAAGCCTGGTGGGTTGCATTTTGAGGAGTCGGAGGATTCGCAGCCTCGTCAAGCTTCTTCTGTGAGAGCTTATACCGATGATGGTCACTGGCAAGAGAATCCTGGTGATTACTTCAATAATAAGGGTAGTTTTGTTCCTGATTATGGTAGTGACGGTAAAAGAGGTAAACTGTACGATCATATTCCTAAGAATCTTACTTATTCTATTGATGGTAATGCTTATTTTGATAACAATAAGGGATCCAATGCTCAAGTTACTTTTGATGATCCTAATAAGCAGAAGCCAGAGCCTTTACAACAAGGTCATGCGTGGATTGACAAGTCTACAGGTAAAGTGTATTTTAACCCAGCAGACTCGCATAAAAATCATACAGTCTATATACCGATTAAAGTAACATACCCTAATCCAAATAAGTACAACTGTAATCATCCTCAGCCTTTTTCAGAGACGGTTGTCGCTAAATTCAAAGTTTGGCCTATGTCTCATTTTTATAAGCCTGTGTATCCAGATTATGATAAAAAACAGGTGCAAGCTGGAAAATCAATTACGTCGGTTCCAGAAAATAAGGGGATTACTAAAGGCGATTTTCCGAAAGGTACTAGGTTTGAGCTTGGTAAGAGTAATAAATATTCTAAACCAGTGCTTTCTTGGTCAAAAATGACTAATACTAGTACTGGTGAAGTAACTTTTACTCCGAGCAAACCTCAAGATCCTAATAATTACGATACTCCTGTAATTGCTCACTATCCTGATGGCTCAAGTAGTACGGATAATGGGCAGGTTTATGCTCACGTTAAAGTAACGCCACTTACTGTAGGCAATAACGATTTAGGTTTTTCTATTGCTGAGGGTGCAGGTATGCACGATTACGGTAGTAACTATTCCGACCGTATTACTTATGGTTCGTATCATACGGATCATTACACGAATCTTGATAAAGATAAGCAGATAGATAGTAGTAGGCTTCTTATACCTGACGCGTGGTCTGCTAACAATAAGTCTCCTATTAAATTCCGCGCTATTTGCCACGAAGAAAATAAGGATAATTATACGCTTCTTAAATGGGATGAAGTGAAAAACAAGCCTTTTGGTGAAGTTAACGGATTAAAGTTTACAGCTTTTCGTCAATGGAAGATTGCTACGGAAGACGAAGAAAACAAGTGCAGGAATAATAAAAACTGTAATCTTAATGATTTTAAATACTCGCATTTAACTAAAGACGAGGACAACACGAATACTATGGCTCGTTCTCGCGCGATTATTACCGGAACACCTAAGAAAAGCGGTAAGTATGAGTGTCGCGTGTTTGCTTTTAACAATGCTGGTAGTCTTAAGGTTTTCGATGACATAATTGCCAATGACACTGGCGGAAGTGTTGTTTATAAGAAAATGCTATTTGCTAATTATGGTACTCAGGATGAGACTAAGAATTCAAAGGGTAAAGATTGGAATGATCAAACTTTAAAGTTTAGTGTTAAAGCTTCTTACGCGCATAGGAATAATCCTAGTTACGTGCCGTTGAAAGTGAAGGCTGGTGAATATCATGCAAGCCTTACTAATGGTTATAAGAATATGACTGATGTGCCTACGAGTAAGAAAGGCGCTAATAATGCTACTCATCAGGATGATATAGAAGAAGGCGCACTTCCAGACGGCACTTGGTTCGAGTTTGATGAAGACCAGTATAAGAAAGATAATCCTGGTTGGTATAAGAAGGATAAGGATCATCCTTATGGAATGTCTTTCTACGATAATGGTCAAGACAATAAGCCTAGCGATGGTGGGAAGACTGGTAAAAACCATGGTACAGGTGATGGTTCTCACTATGGAGTGATGTCTTTTAAGCCGCTTAAGTGGCAGAAGCCTGGCGTGTATAAAATTCCTGTGATTGTACATTATCCGGACGGTTCAAAGTCTACGGATAAAGATGCTGGTAATGGCGATGGCATAAGTAAACCAAATCCAGTGTACGCGCAAGTGACAGTAGATCCTATGGAAGGCGATGATATAAAGCTTCGAGTGCTAAGGTCAGATTCTCCTGACGCACCTGATATTAGTGATGTTGATGGTAAGTTTGGAAGTGGTAACGGTCTTACCATTATGAGTGGTATGAGTCTTATGCATAGACCGTTTATTGACGCTTGGTCTACAAAAGACGTGTGGAATAGTGGTAATAAAACTGAGAAGAAAATAAGCTTGGAAGTTTTATGCGAAAATGATGACCGTGATTTTGTTTCAGAACTTGCGGGTATGAAAGCAAGCAATCCAATTACATGGAGTCATGTTGATACGTACTCCGAGCGTGAGAAGTGTAAGAATAATTCTAATTGCAACGCGCAGCATAAATTGTATAGCTATAACGCTAACGATAATCCGAATAATCCGTTCGATGCTGCTCAACGTACTACTGCTACGCTCGATGGTATTCCAGAAAAAACTGGTGACTATCAGTGCGTTGCTTGGGCTTTGAAACCAGACGCTAAGAAATCTTTTGATGATATGAGTAGTCATCATGGTGCTAAATATGATTTGTTGCATGATGTTCACGGAGATCAGTACACCAGGGGTAAAGATTACGAGTTTAAGACTTTCATGATTCACGTTGTGAAACCATTCAGTCTGCCAAAGACCGGCGGATGCGGCTGGAATGCGTCTTTGTGTGTTGTTTCTGCGATGTTGTCTAGTTTGATTGCTGCTGTGTTTGTAATGGATCAAACTAAGCGCGGACACGAGTTGCTTGGAAGGTGGCGACTCGTATGAAACTTTTCTGCTGGGTGCATGTTTTTAATGTGCATGTTTTTGATGCAAAATCTCATGGAATTTTGGAGCGTGATATTGCAACATAATTTCACTAAATCTAAAAAAATTTACTCATTTATGAGCAAATTGTGTAAATAATTCGGTTAAAACCAAAAACAAGTAAATACTTACATCAAAATTTCAAAACTTTTAATTGCTGGAAACAGCATTTATGAAAGGAATGAATATGAACAAATTCACTAAACAATGCGTGGCAGCATTCGCCTCGCTCGCAATGGCTGGCACGCTGTGCGTTGCCGGTGCTGTGGTGGCAAACAACATAGCATTTGCTAATAGTCCAAGTGCTGAATCTGCTAAGCCAGCACCTTGGTCTGAAGCTGGTAAGAAGCTGACTGGTTCCATTACTATCACTAAGTATAAGGATGAAACCGATGAGAAAGGTAATCAGAAGAAGGCAACTCCTGTTAAGGGTGCAAAGTTCAAGGTTTACAAAGTAACCAACTTTGATTTAACAAAATACGATCAGTGGCTTGATGTTGCTGCTAAGGTTCCAACTCTTAATGCTAATCCAAATGATTCTTCTGCTGGTTTAAGCTTTGATAATGAAACTGAAAATCCTACAAATGATAATGGTGTTGCAAAGTTTGATAAATTGGGTATCGGCTTATACAAGGTTGAAGAAACAAGTGTTCCGGATGGATACGAAAAGCTTCCGCAGCCATTCTTTATGACCATTCCACAAATCACCAATGAATCTGGTAAGACAACATACACCTATGATGTGAAGGTTGATCCTAAGAACGCTTATACCAAGGATGCTATTAAGAAGACTGTTGATACTACAGGAATGGTTGGTACAAAGGATGATTTGCCATATACTATTTCAACTTCTGTAGTTACAACTAGTGGTACGCCTGTTAAAGATCGTACGACTGATGATTATCAAGGCTTTGCTGTGTGGGATGACGCATTGAAGTCTGCTTATGATTCTAATAAAGATGTAGTTAAAAGCGTTAAGATTGGCACTACGGAAATTAAGAATTCTACCGGTAAAGAGGATAGGTATAAGGTAGCGGTTGCTGCAACGCCTGGTGATAATACTCGTCAGCGTATTACCGTATCGTTTACAGATGCAGGTCTTGGCGAAATTGCTAATGCTCTTAAGACTTCGCCTAATGCAAAGTTAACTGTTGAGCTTAAATTCACTCTTAAGGCAGATGCTCCAGCTGGCGAACTCGTTAACAAGTATGGTTATCAGCCAGGATATAAGAAAGGTACTCCTGTAAAAGATCAACCAAAACCTGTTAATCCAACTCCAAATCCAGATTCTAAGGTAACTCTTGTTAAATTCCAGATCAAGAAGATAAGCAGCACTGACGGAAAAGCTATTAAGGGTGCTAAGTTTGCTGTGTTTGCAAAGAAAACTGAGGCTGACGCATGCGCAGCTGACGCTTCTCGTTCTACAGATAAGTGCAAGAACAAGTCTTCTAAGGGCTTTGCTACTGATACTGAAACTGCTGATACTGGTTTGACAGCAGCTGGATTTAAAGCAAAGGTTGGACAAAAGTTCTACGTTGTGGAAACTAAGGCTCCAGACAACTATGTCTTGGCTCCAAAGGTTGAAGAAGTTACTATTCCTACGACTTATACCTCTGCTGCTGGCTATGATAAAAATTCGCAGACGTTTGTTTACTCGTTCAAGGATGTTCCAACGAGCAATAACATCGACCACTGGTTCAAGCTTCCAAAGACCGGTGCTTATGGCGTGTTTATTTTCGCTATTGCTGGAATTGTTTTGATTGCTGCAAGCGTGTTTATTTACACTCGTAACAATCGCAAAGAAGAAGATAAGAAGCGCGCTTAGTATTCTTCTAACGTAAATATATTATAAAAAACTCAGGGGGTTGGGCGGTATTTGCTTAGCCCCCTATTTTACTTTTTGGAAGTGGATTTATGAGTTTTACTAAATTTGCAAAAGCTTGCCGCAGTAGCTTAGAAAGAGTAGAGCGATTAGCAGGCTTACATATTCTTAAATCCACTCCCAATGAATCGTCTGCAAACGAATCTTCTGCAGACTCAAATTCTGCAAATTCCAAAAAATCTGTTTTTAAATGCGTTATTGAACCAATCATTCTGGCGCTAGCTGCAATTCTATGCTTCACCTACCCAGTGGCATCAACACTGTGGAATAATCACGTGTCTAAACAAATTTCCATAGATTACGACAAAGTAACTTATAATCAAGCCGCTAGCGTGCGACAATCTATTCTAAAAAGTGCGCGAAAATACAATGCTCGCAGAAAAAAAATTTTTACAGCCGATCCGTATGATGGTAGTGACAATTACAAAAAAACAGCAGACTATAAGTCATATATCAAACAACTAGACGAACCAATGGGAATTATGGGAATTATAAAAATCCCAAAAATAGGCGTAAAACTACCGATTTATCATGGTGCTTCGCGCGATGTTCTAGCTCGCGGAGCAGGGCACTTGTGTGGTACAGATTTGCCAGTGGGCGGCAAAAACAGGCATACTGTTATCACAGCTCATACTGGTTTGCCTACAGCAACCATGTTTGACGGTTTAATCGATATGAAGCGTGGGGACTACTTCTACATTGATGTACAGGGCTATACAATGCGCTATAGGGTGTTTCGCATTAATGTTGTAGACCCAGAAGATATTAGTTTGTTGCAGCGTGAAAAGGGTCGTGATTTAGCGACTTTGCTTACATGTACGCCGTATGGTGTTAACTCGCATAGATTGCTAGTGACGGGGTATCGTGTGCTGCCGGACCCAGCGCATGCTCCAGAAGATCATCTTCAGTGGTCATTCTGGATGACGATGTTCCTTATAGCGTTAATAAGTTGCGCGGTGGTTCTTGCCACAATGATTATTGCTATAGTTCGAAAACGTCGTAATAATAATATTGCGCCGCAAGGAATGCATGTTGGCAGTAAATAAAACTCAGCTGCAACCGCTTCATTTAGATAACCTCAGTCTATGGAGTAGACTGGTATGGTTACGAATATGTATGTTGATGATGACATGGCGTACTAAATAGCACATGGTGCAGAAGGAGTATTTATGGCTGGTAAGGCTTCACCTAGTGAACCATTGTGGGAGACAATTCTCCTGTTTGTGCCTAGAACTTTAGGAAAGTTAGTGCGCTCGCTTTTTGGTGTTGGAGAATACGATGAGGCATATCGCAGGGACGGTTTGTGCTTCGTTATGCTTGTTCTTGCGATTTTGTTCTGCGCATCAGAATGGTTTAGAGTTAGTGGGTTTATTGGAGTAGGTCTCCATTTTGTGTCTTCTAGTTTGCTTGGAATTATGAGCGTTGTTCTGCCTGTGTGGTTAAGCGTTGTTGCTTTTAGGTTGATGCGTAACAGTGGAGTTGGCTCTGGTAATCCTCGTGTTATTAGCGGATTTATTATTCTATTGTTGTCTGTTTGCTCAATTCTTGATATTTCTTCTGCACCTCGCGGAAAAGCGTTTAATTTAGACACTGTACAGAAGTCAGGTGGGTTATTAGGTTTTGTGCTCGGATCTCCGCTATCGTGGGGTCTTTCTCGTATTTTTGCAA
This sequence comes from Gardnerella sp. KA00771, assembly GCF_049244045.1. Lineage (NCBI taxonomy): Bacteria > Bacillati > Actinomycetota > Actinomycetes > Bifidobacteriales > Bifidobacteriaceae > Gardnerella > Gardnerella sp. KA00771. The sequence goes on along the minus strand of NZ_CP058368.1, from coordinate 1,076,371 downwards.
TTATTATTTTTGTAGTAGCTGCTATTTTTTCGATATTAATGATTGCTCGCCTTCATGTAACTGATATAGCTCAAAGTGTTGCTACTATTTTTGCTAAATATAACAGTAAAAAGTCTTCTGAAGATTTAGGAAACTCTGCAGAAGATAATTCTGACAGCAAAACCAATTCTTTGGAATTTGCAGATGATGTGCCAACTCACAATGAAGAATCGCCTAAAAATAATAGCAGATCTTCTCAAATGTCTTCTGTATTGAAACTGTTTAAATCATTCTTTAAGCGTAAAAACAGCAATAATAATGGGGAATTGCTTGACGAATACGCCGGCGATGATGCATTTTCGCATGCTGCTTCTCACGGTAATAGTGCAGATAATCTTGAAAGAGTTGAACCTCGTAAAGCAAGAACTGTGAGCAGCTTTTCAGATAATAATGCTGCAAATAATTCTCAATTTGAAAATGCTGATAATAATTCGAGTCAACTTACACCTAGAAGTGTTTCATCTTCATCAAAGCCTGTTCCTGAAGAAATATTGCCAAAAGCTCCTATGAGTGATTCCTCTTTATCTGCAAGCGATCCGTGGTCAAGTATTCCAGCTGAACGTATGGATCAATATCGCAGGGATCAGGAAGATTCAGATGATGAAAATGCTGCCGGCAGTGAAAGTGGTGCTGGCAATAATAATGAGCCTTCTTTTGATTCTTCCTCTGAACCTTACAAGCTCCCTGATTTGAATCTTTTGGCTTATGGCAAGCCTCATGCTGCGAGAACTCCAGCAAACGATAACGTTATTCGCGCGTTAACTTCTACTTTCGAACAGTTTGACGTTGACGCTCACGTTATTGGATTCCTTAGAGGCCCATCTGTTACGCAGTACGAGGTTGAGCTTGGTCCTGGTGTAAAAGTTGAAAAAGTTACGAATTTGCAAAAAAATATTGCATACGCTGTAGCTAGTACGGATGTGCGTATTTTGTCGCCAATCCCAGGAAAGTCTGCTATTGGTATTGAAATTCCAAACGTCGACCGCGAAATTGTGCATTTGGGAGATGTTCTGCGCTCGCAAAAAGCTATGAATGACCCTAATCCTATGCTTACAGGCGTTGGAAAAGATGTTGAAGGTCATTTCGTAACGGCAGCTCTCGATAAAATGCCGCATTTGCTTGTTGCTGGTGCTACTGGTTCTGGTAAGTCGAGTTTCATTAATTCAATGCTTACTTCGATTATTATGAGAGCAACTCCTGAACAAGTTCGCATGATTATGGTCGATCCTAAGCGCGTGGAGCTTTCTGCTTATGCTGGCATTCCGCATTTGCTTACTCCGATTATTACAGATCCTAAGAAGGCTGCGCAGGCTCTTGAATGGGTTGTTAAAGAGATGGATGCTCGCTACGATGACTTGCAATTCTTTGGTTTCCGTCATGTTAAAGATTTCAACAAGGCTGTTCGTGAAGGAAAGGTTCATGCTCCGGCTGGATCTGAGCGAAAAGTTGCTCCATACCCGTATTTACTTGTGGTTGTAGATGAGATGGCTGATTTAATGATGGTTGCTAAGAACGATGTGGAAAGTTCTATTCAGCGTATTACTCAGCTTGCTCGAGCTGCAGGAGTGCATTTGGTTCTAGCTACTCAGCGTCCATCTGTTGACGTTGTAACAGGCCTGATTAAAGCAAATATTCCTTCTCGCTTGGCTTTTGCTACTTCATCTGCAACGGATTCCAGGGTTATTCTCGATACTGTTGGTGCGGAAACTTTGATTGGTCAAGGCGACGCTTTGTTCCTTCCAATGGGTGCTGCTAAGCCTCAGCGTGTGCAGGGTTCGTGGGTGAGTGAATCTGAAATTCGTAAGGCTGTTGAGTATGTTCGCACGCAACGCAAGCCAAAGTATCGTGAAGATATTGAGCAAATGGCTCAAAAAGCTGATGCTCAAGCTCAAAGCAAGCTTAAAACTAGCGATATTGGCGACGATATGGATGAGTTGCTTCAGGCTGCAGAGCTTGTTGTTAGCTCGCAATTTGGCTCTACTTCAATGCTTCAGCGCAAGTTGCGCGTTGGCTTTGCAAAGGCAGGTCGATTGATGGATTTGCTTGAATCTCGAGGAGTAGTGGGACCTTCTGAAGGTTCTAAAGCTCGCGAAGTTTTGGTTCAGCCGGAAGATTTGCCAAAAGTTTTGGCTTTTATTCGTGGTGAGTCAGATTCGTTATAATATATTGTATTGTTGTATACAGCACCAAGTTGTGTGATGTGCTAGAAGTTTTTACTTTGCAGTAGAATGAAGGTTATGCGTATGAAGAAAAAAGCTAAGTCATCATTTTTTGCTGGCTGGAATTATGCTCCAAATATTGTGACTTATATCCGTATTTTGCTTTCGCTTGTTTTTATTGTTTTATATTTGAAAGCAGGTATATGGGGTTTTGATTCAGTTTCGTTGCGTTGGGCTGCGTTTGTGCTGTTTGTTGTAGCTGCTTCTACGGATAAGCTTGACGGGTGGATGGCTCGTAAATATCATAAGGTTACAGAATTAGGTAAGTTGCTTGATCCAATTGCGGATAAAATTCTTATTTTAGCTGCGCTTATTATTGCTTCTGTTTTCGGCGAAATTTATTGGTGGATAACCATCTTGTTCATGATTCGCGAAATTGCCATTACTCTTGTGCGAATTTATGTTGTTCATGTTCGTGGAAGGGTAATTGCTGCATCCTCTGCAGGGAAATATAAGACTCTTACGCAGTCGATTGGTATTGCAATGATTATTGCACCTTTTGTTGCAACTCTTCATGCTAATCCATTGCCTTCTTGGATGGTTTCTTACTATGCAGTGGCTTTTGGCTTGCTTGGTATTTCTTTGGGCTTTGCTTTCTATTCTGCAGTTTTGTATGTCTATAGTGCTTTCTTTGAAGGTTCTTCAGATAGCGAATCTCAAGTTGATGATACAAAAAATGCAGTTCCTTTGTCTCCTGTGAAGTAAATAAAATATAACGAGTTAAACTTCTTGTTTGTAGCTTACGGTTTTTCTTAAAATTATCCCTGAAGGGTTTATGTTTTGGAAAATCGTAAGCTACAATCATATCGAGCGTATTATGAATAATTCTTCAGGTTTTAATACAGTTTCTTTAGCTGCGAATCTATTGGAAAAAAGTTTTATTAAAGGAATGCATATTGCTTCAGCAGAGTCATTAACTGGCGGGCTTTTGGCTGATGCTTTTGTTTCTGTTCCTGGTGCGTCACGAGTTTTTTGTGGATCTGCTGTCACTTATGATATTCATGCTAAATCCAAAATTCTTGGCGTAAATTCTAATCTTTTACAATCTGAAGGCGCGGTTTACCAGGATGTTGCTTTTCAAATGGCGATTGGAGCTGCTCAAATATATCGTGGCAGTGGATGGGTGTATGAGGAAGATTGTGAGTGTTGTGCAAATTTTCCTATTATTGGCTTGTCTACAACTGGTGTCGCAGGTCCTGGTCCTGATGGTAATAAACCAGCAGGTTTAGTTTATGTTGGAATATTTTTGCCTCAAGTTAGTGATGTTATGGATTCTGTTAAAGATGTAGCTCGTAAAGAACTTGAAAATGGCTGTGTGAGTAACGTCTATGATTATGATTTTGCTCAAATCGAAAGTCAAAGCGTAACTAAAATTGCGCCATCAAGTGCTGCTTTTGTTTTTGAATTGAGATTATCTGGCAGTCGTCAAGAAGTTCGCGAATCTACTGTATTTCAGTTGTTGAGAATAGCTAATGACTTGATTGCTTATGTCGAAGATTGTAAGTAGTTGGGTTGTAATCAAGACACGCGCTATCGAACAAATGTTCGCATATGTAGTATACTTATGTTTGTCGAGATGATTTAAGCTGAGTTAAGTGTTTAAGTGCTTGGATTAAATGTTTTATCCACATTGCACAAAAATGCTTGTACTTGAATCTAGTATGGAACTAAGGTCGTTCGATACATAACGGCATGCGAAAGGAGTAGCATACATGGCGCAAACAAAAAGTAAAGGCAGTATTAATCGCCTTATTGATGCGGATAAAACAGATCCACGTCGCCAAGCAGCGTTAGAAACTGCTTTAGCCAATGTTGAACGACAATATGGAAAAGGTTCTGCAATGCGCTTAGGTGATAGACCTATGCAAGATGTAGAAGTTATTCCTACTGGTTCATTAGCGTTGGACACTGCTTTGGGGATTGGCGGTGTTCCTAGAGGGCGAATAGTTGAAGTCTACGGTCCTGAGTCTTCTGGTAAAACAACTCTTGCTTTGCATATTGTTGCAAATGCTCAAAAAAATGGTGGGGTAGCGGCATTTATTGATGCTGAGCATGCTTTGGATCCTGTCTATGCGCGAAAGCTTGGAGTAGACACGGATGCGCTTATTGTTTCTCAGCCAGATAATGGTGAGCAGGCATTGGAAATTGCTGATATGCTTATTCGTTCTGGTGCGTTAGATGTTATTGTTGTTGATTCTGTAGCGGCATTAGTTCCTAAAGCTGAAATCGATGGCGATATGGGAGATAGTCATGTGGGCTTACAAGCTCGCTTAATGAGTCAGGCGTTGCGTAAGATGACTGGTGCTCTTTCACAAGCTGGCACTACTGCTATTTTTATTAATCAGCTTCGTGAAAAAATTGGCGTATTCTTTGGTAATCCTGAAACTACCACTGGTGGTAAAGCTTTGAAGTTCTACGCGTCTGTGCGTATGGATATTCGCAGAGTTTCTACTATTAAAGAGGGCGAAGAAGCTGTTGGCAACCGAACTAAAGTTAAGATTGTCAAGAATAAAATGGCTCCGCCTTTCAAAACTGCTGAGTTTGATGTTCTTTACGGAGAAGGTATCTCGACTGAAGGTTCTGTTATCGATATGGGACTGCAAGCTGAAGTTATTAAGAAATCTGGTTCTTGGTTTACTTATGAAGGTGAGCAGCTTGGACAAGGTCGTGAAAACGTCCGTAAATTCTTGAAAGATAATCCAGCTATTACTGAAGAAATTAGCGAAAAAGTCAAAGCTTCGTTAGGTTTAATGCATCCTGAAGATCAATTCGCTGAAGATTCTGAACTAGATCAATTCGATGATGATTCTGTAGCTAAAAATTCTGCACAAAAGTCATCCGAATCGAAGTAATAATAAGATTACAGTGTAAAGCGAATGCAATATGCCTATTAGTGTAGAGAATTTTCTTCGCGATCATCCAGTAGAGCGTGCTGAAGAAAATGACGAAAGTAATAGTGTAGTGACACATACTCGCAAAAAAATATCGCATAAGTCAGTACTTTTAAGCGCAAAAAATAATACAAAAAACATGCCGTATGTAAAAAACGCTAAAGTAAGTGATTTAAGCGACGAACTTTGCAATAGTAGTGAAGATGATTGCAGGGAAGCTGCTTTAAGGCTTTTAGATTATGCTCCTCGCTCTGTGATGAACATGCGCAAAAGGCTTAAAGAAAAAGGTTACACGGAAGTTGCTGTTGACGCGGTTATTCATCGCTTGCTTGAATTGCATCTTCTTGATGACAATCAATACGCTCAAATGGTGATTCGCTCTTGCGCAGTGAGGCTTCTTGGTGCTAGAGCTACTCGAATGGAATTGCAGCGTAAAAATGTTGATCCTGCTGCTATTTCACAAAATGTAGCTTCTGCTCAAAACTCTGGAGTATTCACTGAAGCAGCGTGGGAACTCGGTCGCAAAACGGCTTCGCGTACGAGAAATCTTGAGCCTTTAGTTCGAAGACGAAGATTTTTCGCAGCAGCTGCAAGAAAAGGTCATGATTTAAACGTTATTAACGAAGTGTATGCAGCTTTATTCGAAAGTAATAACGAATGAATAGTAAAAGAGGCTGGATTATACAAGTAAACCAGCCTCTTTCGCTTAAAACTTTATGATTATTTTGCGAAATTATGCGCTTGAGCTAAAACATACTCAGGCATATCTTCAACATTAATAACATCATTAAAGCGTGGAGTTTTATTTTCAAGATTTCTAAGCATGCTTGGAGCTTTAGTTCCTGTAGCTTTACTAAGAGCGTCCATGCATTTGAAATCATTCATATCTTGCACATGCTCAATATTCAAAGCTTCAGCAACAACGCGAGGGAATTTGTATGGGCTTGCAGTGCTTAGCAATACTCTAGGTGTGCTTTCGTCATGTGGAATATTTTGCATAACGAAGAATCCGCAAGCAGTATGTGGGTCGATCACATACTTGTACTTGTTCCAGCAGTCATAAATAGCTTCGCGAATTTGATCTTCATTTGCCCAACCGCAGCCAAACAGTGAGCGAATCTTTGCAAGCACATTTTCTGGAATCTCAAAAGCGCCCCACTGCTGTAAATCGTTCATAAGCATTTGTATTAAACGCGTGTCTTTATCGCACATGTAATAAAGCATTCGTTCCAAATTAGAAGAAACCAAAATATCCATAGAAGGAGCAACAGTGTGATGGAATGAGCGCTGACGGTTATAAGTGCCGCTTACCAAAAAATCAAACAAAACATTATTGCTATTGCTTGCAACAATAAGATGTTTTACAGGAAGACCAAGCATTTTTGCGTAATATCCAGCAAGAATATCGCCAAAATTGCCGGTTGGTACGCAAAACTCAACTTCGTCTCCAAGAGCTATTGCTTTACGCTCAACAAGTTGCTTATAAGCCGCAAAATAGTACACGACTTGCGGCACGAGTCGTCCAACATTTATTGAATTAGCAGAAGACAATTCAGTATTCGCAGATTCTTCAATATTTTTATTAAGCTCACTATTGGTGAAAATCTGTTTTACGCCAGTTTGAGCATCGTCAAAATTGCCTCGAACTGCGCAAACTTTCACATTTTCGCCCACCTGCGTAGTCATTTGCAATTCTTGAACGTGGCTAACTTTTCCTTCTGGATAAAAAGTAACCATAGAAGTGCCTGGAACATCAGCAAAACCAGCCAAAGCAGCTTTACCTGTATCTCCAGAAGTTGCAGTTAGAATCATAACGCTTTTTTCAATATCAGATTCGTTTTCGTGTTGAGTTTTAGTGCGAGACATTAATTGTGGCAACATTTGCAAAGCAACGTCTTTAAACGCGCATGTAGGACCATGGAAAAGTTCCATCACAAAATCGCGAGTGTTTCCAAGCTGCTGGAGTGGAGTAATAGCGTTATTAGCCCATTGATTGCCGTATGCCAGTTTAATGCAAGAAGAAAGCTCTTCTGAAGTATAATCTGGCAGTAACAGTTGTAAAATATCTTGCGCAATTTCTTGATACGATTTGCCTTGCAATTTAGAAATATCGTAACGCTCGCTACCAAGGCTATCGGCTACAAATAATCCGCCATCTTCAGCAATTCCTTTACGTATTGCTTCTTTTGAAGTGCATGTTGGCTTAAGCGAACGAGTGCTATGGAAAATAGTTGTATCTGATGCCATAATAACTCCGTAACCGTCTGTTTATAGAGAATATTTTTTACTTACATAGATTATTTATGTAAATTATTTACACAACTTATATCAAATTATGGTACCTGAAGTGCTGGGCGAATGGGCGTGTGCTAATCTCATATGTATAAATGCTTTTGTTTTACTATTAATTAATTGGCGATTAGGCAAATAATCTATAGGGGGGAAACGTTGTCTGTTGATGATTTAGTGAATGCTCGTGCGGATTGTGCGCGCAAAGCGTGGCGTAATTTTGCTCATGCAGACACTCGCGCAAAAAATGCGCTTCTCGAAAAAATGGCAGATGCCTTAGAATCTTCAGCTTCAAATATTGCTGAGGCTAACAAAAAAGATCTTAAAGAAGCTGAAGCTAAAGGAATGGATGCTGGAAAGCTCGACAGGCTTAAATTTGACGAAGAGCGAATCCAAGCTTCTGCAAAAAGCGTGCGAAAAATTGCACAATTGCAAGATCCTGTAGGAGAGGTTGTTCGCGGATACACTCTTCCTAATGGCATTAAACTTTCGCAAATTCGAGTTCCAATGGGCGTTATGGGAATGATTTACGAAGCTCGTCCAAACGTAACTATTGATGTAGCTGCTTTGTGTATTAAATCTGGAAATGCTGCGATTTTGCGTGGTGGAAGCGCGGCTCTCCATACGAATCAGGCGAGTATTGAAGTTATACAATCGGTTCTTAAAAATTCTAACTTTAGTGCTGATTTGATTCAGTCTGTTGATGATTTAGGAAGAGACGGAGCTACGTCAATGATGCATGCTCACGGTCATATTGATGTGCTTGTGCCTAGAGGTAGCGCAAATCTTATTGCAGCAGTTGTTCAAGAATCTACGGTCCCTGTTATTGAGACTGGAGCTGGAAACGTACATATTTATGTAGATAAAAGCGCTGATATTAAAAAAGCTATACCTATTATTATTAATGCAAAAACGCAACGAGTGGGCGTGTGCAATACTGCTGAAAAATTATTAGTGCATAAAGCTGTTGCGCAAGAATTTTTGCCAAAAATCGCTGCTGCTTTAGCTGAGCATAATGTAATTTTACATGCAGACGATAAATCTTACGATATTTTGCAATCCGCTAATATTCAAAGATTGCAGCTTGAGTGTGCCACTGAGGAAGATTGGAAGCGAGAATATTTGTCGCTGAATATGGGTGTGAAAGTTGTAGATGATTATACTGATGCAGCTTCTCATATTGCGAAATATTCTACTGGCCATACTGAAACCATTATTGCTGAAGATTATTCAACTATTCAAAGTTTTATTGCAAGTGTTGATTCCGCTGTAGTTATGGTAAATGCTTCAACGCGCTTTACGGATGGTGGCGAATTTGGTTTCGGCGCAGAACTTGGTATTTCTACGCAAAAATTGCATGCGAGAGGCCCTATGGGTTTGCTTGAAATGACAACAACCAAATGGATCGGCTACGGAGATGGGCAGATACGCGAGTAGTACTGGTTTTAATAGTTACGTGGCGGTAAGGTAAGAGTATGCCTAATAATGACGTGAATTTGAGTACAGCTGAGGCGCTTGATGTTGCTGCTGAACGTTTGTCCATTGTGCGATATGTTTTTTTGGTGCAAATTGAAGATGGTATTGCTTCTGCATCGCAACGTTCATCGCTTGAGTATGCTGACGCAGTGTTGATGGGCTGGCCAGATTCTGATTCGAATGATGTGACTATTCCTGATGAAACTTCGTTTAATAATGTTCTTAAAAATGTTCGCAATATGGAAAAGAATATTATTAAGTTTAGCGAATTAGAACGTGATCATGATATTGATGGCATGACATCCATGCTTGCTAAAATTTCGGAATCTGTAGCGAAAATTCGTGGTGCGTATCAACCAGATTTCCCTCTTCCAACTTTTGCCGAAATCCAGCGTGTCGTAAAAGATGAGTGGGATGAAGAAATGGGCAATATTAATCCGGATAGCGCAAATGTTGCATCTGGGTTAGTGAATGAAACTCAAGTGGAAGACAAGGAATCTGAGGCGAATGAGTCCTGAAATTCACGAAGATGCAGAACGTCGCATGTCTGACCTATTTCATGGCGCGTTTACTGGTAAAGAAGCGGCTCCTCCTGCGGTTGTGAATTCAGTTCATAAACGTACTTCTACTCGTGGCAATGTGCACGAGCGTCAGCGCATTGGAATTATGGGCGGCACATTCGATCCAATACACAATGGCCACTTGGTTGCTGCTTCAGAAGTTGCTTGGGTTTATGATCTTGACGAAGTTATTTTCGTTCCTACCGGTAGGCCTGTTTTTAAGCTTGATAAAAAAGTTACGAATGCAGAAGATCGTTATTTAATGACTGTTATTGCCACAGCCTCAAATCCAAAGTTCACTGTTTCTAGGGTTGATATTGATCGCCCTGGAGTTACTTATACTATTGATACTTTGAAAGATATTCACGCGCAGCATCCGGATGCTGAGCTTTTCTTTATTACTGGAGCTGACGCTATTGCTGAAATAATGCAATGGAAAAATGCGCGCGAAATGTGGAATTTGGCTCGATTTGTGGCTGTTACTCGTCCTGGCTATTCGAGACCAGAAAAGCTAGCAGATTCTAATTCTCCGTTAATGCCTCGCCAAATGCATACGAATGATACTGGTATTGCGGCGAATCGTGACGATATGGTTCATTGTGATTCTACGCATTTGCCGGTTGATATTTTAGAGATTCCAGCGTTGTCTATTTCTTCTACTGATGTTCGTCGTCGAGCTGAGCATGGTGAGCCGGTGTGGTATTTAGTTCCAGATGGAGTAGTTCAATACATAGTTAAGCATGGTTTATATCGTGCGTAATTATTGATTTTGTAGGCTTGTCGTTTATCGTCTGTGCAAAAAGTTAGTATTGATTATGTTCATTTCGCGAATTAAAGCGAACTAATGTTTGGAGATATGGTGAGCATCGTCCTTGAAGGAAAGCCAGATAAAAACCTTGTTCTCGTTACCGGTCGCGCACATCCGAAGCTTGCTCGTGATGTAGCTGATCAGCTTGGAATTGATGTACTTGAAACTACGGCATACGATTTTGCTAATGGTGAAATGTATGTTCGCTATACGCAATCTGTGCGTGGTACAGATGTATTTGTTCTTCAAAGCCACAGTAATCCTGTTAACAAGTCCATTATGGAACAGTTAATTATGATTGACGCTTTGAAGAGGGCTTCTGCTCGTTCAATTACTGCAGTATGCCCGTTGCTTGGTTATTCTCGACAAGATAAAAAGCATCGCGGTCGTGAGCCTATTTCTTGCCGTTTGATGTTTGACTTGCTAAAGACTGCTGGCGCTGACCGCATTATGAGCGTTGATTTGCACGCAGCTCAGTCTCAGGGATTCTTCGACGGTCCTGTTGATCACTTGATTGCTATGCCTGTTTTGGTTGATTACGTACGTGATCGTTTCCGTGATGATCTTGCAAACGTAACTGTTGTGTCTCCGGATGCTGGTCGTATTCGCGTTGCTGAACAGTGGGCGCAGCGTTTGGGCGGCGGTCCTTTGGCTTTTGTGCATAAGACTCGCGATATTACTTGCCCGAATAAGACTGTTGCAAACCGCGTAGTTGGTGACGTTGCTGGTCGCGATTGCGTGATGGTTGACGACTTGATTGATACTGCAGGAACTATTGCTGGAGCTTGCAATGTGTTGAAGGAAGCTGGAGCTAAGTCGGTTACTGTTGTTGCAACTCACGGCGTGCTTTCTGGTCCCGCAGTCGAGCGTTTGAAGTCTTGTGGTGCTCGCGAAGTTGTTTTGACTGATACTGTGCCAATTCCAGAAGAGAAGCGTTGGGATGGTTTGACTGTTCTTTCAATTGCTCCGCTTCTTGCAAGCGCTATTAAAGCAGTGTTTGAGGATGGTTCGGTTGCTAAGCTTTTCGACACTTATCCTGAGCATCACGGACAAGGATTCTTATTTGCTTAAGTATTGATTTCGTACGGTTTGCTTTTCGGCACGCCAATTTGACGTTTTTCGATATTATGGCATAATAGTGACTTGGCGGTTTTTCCGCCGTTCCCTCATGGTGTAATGGCAGCACACGGGTCTTTGGAACCCTTTGTCTTGGTTCGAATCCAGGTGAGGGAGCTTACTTGAAGCGCTACTCGTTAAATCGGGTGGCGTTTTTTGTTTTGAACGCTGCTAATAAGTAATAGAATTACATACAGTGAAATTTATTGAAATAGTATAAGGAGCGTATGCGTGGAAAAGCATGATGTAACTGCGGCAATAATTTTGGCAGCAGGCGATGGGACGCGTATGCGTTCAGAAACTCCGAAAGTACTACATCCATTTGCTGGTAAAACATTTCTCAATCGTGTTATGGATGCCATGAATGGCGTAAATCCTAAAAAACTAGCTGTAGTTGTGCATGCTCAGGCTGAGCGCGTATCTGCTGCTGCTGTTAGCTATAACGAAAATGTGCATATTGTAAATCAGGACGAAACTCCTGGAACCGGCAGAGCAGTGCAATGCGCTATTAAAGATCTTAACGAAATTGCTAAAAACGAAACCGGTGAAGCATTAAAAGGAGCTGTGCTGATTGCCGCAAGCGATATGCCGCTACTTGATACGCAAACTTTGCAATCTTTAGTTGATCTTCATAATAATAACAACAATGTAGCAACAGTTCTTACAGCAGTATTAGACGATGCAACTGGATACGGTCGTATTGTGCGCGAAGCAAACGGTGACGTTTTGCGTATTGTTGAACATAAAGATGCAAATGCTGGAGAGCTTGCTATTCATGAAGTGAACACTTCTGTATATGTATTCGATGCGACTGTATTATGTGACGCAATTGCAGATCTTAACTCTCAAAATGCCCAAGGTGAGTTCTATTTGACTGATGCTTTGGAACATGCTCGAAAGTTTGGTCATGTTGGCGCAATGTCTGCTCCAGATCCGCTTACTGTAGAAGGCGTAAATAATCGTGTGCAATTAGCTGCACTCGCAAAAGCACATAATAAGCGTGTGTGCGAAAAATGGATGCTTGAAGGTGTAACTATTCTCGACCCTGATACTACTTGGATTGAAGATAGTGTTACGCTCGCACAAGATGTTACTGTGCTTCCTGGATGCTTCCTTCAAGGTCGTACTACGGTTGCAAGTGGTGCTGTAGTTGGCCCTTACACGACTCTTATTGATGCGCAAATTGATGAGGATGCTGTGGTTGAACGTTCGCGCGTACAGGAATCGCATATTTGTAGAGCTGCAAACATTGGTCCTTGGACGTATTTGCGTGCAGGAAACGTACTTGGTGAGGAAAGTAAGGCAGGAGCTTTCGTAGAAATGAAGAAAGCTCATATTGGAAATGGCACTAAAGTACCTCATTTAAGCTATATTGGCGATGCTGATTTGGGTGAGCATACGAATATTGGCGGCGGTACGATTACTGCAAATTATGACGGAGTGCATAAGAATCATACTACGATTGGTTCTGGTGCTCACGTTGGTGCAGGAAACCTGTTTGTAGCACCGGTTACTGTGGGAGATGATGTTACTACCGGCGCTGGATCGGTGGTACGTCACGATGTTCCGGCTGATTCTATGGTGTACTCTGAAAATACTCAGCATGTAGTCGAAAATTGGAAGCCAGCTTGGGAACGCTAAAAAGCGTTTGTTGGAGAATTAAGGAGTAGTAACGTTATGACAGCTTTAGAAAGCTCAATTAGTGCAATTCGTATTGCTGCCGCTGCTGCAGACCGTTTGAAAGCAACGAACGAGCAGGCTTTTGATGTAAGCGATTTGCTTGGTATTACGGATGCTATGTTAGTTGTTTCTGCTTCAAACGAGCGTCAAGTATTGGCTGTTGCAGAAGAAATCGAAAAAGACTTGTACTTGAAAGACAACAAGCGCAAGGCTTTATCTCGTGAAGGCTTGGAATTAGCACAGTGGATTTTGCTTGATTTTGGCGATTTTGTGGTTCATGTAATGCATGAGGAAGCACGAGCATTTTACCGCTTGGAACGCCTGTGGAATGATTGCCCGGCAATCGATTTGCAGCTGCCAGAGCATGCTAGCGAAACTGAAGATTCTAGCAAAACTGAATAATAAGAAGAAAGTACGGTACAAACCATGGTTGATTTCGTAGAAAATGTTGCGAGTAACGTAAATAATTCCATTAATAGTGCGCATGAAGGAATTGCTCGTTCTGTTATGCTTATTCGCCACGGTCAAACTCCGTATAATGCACAGTTCCGTTTGCAAGGCATGATTGATATTGCTTTGGATGAGTCTGGAATGGATCAGGTGACTCGCTCTGGAAAAGCTTTGCGCGTGCTTTTTGGTGCTTCTGATTTAGAAGATCCAAAGGACCCGAACAGTGCTGAACACGTGCGCATTACGCCGGAAGAAGCGGACGCGAGTTTTGTGGCGATTGTTTCTCCACTTATTCGTGCTCAACAGACTGCTCATGCTTTTGCAGATAAGATTGGTCTTAATGTGCATGTTGAAGATGGCGTGCGCGAGCGATTTTTTGGCGAGTGGGAAGGGCTTAATCGCCAGCAAATTAGCGAAAAATGGCCTGAAGATTTTAATGCTTGGGTAAAAGGCGAAGGTGGAGAACTTAATCACGGTGCAGAAACTAAGCAAGAAGTTGGCGAGCGCGCTGCGAAAGCTGTTGAAGATTGGGCGCGCAAAACTGGATCGGACCGCGATTTACTAGTGTTCTCGCACGGATCTTGCCTTTCTCAAACTGTTCATAAGCTTCTTGGATTAGACAAGGTAGATTCTTCTTATAAGACGATTGGCGGAATGGGAAACGGCCGTTGGGCGCGCTTAATTCCAAGCCAAAATTCAGATGGCTCGATTCATTGGCGTTTGGATGCTTACGATCAAGGTCCTGCAGCTGACCCTACAAGCCAGCGTCTTATTCGCATTTGGGGTGCTGCGTAATCTCTCCTTTACCGCTTAATTACCGAAAGCTACCGTTTAGCGATTTTGTAAAGACAGACTATTTACAGTGCCGTATAGTCAAAATTACAAAACAAAAAGCTAACAAACGCTAACAGTAGTGTATGGAAAGGAGGCTTGATGAAAGTAACTATTGCTATCGTTCCGCCTGAGGAAGAGCAGTCAGTTCAGTTATCAATTCACAATATTGACGATGAGCTTAAGCACATTATCGCTCAGTTACAAAGCATTGACTCCAATGATGCAAATGTAAGAAGTACTGAAAATAATACTGAAATTAATACTTCAGATAAGTTGAGCAACAATAATCCATTCATATACGGTTATATTAACGATTCGATTATTGTTATGCATGAGCCAGATGTGATTATGATTTGCGTTGAAAATTCGCGCGTAATCATTCACGGTGATAAAGGCGAGTGCGTGTCTTACAAGCGCCTAATGGATTTTGACAATCCGCAATTCGCGTCGTTTGTGCGCATATCTAAATCCGCAATCGTGAACTTGAATCGCATTGTTCGAGTCGATCCAGGATTCGGCGGAAGTATGAGCGTAAAAATGGACGACGGAAGCGTTGAGTGGATTAGTCGCCGCTGCTTAGCTGGGTTCAAAAAGCGCTTGGGAATGTAGTTTTAAGCGTAGTCGAATATAAAACTATCAAAATTTTTAATACTAATTTTTAATACAAGATTTTAATACTTAAAAAGGAAACGATTATTATGGAAAAGCAAGTTACAACTTTTGGTAAAACAATGGTAAAAAACATTGTTAATGGCATTGGCATAGGGTGCACTATTTTTACTGCAATCAGTTTTGTGTCGAGCTTGTTAGCAAATACTGCGGTTGGAAACAGAATTGCATCTTATGCTGTAGCAACGTTTGTTATAGGCATAAGCTATGGAGTATTCGCTATTTTTTGGTCGAATGAGCGTATGTCAAATCTTGCAAAGTTCGTTTTTGCACTAGTACCACCAATTGCTATTCAATTTATTGTATCGGTGATTGTTGGATGGATTTCGTTCAAAGATGAGCCAGCTGTGATTTGCGGATGGATTGCGTTCACTGTTATTTTCCCGATTGCGATTGCTGCAATAATTTATTACTTCGAGAAGAAGAAAGCGGAAGAAATGAACACTAGACTGCAAGCATTGCGTAAAGAAAGCAAGTAAAATAGTTACAACTAAATAATCAAGTAAAGAATTGAGTGGTGTTCATCTTCGCCGTTGAGGACGAACGCCACTCGATATTGTATGACGCCTACTATAGACGTACTAATTCGGCGTTTTGCGCGACGACCTGCTTTCGCGCTCAGAGCGTAGTGCGCGAAAGCAACTCGGAGCGGAAACTCGCTAAAGTTGGAAGTCCAGTGGACTTCCAACTTTAGCGAGTTTCGTAGCGAGCGCGTTAACCGAGCGAGCGTCCTTCGTTCAGTGCGAAAAATCTCAAATCTCTACCACACTAATATCCACACGACTGAATAACTACGCACTAATCTTTTGCAATAGTTTTGCCGGCAGTAGCTCCAGAAGTCAAGTCCTGAATCTCAGTGATTTCCATAACTGGAACTGCAGCCGGCTTCTTCGTACCTTTTTCTTCAGCCATACGCACTTGCTCTTCGTAAATCGCGTCATCAGTGTGAAGGGTAACGGTTCCGCGGAAGCGATAGCCCTTCTTTTCTGCCAAATTAGCAACTGCTACAACCAGCTGGCTGCCGTCTTGCAAGTTCTTATAATGCTGACCTGCAGTGCGCTCGTGGTAGGCAAGATGGTTGTCGTCGAGTACGAACATAGACATTTTTGGTCCCAAATCAAGCTCGCCATCTTTGCTCACTGTTGCAATCCAAGCCAAATTATTCGCAATAAATTCTTTCATATCTGCGCTAAGAGTTGCCATAATATTCCTTTCCTAACAAGATTGCGCACTTTCTTCGTACGCAATTTATAAGCCTACATTGCTACATTACGCTGATTTAAAAGTGTATACGAGCGTGTAGCGTAAAAAAATTGTAAGTTGTGATATAAATCACCCAATTCTTCAATAGTTTCGTGGGCGAAATTTATACAGCAAAATACTTGATTGCCACTGTTTTCTGAAGCGTATATCGGAAATTTTACGAAGGAACGTCAGAAAGTTGTACTTTTCACGATTTTACGGCTATTCTGTTTATTTTATAAGCTAAAACGCTTTATAAAAGAAAAATTTTAAAGAATCAACTTTTATAGTTGAAGGGGAATATTATGAAGGTGAAATATGAAACAGCTAAATCTATAGCTGAACCGCTTTCGGATAAATCGGGCATGCCTCAAGGCAAAAGTGTTCATACTGCTCAGATTATGTTGTTGATTTGTGCTGCTATTTGGGGTGGCAGCTATGTTTCTTCAAAATATGCTCTTGAAGTGTTTCCTGTGCAATGGCTTATGGGCGTTCGTATGGTTGGCGCTTGCACGATTATGGCTGTTATTTTTTTCGGTACGCTTCGTAAAACTTTTACAAAAAAGCTTATTGTTCCTTCTTTACTAACTGGAATTACGTATTATGCTACTTTAATTTTGCAAACTGAAGGGTTACGTTCAATTGATCCAGGTCGTAGCGCGTTTTTGACAGCAGCATATTGCGTAATTACGCCATTTTCTGCTTGGTTAATCGTCAAGAAAAAGCCAACTCTTTTAGGATTAGTAGCTGCAGTTATGTGCGTTGCTGGAGTAGGTTTTGTGGCATTAAAACCTGGGATGCTTGTGCTCACATTGTCTTATGGAGATTTTCTTACTCTATTATGTGCTGCAATTTTTGCTTTTAATCTTACGTTCCTTGCGTATTATTCTCGTAAATATAATCCAGTTACGTTAACTTTTGGGCAATTTGTTGTTTCAGGCGTACTTTTTGTAGCTGGTGCGCTTATTTGTGAGCCTTTGCCAAACTTTAACGCTGCTGATCATTTCTCTATTTTTGCTAATATGTTCTACCTTACAGTAGTAGTAACAGTAGTTGCACAAATTATGCAAAACTATAGTTTGGTGAATCTTTCTACTGCAAACGCTTCTGTGATTATGTGCACTGAAAGTTTGTTCACGCTTTTATTCTCTACTGTTCTTTTTCATGAGCATGTTTCTAACATGGCTTTTGTGGGATTTGCTTTAATATTTGCTGCAATTATTACTGCAAGCTTAGGTGAGCATTATTGTGATAAAAAAGCGAATTGTGAGCTTTCTTATAAAGATAGAGATTTTGAGGTTGCTAAGTCTTAGGCATTTCAGTTTTGTGTAGCTAAGTTTTATGTATATAAGACTTGTGATTTTGTTGTAAGAATGCTCTGGCAATACTGTGCAATTTTTGCGTAGAGTGATACCATCATTGTTGTAATAATATTGGTAGTGGAATTTGCATATTTGCCATGCATTTTGGCATTATATTTGCATAAATAATTAAGGTGCATAAGTGAAGAATTTCTTCAAAGGCATATCGTTTACGCAAGTATTAGCTGGATCGCTCGCTGCAGTGACTTCGTTTTTACTTGCTTCGAAAATTGGTATTGCTGGTTCAGTTATTGGCGTAGCTATTGGTTCTATTGTCTCAGCAGTAGCATCGCAGTTGTATCAGAATGTTATTCACGCTTCATCGCGTAAACTTTCGGAAGTAAATCCGAATACTTCTACAGAACAGTCTAATTTTAGTAATGTGTCAGATTCTAGCGTGCGTTCAAATGGTTTAGAGAATGTTGATTCTAAAAGAATTGGAGATGATATTCATATGCAATATTCATCAAATTCATTGCAATGTAATACTGATCCTTCAGATGACAAAAATATGGCTGTTCAAGATGCAAGATTTGGACGCACTGTTAGTTCGCAAGTCCGTAATCCAGAATTAGAAAATACGCGTATTTTGGAATTGTCGAAATTACGTGAACAGCATGAAGAAGACATGGAACTGTCGGAAGGCACAATTCCAGAGCCGGTGCCGTTATCTAAGGTTGTTAGTGAAAACTACGGTTACTCTTCTGGATCTTACCAAAATAGAAACGATCATCGTACAACAATTGTTGTTGCTGTTATAAGTGCTCTTATAGCTGTTATTGTTACTGCAGGTGCTGTTCTTTTGTTTACACAAGGAAAAGGCACAGACAATATTGATAAGCCTGAAGAAATTAGTCATGAGCAGCAGCAAAATCAGCCGCAACCTAAGCAACGTCTTAACACGAATACTAATCAAGACCATAAGAAGTCTCATGATGATTCTGATAGTAAAGATGCTAATGAAGACGAAAATGATGAGCATGGCAATGAAAATGCAGATAGTTCGACAGGTGGTCATTCTGATAATGATTTAGGTAGTGACACTAACAATGATTCAGGAACGAATTCAGGTGATGCTGCTAGTGGGAATAGTGGATCGGGTGCTGATAGTTCTGATGCAGGTGCTGGATCTGCTGGATCTTCGGGATCTACTGGTTCTTCAAACAATGTAACTTCTCCTGGTAATGGTGATCAATCTGGAAGTGCCAATGGTAACTAATTTTCGAATTGGTTCTTGAATTGGTTTGCCGAATTGGCGACTAAATTGTTAGTAGAATTCGCAGGATTTTTGGAATTTGTAAGTTGAATTCGACACGCCGCATTTGGATAGAACGGCTATTTGTTGTAACCTATCAAAGGTTCGTTTGAACAGCATAAGTAAAAACGGGGCTATGGCGCAGCTGGTAGCGCATCTCCATGGCATGGAGGGGGTCGGGGGTTCGAATCCCCCTAGCTCCACAAATTTTAAACGTCACCTCTTTTTGGGGTGGCGTTTTTTGTTATTATTTTTTAATTTTTATGCGCCACGCCGTATTTTTTACTGTTTGTCTGCAAGTCGTACTAATAATGAACACCATCGACCAGAGGTCGCGCTCGACAAGAGTAGTAAGCATGAGCCAGGGAAAGCGTTAATTGCTTACAAAAGGGGAGAGCGCCGAAGTTTACTGCTTAATCCCAAAAGTAGTGAGCTGGGACTTGGCTTAATATACCAAGGACTGTCGCAGTGATTTGGCATCCGCTGCGGAGAGCTATCGACACGCTTGCTTTTGCTTGCTTGTTTTGCCTCTGATTGTCATGAAAGGAGGAAAAATGAGTAGCTCATTATCATCTACTGCTGCACAGAATACTCAGCAGAATACTCATCAAAATAACGATGTTCATCGAGGATTAAAAACCCGACATATTTCCATGATTGCTTTAGGTGGCAGCATTGGTACCGGCTTATTCGTTGCTAGTGGTGCAACAATCCATATGGCTGGTCCTGGTGGTGCTTTGCTTGCTTATGGTGCGATTGGCATTATGGTGTACTTCCTTATGACTTCCCTTGGTGAAATGGCAACATTTATGCCTATTAGTGGATCGTTTGCATCGTATTCTGGACGTTTTATTGATCCTGCACTAGGTTTCGCAATGGGCTGGAACTATTGGTTTAATTGGGCTATTACGGTTGCGGTGGACGTTAGTACTGCAGCAATAGTTCTGCAATATTGGTTCCCAACAGTGCCAATATGGATTTTCTCACTGTCGGTTCTTATGCTTATTTTGGTTATTAATGTGCTTACAGTTAAGTGCTTTGGAGAAACTGAGTATTGGCTTTCTATTATTAAAGTGTTGGCAGTAATCGTGTTCCTTGTTATCGGTTCGCTTACGATTGTTGGCATTGTTGGCGGCAAAGCGCCATTCTTGCAAAACTTCACTCATAAGGACGCTCCATTTGCAGGCGGTGTTCCTGCAGTGTTGTGTGCTTTCGCTATTGCAGGCTTCTCTTTCCAAGGAACTGAGCTTATTGGTATTACTGCTGGAGAGTCTGCAACTCCTGAAAAGAGTATTCCAAAGGCTGTAAAGCAAGTGTTCTGGCGTATTCTTCTCTTCTACATTCTTGCAATTTTCATTATTGCTTGCATTATTCCTTATACTGACAAGAACTTACTTGGTTCTGATGTAACTGATATTGCTATTAGTCCGTTTACGCTTGTGTTCCAGCGTGCAGGGCTTGCAGCTGCAGCGGCAGTTATGAATGCTGTTATTCTGACTTCTGTTATTTCTGCAGCAAATTCCGGCATGTATGCTTCAACAAGAATGCTTTATTCGCTCGCAAAAGAAGATAATGCTCCAAAAGTATTTGGCAAGGTAAGTCTTCGTGGTATTCCTGTTCCTGCGTTGATTGCTACATTTGTAGTTGCTTTATTTACTTTCTTTATGAGTATTTTTGGTTCGCAAATTTACATGTTCCTGGTTGCTGCAAGTGGTTTGACTGGTTTTATTGCTTGGGCTGGTATTGCTGCAGCTCATTATCGTTTCCGTAAAGCATACTTGGCTCAAGGTCATTCCTTAGATGAATTAGTTTATCGAGCAAAGTGGTATCCGTTTGGTCCTATTGTTGCGTTCTTCTTATGTATTCTTGTTATTGTTGGTCAGGATTTGCATTCATTTGCAACGCTTAACTGGCAGGCTATTGGAATCACGTACATGTCCGTGCCGCTATTTATCGTTCTATACATTGGTTATAAGATTAAAAATCATACTCGAGTAATTCCTCTTGAGGAAGTCGATTTAACTCATGTTCGAGTAGCAAAATGAATGAATAGTTTATAAAGTTCAACATCGTTTACGATGTAGAGTTAGATAATGTAAAAGCTCCCAGTGATATACGCTGGGAGCTTTTATTATTGAGTTAGATAACAGAGGAATATGTTTTATGGTTTTTGTGGAGATTCTGAAGATGGTGGAGGTCCTATTAGGTCCGCTTTAGCAGAGGAATCTTGGTCGCCCTTTTTTGCTTTATCATTCGGATCTTCTTGACCACTATTTCCTTTATGGTTTCCGTCGCCAGATTCGTCTTCGCTGCCTTTTTTGTCTGGTTTTGTGCTTCCTTTACCTTCTTCGCTTGGGTTTTCCTTCACCTGGCTAGTGCAATTTTTATCTCCTTTTTTGCACTGTGGATTTTTTGTATTACTATTTTTTCCATGATTTTCCTCAGTCTTCTGTTTTTTAGTGTTTTGTGTATTCTTCGTCGGCGCTGGTGTTGGCTTTGGCTTTGGTGGGACAACATTTGAACGCTGAATCACAATTCCAGTCGATTCATTTATCTCTTGCTTCTTTGCTTCTTCGTCTTGTTTGTCTTTATCTTTGTCTTTATCTTTTTTGTTATTTTCATCGATTAATGTAACAGCCAACTCGCGCACTCTTTTTGCTTTGACTGCATACCATTCAGAAGCAGCTAAAGCTTCTGCGCTTTGGGAACCAAGTTCTTCAGGAGAGTTTGCTGTGCAAGATACTGCGTCAGGAACCTTTTCGCTCATGATTTTAGCAAGTTTTTTTGCGTTATCAGAGTCACCTTTTGTGAGATCTGTTATTACGCTGTTGTGTGCTAAACTTTTCCATACGGCTTTGGCTTTAGAAACTTGTGCAACTTTTATTTCGCACTGTTTGCGAGCTGCTTTAGTGCGTTCAGTCTGCTTCATGTACCAAAGTGTGCCAACTGCGCCAAGAGCTAAAGCTAGCACAACAATTCCCACAATGAGAATAATGAGCTTTTTCTTTTGACTCTTTTCAACACTATCGGAGCTATGTTGATTCATATTTGTCCTCTGTTATCTATTGCTGCTCAACATTAGCGCATTTGAATACGCAACTTGTTTATATAATACGCCAAAATGTTTATGTTAGCCACGCTCATGAGCACTAAACAATCAAGATTTTGCTTGTGGATACAAGTCGTAATATTTAACGCAAAAAGCCACTGGAAAACCAGTGGCTTCATGGCTCCTGCGGCTGGGCTTGAACCAGCGACCATTCGATTAACAGTCGAACGCTCTGCCAACTGAGCTACGCAGGAATATCTTGTGCTCAACTAAGCGCTGTGCACAAGACATTTATATTACACGTAATTTTCAAAGATGCAAATATGGCGTGTTTTGGCGTGTCGAAACAGTGATTATAAGCATATGTTTTATCCACAATGCTTTAAAAGCTTATGATTTTTGCAAATTAGCTGCAAAACTGTTATAAAAGTCGTTTTATAAAAATATGGATGGGGAATATATGTGTATTCGCAAAAATTATGAATTATATTACAAAATATCTGCCTGTTTGGGGATTTTTATAATCTCAGTTATTTTATTATATACGCTGTTTTTACAACCCGAAATTTCGCAAAATAGTCATCATCTTAAATATTATGTTGTAGAATCTGCTGTGACATGTTGCCACAAGTGTGCTCTTTCTAAAGGCGCTTATAGCGAAAAAACATGCAAGTCAGCTATGCAATGGCCTGTAAAACCTGCACGAATAGTAAAAGCTTTTAATCCTCCGCCTAAACCTTGGATGGCTGGGCATCGCGGCGTAGATTTAGCTGCAAGCACAGGGACTCCTTTATTTGCGCCTGCAGATGGCGTTATTAGTTTTGCTGGTAAAGTCGCTGGTAAATCAGTTGTGACTATTAGGCATGGTGAACTGACATCTACTTTTGAGCCTGCTGTAACAAAGTTTAGCGTTGGTGTTTTTGTGAAAAGAGGCCAGAATTTTGCACATGTCGAAGGAGCTTCGGACCATTGCGGCACAACTTGTGTGCAGTGGGGTTTAAAACGTAAAAATCGTACATATGCTAATCCTGAAAGAATGACAGTTAAGCGTCGCATTGTGCTTAAGCCTGTGGAATAAGCAAAATACTATATTTATATCGTAGATATTTGTAGATAAATGAACAAAATTTATTACAATCTTGTAGATATTCGCATATGCGAAGACTTGCAAATCGCGTATAGTAAAGATATACGTCAATTCAGCAGATAGAGGAGCTAATATGCAAGAATATTCTCGTCCACTTGATGAGTCTATTGATACAGATGTTAATGTTTTCTCACTGCTAGAAGAGCGAGCAGAGCGCAATCCTAATGGTTCTTTGGTTGAATACGTTGGAGCTGACGGCGTTTGGAAGTCATATACTGCTCAAGAATTTAGAGATACAGTAATAGCTGTTGCTAAAGGCTTTATTGCTAGAGGGGTAATGCCTGGTGACGCTGTGTCAATTATTGCTCACACTTCATGGCAATGGACTGTTCTTGATATGGCTATTATGTCTATAGGCGCATTGACAGTGCCAATTTATGAAACAAGCTCTTCGTTGCAAATACAACATATTGTTCAAGATTCTCAAGTATGTTCAATATTTGTGGAGTCTCCTGAAATGTTGCCAAAAGTAGAGGCTGTTCAAGAAGAATGTCCTACTCTTCACGACGTATATGTAATGAATCGTGGTGCTATCGACGCGTGCATTGAATACGGTAAAGCAGTAACTGATGCTGAATTTTATGAGCGAGTGCACGCTGTTAATGGAAGTGACATAGCAACAATTGTGTACACTTCAGGTTCAACTGGTGAGCCAAAAGGAATTGAACTTACTCATAGCAATTTTGTCTTTATTGCTAAATCAGGTGTTATTTCTATGTCAGACATTGCGTTAAAAGGCAGCCCGCGTCTTTTGCTGTTCTTGCCTCTTGCGCACGTTTTTGCTAGGTTTATGCAATTGTTCTGCTTTGCTGGAAATATAACTCTTGGTTTGACGAGTAATTTGAAAACTGTATTGTCTGATTTTCAAACTTTTAAACCAACATTTATTCTTGGGGTTCCACGCATTTTTGAGAAGATTTACAATGCTGCTTCTCAAAAAGCAGGCAGAGGAGTAAAAGGTTTTATTTTTGCTTATGCATCTAAGGTTGCTCGCGAATGGTCTCGCGCTCAGCAGTCTAGTTCAATGGTTCCTCCAATGCTCGCTCTTAGCCATTCAATATGTAAAAAATTAGTGTATGCTCCACTACTACACGTATTTGGAGGCTCTGTTTCATACGCTATTTCGGGCGGTGCTCCTTTAGATTTGTCGATTGCACACTTCTTTAATGGCATTGGTTTGCCTCTTCTAGAAGGCTATGGAATGACAGAAACTTGTGCTCCTTCTATGGTGAATCCTACGACAGGTTATCGCATTGGTACCGTTGGTTTGCCTGTAAAGGGTGTATCTGTTGCTATTGCTGATGATGGTGAATTGTGTATTAAAAGTCCTGCAGTGTGCAAAGGCTACCATAATAATCCTGAGCTTACCAAACAGCAGATTGTAAATGGCTGGTTGCATACTGGAGATTTTGGATCTTTAGACGATGACGGTTTTGTGCGTATTACAGGCAGAAAGAAAGATCTTATTATTACTGCTGGCGGTAAGAACTTATCTCCAAATGCGTTAGAAGCTTCATTAATGTCTTCACCTATTATTTCTCAAGCTGTTGTTATCGGAGACAGGAAGCCGTTTGTTTCAGCAATTATTGCGCTCGATTTATCAGAAGTAAATACTTGGCTTTCTTCGCGTGGTGCATGCCCCGTACGGTCTTTAAAAGAAGCTTCACATAACGGTATTGTGCGAGCAGAAGTTGAACGTGCTGTTAGCAAAGCAAATGAGCTAGTTTCTAGAGCTGAGTCTATTCGCAAGTTCGAAATAGTTCCAGATGAGTTTACTCAAGCAAACGGTTTGATTACGCCAAGTTTAAAGGCGCGTCGTCAAGTTGTTGTAGAGCGTTATAACGACCTTATCGAACACGTTATTTATGCTCCACGCAAACGTTAGCTGTGTGTAAATTCGTGGGGAATATAGCTTGAAGTTAGCTTGAAGCTGCAGATTGCGTTCCACAACTTATATTTCACAACTTGCGTTCCATAACTTGCATCCAAAAATTGTATTTACAAGCCTGCGTCTGCTAATGATACGTAACCTGGGTCAATTAAACGTGATTTTAGATTTGTTGCGCTTACTGCCACTAGTCGCTCGTTAACAGTAGGGACAGTTTCCCCGTGTTCAATTTTTGTTTGCACTGTAGCGATTTTTTTGTCAAGTTTACCGTTTCTGTTCAAAGAATAACAAGTAGCAGTAAGATCTTGAACAATCTGCTTATGATTTTCTATAGTTGTCATCCATTGCTTTCCGCTCACAATGTTTGGCATAATATTTTTGTACGCGCCATAACCAGTTATTACTGGCCATTTCTTTGCTTCTGATTCTTCTTCCTCATCTTTTTTCTGCTGTTGTCGTAATTCTTTTTCGGATTTCTTTGCAGAATCTTTTGGAGCAGGAACTGGTCTTTTATTAAGATCTCGTTTCCCTATGAAGTTTCCGATAACGTCCGGCAAATTGAAAGATGGGTTTATATCTGCTGCGCTTCCTTCATAACCGAGATTGTTTAGTGCTTGTACGGCTTGTAAAGCAATTTGATCATCGAGCGCAATAATTCCATCAACGCGATGCCTTGAGTGTGAAAAAAGACTTGTACTTTTCGTAATTCGTTTTGTTAACTCATTTTTCACAGAGTCAGCTACATCTGCGTCGAAAGCAACATTGGTCCAGTCTTTTTCGCTACTATTCACATTCAATCTTCCAGAAGTGCTTATTAATGTTCCAGAAGCAAAATATGGTCTCAAAACTTTCCAAATGCCAGCGAATGCTTCTTCAGCAAAATCATCATGGAATGCTGTTTCGCTATTTGCATGCGTATTGTTGTTAGAATCATCATCTTCGCTTGCTTCGTCGCTGTTATTTTGTTGATTATTATTGTTTGCATTAATATTTTTTTGATTGTGACATGGCAAAAGAACTTCAATATAGCGTGGATTTTCTTTAGTTGCACGATCTAGAGCGATTTTTTGTATCAGAGTTGTTGCTTGAATTTCGCCAATGGTTCTTGCGTCAGATAAATGGAACATCACATCAGGTTTGAAACCGCTAACACGTCGTGAGAGCATAACAACGTGGATTCCCGCCTTTTTTGCTAGGCGAAGTGAGGATGCCAATCGTTTTTCTGCATTAAGCTCATCTTTAGATGATTGAGAGTTATCGTCGTTTTGTAAATTTAAGTCCTGAGTATTTGATTTTTGTGTATTTTCAGAATTAGACGCAGGCAACGTTGCATAATCTCCATAGTTATTATTGCCGTTTTTGCTAGTCCATGGAGCTATAACAATTGTCGTTTTACTTAATTGTTTTTTGATTTTTGAATTTTCAGAAACAGAATTGTGCTTTCCTGAATTATTCTGTTTTGCATTGTTCAATGAGCTTAGCAAATTTACTACATAATCTTGCACATCGCGGCTTTGTTCTGAAAGGCTAGAAGAAGTTTTAGTAGTAATAGAATTATCGTCAAATCCCTTATCTTTTAACGATTTTATTAATTCTGGAACCAATATGTCCCACGTGCTTAGAGGCTTATTGCGTGTTATTGCTAATCCGTCTGATGGAGTAAAAACAATAACGTTACCGTGATTCGCTTGTTCTTTATTTTCAGATTTTAAAGAAGTTTTTGTTGAACTTGCGCACGAGCTAACAACAAAAAGCATCGTAACTAATGCTGCCAGCATAACTAAAGAACGATGCATAGTTCTGTTGCACAAACGAATCATAGTAGTGACCTCTCGTTTCGTGGTCTATCTGTTGCTGTCTATATGTGATCTACTTGTAACTATCTTCTAACATTGTATATAGCCATGTGCTAAATACTTACATTGCTATTTTAGTGAGCAAAATTATCTTATAGAACTTTTTATAAGACTTTCGCACATATTACGGTATTCGCTCACGTAGCCTCCGCCAAAGAACACGCAATGTCCTGCAATAGGGTAGAGCTGCCAAATAATCATGCGCTGCTCAAAACCTGCTTTAAGTGGATGAACAGACTGATAGCCGTCTAAAATCTGCCTAAAATAGCTGATTCCAAACAGATGAAGCATAGCTAAATCTTCTTCGCGGTGCCCACCATGTGCTGCAGGGTCGATAAGAACAGCTTCAGTGTGTTCGCCGTCTGAACTTTTAGTCCATAACACGTTTCCGCTCCACAAGTCTCCGTGAACTCGAGCAGGCTTATCTTCTGCAGCTTTTCCTAATAAATCAGGCAGCGCATCAATAACTTCGTTTGTAAGATCTAAATCGCTTTGAGTAAGCTCTCCGCGAGCAATACCAAGCTCAACCATAGGACGCAATCGTCCGTCCGCAAGGTAGTCAATAACGTTACTCCAAGTGCCAGTTGGCATTTCAACTGGATCACTTAAAGGTCCAAAATAGCATGTGCCATCGTAATCTGCTGGTGCTTCACCAAAATATTTTGCACCGTAATCGTGCATATGAGCGAGCGCTGCACCAAACTCAAATGCAGCAAGTGGTGTTGCTGAGTGAGTGTCAATGCGCTCAATATTAAGGTAACCGTTTCCCCAATCAAATACTTCAGCCACTCTAGGGCCGCCGTATTTGTGAGCTTCAGAAAGCCATTTTAAGCCTTTACCTTCGCATTCAAAGAAACGCTCAGGAGCGTATAATCTACTTTTCTTATATACAGCGTTGTTCATAGAAGCCTTCTTAGCGTAGTAGCGCATACGAAACATGTGCTACATACTTAATAAAATATTTATTAATTTATTCCCAAACTCACTATTTTACTGAAGTATTAGCACAATGAGCGATGCTGCGTTTAATTTGCAATAAGATTAGTACAATACTTACGCCAAGTAGGATGTGTCCGATTCCTGCTAAACCAGTTATGGCAAAATCTATAGATGGACTGAGATGTAGACGTAGTACTTGTGCAATTCCACGAGTAACCATCATTAGTGCTGTGAGGTTGAGTCCAATATGATAAGTTACTAAGATTCGTGTAGTTTTTTCGTTACTAAAACTGAAGTTTTTCTCAACTAGTATAAGTAACAGAAAAACAACCATGCCAAGCATAAAGTAGTGTGTGTGAACTACAGCAAGCATACTTTTTGCATGGAAAGCATTAAATTTTGTAAATTCGCGATAAAAGACACCGCCAATCATGGCGAGGACAGCATACAACAAAGACGTATTAATATAACGTTTCATAACATGATTCATAGTAACTTCCTTACGTAGAGTGATAGTCAAATATTCCTTAGTAATGTTGCTGGTGTTACAAGTGTTTGTAAGCACTATTGCATAGTATGAGTGTTTTTGTAATGCGGACATACAGTTTTAACAAATTGATATCCAAAAAGCAATCCTGCTAAAAATAGTGCAGTTCCTAAGCCTGTGTAGAACACTGCAATAAACTGTTCTGGAGCTGCGTTAGTTGCGCGCAAAGCAATTCCGCCTGTCATCATAAAAGCCATAATTATGAAGGATTTTACGTCAAAGAATTTAAGGAAAAACTGCTTTTCTTCAGCATAGCCGTTAATTCTTTGAGTATGCTTTTTTACAAGTTTGCCAAAAATTAGGAATTGGAATATGCCAAAAACAAGAATAGACAAAGCATAATTAAGTGGTTGCAAATAATTTTGGTATGCTAACAACCCAATATTGAGAATATTAAAGCCTGCTGCTGCCCAAACTAAACAAGCAATAAGTAGTAGTGTATTCTTCGGTACTTTCAATTCTTAACCTCTTGTATTAAAAAGTTATTTAATAATAATTTGTTTACTATTGTTTTGTTTACTATTGTAATAATGGATTTTATGAAAAAGCTTGTTTGCATAAATTTATTGCATTAAACAGTAAAACTTTCGTAAAAAGCATATTTTTCTTAACAAAACTTGTAAAAAGTGTTGCGTAATGACGATATTAGACGCTATAGTCCTAGGGTATGAACGACAACGATCAACAGTATGCAACAGCTGACAACAAAGCTACTATTGCTGAGCCAGCTTTTCGTTACAACGCGCAGCTCGCACAAGATATTGAGCAGCGCTGGCAAAAAACCTGGGACGAGCAGGGCACATTTTGGGCCGCTAATGTTAAGGGCAATTTGAAGGATGGCGAAGGCAGGAATGCTGACGGTCGTCCTTCTTTCTTTGCAATGGATATGTTCCCGTATCCTTCCGGCAAAGGCTTACACGTTGGACATCCTCTTGGATATTTGGCAACGGATGTTGTAAGCCGCTACCATCGCATGAAGGGTGAGAATGTTCTTCATGCAATGGGTTATGACGCTTTTGGTTTGCCGGCTGAACAGTACGCTGTGCAAACTGGTCAGCATCCGCGCATCACCACTGAGGCGAATATTGCTAATATGCGCAGGCAGCTGCACCGCATGGGCTTGAGCTTTGATGATCGTAGGTCTTTTGCAACTATTGATACGAATTATGTGCGTTGGACGCAGTGGATTTTCTCCAAGCTTTATGACGCTTGGTACAACCCTGATTTTGTGCGCAAAGACGGCGGAAAAGGTTCTGCTCGACCAATTGCTGAGCTTGTTGATGAGTTTAAGAGCGGAAAGCGCGAAATTCCTGGTTTTGCAGGCAAAAAGTGGGAAGAGCTTAATAAAGTAGAGCAAGCGGATGTATTAAACAATTTCCGTATTGCTTATATTTCTAAATCTCCTGTAAATTGGTGCCCAGGCTTGGGAACTGTGCTCGCAAACGAAGAAGTTACTGCAGAAGGTAAGTCTGAACGCGGAAACTTCCCAGTATTCCAGCGCAACCTTCGCCAGTGGTCCATGCGAATTACCGATTATGGACACCGCTTGGTGGAAGATTTGAACACTATTGATTGGCCAGAAAAAGTTAAGCTTATGCAGCGAAACTGGATTGGCGAATCTCACGGTGCATCTGTGCACTTTGAAGTGCCATGTGCGGATGACGAAACGCGCGATTTGGAAGTGTACACTACTCGTCCAGACACGCTTTTTGGCACAACTTTTGCTGTTGTTTCTGTGGATCACCCAATTCTTGAGCATGTTCCAGAAGCTTGGGGTGCGGACGTTCCAGAAGGCTGGAAGGGCGGTTACGCAAGTCTTAAAGAAGGCTTGGCAGAGTATCAAGCTCAAGCTCGCGCGAAGACTGCTAAAGATCGCACGGAAGACGCAGGAGCAAAAACAGGCTTGTTTACGGGTCTTTATGCAATTAATCCTGTAACTGGAGCAAAGCTTCCACTGTTTGCTGCTGACTACGTGCTTATGGGCTACGGCACAGGTGCAATTATGGCAGTTCCTGGCGGCGACCAGCGCGATTATGATTTCGCAAAAGCATTCGGTTTGCCAGTAATTTACACTGTTGAGCCTTTGCCTGATTCCGAAGAAAAGTTGGAGGATTACGAGGGTAAAGCTCCGTTTGTTTCTCACGACGGAATTGTTATTAATTCAGCAGTAGAACATACTCATAAGCTTGGCGATGCTTTGTCTATTAACGGTTTGCGTGTAGATGAAGCTATTAAAAAGGTGACGACTTGGCTTGAAGCTGCAGGCGTAGGAAAAGGTAGAGTTTCTTACCGACTTCGCGACTGGCTGTTCTCTCGTCAGCGCTACTGGGGTGAACCATTCCCAATCGTTTACGATGAGGACGGTGTTGCTCACTTAGTGCCAGATAGCGAGCTTCCAATTGCATTGCCGGACGTTCCTGACTATCAGCCAAAAACTTACGCTCCAGACGACGCAAATTCGGAGCCTGAAGCACCTTTGAGTCGAAACGAAGATTGGGTAAAAGTTCAGCTCGACCTCGGCGACGGCGTAAAAACCTACTACCGCGACACCAACACCATGCCAAACTGGGCTGGTTCCTGCTGGTACTACATGCGCTACTTGGATCCAAACGACGCTGAGCATATGGTTGACAGCGACGAATACGACTACTGGATGGGCACGAACCGTCCAGGCAAAGAGCATGTTTCTGGCGGCGTTGACCTTTACGTTGGTGGCGTAGAGCATGCAGTTTTGCACTTGCTTTACTCAAGGTTCTGGCATAAGGCACTTTACGACTTGGGTTACGTGGATTCTGCTGAGCCATTCCACCGCTTGTTTAACCAGGGCATGATTCAGGCTTACGCTTATACGGATGAGCGCGGACAGTACGTTCCTGCTGACGAGGTTGAAGAAGGTGCTTCAAACGGCGCTGGTGAGCCAACCTTTACGTGGCACGGCGAGAGCGTGAACCGCGAGTTCGGCAAAATGGGCAAGAGCTTAAAGAATATTGTGACCCCAGACTACATGTACGAAAACTACGGTGCAGATACGTTCCGCTTGTACGAAATGAGCATGGGTCCGCTTTCTGAGTCTCGTCCGTGGAACACGCGTAACGTTGTTGGTGGCATGCGATTCTTGCAGCGCTTGTGGCGTAACGTTGTGAACGAAGAAACCGGAGCTTGCGTGGTAACTGACGACGCTTTGGATGAGAAGACGTTGAAGATTCTTAACAACACAATTGCAGAAGTGACTGTGGAAATGGAAGCAATGCGTCCAAATACTGCAATTGCTAAGCTGATTGTGCTTAACAACCATTTGACTTCGCTTCCTCACGTGTCGAGAGCAGCTGTTGAGCCGCTGGTTCTTATGTTGGCTCCAATTGCGCCGCATATTTGCGAAGAAATGTGGAGCAAGCTTGGGCATGATAAGTCTATTGCTCACGCAGATTGGCCTGTTGCAGATGCTCGCTACGTTGGTGAGGATACTGTTACTGCCGTTGTGCAAATAAAGGGCAAGGTTCGTGCAAAGCTTGAAGTTGATCCAAATATTGACGCTTCTGAGCTTGAAAAGCTTGCGCTAGAAGCTGTAGCTGATCGCTTGGGCGGTAAGGCTCCGCGCAAGGTGATTGTGAAGGCTCCGAAGATTGTGTCTATTGTACCAGACGAGAGGTAAGATTCGGCTTAATTAATGCTGTATTGCGCGATTTTTCGCGCTTTACAGCATTTTTTGTTATTCTTGGGTTTCGTCTATGAGTTTTGTAACTGATTTAGTTTTTTGGTTTTGACGAGGCTGGAAAAATTGTGTTTGCGTGCGTTCCGTCCTTCGTGCGCTCTGGTTGCTAAAGACGCTTATTGTGTTCGCCTATATTTAAAGAATGTAGCTTCTCAGTCCTCTTTTAGCACTGAACACAATTTTTCCAGCCTCTCAACACGCTAACCGTCAACACAAAACTCATAGACTCGTGCAGAAAGTTACGTAAAGTGCGTGGTTTACTAAGTGCAACTAAAGTCGCTTAATTAAGCTGCGCATTGACTTGCCGGAGCGCTCAAAGCGTAGCGCGCGTAGGCATTTCAATGCGGAAACTCGCTTAAGTTGGAAGTCCAGTGGACTTCCAACGCGAGTTTCGTAGCGAGCGCGTTAACCGCGCGAGCGTTCCTTCAGTCGCTTTGGCTGTTAAAGGTTTTAACCACAGGCGCGTATTTTTGTTGCGAAGTGTTACAAGTTGCCCAATAGTTAAGTTAAGAACTTTAAGAGTTGGGGGATTTATGGAAGACTTTGGGCAGAATTTTGGGCAGAATTATGCGCATAATTTTAGGTTTAATAAGCCTGCGTCTGATTTGCCTCGGAGACGAATTGCAACGTCTTTAGAGGAATTTTCTAACAGCAATGTTGGTAAAAATTTTAGTGACGACTATTGCGAAAAAGCTTGTAATTCTTTTGATGAAGAAATTATAAGTAGCAAAACTTCTCCTAGATTTCACATGAAGCCTGTACATACGCTTGCTTTAATGCTGATACTAGTTGCAGCTCTTTGCGCAAGCCTGACAATGCTTATTTCTCAATCCTTAACATATCAACGAGTTCAGAACGAAAAAGCAGGCGCGTTTGCAATAGAAAACGACGATACTAGTCGCGAAAAGCCTTCTTTTAGTGATTTAAAAGGTAACAATAAAAATGATGATGAAGAAAAAAGTGTAAGTAATGAAAGCGACGGAAACAGCGGAGGTGACGGAAACAGCGGAGGTGACGGAAACAATGTAAGTAAAGGCAACGGCGGCAGTAAAGGCAACAACAAAAGCAACAAAGGTGACAGTAATAACAAAAGCGACAGAAGCAACGAGAATACTGCTTCTCATCAAAGCAACACTGGCAGAATCAATATAAACACTGCAACGCTTGATCAGTTACAAACCTTAAAAGGAATCGGTCCCAAAACTGCTGCGCGCATTATTGCTCAGCGTAAAAGAGTTGGTTATTTTCGCAGTTTAGAAGATTTGATGCAAATTAAAGGAATTGGGCCTAAAACCTTGAATAAATTCCGTGGGAATGTTGACGTCAAATAGGTGAATTATGCGAGAAAACGTAGAAAAAGTAGAAAACGTTTCTGGAAGTCGTGATTTTCGTATGATTCCTGTTGCTGCAGCGTGCTGGGCTGGGTGCTTAATTGGAAAATTCTTATGCAATTTTACTATAATTTATTGCATTTCAATAGTTTTATTCAATGCAACTATAGTTTCGATTTTTATATTTTGCAAAAAATTTAAGTTTTTTATATGGCGCAGAACAGTTTTAGTAGCAATAAACGTTTTTGTAGCTGCGTGCATGCTTTCGTACATAACTCAATATGTGATATCTGGTGACGTTATTATGCGAGAAATACGCGGCAATAATCCTACTAAAGCACTGTATTTTCAAGGAAATAATGCCGAGCACGCGCATTTTGCAGAATTTACAGTAGTTGCTCCTGTGCGCTCGTCTAGAAGTTTTAAAGGAGATTGCCAAGCGAATGTTCAAGTGCATAAGTTTGATGCGCAAAAAAGTTATGTTCAAGCGCGACTGTATGCGTATTCGCCAATATGCAAGCAACTTAGCTATGGTTCGAGCCTAAGCGTTCCTGTTAGCGTGAAAGCTTCGAGATTTGATAGTAGTAAGCCTGAATTGCATGTAGAAAAAACTCAACGAAACTTGCATGTTGTACAAGACTCAGACTTTTGGCACAAAGCCGTTAGTAATTTGTGGAAATCGTTTTATGACGTAACAAATAAGCTCGATATGCAAGGCAGAATGTTGGTTCCTGGAGTAACTGTTGGCATGCTTGGGCAAGAATATGTGCCAGTAGAGGATGCAAGTTCACTTGAGCCGGTCGACGAAACTTATGCGAATATGACGCGTCAACATTTTCAACATGCTGGAATCATGCATGTTATGGCAGTTTCAGGCGGACACTTTTTGCTACTTAGTATGATTATTCGCAAGTTTTGCGCACGATTACTGTTGCCTCATTGGTCTACATCTTTAATACAAATTACGTTGCAAATTGCTTTGGCTGCAATAGTTTACCCTTCTGCATCTGTGCTTCGAGCGTTAATTATGGGAATAATATCCGCTGTTGCATGGTGTTGTAAACGACCATACCAGTCAGCTAGTGCTTTAAGTTGGACTGTTATAGGCGTGCTTGTGGTAAATCCCTCATACGCTTGGGACTATGCTTTTGCTCTTTCTTCCGCAGCAACTTTGGGAATTGTTGTTATGGGAGTGCCGATTTCTAAAACGCTTGCAAAATATATGCCATCTTGTGTTGCTTCTGCGCTAGCTATAACGCTTTCTGCACAATTTTGGACTATGCCAGTGCAAATTCTTATGCAACCGGAAGTGTCATTTATGTCTGTGCCAGCTAATCTAATAGTTGCGCCTCTTATGGATTGGGCAACAGTGTGCGGCTTAATTTCACTAGTTTGTGCGAGCTTTAACGATGGATTATCGCTTATTTTCGCTAGAGCTTCATCAATTGGAACAAGCTTTATGCAAAAGTGCGCGTGTTGGTGCGATGAAGTATCTTTTGGCGTGTTTCCATGGATAAAAGGTGCTGCAGGAGCGTGGGCAATGTTGTGTGCAGAATTTGTGATATTGGCTTTGTTTATGCTAGCTTTGCGCGCTTTTCGCAATAAGTATTATGCTCAAAGAGCTAGCATAATTGGTCAACTGTGGTCTGCTTCGGCAAAGCGAACGTTACGAGAAGCAGAGAAAATTTTCGAAGAGTAGCAAACACGCACGCATATTCGAATGCAATATTATGATGGTTAAGAGTTGGTTGGTTTAAGGAGCATTATGGCAGCAAATGATAAGCGTGCGCAACGCGTTATGCCAGTTACGCTGGTAGTTGGAGGTGACGCTTACTTAAACGAGCTCAATGCTCGAAATGTGCGTGAAAAAGTTCAAAAAAGTGCTCCGGATGCTGAAATTATTGAACTCGATGCGTCAACTGCGGATCAGTACGCATTTGACGAAGCTGTAGGTCCTTCGCTTTTCGGTGACGGAACGATTGTAATAATAAATAATTTGCAACAAGCAGACGAGTCTTTAGTAGACGCAATCGAAAATTTCTGCAAACAAGCGCAAAATAGTGAAAATAATTTTGTAGACTCTTCTGCAACTTGGGTTATTGCACGTCACGAAGGTGGGCTTAAAGGAAAGTCTATTATTACGCGCCTTACGAAAGCTGGCGCAAACACAATTACAGTACCGGATCTTAAAAAAGACGATGCAAAGCTCAACTTCGTTATGAGCATATTTGAGCGTCACAATCGAAGTGTTGAGCCTCAAGCAGCACAACGTCTTGTGTCAGTTTTGGGAAGTAAAACGGGAGAGCTTGCAGCATTATGCTCGCAATTATGCTTCGACTATGACGATAATCCAATAACGCTTGATATTGTCGATCGATACTTGGTTGCAGATCCGCAAGTTACCGGCTTTTTTGTTGCAGATAAAGCTGTTGCAGGTCATGCAGGTTCTGCTGTGCTTGCAGCAAGAACTGCAATTGCTCAAGGAGTTGACGCCATAGCATTAATAGGTGCTTTGGCTGCAAAAGTACGCGTAATTGCGCTCGCAATGGCAATTCGCAACGGCACGATTTCTAGTGCTGAAGCGAAAGTAAACCCGTGGGCTCTGAAAATGGCAATGCGTCAGCTTGCTGGATGGAATAGTGCAGGTGTTTCTCAATGTTTGCAATCTTTAGCTTGGGCGGATGAGCAGTGCAAAGGCGGATCTAGTGACGCGAATTATGCGCTTGAAAAATGTATTATGCTCATTGCGTCTCGAGGAAATTAGAAAGCGTAAATTAAGAATCGTGAATAAGAAACGTAAATTAAGAACTGCAAATTAGAAAGATTGTGTTAAGTATGAAAGAAGAAACGGTGTCAGAACAGCAAAAAGTTTGTACTGTGCCTACGGATACTGATATGCGCGAGCTTGGTAAAGCTGTTGCAAAGCTAGTTAAAGAAGGCGACGTTTTGCTGCTTTCTGGCCCTCTTGGAGCTGGTAAAACAACGTTCGCTCAAGGTTTTGGCGCAGGGCTTTCAATTAGTGAGCCGATTGTGTCTCCAACTTTTACGATTGCGCGCGAATTGCATGGCACTTTTGCGGATGGTAAGCCGGCGACGCTAATTCACGTTGACGCTTACCGTTTGGGTGGCGAAGATTTTGCTCCGGGGCAAGATACTGTTTCGCGTTTGCTTGACGAGCTTGAATCTTTGGGACTTGACGAAGCTTTGGAAGAGCCAGGAGACGGCACTGTTGTGCTTATGGAGTGGGGTGAGCAAATGGCAGGAGTGCTTGCTGCTGAGCGCTTAGAAGTTCATATTGCAAGACCTATTGACTCTTCGCAAGTAGACGATTTTACTAGCGATGGCGAGCGAATCGTAACTTTGAAAGCTGCTGGCAAGGATTGGCTTAATCGACTTGCAAAATTGTAATTAAGAAATAGGCAGAGTAATACGCGAGTAATACATAAGTAAATAACGCAGTAAATAACGCAAGTTGTGCTAAGCGAGTAAGCTAGTCTGGTACGTGACTTCGAGGAATGAACATGAGTAATACGCTGATTATTGACACATCATTTGGCTCTACTGTTGGAATTGTGGACCATGAGCCGATTGTTGAAACCGACTCTCGCACTCACGTGGAGCGTTTACAAGTAAATATTGCAAAAGTTGTGGAGGACGCTGGGTTTAAGCCTTCCGATATTAAACGCGTGGTTGTGGGAGTAGGTCCTGCTCCTTTTACAGGACTTCGCGCAGGATTAGTTGCAGCAAAAGCGATTGCGTTTGCAAATAATGCTGAAATTTTGGGGTGTGATAGTCTTCTTCCTCAAAGTTTGATGATGCGTTCTGGCGCGTTCGAAGAAGCTCGCAAAAATGGCAGTATAGAGAAGGGTTTTCTACTAAATCTTCAGAATGATGCTGATTCTTGCGACTCTAATATTCGTCACTACGTGCTTTCACTAAATGATGCACGCCGTCGTCAAGTGTACATGTCCTTGTACGACGACGAAGGAAATGCGCTAATAGATATGGATATTGACTATCCGCAAAATGTTGTATCTCGCGTAAACGAGTATTTAGCAAGACAAACTAACGAAAATTATTGCGTGGATGTGCTCGGACACGGTGCTAAAAAATACGTTGAAGACTGGCGAAATATTGCGCATGTTGGCGTTATTGCAGAAGTTTGCGCGCTTGACTTGGGTGTGCAAGGCTTGCAAATTTTCGAGCAATGCTCTTTGGAATATGCAAATAAAGATGAGCACGTAAAAGCTGTTGAACCGCTGTATTTGCGCCGTCCGGACGTGTCTGTGCCAAATCCGCTTAAGCATGTGCTTGGCTCTGGTGAAGCGAATAAGGCAAAAGAGAAATAGAAGCGTTTTAACGATTTGAGTAATTATGATTGTTGATATAACGCGTTCTCAATTTCCAGCAGTAGCCGAGAATTGCAATATAGTTCCAAAGTGCGATTTTACTTGCGATGAGTTAGCGCAAAAAATAGCGCCTATTGAAGCTGACTTGTTTGGCAAAGGCTCATGGAATGAGAGCATGATTTCGCAAGAATTACAAGCTCCTATGCGCGCGTATTACGCTCAAATCGACGAAAATACGCATACATTATGCGGGTATGCTGGCTACTGGTTTGACGGCGATGACGCGCAAATAATGACAATTGGCGTTGCAAAACAATATCAACGAAAAAGCATAGCCTCTAAGCTTTTGTTGACAATGATTAAAACTGCAAAACAAATTGGTGCTAAACGCATGCTGCTAGAAGTGCGAGTTGACAATGTTCCTGCGCTCGCGTTGTATGAACGTTTTGGTTTTAAGAAAATGGGTTTGCGAAAACGTTACTATCAGCCGGAAGGTGTGGATGCGTACACAATGTGCGCTGATCTAACCGCAAAAAATAACGGAACTGAGGAATAACGAGGAATAACGAGGAATAAAATGAGCGAAGCAATCGTATTGGGAATTGAATCAACTTGTGACGAAACTGCCGCAGCTATTGTGCGCGGACGCACGCTGGTGTCAAATGTGGTGGCATCTTCAATGCAAGAGCATGCGCGCTACGGCGGTGTGATTCCAGAAATTGCTTCTCGTGCGCACGCTGAAGCTTTTGTGCCGGTTGTTTCTAAAGCTTTAGCAGACGCAAACATGGATTTAAGCGATATTGACGCGATTGCAGTAAGCGCAGGTCCTGGTCTTGCTGGCTGCTTAGCTGTGGGAGTTTCGGGAGCTAAAGCATTAGCTTGGGCTGCAAATAAGCCGATTTATGGTATTAATCATGTAATTGGGCATATTGCAGTAACGCAATTGCAATTCGGCGATGTGCCGGAAGATGTACTTGCTTTAATTGTTTCCGGCGGTCACACTTCGCTTCTTCACGTGAACGATATTGCTAAAAGTATTGACGTTGTTGGCACAACTTTGGACGATGCTGCCGGCGAGTGCTTTGATAAGGTTGCGCGATTGCTTGGATTCCCATACCCGGGTGGTCCTCATATTGACAGGCATGGAAGGCTTGGAAATCCGGATACTTTGAAAGTTCCGCAAGGTTTAACGCAAGGTCGTTCCGGCAAAGAGCATCCGTACGATTTCAGCTTCTCGGGTGTAAAAACTGCTGTTGCTCGTTGGGTTGAAGCGCGTGAAGCTCAGGGTCTTGAAATTCCAGTTGATGACGTGTGTGCTTCTTTGGCTAATTCTGTGGCGGAAGTGCTTTCTAGAAAAGCTATGATGGGCTGCGAGCAGTACGGTTCTAAAACGCTTATGATTGGTGGCGGATTCTCCGCTAATTCGCAGCTTCGTGAGCATTTGTTGGCTTGCGGCAAGGAGCATGGAATTGAAGTGCGTTTGCCAGAGCTTAAGCTTTGCACGGATAACGGTGCGATGGTTGCAATGCTAGGCGTGAATTTGGTAGAAGCAGGGGTTCGTCCTTCTGCTCCTGATTTTGCAATCGATTCTGCTATGCCGCTTACGACGGTGAGCTTATAATAGTAGAAATAATAAAAGTCGCGCTAAGAAATCGTGCTCTAAAAATAAGTGAGGTGTTTTGTGCAGTCAGTTAATTCGCGTAGTGGAGTGTTACGAGTAGGTGAGAAGATTCAGTTCACCGATCGTAAAGGTAAGCGAATTACCGCACAACTTATTGCAGGCGGGGTTACGCAAACTGAGCATGGTCTTATTTGTCACGACGACGTGATTGGTCAAAGCGAAGGCGTTGTAATTACTACTGTTAGCGCAAAGCGCGAAACGCAACAAACTATTGTTGATCCTTCTAAATCGTCCAACAAACCTTGGAAGGCGGCGCGCGCTATTGGTGGCTGGGATTATGTAGTTATGCGGCCGCGCATGGTTGACTACGTGCTTTCTATGCCTAGGGGTGCGCAAATTATGTATCCGAAAGATATTGCGCAAGTAATCGCTTTAGGAGATATTCGTTCTGGCACGCGCGTTTTGGAGTCGGGGGCAGGCTCTGGCGCGATGAGCTTAAGCCTTTTGGACGCAGTTGGGGAGTGCGGAAAGCTTACTACGATTGAGCTTCGTCCGGATTTTGCACGAATTGCTGAATCTAACGCAACTTTGTACTACGGAAAGCGACCAGAATGGTGGAATTTGCTTACTGGCGATTTTGATTCTGTTGCAAAAACCTTAGATGCGCACAGCGTGGATCGCATTATGCTAGACATGCTTGACCCTTGGAATCGCCTTGAACAAGCACATCGCGTTATTGTGCCTGGAGGCGTGCTTATTGCGTACGTTACGACCACTACGCAAATGTCTCGCATGGCTGAAGCTTTGCGAGAAAGTGGCATGTGGACTGAGCCAGAAATTCAAGAAACATTGGAGCGCACTTGGAAAGCTCAAGGTTTGGCTGTGCGCCCGGATCACGCGATGATTGGTCACACTGGATTTTTGATTGTTTCACGCGCAATGGCTGAAGGTTTTAGTGCTTTGAAGAAGCGTGAACACGGTACTAAAGATACTGTGAGCGATATTGACGATATGACAGCAGAAGAGCGCGCTGAACAGTTGGAAGACTTGTCTTTGCGCGATATTTCGGATCGTAAATTGCGTAAAGTTTTACGTGATTTAGATGTGCAGCTTGCGCAATTGCCGGAAGATTCGCAATCGCAAGATTTGCAAGATTCGCAGTCTGCACAACAATCAGCGCATAATCAAGCTAAGTAGGAGAGCATTATGGCATCACCAATGAAAAAGCTTATGAAGAAAGCACATCATAGTAAGTACGTTTTGTTGCTGATGCGTCATGCGAAGGCTGAAGCTCCTGAAATGGGCGACGACTGGGGTCGTGGTCTTACTGATAAGGGCTTGAAGCAGGCGAAAATTATGGCAAAAGGCTTGGAATCTTTGAAGCTTGTGCCGAATTATATTGTGTGTTCTAGTGCGAATCGCACTGAGCAAACTTTGAAACGCATGTTGAAGCGTTTTGGCGACTCTCCTGTGGTTGAGTCGCGCAAAAGTCTTTATGATGGCGGCATGCAATCTGTTATGGACGAGTTGCAAGC
The DNA here is from genome assembly GCF_049244045.1 of Gardnerella sp. KA00771. Taxonomy (NCBI): domain Bacteria; kingdom Bacillati; phylum Actinomycetota; class Actinomycetes; order Bifidobacteriales; family Bifidobacteriaceae; genus Gardnerella; species Gardnerella sp. KA00771. Next base: position 1,035,508 of record NZ_CP058368.1, on the reverse strand, counting down.
GATTCGAGGCGATGTTCATACGACGATGATTGTTGGGCATGAGCCGACGATGTCGATGGCTGCGCAGTGGCTTTCTTCGCCTGATTCGGATCCGGATGTGCTTGGGGCGATGCGTTTGGGGCTTGCTAATGCGTCGGTTGTGGTGCTTGTGTCTGATCGTCCATTCGCGACTTGCGGCTTGCGCGGCGCCACGGCCCTCGCAATCCTTACGCCCAAATCCTTTGCCTAGCTAAGAATGCGCTGATTTCTGTTGTTCAAGGCACACTAGCATCAGTGCTGCCGCCCACACCACGCCAAAAAATAATCCCCCCGCTGCGCACCCACCCGTAGCTTAATTTCGTGACTTTAGTTGCACGAATACCAGTGTGGTAGAGATTTGAGATTTTTCGCACTGAGCGCGGACGCTCGCGCGGGTAACGCGCTTGCTACGAAACTCGCGTTGGAAGTCCATTGGACTTCCAACTTAAGCGAGTTTCCGCTCCGAGTTGCCTTCGCGCGCTACGCTTTAAGCGCTTCGGCAGGTCGTCGCGCAGAGCCGCAGGCTGCTGATTCGCCAAGCGAAGAAGAAAAATCGAAAAATCTCTGCGATAGACACGGTTATTAAAGGCTAGCATGCAGAGTTTGGGGGATTTCTTTACGAGCACTAAAAGAGGACTGATGGAGCAACGTTCGTAGAGAACGAAGTAGACATGAGAGTCTTTAACAACCAAAGCGACTGAAGGACGGGACGTGCGAGGAAAGAAATCCCCCGAAACTCGCGCCACGTTAATCAATTCGGCGCGCTGGTAATTTCCATTGCTCACATTTCGCCAAGGAAAAGAAACACGCACGAAATTAAGCATATAAATTAATCTTATAACGACACCCCAAGTTCTTGAATGACCGCATTCAAGCATTTCTTTGCTAGGCTAAAGCGAGTCAAAGAAATTTTTTGGAGGATGTATGTCTACGGTTTTTACTTCGGTTTCCGGTTTTCCACGTATTGGCGCTAATCGTGAGTTGAAGAAGATTATTGAACGTTACTGGAAGCAGGATGCTTCTTTGGATGAAGTGCGTGAAGTTGCTCAGTCTTTGCGAGCTAAGCATTGGCGTTTGCAAGCTGAAGCTGGGATTGATTTAATTCCAAGTAATGATTTTAGCTACTATGACCAAATGCTCGATACTGCTATTTTGCTTGGTGCTGTGCCTGAGCGTTACAATGCTTTGAATTTTGAGCATGCTGAGGATACGCTTTTTGCCATCGCGCGCGGCTACCAGGGTGAGCGCGGCGATGTGACGGCTTTGCCTATGAAGAAGTGGTTTACTACGAACTACCACTATATTGTGCCGGAAGTTGAGAATCCGCAAGACTTGCATTTGGCTGGAACTAAGCCTTTTGACGAGTTTTTGGAGGCTCGCGCGCAGGGTTTGGAAACGAAGCCTGTGCTGATTGGTCCGTACACTTTTTTGAAGTTGGCTCGTACTCCTGAAGCTCAGGAGTTGGAAGTAACAGAGTCTGTGATTTCGGCTCTGGCTTTTGCTTATGCGAGTATTGTTAAGCGTTTTGGCGAGCTTCACGCAACTTGGTTGCAATTTGATGAGCCTTATTTGGCGTTGGATAAAGAGCAAGGCGATTTGGAGCTTTTTGAAGCTTTGTATAAGCCTTTGCTTGAAGCCAGGAGTGCGGAAGTTAAGCTTCTTCTTAACACGTATTTTGGCAATATTGCTGACGCTTACGAAACTGTGAATGATCTTGGTTTTGACGGCGTTGGCGTTGATTTGGTGGAAGGCAAGGAAGAAAATCTTGCAGCCATTGAGCATTATGGTGTGAACGAAAAAACTACGCTTTTTGCAGGCGTTGTGAACGGCCGTAATATTTGGCGCAACGATTATGCTGTAAGCCTTGGTTTGGTTGACGCTTTGCGCGAGAATATTACGGATCGCGTGGCTGTTTCTACTGCTTGCTCGCTTCTTCACGTGCCTTTTAGCACTGTTGGTGAGGATGCTTTGGGGGCGGATGTGTTGCAACATTTTGCTTTTGCTGTTGAAAAGTTGCAAGAGATTCGCGATATTGCCAATCTTTCTGCAGAAGGCGACGAAAGCCGCAAATCTAGTAACGTTTTGGCTAAAAATCAGGCTTTGTTTGACGGTTCACGCGTGAAAGCGGATGTTGCTGTTGCTAATCGTCTTGCGAATCTTAAAGATTCTGATTTTGTGCGATTGCCTAAGAGGGCGGAGCGTCAGCGTCTGCAAAAGGAATCGCTTGGCTTGCCGGATTTGCCAACGACAACTATTGGATCCTTCCCACAAACTAAGGATATTCGTAACGCTCGTGCTGATCTTCGTAAGGGTGAAATTACTCGCGAAGCTTACGACGAGTTTATGCGCAATCGCATTGCTCAGTGCATTGAGCATCAGGAGCAAATTGGCTTGGATGTGCTTGTTCACGGCGAGTTTGAGCGAAACGACATGGTTGAATATTTTGGCCAGCATTTGCGCGGCTTTAAGTTTACGAAGAACGCTTGGGTACAGTCTTATGGCACTCGCTGCGTGAAGCCTCCAATCGTGTGGTCGGATGTTTCTCGCGAGTCTGCAATTACTGTGGAGTGGAGTGCTTATGCTCAAAGCTGCACGAAGCATATTGTTAAGGGCATGCTTACAGGTCCTGTGACGATTCTTAACTGGTCTTGGCCTCGCGAGGATATTACGCACGAGGAGCAGACTCAGCAGTTGGCTCTTGCTATTCGCGATGAAGTGTTGGATTTGGAGCGCGCTGGTATTCGCGTGATTCAGATTGATGAGGCTGCTTTGCGCGAAAAGTTGCCGCTTCGTCGTTCTGATTGGCATAAGAAGTATTTGGATTGGGCTATTGCTGCTTTCCGCCTGGTTCATTCTGCTGTGGCTGCGACTACGCAAATTCACACGCATATGTGCTATTCGGAGTTTAATGACATTATTCGTGACATTGACGCTATGGATGCGGATGTGATTTCTTTTGAGGCTTCTCGCGGTGACTTGGTTGTGCTTGACGCTATTCACGACGCGCATTTTGAGACTGAGGCTGGCCCTGGCGTTTACGACATCCATTCTCCTCGCGTGCCTAGTGAGACGGAGCTTGTGGAGCGTATTCACGAGATTTTGCGCAAGATGCCTGCCGAGAAGCTGTGGATTAACCCGGATTGCGGTCTTAAAACTCGAGGTGACGCTGAAACTTGGCCAAGCTTGGAGAATCTTGTTTCTGCAGCTAAAGAGGTTCGCGCGCAATTGCAAGCTAACAAGCTAAGCAATCAGCAGTGCAATTCTCAGTGCAAGGGGTGAGTTATGCCATATAAACCAAAGTTTTCGCTGGAAGTTTCCCCACCTAAGCGCACATCTCCTATTGGTACGATTTACGATACTTTGGATGGGTTGAAAGGCCTTGACCCGGATTTTATTTCGGTTACTTACGGCACTGGAAAGCTGCAGGATCGCACTGCTACTGCGCGTATTGCGAATACTATTCGCTCCGAATACGGCATTGATGCGGTTGCTCATTTAACAGCTCGATACCTTGATTACGATGCTGTTGATGAAGCTTTGGAAATGTTTGATAATGCTGGTGTTTCCGGTGTTTTGGCTTTGCGCGGCGACGTGATTGCAGGCCAGGAAGCGGCAGGCGTTTTTGAGCACGCTAGCGACTTGGTTTATTATATTCGTTCAAAGCACCCGGATTTGCCGATTTTGGGTGCTTGCTACCCGGAGAAGCATCCGGAAGCGGAAAGTTTGCAAGCGGATATTGATAATTTGAAGCGCAAGGTTGATGCGGGTGTTACGCATTTAATTTCGCAACTTTTTTACGATAACGAGGATTTTTTGCGTTTCCGTGATTTAGCTCGTGCCGCTGGTATTAATGTGCCAATTGAAGCTGGCGTGATGCCTGTTGCGAACGCTTCGCAAGTTAAGCGCATGACGAGTTTGTGTGCGTCTCGCATTACTTCGCAAGTTTCCGCAATGATGGATCGTTGGGGGAGTAATGCTGATTGTTTGCGCGATGCTGGCAGTATTTTTGCTTCTCAGCAGATTAACGATTTAATTGCTGAAGGTGTGGATGGCATTCACTTGTATACCATGAATCACCCGGGCATTGCGCGAAGGATTTGGGCGAATGTGAAGCCGCTTTTTACGAAGATTGGGTAGGTGGTAGCGTTTGCGAGTTTTGGGGGATTTCTTTATTTGCGGTTTTATTTTATGCAAAGGTGAGTGATAGGAATTACTTGTCTCGCAGCGCTACGCTCTTATACCTTATTTGGACTTAGCGGTTGTGTAGTTAAGTTTAGTTTTTTACTTACTTTTTCTGCAAAAATAGTATTCGTCAATAATATTATTACTATCGTTCCGCTTTTATATTGCTCGACCAAGCAATTCCTATCACTCACACGTTAATTCACTCACAATTGTTTTTGTTGTGGTGGGAAGAGTGCTTGGAGTGGCACATGCAGTAGCACGGATGTTAGTGTTCACTAATCAACAGGAATCAGCGTCTGCGCAGAGCGCAACTGCAAAACTTCATAAACGTGCATGCGTCCTCGCTCAGTGCGAAAAATCTCAAATCTCTACCACGCTAATATCCACACGACTGAAGGGCAGTGAGTATTGAAATTTAACATAGAGTGTGTGAGTGTATATAAATGTATATCTATGTATATATGCACAAAATAAATGCAATTTATTCTAAACATGTGTTTAGAATCGACGTTAAAAATGTAATCTAGCTTACATTTGCTATATTAATTTTGACCGCAAAAACCTGCCGAAAACGTTGAAATAAAGTCTCGCGGGGGGGGGGGTTAGTAGGCTATGCATCATAACAGATACATTGCAAAATATTCATATATTAGGTATTATTGAACATAAATCTCAACAAGGGATTCGTGCTTTTGAAAGCTGAGTGGAAGTTTTATATGTATCTGATTGTAGTTCAATCAGCGTTTGATTACTACATAAAGCTCTTCACTAATAAATTCATAAAGACTTATTCAGAGAGAATCGATATTAAGGAGATATCATTATGATAAATTCAAATTCCGGAAAGCACGCACGCAAGGTTACATTGGATGCTGCAGTAAGTAACGCGATTGCGAAGGCTGTGGATGCTCGCAAGGTGGCGGCGTTTACGGTTGGCGCTGCAGGCGTGTTAGCTGGTGCGTCGTTCGCTTTTGGTGCAACTCCGGCAATGGCGGCGGAGGTGAGTGGTACTCCTGATACTAAGCCGGATGTAGCTCAGACGCCTGTGACTGCTGGTGAGAATGCTGGGACTGGTAAGAAGGCTGAAGCTGGCGATAAGAATCAGACTGAAGCTAATAAAGAGGCTGGGTATAAGGCTGAGAATACCAATAAGCAGGCTGAGCAGAAATCCGAGAATACTGTAAATACTGATGGTACTGAAAATAAATCGACTGTTGTAAAGATTCGTGGTAAGCGCTCGTTGCCTGATGCTCAGCCAACCGACGAGACTGCAACTGAAAATCAAGATCGCGCTTCTGATGGTTCAGCAGGTCAAGATCCTAATAAAATTAATCCAGACACAACGGATACCTCTAATACCAAGATTGATATTGACGAGAATAACGCTGACACTATGCCGAACGTGTATGGCTGGGGAAGCTCAGACAATACATACAGCGTAGATGGTGAAAAGCATACTATTACTTTCCATTTTGCAAAGCCAAAAGATGGCAATATTACCAGTATCGCTATTTTCCCTGCTAAGACGAATGGTTTCAATAATGAGAAAAGTGAGAGAGGTATTGATTTTTACTCGAAAAATTCAGGTAAACACCAAGCTTATTCTGGCGAATATGAGTTTACTGCGAATAATGATGGTTCTGCTGACCTTAAGATGACAACTCTTTTTAGGGATGGTAACCTTAATGGAGGCGCTGAGAAGTATACAGCCAGTCGCTCTATTTTCGTGTACGTAACTAAAGATAATAACGAAACTGTTGCTTATAAAACAAACGTATTCCGTGCTGTAACGCTTGTGCCGCCAAAAACTTCCGGCTCTGTGGTGCTTAAGTATAACGAGCAGCTTACTCCTGAAAAGGTTCAATCAGCAATTACTGCCGCTGGCAATATTGAGACAGCGCGTAGTGATAAGAAGTCTGTAAATAATCAGCTTTCTGATAAATTTACAGAAAATATTAACGTAAAAGCTGATGGTGCTTACGACAAGACTGCATTTGAGGCTATTAATAAGGAAACCTCAGCTCAAGGCGCAACGGATAAGACTTACGTAGCTGGCGCGAAGACGCTTAACACCTATATGGTTACGGATTTGGGCTTTAAGTCGCAAGCTATTCCGCTTACGGTTGCGCGCTACGACACGCGTATCGACAAGCCAACTGTTGAAGATCCAACTAACGTTTCGCAAGAAGTAAAAACCGACATCATCAAAAAACTTGCGGCGCTTAACAATGTTGCCCAAGACAAGGTAAGTATCAACGACAAAGGCGAAGCTGTAATCAACTTTGATGGCGTGGATGCTAAGGACGCTCCTAAGATTGCGCTCAAAGACCTCGTCCTCAAGAATCTCAAAGCTGGCGAGTACGTTGTTCCAAGCGATGAGAAAGCAGTCTTTGTGGCTAACCCACTTGGATACTCAAATGCTGAACTTGACCGAATCAAGCAGGCTATTTTCGAAGCTAACAAAGACAACAAAGAGCTTGGCCTTACCAGCACAGATCAGATTTCGCTTTCGTACCTTACTGGCGATCTTACTGCATCTGGTGATGCTAATAAGGGTATCTCTAATGGTCAGGCGGAAAACAAGATTACCGTTAAGATCAAGACCGATAAGGCAGTTGCCGAGTTTACGTCTGATATAAAGGCTAATAAGCTTACAAAGCTTCCAAATATTCGTACGGATTACGACGTTACTTGGACTAAAACCAAGATTGATGGTCGCGAAACCGACGAAGGTATTTCTTGGAGTAATGATCAGAAAACCACTATTATCTACCGTTACGATCCAACTAAAGCAGAAGAATTTGATACAACAAAGATTCTTGGTTTGCTGAAAGCTAAACCAAAGGATCCAAAGTCTGGTTTGCGCGACCTTACAGGCGGCGAGACGCTTGCCTATGAAGGTACAAGTAATCATTCGCGCAAGTCGCACATGAACTATGCGTTGCAAAATGAAGAGCCAACGGGCGAGCTTACGCTTGGCAATATGGGTGGCGCTTATTGGTCTGGGAATCAGAAAGTTTCTAATTCTGACGTAGACCTCGGTGATAATTTATCAGATGCTGGTTCGTATTCATGGGATACAGAGGCTGGCTCTGTAACGGTGGCTGCTAAAAAGGGCAAGATTTTCAAGGCGCGTCTGTTTGTTGAGCCGTATGCAATGACATACTATAAGCATGTTTATCTGGAGCAAGGCCGCAATCCAGGCAATACAGCAAAGGCAATTAACGTTATCTTTGTGCCGCAGACGAATCATAAGACGAAAGACCTTTCGGATTCGATTGGCGAGCACAAGACCGAAAACGTTGAGGGCAAGGATGTTCCAATACAGTCGAAGTATTACAACGCGTCTGCTGATAAGAAAGATGCGTATGAAAAGGCATTAAAGACTGCAACAGACTTGCTTGCAACTGTTAAGGACAAGCAAGAAAAAGACCTTACCGAAGAGCAGAAGGCGCAAATCGATAACGCTACGATTAACCTTAACAAGGCACGCGCCGAGCTTGATGGTGCTGACACCAACAAGAATAAGCTGAACGACTCGATTGATGCTAATGGTAAGGCTGCAGAAGGCACTACCGCCGCAACTGGCACGCAAGCAACAAACCAGTTCAAGAACGTAAGCGACCCTGACTTCAAGAAGGCAGACGGTTCTGATGATAAGGACAGAAACGAAGCTGCTAAGAAGGCAAAGACAGATTACGACAAGGCTCTTGAGGAAGCTAATAAGGTAAAGGAAGACAAGAACGCCACGCAGAAGGCTGTTGACGACGCTAAGGCTAAGCTTGATGCTGCGCGCGAAAAGCTTAACGACTTTACCACCAACAAGGATGAGTTGAACGCTGCTATTGCTGTGGATGGCAAGGTTAACACGGGCGATGCTGATAAGACAGGCGAAGCAAAACTCAAGACTGCCGACCCAAGCTACCAGAACTCGAGCGAGACAGAGCGCAAAGCATACGACGAAGCTGTAACGCAGGCGAACAAGGTTGTAGCTGATCCAAACGCTTCCCAGAAGGAAGTAAACGAGGCTATCAAGAAGCTAAAAGAGGCAAAGGAAGCGCTCGACAAGAACGCAACCGACAAGTCGCCTCTTGAGGCTGCCGTGCAAAAGAGCTTTGATAACCCCGATCCTCAGGACGAGAGCAAGCAAAGCGTGTTCTACAAGAACGCAAAGGCCATGGCTGATGCTAATGATAGAGGTGCATTGATTGCAATTAACAATTACGATCAGGCACTAGCAAAGGCTAAGCAAGTTCTTGCGGATAAAAACGCTACCAAGAAAGACGTTGCGGACGCTAAGAAAGCGCTTGAAGACGCTGAAGCAGCACTTCATACTGAGGCTTATCAAACAAAGGATACTGATCTTGCCCAAGCACTTGCGGACAACTTCAGTGGTTATTTGATGCCAGCGTACTTCAATGCCTTTGATAAGGCACAAGCTGAGGGCAAAGATTCTCAGGCTGCTAAGGACTTCAAAGCCTATAACGACGCTTATCACGCTGCAAAAGACTTGATGGATGAATTAAATAAGCCTGGGAGCACCGTAGATCAGAAAAAGGTTGATGCGGTTAAAGAGCAGCTAATCGCTGCTCGCAAGATTATTGACACCTACGCAACCGACACCAGCAGACTTTCGGCTGCTGCGCTTAATGACTTTGCAATACAACACAGCCCAGCCTACGCGAATTTGAAAGAACTTGCCGAAAAGCAAAATCCTAGTGAAGAAGAAAAAGCTAAGGTAGAAGCTGCTAAAAAGGCTAAGGAAGCGTATGAAAAGGCAGCAGCGAAACTAACAGCTGCGCTTACTAACACGCTTCCGAAGGATCAAGCAAATGGTCATGATATTCCTGATAACATTATCCCAAAGGAAGATGGCGACCCTAACGATAAGGACTACCTGAAAGACATTCAAGCGCACAAGAACGGTGAGCCGCTGAACAGGGATGTTGACACAATCCTTAAGGAAATGAACGAAGCAGCGAAGGCACTGGATAAGTTTGCGACTAAGACCGACGAGCTGATTAAGTCGATTAACGAGGACGCAACCACTCATCCAAGCCCTGCGTTTAAGAACGCGTCGCAGCCAAGCTTCCAAAAGCCTGATGGCTCGGGACCGGATGATGCCAAGAACGCTGCTGCTAAAGCGGCAGCAGATGCCTACGGCAAAGCACTCAACGAAGCCAAAGACTTGCTCATCAAGAAGCCTGATGCTACGCAAAAGGAAATTAACGACGCCAAGGCTGCTCTTGACAAGGCTCGCGCCGAGCTTGACAAGTACAACACCGACGTCGCCAAGCTCAAAGCGAGCGTAAAGAAGCATGGTACCAAGGCAGACGTTCCTGCTCCAGAAGAAGGAACGCTTACCTCTGATGCGTATCGCAATGTGTCTGATCCTCACTTCATGAAGGAGCAGGATGGCAAGCTTGTTCCTGATGATGATAAGAACAACAAGGCCGCCGCAGACAAGAAGGCGTATGATGAAGCTTTGACAAAAGCTCAAGAGCTTTTGAAGAAGCATGATGATAAAGATACGCCGCAAGACGCTAAGCCAACGCAAAAAGAAATCAACAAGGCGCTTGATGCTCTTGATACAGCACGCACCAATCTTGACGCGTACAAGACTGACACTTCTAAGCTTGAGACAGAAATTAACAAGTCTACTGCTGAACATGCTCCTGCTGTTACTGAAGGCGACTTTGAAGCTACTCCAGAGTTCAAGAATGCTCAAGCTAAGACAAGCGATGGTAATGAAAATGCAGACGTTACTGCTTACAAGAATGCTCTTGCAAATGCTCGCAAGTTAGTAAGTGATGCAAAGGATACAAACAAGAAGAACAGCGAACGTCCAACGCAACAGCAGATTAACGATGCGTTCGATGCTCTTACTGCAGCTAAGAAGCAAATTACTGACAACTACAAGACGAATTTTGAAGCGTTGACTTCTGCCAAAGACTTTGCAGATGATGGCTTCAAGAAGACGCCTGAGTATCAAAATGCTCTTGCTAAGAAGACTGCTGGTGATCCAGGTGCTACAAATGACTTGGGTGAAACTGGCAAAGACACTGGCTTCGAGAATGTTCTCAATCAAATCAAGCAGAAGCTTAATGATGATAACTGGAAGAAGACAGCAACTCAGAAGTCTGTAAACAACTTGCTAAAGAAACTGCAAGCAGCTCAAGACAAGATTGCTAACAACTACAAGACTGATGCAAAGCTTCTTGAAAACGAAGTCGGCGATAAGGACGCACAGGGTCAACCTGTAACACCTCCATTCGAGGCGTCGGTTGAGTACAAGAACGCGCTTGAAAAGAAGAACGCTGGTGACGCTACTGCAACGGAAAAGCTTAAAGCTTATGTCGAGAAGCTTGCTAAAGCAAACGAGCTTATTGAAAAGGTCAAGAATCCTGATCCAAACGCAAAGCCAGAAGATCGTCCAACTCAGAAGCAGGTTGATGATGCTCTTGCGGCTTTGAAGAAGGCCAAGAAGGATATCGACGACAACTTCAAGACCAAAGTTGATAAGCTCCAAAATGAAGTTGATGATAAAAATGAGGATGGCACTGCGCGTACTCCAAAGTTTGAAGAATCAACTGAGTTTGCAAACCTTCAAGGAAAGACTAAGGGTGGCAAAAAGCCTGATGACCTTGTAGCGTATGAGCAAGCTTTGGCAAAGGCTAAGGAACTCATCGACAAGAACGATGGCAAAGTCAAGAATGATCAAGATCAAGAAGTTGACGTTCCAAAGGATCAGCTCCCATCCCAGAAGGAAGTTGACGAGGCTCTTAAGAATCTGAAGGAAATTAAGGATAAGATTACTAAGAACTACGTCACCAGCCCGCATGACTTGCAAGAAGAAGTTGATAAGTCGAAGGGCGGAGATACTGACACCAGAACCGACGTGTTCGAGAATACTCCAGAGTTCAAGAATGCGACTGCTAAGGGTGATGACGCTGCTAAGAAAGCTCTTGACGACTATAACAAGAAGCTCAAGGCTGCCAAGGATCTTCTTGATAAGTTTGATCGCACTACTGGAAAGCCAAAGACTGATCTTCCAGATGGTACTAAAGTCCCAACTCAAAAGCAACTTGACGATGCTCTAAAGGATCTCCAAGCCGCCAAGAAGAAGATTGCCGATGATTACAAGACTGATCCTTCCAAGCTGAAAACAGAAGCAGATGCTGATGCTAAGTTCCGTGATTCTGTATTCTTTATGATTGGAATGACTGAGGATATTGACGCCTATAACAAGGCTTTGGCTGAGGCTAACAGTGTGCTTAAGGATCCGAATGCTACTCAGGCTGAGGTTGACGCGGCTTTGAAGAAGCTTCAGGCGGCTAAGTATAAGATTAATCACCCGTTTGGCATAGGCAGTGGTGTTGGAAGCGGTAGCGGCTATGATGCTGATGCTAGTGATTCTCAGAGTGCTTCGGTTGATAAGACTGCTTTGAGAGTTGAGGTTAATAATTCTGAAGCAGATTCTTCTGCTGCGTCTAAGGCGAATACTGCTGCTGCTAGAGCTTACGTGAAGGCTTTGGCTGAGGCTAAGCGTGTGCTTGCTGATAAGAATGCTACTCAGGCTCAGGTTGATGCCGCTTTGAGGAATCTTAAGGCTGCTAAGGCTGCGTTGCGTAATGCTTCCGGTAATGCTGGTGGTCTTGCTAAGACGGGTGCTGCGACTGGCTTGTTTGCAAGTCTTGCTGCAATCTTCTCCGGTCTTGGTGCTGCTGGCGTAGCTTCTCGCCGTCGTAAGCACTCTAACGAGTAGTCTATCGCGTAACTAAAATCCCTCGCAGGTTATCTTCCGATAATCCGCGAGGGATTTTTTCTCGCTGCTGCACTAAACTAAACGCTCCAAATGTGAGATATGTTTTCCGCGTTTGGAGCTCTACGCAACCCTAAACTCTCCAAACGTGAGGTATGTTCCCCACGTTTGGAGCGAAATGTATCCTCAAACGCTCCGAACGTGAGGTAAGTTACGCGCGCAGTATGCAATCTGCGCTAGTAATGCACACATCTTATACGCAATTCGCCTTGTACACCACCACAATGTAAAGTTGCGGTATGGAAAGTGCGAACAGAACAGATAGTGCAACTACTGAAACCAACTGCAACGAAAGCAGCACAAACTCTTCCGCACTCACCTCAAGAAGCCTTATTAAAGCCGGTTTTTCTCGCCCGGATTCCGCACGTTGCGCAATGATAGCAATATGCAAAAACTGCAATAAAATATCTTTTGAAACACTACTAAGAAGCGCGCTTACAGTTGAAGATCCAGATTCTGCATTGCTTTCATTGCAAGATTTAAGTGAAGCATACCCCGAAATAATAAATAATATTTCAACTTCAAATTCGCAAGTATCTGACTCATTAACAAGCCTAATGCAAGTATTAGGTGCGTCTAACGCGTTGGCAATGCTTATGCGCACAAGACCTAATCTTATAAAAGCCGCTGCAAACGACCCGAATCATCTTTTTGCAATGACTAGGGAAGAGCGTGTAAAAGACTTACTCGAGGCAATACAAGCGTATACTGCAACAGTTGTTTCTTCTGAAAGCAGCAATTCCAACACAATTTACTTAACATCACTCGGCTTTGCACAAGCAGTTTCTGCGCTTCGTGCGCGCTACCGTGAGCATGTTGCTGCAATTATGGCAGCTGATTTAGCGAGCACTGACCCTGTTGAAGTGCAGCCAGATATTAGTCGTAAGCTTTCCGAGGCTGCCGATGCTGTTCTAGAGGCAGCGTTGTCTATTTCGCGCGGACAGGTTACTGGTTCTTCCGCATGCAGATTTGCGATTATTGCTATGGGTAAGCTTGGCGCGCAAGAAATTAACTACGTTTCCGATATTGATTTGATTTACGTTGTGGAGCCTGCGGATTTAAGCAACAAGCAGAACCAGGATGCTGCTTTGCGTGTTGGTGCTTCTATGGCGATGGTTTTGCAAAAAGTATGCCAGTCGGTGGTTATGGGCTCTGCGGAGCCTCCACTTTGGCAGATTGATACTGCGCTTCGCCCGGAAGGTAAGGATGGTCCTCTTGTTCGTAGGCTTGATTCTCATAGGGAATATTATGAAAAGTGGGCGAGTAGCTGGGAGTTTCAGGCGCTTTTGAAGTCGCGCCCTGCAGCAGGGGATGTGGATCTTGGAAAAGCTTATCGCGATATGGTCGAGCCGTTTATTTGGAGGGCTTCTGGTCGTGAGCATTTTGTAGCTGACTGCCAGCATATGCGTCAGCGTGTGGAGTCGCTTATTCCGGCTTCTCAACGCGATTTAGACATGAAGCTTGGTCGCGGCGGCTTGCGTGACGTGGAGTTTACTGTGCAAATGCTGCAGCTTGTGCACGGAAGTGAAGATGAGTCGCTTCGCGTAAGGGATACTATTTCCGTTTTGCAAGCGTTGGCTCAAGGCGGCTACGTCTCTAGGTCTCAGGCGGCGCTTTTGGCAGAACACTACCGTTTTGAGCGCGTTCTTGAGCATCGTCAGCAAATGTGGAGTATGCATCGCACGCATTTGTTCCCAGATTTGGGTGCGCAAGGAAACGGCGGCTTGGATCGTGCGCGCACAATTTCTACAGAGCAGCTTAACAATAATGATCAGATTTGCCGTCTTGCTCGTGCTGTGCGGCTTCGTCCGGAAGAGTTAGTTGCGCGTTTTGATAAAGCTCGTCGTGAAATTCGGCACTTGCATAAGGATATTTACTACCGTCCGATGCTTCCTATTAACGCTCAAACGGATGCGGATCCTATTGTACTTTCGCCGGAGGCTGCTCGCGCGCGCTTTGCTTCTATTGGTTTTGCGGATGCTCGCGCAGCACAGTTGCATGTTGAAGCGCTTACGGAGGGGCTTTCTAGGGCTGCTAAAATTCACAGAATTTTGCTTCCAGCAGTGTTGAAGTGGCTTGGCGACGGGCAGAATCCAGATATGGGTTTGCTTGCGTGGCGGCGTCTTGCTGAGCGTTTTGGTGGAAAAAACACGTATCTTGGTTTTTTGCGTGATTCTCCTTCCGCAGCTCAGCGTCTTTGCCACGTTTTGGCGGATTCGCGCTATCTTGGAGACGCTATGATGCAGTCAATGCAGTCTATTACTTGGCTTGGCGACGACGAAGCGTTATCTGCGCGCGATAGGGCAAGTCTTGACATGCAAACTAGCGCAATGGTTGCGCGTTATGCAAGTAATATTGAGGATTTTGCGCAGTCTTTGCGTGCTCTTCGCCGGCAGGAAATTGAGCGAGTTGCTTTAGCTTGGATGTGTGGTCTAATTGATGACGATACTTCTATGCTTGCAATGAGTGATGTGTTTGATGCTATTTTAGATGCGACTTTGCAATGGTCCATGCGTGAAGCTGTGTCAGTCATGAATTTGAATGCTCCTCAAGCTGAAATTGCTATTATTGCTTTAGGTCGTTACGGTGGTAGAGAAGTAAACTTCTGTTCTGACGCAGATATTATGGTAATTTACAAGCCTGTTGGTGAAGATTGCGATTTCAACGCAGCTCACCGCTTTGCGCAAAAAACTGTAGATATTTTGCGTAATATTTTGCAAGGTCCTCTTACGCTTGAACCAAAAATCATGGTCGATTTGGATTTGCGTCCGGAAGGAAAAGACGGTCCGCTTGTTCGTTCGCTAGAATCTTGCGAAAAGTATTATCGTCAATGGGCTAGCACTTGGGAGCATCAAGCGTTGTTGCGAGCGCGTTTTGCTGCAGGTTCTAAGGAGTTGGCGGATGCTTTGCTTGATGGCGTTGTAAACGAATTGCGTTACGCTGCAAATCCTCTTAGTGATTCTCAGCTTGCTGAAATTCGTAAGCTCAAAGCGCGCATGGAAGCGGAGCGTTTGCCTCGAGGTGTGAGTAGGGACAGGCATTTGAAGCTTGGTCGTGGCAGTTTAAGCGATGTTGAGTGGACTGTGCAATTGATGCAATTGCAATATGCTTCAAAGCATGAATCTTTACGAGTAGTTGGAACTATGCAAGCGTTGAAAGCATTGCAATCTGAGCATTTTATAAGCGACGAGGATGCTGAAGTTTTAAGCCGCTGCTGGCATATGTGTTCCGCGGTGCGCAACGCAAACTTCTTGTGGTCTGGCTCAATGGCTCGCGCAGATATTATTCCAACTGACTCGTATTCTTTGGGTGGAATTGCAACTTACCTTGGCTACGAGCCGAACCAGGGCCGCGTTTTTGAAAACGATCTTTTAGCAACTATGCGTCAGTGCCGTGAAATCATGTCTCGTCTTTTCTACGCTCGCTAATTTCTCAATCTTTAGTCGCTTCACATTTATTGTTGCATTCTCTTCTTTAGGTTATAATTTCAGGACGGGAGGTGATTTTAATGAAAAATACAGTAATAAGTAATGATGTAAAAGAAAGAGCCAACACTTCAGTTTTTTATGCTGATGTTTCTGCGCCTATAAAACAAGCAGTCAGTGGTGAAAATTTAGAAGAAAATGACGAATTATTATCTACTGATTTTGCTGCAAAACTTATGCATAGTTATAAGCAGTCAGTTTCTGGTTTAGTGCGTCCGTATGCGGATGTTTTTGCTGAGTTAGAAAAGGGCTTGTAATGAGTTCCTTTGATATTCTTGTTACTCAGGATGCAGAAAATGATTTAAAAAATATAAGAGACTATATTGCATCTAATATCTCTAAGAAAACTTCCATAAGAATTATTAATTTTATTAAATCTAGTATTGAAAGACTGTCTCTTTTTCCTCAGTTTGCACCTGTAGTTAAGTATGAGCCTTGGAATTCACTTGGTGTGCGTCGTATTATTGTAAAGAATTTTCTTGTTTATTACAGAGTTGTTTTAGAAGAAAATACAGTTTATATTTTGAAGGTTACTTATGGTAAACGTAATCAACAAACTGTATTGGAACAAATAGATTTATTGGATTAAGTACTTATTAAATGTTGCATAATAAGTTATAGTTCTCCGCCACTCCGGGGGTGGGGGGATTCGTCAACGCTAATCAGTAAAATTACGTAGGTCGCGTGTGGTTGCGACCGTTTGCCAATTGACGGAAGGTGAGCGGTACTTATTATGACGAACGCAATTTCTAGTTCTTTGCATCAAACTTTTTCTCGCAGTACAATTGCAAATTCTCTAGCTGGCAAAAGTGTTGTTACATTAGACGATATTTCAACTGCGCAAATACGAATGCTTTTAGACAAAGCGCGATACATTGATTCGCACCGTAAAGAAGTGGCTCACACTTGCGATGGCAGAGTGTTGGCCACTCTTTTTTATGAGCCGAGCACGCGCACCCGCTTAAGCTTCGAAACAGCAATGCTGCGTTTAGGTGGAAAAGTAATCGGTTTTGCAGGTGCGCAACTTTCCAGTGCGAGCAAAGGTGAGACTGTAAACGATACTTTGAAAGTCGTGTCTAACTATGTCGATGTTGTTGCAATGCGTCACCCAAAGGAGGGTGCTGCTTTTGTTGCAACGCAAGCTGTGAGCACGCCTATTATTAACGCTGGCGACGGCGGTCACATGCATCCAACTCAAACTCTTGCAGACTTGGCAACGATTCTTGCGCGTTTCGGCCGCCTTAATAATCTCACTGTCGGCTTGTGCGGCGACTTAACATATGGCCGCACGGTTCACTCGCTTATTGAAACTTTGTGCCGCTTTGGAAACGTTCATTTTGTGCTGATTAGCCCGGATGAGCTTAAAACTCCGCAGTACGTAATCGACCGTATTATTGACACTCCTTCGTGCACTTATGAAGAAACTCGCGACTTGATGGAAGTTATTGGCAAGCTTGACGTGCTTTACATGACTCGCGTGCAAGAAGAACGTTTTACGGATCGCGAGCAATACTTGCGACTTCGTGACACGTACATTTTGACTGAAGAAAAATTGCAAAAAGCAAAGTCGCATATGCCTGTGCTGCATCCGCTTCCTCGAATTAACGAGATTGCTCTTGACGTTGATGATGATCCTCGCGCAGCATACTTTGAGCAGGTTAAAAACGGTATGCTTATGCGTATGGCTTTGGAAAGTTCCGTTCTTGGAGACGAGCTTTGCGGCTACGAGCCAACTGATTTTGTAAACGTGCCAGAAGACGAATTGCGAGCAGTTGACGCACATGGAATTTCATTAACGGATCCTCGCGTGCACGTAACGGACGTGAATGCGCCTGAAGATCTTACTTGCCCGAATCCTCGTTGCATAACAAACAGCGAACTAACTCTTAAACGCAAGTTCTACAAAGCTGATTCTGTAAGGCACGAGTATCGCTGCATGTATTGCGACGAAGAAGCAGAAACTAAATAAAAAATTTAATAATATTATTATATAACTGTAAAAATTACGCAAAACCAGGAGTGAAATGAACGAATCAGGCACCTTAACTTTGCGCAATATCTCTGTGTGGGATACTGGCGAACGTATTGATCTTATTGTTGATGGCGTTCGTCAGGATGCCCTTATAGAGCAGAATGCGCGCGTTACTGGCGACATTGACGCAAGCGATTGGGTTGTTGCTCCTGGCTTTGCAGATCCGCATGTACATTTTAGAGATCCAGGGCAAACAGCAAAAGAAACAATGATGACAGGCAGTGAGGCTGCTGCGGCTGGCGGTTATACGCAAGTTTTGATTATGCCAAATACTGTTCCTGCGGTAGACGGTGAGCCTTGGGATGACGCTCCATTTGATGTAGAAAATGTAGTTGACTATTTGCAGCGTTATGGTTGCATTTACGGCGTAAAATTGCCAGTTCGCTACGATTTAAGCGTGTGCGCATCATTGGGACGTAAAGGCTTAAAACCAAGCAATATTGAGCTTTGGAAAAAGTATGTTGCTGGAATCGACGACGACGAAAAAACTTCTCCTATGAAAAAGCACCCGATTACTGCTATAAGCGACGACGGTGCTGCAGTACCTGAACCGATTTTGCGAGATGTGTTAGCTATGGCAAAACAAACTGGTTTGCCATTCGTGGAGCATTGTGAGCATCATGATACGGGAGCTGTGAACGAGGGTCCGATTGCAAAAATGCTTGGTGTTGGTGGAATTCCAGCTTCTACTGAGCTTGCAATTGTTCAGCGAGATATTGATGCTTCCCGCGAAACTGGCGTACATGTGCATTTCCAGCATGTGAGCACTGCTGCTGCGTTTGAAGCTATTCGTAAGGCAAAGAAAGAGGGTTTGCCGATTACGTGCGAAACTGCGCCTCACTATTTAGCTTTATGTGATGAGGATGTTTTGCGATATGGTGCTATGGCTAAGATGAATCCTCCTCTTCGTTCAAAAGCGGACAGGCAAGCAACGCTCGCTGCTATTGCGGATGGCACAATTGACATGATTGCAACAGATCACGCGCCTCACACTGCGGAAGAAAAGTCAGGAGATTTTGCAAGCACTCCTAACGGAATTATTGGGCTTGAGTGCGCGTATGGCGTGTGCCACAAAGTGCTTGTTGATGCAGGATATACGGACGATAAGCATTTAATCGAATTGATGGCAGTAAATCCAATGCAATTGATGAGCAGAAGACCTACTGATATTGCGGCTTTGCTTAACGTTTCTTCGCGATGCGCAAACAAGCGAACGCTGCGTTTAAGTATTACTGAGCACCCTGAAAACGTTGATTTAGTGCTGATTAATATGCGCGAAAATTGGGCGGTTGACGCAAATTCGTTCCATTCAAAAGCTCGAAACACTCCTTTTGATGGATGGCAACTTACAGGCAGACCTGTTGCGACGATTATTGGTTCAGAAATTGCTTTCTCGAGAATGTGATTGATTAAATATAAATTTGGAATGGTAGTAAATTATGGACGAACTTATTGAAGCGATTGCAGCCAAGCAAAATCCTAGTGTTGTGGGCTTGGACCCTAAGCCAGGTATTGTACCAGCCGAAATTATTAGCTCTCTTGCGGACGAAGTTTTGCAAGAAGTAGAAGGCGAGGATGCGCTGCCAACGCTTTTAGCTACAGCTTATTTTGAGTTTAATCGCGCTATTATCGACGCGGTTGCAGATTTTGTGCCGGCTGTAAAGCCGCAAATTGCGATGTACGAAGCACTAGGTTCCGCTGGAATGGACACGTACGCAATGACTTGCGAATACGCAAAATCGCAAGGATTAGTTGTAATAGGTGACGCAAAGCGCGGAGATATTGGCTCTACAGCTGGTCAGTATGCTGCTCATTTAAGCGGTTTCGCTAATCTTTCTTCATATTTTGAAGACGAAAATGCTACTGGTAACGCGCTTCCTCAATCTCTTAAAAATCTTCTAAAAAGCTCTAAAAATCTTGACGTTTGGCATGAAGATTCGCTTACAGTAAACCCTTATATGGGTTCGGATGGCGTGAAGCCTTTTATCGATGAAGCGGTAGCGCACGATAAAAGCATTTTTGTGCTGCTTCGCACTTCGAATCCTTCTAGCAAAGAGCTGCAGGAGCTTATTTTGCAAGATGGCAAGCCAGTGTATGAGCATATGGCTGATTTGATTGAGAACTGGGGTGCTTCAGGCATTGGTAAGCACGGTTATTCAAGAATTGGTGCAGTTGTAGGTGCCACGCATCCGGAGGAGGGCAAGCATTTGCGTGAGATTATGCCGCACACTTTCTTCCTTGTTCCAGGCTATGGCGCTCAAGGCGGTACAGCTCAAGATGTTGCTGGAATGTTTGATGCAAATTCTGAAGGCGCTATTGTCAATTCTTCTCGCGGTATTATTGGTGCTTGGAAAAAGTCTGAAGATTACGCTAAAAATCAAGGTCATATGTCTCTTGATGACATTCTTGATATTGTGCGTGATTCTGCAGTTGTTGCTGCGAAAAATATGCGTGACGACTTGCGAAATGCAGTGTATCGCTAGAATGTATAACTAAAATAAATATAACTAAAAATATAATTAAAATTAAAAATAAAACGCAACGGTACAAAACACATACAAGGGTAGGGGAAACCACATGAGTGATGGCATGTTTATTCCAACGCGAAAAGCTTCTGGAAACGCCATAATTACGTTACGTGAAGACGCTTTTGATTCTTCCGGATCAAGTTCTGCAGACGAAAGCAATAATGCAAAATATTCGCGCCTTTGGGGGCGCAGATCTGTAGAAGTACTCAATAATGAGAAGCTAGACGAAGGCGTGTACCGTTTGACTTTGCGAGATTCTGAGATTGCTAAAAAAGCTGCTCCTGCGCAATTTGTGAACTTGTATTCCCCTGATCCAACTGCTATGCTTCCGCGTCCTTTTGGAGTTGCAAGCGTAGAAGGTGATACTTTTACTTTGATTTTTGCTGTGATTGGCAAGGGCACTGCTAAGTTTGCTGAGCTTAAACCAAGAGATAGTATTGACGCTCTTGGCCCTTTAGGGCTTGGCTTTAATATTTCCAAACCTGCACATTATGTGTTGGTCAGTGGAGGTTTGGGCGTGCCGCCTATTTTGTGTGCTGCTCAAACGCTTTCAAAGCGTGAAGATTCTAGCGTAACGGCAGTGCTTGGCTACCGTAACAAGCGTTTTGCAGATGATTTAATGAAAGAATATATTTCAGACGTACACAGTATTACAAATGCTGAAGGAACTGTTATTACACTTCTTGACGAACTTGAAAAAGTTAAGCATTTTGATTTCGAAGACAATTTACCAACGGTTATTTTGTCTTGCGGACCTTTGCCTATGATGAAAGCTGTAGCTCACTGGGCGCATGAAAGAAATATTGAGTGCCAGCTCAGTTTAGAAGCGCGTATGGGCTGCGGATACGGAACTTGCGTTGCTTGCGTTGTTGACACTTTGGAAGGCAGGTTGAAAGTTTGCAACGACGGTCCTGTTTTTGATGCGAATCGTTTGGGTTGGGAGTAAAAAATATGAGTGCTGTAAATAATGCCGAAAATAATTTTGTAAATAACGCAAATTCCGCTGAAACTTTTGGCTTTGACACTAGCCACATTTGGAAGCATCCAACTCAAGTTGCAGGCGTTAAGTGGAAAAACATGGTTGGTACAGCTTCTGGAACTTTCCAGCTTGCAGCTTGCCGACGCTTTTACGACGTAAGCCAACTCGGCGCAATTTGTACAAAAGGTGTTTCCCCTGTTCCTTGGGAAGGAAATCCTTCTCCGCGCACTGCAGAATCTCCTTCTGGAATGGTAAACGCAGTGGGCTTGCAAAATCCTGGTGTCGACCATTATTTAGTAGACGAGTTGCCAAAACTAAAATCCATGGGAGCGCTTGTTATTACTAATGTTGCTGGTCACAGTGACGAGGATTATGCGCAAGTTGTTGAAAAGCTTGCAGATTCTGCTGCAGACATGCTTGAAATTAACGTAAGCTGCCCAAACGTGACTCACGGCGGAATGAGCGTTGGCACGGATCCGGTTGCATTGCACCGCTTAATTAAGCGTCTTCGCGCAATGACAAGCAAGCCAATGATCGTGAAAATGACGCCAAATGTGACGGATATTGTTTCGATTTGCAAAGCTGCTGTTGACGCTGGTGCGGATGCTCTTAGCATGATTAATACGCTGGTTGGTTTGCGAATTGATATTCGAACAGGCGAGCCGATTATTGCAAATCGCACGGGCGGTGTTTCCGGTCCTGCTATTTTCCCGATTGGACTTGGGTTTGTGTGGAGAGTTCGTCAAGCTATGCCAGATATTCCAATTATTGGCATTGGTGGCATTGATTCTGGCGAAAAAGCTTTGGAATACTTGTATGCTGGCGCGAATGCTGTAGAAGTTGGTGCTGCTGCTTTGGTGGATCCTACTGCTCCTATTCGCATTGCCCGCGAGCTTGACGATTTGCTTGATTCTCGTCCAAAGCTTGCGTCTTTACTCGCTGAAGGCAAAACTTGGCGCTGAAATTAAGTATTTAAAAAGTATTTAGAAAGTATTTAAAATCATTTTAAGAAAGAGAGCTAATTATGGCAGAATTAGACGAACGTTTTACAAAGTTTTTGCTTGATTCAGGTGCGCTTAAATTTGGTGACTTTACGCTGAAATCTGGTCGTCAATCACCTTATTTTATTAACGCTGGTGCTTTTGACGACGGCATGAAAATCGCAAATCTAGGCGCATACTACGCTGAGCGCGTTGTTGCAGCAATCGAAGATGGCAAACTTCCGCAAGATATCGACACTGTTTTCGGCCCTGCTTATAAGGGTATTCCGCTGGCAGTTTCTACGGCAATGGCTTTGACGAATAATCACAATATGCCTGTTGGTTTTACTTTCGATCGCAAAGAGCGAAAGGATCATGGCGACGGCGGAATTATGGTTGGAAAACCGTTAAAAGACGGCATGAAAGTTCTGTTAGTTGACGACGTGATGACTGCTGGAACTGCAGTTCGCGAAACTTTGCCAAAGCTTAAAGCGGAAGCAAATGTGCAAGTTGTTGGCTTGATTTTGGCAGTAGACAGAATGGAACGCACGAAAGACAGTGAGCTTTCTGCAGTAAAAGCAGTAGAGCAGGAGTTTGGTTTCCCAGTTTTGCCAATTGCAAATGTGCGCGAAATTTTCGCTGCAGCAAAGCGTTTAGTTAATGCTGACGGTAAGCCAGTTATGGATGAGGAATTAGCTTCGCGCGCTGCCGATTACTTGCGTACATATGGTGCGTAACTATCTTCTACAATTTCGGAACCAAACGGCCACAACGCAAGTTTTGCCATTTTGAAAGATTGTATGCCAAATGGAATGCCAACAATTGTGCAGCAGCAAATGAATCCTGAAACGATATAGCCTAATGCAAGCATTGGCCCAATGAAAAATACAATCCATAGTATGTTCCAAATTGTGCTAGTGCCGCCTCGGTAAATAACATGTTTTCCAAATGGCGTGAGCGTGAGCTTTGCCATTTTGAATGCTTGAATACCGAATGGTATGCCAATAACGGTTATGCAAAGAAGGAAACTTATAAGTAACCAGCTTGCAGCAATGAAAAGACCGCCGAATATCAGCCACACAATATTGCCAAGAAGTTTCATAAAAGTAGTATATTAGTTTTTTAAGTTTTAATGAAGTATGATTTTGTTCGGTATTTATAGTGTGTTATGGCATTATGATTGTATTGCTGTATGTAGGTATGCTGGTGTTGCGTTATTGCTACGCAGTCTTTGTAGTTAAAGAAAAGGCAATTTTTATAAAGAATTTGAAATATTTATTGTAGGCTGGTGTAAAATCATGTGTTGCAATAGATGCATTTGTTTAAAGGAAGAATATGTTCTGCACGCAATGTGGTAATAAAAATGATGATAATAGCAAGTTTTGCAATACTTGCGGAGCGCTTTTAGAAGTTACGCCAGCAGTCGAGTCAGCAATCCAAAATCAACAATACGAATTGCCTACTAACGAAGTGCCTACTACTGTATTTCCTGCGCAGGAAGCTTTATCGGATAATCTAAGCGTTTCAGGTTCTCCTATTATGGGTTCTTCGAACGAACAGCCTTCTATGAATAATTCACCTTACGCACAAGGCGAAGCTCCGGCTAATTATTCTCATTCAGATGATGATAAGCGCAAGAAGAAAGTAATTATTACTTTAATAGCCGCTATTATTGCCTGTGTTTTGGTGATAGGTGCTGGTGCATGGTGGTATGTAAATAATGCGCGAACAGCTCAATCAAATAATAAAACTGAATTACAATCATCAAAATCAAAAAATAATAAATCTAAGCAGCATGTTCTAACCAATGATGATTTAGATTCAGACGATGAAGATAGTGATACTAGCAGCGATAAGGATAACGCTATTGGAGCGAGTGAAAAGCTCAATACCAAAAAAATCAATAAATTAGTAAACAATTTTGCTTCAAATAATAGCGTATCTGTAGCAATTTCTGGCAAGAAGGGCATATTGTATGAGTCTTCTAATTCTCGTAAAACATTCCCTGCTGTAGGTTTTTACTTCCCTGTTGTTCTTTATACTAAGGATAATCCACATCATGATTATGAAGATAAATGTGAAGATGTTATTAAGACAATGAGTAATGATTCCGCTAATGAACTTTTAGATGATCAAGGTGGCATAGACGGATTAGATCAATGGCTGTCAGATAATGGCTATGCAAATACATCTTTTACTCGCAAATATGGTGATATTGATGCATCGAACGATGGTCACGAAAATCTTACTTCTTCTCATGATGCTGCGATGATGCTTTCAAAAGCTATGCAAAATTCGACTATTGCCAATGCGACGGGTTACGATATTTCTGCTGATGGCGTGAACGTTCCAGACGGCATAGAGGTTATGGCTCATCGTGGTCAAGGAATTAAGAATGTTTATAACTATTTCTTGATTCTTAAGAAGGGCAAGAACAAGATTGGAGTGTCTGTTTTAACAAAAAGTGCAGATAAAGATGACGTTGCTGAATTTGTTTCAAAATTGTTGAATTTGCTGAAAAATAATCTTCAAATATATTAAGTTGACACTTTGTGGCATAATAAGCAAGGTTTATTTCTTAGCTGCTTAACTTGCAGCCTATTAGCGAAAGAAACGGGTAACTCGTGGCACAGACTACCAATGATATTAAGAATGGATCGGTTTTGAACCTTGACGGTCAGCTTTGGACCGTCGTTAAGTTCCAGCACGTGAAGCCAGGCAAGGGTCCTGCTTTTGTGCGTACCACCATTAAGAACGTGCTCTCGGGCAAGATTGTCGACAAGACTTTTAATGCCGGCATGAAGATGGAGTTCGAGACCGTTGATAACCGCACGTTGCAATATTCATACGAAGATGGCGACAACTTCGTCTTTATGGATATGACCACTTACGACCAGGTTTATATTCCTAAGGTTTTAGTTGGCGAGCAGAGCAAGTATTTGCTTGAGGGCACCGACTGCATCGTAAGCTTCCATGACGGTACTCCTTTGAGCGTTGAGCTTCCAGCTTCAGTGATTTTGACTATTACTCACACTGAGCCAGGCTTGCAAGGCAACCGTTCTAACGCTGGTACTAAGCCTGCAACAGTGGAAACCGGTGCTGAAATCCAGGTTCCACTCTTTGTGGGTGAAGGCGAAAAGGTGAAGGTCGACACTCGTGACGGCTCTTATCTTGGTCGTGAAAACTAAAGAATTAATTATCTAATTAAAATAATTAGTTATCTAATTAAATTAGCTATTTATTTCTCAATAATTTTTATAGAGTGACCCGGTGGCGATTATTCGTTGCTGGGTCGCGTAATTTTTGATACAACTTTATTAAGTAATTTTTATACGTTACACAGAAGGGCGTTACGATGGCACGTTCTACCGCTCGTAAAAGGGCTTTGAATACGCTGTATGAGGCGGATGAGAAGAATCAACATATTCTTTCTTTGCTTGAGGAGCGAGTTAAGGAGCCTGGCGCTCAAACTCCGCTCCCAGAGTACGCTGTTGAGATTGTTCGAGGCGTAGGAGAGCGACGTAACAGAATCGACAAGACGCTAAACCGCTATTCGACTGGCTGGAAAGTTGGCAGAATGGCTGTTATCGATCGCAATATTTTGCGCATTGCGGTGTGGGAAATGCTTCTTAACGATGAGATTCCAGATAAAGTTGCTATTGACGAGGCGATTGCGCTCGCAAAAATGTATAGCGATGACGAAGCTATTGCGTTTATTCACGGCTTACTAAGCGCGATTATGGCAGATAAAGATGCTTGCTTGGCAAAGTTTAACGGCGAATCTTCTCCTGAAGACGCTGCTACGGAAGAGTCTACGGAAGAAGCTGCTGCCGAGTAAGAAGCAATAACTATCGCCGGCGCGTCGCCCGTCCGCCAACCTGAGTAGACTTACCACGAATATCCTAAAGCCATAAGGGGGTTAAGGTGGATTACAACGACACCTTTGCCGGATTCGGCAGTGATGATGCAGTATTGGTGTTGGAGGATGGTCAGGTTTACGTTGGTAAGCCTTTCGGTGCGCAAGGTTCTACGCGCGCTGAGATTGTGTTCTCCACGGGCATGACTGGTTATCAAGAAACATTAACTGATCCAAGTTATGATCAACAAATCGTAGTTCAAACATTCCCACATATAGGTAATACGGGAATGAATCATGAAGATCCAGAATCTGCCCACATTTGGGTTGCAGGTTATGTGGTTAAGGAGCCGAGCCCAGTAGTTAGCAATTGGCGAGCTGAAGGTTCCTTGGAAGACGATTTACAAAAGCAAGGTATCGTTGGCATTAGTGGTATTGATACTCGAAAGCTGGTACGTCATTTACGCTCGGTAGGCGTTATGCGTGCCGGCATTTTTTCTAATAAGGCCCTGGTTGATCCGTCAACCGGGGCTTTTCGTACCGTTGCTTCTTTCGTTGACGAAATTAAGCAAACTCCTCAAATGCAGGGCTTGCGCTTAACGGATGAAGTCAGTACTAAAGAGACATACACGATTGAGCCTTGCGGTGATTTTGAAGGAAAAGATCCGCTTTACACGGTTGTAGCAGTTGACTTTGGTATTAAATCTATGACTCCTCACCGTTTGGCTGAGCGCGGCTGCCGCGTGCATGTCGTAAGCTCCTCAATAAGCTTCGAATCGCTGCAAGCTCTTAACGCAGACGGCGTATTCTTCTCGAATGGTCCTGGAGATCCTGGCCAAGCAAATCGCGAAGTTGATCTTTTGCGCAAAGTTTTGGATGCAGGATACCCGTTCTTTGGTATCTGCTTTGGAAACCAGTTGCTTGGTCGCGCGCTCGGCTTTGGCACTTACAAGCTGAAGTTTGGTCACCGTGGTATTAATCAGCCTGTAAAAGACGTTACAACCGGAAAAGTGGAAGTTACAGCTCATAATCACGGCTTTGCAGTGGACGCTCCTCTTGACGGTCCTGTCCAATCTCCTTATGGAAACGGTCACTTTGGTCGCGTGCTAGTTTCGCATATTGACTTGAACGACAATGTTGTAGAAGGCTTACAATGCCTTGATATTCCAGCGTTCTCAGTGCAATATCATCCGGAAGCTGCAGCAGGCCCGCACGATGCTTCCTATCTATTTGACCGTTTTGTGCAATTGATGCGCGAAAACACTCGAAAAAGCAAGTAAGATTTTAAGATTTACGGAAAGAGAAGTTTACTATGCCAAAACGTACTGATATTAAGTCGGTTATGGTAATTGGTTCCGGCCCGATTGTTATTGGTCAGGCTGCAGAGTTTGATTATTCCGGAACGCAGGCTTGCCGAGTTCTTCGCGAAGAAGGCATTCGCGTAATTTTGGTCAACTCTAACCCGGCTACGATTATGACCGACCCGGAACTTGCGGACGCAACATATATTGAGCCAATTGACACTTCGATTTTGGAGCGAATTATTGCAAAGGAGCGTCCGGATGCGCTTCTTCCAACGCTTGGTGGTCAAACTGCACTTAATGCTGCAATGGATTTGGGTCGTGCAGGAATCCTAGAAAAATATAACGTTGAGCTTATTGGCGCTTCTTTGGAAGCAATCGACCGCGGTGAAGACCGAGAGCTTTTCAAAAAAGTCGTTGAAAAAGCCGGAGCTGAGTCAGCAAAATCCTTTATTGCTCACTCGATTGAAGAAGTAGACAAAATTGTTGAAACTTTAGGATACCCGGTAGTAGTACGTCCAAGCTTCACAATGGGCGGCTTGGGCTCTGGTATTGCTCATAACGAAGAAGAGCTTCACCGCATTGCAGGAGCCGGCATTCACTATTCTCCAACCAACGAAGTGCTTATTGAAGAAGGCATTGAAGGCTGGAAAGAGTTTGAGCTTGAACTTATGCGCGACGCAAAAGATAACGTCGTAGTTGTTTGCCCAATCGAAAACGTCGATCCTGTAGGCGTGCACACTGGCGACTCGATTACAGTAGCTCCTTGCTTTACGCTTACCGACCGAGAGTATCAAAAGATGCGCGATATCGGTATCGCTATTATTCGAGGCGTTGGCGTTGACACCGGTGGTTGCAATATTCAGTTCGCAATCAACCCTCAAACTGGTCGCATTATCGTAATCGAAATGAACCCGCGTGTGTCTCGTTCTTCCGCGCTCGCATCTAAAGCAACTGGCTTCCCAATCGCAAAAATCGCAACGAAACTTGCTCTCGGCTACACTTTGGACGAAATTCAAAACGATATTACGCGTTCAACTCCTGCAAGCTTCGAGCCAACAATCGACTATGTTGTAACGAAGATTCCGCGCTTTGCTTTCGAAAAGTTCCCAGGAGCAGACACCACGCTTACAACTTCTATGAAGTCAGTTGGCGAAGCAATGGCTTTGGCTGGAAACTTCCAGGAATCCCTTGGAAAAGCAATGCGCTCAATCGACAAGCGTCACGCGTGCTTTAGCTGGGATGGCGAGCGCCCAAGCAAGGAAGAAGTTAATAAGCTTCTTGAAGAAATGCATACTCCAACCGAGCATCGCTACTTGCAAATCCAGCGCGCGCTTTGGGGTGGAGCAACGCCAGATCAAATTTTTGCAGCAACAAAAATCGACCCTTGGTTTGTAGAGCAGCTGGCTCAAATTAACGAAACTGCGCTCGCAGTTCGTGAAGCTGAAACCTTAACTCCTAAAGTTTTGAAGCGTGCTAAACTTGCTGGTCTTTCGGACGTGCAGATTGCGCATTTGCGTAATCTTGGCGACGAAGGCGAAAACATGGTTCGTGAGCTTCGTTGGGCTTACGGTTTGCGCCCTGTTTACAAGACTGTTGATACTTGCGCAGCTGAGTTCGACGCAGCAACTCCGTACTACTATTCTTGCTACGCTGACGAAAGCGAGTTGAAGAAGCGCGATCGCGAAGCTGTGATTATCCTTGGCTCTGGTCCAAACAGAATCGGCCAGGGTATTGAGTTTGATTACACTTGCGTTCACGCTGTTCAGGAATTGGGCAAGGATTACGACACCATTATGGTTAATTGCAATCCTGAAACAGTTTCTACAGATTACGACATGTCTGACCGCCTTTACTTTGAGCCTCTTACTTTCGAAGATGTGCTTGAAATTTACGAAGCAGAAAAGAAGCTTGGACCTGTTAAGGGCGTGATTGTGCAGCTTGGTGGCCAAACGCCACTTTCGCTTGCTGCTCGTCTTAAAGCTGCAGGAGTTCCAATTTTGGGAACGACTCCTGAGGCTATTGATTTGGCTGAAAACCGTGAGCTTTTCGGCGAGGTTCTTCGTCAAGAAGGCATGAACGCTCCTCGATACGGCACAGCTTTGAGTCTTGAGGAAGCAAAAGATGCAGCTCACGCAATCGGCTACCCGGTTCTTGTGCGCCCAAGCTACGTGCTCGGCGGTCGCGGAATGGAGATTGTATACGACGACGCTCAGCTTGCAAAGTATGTTGATCGCGCATTGGATGAGGCTCGAGCAGACACGGTTGTTTCTGGCAGATTGCCTTCGCCGCTTTTGATTGATAAGTTCCTTCAGGACGCTATTGAAATCGATGTTGACGCGCTTTACGACGGCAACGAGCTTTATATTGGCGGCATTATGGAGCATGTTGAGGAAGCTGGTGTGCACTCTGGTGACGCTGCTTGTACTCTTCCTCCAAGCACGCTTTCGGACGATCAAATTCGACGCCTTCGCGAGGGTACGCTTTCGATTGCTCGCGGCTGCTCTGTTCGCGGTCTGATTAACGTGCAGTACGCTTTTATGGCAAACACTTTGTATGTAATTGAAGCAAATCCTCGAGCGTCTCGTACTGTTCCGTTTGCTTCTAAAGCTACTGGCGTTGCTCTTGCTAAAGCTGCTGCTCGAATTATGGCTGGTGAAACCATTGCACAGCAGCGCAAGCGTGGACTTCTTCTCCCGCAAGGCGATGGCGGAGATATTCACCCAGGTCAGCAGGTTGCTATCAAAGCTTCTGTGCTGCCTTTCAAGCGTTTCCGTACTCCTGTTGGTCGTACGGTTGATATTTTACTTGGACCAGAAATGCGCTCTACTGGCGAAGTTATGGGCTTCGATCGTGACTTCCCACATGCTTTTGCTAAGAGCCAGCTTGCAGCATACAAGGGTGGTTTGCCTACCAGCGGCAACGTGTTTGTGTCTGTAAGTGATGCAGATAAGCGTCAACTTCCGCTTCTTGCAGTGCGATTAGTGGAGCTTGGTTTTACTATTTGGGCTACTGAAGGTACAGCTTCTGTGCTTCGTCGTTATGGTATTGATTCCGTGATTGTCGATAAGCTTTCTAGTCAGGGCGACACGGCGAAGGATATGCCAAATAGTGAGAAAGCGCATGAAAGAATCGGTAAGAATGTTGTAGAGCTTATCGAAAATGGTAAGATTGATATGGTATTGAATACGCCGAATTCAAGGGGATCGCGCACTGATGGTTATGCCATTCGTGCGGCAGCTGTAGCAGCTGATCTTCCGCAATTCACTACTATTACCGAATTCGCACCAGTATTAATGGCTATTGAAGCTGTTAAGAACAACGATTATCAGGTGATGAGCATACAAGAACATGCTCAGCAGTTGTTTGCAATTGAACAGGCAGAAAGTCAAGAAAGTCGGGCTTAATACATGACCGAGAGCATTCGTGATCAAGAAGTGCAGGCGCAACGATCCGATTTTGGTTTGCGTTTGAAGAACGCTATGGCAAAATATGGACCATTGTGTGTTGGAATCGATCCTCATCGCAAAATGCTGCTTAATTGGGGATACAACATGGATGCTCTTGGAGCTGAACTTTTTTCTATGCGCATGCTGCAAGCTATGAATGGTAGGGCAGCGGCAGTTAAATTCCAATCCAGCATGTTTGAGCGCTATGGTTCTAAGGGTTTCGCAGCGCTTGAGCGTGTGCTGTATGCCGCTCGTCAAATGGATATTATTACTATTGTTGATTGCGGTCATGGAGGATTGTCTACTACTATTTCTGCGCTTGCAGACGCATATTTTAAGCCTGGAGCTCCGCTTCTTGCTGATGCTATTACTTTGCTTCCTTATTATGGCGCACGTTCTATGGGCGGCTTAATTAACGAAGCTCTTAATAACGGTCGCGGTGTTTTTATTGCGTCTCTAACTTCTAATCGCGAAGGCGCAAGTTTGCAAACTGCTATTAGGCAAAGCGGAACTTACCGCGGAACTACTGTAGCTCACGGAATTGCTCAAACGGCTCAAAGTTTTAACAATAAAACTAAAGGAATGGGTTCTGTTGGTTTAATTGTTGGAGCGACTATTGGCGACTGGATGAACGGTGGTGGAATTGACGTAACCAGTTTTACTGGTCCAATTCTTTCTCCTGGTTATGGGTGGCAAGGTGCAGAAGCTGACGATTTAAAGCGTGTTTTTGCTGGTACACATGGTAATGTATTGGTAACTGTTTCGCGTTCGATTGCGTCGCATGGTCCAGATATTGGTGAACTTTCGGCTGCAACTGAACGCATAGCATTGGATATTCGTCAGGCTCTTGTTGATTCAGGCGAATGTGTGTAAACGAGAGGTAAACAAATGGGTGCCACGGATGAGACTGCAGATTCGCAGTCTAGACGTCGATTAATCGTATTAACGGGTCCTACTGCGGCTGGTAAAGGCACAGTAGAAGGCATACTTCGTGAGAAGCATCCTCATATTTGGCTATCTGTTTCTGCTACCACTCGTGCGCCTAGACCTGGTGAATTTAATGGTATTCACTATTGGTTCTTAGATGAAGAAGAATTTGAGCGTCGTAAGCGTAATGGCGAATTCTTGGAAACTGCGCTGGTTCATGGCATGGCTCATTATGGCACCCTTCTTCAGCCTGTTTTGGATCATCTTACGCAAGATATTCCTACTTTGTTGGAAATAGATTTGCAAGGAGCTAGGCGTGTAAAACAAGAGGCAGCTC
The DNA here is from genome assembly GCF_049244045.1 of Gardnerella sp. KA00771. NCBI lineage: Bacteria > Bacillati > Actinomycetota > Actinomycetes > Bifidobacteriales > Bifidobacteriaceae > Gardnerella > Gardnerella sp. KA00771. Next base: position 1,003,609 of record NZ_CP058368.1, on the reverse strand, counting down.
GTCTTGGATTAGAAGTCGTGTACGTGTTCATTGCGCCTCCGAGCTTTGAAGAGCTTAAGCGTCGTCTTATTGGTCGTGGTACTGAAACTCCTGAGCAGCAAGCAAAACGTTTGGAAACCGCTAAAGTTGAGATTGCTGCAGCTAAAGAGTTTGATGTTGTTATTGTGAACGATAATGCTGAGCGTGCCGCAGATGAACTGTGGAATGTTATTGCAAGCGAATACGACTTATAGTTAAAACTTACGCAATATCCAATCGATAGCATATAATAAGCCTTTTGGAACTATTGTGGCACCATAGAATTTGGAGAATATTATGGCATTAGGCACTCAGCCAACACCTACTGGTCTTGCGAATCCACCGATTGATGATTTAATGCAACATGCGGATTCCAAGTATGCGCTTGCCTTATTTGCTGCAAAACGAGCACGTCAAATTAATGCTTATTTTACTCAGCTTAATGAAGGTTTGCTTCAAAATGTTGGCCCACTAGTTGAGTATCAAAATCAAGAAAAGCCTTTAGCTATTGCTTTCCGCGAAATTAATGCTGGATTGCTTGAAGAGACTCTTGGTGAGGACGATTTAAGCGAAGGTAATTAATAAGCCTTGCTAATAAACGTCTTTATGGGTATTCGCAGTCGCGTATCATCCGTGCTCAATAAAGCGGATGCACGGCTGCGTTTTTCACTTTATTTAGCCTGTATTTAGCCTTATCGACTATAAACGTAAGGGGGAAATGTGGAAGAACGTAAATTAATTTCTGCAGAATCTGTAACTGAAGGTCATCCTGACAAGTTATGCGATCAAATTGCTGACGCTATATTGGACGATATGCTTCGTCAGGATTCTCATGCGCATGTTGCTGTAGAGGTTTGTGCTTCCGTTGGTCAGTTTGTGGTTTTTGGCGAAGTGCGTGGTGAAGTTTATAGCGATATTCCGGGAATCGTGCGTCAAGTTGTTCGTAATGTTGGCTACACGAGCTCCACAATTGGTCTTGATGCTGATTCTTGTGGTGTTATGGTTTCTTTAACTGAGCAAAGTGCAGAAATTAATCAAGGTGTTGCTAGGTTGGATGCTTCTTGCGAGAGTGCATCTTCTCGTGAGGAGCACTACGCTGCTCAAGGTGCAGGCGATCAAGGTGTTATGTTTGGTTACGCTAGCGACGAAACAGATACTTTAATGCCTTTGCCGATTTATCTTGCTCATCGTTTAGCTCAAAAGCTTGCTAAAGTTCGTAAAGATGGCACTGTTGCGCATTTGCGTCCAGATGGGAAAACTCAAGTAACGATTGAGTATGATTCAAAAGGATTGCCTAAACGTTTGGATACTGTGCTTATTTCTACTCAGCATGACCCAGAAGTTTCTAGAGACTGGTTACAAGATCAGCTTGTTGAACATGTTGTTAATCCTGTGTTGGACGAAGTTCTTGCTCAAAAAGTTGCGCACGATTCGTACCGTATGCTTGTAAACCCTACTGGCTCCTTCGTTTTGGGAGGTCCTGCAGCTGATTCGGGCTTAACTGGTCGAAAAATTATTGTTGACACTTATGGTGGTGCTGCTCATCATGGTGGTGGAGCTTTTTCCGGTAAGGATCCTAGCAAAGTTGACCGTTCTGCAGCTTATGCAGCTCGCTGGGTTGCAAAAAATATTGTGGCAGCTGGTTTAGCTCATAAGGCAGAAGTTCAAGTTGCTTATGCTATTGGTATTGCTGATCCTGTAAGCGTAAACGTAGAAACTTTCGGAACTGAAGCTGAAGGTATTACGCGTGCAGATATTGCGCGTGCTGTGCGTGAAGTATTTGATTTGCGTCCAGCTGCGATTATTGATGAGCTTAACTTGCTTAAGCCAATTTATGCTCCAACCGCAGCTTATGGTCATTTTGGTCGTACGGATGTCAAATTCCCTTGGGAAGAAACGAATCGTATTGAGCAATTGAAAGATGCGCTAAAAAAGTAGTTTTATTGATAAATTTTGCTGTAAAATAACAGTAATTATGTGATGTAATTCAAGTAAAACTAAGGGTTATTTATGGCAGAGCAACCTTCGCTAGACGGCTTAGCGCGTAAAACAAGACGTAAGCGCAATGCTGTTTCTCTAGTGCCTGCTAATGAATGCCCTATTGCGCATGTGATGCTTGATGTTCAAGCTTCACATTTAGGTCGTACTTTTGATTACTTGATATCGCAAGATCAAGATGAATCTGCTCAGCCTGGGGCGTTTGTACGCGTTCGTTTTGGAGCACAAAAGCTCACTGGAGTTATTTGGTCTCGTTCTTCGCATACAGACACCCCTCATACTGCTTTAAGATTTTTAGAGCGCGTGTTTCCTTCAGATGTTTTGCTTTCTAAATCTTTGCGAGACGATATTGACGCCATAGCTAAAGCTTATGGTGGAACTAGCTCAAATATTTTGCGTCTTGCTGTGCCTCAACGCGTAGCTCGTGTTGAGCATGAGGAAGTTTTTGACAACATACGCTTGCAACGCAGAAAACAGTGGCGTGAAAATCTTAAGAAGCGTTTGCAAAACGATAACAATACAAACCCAGGTTACGCTACAACTTCTCGCATGATTTATGATTACGAAAATGCAAATATTTTATACAATGCATTAATCAAAAAATCTATTGACGCAAGTTTTAGTGAAAATAAAACAGAAAATCAATTAGTCAAGCAAGCAGAAAATAATTCTTCTCAATCTTTTATTGTAGACGCTTTACCAGGTTCTTGCCGACTTGCACAAGATTTAGCGTGGATGATTGTCACTGCTTTAAGCGCGTGTAAGCAAGCTGTTGTAGTTTTGCCGACGCTAAGAGAAGTAAATGATGTAATGCGCGCGCTAATGGTTTACGGATTAAAGCCATATAAGCGTGTCAGTGAGAATCATCGTGGTTTTTCTGCTGGAAGTTTTGATGGCGATGTAGCTCGACTTTGTGCTGCGGATCCTCCAGCTGATAGATATAGAGCTTGGCGTGCAATCGCGTCCGGAATAGTTCCTTGCGTTCTTGGCACTAGAGCTGCAATGTATGCTCCAGTTGAGGGAGATGCTTTATTTGCGATTGTTGAAGATTGCGCGTACCAATATGCTGATGGCATGATGCCGTATGCTCAAGCGCGTGGAGTTATGCGACTTCGTGCGAAAAGGCATGGCGGCGTATTTGTGTCAATGTCGTATTCCAGAAGCGCGCTTAGTCAAAGTGAAGTAGACTGCTATATGTCAAATGCGCAAGATGCGCAAGGTGAGCAATCTGTTCAAACTACTAAAGTTATTCAAACTACTCAATCTGCTAAAACTGCTGAAACAATAAGCGGATCTAGCATCCCTGTAAGTGCGAGTAAACTTGCTCGCGAAAAGTTAGTTCCGTGGGTTCGTTGGCTTAATCGTGAAGCTTTATTGAAATTAGCTGACCCAAGTATTGGCGCTCGCATACCGCATAGCGCAGTAAGAGCTATTAATGATGCTCTTTCGGATGGTAAGCCTGTGCTGCTTTCTATTGCGCAAGATGGTGTGACGCAATCGGCTATATGCTCTTCTTGCAAACGTCAAGCGCGCTGTAGACGATGTACCGGGCCTCTCGATGTTGCAAATAGTCAGCAAACAGCACGTTGCTCGTGGTGTGGTGCTAGTGCAATAAATTGGTCTTGTTCTAATTGTGGCAGTAGCAATATGCGAGTTATACAAGTTGGCGCTGCTGGTGTTGCAGAAGAATTATCTAAACTATTTCGCAACGTGCCTATTATTATTTCGTCACAACACCAACCGAACGGAATTATCCAGTGTATTGATGAAAAACCTGTAATTGTTGTTGCAACTCCTGGATGTGAGCCTCGCGTACAAACGCAAGACGCAAATTGTAACGGAGAATATGGTGTTGTAGCAATACTCGATACGTGGGTAAGTTTGTACGCTTCGGGGCTTGATGCGCGAATAGATACACTTAATTCGTGGATGAAAGCTTCTGCTTTATGTGCTCCTAGAGCGCGCGGAGGAAGTGTGCTTTTGATTGGCGAAACGTATCCTGTTCTTGCGCGTGCGCTTACATTGTGGGATACGACTCAACTTTCTTGCAATGAGCTTTCAGAAAGAGCTCAAGCAATATTGCCGCCTTGTGTAACTGCAGCATGCGTATGGGGTGCTCGTGATGCGGTTATGCATGCGCTTGAAAACATTGGTGCAATGCAAGAAAATCTTGGGTGCGAAAGTAGTCAAGATGCTGATTTTTCAGCAATTTCTCCATTATTAGGAATTGTTCCAATGCATCCGCCTGTTACAGACAGATACCAGCATTTTGACGATATTTACGACCGTGTAAAAGCTGTAGTAAGAGTTCCGCTTTATTTAAGACAAGAATTAGTGAACCGATTGCACAAGGAAGTAGCTCGTCACGTAGCAACACGTGCTGCAGGAGAGTTGCGTTTTTGTGTTGATCCAAAAGATTTATTAGCGTACTAACTTACTAATAGGGGAGAGAAAAATGTTAAAAACATATCATTGCGCAGTTTTGGGAGATCCTATTTCACATTCGCTGTCGCCTGTGCTTCACAACACGGCTTATAAGGCTTTAGGTCTTACAAATTGGCAATATAGTAAGGAAAAAGTAAGCGAAACAGAGCTTCGCGATTTTATTGCGCATCTTGACGATTCTTGGAAAGGCTTAAGCCTTACTATGCCGCTTAAAAAAACCGTAATGAAACTCGGTACACCTTGCGACTACTGGTCGCGCGCGCTTAACGTGGCAAATACTGCAGTTTTTACTAGCAACCCAGCAACAGCTTCGCAATCGCAAATAAAGCTATACAACACTGACGTAAGTGGCATATTAATAACATTTATGCAAGCATTACATGAGCGCATATGCGAAGTAAAAAAGGCTGTTATTATTGGCAGCGGCAACACTGCGTCCTCTGCATTGGCAGCTTTAATTGAAATTGCGCAAGTAGCAAAGCTTGAGCAGGTGCAAGTTGTTGCTAGAACTGAAGATAACGGTAGTGTAAAAGGCGTTGAACGTTTTAATAATCTTATACAAAAGTATTGCGCTGATTTTCCAAATAAAATAAGCATAGGTCAAAATAATAAAAGCGAAGAAAATGACGCTATGTATGAGCCTGTGCAAGGTATTGAGTTCCCAACAATAAGCGAAGAAGTATTTTCAAAATTTGCAGACTATAGCGCAGAAAAATTGAGTGCAGAAAAATTGTCAGAATGTGATAAATCTCTCATTTTGAAATCTTTAAATTCACTCGAAGCTGTTCGTGCAATCGCAGAAGCAGACATAGTCATAAGCACAGTTCCAGCGCATGTAGCAGATCCAATTGCGTTTGCGTTGAAAGCGTACTGTCAAGATAGTGCGAATAATCAAACGAAATTAGGAACATTGCTTGACGTAGTTTACGATCCTCGCCCAAGCATGCTACTTAGTGTATGGCAACAATACGGTTGCGCTATTGGCGGAGAAGAAATGCTTTTGCAACAAGCTTTAGCACAAGTAAGTCTTATGACGATTGAGTACAGGCAATCTAAAGAAAATTTTGGGAATTGTGCTAAGACTGGCGCTGAGGATTGTGCTGAGACTGGTTCTGAGCTTGGTTATAAACCTAGTGCTGACAAGGCTAGATATTACGATGACTTAAGTAGTCTCATGCGAAAAGCCTTACAGGAGGCATTATGAGCGATAATACGCAACATACTACGCAAAGTGATGTGCAACGTGATGCGCAACATACTACGCAACGTTCCGCGTCGACTAGTATGCAACTATCTGACAGATTTGAAGTTATGCTAATTACAGGCATGAGCGGAGCTGGGCGCTCGCACGCTGCTAACGCGTTGGAAGATATGGGATGGTATGTTATCGATAATCTTCCGCCAAAACTGCTCATACCGCTAGTAGATATGATGACTTCATCCGGTTCTAAAGTGCATAAGCTTGCTGCTGTTATTGACGTGCGTTCTAGAGGATATTTCGACGACCTGTTTGCAGTTCTTGCGCATATTGATGACCTTGGTGTAAAAACGCGAATTCTGTTTCTAGATGCTTCAGATGCTGTGCTTATCAAGCGTTACGAGTCTGTGCGTAGACCGCATCCTTTGCAGCGCGGTGGCAGACTTATTGACGGTATTCTAGAAGAGCGAGAGCTGCTCAGTCATCTGAAAGATTGCGCAAATATTATTATCGATACTTCTGCACTTAGTATTCACCAACTTTCTACAAAGCTTTACGAAGGATTGCTTGGAAAAGGCTCTTCTACTGTTTCTGTGCATATTTTCAGCTTTGGATTTAAATACGGCATGCCAATGGACGCTGATTTTGTTGCCGATATGCGATTTTTGCCGAATCCTTTCTGGGTTCCTGAATTAAGGGAGCTTACAGGTAAGGATCAAGCTGTGCAAGATTATGTTTTATCGAATTCTGCGGCAATTACATTCTTAGATTCTTACGAAAATGCGCTTCTTACAGCTATCGACGGATTCGCTAAAGAAGACAAGCATTACGTGACTATTGCTGTAGGATGTACTGGCGGTCAGCATCGTTCTGTTGCCGTAAGTATTGAGCTTGCTAGACGTTTGAGATTGCACGGTTTGCAAGTTACAGTATCTGCAAGAGAGCTACAGAGAAGATCATAATAAGTGGAGAAGTAAAGTAGCAAAAAGTAAAGTAGTGAAAAAGTAAAGTAGTGAAATGCGATTATGAAACTAATCAATTAAAATTAATTAAAAAATTAAATAAAAATTGTGTAAATTATATAAAATATAAAAAATCTTGTACTAAAAGCATGTAAAGCATGTGCAAAAACCGGTAAAATGTCCAACGTATTCTGTATCACAGAAAGCCGGGCATGTCGTGTGCCACAGCATCATGCAAGTACCCAACAGCACTCATATTTTAAGAAGAACAAAAGTAGGAGGTTGTCCCTTGGCTCTTCTTGACGACGTCAAAAATGAACTCGTTTCAAACAACAATGAGCTCCCGACTGTCATTATGGCTCAAGCTGCAGCAATGATGCGCTTTGCTGGCGGCTTAAGGCCAGTAAATAATCAAGCTGTTATTCGCGCTCAGTTGGATTCTCAGCGCGCAGCTCAGTGGCTTGTTGAGGTATTGAAAACTTATTTCCAGAGGGAAGCAACAATTGCTCAAGTTTCTCGGCAAACTCCTACGGGCACTGTAGTTCGCTATGACGTGGTAGTTGAGCGTGGTGCTGCAGCACTGGCTTTGCAATCTGGTCTTCTTGATCGACGTATGAGAATTGTTGCAGGTCTTGCACCTGAGATTGTTGGTGGAAGTATCGCCCAAATCAAAGCAGCTTGGCGTGGTGCTTTCTTGGCTCACGGTGCTATTTCCGACCCTGGCAAAGCTAGCTATTTGGAAGTTGTTTGCCCAACTCATGAGGCTGCAAATGCTTTGCAAACTATGGCGGCGCGACTTGGCATTAGCGCCAAGGCTCGTCAGGTTCGTAGCTCTGAGCGAGTGACGTTGCGCGATTCTGACGCAATTGAGCGAATGTTGATTTTGATTGGTGCTCCTCGTTCTGCTCGCGAATGGACCGGTAAGCGTTCGGACGGTGAAGCTCGCGGAAAAGCAAACCGTTTGGCTAATTTTGACGATGCGAATATGCGTCGTAGTGCTAAGGCTGCTGCTGAGGCATGCGAAAAGGTTCGTCACGCATTCGATATTTTGGGCGACGATATTCCAGATAATTTGTTGATGGCTGGAAAGCTTCGTCTTGAGCATAGCGACGCAAGTTTGGAAGAGCTTGGTCACTTGGCTGATCCTCCTATTACAAAGGATGCGATTGCAGGGCGAATTCGTAGACTTTTGCAGCTTTCAGCGAAGGTTGAGAAGTCGCGTATGCAGCAGCTTTAATGCTGATTTTGCGTGGTTTGTAGCTGTATTGGCTGGCGGGTTTTTTTATGTGGCTGTGAGCGGTGGGTGTTACTTGTCTCGCAGCGCTCCGCTCTTATACCTTACTTGGACTTAGCGGTTGCGTAGTTAAGTTTAGTTTTTTACTTACTTTCTCTGCAAAAATAGTATTCGTCAACAAGATTATTACTATCGTTCCGCTTTTATATTGCTCGACCAAGCAACACCCACCCCTCACTCGTTAATTCCAATCGCAGTTGTTTTTGGTGTGGTAGGAAGAGTGATTGGTGTGGAGTGTGCAGCAGCACCGATGTTAGTGTTCGCCAAGCAATAAATACTCAACGTCTGCAGAGCATTAATGTCAAAGTTCACTAAGCAACATATAGTCGACGTTTGCAAAGCATTACTGCAAAGCTACAAAACCACTTTTCGCAGAAGCATTACTGCAAAGCTACAGACGCAACGTTTGCAAAGCAATGGTGCAAAGCTGCGTTGTTCATAGGGATTGTTGAAGATGTGCGGTATAATTGCACCCGGCAATGTGTTGATGTTTGAGGCTGATTTTGTGTTTTGTTGAACGAAGTAAGCCGGCACGGTAAGCCAGTATGTAAGTCAAATATGGTAAGCCAATATGGTTTGGAAAGGATACCAATGAAGACACTGAAAGATTTGGGAGATTTGAGTGGTAAGCGCGTATTGGTTCGCGCTGATTTTAACGTTCCTCTCAAGGGTACGACGATTACTGATGATGGTCGTATTCGTGCTGCTTTACCAACCATTAAGGCTTTGCGTGAGCAGGGTGCTAAGGTGATTTTGATGGCTCACCTTGGTCGTCCAAAGGGTCAGGTTGTTCCAGAGCTTTCCTTGGCTCCAGTTGCGCAGCGTTTGGGTGAATTGCTCGGCACAAATGTTGTTTTGGCTGCAGACACTTACGGCGAAGATGCTCAAGCTAAGGTAGCTGCCATGAATAATGGCGACGTTGTTTTGCTTGAAAATGTGCGCTTCAACGCGGAAGAAACCAGCAAGGATGCTTCCGAGCGCGCAGCTTACGCTAAGAAGATTGCTTCTCTTGGCGAAGTATTTGTTTCCGACGGCTTTGGTGTTGTGCACCGCGCTCAGGGTTCAAATTACGATGTTGCTGCCGATCTTCCAGCAGCTGCAGGCTTGCTTGTTGAGAAGGAAGTTAAGGCACTTTCTCGCGCAACTGAAAACCCAGAGCGTCCTTTGACTGTTGTTCTCGGCGGCTCTAAAGTTTCCGACAAGCTCGGCGTTATTGAAAACTTGCTTTCTAAGGCTGATCGTCTTGTTATTGGCGGCGGTATGGTGTTCACATTCCTCAAGGCTTTGGGTAACGAAGTTGGTACTTCCTTGCTCGAGGAAGATCAGCTCGAAAAAGTCAAGGGCTACATTGAAACCGCTAAGAAGAACGGCGTTGAGCTTGTGCTTCCAACCGATATTGTTGTGAACGCTGGCTTCCCAGCAGGGGATACTCCAGTTGCTCCAGAAGTAGTTCCAGCAGACGCTATTCCTGCAGACAAGATGGGCTTGGATATTGGTCCTGACTCTCAGAAGCTTTTCCACGACAAGATTGTTGACTCCAAGACTGTTGTTTGGAACGGTCCTATGGGTGTGTTCGAGGTTCCAGAGTTTGCAGCCGGTACTCGCGCTGTAGCTCAGGGCTTGGTCGATGCAACTAAGAACGGCACTTTCACTATAGTCGGCGGTGGTGATTCTGCTTCTGCAGTGCGCAATCTTGGATTCCCAGAAGATGGCTTCTCGCACATTTCTACTGGCGGCGGTGCTTCTCTCGAGTTCTTGGAAGGCAAGACTCTTCCAGGTTTGAGTGTGCTTGAGTAAGTAATATTGCTTGAGTAAGTAATATTTACGCGAGCAAGTATAAACTAAATATTTTCGCTTATGCCGACTTTCGATTTTATGAATCCGCTTTGTAAATCGAGGTCGGCATAACACTAATTTGCGCAATACTATTAATCTCAATCGTAAATTTTTAAGGGTGATTATGGTTTCCAAAAGAAAGCCGTTAGTCGCTGGTAATTGGAAAATGAATTTCAATCACCGCGAAGCTACGCATTTTATACAAAAATTTGCGTGGCTACTGCGTGACGCGCATTACGACTATCACGATTGTGAAATTGCACTTATGCCTTCTTTTACTTCAATAAGAAGCGTGCAAGTTCTTGTTGAGTCTGACCATTTGCCAATATTGTACGGAGCTCAAGCTGTTTCTGTTACTGCTCAAGGTGCTTTTACTGGTGATGTTTCTGCAGATATGCTTGCAAGTCTTGGATGTTCAATGGTTATTGTTGGTCATTCTGAAAGACGCAAGTATCATCCTGAAGATGATGCAAATATAGTTGATCAAGTTCGAGCTGTTCTTGCCGCAGGAATGCAGCCAATTCTTTGCGTTGGTGAAAGTCTTAAAGAACGTCAACAGGGTGTTGCGCTCGATTTTGCTGTAGGGCAAGTGCATGATGTAACGCGCGATTTAGACGCGAAGCAAGCTAAGCGTTTAATTATTGCGTACGAGCCAGTTTGGGCAATTGGTACTGGTATGGTTGCCACTGCTAATTCAGCTCAGGAAGCTGCATTGGCTATTCGTGAAGACTTGCGCGTTACGTTCGGTGACGATGTTGCAGATACTGTCCGTATTCTTTACGGCGGATCTGTAACTTCTTCTAATGCTTCAAGTCTTATCGCGGAGCCAGATGTCGATGGATTCTTAATTGGTGGCGCTTCTCTTGATGCGCAAGAACTTGCTAATATTGTGCGACTAACGGCTGCGCAAACACGTTTAGAGACTAAATAAGCTTAAGCGGTCAAAGGTTATTATTAAACTTAATCGGGTACTGTAAAACAGGAGGTTGGTTGTGTCCACTGTGAAGATTATTTTGCAGGTGTTGCTTGTGCTCACTAGCATTTTGCTCACATTGTTAATTTTGATGCACAAGGGCAAGGGCGGCGGCCTTTCCGACATGTTCGGCGGCGGTTTAACGAAGAACGCTGGTAGCTCTGGTGTTGCAGAAAAGAACTTAAATCGTTGGACGGTTATTATAGCGTTGATTTGGGTGGCTGTTATTGTTGCCTTGAACCTTATGACTAAGTTCTCACTTATCTAAGTATTCTTTTAAGCGCGTAGTCGAAAGATTGCGCGCTTTTTATTTTATAAATCAAAATTTATGGGCTTGTGTGTGATCTTGCGTACGCGCTTGCATTTGTGCGATTTACAAATTCATTATGCACATTAAAAATAGTGGGTAACTATAATGCTTCGTTTTTCTCCTTCTTTAGTAATTGCTGATCTTGACGGCACAATGCTTCACGATTCCGATACTTTTGAAGGCCGCTTTTTAAGCAGCGAAACTGTGCAGGCTGCTGAGCGTTTGCACGAATCTGGTATTCCGCTTGCTATTATTACGGCTCGTCCTGTTGGAAGCGCTTTTGATTTTGTTCACGATTTAAAAGCTCAAGTTTGCGCGTATCTCAATGGTGCGCTTATTGATTTTGATTGCGTTCACAGCACTATTTCTGAACTTACTTCGCAGCGAAGCATTGATACTCTTACTCGCTTTGGTTTTGACTCTAATCTTGCTGCTGATGTTTGCCTGCGATTGCTTGATAAAATACCTACGCTCCGTCTTGGTATTGTGATGAACGACGTTCGTTACACTAATTTTGATGTTCGTATGCTTTGGAACGAGCAGGATTTTATTATTACAGATTTTTCCAATGTTTCAAGTGGCATAGCAGACAAAATCATTATTGTGCCGCGAGATTGCGAGAAGGAACAGCTTCAGCGTATTATTCCGGATGATTTTTCCTTGCATATTAGCGAAGATGTTTTGTGGATGCTTACGAATCCCCTTGCGAACAAGGGGCATGCTTTGAACGTTATTTGCAATCGTTTGGGTGTAAAGCCTAGTCGCACAGTCGTTTTTGGAGACGATATTATAGATATCGACATGTTCCGTGCCGGTGGTTATGGGGTAGCGGTGGCGAATAGTAATCCGCGTTTGCTTGCGATTGCGGACGAAGTTTGCGATTCCAACAATGACGACGGTGTTGCCAGCTGGCTTCATTCAACCCTTTTTACTAGATTGTGAATAACCCACCTTTCGTTATTGGCGAAGTCGTGTGACGAATTCTTTCGTAGAGAGTCAAACGGAAAGCTTGGTGACATTATCAGTGAAGAGAAGAAATCTACCATTCAAGTCGGAACAGCTAAAAATCTCAATGGAGAATACCCATTTTTCATTAGTGGTGATGCTGTACTTTCTTGTGATAAACCACTAGTTAATAATCGGATCTGTTTATTAAATACTGGATGTAATGCAGACGTGAAATTTTATGTCGGTCCTGCTTCGTATTCAACAGATACATGGTGCATTACTGGTACTGATGGATTATCAGATTACTTATTCACTTTGCTTTATTCTATCAAACAAGAGCTTAACTTAAAGTTCTCTTGGGAACAGGGCTAAAGCATTTACAAAAACCACTACTCAAAAATCGACCCATTTATATTCCAAATGAGATTGAACTTAAGGTGTTTAATAGCATTACTATGCCTGCTTATACGACTATATCGTCTAATCAACGCGAAAATAGAGCTTTGATAGCTCTCCGTGATTGGCTTTTACCTATGCTCATGAACGGGCAAGCGACAATAGAAGATTAGGCAGCTAAATTATCATTTCTCTATCCATTAATTTCTTATCCTTAATCTATAAATTTCAATTAACAAAGCGACTGAATTTATATTTCAATCGCTAAAAGTCTTATATATTAAATTGTTTTAAGTGGGGATTCTTATCCTTACCATTTTTACATCCTAATTTTGAGTATAAAAAAGACGATAGAGTTTTAACTGTCTATCGTCTAATACCTTTACTATGATATTTTTAAATCTTTTTTGACCAATATACTTTTAATAATTTAGAAAATATTAATTGTACAAATGCAACTATTATTAACGCTAAAAAGGCTTCATAACTTACATATGCTACAATTAAAGAAACTATTACAATAACCATTGAAAATATAGGTATTATATTTGATCCTGACTTCATCTTTATTAATATCATTCTTTCATCTGTTTCTTTAGTATGCATCTTCTCCAATATATCTCTATTTCTATATGCTCTACCAAGCATTGACATGTAGAATACAGATACAAGTTCAAGTCCAATAAAAAATACTGCTACATAATATGTCACATCTTCTTTTAATGGAAATTTATATTTTAAGTAAAAATTTCCAATAATAACTGCGAGTAAGGCAGCCATACATAATAAGACTAAAATACTAATTCTAAATCCTATTTCTTTTTTATATTTTTCTAATTTGTTCATATTAATCATCCTCTTCTATACTAAATATTTCTTCAATACTCATATCAAAAAACTTAGCAATTTTAAAAGCCAACGGTAGTGACGCTATATATTTCTCAGTTTCAATGGAAGTTATGGTCTGTCTTGTTACTCCAACTTCATTTGCCAATTCTTCTTGAGTTATTTTATGCTGTTTTCTTAATTGAGAAATTGCATTTTTCATTTTCCTCCTCCAATAGCAAGCTCACTTTACATACAAAGTATAGCTCGCTTTGCTTTTTTTGTCAAGCTTACTTTGCTTTTTTTGTCAAGCTTACTTTGCTTTTTTATAATTTCTTAAACTAAAAAGACGACAGATTTTATTAACCATGTTCGTATAAAAAATGATGAAACAGAACCACAGTATTATGTAAAAGATAGCCACGCTTCGATTATTCCAAGAGATATTTTCTTTAAAGTTCAAGAAGAAATGGTAAGACGAGCCAACATGTTTAGTGGTGAGGAGAACAAAAAAAGGAGAGTTTATTCCAGTAAGTACGCTTTATCCAGCTTATGTGTTTGTTCTAAATGCGGTGATGTTTACAGAAGAATTGCTTGGAACAATCGAGGAGTGCGTTCTGTTGTTTGGCGTTGTTGTACCAGAGTGGAAAATGGTCCTAGTGCTTGTGATGCTCCGACAGTAAAAGAGGAAGAACTGCAGTCTGCTACAGTGAAAGCCATAAACAAGGTGTTTAGTATACCGGATGAAGTATTGGGTACGTTGAATAACAATATTAGAGAAATTATCGCGGGCAACAACTTAAGTGAGCTTGAAACGGTTGATAAAAGAATTGCAGACAAACAAGCGATACTACTAACCTTGCTTAAAGCTAAAAAAGACTACACGAAAATAGCTGATGAGATTGATGAACTGAAAGTTAAGAAACAGCAGATTCTTATAGAAAAAGCAGGTCAAGAAGATGCTAAGAGACGAATTAGAGAAATGGAAGATTTTCTGAAAAGTGAGTGTCACGATATTAGTGAGTATGACGAGAAGCTGGTAAGAAAGTACATCAAGAAAATAAAAGTTTACGAGGACAGGTTCAGCGTAACTTTTAAATCAGAGATTAGTGTTGATGTTGAAAGGGCATCGTAAAAGCTAAAAGAATGTGAGTGTTTGAAATGTTACAAAAGTCAGCCTAGTGGGGCATCTCTAGGCTCTTTTTGTTTTTATGCTCAAAAACCAAGTTATCAAGCCAATCTTAAACTTTTTAACGATAGCTTTTCCTATCGTTAAAAGGTGCACCCACTATCCATAGTGTGCACTCAAAAAGTGTAGCTATACTAGGAGTTCTCTCAATCAACGTTGAAGCTCTAACCCTGCTATCGCGCGATTAGCAAAGCTAATCGATGCGAAGCAGAGGTAGGTCTCGCGTCAAGAATCTCCAAGAGAAGCGACCGAATAGGAAGCTTCGATTGGAAAGATTCGACGGCGGAGGCTCTAGTATTGATGACAAGAATAAATTAGAGTTTGTGGAGGACTGGATTGAATATAAAAGTAAAAGAAATTGAGAATAAACTAGAAAAGGAATCTGTATCGAGAGAAGTATTGTATGATCTTCAAGAATGGTTTGGAATGCCAGAAAGTACAGAAGAATATATTCAAGATTCACAGGAAAAGCCTTTTCTTGCTTGTTATATTAATGATAAACTTGTTGGGTTTATTGTGTTAAACGCAACCAGCAAGGATTGTGCAGAGATTTTTGTGATGGGTATAAAAAAGAAATTCCATAGAATGGGAGTTGGCTCGGTACTTAACAAAGCATACGAAGCTATGGCAAGGAAGATGGGTTACACATACTCACAGGTAAAAACTGTTCAGATGGGACACTACAAAGAATATGATATTACAAATCATTTTTATATCGCGATGGGATATAAAGAATTGGAATGTTTTCCAACTTTATGGGATGAGTGGAATCCGTGTCAAATATATATTAAATATCTAGGAGTGTGAGAACTCTAAGTTTATTTGCTTGAAACCTTTTAACGATAGGCAGAGATAATTGTTAAAAGGTTCATGGATATGTTTCTGCATACGAACATGTCGATAAGACATACCTAGTGTTTACTCGTTTAATGTGAAAGCTGCGGCGGAGGCTCTAGTATTGATGACGAACGAATAGAAAAAAGAGAATTGAGGGAAAGTGTATGTTAGAAAGTAGACCTGAATTTAAAGATATAAAATCATTTGAAGAATTCAACAAATATTATTGGTATCGAGAGGAGTTATCAAAAGTTTGTAAGTCTCTTGGATTAGAATATAGAGGAACAAAAAAGGAACTGAATTATATTATAGAAGAATATTTTAAGGGAAATAAAATAAAAAAATCTTCAAGGAATAAAAATAAAAAGATAACTGATAATATAACATTAAATACTCCATTACTAGAATGTGGATTTTCATTCAATCAAAAATTTAGAGACTATTTTTCAGAGCAAACTGGAATTGAGCCATTTAAATTTAATGCGAATATGGCAGAAGCTTGGCGAAAAGTAACAAGAAAGAACGACAAAAATTTTACAATTAAAAATATGCTTGATGTATATAATGGAGACTCTGATTACGCAAAATATGATAATTCTACTAACCAATGGAACCAGTTTGTAAAAGATTTTAACTTAGATGAACGTAGTGATAAATTTTCTAATAAGATGAAAGTTGCTGCAATTCTTTGGAACGAAGTGAGAGAATCTAACCAAAGTAAAGTATATTCAAAAGAGCTTTTAAGCAAATATGCAGATAAAATAAAAGGATATTGTAAATGAGTAAATTCTACATTATATAATGTGTATTATATATCAAAAACATAAAACTCGATATGTTTCCAAATACGTACTAGTATAAAAACCCTATGATATGTTTACCAATACGAGGAAAACATTAAAAAAAAGTCAATGATATGTTCGCGAAAACGAAAAAATGAACTTTTTATCCATAGTGTCGACTCCAGGCATACAGAATCAGTAGCGCTCCTTTACAAATCGTGACTGTTTCAAGATATCGTTTTGATGACACCTACTTGCATATAGTCTAGTTGCTGAGTTTAAGAAGTTGCTTGTTGAATATTACGAGGGTGAAGATTTGCAGGGATTGCTTCGTTTATGAGGGAATATTGTTGGAAGCGTTAAACGCGCGCGATTATGTTGGTTCTTCTGTTTCTTCGAACCTTGCTGTTTATGAAAGAGTATAGTTTGCTAGTAAATGAAGAAATTAGTGTCGATAGTCTAGACAAATTAATAAAAAAATAGGATATTTATTAAGATTATTACAGTAATCAGAGCGAATGGGAGATTTTGTTTACTTAATAGTCTGTTTTATAATCATTTGATACAAAGTTGTGTTAACGAAAAGGAGGCTAGTAGTGTTATGAGGAGTAAAACTATTTTTTGTAAAAACATTTTTCAAAGTTGTCTTGTTATACTTCTGCTGCTAGGTTCTCTCTTTTCTCTTGCGGGATGTGCTGATGATGAGGAGAAGGCAGAGCTTGCGTCATATCATTGGGAAACAGTAGAGGTATCTCAGAAAGAATATCGCCTACCAGACGATTACATGAATAAAGGTGAACTGTATCTCTTTGTGTCACGAGACATTCTTGATTCTCATTATGATTTGTCTAAAGTCACTCTTGGAGATAAGCCCATCAAATTAGTTGACTCACAGTTTAATTTGCCTAGTTCAGGGTATAAAGCTCTATTTTTAGTTGGTAAATTTGATTTAAAAGACAAGCCATCCTCTGATGTTCTTAAAGTACCAGGACTTAATAAAACAGGTAATGTTGCTGTAGGTTATAAAAAGAAATAGTAGTATTTTGCATTCAATTTGAAGCGTTTCCCTGATGATGAATTAGTTAATGAAACTTGTAGATTAGAGGGTTTGGAATGAATATGTATGTTGGAGGTATATGTTAAATAGGGTTGTATCTCGTTATGATTCGTTCGTTGCGAATCATCAACGTACAAAAGGTGCTTTAGTATATTTTATAGTTCTTATGCCGCAGGTGTTATCAGTTTTTATTACTGGTTTGATACAGCTTGCTGGAATGTTGCTGCTTATTTATACTATGGGGTCGTTGCATTCTACTTCGACGCTGCTTGAAGGGTCTGTTGCGTTTAAGTTGGCATTATCTTTCTTCTTACAAGCATTGGGTTTTATTGCTAAAGATCGTTGTGAAATGCTTCTTATAGCTTTGTTTCGTCAGCTTACTTTCCATCGTTTTGTGCGTTTATCTGTTCAGAATAATGATGATGAAACATTGCAGTCTTCGGCATTAACATATCCAAATCAGATAAGTCAGATAGCTTATGGTGTTGATTTTGTGTTATCAATATTGCAGTTTATTATTCTTTTTGCTATCTGTGTTGTTCAATATCACGAGAATAGTATTGTAGCGGTTTTACTATTAGTTCTCTTATGTGTTGGTAATTTGTTCCTTATACGTTGGATTGGCGTATTGTGGAAGAACTATGTGGATTTAGAAGGTAAACGTCGTAATCTTCTCAGTAAAATTATTGATAAACTTCCTCACGCTTCAAGAGTGTATCGTTATAATGTTGGTATCACGGCGATTGAAGATGCGCGTAAAACAGAAGAAAGAGTGCTTTATAAGCGCATATTTCCTCAATTATTGAGTAATATTGTTGAGCAAGGTGGGTTGACATTACTGCTTGCTGGTGTTGTTCTTGTTCATGTAACTATTTTTTCCAAATGCGTTGTTTAATGTTGGAATTCTTTTTGCGATTAAATATTTGTATGGTGCCATGCAGAATAATATTGTGAATTATCGCGTGATTCGACTTGCTCTTCCAATGGACAAGGATTTAGTGCAATTAGAGCAAGATGCTATGAAGAATACTCGTGCGGATGCTACTAATATTTCTGATTCTGTCGTATTTGATAATAAGTTCGCTCTTTTGTCTAAAGAAACTCGCTCGGCTTTGGATGCGTATGATTCTATTGTTAGCAGTAGTAAAATATTGGTGCCTTGTAATCCTATTATGTCGCAGGGGCTTATTGAAGCTTGGTTTGATATTGCGAGTGATGATACTCGTCGGCAGTATGAAAACTTCTTGCGTTTATTTCATGTGTCGCGTGAGGTTGCGGATAGGTTTTTGCATAATCCTGAAACGTTATCTGTTGGTGAGCGTCAACGCGTGGTGCTTGCTATGGCGTTTGCTCAAGACGTGGAATATTTGGTGCTTGATGACGTGTTTTCTGTGTTAAATCCAGAGCTTCGAGAAACAGTTTCACAAGCCATGCTAAGTTCTCAAGTTCGGCATATTGTTTTATTCGCGCGTAATCCGGAGTATATTCCTTGCGTGTTTTATGGTAATAAGTCTAAGCAAGTCACGCATAGTGTGGTTGAGGAAAATCATTTGCAGAATACTTGTAGTGATAAAGCTATGCAAGCGGATTGTGTGGAATCGAAAATTCCTACAGGTGCAGAATCACGTGGTAAGTTCATTAGAACTGTGCGCGAATTGTTCTCCGCTAGTATTGTTTGTTTGCCGATAGCAACGGTACTTATAGTTCTTGCTGAGTTAATGTTTGTAGAGAATATTGCTACGAACACCAACTTAAATATGCTTAAGTCTTCTGCATTGTTTGCAAGCTTGCTTATTGTCGTTGGCATTATTGCTCTTAATTTTCCTGTATATGCTGTGCCAATTGTGCGGCTTACAAAACTGCATAATCGTTTAATTATGCGTTTGCATAAGTATTCAAATATTGATAATAAAGGTGATGTTTTAGGTAGGCTTGGGGATGATTTTTCTGACTTACAGATGAGTATTCCTAGTGCTATTGCACACGTTATTTTTATTATTGTTCAAACAGTAATAGTTCTTGCTATGACAATTGCTGCAGTACCGCAGTACGTATACATAATGATTATTATGGTGCCGTTATCTTGTCTCATATGGTACGCTGGTTCGCGATTACTTAATACGGCTGCGGATAAACAAGCACAATATCGCGATAAGTTTTTAGGAGCATTATCGTCGTTATTATCAACGCGAAGCTTACCGCAAGGTGCTATTTTTGATAGTTCTCGCAAGTATCATTATGCTTCGTCAGAAAATAAGTATTGGCAGCGTATGCGTCGTTTTATCAATATTTACACAGTGAGAAATTGCATGATGCAAAGTCTTTCTTTAGTGTTGGAATTTTCAATACTTTATATGCTTACAGTATCATCAATGAATTTTGCTTCTGCTAGTGCTGTGTTGTATTTTGTGGTAATGCTGTCGTCAAGCTTGGAAAATGTGATTGAAACTTTGCAAGATTCAGGTGTTTTGACTCAGACTGCTCAACGAGTTTTCAGTTTGGAAAATTATGAGCGTAAGCAGCAAGCGTATAAGAGGAATGAATTAGCATACCAGAATCTTAGTAAAACCATTGCTGATAGTTGTATTTCTTCGGTTGCTATTATTGGTGCTAGTGGTGCTGGTAAATCAGTATTGTTGCGAGATTGGTTTGATCATAATAATACTCAGAATTGTATGCTGATTGAAGATTATTTATTTGATGATAAGGGTGCTATTGTTGCTCCAGATTTTACGTCGCTCACAAAGTGTATTGGTTCTCAACAGCGAACTGTTATTATGTTGGATGAGACTTTCAAAAGTGTAACTGATGCTGATGGTTGTAGTGAACGTGAAATAATCATGCAAGCTATCAGATGTGCTAAAACTGGGAATAACAAGCTTGTAGTTGTGTTGCACGCACAAACTAATTGTGATGTATTCGATAAGGTAATTAATTTTGATGAATATTAAGAATACAAAAGTACTGTGAGTTGCGTTTGTTGTGAGACATTACTGATGGTGGATGGTTGGGTTTGAATTCATATAGTAATTGCTTACTGTATATGTTTGTGAAGTAGTGTATGGAATGTGTTGCAATATGCGACACAGTATTTTATGATGTGTGTATGGAGGTTGATTGATATGGCAGTTACTAAAACAGCGAATGTGAATGTGAGAATACAAGAAAATATTAAGCAGCAGGCGGAGAAGATTTTGGAAACTATTGGAATTCCTAGGGCTACTGCTATTGACATGTTTTATCGTCAAATCATTCTTAATAAGGGTATTCCGTTTTCGCTTACTATTCCGAAGTCACTTCCGGCACAAGATGATATGGACGAGAAAACGTTTAACGCGTTGATGGCTAAAGGTTATGATCAGGCGGTTCAAGGTGATAGTTATCCGATAGATGATGTTTTTGAAGAGCTTGAACGAGGTCTTTAATGGATGAGTATAAAGTAAAAGTTACTCGTCAGGCGAAAGAGCATCTTGCACTTATTCGAGAATATATTGCCACTGAGTTAAAAGAGCCGATAATAGCTAAAAGAATACTCGAGCTGTTGAAGTCGGAAATGATGTCTTTACAGACGATGCCTTATCGTGTGAAGTTAATTGGTGAGCAACCGTGGTGTGAGCTTGGTTTTAGAAGAATACGCGTAAAAAATTATTACGTTTATTTTTGTGTTGATGAGAGTAGAAAAGAAGTTCAAATACTCGCGGTTATTTACGTGAGAAGAGATCAGGCTAAGCAACTGGAACAATTGTAATGTAAACGTGTTATTAAGCCAATCTTAAACCTTTTAACGATAGCTTTTCCTATCGTTAAAAAGTGCACCCACTATCAATAGTGTGCACTCAAAAAAGTGTAGCTATACTAGGAGTTCTCTCAATCCAGATTGAAGTACTGTTTTTAGTAGTCTTTAGTGTTAATTTATCATCGCATTTATTACCATTTTTGCTTAATTCTCAATCATTAAGAGTTGATGATACCGCGTTGCATATGGCAATTAGAGAAGCTCTTGCAAACACGTTGATTCATTCTGATTATTATATGCGAGGTAACACTGTTATTACATATAATGATGCTGCGAGTACTGATGTTGATGGTTCTTCACAATCTTCTATAGAAACAAATAGCGCAAATGATGGTTTTAAGCTTTCTTTTGCAAACCCAGGCTGCTTACGTATGCCTGTAGAAGTGGCTTTAGCTGGAGGTTTTTCTGATTCTCGGAATCCAGCACTGCTTAAAATGTTCGCGCTGATTTCTGTTGTTGAACGTGCTGGAAGCGGATTTGATGCTATGAGAGCTGGTTGTGATTGGGCTGGAATACGCCATCCAGTTTTAAGCGAGTTCTTTAACCCTGACCGTACTACTCTTGAATTTTTTGTAAGCGATAAGAATAACTTTGTATCTGGTTCTGCAAAAAACAAAACTGAACTTAATGCTAGTTCATTGAATTTAGTGAACGGTACTTATAATTCAGAACTTACTACAAATTCACTTTCGCAAGATTCTAATAACTCGCACAAACGTATGAGCGTTGACGATTGCTATAAAAAGATTATTGAAGCAGTACATAATCATGGAACAATAAAGCGTGAGCAAGTGCAAAATATTCTTAACGTGGGTAGTATCAAGGCTAAGCAATTGTTATCTGATTTAGTTAGTAGAGGAGATATTTCAGTTTGTGGAAAAGGTCGAGCTACTACTTACGTTTTTAACCGTTAGTTAAAAACCGCACATGTGTGAATTATAATCCACGAACATGTGCGGTTTATGTTATTTAGCAGTTTCGCTGATTAGCAGTTTAGCTATCAGACGATTAGCAAAATCAGGCGTTTACGCGATCGATGCCAGACTGCACGTCAGCAATCACGGAATCCCAAGACTTGATGAAGGCGGCAACACCGTCGGCCTCAAGCTTGTCGGTAACGTCCTTGATGTTGATGCCAAGCTCAGCAAGCTTGTTCATAACAGCGTGGCTCTCTTCGTAAGTGCCCTTAACGGAAGCAGCGCCGTTGCCGTGATCAGCAAGAGCGTTCAAAGTCTTTTCTGGCATGGTGTTCACAACATGCTCAGCAACCAACTCGTCAACGTACTTGCAATCGGAATAAGCTGCGTTCTTGGTGCCGGTAGAAGCCCAAAGTGGACGCTGCTTCTTAGCGCCCTTAGCTTCAAGAGCAGTCCAACGTGGATCAGCTGCGAACTTCTTCTCGAAGAGTTCGTAAGCCAAGCGAGCGTTAGCAACAGCAGCCTTGCCTTCAAGAGCCTTAGCTTCATCGGAGCCGTTAGCTTCGAGGAGCTTGTCAACAGCGGTATCAACGCGGGAGACGAAGAAGGAAGCTACGGAACCAATGTGCTTCAAGTCGTGGCCGTTAGCGGCAGCCTGAGCGATACCTTCGATGAAGGCGTCGATAACCTGCTCGTAGCGCTCGAGGGAGAAGATCAAGGTTACGTTCACAGAAATACCCTTAGCAAGGGTAGCGGTGATAGCTGGAAGACCTTCCAAAGTTGCTGGAATCTTGATCATAACGTTTGGACGATCAACCTTTGCCCAAAGCTCTTCAGCCTGCTTCTCAGTGTTAGCAGTATCGTGAGCCAAGCGTGGGTCAACTTCGATGGAGACGCGGCCGTCAACGAAGTCGGTCTTTTCAGCGATCTCGCGGAAGATATCGGTTGCGTTACGAACGTCGGTGGTGGTCAACTCGCGGATAGCGGTTTCAACGTCGACCTTGCCGAGTTCCTTAAGCTGTGCATCGTATGGGCCAACCTGGCTCAAAGCCTTCTGGAAGATGGATGGGTTGGTGGTAACGCCAACAACATTCTTATTAGCAATCAAATCCTGCAAAGAGCCGGACTCAATGCGGGTACGGGACAAATCGTCCAACCAAATAGAAACGCCGGAATCGCTGGTGCGCTGCGTTGCTTCAGTCATGTTATCTCCTTAACACTGTGCTCCACCAATTGGGGCACGTCGGTATTTTGGCGTTTTTACAAGAAACAGCGGTTGATGTCGAACCAACGGTAGCTCGGCATCAACACGCCGTCGCTGTCTCTTGTGAAGTGTTTCGTTAGCACTTCTAGTTTTGTGACATACCAATTTTATTTTGAT
This sequence comes from Gardnerella sp. KA00771, assembly GCF_049244045.1. Lineage (NCBI taxonomy): Bacteria > Bacillati > Actinomycetota > Actinomycetes > Bifidobacteriales > Bifidobacteriaceae > Gardnerella > Gardnerella sp. KA00771. The sequence goes on along the minus strand of NZ_CP058368.1, from coordinate 980,447 downwards.
ACATCAAGCTTTATTTTGCTTACTTGCTTTTTGTCAAGCTATCTTAGGCGCGAGCTTCTTCGATAGAAGCCTTAGCAGCTTCTACTACGTGCTCAGCAGTAATGCCCAAGTCAATCATGTTCTGACCGCCGTCACCCTGCAAGCCGTACTGTTCGATAGAAACAGCCTTGCCGCAATCGCCAAGATACTTGTACCAAGGCAATGCCAAGCCAGCTTCGATGGAAACGCGAGCCTTGACGGACTTTGGCAAGATTGCTTCCTTGTACTCTTCGTCCTGCTCTTCGAACCATTCGAGGGATGGCATGGAAAGAACGCGAGCCTTAATGCCTTCAGCAGCCAAAGTCTTGGCGCCAGCAACAGCCCACTGAACTTCGGAACCGGTTGCCATGATGATTACGTCTGGAGTGCCTTCGCAATCAACCAAAACGTAAGCGCCGTGCTTCACGCCTTCGCGAGCCTTTTCAGCAGTCTCAGCGAGGGTTGGAACGCCTTGGCGGGTCAAAATCATAGCGGTTGGGTAGCTGTTCTTCTTTTCGAAGAAGTAACGGTAAGCTTCAGCAGTTTCGTACTCATCTGCAGGGCGCACAACCTCAAGCTGAGGAATAGCACGGAAAGCAGCCAAGTGTTCGATTGGCTGGTGAGTTGGACCATCTTCGCCCAAAGCTACGGAATCGTGGGTCCAAACGTAGAGATTTGGAATCTCCATCAAAGCAGCCAAGCGAACTGCTGGGCGCTCGTAGTCAGAGAACTGGAAGAAGGTGCCGTTGAATGGGCGAGTGTCAGAACCAAGCAAAATACCGTTGGTAATAGCACCCATTGCGAACTCGCGCACACCGAAGTGAAGCTGACGACCATGCTCGGAAACGTTTGGCCAAGTGCGAGTTGCGTCCTCGGATGGACCGAAGGAGTCAGCACCCTTAATGTTGGTGTTGTTGGAGCCACCCAAATCAGCGGAACCGCCCCAAAGTTCTGGCATAACAGCAGCAATTGCGTTAAGAACTGCGCCGGAAGCCTTACGGGTAGCGACCTTAGAGCCAACTTCGAAGCCAGCAACCAAGTCGTCAATAGCCTTGTCGAAACCTTCAGGAAGCTTGCCAGCCTTAATGCGCTCGTAGAGAGCAGCCTTATCTGGGTTGGCGGCAGCCCACTTTGCAAGAGCTTCGTCCCAAGCTTTGTGAGCAGCCAAGCCGCGCTCTGCAACCTTGCGAGCGTGAGCCAAAGCTTCTTCGTCGATTGGGAATTGAACTTCTGGGTCGAAACCGCAAAGTTCCTTCAAGCCCTTCACAGCTTCTTCGCCAAGCTTGGAGCCGTGGGAAGCTTCGTTGTCGGTCTTGCCTGGGGTTGGCCAAGCAATCAAAGTATTAACCTTAATGAAGTGAGGCTTATCGGTAACTTCCTGAGCCTTTTCAATAGCTGCAGCCAAAGCCTGAACGTCTTCCTTGTAGGAGCCGTCTGGCTGGATGAAGCTAACTTCATCGGTGTACCAACCGTATGCACGGTAACGAGCAAGAATATCCTCAGAGAAGGTGAGCTTAGTGTCACCTTCAATCTGAATGTGGTTTGCATCGAAGATTACAGTCAAATTGCCAAGCTTCTGGTTTCCAGCCAAGGAAGCAGCTTCAGAAGAAACGCCTTCCTCAACGTCGCCTTCGCCGCAGATAACCCAAACCTTGTGATCGAATGGGGAAGTGCCAGCTGGAGCTTCTGGATCAAGAAGACCGCGCTCAAAGCGCTGACCATAGGCAAAACCAACAGCAGAAGCAAGACCCTGACCGAGTGGGCCAGTAGTCATTTCGATGCCTGGAGTCAAGCCGTATTCAGGGTGACCTGGAGTACGCGTGTCTGCACCGCCACGGAAATACTTGAGATCGTCAAGAGTCAAGCCGTATCCAGAGAAGAACAACTGCACGTATTGCGTAAGCGAAGCGTGACCGCCAGAAAGAATAAAACGATCGCGGCCAGCCCACTTTGGGTCAGCTGGATCGTGCTTAATGAAATGCTGGTACAATGTGTACGCAATCGGTGCTAATGAAACAGGGGAGCCAGGATGTCCGTGTCCTGCTCGCTCAACAGCATCAGCCGAGAGAACCTTCGCCATTTTTACGGCGCGCTCGTCTAATGCAGACCAGTTGAAATCGGTCATGTGATCTACTTTCCTTCCAATAATCCGGGTTTTTAAGCACAGCTTACGCTGGCTTTTTACCCTCTCATTGCCCTTCAATCCTATCTTTCGCGCGCGACGAATATGTTACAAAGTGTGTCAAAAGTTTGCTTTTATGTTCTGTTGCGTGCTAAGAAATAGACTACTATAGGAATATAGTATTTAGAGTGTTTGTAAGGAGTGGTAATGCAGTCACGACGCATGATGATTTTGCGCGCAGTTGTTGAGGATTATATTCGTTCTCAAGAGCCTGTTGGTTCTGCGGCTCTTGCAAAGCATCATCAGCTTGGTGTGAGTTCAGCTACTATTCGTAACGACATGTCGGCTTTGGAAGAGGAGGGATACCTTGTTCAACCGCACACTTCTGCAGGTCGTATTCCTACTGAAAAAGGCTATCGCTACTTTGTTGACGGTTTGGCTTCTGTTATTCCGCTTTCTGAACCGCAGCGTCGCGCTATACGTAACTTTTTAAGCGGATCTGTTAGTTTGCAAGATACTTTGCAACGTTCCGCGCGTCTTCTTGCAAGTATTACGGGTCAAGTCGCTCTCGTAGCATCTCCAGCATTGTCTAAGTCAAAAGTAAAAAGAATTGAGATTGTTCAAGTATCGTCTTCTACGCTTTTGGTTGTTGTGATTACAGATACTGGAGGCGTAGCTCAGCACATGATTCAAGCAACTACTATAAATTCAAATGACTTATTGCATCTAACTAATATGGTTAATGAGTGCTGCATTGGGCTATCTCTTTCATCTGCTTCACAACGCGTTTATGCGCTCGCAAATCGCAAGGATTTAGCGTCAGCTTTGCAAATTATTAGTCAACTTGCTAACGCTTTAGAAGATATGCATGACGGTGAGCATACTCACGACTTATATATGGCTGGAGCTTCTCAACTTGCGCATAGACAAAGTATTGTTGATTTTGCTTCACTTTTTGACGCACTCGAAGAACAGGCTGTTATTATGCGACTGATGACTTCGTTAAGTGAGGAAGCAAGCGATTGTGCAAGTGGTGTTAGTGTTGCAATCGGCTCGGAAACGCACACTCCTGGTTTGCTTAACGCTTCTGTTGTAACAAGCACTTACGGATACAATGCTGATTCTGACTCTGCGTTTATTGGATCAATTGGTCCTACGCATATGGATTATGCTGCAACGATGACTGCTGTTAAGGCTGTTGCGCGCTACCTTAATTCGTTTATATCCGAAAATTCATAAAACGTGGCTGGTTTATGGCTGGTTATTCGGCTTATGTCTGGCTGTGCCTTATGCAAGAATGATTTTAGAAAAAGGTAAAAGGGGAATTAATTGACTGATTACTACAAAGTTCTAGGCGTTGATCACAATGCTAGCGACGACGAAATTCGCAAAGCCTATCGCAAAATGAGCCGCAAATATCATCCTGATATTGCAGGCGCTGAGTTTGAAGAAAAGTTTAAGGAAGTAAATGCTGCCTACGACGTGCTTTCTAATCCTGAAAAGCGTCGAATGGTAGACATGGGTGTTGATCCTAACGATCCTTCTGCAGGAAGTGCCGGAGCTTCAGGTGCTGGTTTTGCAGATATGGGCATGGGCGACATTTTCAGCCAGTTCTTTGGCGGTTCTTTCGGTAATTCGCAAGGACCAATTTCGCGTGTGCAGCCTGGCGATGATGCGTTAGCTGAGGCTCGTATTGATTTGAAAACCGCTATTTTTGGCGGAAATGTTAGCGTACGGTTAACTACTTTTGGCGTTTGCAAGGATTGCTCTGGTTCCGGTTCTGCCGACAATTCCGCTCCAGAACAGTGCTCTGTGTGTCACGGTTCTGGCTTCTGCCAAAAAGTTGTGCGCACTATGCTCGGTCAAATGATGTCTTCGATGCCTTGTGAGCATTGCGAAGGTCACGGCACGATTATTAAGAATATTTGCCAAAACTGCCACGGTCATGGTCGTGTGCGTTCAATTCGTGAAGTTGGAGTGAACGTGCCGGCTGGAATTCGTGACGGTAGTCGTTTGCGCTTAGCTTCCCAAGGAAGCGTTGGTAAGTGCGGCGGTCCTGCCGGCGATTTGTACGTTGATATTCATATTCGTGCAGATAAGCAATTTACTCGTAACGAGGATGATTTGCATTGTTGGATTACAGTTCCTATGAGCTGGGCTGTTCTTGGTCGTAGCCTTGAAATCGACACTTTTGATGGTGCTCAGAAAATAACGATTCCTGCAGGCTGCCAAAATGAAGACACTATTACTTTGCCAAATCTTGGTGTGACGAAGCTTCGTTCTAAAGATCGCGGAAATATCGTGGTTCATGTGCTAGTGCAAACGCCTTCTAAGTTGAATGATGAAGAGCGTGCTTTGATTGAAAAATTTGCTAAATTGCATGATAGTTCTATGAAGCAAGTGCAGCAGCATTCGTTAAGTGAGCAGTCGAGTGAGCGTAAAGGTTTCTTTAGTAAATTAAAGGAAGCTTTTGCCGGCTGATTTTACGGATTTAATTTACTGCTTTAATTTAAAATAGTGGGGAAATATGGCATTACCAATATTGTTTGCTGGAACTCCGGAAGTTGCGGTTCCGTCTCTTCGCGAGTTAACTAAAGATAGTGAGCATTTTGATGTTCGCGCTGTTCTTACGCGACCGGACGCTCCGACTGGTCGCGGTAGAAAGCTTGTGCCAAGCCCTGTGAAACAGGCTGCTCTTGAGCTCGGCTTGCCAGTGCTTGAGTCGGATCCTAAAAATGAAGATGTGTTTCTTGAACAGCTTGCGGCAACCGGTGCAAAAGCTGCAGCAGTTGTAGCATACGGCAAGATTTTGCGACAGAATGTTTTAGACGCGTTGCCGCTCGGCTGGTATAATCTTCATTTTTCGCTTCTTCCGCAATGGCGAGGTGCAGCTCCTGTGCAGCGCGCAATTTGGGCTGGGGATGATATTACAGGTGCTACGGTTTTTCGCATTACGCGCGGCATGGATTGTGGGCCTATTTTGGCGCAGTTTACTACAAAAATTGAGTCTCACGAAAATTCTGGCGATCTTCTTGCACGACTTGCAAACGACGGCGCGCCGCTTCTTGCAGCATCTCTTCGCGGCATGGAAACTGGTGAAATTGTGCCGGTTGAGCAAGATCAAACTCCTCAAGAAGTTGCGCAAAAAATCACTGTTGAAGATGCTCATATTGATTTTCATGCGCCAGCTTTTGCAGTCGATCGTCAAATTCGCGCTTGTACGCCAAATCCGGGCGCGTGGTGCGAGCTTCATGCGGACGATGAACATAATGCGGATCTGATTACTTTGCATGTTTTACGCGCAGTTCCGGCAGATGCTAACGATCCGCATGCTCAAGATTTTAATCAGCTTGATCCTGGAAAATTGCTTGCTGGTAAGAAGCAAGTTTGGGTCGGTACTTTAAGCGGCGCACTTGAGCTTTTGGAAGTAAAAGCGCAAGGTAAGAAAGCTATGAAAGCGGCAGACTGGGCGCGCGGAGCTAGGCTTTCGGCAGCAGCTTACTGCGCATAAAATTATGATTATGAACTTTTCTTCGATGTTGCCAACTTTGTCTAAACCAGGGCTTTTGGTTATGGATGTTGATGCAACGCTTATTGAGGAAGAAGTTATCGATTTGCTCGGTGCAGAAGCTGGATGCGGCGATGAGCTTTCTGCGATTACAGCGCGAGCAATGCGTGGCGAAATTACTTTCGATACTTCCTTGCGTTCGCGCGTGAGTATGCTTCGCGATTTGAATATTGACGAGTGCAAAAAGCGTATTATTTCTAAAATTCATGTAACTAAAGGCGCGAATGTTTTAATTGACACGCTTCATGCGTACGGATGGAAAGTTGGCGCAGTTTCTGGCGGTTTTCATGAGATTTTGGACGAATTTTTGCCGAGTTTGAATATTGATTTTTGGGCGGCTCACCATTTAGAGTCTATTGACGGCAAGCTTACTGGCAACGTACTTGGAAATATTGTTAATGCTAATGCAAAAGTTGAAGCGCTTAGAACTTGGGCAACTAATCTTGGAATTGATCGCGAACAAACTGTTGTAGTGGGGGATGGAGCGAACGATATTTCAATGATTAAATTCGCTGGATTAGGCGTAGCTTTTTGCGCAAAACCAACAGTTCAAGCGGCTACTCCTTACTGCATTCTTACTCGCGATTTAAGCGCTGTCTTACGTTTTTTGAATGCGAATTAATACGTTTTTAAAAGTAAAAGTTGAGTAATGTACGTAGGCAATGTAAAATTGCGAATGATGATTAAAGATTAATGATTAAATTTTTTGTGAAAGTTCTGTATCTTTTAACCGCAGAGCTTAAATGTGTTGGTGAATCTTTCTATTGTTGAGTAAAATAAAGTTAATTTATGGGAGAGAGAGTGTGCATAAATACGGGAATTTATGCATTTAGGGTAGGGAGTGTAAGTTGAATTTACGAGAAGTTGCGCTTGAAGTTGCGCGTATTTTGGAAGATGTTGGTAAACATGCGTATCAGGATCAATTAAGCCCTCAAGATATGACGTCGATTGCGTTGGGTGATCCTAATAAATCTGAATCTGGTTTTGGTGATAAGCTCGTGCGTTTTATTCAAAATCGTTTGACTTATGTGAATCCTTTCCAAGGTTTTTGGCAAACTAAGCCGGAGCAGTGCAATCCGGGAGAACGTTTTTGGTGCGTTGGAAACGTTGACGGTGCTATTAATTTTAATCGCGATATGGCTGAGTGGACTCTTACGGTTTCGCTTTTTGAGTTTAACGATGAAGGCTCCGCTCGTCCAGTTCTTGGCGTTGTGCACGCTCCTGCGTTGGGATTGACTTATTTGGCTGCAAAGGGTCAGGGTGCTATTCGTATTCGTAGAACTCCGCAAGGAGAGAAGCGTGAGAAGATTACGCCTTCCACAACTTCTACTTTGCAAGGATCTGTGGTTTGTTATGGAATGTCTTATATACCTGGTGAATCTAAGCGCGCGCTTGACGTAGTCGCTTCTGTTGAAGAGGGCTGCCCTGCGGATATTAAGCGTATTGGACCTGCGTCGCTCGACTTGTGCAAGGTGGCAGATGGCACTTATGACGCTTATTTTGAGCCTCACTTGCATCATTGGGATATTCCAGCTGTTTCTGCTGGTGCCGTGGTTGTGCTAGAAGCGCAGGGTCAGGTTTGCCAGTGGGATGGAAACCCTATTCATTGGCGACGCGAAAATGACGTAGTCGCTTCTAACGGTTTGCTTATTAACGAGTTAAAGCCGTATCTTAAATAAGCAATATTCTTGCGTAAGTAACTAATATTCTTGCGTAAGCAGTTAATAGTCTTACGTAAGTAGGTCAATAACCTTACGCAAGTAACTCGTAGCCTTGCGTAAGCATTCAATTATCTTGCGGCGTGTCGTAATTTTTTTTCATAAATATTATGACGTCTTAACATGTAATTTATACGTATTCATGCGTGATTTGCGAATTATGTGATTTACGCTACACAAATTATTGCATGAAAAGGTTTGCAATGTATGAATAGTTGAGTACCATATAGCTTGTAGGAATGTCAGTTTGCACATTTTTATGCATGCTTGAAATGTATTAAGAGAGTATGAAGCGTTGTGTAAATAGCAAATTGGTATGAAACAAAGAAGCGAATGCTAATTTGTTTGGCTGCTGCATTATTGCATATTACAAGTTATGCATAAGCAGAAACATAAAGAATACACATTATTGAAGTGAGGAATAATGACGAAGAAGATTATGAGTGCGAAGCATCTTGCCGATTTGCAAAAGTCTATGCAAAAGTCGAGTAACAGCGTTATTTACGCGCCACTTTCTAAGAGCGTGTGCGCAGCTATGCTCGCAGGCGCAATGGTGCTCGGGGGGGGGGGTATTCGTTTCCTCGCCTGCCTATGCTGACGGTTATGTAGACGGCACTGGCAACAATGTTTATTACGGTTTCAAAACTGATGCAAAATATGCCGAGGCTCATTTCAACATTGACGTTGAATATTACGATACTCTAGATCACGCCAAAGCTGGCGGTACTGAAGGCATAGACCCTCTTGGTAAATTTGTTCGCGTTCATTATCTTTCTAATTGCCACAACAATGCTACAGCTGACGATTGGCGATTCCGTCCAATGTGGTGGTTTGGTGTTCCTGCTGGTTTGAAAGATCCTCAAGATATTCAATTTAAGCGTATTGAAAAGTTAACAAAAAATGGCAAGGAGCAGGTTAAACCTGCTGGTTCTTCGCAATATATTACAACCGACGCAAACGGTTATGGCGCTGTTTCTGACAAACATTTTAATAGTCCTAAGGAATGGACTAATATTTCTAATTATTATTTTAGTGACGAAAATATTCTCGCCAGCAAAGGCTGGAAACAGCTTATGGGCTTGGGTACCAAAGACAATAAAGGTTACGATAATGCGGGCAATACCGCACAACAATGGGAAGAATACCAAAAGCAAACTCAAGGCCTTAAGGGTATTTTCGTAGACTGGGAGTCTGCTGGTCAGCGTTGGTATGACATGACTTACGTTTCCGAGATGGAAGACAATGCATGGAAAGAGCGTGACACCAATCCGCTTCGTTTTGCCGCTGGCGTTTACCGTTTTGCAGGTAATTGGCATTATGCAGTAGGTCAAAAGCACAATACGCCAAAGATTGCGGATCATTTGACGCTTGCGTATCCAGAGGTTACAAAGGTTAAGAAGACTAACGATTTGAGTGAAGCCGAGCAAAAGGCTATTAAAGAAAAAATTGAAAAAGCGAATGAAAACACCAAGTACTTCAAGGAATTAGTTGCTGATAATGGTGTTGTGGTAAATAAGGATGGCTCTGCAACTATCACTTTCAAAGACAAGACGACTCGCACGATTCCTGCAAGCCTTCTTGTTGCACAAGATGAATCCGACAGCGACAGATATAAGCCAGTTATGCCAGATCGCATACCTGTTGTAAAGCCTGATTCGTTAAGTGATGATGATAAAAAGGCTGTTATTGATGCGTTCAAGAAGGCGAACCCTGATAGCAGCGAATTTAGCAAGCATCTTGCCAAGGATAATGCTATTGCTTTCGATAAAGACGGCAAGAACCTTGTTGTGACTTACGAAGATGGCTCAAAGGCTACGATTCCTGCGTCTGAGCTTGTGTTCCAAGGGCCAAAAATCTCCGATTGGGCGCCGTATGTTGTGCCGGACGCGATTGAGGTTAAAGATCCTGCAAAATTAGATGCAGATGAACAAAAGAAAGTAACCGATGCCTTCGACGCAGCAAACGCTGACTTGGATGTTTATAATGCAGCCAAGAAGGATGGCAAAACTCCTGTAAGCTTCGATAAAGACTTCAAGAACGCCATCATCACTTGGGCAGACGGTTCAACAACAGAGATTCCTTCCTGGCAATTCTTAAAGCAAAAGGCTGCTGAGGAAAATCCAACTCCAAAGCCGCCTGCTCCAACTCCTGCTGCTGAAAAAGAGTTCATCGTTGAAGCGCCTGCAACCCAAACAAGAGTTAAATTTGATCCATTCAATATGAAAGAAGCAGATTTAACAACTAACAGCCAAGCTCTTGATGCAAATAAAAAAGCCTTAATGAAGGTTAAGGGTAAGGATTCTAAAGATAATTCAGATGTAACTATTACTGATGTTTCGTATAGCGTGAAAGACGGTAAAGGTTACATTACGTTTAAGGCGGATGGCTATAAAGACGCTACTTATCCCATGAGCGTGTTCTTCAAGCAGACAGCAAATACGCAAACGTCTCAGACGCCTTCTACGGAAACTAAGACATATAACGATCCAGATAATCAGAAAATTACCTTTAAGTATAATGTTACAAAGACGGAGACTGAAGGCGATACACCAACTGTTCAAGAGGCTGTAAAGGCTTTAAAGCAGTTTGTAAAAGACAATTACGATAATGTAACTGAAGATGATTTAGCTACTGTTGCAGATAGCGTTGAGGTTAAAAAAACTTGGACTCCAAAAGCCGGTACTAAGAATATGGGTCCTTACGGTGTACATGGTAATAATGGTGGACCTATGCTTAGTATCAGTTTACGCGATGATAAGGGTATCAAGGTTATTGGTCGTCCATGGGCTGACAACGATGATGGGGGAGATTGGGATTCTGCCTCGCAAACCGAATTGATTACCATCCAAGCTAACGATTTGTATGTTAAAAAGAACAGCTCTCAACCTCAAAAAGACAATACGATTGACAATCTAAAGCAGCAAGCCAAGGATTTGCTGAAAAAGCGCACAGATGAGGGTCTTACTAAAGATGATTTGAAGCGCGCTGGCATCGACAATCCTGATCAGTTGGATGATTCCAAGATCGATAGCATGGCTCAAGGTCAAACAGCCGAGAAGGACCTGCGCGATCTTATTCGCAAGCTCACCGATGCCAAGAAGGCTGAGCGCAAGTACAATCCAATTCCTGAGATTGAAGTTACCGACCCAGAAAATCTGTCTGAAGCTGATTTCAAGAAAGCTGCGGAAGCATTCTTGAAAGCCAATTACGATGGCACGGATTCACTAGCAGGAGATAAGGCGCCGTATACCGTTCCTACGAGTCTCACGCCAAAAACAGATACAGTTAAGATGGAGCTTAGCTCAACTTCTAATGCTAATGGCATTGCAAAGGTTACATATAAGAATAGTGATTTTACAACACTTGTGTTCCAGGATTCTGCTAATAATGATTTGTTCTCCGTTAAGGTAACTTATAAGAAGGCGGGAACCCCTGCGCCAACGCCTGATGCTGGTCAACTCCAGCAGATGAAGGATGATGCGAAGAAGATTATCGACCGCAATCCAAAGCTTACTGAGGAGCAAAAAACCCAGTATAAGAATGAGATTGATAATGCTAAAGGTGCTGATGATATTCAGAATATTCTTAAGAAGGCCAACGAGCAGGCTGGCAAGAATAATGTAACTCCTGAACAGTTAAAGGAAAAAGAAAAGAAAGACAAAGAAAATAAGGAAAAAGAGCAGAAAAAAGAGGAAGATAAAAAGCAGGAGCACCAGAAGAAGCAAGAGCTACAGGATAAGAAAAAGAAAGCTTCTGATGCAATTGATGGTCTTGGCAATCTGACTCAAGATGAAAAGGATAAGCTCAAGGAAAAGCTGAATGGAAAGAGTGGGGATGCTACCAAGCCTGGTGCTAAGACTCCTGAAGAAGTTCAGCAGATTTTAGATGAAGCTAATAATCTTAATGAAGCGCACAAGGATGTTAGTGCTGGCGCGCTTCCGTTCCTAAGCCACGGCAATTCTAGTAGCGAGGACGATAAGGCTCTTAAGGAGTTAATTGGTTCTGATCCAAGCAAGAAGGATGCAGCACTCACTGCTTTGGAAGATGCTCTTGCAAAGAAGGATCCTGCTGCTACTGCAGAAGAGATTAAGAATGATCTTGACGCAGCCAAGCGCCAGAATGCGATTAACGAGCAGAATGCTAAGAATGCTGGTATTGCCAAGCTTGATGCTAAGAAGGCAGAACTTGATGCAGCATACAAGGCGTTGAATGATGAGCAGAAAGCAAAAGCTAAAGATAAGTATGAAGCTGCCACTAAGGCAATCGATGATGCCAAGAACACTGTTAACAGTGCAACAAAGCCTTCTGAAATCAAGGATGCTGTTGATGGCGTGAAAACTTCGTTTGATGACGCAAACAAGGCAATCGAAGATGCTAAGGGCAAGCGCGATATTTCTCAGAACACATACGATGATCAGTCTGTACTTAATAAAGAAAAGGAAGATCAGAAGAAACGCATTCAAGATAGTGATCTTCCAGATGCTGAAAAGCAGAAGGCTATTGATGACATCAATGATGCAAAGAAGATTGGCGACCCAACTGCTATTGCTAATCGCGCTTTGAAGGCTAAGAAGATAGAGGATGCTAAGAAGCAGATTGCTGCGCTTGATCATTTGAACAATGCGCAGAAGGAAGCTTTCAAGAAGATTATTGAAGATACTGATGCTTCTGATCACAAGAACGCTGACGGTACAACTTCTGACGACATCGACGACGCGCTTGCCAATGCTACTGCAACCGATACTGCCATGGCTCGTCTTGAAAAGCTGAAAGAGATCGCTGATAAGTTCGCTAAGGGCGACAAGTATAAGGGTCTGCAAGAAGGCAATGAGCAAAAGAAAGCGTTTGACGATGCTGCTACTGCTGCTGGAGCCGTGCTAGACAAAGCTAATGGCGATCCTAAGGATGCGGATCAGGTTAATGAGCTGTATAAGGATCTTCTTAAGGCAATGCAGGATCTTGACAACACAGTTAAGGGCGTTGGTGTTAATACCGCTAATCTTCAGGCGGAAGTTGATAACGATAAGGCTCTTAAGCCAGACGCTACGGCAACTCCTGCAACTAAGGGTGATTCGGTTTATACCACCGCTTCTAAAGATAAGAAGGATGCGTTTGACGCGGCTTTGACTGAGGCTGAAGCTGCTTTGAAGACTGCTAACGAAGAGAATGAGAACGCGAAGAATCCTAACTCGACTCCTCTTACTCCTGAGCAGGAAGCTCAAAAGCAGAAGGCTGTTGACGACGCTCTTGACAAGCTCGTTAAGGCTCGCCTTGCTTTGGATGGTGTTAACACCAAGCCGTTGCAAGAAGAGATTGATAAGGATAGCAACGTTAAGAACTCAGATAGGTATACGTATTCTACTACGACGGAAAAGAAGACTGCGTTTGATCAGGCTCTTCAAGATGCTAAGGATCTTATCGATAAGCTAACTGGTACGAAGAAGGCTGCTGCAGGCGAGGAAGATGTAACAACTAAGACTCAAGCTGAAAAGCAGAAGCTTGTTGATGATGCTCTTGCAAAGCTTAAGACAGCTGAAGAGGCTCTTGACGGTAAGAAACCAACTCCTGGTTCTGGTTCTGAAGCTGGTTATGGTGTGAATGATAATGCGCCTACTACTGTGGATAAGGGTGAGTTGAATGTTCAGATTCAGGGTGCTGAGTCTGATTCACAGCCTGGAAATGCTGGTAATGGTAACGCTGGTGCTGGCGTAAACTCGGGTAATGCAGGTAACGCTGCTAACACCAATGCTGCCAACGCTAACGCTAATAATGCTAATGGCGCAAGTTCTGCTGCTGTGAACGCTGCGGTTGAAAGCAATCCGGCTGTGAAGCAGGCTGATGCTCAAGTTTCTAAGGCTCAGGCGGCTTTGGATGCTGCTTTGGCTGAGGCTAAGAAGGTTGCTGCTGATCCTAACGCAACTCAGGCTCAGGTTGATGCTGCGGCTAAGAAGCTTTCTGCTGCTCGTAAGGCTTTGGCGTCTGCTAAGGCTCATGCGGCTGAGGTTCGTGCTTCTGTGCGCGCTCAGGTGTTGAAGAGTGGTAGTGTTGCTCAGCTTAGTAAGACTGGTAGTGACGTGTCTGTGTTTGGCTTGTTTGCTGCAACTCTTAGTGCTGCTGGTGCTGCGCTTTTCTCAGCTAAGCGTCGTGGTACTTCTCGTCACAGTAGTAAGTAGAATATTTGCTAGCTGGTCTGGTTATTGCAGATCAGCTAGTTTTAGAGCTGCTTAATGTTTGCTTAATTGTATTCAGTAAGTTTGCTGAGTATTGAGTTAATTAGCATAATGAAGTTAATGTAAAAGTGTCTCACTTTGCGTCTTTCTTTACTACGCAAAGTGAGGCATTTTTGTATGCGAATATTTTTATCTAACACGAATTGAAACAGTCGTGAAAATATGGGAGAATTACCACATGACTACAGTTATTATGCATACTTCTGAAGGCGATATAAAAATCAATTTGTTTGACAGTAAAGCGCCTGAAACCGTCAAAAATTTTGTTGGCTTAGCTACTGGTGAGCGCGAGTGGCTTGACTCATTCAGTGGAAAACCTTCGCATGAGCCATTCTACGATGGTTTAACTTTCCACCGCATCATTAAGGATTTCATGATTCAGGGTGGCTGCCCACTCGGCAATGGAACTGGCGGTCCTGGATACGAGTTTGACGATGAAATTGACGCATCCTTGAAGTTCGATAAGCCTTATTTGCTCGCTATGGCAAATGCTGGAAAGCGTCGCGGTCGTGACGGTCGTTTGCATGGCACTAACGGTTCGCAGTTCTTCATTACAACTGTGCCAACTCCATGGCTTGATGGCCACCATACAATTTTCGGCGAAGTTGCTGACGATGAATCGAAGGCGGTTGTCGATAAGCTCGAGGCTGTCGCAACGGATCGATCTGATGCTCCTCTTGAGCCTGTAGGTATTATTTCTATTGAAGTTTTGTGATTAAACGTTATTTGATTTAATACTCTTTAATATTCTTTAGTACTAAAGTTCTTAATTGCTAATCCGACATTTTCTATACGCTTGTGTACAGAAAATGTCGGATTTTTGCTGTAAGGCGGCAGAAACTTTACAACGCATGCAACGGAAAGGTTGTATTAATAGAATTTAAATGCGGATATAAAGAAAGCGAGTCTTATAGCAAGCATAATAGCTCACTATAAAACTCGCTTTGGTTCATATCAACCTTCTTCTATTATTATTCGTTGTAAGTATTGTTATTGAAGCACTTGCAATTCAGTTTTTGCTTCCGCACTTCCGTACCTCATCATTTTATGCTTTCACGCTTTGATACAACGATGAGCCGGATTCTTGGAACTTTTTGCTCATCTCTTTCATACCATCGGCAATTGCCTGACTGCGTGCTTCTTCAACGAGCTGCTCCTGCTGAGCTGCTCCGCCAAAACGCTTACGAATATTTTGCGAAATAGCCATCGAGCAGAACTTTGGTCCGCACATCGAGCAGAAGTGCGCCATTTTTGCCGGTTCTGCAGGAAGTGTTTCGTCGTGGAAGGCGATTGCGGTATCTGGATCATAGCTTAAGTTGAACTGATCCAACCAGCGGAACTCAAAGCGAGCCTTACTGATTGCGTTGTCGCGATCCATAGCATGTGGATGATGCTTAGCAAGATCAGCTGCGTGACAAGCGATCTTATACGCAATCACGCCTTGCTTCACGTCATCCTTGTTAGGCAACCCCAAATGTTCCTTAGGAGTCACATAGCAAAGCATTGCGGTGCCGTATCGCGCAATCTCCACGCCACCAATTGCGGAAGTAATGTGGTCATAGCCAGGTGCGGTATCCGTAGTCAAAGGACCAAGCGTATAGAATGGAGCATTCTGGCAAATTGCCTTTTCCATCTCAATATTCATACGCACAGTGTCGAATGGCACGTGACCAGGACCTTCAATCATCACCTGTACGTCATGCTTCCAAGCGATCTTCGTAAGCTCGCCAAGCGTCATAAGCTCGGAAAGCTGAGCCGCATCGTTAGCATCAGCCAAGCTACCTGGACGCAAACCATCACCCAAAGAGAATGCAACATCGTACTTTGCGAAAATCTCGCATAATTCTTCAAAGTGCGTATACAAGAAGCTCTCTTGATGATGTTGCAAGCACCATTCAGCCATAATTGAGCCACCACGAGAAACAATACCGGTTACGCGGTTTGCAGTAAGCGGCACGTAGCGAAGAAGCACGCCAGCGTGAATAGTCATGTAGTCAACGCCCTGCTCGCACTGCTCAATAACAGTGTCGCGGAAAAGCTCCCAGCTGAGCTTAGAAGCATCATCCTCAACCTTTTCCAAAGCCTGATACATTGGCACTGTTCCAATTGGCACAGGGGAGTTGCGCAAAATCCATTCGCGCGTTGTGTGAATATCGTTACCGGTGGAAAGATCCATAACGGTATCCGCACCCCACTTCGTGGCCCACGTAAGCTTTTCTACTTCTTCGTCGATAGATGACGTAACAGCAGAATTACCCATGTTTGCGTTGAGCTTAGTCAAGAAGCGCGAGCCAATAATCATAGGTTCAGCTTCAGGATGGTTAATATTGCAAGGAATTACAGCACGTCCGGCTGCAACTTCTTCGCGAACCAGCTCTACATCGCAATTTTCGCGCGTTGCAACATATTGCATTTCCGGAGTAGTGATTCCGTGGCGAGCGTACCACATTTGTGTAATCGGATGATCCGCGCCCTTCATTGGCTTATGCGTGCGTCCACGCCATTCTTTAGAAGCTTTGCCTCGCTTAATTGCGCGCTTGCCGTCGTCTTGAAGATTGCGCCTGCGACCCTCATATTCCACAACGTCACCGCGGTCGCGAATCCAGTCAAGGCGAAGCGGAGCCAAACCTTCCTTCGGATCGCACTTTGGACCTTCTGTATTGTAATCCTTAAAAGGCGGGTTAGGGCCTACGCCAGGAGTATCCGAAAGCTTAATTTCCGTATAAGGAACTTCCAAATCATAAGAACCATATTCATACTCAAAATGAATTGGAGTTGTTTTGCGAATATGAGCTTTATCGCGCTGAGTGCATCCGCGAGCTGCAATGTCAACTCGCTGTTGTTTAGCTAATTTCGCAGCATCCTTTGCTTCTTTCGCATTAATAAAAGTTGGCTTCTTTTCTTGAGTTTCTGAAGATTTTGATTCAGAATTTTCTGCAACTATCACTCGCTTAGCGTAGCCGTGCTTTTCTTCACCTCGCACAGCTTTCCAATGTTCAACAAATTCACGCATAGTTGATTCTGGTGTTTCTGAAGAATACAATGCTTCAGAAACGAACCATCCTGCAGCCTTGGTGTGAGCGATTGTATCGATATCGTCGAGTGCAGTTCTTCCGCCAACTAGAACTGGAAAATCACTTGCGGAACAAATCGTATTAATTTTCGCTTCGTCCAGCGTTGTGTGATTTGCTTCCAATTCGTAAGCGGCAGTAGTGCTTTCGCATCCTTCTTCAGGATTGCGCATTGCTGTTACGCAAATGTAATCAATGCATCCATCTGGAAGTTCGTTTATTACTTTAACTAAGCTTTCGGTTTCAACAGATAAGCCGATTACAGCATCTTCGCCAAGAAGAGCGCGAGCCTCTCTAGGCTCCATGTCGCTTTGTGCTAAATGCACTCCGTCAACTTTGATGCTTTGATTGCGAGCTTGCCAAACGACATCAACACGCTCGTCGATAACAAAAGTTACAGAATCGCATTTGTTATTGTCTTCGATGATTTGTGCAATATCGCGTGCAATAGTAGTGATTTCTTTAGCGTTTTCATTGTTGCAATGAAGACGAATAAAAGTCGCTCCAGCGCGCAAAGCATCATCGACAATATCGGTAAGCGGACGATTATTACAAGCTTGTGGGTCTGCAATAAAGCAGGCGCTTAGATTAAATTGATTACGCATTGATGCGTACGGATAATTCGATGTCATACTAAAATCGTTGCTCCCTACGTTGTATTAACTAACAGGTTCGAAGGGTTAGGCAAACTAATACCATCTCAGCCTTCTTTCGAAAGCACCCCTGCAAAATGTCGAATTACCAGCAAGTTTACACGATTATGTGCATTTAATTGGTGGTGGGTATGTTGCGAATTTCTTTAGCGTTCGTGATGATTGATTGCGCGTGAAATAAAATCTCCCAAGCTTTGCACAATCTGCACGAGAATAATACAAAGGATAACAGCAACTGTCATCACATCGTATTGATAACGCTGGTATCCGTATCGTATTGCAATATCTCCGAGTCCGCCTGCGCCAACTGTTCCAGCCATTGCGGAGAATCCAAAAAGCGTAATAAATGTAAGCGCAGCTCCGCGAATTAGCGAAGGTAAAGCTTCCCACAGCAACACTTTGCAAACAATTTGCAATTTGCTTGCTCCAAAGCTTTGTGCTGCTTCAATTAAGCTTCCGTCAACTTCGGCTAAAGATTGTTCAACTACTCTAGCAACGAATGGTGCAGCCGTAATCACCAGAGGCACAATAGCCCCAGGAACTCCCAAAGAAGTGCCAACTATGAGACGAGTGAAAGGAATTATTGCAACTAATAAAATAATAAACGGCACAGAACGCACGATGTTAACAATCCAGCCTAGAACTGCGTTAATTGGCGCGTTGGGGCAAATGCCTTTTTTGTTTGATGTAATGAGAAGTACGCCAACTGGAAGTCCAATAAGGTATGCAAAAAGTGTTGCAACTGATGTCATTACGAGTGTGTCTTGCACGCCTTCAATAAGTAAGTTGCCGTAGTCGTTAAAAAATTGTGTAGCAGCTTCTAACATTGTTATTTCACCTCGTTGGTAAGCGCGTTTGTTTGTTCGTCTGTTTGTGCGTTTTCTGGCTTATTGTTAAGCTCGCTTGCAATCGTGCTTGTAATTTTAGCGCGATGATTTTCCTGTTTTTCATCTGCAATAAGAGTTCGCAAAATATCGCTTTGTGGATTTGCAAAAAGCGTATCAGTGTCACCTAATTCCACAATGCGTCCGCCATCAATCATTGCAACTCGGTCGCAAATATTTCGTGCTACAGCCAGCGAATGCGTAATAATAACAAGCGTTACGTTGAGTTCGCGGTTAATTCGGCTCAATAAATCAAGGATTTGCGCAGTAGTTGTGGAGTCAAGTGCGCTTGTTGCTTCGTCGCAAAGCATAATCGACGGATTATTCGCCAATGCTCGTGCAATTGCTACGCGCTGCTGCTGTCCGCCTGAAAGCTGGCTAGGGTAGCGGTTTGCAAAATCTTGTAAACCAACTAAGTCAAGTAAGTAGTTTGCGCGTTCTTCTCGTTCCTTTTTTGCAGTGTGATTCAGCTCTAATGGGAAAGTGACGTTTCGCAATACTGTACGCTGCTGGAAAAGGCTAAAATTCTGGAAAATCATGCCAATATTAGTGCGTACTTTTGCAAGTTCTTTATCTTTTACTTCGCTAATATCATTTCCGTCAATAATAATTTTGCCGGAAGTTGGTCGCTCAAGCAGATTCATGCAACGAACTAGCGAAGACTTTCCTGCACCAGAAGAACCAAGGATTCCGAATACTTCTCCCGATTCAATAGTCAGATTAATGTCGTGTAATGCTTCGTTCGCTTTGCTACCTTTGCCGTAGCTTTTGTGAAGATGTTCGATCTGAATCATGCTTTTCCTTAACAGATTATTGCTTTCTGTGTGAAATATACTTCGTTACTAACTAGAGTTACTAACTAGAGTTACTAACTAGCGTCATTAACTAGATTATTAACTAGCACGCACATTACGTATATTACACGCTTATAAAATAATGCCGCAAAGCATACACGAAGCATACACATGCGGCATTAGGTGGCTACATTGTGAGTATTTTTTAGAAAACAGGGAGCACAGCGCCTTTGTAAGTTTTAGTAATATAGTCGCGCACTTCGCTTGTCTTCAAAGCTTTGAGTAAGGCTTTGATTTTTGCAAACTTTTCAGAGCCCTTCTTTACTACAATAATATTTTCATAAGTTTTAGCCGCAATGCCTCCAACTTTTTCTGAAGTAAGTGGGTCTTTAGTTGGGTTAAAACCAGCTTGAATAGCGTAATTGCCGTTCATGGCAGCAAGATCCACATCCTTAATGGCAGTAGGAACTGTTGCCGCTTCAAGTTCTTTAAACTTCAAATTCTTAGGATTCTCAGTAATATCTTTTGTAGTAGCGTTAATATCCTTTGGATTCTTCAACTTAATCAATCCGGCATCTTGCAAAAGAAGCAATGCGCGAGCCTCATTAGTAGGATCATTTGGAACTGCAACAGTTGCTCCGTTTGCTAATGCTTTAATCGTCTTGGTTTTTCCTGGATACAATCCAAATGGTTCAAAATGAATTCCACCTACTGAAACAAGGTGAGTTCCCTTTTCCTTATTAAAGTTGTCAAGATAAGGCAAATGCTGATAGTAGTTTGCGTCAACTTCGCCTTCTTCAGTAGCTGTATTTGGCTGCACGTAGTCAGTAAATTCCTTTACTACTAGCTTGTAGCCTTCTTTTTGCAAGATTGGCTTTACAACTTTATTTAAGATTTCAGAATGCGGGGTAGGTGAAGCTGCAACAGTAATGGTCTTGTCATCCTTTGCGCCTGCTTTTGAGCTACCGCAGCCACTTAAAGTGAAAGTCGCTAATGCTGCCAGTGCTGTAATTGATGCAATAACTTTAATTTTTCGCATATTTCCTGCTCCTTGTTCGGTGAAATTTGTTTAAAGTTAAATCCCCTTCGCGAGTAACGAATTATCAATATAGGCGAGAAAAATCAATAATTCTACACTTTGCTTATTAGTATTATTTATGACGTGTTAATAATTCGCATACTTGCAGTGTGGAAAGAGAAAAAATAAGTTTTTCAACACGTCGCTTACTTGCAATGAAGCTATCTACTAGACTGTAATGTATGAGTTTTTTGCGATTGGCGTTAGCGCAGATAGATACCTGCGTTGGGAACATTGATAGCAACGTTGAAAAAGTTTTGAAGTATGCTGCGCGCGCAAAGCAGTCGGGTGCTCGCATGGTTGTGTTTCCTGAGATGACTTTGACTGGGTATCCTATTGAAGACCTCGCCTTGCGTGCCACGTTCCGCACAACTGCACAAAAAGCTGCAGACTTGCTTGCAACAAAACTTGCGGAAGAAGGCTTGGGGGAGCTTTACGTAGTAGTTGGAACTGTTGGCTTTGACGAGTCTGCTGGAAAGCCTCGAAACAGGCTTCTCGTATTGCATGAAGGTAAATCTGTGTTGCAATACGACAAGCATTTCTTGCCAAATTATGGTGTTTTTGACGAGTTTCGTATTTTCTCTTCTGGCAATAAGTGTGAGCTGCTGGAAGTAGATGGAATGCGTCTAGGTTTTGCTATTTGCGAAGATATTTGGCAAGACGGCGGTCCTGTTGCGCGTTTGGCAAAACTTGGTATCGATGCGCTAATAACTATGAACGGTTCTCCATATGAGGAAGGTAAAACTCATGTGCGCTTGAGTTTGGCTCAAAAGCGCGCTGTTGAAGTCAATGCGCCAGTCGTATATGTGAACCAAGTCGGCGGCCAAGATGATTTGGTTTTTGACGGTGGAAGTTTTGTTGTTGATGCTGACGGAACTTTACTTGAACGCTCGGCAATGTTTGATGAAGATTTGTCGTTTGTTGATTTTGATAACTCGCTGAAAAAGCAGAAAGTTTCAAGCATTGCTCCAAAACTTGACGCAGACGAAGAAGTGTATTGTGCGTGTGTTGTAGGTCTTAGAGATTACATGCGTAAGAATGGTTTTAAGGGTGTGTGCTTAGGACTTTCTGGAGGAATTGATTCTGCTTTAGTAGCTACTATGGCTGCCGATGCTTGCGGTGGAGCAAATGTGTATGGCATTTCTATGCCAAGCATGTACTCTTCGGACGGTTCTAAAGACGATGCGCGCGATTTAGCAGAGCGAATTGGCGCTCACTATGATGTGCAACCAATTGAACCGCTTTTTAAAGCTTTCCAATCGCAACTTTCATTAGAAGGTGTTGCAGCAGAAAACTTGCAAGCTCGCGTTCGTGGCGTAATCGTAATGGCTTACTCGAATTCGCGCGGTGTTTTGGCGCTCGCAACTGGTAATAAATCGGAGCTTGCTTGCGGATATTCTACTATCTATGGCGATGCGGTAGGAGGGTATGCTCCTATTAAGGATTTGTTTAAGACGCGCGTTTGGGCACTTTCTCGTTGGAGGAATCGCGCTGCGAATGCTGGAGTAGGCATTGGTATGCTGCCAATTGTTGGATATGAGGATTCTGAGCAAACAGAAGTTACGAAAGCGAAAGCTCCGCAAGATGGTGTGCTTATTCCGGTTAATTCTATTATTAAGCCTCCGAGTGCAGAGTTGCGTCCAGGGCAAAAGGATTCTGATTCTTTACCTGAGTACGATTTGCTTGATCGTGTTTTAGAGGCTCATATTGAGCTTGCTCATGGTAGAGCGGATTTGCTTGAAGATGGTTTTGACGAGCATACTGTTGACACGGTTATGCGTTTAGTTGATCGCGCAGAATGGAAGCGCAGGCAGTATCCGCTTGGACCAAAAGTAAGTGCTATTGCTTTTGGCAGGGATCGCAGAATGCCTGTTACCACAGCTTTTCGTGAATAAATGTGATATATTTCACTAGATTTTTTGCAAAACTACTCGTGTATGCGTTTACTTATGCTCTAACATTGTTATTAAGGCAGCGTGAAGATGCGTTGCGGGTACAAAAGGAGTCTAAACATGACATCAGTTGATGCGCCAGTTCTCAGTGAAGAGGATCTTCGTACCGAAGCGTGGAATGGTTTTACTGACGGCAATTGGAAGAAAGACATTGACGTACGCGACTTTATAATAAAGAACTATACGCCATATGAAGGTGACGAAAGTTTCTTGGCAAATGCCACTGAAAAAACGAAGCACATGTGGAAGTATCTCGACGACAACTACTTAGCTGTTGAACGTGAGCGTCGTGTTTATGATGTTGAAACTCATATCCCAGCAGGTATTGACGCAATGCCAGCAGGCTACATTGAAAGCCCAGAAGTAGATAACGTAATCGTCGGTTTGCAAACTGATGAGCCTTGCAAGCGCGCTATGATGCCAAACGGCGGTTGGCGCATGGTTGAGCAAGCTATTAAAGAAGCTGGCAAGGAAGTAGATCCTCAAATCAAGAAGATTTTCACCGTCTACCGTAAGACTCATAACGATGGCGTGTTTGGCGTTTACACCAAGAATATTAAGATTGCTCGCCACAACAAGATTTTGACCGGTTTGCCAGATGCTTACGGCCGCGGTCGTATTATTGGCGATTATCGTCGTGTTGCTCTTTACGGCGTGAACATGCTTATTGAGTTTAAGAAGCGCGACAAGGATTCGATTCCATACCGTAACGATTTTACCGAGACCGAAATTGAGCATTGGATTCGCTTCCGCGAAGAGCATGACGAGCAGATTAAGGCTTTGAAGCAGCTTATTAACTTGGGTAACGAGTACGGTTTGGATTTGACTCGTCCAGCTAAGACCGCTAAGGAAGCTGTTCAGTGGACTTACATGGGCTATCTTGCTTCTGTTAAGAGCCAGGATGGCGCTGCAATGAGCTTCGGTCGCGTTTCCGCATTCTTCGATTGCTACTTTGAGCGCGATTTGAAGGCAGGTTTAATTAACGAAACCGACGCTCAGGAAATTATTGACGCTCTTGTTATGAAGCTTCGTATTGTGCGCTTCTTGCGTACTAAGGATTACGACGCAATCTTCTCTGGTGATCCTTACTGGGCAACTTGGTCCGATGCAGGCTTCAGCGAGGATGGCCGCACTTTCGTAACCAAGACTTCGTTCCGTTTGCTCAACACTTTGACTCTTGAGCATTTGGGACCTGGTCCTGAGCCAAATATCACTATTTTCTGGGATCCAAAGCTTCCAGAAGCTTATAAGCGTTTCTGCGCACGAATTTCTATCGACACTTCTGCAATCCAGTACGAGTCCGATAAAGACATTCGTGAGCACTGGGGTGACGACGCTGCTATTGCTTGCTGCGTTTCTCCAATGCGCGTCGGTAAGCAAATGCAGTTCTTCGCAGCTCGCGTGAACTCTGCAAAAGCTTTGCTTTACGCTATTAACGGCGGCCGCGATGAAATGACCGGCATGCAAGTTATCGATAAGGGTGTTATTGACCCAATCAAGCCAGAAGCTGACGGCACTCTCGACTACGAGAAGGTTAAGGCTAACTACGAGAAGGCTTTGGAATGGCTTTCCGAGACTTATATTGAGGCTTTGAATATCATCCACTACATGCACGATAAGTACGCTTACGAGTCCATCGAAATGGCTTTGCATGATAGGGAAGTCTACCGTACGCTTGGTTGCGGCATGTCCGGCTTGTCTATTGCTGCAGATTCCTTGGCTGCTTTGAAGTATGCAAAGGTTTACCCAATCTACAACAAGGATGCTAAGACCACTGAAGGCCACGAGTACGAGTACATCGAGGGCGGCGACGACGACTTAATCGTTGGCTACAAGACTGTTGGCGAGTTCCCAGTTTACGGTAACGACGACGATCGTGCAGACGACTTAGCAAAGTGGGTTGTAAGCACTGTTATGGGTCAGGTAAAGCGTTTGCCTGTGTACCGTAATGCTG
This sequence comes from Gardnerella sp. KA00771, assembly GCF_049244045.1. NCBI lineage: Bacteria > Bacillati > Actinomycetota > Actinomycetes > Bifidobacteriales > Bifidobacteriaceae > Gardnerella > Gardnerella sp. KA00771. Next base: position 956,405 of record NZ_CP058368.1, on the reverse strand, counting down.
TTCCAACTCAGTCCATCTTGACTATTACTTCTAACGTTGAGTATGGCAAGAACACTGGTTCCTTCCCATCCGGTCACAAGAAGGGCACTCCGTACGCTCCAGGCGCAAACCCAGAAAACGGCATGGATTCGCACGGTATGCTTCCTTCAATGTTCTCCGTTGGAAAGATTGATTACGATGATGCTCTCGACGGCATTTCGCTTACGAACACTATTACTCCTGACGGTTTGGGTCGTGACGAAGACGAGCGCATTAGCAACTTGGTTGGCATTTTGGATGCTGGCAACGGTCACGGCTTGTACCACGCAAACATCAACGTGTTGCGTAAGGAACAGCTTGAAGATGCTGTTGAGCACCCAGAAAAGTATCCGCATTTGACGGTTCGAGTTTCCGGCTACGCAGTGAACTTTGTAAAGCTCACTAAGGAGCAGCAGCTCGACGTTATTTCTCGTACATTCCACCAGGGTTCAGTTACTGACTGATTTGGTTGATTAGTAAACACCGCCGGGAGCGAGGCTAGTTTCGCTCCCGGCTTTTGTTAATTGCGTATATTATTTATTATTTATTTATAAATAGTTTGGAGGGCAGTTAGATGGCTGAAAACACAGCGTTTCGTACCACAACTCAGCATATGTTGAAGGAGTCAAAAGAGTATGCTCGCCAAACTTTAATGGGTGGACTTTCTGGATTTGAGTCGCCAATTGGGCTGGATCGTAAAGATCGCTTAGTTGCTCTTAAAACTGGCGATATTGGATTTGTGCATTCGTGGGATATCAATACTTCTGTTGATGGTCCTGGAACTCGTATGACGGTGTTTATGAGCGGTTGCCCACTTCGTTGCCAGTATTGCCAAAATCCTGATACTTGGAAAATGCGTGACGGCAAGCCAGTCTATTTGGATGCAATGATTAAAAAAGTTGACCGCTATCAAAGTCTTTTTAAAGCAACAGGTGGAGGAATCACATTTTCTGGCGGCGAGTCCATGATGCAGCCAGCTTTTGTATCTAGAGTATTTCGCGCTGCAAAAGAGATGGGCGTTCATACTTGCTTAGATACTTCGGGCTTTTTGAATCGCAATTATACAGATGAAATGATTGACGACATTGATCTTTGCTTGCTTGACGTTAAATCAGGAACTGAAGAAACGTATAAAAAAGTAACCGGCGGCTTGCTACAGCCAACTATTGATTTTGGTCAGCGCTTGGCGAAGGCTGGTAAGAAGATTTGGGTGCGTTTTGTGCTTGTTCCAGGTTTGACTTCCAGCGAAGAAAACGTTGAAAAAGTTGCCGAGATTTGCGATTCGTTTGGTGATGCTGTTGAGCATATTGACGTGCTTGGATTCCATCAACTAGGACGTCCAAAGTGGCATGAGCTTCGAATTCCGTACCCTCTTGAGAATCAAAAAGGGCCTTCTAGGGCGCTTAAAGAGCGAGTTGTAAACCAGTTCAAAGACCACGGTTTTGTTGTGTACTAGACTGCGTTTAGATTGCATTTAGACTGCATTTAAATTGTGTCAAAAATGTAACTGTAATTTAGGCAATCTTTGCGTATCGTATTGTTTTTTGAAGGATTTTTGTATAATTATACAAATACTCTTTTTTAGAGAAAGGATACGCAATGAAGCGCAGAATAGGTTGTTGGATTGCATTAGCTTTTACATTAGCGTTAGCTGTTTTTGTGCGGTGTAACGATCAGTTTGGTTTTGCTACAGCGCTTACTATTTTCGTTATTTTGCCAATAATTTTATTGCCAATAAACATTGTTGCATCTTTCGATAAGAAACTTCTTATTGAAGTGCCAATAATATCTATTGTTATAGCTGTTGTTACAGAACTTGTCACTTTTCCAATAGTCAACTTTTCGGATTTAGGTTTACATGCTGGCTACGTTGTTCCAACAGTTTTAGCTTCGGTAGTCGCATTTACTCTTACTAGATTCCTTAAAACTAGGCTTGTTAAGCGCATAAATGACGAAGTAGCAAACAATAAAACAGATTGATTATTTAATTGATTATTTATTTGATTTTTTATTTTTGAATAGTCGTAGTTGTGTGCGAAAGTTGAAGCCGTGTTAAAAGATGCATAATCTATAACACGGCTTAAATATTTTTTACGGATATTTTGCAAAAAGTACAGAATAAGTTGCAAAAGCGTAAGAATTTGGGTAAAGCATGCAATCGGGAGGCGTACTTGAACGAGGGACCAAAGCTTTTAAAAGAGCCTAGAGAAGGAGTTCCAGAAGTCATTGATACGCTTGAAGCATATAAAGATTATTGCAGCTTGTTGGCGGCAGGCTCCGGTCCTTTAGCTGCAGACGCTGAGCGAGCTTCCGGTTTTCGCTACAGTCATGAAGATTGGTTGATTCAGTTCAAACGCAAGGGTGCAGGAATTGGATTATTAGATCCTATAGAACTTACAAAACTTGGAGCTGATTGGAACGAATTTAACAAGGCAGTAGGGGATGTGCCTTGGATTATTCACGATTCGATGCAAGATTTGCCAGGATTTTTCGATATTGGTTTGCGCCCGCGTGCTTTATTTGATACTGAGATAGCGGCTAAATTACTTGGTAGAAAGCGCTTCGGTTTAAGCTCTGTAACTGAATATTATTTGGGTCTTACTCTTGCAAAAGAACATTCTGCAGCAGATTGGTCTTACCGCCCACTTCCTAGAGATTGGCGAAATTACGCAGCTTTAGATGTTGAATTACTTATTGAGCTAGAAGAAGTAATGCGCGTCGAACTTAAAAAGCAAGGTAAACTTTCTTGGGCGGAAGAAGAATTTAAACACTTACTTAGTAAGGGTGCACAAAAGAAAGCTCCGCATCCACGTCCATGGCTTAAAATATCGCATATTAGCGTACTTATGCACGATCGTGTTGGTTTAGTTATTGCGAAAGCATTGTGGCAAAAGCGAGATGCTTTAGCGCGTGAATATGATATTGCGCCAACTCTGCTACTTTCTGACGCTGCGATTATTGAAGCTGGTAAGCGTAAACCTAGTAATGCGCGTGCGTTTCGTGCTATTCGTTCTTTGAATGAGCGAGTGCGAATGCACACTGGCAGTGAGCAAGACAAAATGTTCGAGCGTTACGCTCCAATTCAGCGCAAAGTTAAACCATCTATTTGGAAAAACGTTATAGAGAATGCTATTTTGCGCGCTAAATCTGGTGAAACGGCTATGGATGATGTGCATCCAGTATTACCGAATGGAGCTATTCAACTTAATTCGCGCGAATCTCGTAAAACGAACGTACTTAAGTCAACAGATACTGACGAGTCGCAAGGTTCTAATGATTGTCAGGATTGCCATGATTTATCGGATTCGCAGTACTTGCAGGATATGCAAGATTCCCAAAGCGCTCCTAGATCTATGAAATATTGGCGAGAACATCACCCTAAGCGTTACGAGCGTTTACAAAGAGTAAAAGCTGAGTTAAATCAAATTTCTGAATACACTCATACTCCTGCAGAAATTATTATCAAACCACAGATTATTCGTAATCTTTGCTGGCATGATGATGCGCAAGATATTGATGTTAAAACATTCTTAAGTGAGCATGGTGCTCGCGAATGGCAAACCCGATTGGTAGCTGAGTCCGTAACTCGCGCTATCATGTAACGGTTGTGCCATACGGCAGAAGCTAGAAAAAACGTAATTTCAGGAGCGCAAGCGTGAAAATCAGCGTCAGGAATCTTGAGCCAACTAAAGTTAAGCTCACCATTACCGCAGATCTCGAAGACTTCAAGCCATTCTTGGAAGAAGCTCGTAAGGAGATTGCTAAGCAAATTAACGTGCCAGGTTTCCGTAAGGGACATGTGCCAGGCAAGATTGTAGATCAGCGCGTCGGTTTCGCAGCTGTTGCCGGCGAAGCCGTAAATTCCGCTGTACCAGAGCTTTATTCCAAGGCTTTGGAAGAAAAGAAGATTCGCCCAATGGATCAGCCAGAATTTGACGTTCAGGAAGTTCCAACGTCGACTGATGCAGATGCAAGTCTTAAGTTTGTAGCAACAGTTGAGCGTCGTCCAGATTTCAAGTTGAACAAGTTCAAGGGCGTTGAGATTGAAGTTGAGAAGCCAAAGGTTTCCGACAAGGATGTCAAGGAGCGCTTGGAAAGTCTCCGTCAGCGTTTTGCTACTTTGGTTGGTGTTGACCGTCCTGCAGCTAAGGGTGATTACACTAACATTGATTTGGAAGCTCGTATCGATGACGAAGTAGTTGATGCACAAGAGGGCGTAAGCTACGAAATCGGTTCCGGTGTGTTGCTTGACGGTTTGGATGAGGCTTTGGATAGCCTTTCTGCCGGCGAAGAAACCACCTTTGAAGGTACTCTCGAGTCCGGCAAGCATAAGGGCGAGAAGGCTCAGATCAAGGTTAAGGTTAATTCCGTAAAGACTCAGGAATTGCCAGAGCTTGATGATGATTTTGCTCAGGAAGCTTCTGAGTTTGATACTTTGAAGGATTTGAAGGCAGATATTCGCAAGGCTTGCGAGCAGGCTGCTGAAGGTCGTCAGGCAACTAATGCCCGTGACGCATTCCTTGTTAAGCTTCAAGAAGAAGTTGAAATTCCTGTGCCAAAGGGCGTTTTGGACAAGGCTGTTTCAGAGCATTTGAAGGGCATGACCCCTGATCCTGAAAAAGCTACCAAGAAGCAGAAGGACGAAGCGCAGCAGGCTGCTGAGAAGGAACTTCGCGACCAAATGGTTCTTGACGCTTTAGCTGAACAGATGGATGTGACTGTTTCCCAGGCTGACGTCACCAACTTCTTGGTTTCTGTTGCTCAGCAGTACGGTATGGATCCAAACCAGTTCATTAACGCAATCGTTAACAACGGTCAGCTTGGTTCTGCTGTGCAGGAAGTTGCTCGCTCTAAGGGCTTGCTTGCTGGTATGCGTGCTGTAAAGTTCGTTTCTGGCGGAGAAGCTCTTGACTTGAGTGCATTCTTGTCTGAGGATGATGACGAAGACGAAAGCGTGAAGGCTGCTTCTGCTGCTGCAGAAGTTGCTGACGAACTTTCTAAGTAGTATTTTTCAAATAAGAAAAAGTTTATACTTTCTCATATTCGCTAAAAACCCAGGGCTTTTGCTCTGGGTTTTTGTGTTGTTGTTATACTTTAAAGAAAGTGAAAAACAAATAAAATGAAAAACAAATAACATAAGGAAGGCTGCTGCTAATGGAAAAACGCAATTTGCAAATAGTAGGCAGTAAAAAACCTAGTAAATGTTTGAACTATGTTTTTACATGTTTACGATTAAGTCTTATTGCTTTTTTTGTTGCAGTTATGGCTGGGGTTGGTGCAATATTATTAACTCTGTTACTACATGCTGTGCAAAATGTAATGTTCGGATTTTCAGAATCTGCTCTTAAACCTTCGCCAGTTGGATTGCCAGTATTGCACTACGTTGCTGTTGTATTAATTGTCATATCTGTTGCTGCAATTATTTGGATGTGGTTATGGACAAAATCTTCTAATCGTATTGTCGATATAGCTCATGCTGTTCGTGGTCAATCAATGCCATGGCATACAACGATTATCCATGTATGTTTACAAATTTTTATAGTTGCTTCTGGCGCAAGTTTAGGTAGGGAAGTTGCGCCTCGAGAATTGGCTGCAATGCTTACTCAGAAGTTACTCTGCTTTATCCGAGTCAGTGAATTTCAAGCTCGCGTTTTGGTTGCAAGTGCTGCTGGTGCTGGTTTAGCTGGAGTTTATCGCGCTCCAATAGCGGGTGCGATTATGACGCTAGGTTTGGTTGCAATTCCACGTTTTTCTCATGACTCGAAATCTTCTTTAAAGCGTTTGAAATGGTATTGGTTTATACAAAAATTTAGTATTTTTGCTATTGCGTTATGTATAAGTGAAATTGCATCATTGACTACTATTTTTGTGCTTGGGTATGAGCCTTACTATTGTTTGTCAAGTCTTGATGACATCCATATTGTCAATACGACTGTGTTGCTGCTTGCAATTATAGTTGGCATTCCTTGTGGTATTGTTGGCACTCTTTTCCATGAGATGATTCGTTGGGCTCGCTCTAAGTGTGCTCGCAATTACCAAATTTTATATTTTTTGCCATTAATGGGCTTAGTAACAGGATTAGTTGCATCATGGAATCCAGCCATTATGGGCAATGGTCGAGCTTTAGCGCAATACGCATATAACATTGCAAAAACAAGTATTGCAATTGACAAAAACTCTTTGGTAACTTTGCTTCTACTGGTTGTTGCAAAAATAATTTTAACAAGTTGCACTCTTCGAGCTGGCGCAAGTGGTGGTGTGCTTCAGCCGAGTATGTCGTCTGGAGCTTGCGTAGGGCTGATTATAGGTTTTATAAGTATGAACATTCCAGTTGTTGGTGGCATGTTATCAAGTCAGCCCAAAATATTGGTAATAGCTGCTATTTTCGGTGCTGCAAGTCTGCTAACTGCAAGTCGAAAGTCATTGTGGTTTGCGCTTTTTTTGCTAGCACAATTAGTGAATTTGCCTATGATTATGATTATTCCAATGGTTGTTTCTTGTGCTGTATCTAGAAGCATAACGATGATACCAAAATTTTTAGCCGCAAATAATGTTTAAATTTTTTTAGTATAGAAAATACAATATATGCAAAATAAATGCGCCTATGCTAGTTCAGTATTAGCAAAGGCGCATTTGTTATTAGTAAATATTTTTTTAGTTATGTTGGTTATTTTAGTTATTTTTTAATTAATTATTAGAACTGAATTCTTTATCTGCAATAAAAGTTCCATCATCGTTTGAGAAGGAGAAATGTATGCGCACTGGTGCAATAATTTTTTCTTTCATTTCATCCGATGCTGATTGTGGCATCAAGTTCGAGAGGCTATCGCCGTATGTTTGCATTCCAGTCTTTAACGCTGTAATTTCTAAATCAGATAGGTGCTTTTTGAACTTTGCATTTATATTGAGCTGATCACCTTTAGTGGCAAACGTTATGTTGAATGGTGAGCTGCTAGTGGCATCATTAAATCCATTAGTGAGTTTTTTAGCTTCTTCTGAATGGCAATGTACGTATTCTTCAATATTTGCGCTTTTAGGTGCAGAGCAATTGTAATGTGGCTTAAGATTAGTTGAATTGTAATGTGGTTTTGAAATTACGTAGCCACCTACTGCAACTATTGCTACTACTATGACAACAATAAGCCAAGTGTATTTTGACTTATGAGCACTTGTATTTGTTGCATTTGGATAAGCGTTTGCAGGATAGTTGTTGACTGGTTGTTGATTATTCTGATATACGTTTGGTTGGTAACCATTATTTAGATTTACATTATTAGGGTAATTGTTGTTCTGGTATCCGTTATTTGGGTATACGTTGTTTTGATACTCATTGTTTTCATAACCATTGTTTGGGTAACCATTATTTAGATTTACATTATTAGGGTAATTGTTGTTCTGGTATCCGTTATTTGGGTATACGTTGTTTTGATACTCATTGTTTTCATAACCATTGTTTGGGTATCCGTTATTTGGATTTACATTATTTGGGTATGTATTATTTTGGTAACCATTATTTGGATACTCGTTATTTGGCATCGGAGCAGGCGAGTAGTTGTTATCTGGCAATTGGTTAGAATCCATAATTACTCCTTATAATGAATTGATAATCCGATAAAAATATACTCAATAATGCATACTAGTGTAGGATAATAAGTAAAAATTACATCTGTTGATATGAATAAAATTCTAGAAATTTGGTGTAAAACATTCAATTCAAATCATATTCGCAATATTTTCTATGTGGTCATGCGCACAAGGTAGTGTAGAAATAATTACGTGGTAACAAGGAGATATAGTGACTGAGCTTTTTACAGCTTCTCCTGTGATGGAACAGGCTGAAGCGTCTACATCAACTGATTCTATTTTTAATCGATTGCTAAAAGATCGCATTATTTGGTTGGGATCTGAAGTAAAAGACGAGAATGCCAATGTTATTTGCGCACAAATGTTAATGCTTGCTGCGGAAGACCCTAAGAAGGATATTTGGCTGTATATTAATTCGCCTGGAGGTTCAATTACTGCTGGTATGGCAATTTACGATACTATGCAATTAATTGAGCCAGATGTTGCGACTATTGCTGTTGGCATGGCTGCATCTATGGGTCAGTTCTTGCTTAGTTCTGGCACTCCTGGTAAGCGTTATATTACCTCGCATGCGCGTGTGCTTATGCATCAACCTTCTGGCGGTGTCGGTGGTACTGCTACAGATGTACGAATTAATGCAGAGCTTATTATGGATATGAAAAAAACGCTTTCTGAATTGACTGCAAAGCAGACTGGTCATACGGTAGAGGAAATTTACCGAGATAATGAATACGATCACTGGTTTACAGCTCAGCAAGCTTTGGAGTATGGTTTCGTAGATAAGATTGTGACCACTCCTGCTTCTATGCGCGGTGAGGAGTAATTATGGCAAGTGAAGAAGCAAAGTTTGTTGCGCGTGCCGAGCGTTTAGCTGGTTTTGGCGGTGTTACTTCTGCTCAGCGCATTACTAATCGTTACGTGTTGCCTCAGTTTGGCGAGCAAACTCCATACGGCATGAAAACTCAGGATCCTTACACTAAGCTGTTTGAAGATCGCATTATTTTCATGGGTGTGCAAGTAGATGACACTTCTGCTGATGACATTATGGCTCAGTTGCTTGTTTTAGAGAGCATGGATTCTGATCGCGATGTGATGATGTACATTAATTCACCTGGTGGTTCGATGACTGCTATGACTGCAATTTATGACACCATGCAGTACATTAATCCAGATGTTCAAACTGTTTGCTTGGGTCAGGCTGCTTCTGCTGCTGCTATTATTCTTGCTGCTGGAGCTGCTGGTAAGCGCATGATTTTACCAAATGCGCGTGTGCTTATTCATCAGCCTGCAATGGGCCAAGATTTTGGTAAAGCTACTGAAATTGAGCTTCAGGCTAAGGAAATGTTGCGTTTGCGTTCTTGGTTAGAATCAACTCTTGCAAAACATACTGGTCAAGATATTGAGCGTATTCGTAAAGATATTGAAGTTGATACTATTTTGACTGCTTCAGAAGCCAAAGCTTATGGAATGGTTGACGAAGTGCTTGAGCGTAGAGCATAATTCAATCTTTACAACTTAGCGGATATTTATCAATATTTGTATTTCTTAACAACAAACCCTGGTCGACACGCCGGGGTTTGTGTTTTAGTGCGGATAGTTGTATATTAGTTAAGTTGCCGGAAACAAGGACATGGTTCTTGAGGCTGGAAACATGCGCCAGTAGCCCAACGGATTAGAGCATCTGACTACGGATCAGAAGGTTGCAGGTTCGAATCCTGTCTGGCGCACAAATGAAACGTGAAGCTTTTGCTCCGCGTTTTTTTAATTCGTATGCAACTCGCTCGGTTTATGCCTCTCAGTTATACTTAAAAGTGCGAATCACATATTTTGCACTATAAAACGTTATAAACGTATAAACGCTATAAATGCTATAAATGCATTTAGTGGAGGAAATATTTACAATATGATACGACGCAGTTGGAGAATAGCTTGCAATATTGCAAATAATGAGCGAATTTCTGGATTAATTATGCTTGGTTTTGCTCTTACTGGCTTATTGCTTGCAAACATTCCTTTAACAGCGCCAATATTTGAAGCTATATCGCATACTCATGTAGGCATTCCGTGGACGAATATACATATGTCAATTGGCCATTGGGTGCAAGACGGCGTGCTTACTATTTTCTTCCTGTCAGTTGGTTTAGATTTAAAACACGAACTTATTGCTGGTTCGCTTTCTGATCCTCGTGCAGCTGCAATGCCAATGATTTGTGCTGTTGGTGGAATGATTGTGCCTCCTTTACTGTTTGTTGCTACAGTAACTGTATTTTCTGAATTGCATGCCGGGCAGGAGATTATGCGTCTTACTTCTGGCGCTTTACCTTCGCTTGATATGGTTCGTGACGGGTGGGCAATACCTACGGCAACGGATATAGCTTTCTCTCTTGCTGTTCTTGCTTTATTTGCAAAAACTTTGCCACATGCTTTGCGCGCATTTCTTATGACTCTTGCTACAGTAGACGATTTGCTTGGAATAGCACTTATTGCTGTGTTCTTCTCGTCTCTTAACGCATGGTATTGGTTTGCTGGAGTAGTTGCTTGTGGTTTGGTTTGGACTACTTTAGTGCGTTTAAAGCGTGTTCCGTGGCCGTTGGTTGTAATAGTAGGAATTATGGCATGGATTATGATGTATGAAGCTGGTGTGCATCCAACTTTAGCTGGAGTAATGGTGGGTTTGCTAACTCCGGCGCATTTAGTTCATGGTGAACAAACGCTTCGTGCTGAACGCTATCGTGAAAAAATTCAGCCTGTTTCTGCGCTGCTGGCTCTTCCAATTTTCGCTCTTTTTGCTACAGGAGTGCATTTTGAAACATTGACTTGGGAGTTGTTCTTCTCGCCAATTTTGATTGCTATCACTATTGCTCTTGTTGTTGGTAAACCTGTTGGAATTATGGTAACTGCTTGGATATCAAAGCGTGTTCTGGGCTTGAAAGTTCCTGATGGTCTTCGAGTAGTAGACTTAATGCCTACAGCATGTGCCTGTGGAATTGGTTTCACTGTTTCTCTTCTTATTGCTTCTCTTGCGTATTCTGACGCAGATTTGTCTGCTGAAGCACGTTTTGGCGTTCTTGTTGCTTCTATTATTGCTGCAGGAGTTTCTGGATTCTTACTTTCTATGCAATCAAAGCATATGGAAGAAGAATTAGATGAAGTTGAAGACTAATTTCAATTATTATTCTTAACATCTTTGCAAGTAAGTTTCTAATGGAGTAATTATGTCTAATAGTAAAGAGGATTTTTCAGTAGATGTTTCACCTTGGAATAACACGTATCATCGTGGTTCTGTTGTAATGCGCGGTTCTATGATTCCTAAGGAGAGCACTACAGAAACGCTTCTTCGTAACGATAACAATCAGCAGCTTGTTTCTGGAGTTGGTGTAGAAGTAGATAAAAGATGGGATTGGCGTAGTGCGGATCCGTGGCGTGCGCTTCGTATTCAAGCTGAGTTTGTTGATGGTTTTGACGCGCTTGCATCGTTAGGTAAAGCTGTTAGTATTTTTGGTTCTGCTCGAATAAAAGAAGATAATCCTGAGTATTCTTTAGCTCGTACTATGGGTTCAGAGCTTGCAATACGTGGTTTTGCTGTTATTACAGGTGGCGGTCCTGGAATTATGGAAGCTGCAAACCGTGGGGCTGCAGAAGCTGGTGGTACGTCTGTAGGATTGGGGATTGAGCTTCCTCATGAGCAGGGTTTGAATAAATGGATTAATCTTGGCATGCAATTTCGGTATTTTTTCGTACGCAAAACAATGTTTATGAAATATTCTTCTGGAATTATTGTGTGCCCTGGCGGTTTTGGCACAATGGATGAAATGTTTGAAGCTTTGACTTTAGTGCAAACGCATAAGGTTGCGCGCGTGCCTGTTGTTCTTTTTGGTACTTCGTACTGGAATGGTTTGATTGACTGGCTGAAGTCTACAGTAACTCAACGAGGTTTTATTTCTTCACTCGATCCGCACTTGTTTGCTGTTACAGACGACCCAATAGAGGCGGTGCGCATAGCATCTGGAATTGAATAATCTAAGAGTTTTTGCGTTCGTTTACAAGCGTTGTAAGCTGCCAAATTTCTTCGCCAATATCAATTCCGCGAGGGCATTGTCTTGAACATGCTCTAACTGACTGGCATGCGCTAATACCGTCACTGCCGTCTATTAGATCAAGGCGATGCTCTGTTGCATTGTCTCTGGAATCGTAAATAAAACGAGCCGCGTTAACCAATGCTGCAGGCCCAATAAAGGCTTCTCCGCCTGCATAAATTGGGCAAATTCCTTCGCAAGCACCGCACATAATGCAATTGCTCAAAAGCTCAAATTTTTTAAGTTCCTCAGGGTGTTGCAAAAACTCAATAAGCTGGAGTTTCCCTTCAGTATTTCTAGTAGAAACGTTAGATGCTTGCAAATAAGGTTCTAAGCGTTTTATTTGCGAAATCATAGGCGAAATATCGCAAATAAGATCTCGCTGAACTGCAAATCCTGAAAGTGGAGCAAGCTCAATAACACCAAAAGTGCCATTTTGCAAAGTGGTAGTTTCTTTAGATTTTTGCTGTAAAGTTAGCGATTTTTCCGACTGTGAGGAGCTGTTAGTAGTTCCAGTTTTTCTAAAGCCTCGAGATTGCACGCTATTTGTGCTTTCAGGACGTGCGTTTGCGCCAATAGTTGCACTGCATAGTAAGGTTGGCATGCCATTTACGTTTGCAGCGTCAGAACCGCAAACGCCGTGACCGCATGAGTAGCGGAAAGCTAAAGTTGGGTCGATTGTGCGTTTAATAGCTAGTAAACAGTCAAGAATAGTGTCAGTAGAATGAACGCGTAAACTGTAATCTTGAACCCAATGCTTACCTTGAATTCGTTTTGGAGAAGATTCGTAAGATTCGGAAGATTCACTGGATTCACTAGATTTTGAAGAATTATTTATGTTATTTTCTGAAGAATCTAGTTTTGCGAAAGGATTACTGCGCTTTCTACGTGCAAAAGGACTTTCTCTGCGCTTGCGCTCTGTCTGTTTACTGTTTGAATCATCCTCAGATTTATTACATGGAGTAAAGCGTGAAATACGCAAAGTAACAAGCGCAGTGTTATCACCAAGCTCATTACTCATTGCAAACCTCCAATACGTACTGTTCTAGTTTGCCACAATACTTGCACAGAAACATTTTTAGTACTTGGCGCATCCTCACGTTAGGCTTGAACTATGACTGACGCTTTATTTTTGCTTGATACTAATCACGATAATGCTCCTGTGCTTGCAGCAGGAATCGAAGAAGGGTGGACGATTGCGCTTCCATCTCAAGTAAAACGTCACGCTATATCCGCCATGCGGTTATCAGAAGGTGATGCTTTGCAACTTTCTGACGGCAAAGGCTTGCGCATTCACGCAAAGGTGACGGATGTAGAAAACGGCTTAGTTCGTGTAGAAGCGTTTACTAGGGAAGCTCCGCGAACGACTAGACTTGCGCTTGTTCAAGCTTTGGCAAAAACAGGGCACGATGAGCAAGCAATTGATATGGCTACGCAAATTGGCGTGGATGAAGTAATCCCTTGGTGTGCGGATCGTTCAATTGCAAAGTGGAAACCTGGTCGCGCAGATAAGCGTTGGAGCCAAGTTTTACAGTCTGCTACAGAGCAATCGCGCCGAGCATGGATGCCTGAACTTCAAGAATGTGTTTCAAGCAAGCAAATAGTTGCAATATGTAGGCGTGCGTGCGTTTACGGAAATCTCGTAATTGTATTGCATCAAGACGCAACTGATTGCTGGAATCAAATAGAGCAAGCAGTAAATACTCTTAGCGAGCGCTGTTTGGAGGATGGTAAAGAGCGCACTGTTTACGTTTTAGTTGGGCCAGAAGGTGGTATTAGTGATGACGAAGTGTCAATGTTTATTGATGCTGGTGCTAAAAGCTGTGTTTTAGGTAGCAATATTCTTCGCGCATCTACTGCAGGTCCTGTAGCTCTTTCTCTTCTTTCGCGCGCTTTAGGACGTTACGAATAATCGCATAAATTGTATCTAAAAGTGCTCATAATTGTGTAAAATAGTAAGAAGCATGTCGATCGCTTTTTGGCTTTTGGCGTTGATTTCATTTAGTAGCAAATAGGGGAGAAACCATGAGTGATATCACTTACAATACTGATGCTGATTGCATTTTTTGTAAAATTGTTGCTGGAGAAATACCGAGCAGCAGAGTTTATGAAGACGATTCGGTAGTTGCTTTTAAAGATATTAATCCGCAAGCAAAAGTGCATGTGCTGATTGTGCCGCGCAATCACTATAAGAATGTTGCTGAGCTTGCTAGTAAGGCTCCTGAAACTTTGGCTCATATTGCTGGTGTTGCGCAAAAAATTGCTGATGATGAATTCAACGGTGATTATCGACTCGTATTTAATACTGGTATTGATGCTGGTCAAACAGTGTTTCATGTTCATGCTCACGTATTGACTGGCGAAAAACTTGTAGAAGGTAGCTTGTAAACCGTGACGAAAAGTACTACGCGTTTTGTGCAAATTCCTAGCGAATTAAGCTCGGTTGCAGTTTTAGGTGCTGCAGATGCTGGTTTGCGTGAAGTAGAACATGCTTTTCCAGAAGCAGATATTACTGTGCGAGGCAAAGATGTTCAAATTGTTGCTCGTTCAGCTAGAGCAGATGAAGATGCAGCTAAAGCTGAGTATGCGTTTAGGCGCATGATTGATGCAGCTTACGAGCAACCTATGGATGCGTACGAAGTAAGACGCATGCTTGAGCGTGATATTTTGCATAACGATGAACACAATGTGCGTATAAACCGTATCGGTCATGATGGTGGAGTGCTTGGGAATAGTATTATTTCTTCGTCGTATGCAATTAGTAATTCTGTTTCGCGCGCTGAAAATGAGTTTTCAAGAGATTCAAGTGAGCTGTTGCCTTCTAGCGAAGAAGCGCATCGCCGTGCTATGAGCAGAAGAGCTCGAATGAGTAAAGGCGTGATTACGTTTGCTGGAGGAAATCCTGTTCGCGCAAAAACTGCTGGACAAACAGCGTACGTGCAAGCAATGGATTGCAATATTGTAACGTTTGGAATTGGTCCTGCTGGCACTGGAAAAACGTATTTAGCAGTTGCTAAAGCTGTTCGTGCATTGGAAGATGGAAGAGTCCGCAGAATTGTTCTTACTCGTCCTGCTGTTGAAGCTGGCGAAAACTTAGGATTCTTGCCTGGTACTTTAAACGATAAGGTTGATCCATATTTGCGTCCACTCTATGATGCACTTTCTGATATGCTTGGATCTGCACAATTAAAACGCTATCTTGACGAGAATGTTGTTGAAGTTGCTCCTCTTGCTTATATGCGAGGGCGCACATTAAACGATGCTTTTGTTATTCTTGATGAAGCGCAAAATGCGACTGTTCAGCAATTAAAAATGTTCCTGACTCGACTCGGTTTTAATACAACCATGGTGATTACAGGAGATAGCACGCAGGTTGATTTAGCAGTTGTGCGTTCTGGTCTTGTTTCTATTGAGAAGATTTTGGGCGAAGTTAAAGATATTGCTTTTGTGCATTTGCAAGCAGAAGACGTTGTGCGTCATGCTTTGGTTGGTCGTATTGTGGAAGCATACGAAAATTACGATGCAATGCTTGAACATAAAAAACGTGAACGTACTAAAGAATCTACTGAGAGGAATAACAGATAAATCATGAGCATTGAAGTCATGAATGAAACAGTGTGGAATATTGACGCTAAAATCTTCTCAGATCTTGGAATGTGGGTTCTTCAACAAATGAAAGTAAGTACGCATTCGGATTTATCGATTACTTTTGTTGATCCAGAGCCAATTGCCTGTTTGCATGAACGTTGGATGAACCTAGAAGGCCCAACGGATGTTATGAGTTTTCCAATGGACGAGCTTACTCCTGGAAGCGATGAAAAAGTTTCTGAAGGAATGCTTGGAGACTTGGTGATTTGCCCGTGGGTTGCTCAACAGCAGGCGCTCGCAGCTGGGCACAGTACTATGGAAGAAATGTTGTTGCTAACTATTCACGGTATTTTGCATTTGCTTGGCTATGATCACACTACTCCGGAAGAAGAAAAGCAAATGTTTGGTTTGCAACGTCAACTAATGCTTACTTTTTTCGCTGCTCGATCTGGAGAATTGTATGATGCTACGTTGCCGGAAGGTGCAATAAACGAGCTTGAGCGTTACGATGCTGAGCATGAAGCGAGTAGCGTCAAAAATAAAAATAAAAATAAAAAACAGCATTAAAGCGCATTAAGAGCATAATTATGGAATATATTAAACGAATATTTTCTAGCATATCAGTTCCGCAATTGCCGTTGCATGTCTGGATTGGTTTAGCCGCATTGCTTGTGCTGGCAATGCTGCTTGTATGGCTTTCGCTTGCGATGGCTGCTGCAGAAGGTGCAGTGCCTAGAGTTACTCGTGCAAGCTTAAATAATCTTATGATTGAAGCGCAAACGCATGATGATGAAACTAGTGCCATAGTGCGTATGCGTCGAATTGCTAGAATCCATCGTGTAAAAAAACTGATTGCTGACCGTTATACAACTTCTGGAGCATGCGCTTTTGTGCGTGTGCTATGTAACGTTTTAGATGGAGTTTTGTTTGCTTCTTTAGCTGCATTTTTCGGCTCGCCTCTATGGGTAACTCTTATTATTGGTGTTGTTGTTTCAGTAGTTGTAGCTGTGATTTCTATTCTTGTTCGCCCACGTTCGGTTGGTGCGGCTCAACCTGTAGCAAAGTTGATGCGGCTTTCTCGCATTGTGTCTATTGCTATTGCGATTAATCCTTTAGTGCATATTGCTAGCGATGTTGACGTCACTTCTAGGAAAAAGCATGTTGATCCGTCAGATGATGAAGCTTTGGAAGATATTCAGCTGGATCAAGCAAAGGCTAGTATTGACCGACTTGTTGAAGCGAATGATTTCGATCCGGAAGTTTCGGAAATGATGCGCAATGTGCTCACGCTTTCAGATACTTTGACTCGCGAAATAATGGTACCTAGAACCGATATGATTTGCGTAAAAAGCGACGAAACGCTGGAAAATTTCCTTAAATTATGCTCTCGCTCAGGATTTTCTCGAGTTCCCGTCATTGGAGATTCTGTAGATGATTTAGTAGGTGTTGCTTATTTGAAGGATGCTGTACGCGCTACTGTGTTTAATCCTGCAGCATCTTCTAGAGCAGTTGAAACAATTAGCCGAGACCCTATGCTTGTTCCTGAGTCGAAGCCGGTTGACGATTTATTCCACGAAATGCAGCGAATTCGCCAGCATGTGGCAGTAGTGGTTGACGAATATGGTGGAATTGCTGGTTTGGTTACTATTGAGGATGCTATTGAGCAAATTGTTGGCGAGTTGGAAGATGAGCACGATCGCACTCAGCATGCAGATCCGGAAGAAATACGTGACGGCGTGTGGAAGATGCCTGCTCGAACGTCAATCGCAGATTTGGAAGATATTTTTGAAGTTCATATTGACGAAGACGATGTGGATACTGTGTTTGGTTTGCTTACGAAGTTGATTGGTAATGTGCCGATTGTTGGTTCCAGTGCTATTACAAGAGGACTAAAATTAACTGCTGTAGATTCAGCTGGTAGGCGAAAGAAAGTATCTACTATTTTAGTAGAACGAGATGCGCAAGTTTTGGAAGAGTCTAAGGATAATCAAAATGACATTAGCTCTTCCGAAAAATCTGCTGAAAGCAAACAAACCAATGCTTTGAAGCAAGCTAGTACTATGAAACAAACGAATATGCTGAAATAAAGAACTGGACGGTAAGAATAACGTGAATAATATTAACAACTTTGACGATACTGATGACTTCGATGACACTGATGACTTTGACGACGAGATGTTTGCAAATCTAGACGCTTCAACTTGCGCAACGATTTCTACTCCTGATTTTCACGGTTATCGTTCCGGTTTCGTAGCTGTAGTTGGTAGACCAAACGTTGGTAAGTCTACGCTTATGAATGCTCTTATTGGTACGCAAATTGCTATTGCGTCTTCTCGTCCGGAAACTACGCGTAAGGCTATTCGAGGGATTGTTACTACCGATAATGCACAAATGGTGTTGGTTGATACTCCTGGTATTCACCGTCCTCGTACGCTTCTTGGTCAGCGTTTGAACGATATTGTTGACGAGTCGCTTGCAGATGTTGACGCGATTGCATTTTTGCTCCCAGCAGACCAGGAAATAGGACCAGGAGATAGGCGAATTTTAAGCCGTCTTCGCTCTGATTTTGCTAAAAAAGATGAGAAGGGCAATTGGACTTGGAAAGTTCCGCTTATCGGTATTGTTACGAAAATCGATACGCTTAGTCGCAGTGAGTTAGTTACGCATTTGCTTCAAATTCAGCAGTTTGCTGATTTTACGGATATTGTGCCTGTGAGTGCGTTGGAACGTGACAATGTTGACGAAGTTAAGAATGTTTTGATTCAAAACTTGCCGGAAGGTCCGCAAATGTATCCGGCGGATCAGCTTAGTGAGGAAAGCACAGAAAGCATGATTTCGGAGCTTATTCGCGGCGCATTTTTGGAAGAGTTGGACGACGAGTTGCCTCATTCTTTAGCTGTTGTAGTTGACGATATTGTGTATCCGGGGGATGGCGAAGATACTCAATACGAAGACAACAAAGCGCATGTGCTTGTATCTGTTTATGTTGAGCGTGATTCTCAAAAGCCGATTATTATTGGTCATCGTGCGGAGCATTTAGTGCGCGTAAAGAAGCGTTTGCGCACGGCGGTAAATCGTATTACTGGAACAAAAGCTGTGCTTGAATTGCACGTGAAAGTTGCAAAAGGATGGCAGAGCGACCCTAAGAAGCTTGAGCGTTTAGGGTTCTAGTAGAGCATATTTTGCTTATTTCGATATTATTGGACAATTACTTAATTTTATTGTGCCTTAAGCCTAATGTGTTTGCACAAAATTGTCGTAAATTAATGCAAAACCGCGGCGAGCAAGTTGAATAAAACAAGTTAAGCCGCGGTTTTGCGATATGCACTTAGTTAAGTTAATTTAAACAAACTACTTTTTGCGCGTCGTATACATTTGTGTATTAAGTAAAGTAGTGTAACGCTTAATAACTCGTGGACGAATAATCTTCATAGACGCAGTCATTAAGCCGTTTTCTTGCGTAAACTCTTCTGGCAAAATAATGAACTTTCGCACAGATTCTGCGCGTGACACGCCTTCATTGGCAAGATCTATAAATTTTTGCACTTCAGCACGAACAACAGCATTATTAGCAGCCTCTTCCATGCTCATAGTGGCGTCAAGACCCTTGAGTTTAAGCCAATTTCGTAAAGTTTCTTCGTCTAAAGTAACAAGTGCAGAAATAAACGGACGCTTATCTCCAAGAACGAGAGCTTGAGACACAAGTTCGCATCTCTTAATCATCTCTTCAATAGGTCCAGGAGCAACATTCTTACCGCCAGCAGTAATAATCAAATCCTTCTTACGTCCGGTAATATAAAGCATGCCATCGTCGTCAATTCGTCCCAAATCGCCTGTTGCATACCATCCGTCTTTAGTAAATGAAGTTTCTGTTGCTTCATCGTTTTTGTGATACTTATGGAATACGCAAGTGCCTTTAATTTGAACTTCGCCGTCGGATGCGATTCGCAAAGTAAAAGCTGGGAATGCGATGCCAACAGAACCTTCTCGGAATGGAACTCCAATAGGAGTAAACGCGCATGGTGCAGTAGTTTCTGTAAGACCATAACCTTCGTAGACAGGAACTCCTGCTCCGCGGAAGAATGAAAGCAATTCAGGATCTAGAGGAGCTCCACCTGCAACAATCCAGCGTGCGCGACCGCCAAGAGCTTGACGAAGTGGACGATAAACAAGCGGATCGTAAGCAGTGCGGCGAGCTTTAGTAAGAGCTTTAGCATCACCAAATTCCTGAACTTCCTTCATATACTGTTGAGCCGTCACAACAGCACCCTGGAAAGCCAAGCCTTTAGCACCGTGACCAGCCTTCTGCGAAGCTGCGTTATAAACCTTCTCAAGAACTCGAGGGACAACGATCATAACCGTAGGTTTTGCAACTTGCAAATCAGAAATCAAAGTAGGAATACCTTGAGCAATATAAATGCGCAACGTACTTGCAACAACAATATAGTTAATTGCTCTTGCAAAAGAGTGTGCTTGAGGAAGGAACAAAAGCACAGAACCGTCTTTTTCGCTAAGCAAATTTGGCAAGTAAACAGGCAAATTCAACGCTGTAGTGCAATAGTGTTCGTGAGTCATTTCCACGCCTTTAGGTGCAGCTGTGGAACCAGAAGTGTAAACAATAGAGCACAAGTCTGTTTTCTTTACAGAATCAATGCGAGCATCTAGTTCCTCATCGCTAACAGCGTATCCGAAAGCTTGAAGTTCTGCTAAACCGCCTGTTTCAATGCAAATAATGCGTTCCAAGCTTGGGCATTCTTCAATAGCTCCATCAGCTTTATCTCGCATGTCAGTTGTTTCAACAATAAGGAAACGCGAGTCGGAATTATTCACAATATTGCGAATTTGCTCAGCTGAATCCGTGTCATAAATAGTTGCAAGAACACCACCACAAGCCATAACTGCTGCGTCGGTGACGTCCCACTCATATGATGTTTTGCACATAAGGGCAACGGCGTCGCCTTTGCGCAATCCGTAGTGCATCAAACCTTTTGCAGCATCGCGTACTTCTTGAAGGAACTGATTAGCTGTTTTTGTGACCCACTTATCGTTTTCTTTATAAGTGTAAAGCGGATCGTCACCCATACGTGCTGCGCGATCTGCATATAAGTCATAAATGCTTGTGCCTTCGTCAAGAGGTGCTGCGCTTTCGGTTTTTGTGGTCAGCAAGCCTGTTTCCGGATCGATAAACGTCGTTGTTGGCATTTGCGCGCCCCACTCTTCTACGTGTGGAAGGCGTTGCTTTTGTGAAAGTAAAGTATTTGTGTTTTCTTGATCCGTATTAAGGTAGTCTGGTTCGCCTGCACGGTCATCGCTGACTGGGTGCGCGAAGTTACTGCCAATACGCAATGCTTTACGGGCAAGATTAAACGCTTGCTGTTGGAGTGCATTAAAAACGGACACATTTGCTCCTTCATTATGCCAAACGGCTTGCGGATTAAGCGCACATCATAGTATCATGCTATGCACTTGCATACTATTAACTATAATAATCGTTCGTATGCTCAAGTAGCAGTTATATTCGATTTGATTAGTAATAATTTTGTATTTGCCATAAGTCGTAGCCTGTCGTTAGAATAGCAAAGTTGCTTTGGCGAGGGAATATGCCGCTAGCTTTGTGGCAGAGTTCCGTTATCGACTGGGCTGATAGCCTCTTATGGTTTTCGGCGCGTCGGTGCGCCTGAAGCTGGATTAACAAACTAAACTATCCAGACCATAAGGAGACCGATATGGCTACAAAAATTACTCTTGAAGGCGAATTGCGCACTGAGTTTGGTAAGGGTGTTGCTCGTCGTTTGCGCGTAGCTCAGCTGATTCCAGCAAGTCTTTATGCTGGCGGTGCTGAACCAGTGCATGTTACTCTTCCAATGCGCGAAACCACTTTGGCTTTGCGTCACGCTAATGCTTTGTTCACTATTAAGTTTGGCAAGGAATCTCGCATTGCAGTTGTTAAGGATGTTCAGCGTAACCCTGTTAAGCGCATTGTAGAACACATTGACTTCTACGAAGTTAAGGCTGGCGAAAAGATTGACGTTGAAGTTCCAGTCTTCGTTGAAGGCACTCCAAAGGGTGCTGCAGTTGCATTCGTGGATGTCCAGGAGCTCAAGGTTCGCGCAGACGTTGCTAACTTGCCAGAGCGTTTGGTTGTTAACGTTGATGGTTTGACCGACGGCATCAAGGTGTTTGCTAAGGATGTCAAGCTTCCTGAGGGTGTTGAGCTCGATATGGATGGCGAAGAATCCGTTGTGAGCGTCACTGTTCCTGAAGATGCTGCTACAGCCGAAGCTGCTGCTCCTGCTGCAGATGCTGCTGCCGCCGCTCCAGCTGCTGCTCCTGCTGCAGAAGAAAAGTAAGTTAACGTATTCACTTATAACTTATAAAATAGTTTAAAATTTTAAGCCGCATAAGTCAGTTCTTATGCGGCTTTTTGTATAAATCAATGAATTTGCTAAATAAATTTTAGTTTAAAGCGTATTTCTTGAAATATTTTTTGAAAAATTTTGGCGTGTAAGTTTTGCGAAAAACAAGAATCGTATTATTCTATACGTTAATTGCGGTAAAAGGCAAGTAGAAATAATCCACATAGAAAAGAGACATAATGGCTGATTTAGAAGTAGCTCCAGAGTTTTCTGACGCTTATGAGTCTTATGATCATAGCGATACAACTCTGTTGAACAAATTGGCTGGCAACTTTGAAGTTCTGCCGAATGATAATCCAGTTTCGGACGCAAAGCGCAACGAACTTATTGATAAGCCTGCTTTCGGTCAGATTTTCTCCGACAATATGGTTCATATGTCTTGGACTAAAGGCGAAGGATGGTCTGATCGTCGTGTAGAGCCTTATGGTCCATTGAAAATGGATCCAGGTGCATCTGTGTTGCACTATGCTCAGGAGTGCTTTGAAGGTTTGAAGGCTTATAAGCGCGCCGACGGCTCTATTTGGCTTTTCCGCCCAGATATTAATGCTGCTCGTTTCCAAAATTCTGCTAAGCGTTTGTATTTGCCGGAACTCTCTATTGATGATTTTATTGGATCGGTTGCAGCCTTGGTAAAGCGAGATAAGCAATGGGTTCCGAGCCGTCGAGAGTATACGCTTTACATGCGTCCATTCATGTTTGCTTCCGAGCCGTTCCTCGGTGTGCGCGAAGCTCACGAAGTTGAATACTGTGTTATCGCTTCTCCATCCGGCCCATACTTCAAGGGTGGTTTGAAGCCTGTTAGCATTTGGGTTGAAGATCAGTGGTTCCGTACTGGTCCTGGTGGTACTGGTTTTGCTAAGTGCGGTGGAAATTACGCTGCTTCCTTGCTTGGTGAATACAAGGGTATTGAGCACGGTTGCGAGCAGGTGTGCTTCGTCGATGCTGCAACTAAGACTTATTTGGAAGAGCTTGGTGGCATGAATATGTTCGCACTCCACAAGGATGGCCATTTGGAAACTCCATCTCTTACTGGCAGTATTCTTCCTGGCGTTACGCGTCGTTCTTTGATTCAGCTTGCTGAGGAAGCAGGACATAAGGTTGTTGAAACCATGATTCCTCTTCAAGGGTTGCTTGACGACATTCGTTCTGGCGAGGTTACTGAAGTCTTTGCTTGCGGTACTGCTGCAATCATTACGCCAATTGGTCGCTTTAAGTCCGATGAATTCGATCTTAAGGTTGCCGATGGTGGTGTTGGTGAGTTGACTCAGGCTTTGCGCGATGAGTTACTTGGCATTCAACTCGGTGATGTCGAAGATAAGCATAACTGGATGTGGAAAGTTTGCGACTGATTTATATAAGTTAGTTAATATTATCTAATCTAATGTTGCTTATGGCGCGTTGTACTCTATATTTAGATATCGTATAGAGTACAACGCGTTTGTTTGTTATGCGCGCAGTGTTTTGGTGAATTTATTTGAAGGGAAATGCTTTGGAAGGTGCGTTAGGGGATAACATCTTTTTTCTTATAGTTGAGTATGTTGCTATGGGATGTTGTGGCATGGTTGGCGGCATGTGGGCTATTCGTAAGAATTATGATGTTTTTGCGATTATTACTACGTCTTGGATAACTGCATTGGGTGGCGGTATTGTTCGTGATGTGTTGCTTGGAGCATTGCCGCCTGTTGGTATTGCTGATCGTGGTTTTGTTATTACAGGTTTGCTTTCTGGTGTTATTGTGGCTGTTGCTCACCCTGAGATTGATAAATGGCGTTGGCTTATGCTTACGCTTGATGCTTTGGCATTGGGTTTGTTTGCGGTGAATGGCACAGCAAAAGGCTTGGATTTCCACATGTCTGGTATGGCTTCAGTATTTTTAGGAATGGCAACTGCTTTAGGAGGCGGTTTGATTCGCGACATGATTTTGAACCAAGTTCCTGTTATTGTGCGGGATAAGCATTGGTACGCTTTCCCTGCTTCAGTGGGATGTGTACTAACCGTTTTTGTTGTAAAAGCAAGGCATGCAGGTTATTTTGGTTTAACTGTTGAAATATTGCTTGATGTCCTTATTGTTGCTCTTGTTGTTGCAATGCGTTTGTTGTCTGTGAAACTAGATTTAACTTTATTTGGAGCAATGAACCGCACGGAACCTATTAAGGTTAGACGTCCTCGTATTCGTCGTATTAATAATCGTCGTCATCGTTAATATTGGGTAAGCGGCAAAAAAGTGTGTCTAAAAACCCGAGTTTTCGTTGAAATATCAAGGGAAGCTCGCTGTCATTAAGCTAAAAAGCTTAACATTTAGTATTACTTGACATTGAAAACAAATAGAGGTATAAGGCGTGCGATGTGCTTAATGCATGCCTAGATTAAGTAGTAAACGCTGCCCAATATGCTCTCATTCAATGAAGAGAAATGGTAGAACACGTAAAGGTGCTATCCGTTGGAGATGTACTGCATGTGGAATGTCTTTTACAAGGAAACGTGAAGATATTACACATGTAGCACAATTTGATAAATTCATTCATTGGATTATGGGAAACCAGACTCAATGTGAAGCCTGTCCTAGTGGTTCTGATAGAACATGGCGATATCGGATTGAATGGTATTGGAATGTTAAACCAGAATTACCCGAGACAGGCGAAATTTATGACTATGTTCAAATCGATGGAACATACCTTCCATACGGGTGGTGTTTATTAACCGCGGCAAGCAAGGGTAAAGTTATTGCTTTGCAATGGTGTAACAAAGAAAATTATTGATGACCAGCAATCAATTGGGTCTTCGGGTTTCGATACAAGCTTTGACTTATGTAGGGCAGATTACTACCCAGATATATCAATTAGAAAAGGAACACTACACTAACGACACGCCTGAATAAACACGTTTACAGACACACTTTTGCCGCTTACCTGATTATGACGGCGTTTCTATCAATCAAGTATTATATTATCGCCTTGTGAGCATAACAACGTGAATCACTCACCACATGTTTGGCCAACATGCTGTTTACTGGAATACGCTTACTCACTAATTGATAAGGCCAATATTAGAGAGGTCATCTTATGATGAAGAAAGTTAGTTCATTGTTAATAGCTGCAGCATCATTACTTGGAAGTATGGTGTTTGCAACTCCATCTTTTGCAGTTCAATCAACATCACAATATGGGAATTTTAAGTCTGAAATGAGAGGATTGCGTTCTCCAGATGGTCGACGTTCAATTGTTCCAGTATCTGGACAAGGATTGAATGTGCATACGCTAGCTGGTGATACTATCGTAGTAAAGAATAATATAGCTACTTGGAGAGATGCAACAAATCATACTATAGCAACTATCAATTTAACAGTTCATGACGGGCAGCATGTTGATTTTGGTTATAGCAAAGTTCTTCATAGGATTGCTCCTACTGTTTCCTTAGAGACAGCTTTAGAACGTGGTGGAAAGAAACATCATTGTATTCCTAAATGGATTGGTGTGGGATGGAATGTTTTATGGGATGCAACAGTTTGTACTCCATTATCACTTGGTATTTCTGGATTGGCGTCACCAATTGCTGGTGTTTCGGCTGATATAGCTTGTAGCGCTGCAGGTGGCACTTTGACAGCAGCATTGGGGTGTTAATATGGATGATGCAACTATTTCGAAGAAGCATGCCACAACAGGGCATCGGTCATGGCTTGCTTCGTTTGCTACCATTTGGCTGACGAGTGTTGTTTTCTCGTGCATCAATCATTTACCTTGGTATGCCAATGCTATTTCAGGGGTAATCTTGCTGATCGCAGCGTTTGTATGCCATGCATTGTTGCAGCATCACCATGTGAAGCCGATGGATTACGTGGTGTTTGCTGCTGCCGTGGCAGTTATACTCGTAGTGGTACTCGTATTGGCGTATATCGTCTAAATTACGTTGCCGATAGAGTGATATAAATAATCCCCAGCACCGATTGGTACTGGGGATTTTCCTTACATGCTGTGTTATGCAGTTACCTGCACAAACTTCACAGAGCGTTAATCGCTACAGCAAGACCAGACTTGCGGTTTGCAGCCTGATTCTTATGAATCACGCCACGACCTGCAGCCTTGTCAAGCTTCTTAGCGGCTACTGCGAAAGCGGCCTGCGCTGCAGCCTTATCACCAGCGGTGATGGCTTCACGAGTAGCACGAATAGCAGTCTTCAAAGCAGACTTTACTGCTACGTTACGCTTATGTGCTTTCTCGTTAGTGAGAACACGCTTTTTCTGCGACTTAATGTTTGCCACTGTTACTCCAAACGACGTTTGCTATATAAGGACATACAAATGATAAGTGTATCATGCTTATTAGATAAATATAGTAGTTTATATAATTAATTTGTTATTGTTGGTTTAATTAAAAACTTATTGAATATGCTATTTAATAAATAACTTTCGTATTTTGCACTTTACGCTAAGGTAGTAGATTTGCTAATATTGATTAGTTATAGTGCTTGATTTATGTTTGCATGTTTTCATGTATTCGCATTCTTAAAAGGAGATATTTGCCTTGATTACACCGCATAACCAGCCAGGATTTACGGATCAATCGTTGATACGCAATTTCTGCATTATTGCGCATATCGATCACGGCAAGTCTACTGTAGCTGACCGCATTTTACAACTTTCAGGAATCGTGCCAGAGCGTGAAATGCGAGACCGTTTCTTGGATCGCATGGATATTGAGCAAGAGCGCGGTATTACTATTAAATCTCAGGCTGTTCGAGTGCCGTGGACTTTTGAAGGCAAAGAGTATTCGCTTGGCATGATTGATACTCCTGGTCACGTCGATTTTACTTACGAGGTTTCACGCGCGCTGGCAGCATGCGAAGGTGCGGTGCTGCTTGTTGACGCAACTCAGGGCATTGAAGCGCAAACGCTTTCTAATCTTTATATGGCAATCGACCACAATTTGACGATTATTCCTGTGCTTAACAAAATCGACTTGCCAAGCGCAGAGCCAGACAAGCATGCTGAAGAAATAGCTGGATTAATTGGTTGCAAGCCGGAGGACGTGTTGCGCGTTTCTGGTAAAACCGGCGAAGGTGTTAAAGACTTACTTGATCAAATTGTGCTGGAAGTTCCAGCCCCAAGCGGAAATCCTGATTCTCCTGCTCGCGCGCTCATTTTTGATTCAGTATATGATTCGTATCGCGGAATTGTCACCTATATTCGTATGGTTGATGGCGAACTTAAGTCGCGCGAAAAATTGCATATGATGGGAATCGGCATGACGCACGATCCTATTGAAATCGGCGTTATTAGCCCAGATATGACTCCAACAAAGGCGCTTGGAGCTGGGGAAGTAGGTTACGTAATTACAGGCGCAAAAGACGTGAGTCAATCTAAAGTCGGCGACACTATTACTAGCGCCGTAAATCCTGCATCTGAGCCTTTGGATGGCTACCGCGACCCTAAACCTATGGTTTACGCAGGTCTTTTCCCAATTGATAACGCTCAATTCCCAGATCTTCGAGATGCTCTCGACAAGCTAAAACTTAATGATGCAGCTCTTATTTACGAGCCAGAAACGTCTGTTGCGTTGGGCTTTGGTTTCCGTTGTGGATTCTTAGGTCTTCTACACATGGAGATTGTTTCAGAGCGCTTAAGCCGCGAGTTTGGCTTGGATCTTATTTCCACTGCTCCTAACGTAACTTATGACGTCACTAGCGAAGATGGTAAAGAACATCACGTAACAAATCCTAGCGAGTTTCCAGAAGGCAAGATTAAGCGCATTATTGAGCCAATGGTTGCTGCAGATATTATTACGCCGAAAGAATTTATTGGTGCTGTAATGGATTTGTGCCAGGATCATCGCGGAGAAATGGGCACAATGGAATACATTAGTGCAGACCGCGTGGAAATGCATTACAGGATTCCTCTTGCAGAAATCGTTTTTGACTTCTTTGATCAGCTTAAAAGCCGCACAAAAGGCTATGCTTCTCTTGACTACCACGAAGATGGCGAGCAAGCTGCCGATTTAGTGAAAGTTGATATTCTTATTCAGGGAGATAAGGTTGACGCTTTTAGTGCGATTGTGCACCGAGATAAGGCTTATTCTTACGGCGTTATGATGACTAAGAAGCTTCGTGGACTTATTCCTCGTCAGCAGTTTGAAATTCCAATTCAGGCGGCAATCGGCTCTAGAATTATTGCTCGCGAGACTATTAGCGCTCTTCGAAAAGACGTGCTCGCTAAATGCTACGGCGGCGATATTACGCGTAAACGTAAGCTTCTTGAAAAGCAGAAGGCTGGTAAGAAGCGCATGAAGATGCTCGGACATGTTGAAGTTCCGCAGGAAGCATTCGTTGCGGCTTTGGCTACAGACGAGAGCGCAAACGATCGCGATACTAAAGATAAGATTCGCGCAGCGCAAAAGTCTGAAGGATGAGTTTAGAGTTGGATGCTGAATTAAATAAATCAGCTATGCAAACTGAAAGTATGCCTTTTGAAGTGTACGTGCACGTGCCGTTTTGCTTGCGCCGCTGCGGTTATTGCGATTTTAACACGTATACTGCTCGCGATTTGGGTGAAGGTGCAAGTCGCGAAGGTTATGCGGATGTTGCGATTCAAGAGATGCGTCTTGTAAAAAAATGGCAGGAATATCACGGAATTTTCGAACCTAAAGCGCAATCTGTTTTCTTCGGTGGAGGCACTCCAACAGTTCTTAAAGCGCAAGATTTAGTGCGAATTTTGCAAGAAATACGCAACTTGTGGGGGTTTAATAAAGACGCGGAAATAACTACTGAAGCAAATCCGGATACTGCAGACGAAAAGTATATTGAAACGCTTGCAGAAGGCGGATTTACGCGAATATCTTTCGGAATGCAATCAGCAGTGCCGCATGTTCTTAAAACTCTTGACCGCACGCATACTCCAGAAAACGTAACTCGCGGTGTAAAAGCAGCAAACGCATGTGGTTTGCGTTCAAGTGTTGACTTGATTTATGGCGCTCCGGGAGAGAGTCTAGACGATTGGCGAGAGTCAGTAGAAATGGCTTTAAGCCTAGGTGTTAACCATATTTCTGCATATGCGCTAACGGTAGAGCCGCGCACAAAAATGGGTCGTCAAATCGCTGCTGGCACTATTCAAGCGCCAAACGACGATGATGAAGCTCAAAAATACGAGTTGGCAGACGAACTTTTTAACTCTGCTGGATTACAATGGTACGAGATTTCTAATTGGGCGCGTCCGGGTTTTGAATCTCAACATAATCTTGGCTACTGGCGAAATATTGATTGGGCTGGAATTGGTCCTGGAGCACATTCGCACTACAATGCTGCCAATCGTATTAGTAAACAAAGCATGGATGATAGTGCTTCTTTAGCTAATCCAAACGAGTTTTATAACCTTCGCTCATGGGATATTTTGCACCCAAAACGATGGGCGCATGCTATAAATCTTGGAAATGTGCCGTGGCAAAACTACGAGTGTATAAATGCTGAAGATGCGCTTATTGAAGAAGTAATGCTTGGGCTTCGCATTAAAGAAGGTCTTAATATTTTGCAATTGTGCGAAAAGATGCGCGAAACTAATAAGGTGTTCGATGATTCGCATTTGCAAAAAGTGTTACGCGAAGTGTGTAAGGAAGATTTGGCAGTGTTGCACGAAAATCGCATTATCGCAACACGCAAAGGTAGGCTGCTCAACGATTTATTAATAGAAAGAATTGTCGACGCGTGTGAAGAAGGCCTTACCGTGCTAAAATAGTGCGTATTGTGTCATAAATGCTTGATATACGAAAATTCAATGTAGAAAGGAACAATCATGGCAAACCGCAAAGAGCGTCGCGCGAAGGAAAGGCAGAGCCGCAAGGGGATTCCTTCTCAATATGATGAAACAAAAGGTCGCGCTCGCGGAGGCATGATTGACGAATACAATTTACAAGAACGCTCTAGAAGACTTCAAGAGAGGGGAACTGGTCCTTGGAAGCCAACTTCTAACGTGACAGCTGAGGAGGAGAGACTGGCTCGCAATGTTAAGCGATCTCAGTTGGGCGATGATACTTGGAATGTTGTTCGTAAAGTTGTCGGAGTGTTTTCCTGGGCTGTGATTTTGCTTTCCGCGCTTGCTTTCTTGGTGATTATGTGGCTTCCTAGCCAGCCTATTGTGCTTGTTGTGGTAGTTTCCGTTTTGTTTGCATTAGGCGTGTTTGGCTTGTTCTTTAGCTTTAGTAATTCTAGGCAGAATCCGCGCCTTGACGAGCACGGCACTGCGATTTAGATGTACTTATAAAATAAGAATGTTTTTTAATGATTAAGGTGGGCACTTGCTAATAACAACGTGCTCGCCTTAATTATTTGTGTGTTACAATTTGTGCATTGTGTATTCTCTGCTTTTTGTATGTTGCACTTTCTACCTGTTATGTCTATTGCGATTACGTACTTTTTAGCGAGTGCTATTTCAAGAAGGATTTTGCTACTACGCAATCGGATGTTTCAAATAATAATCTCGCATTGACTTCTTGGAAATTATTTCCTCGCTGCCTTGATTTGCAGATATGCCGATTCTCGCGCGAATCCACGGATCTTCTTTATGCGTTCTTTCGCTGAGCTGATTTCCTGTAAGATTTCCAAGTTTTGCGCACACTTCCTCTATAATCTTGACCTGCTCATATTCTAAAGTTGCGCATCTTTCTGGAAGAGAAATCAGTAGTTCTTCTTTGCGAATTGTGAATCTTCCTCGATGCCTGTTAAATAGTTCCAATGAAACCGGACCGTTCGTCCAAGCTTCAAAATCTTCCGGAAATAGTGACAATCCAGTTGTAGCTAAGCTGTGCGCTTGAGAATAATACACAAGCTTCTGCAGCTTCATAGTTGTCATTGGTCCCATAATTTCCAATATTTTTGCCGCTACATTAATAATGCCCATCACGCATCTCCTTTTTCTTTGCAACAAATTAATAGCGATTTTATGAATGGAAAAAGTGAGCGTCAATTCGATTAAAGAAATGTGGACAACTTGTATTATGAGTTATTTTTTAGTTTGTGTTATTTTGCAAGTTCAACTTATTTGATTGTTGTTTTGCGAACTAATCATTTAATAGTTCAACATGCAATAAGTTAATAAGCGAGTAAGTTAATAAACTAATTTCGTGAATCTATAAGCGCGTAACCATGTCTTACAAGCACAGATTTAAGTTGCGTAAGATAAGCGAGTGAAGCTCTTGAAAGCTTCGTGCGCTCGTTGGTAATCCAGCCAACAAGCATAGTGTCATCACATTCAAGCGGAATAGTGACAATTTTTTCATTGTTTAAATCGCCGTTATCTATTCCAGTGCAAACAGTGTAACCATTCAACCCAATAATAAAGTTTAAAATGGTAGCGCGGTCAGAAACGTTGATCTTTTTCGGTGGGCGAGTAGGCCAAACCGCTTCTTCTGCGAAGAAGAAACTTCCTTCTTCTCCCTGTTCGTATTGAATAAACGGATACGGTTTCAAATCTTCCAAGCTCAAGCTTTTTCGCACTGCAAGCGGATTATTTCTAGAAAGAAAAACATGCAATTTTGCTCGGAAAAGCGGGTGGAATTCCAAATGTTTTTCACGAAGCAGCTTGCCGATTACATCCTTGTTGTAGTCAGAAAGATAAAGAATTCCAAGGTCTGCGCGCATATCGCTTACTTGCTTAATGATATTTTTTGTGCGCGTCTCGCGAATTGAAAACTCGTATTCGTTAGAATGAATACTGCGAATCATATCGACGAATGCTTCAACAGCAAACATGTAGTGTTGTGTTGCAACGCTGCATAATTGTGGGCGAGGCTTCGTACTTTTGTATCGTTCTTCAAGAAGATCCGCCTGCTCAATTACTTGTCGAGCGTACGTCAAAAACTCAGCTCCATCAGCTGTTAATGCAATTCCTTGAGTGGATCTAGTGAAAATTTCAATGTTAAGTTCTCTTTCAAGCTCTTTTACAGAAGAGCTCAATGCTGGTTGTGAAATATATAGTGCTCGTGCTGCTTCATTCATTGAACCGCAGTCAACGATTTTTACAATATACTTCAGTTGTAGCAAAGTCATACGAGCTTCTTTCGTGAGCTAAAAGTTACGATAATCATCAAAAATCACATAAATGAGCCGCTAACGAATCTAGCAAAAGGTATAGGCATAACCTAATTCTTAGTTGTCATAACCATAGTTCCACATAACCATAGTTTTATATATAATCTTAGTAGTATAAGCTAAATATTTAAGCAATTATTAAAGATTTACTCCTATTGAAGCTAAATCCTTACGCGCTTGCTCTGCAGTTGTAAAAACAAATCCATGCATGCCAACTCTATGAGCTCCATCAATATTTGCTGGCTTATCGTCGAAGAAAACAGTTGTTTGCGGATTTAATCCAAATCTACTTATAGCAAGTTCAAAAATTTCCGGTTCTGGCTTATGCAAATGCTCAACACCGGAAATAATGGTTCCTTGCAAAAGAGTAGAAAGTTCTGGGAATTTGCGTAACGCAAGTGGGAAAGTTTCTTTAGACCAATTTGTTAAGCCCCATACGCCGTATCCAGCTTTACGTAAATCATGCAATAAATCAACCATTCCAGGCATCATTCGTGTCAAAACTTGGTCATAATGAGCGCAATACCAACGGAAAGCTTCAGCAAGTTCGCTTCCAAAGCGACGTTCGTATTCAGGCATAAGATCTTTCAAAAGCTCGCCGCCATCCATGCGGTCCTCAAATTCATAGAACCCGGCTAAATCGTTCTTTCCAAAGCTTCCATTAGGGCAAATAGTATCAACTAAATTCGGGAACTGGTTTTGCAAACAGTTTCGGCAATTCCATTCGAGTAGAACTCTGCAATAATCAAACATGACGTCATGGATCTCAATATTTTGTGCGTTAGTCATTTATTTCTACTCCTTCTATTTTGTTTCATACGTTATTTTACATTCGCGTATTTTGTTTCATGCGTTAATTTTGTACACTGCTGATATTATTCCGCGCGCTACTTTATATTAATAAGAATCCCAAGAACATGCGGTAATGCATTTATAATGTCGCTTGCCACAATTGGATGTTCCAAAGTTAAAGCACGCTTTGATTTCACTATGTCTTGCACTAGTTGAGTGTAATTGTTTCCTCCGCTACTGCGTGACGCAAATACTGCGCAAACTCCATGAATCACAGCTGCGCTCGCTGCAATAAGTGCGTAATTTTTGTTGTTCGCATTGTTTTTCTCGTTGTTGTTCGCGTTGTTTTCGTTATCTTTTTCGTGCTGAGCCAGCAATGCTCCTAAAATTCCTGCTAGAACATCTCCTGAACCTGCAGTTGCTAGCCAGGATGGAGCGTATTGTGCAATATAAATAGGAGAGTGCAATTTTGATGGTGATGCAACTGCTGTTGTTGCGCCTTTAACTAACACAGTTGCTCCAGTAAGATCGGCTGCTTTTTGAGCGTAGTGTGTTGGGTTGCTGGCTATTTGTTGTGCGCTTACTTCTAAATCGTATCTAGTAAAAAGCGAGCTTAATTCTCCTGCGTGAGGTGTGAGAACTACTTTTTCGCAAACTTGTTTTGGTAGTAAGTCTAATGCTCCAGCATCTACGCATATTGGCGGAAGATTGTTATTTAATTGCGTTTCAGCGTTGTCGTTTTTGTTGTCGTTGTCGTTTTCGTTGGAGTATTTTGCAAGTATGCTAGCAATGTATTTTCTTTGAGATAAAGCCGTTTCGTCGTTGCAATGGCTTTCGTCTGGTATGCCGCATCCAACTGTTATTGCGTCGATTTTTCCGTTTAATTGTTCGTATGCTACTACTTCAGGGGATGCTTGCAATACTAAATTTTGTGCACGAAGAGGACCTGAATAACGGACCATTCCAATATTTGCATGTATTGCAGCGCTTGTGCTTAACACTGCTGCTCCGGGATAGTCGTTTGAACCGGTAATTACGCCTAGAACGCCTCTTGAATATTTATTATCGCTTGCATGAGGCGTGCGCAATGGTGTGGAAGCAAGATGAATATCTACTGATATTTCATTATTTGCAGAGTTTTTAGCGTCAGTGTGCGAACTGTCAGGTTTTGCAATGTAATTCATACCATCTGTATTGCCAAACATAGTATTAAGTGTAATCGTCATTAAGCACATGCAGAGTTGGCTAAACATGTGTATTACTGTCTAAACTTATGTATTGTTACAATTTGTAAACATTTTGAAAATATTTGTAATTTTTTTGTTATTCTGCGTGTCGTGAATATTATGGCGTGTCGCTACTAGTTTTGCGTAAAAAATAAACAAAAATGCCTGATTAATAAATTTGTCCAAATGTTATAATCACATTTATTTTTTCGTTGGTATATTAACGTTTTTTAATGCAAGATAAAGCAGAAAGCAGCATGGTCTTTTTTGAAATTTTGCATTATAGCAGATGAAAAATTCACGAAACGCATTTTTGCAAAAATAATTATATTTTTTCACATTTTTTATTGACCGTCACGTATATTTTTCTTATGCTATAAGCGTTATTGCGAATGATTATTTTTTTCATGAATAGCTTTCATGAGTACCTCTCACAATCAACCCATGCAATAACAGTTAAAGATTCCCGAAAGGAACGAGTGTGAAAACTTCACGAATTTTCGCAACTGCAGCTGCGGTTGCATTATTAGCAACTTCTATGGGTGCTTGCGGCTCCGCAAAAAATGCCGAAAATAAGGCGAAGGGCAATCAAGTAAATGTAGTGGCAACTACAACTCAAATTTGCGATTACGTAACTCAAATCGCTTCAACTGCTGACGCAAAATCTGGATTGAGCCTCAATAAGACTGATTCTCAGGGCAAGAAGTCTGTAATCGGAGCTCCTCAAGACAAAGCAAAGTCAACAATTAATTTGACCTGCTTGCTTGCGCCAAACGCTTCTGCTCATGAGCATGAAATGACTCCAGCTCAATCTAAAGCTCTTTTTAAGGCTGATTTGATGCTTGTTTCTGGTGTAGATCTCGAGCACTTCTTGGATCAAGCTGTGAAAGCTACCGGTTTTAAGGGCACTATGGGTGTAACTTCCGGTATTCTCACTGCTGACGAAATCAAGGATCCAAAGGCTGAGACTGCTAAGGAAAAGGATCTTCCATACAAGGTTGATCGCGGTATCGCTAAGGTGCATGCTGAAAAGTGGCCATTCCCTCCAGAAGAAGGCGAGAAGGAGCCTGAATTCCAGTACGATCCACATATTTGGACCAGCACGAAGAACACGATGATTCAGGTTAAGAATATTGGTTATTTCCTCGGAAAAGCTCTTCCTAAGAGCAAATCTATTTTCGATGAGCATGTTGAAAAGTTCGTTAAGTCTTTGACTGATTTGGATGCTTGGGCAACTAAAGCTTTGAATAGTGTGCCACAAAAGCATCGTGTTCTCTTCACTTCTCACGATGCATTCGGTTACTTCTCTCGTGACTACAATGTGAAGTTCATTGGTGCAGCACTTTCTGATTTCAACAGCCAGCAGGATGCTACTGCAGATCATATTCAGAAAGCTGCAGAAGATGTCAAGAAGTCCGGAGCTGTTGCGATTTTTGCTGAGAATTCTAACAATTCCAAGTCTATCAAGGCTGTTGCTGCAGCAGCAGGAGTAAAGGCTGTTATTGGCGACGACGCACTTTATGGAGATTCGCTTGGACCAGTCGGATCTGCAGGCGAAACTTACATCGGTTCCATTGTTCACAATGTTGAAACATTGGTGAAAGCTTGGAATGGTAATGTTCCTGAACTTCCAGATTCAGTTAAGACTGCATTGAAGAAGTAACATATAAATAACAGTAAAAATAATAGTATCGTAACAGTAACTTTAATAGCGAAAGTTTAATAGCGAAAGCAAGAAGTTACTGTTACGAATACTTATTAATAAACTGAAAAGACTGGAAATATAGTGAATAAGAGCGTCCTTGCAATGAAAAATTGCGACCTGGCATACGGTTATAAAACTGTAGTGACTGGTATTAATGGCAGTGTGCAAGCCGGGGAAGCTTTGGCTTTAATAGGTCCAAATGGTTCTGGGAAAACAACGTTTTTGCAGGCTATTATTGGTATCGTGCGCGTAAGTCGCGGTGAACTGAAAATGCCTAAGGCTTTGTCTATTGGATATGTTCCACAGCAGGTTGATTTGGATTTAACGTTCCCGATTATTGCACGGCAAGTTGTTGCAATGGGCTTAAGTAGACAGACAGGTTTTCTTGGATTGCTTAAAAAAGATCAGAAAAAAGCTGTTGAGGATGCTCTTAATCATGTTGGTTTATTCAATCGCGCAGATGTGCGATTTGGTGACCTTTCTGGCGGTCAGCGCCAGCGCATTCTTCTTGCGCGCGCGATTGTTGCAAAGCCAACGCTTATTTTGCTCGACGAACCTTTTAATGGTCTTGATGAACCGAATCGCCGAGAACTTCTTAATATTATGAAATCAGCAAAGCAAGAAGGTATTGCTTTTGTTGTATCTACGCACGATTTAGTTATTGCAGATGCTATTTGTGAAAAAGCGCTACTTTTAGCTGGCAAGCAGATTGCTTTTGGCGCGCTTAAAGAAGTAATGACTAAAGAAAATATTACTCGTGCATATGGTGGAAGCATGCCTGCTGCTTCTGCAGGTCTTACTTTTTCGGAAATTGCGGAAGGCTGATTTTCAATGCTTGCCCAATTAGTTGAGTCATTAAGAAAAGTTCTGGAACCAATTCCTGGTTTTGATTTTATTGCTTCTGCTCCTTATATTTTTCGCCCGTTCTGCTTACTTATAGTTCTATCTATAGCTAGCGGAATCGTTGGTGTATTTGTGAACTTGAGATGTGCTGAATTTAATGCGGAAGCTATTGTGCATGGCATATTTCCTGGAATTGTTGTAGGCGCTTTATACGGTGGCATAGATCAAATTATTCCTGGTGCTGCAATTTGTTCAGTATTTTTAGTTGCTGCATTAGTGTGGGCTTCTCGTTCAACTCGCATAAATGAATCGATTATCGCAACTGTTTTAACTACTTTCTTTGCTCTTGGTGTAGTAATTTCACTAAAAAAAGGTGATATGTCAGGTCAGCTCGAGGCATTGATGTTTGGTAGGCTGCTTGATGTCACTGATGAGCGAATGACTCAAGCAATGTGGATTTGCTTGTTTGCAATTATTGTGCTTTTGGCAACTTGGAAACAGCAGATTATTGTTGCTTTCGATCGAGCAAGTGCTCCATTAATGGGAGTGCATACTCTTTTTGTCGATATTGTTCTTAACGTTGGCATTGCTGCGGTTGTTGTTTCTGCATCTTCAGCTGTTGGTGTTCTTCTTGTGATCGGGTACCTTATTATTCCAGGAGCTAGTGCTCGTTTAGTGTCTAGAACAGTTGGGCGTATGGTTGCAGTTGGTATCTTTGTTGGTATTGCTGGAGTTGTTCTTGGTATGTACGTTATGAATTTGGAGCTTGATCATCCTATTTCTCCTCAAGCTGCAATTGCATTAAGCATGTGTGCAATGTTCGTAGTTGTGCTTATTGTACGCTGGCTATTCCAAGTCATTTCATCTATAGTTTTTGCGCATAAAACTCATACAAGCGGTACCGATATGCATGTTTTAGCAAAATCTTGTAAAGGTAGGGAATAGATGGTAAGTATTTGGCAAATTATTGCTCTACCTATAGTTGAAGCAATTGTTGTAGGTGCTCTATGTGGTTTTGTTGGCTCTCTCGCGCTTCTTAATCAGCGAATATTCTTTACTGAATCTATTACTCATGCTGCTTTTCCTGGAGCAGTATTAGGTGTAGTTTTAACTTCTGCTTATACAATAGATCAAAATATTTTGTCGCTTGGGCTTTTTGTCGGTGCTGCTGTTGCGTGTGTTGTACTTTCTTTAGTAATGTATGCACTTTCGCATCTTAAAGGCATTTCTTCGCAAGCTGCAGCTGGTATTACTTTAACTGTTGGCTTTGCTAGTGGATACTTTTTAAATAAGTGGTTTGCTCCATTGCCATTGCGTATTGAGGGATTTTTAACTGGATCATTGCTTAATTGCACTCCTGCAGACGTAATTTCAGCCTCTGTTGCTTTCTTGCTTGTTTTGGGATTATGGATTTTTAATTCTGCTAATCTTGTGCATTGCTCGTTTGACCCTATTAATTACCGTGCTGCAGGCGGAAGATCAGGTTTTATACAGGGCATGGTTCTTGCTTTGATTATTATTACTGTTTCCGTTATTATTCCAGCAGTTGGTACAGTTGTTTCAGTATCTCTTATTGCTGCTCCTGCTGCAGCATTAAAGGGAAGAATTGCTTCTATAAATAAATTCGTACTTGCATGCGTAATTACTGCTGTTTCAATTGCTTTAATTGGACTAGCTTTAGCTGTAATACTGAAGCTTTCTGCCGGTGGCACTATTGCTATTTGCGCTGGAGCTTTCTTCTTAATAGTCAAGATTGGCGAAAGCATTTTTATAAAAATTAATGATTTTTCATCAAGATTGCATGCAAGGCGAGAAAAAGTAGCCGAAAACGCTATTTAGCAAAAGAGTTTTAAAAGTCGCTCTGTTGTCCTAGAATGTCAACGAATTGCGCGTGAAAAATGCGCGCGATTGACGTCGTTTTTGCGCGTTTTGTTGATTGTTTAATCGCGTAAGTTTATCGACGCCACACAAGTCCAGGTCTGCACATTAGTAACGCAAGACCCCGATAGAAAAGGACAATTATGGCTGAAAATACCATCTCCATCACCGTAAACGAGGAACGCAAGGAGGTGGATGCAAGCTTCACTGGCGCCCAACTTTTCGCGGAAGATAAGAATATTATTGCTGTGCGTTTAAATGGCGAGTTGCGTGATTTGTACACGTCTCTTCATGACGGCGATACCGTGGAATCAGTGGCCCTTGATAGTGAAGATGGCATCGCAATCATGCGTCATTCCGCTACTCACGTGATGGCTCAAGCTGTTCAAGAAATTCGACCAGACGCAAAGTTGGGCGTAGGTCCTGTAATTAAAGACGGCTTTTACTACGATTTCGATGTTGATACTCCATTTACGCCAGACGATTTGAAGCAAATCGAAAAGCATATGCAGCACATTATTAAAGAGTCTCAAAGCTTCCGTCGTCGCGTTGTAACAGAGGACGAAGCGCGCGAAGAAGAAGCAAATCAACCTTATAAGTTGGAGTTGATTGGGGATAAGGAAGCAGCTCTTGATCCTGCTGCCTCTGGCGAAATCAGCAAGCATGAGCTTAGCATGTACGACAATGTAGATCGCGAAGGAAACAAGGTTTGGAGCGATTTGTGCCGCGGACCTCACCTTCCAAACACGCGTTACATTAAGGCTTTTAAGCTTGAGCGTGTGGCTGCAGCTTACTGGCGTGGCTCGGAGCAGAATCCTATGCTTCAGCGCATTTACGGCACTGCTTGGCCTAGCAAGGAAGAGCTTAAAGCTTACACAACTCGCATGGAAGAAGCTGCTAAGCGCGATCACCGCAAGCTTGGTCAAGAGATGGATTTGTTCTCCTTCCCAGACGAGATTGGCCCAGGCTTAGCCGTATTCCATCCAAAGGGTGCTGCAATTATTAACGCAATGGAAGATTATTCGCGCGAGCAGCACAGAAAGCATCACTACAGCTTCGTACAAACTCCGCACATTACTAAGGGTGGCTTATATGAGACTTCCGGCCACTTGCAGTGGTACAAGGATGGCATGTATCCTCCAATGAAGCTTGACGAAGAGCGCGACGAAAATGGTAACGTAACTCGCCAAGGTGCTGACTACTACTTGAAGCCAATGAATTGCCCAATGCATAACTTGATCTTCAAGTCTCGCCAGCGTTCTTATCGCGAGCTTCCTTTGCGCTTGTTTGAGTTTGGTACTGTGTATCGCTACGAAAAGTCTGGCGTTGTGCATGGTTTAACTCGTGTTCGTGGATTGACTCAGGATGATTCGCACATTTACTGCACTCGCGAGCAGATGCGCGATGAGTTGAAGAGCTTGCTTAACTTTGTGCTTGGTCTTCTTAAAGACTTCGGTTTGAACGACTTCTACTTGGAGCTTTCCACTAAGGATGAGCATAAGTTCGTCGGTTCCGACGAGATTTGGGAAGAAGCAACTAATACTTTGGCAGAGGTTGCTAAAGAGTCTGGTTTGGAACTCGTGGACGATCCAGGTGGAGCTGCATTCTACGGCCCGAAGATTTCCGTGCAAGCTCGAGACGCAATCGGTCGCACTTGGCAGGTTTCTACTATTCAGCTCGACTTCAACTTGCCTGAGCGCTTTAAGTTGGAGTACATTGCGGCTGACGGTAGCCACCAGCGTCCTGTGATGATTCACCGCGCACTCTTTGGCTCTATTGAGCGTTTCTTCGCTATTTTGCTCGAGCATTACGCGGGCGCGTTCCCAGCATGGTTGGCTCCAGTTCAGGTAACTGGCGTTCCTGTTGCAGACGAGTTCGCTCCACACTTGCAAAAATTGATTAGCGATTTGGAAGAGAATATGGTTCGTTGCGAAATGGACAACTCTGACGATCGCTTCGGCAAGAAGATTCGTAACGCTTCTAAGTCTAAGGTGCCATTCACTTTGATTGCTGGCGAAGAGGATGTGAACAACAATGCTGTGAGCTTCCGCTTCCGCGATGGCAGCCAATTGAATGGCGTTCCTGTTTCGCAAGCTAAAGAGTGGATTTTGTCCATCATTAAGCAGCGCGTTCAGGTCAATACTGCAGAAGATTTCGAGCGCTACACTAAGTAGCATAAGCTATTTAAGTTATGTAATTTAAATAACGTTACTTAAGCAGCACAGTTTCGCTTGAAAACTAAATTGCAATAAATAAACGAAATAAGCAAAAGTCCACACTTCTTAACGTTGTGTGGGCTTTTGTGTGTATTACAGCCGATTGACTAATATGAGATTGTTTATTGAACCCAAGTTTTATTTGCTTGATTACGCTAGGAAGGT
Source organism: Gardnerella sp. KA00771 (assembly GCF_049244045.1). Classification (NCBI taxonomy): domain Bacteria; kingdom Bacillati; phylum Actinomycetota; class Actinomycetes; order Bifidobacteriales; family Bifidobacteriaceae; genus Gardnerella; species Gardnerella sp. KA00771. Next base: position 915,827 of record NZ_CP058368.1, on the reverse strand, counting down.
TGCATTCAATGTTGGAATCATTACGCAGCGGGTTTAAGCGCACTATTTCTCCAATTGCAAAATTGCTAGTCCGATTAGGCATAAGTGCTAACTGTGTAACAATTGTCGGAACAATAGCTGTAGTTATTATTGCTTTTGTTACTGCTTTTACTAAACAGTTTGTTGTTGGCACTATATTTTTAACTATTTTTGTGCTTGCGGACAGTTTAGATGGTTCTGTTGCTGCTTTGACAACAGGCGGCACAAAATTTGGTGCATTTCTTGACTCAACTCTCGATCGCATTGCAGACTGGTCATTATTTTCCTCTGTATGCATTTGTTTGTATGAAGCTCACGAAAAAGATATGTGCACTTGGATTTCAACTTTGAATGGCAATGCAATAAAGTGTGTAGGATTATTAAGCTGTTTGGTTGCTCTTATGGCAGCTTTCGTAACTTCATACACTCGCGCTCGCGGTCAGTCAATAAATGTAGATTCTAAAAAAGGTTTAATAACTCGTGCAGATAGAGTTGCTGTGATTCTTGTTGCTATGGGGCTTGTTGGTCTTACAAATCAACTTTTTTGGTTAAGTTTTGCTATGATTCTGCTTGCTATTGGCGGTATTATTACAGTTTTCCAGCGTATTTTTGAAGTAAAGCATGGGCTTGATATAAAAGATAAATAAAATTTGTCGCGAAAGCGCAATAAAATCGTTTCGTTTGATTAACTGTACGTTTTAGGAGTATCATGTCAGGTCATTCCAAGTGGGCGACTACAAAGCACAAGAAGGCCGCTATCGACGCAAAGCGTGGCAAGCTTTTTGCCAAGCTTATTAAGAACATTGAAATTGCTGCACGTTTGGGTGGTGGCGATCCTGATGGTAACCCTACGCTGTACGATGCCATCGTTAAAGCTAAAAAGGCTTCCATGCCTGCTGACAACATCAAGCGCGCTGTAAAGCGTGGTTCTGGTGAAGAAGCTGGCGGCGCAAACTATGAAGAGATTGTTTACGAAGGTTACGCTCCTGCAGGTGTTGGATTGATTATTGAATGCCTTACTGATAACCGTAATCGTGCTGCTGCTGATGTGCGTTCAACTCTTACTAAGGGCAACGGTTCTTTGGCAACAAGCGGTTCCGTGAGCTTCAACTTCGAACGTAAAGGTTTGATTGAAGTTCCATCCGAAGGTGTTGACTACGATAAGCTTTTCGAAGTTGCAGCTGAAGCTGGAGCTGAAGATGTTGCTGATGATGGCGATGTTTATTCTGTTTACACCAATTCCAGTGATTTGGTAACTGTGCGTAAGGCTTTGCAGGAAGCTGGTTTCGACTATGATTCTGCAGATATCATTATGCATCCAAATAATGAGGTTGAATTGAGCTTCGAAGATGCTCAAAAGGTTTCTCGCTTAATCGATAATCTCGATGACTTGGACGATGTTCAGAATATTTACAGCAACTGGACCGCTTCAGATGAAGTTATGGCTCAGCTTGAGGAAGATGAATAGTCTCCTATGATGATTTTGGGCGTTGACCCCGGGCTTACTCGCTGCGGGGTCGGCGTGATTGAAGCCGGCGTCTCGCGTCGGCTTTCTTTTATTCACGTCGATGTGTTGAGGTCTGAGCCTGATCTTTCGCAAGATTTGCGACTTTTAAAGATTTATAATGGATTAGTTGAAAAAATTGAGCGTTTTTCGCCTGATACTGTGTCTATTGAACGTGTTTTTGCGCAAGAAAATCGAAATACTGTTCTTGGCACTGCACAGGTTGCAGGTATTGCAATGCTTGCTGCAGCTCAGCGCAATATTCCTGTTGCTTTACACACTCCTACTGAAGTTAAACTTGCTGTAGCTGGAAACGGAAAAGCTCAAAAACCTCAAGTAGAGCGCATGGTCGCGCGACTACTTGGACTTAATGTTTTGCCTACTCCTGCTGATGCTGCCGACGCTTTAGCTCAAGCTATTTGTCATGCTCTTCGTCCTTCTGGTGCTTTACAAGGTGGCGAGCGCGAGCAGCATCTAACTGCTGCGCAGAAACAGTGGGCTTTAGCTCAAGCTCAGGCGCGTAAATCTTCTTCTGTCGTTCGAGGCATGTAGGATATTAATAGAACAGATGTTCTATTATAATTGTATTTGACTTTATGTGCTTTAAGCTATGAGTTTTTGTTAAGTGGGAGTGAGTTTATGATTGGAATGCTTGTTGGACAAGTTGCGTCAATTGATGCTCGTTCTGCTCTTATTGTTGTTTCTGGAGTTGGCTATGAGACTTATATGCCTTCTCAAGATTTGTCTTCTTTGCATGAAGGCCAGGAAGCTCGCGTTTATACGTCGCTTCAAGTTTCGCAAGATGCTTTAACTCTTTATGGTTTTACAACTCAAGCTGCTAAACGAATGTTTTTGCAAGTGCAAAAAGTTAGTGGAATTGGTCCTAAAGTTGCTCTTTCTATGCTTTCAACTTTGAATGTTGATCGTCTTTTACAAGCTATTTCTGAGGGAGATGTAACTTCTCTTTCTTCTGCTCCTGGTTTAGGGAAAAAGGGTGCGCAGAAGATTATTTTGGAATTGAAGGGTTCTCTTGATTCTTCAATACTGGCAGATAGTTCTAATGATTCTACTCAATCTAATAAGCAGATTGTTGATTCTAGCGTGCAATGCGTAATAGAGGGTCTTGTTTCATTGGGTTGGAGACAAGTTGACGCTCAAAGAGCAGTTGAGCAAGTTTGTGCAGATAATAATATTTCTACTCCTATATCTGATGCAGATTTGCCTAATGTTTTACGAATGGCATTAGCTTCACTTGATAGGGGTAGGTAATCATGTTTGTAAAGAATCTAGTATTGGGGGAGTTGAAGTGAGTGAAGAGTATACTTCTGCGCTAAATACTGGTGTTGCTGAAGAATCCTTACGCATGGTTTCTTCAACGCCTTTAGGAAATGAGCAACTCAGTGATGAGGAACTTCGTCCTCGCGCATTAGAAGGTTTTATTGGTCAACCAGTTTTAAAAGCGCAATTGCAACTGTTTTTAGATGCTGCTAAAAAGCGTGATGTTGCGCCTGACCATATGTTATTGGCTGGCCCTCCTGGATTGGGAAAAACTACATTAGCAATGATTGTTGCTAATGAATTGCAAGTTCCTATTCGAATTACTTCAGGTCCTGCCATCCAGCATGCTGGAGATTTAGCTTCTATACTAAGTGCGCTTGACGCAGGTGAGGTGTTGTTTATTGACGAAATCCATCGTTTGCCTCGTGCTGCAGAAGAGTTGCTTTATATTGCTATGGAAGATTTTCGCGTTGACGTTATGGTCGGTAAAGGTCCTGGTGCCTCATCAATACCGCTAACTCTTCCTCGTTTTACTGTAGTTGGAGCTACCACTAGGGAAGGAATGTTGCCTTCTCCATTGCGCGCTCGTTTTGGTTTTACTGCTCACCTTGATTTTTATCCTCACGAAGAGCTTGAAAAACTTATTGAGCGATCTGCTAAAGTCTTAGGAATTCGCCTTATAGATCAAGCTGCTAAAGAGCTATCGTTACGCTCTCGTGGCACTCCTCGTATAGCGAATCGCTTGTTGAGACGTGTCAGAGATTGGGCTATTGTGCATGATTTGTCAGAAGTAAATCATGAAGCTGTTGTTGAAGCGTTAGCTTTATACCAGATTGATACACAAGGTCTTGATCGACTTGATATTGCAGTTTTGAAGGCTATGGTTTGTCAGTTTAACGGTGGACCGGTTGGTCTTAATAATCTAGCTGCAATGGTTGGTGAAGAAGCTGAAACTGTTGAAACAGTATGTGAACCATATTTAGTGCGTGAAGGATTCTTAATTCGCACTCCTAAAGGTCGTGTTGCAACTAGTAAAGCTTGGAAACATTTGGGCTTTAAAGAGCCTAGTAATGTCAGTGAGCTAGCTTAAAATAATTAACTTGGACGGCATTTCGACCGTCTTAGGGTTGGATACTTAAGGAGTTTACTTTGCCTCAATTTTTCCAGCAGTATGGCATGCTTATTATTCTCGTTGTAGCAATGGTTTGCATGATGATGTTCCAGACTCGCAATGCTAAGAAGCGTCAAGCTGAAATGCGTTCCTTCCATGAATCTTTGGAACCAGGTACTGAAATTATTACAATCGGCGGCATTATCGGCAAGATTGTAAGCGTAGATACTCAATATGAAGAGATTGTTATCGATTCAGAAGGTAGTTTGATGCGAGTATCTTTCCGCGCTGTGAACAGATTGTATGTGCGTCCAGCGTTTATTAGCGATGAAGAAGCAGAAGAAGCTGCACAAGCTGAAGAAGCTAAGCAAGATGATGCAAATAAATCTGTAAGCGAAGATAACGAGCCAGTATCAGAATCTGCAGAATCTGAAAAGTAATAACTTTTATCTCATAAATTTATAATTTAATACTTAAGTCGTGATGTGTGAGTCAGCACATGTCTCACGCATCACGCGAATATGTGACATTCTTTCCATATTCCAATAACAAGTCTTGTGAAGAAAAGAACGTTAGGATTATGACAGCAACGGATATTACAGTGAAAACGTTGAAAACAGTAAGCAACGATGATGCCGCTTATCTTGCTTCTTTGATTCGTACCGTTCCAGGATTCCCCAATCCTAGTATTATATTCCGTGATTTTCTTCCTATATTTTCAAATGCGCGCTCTTCGCGAATTCTTATTGATTCTTTAATTGATGCCTTGCCTGTGCCAGCTGATTCAATTGATTTGATTGCTGGGCTTGAAGCTCGAGGTTTTCTTTTTGGACCATTGTTGGCATCTCGGTTAGGCAAAGGTTTTCTTGCTATTCGTAAAGCTGGTAAGCTACCTCCTCCAGTTATTACTGAGTCATACATGCTTGAGTATGGTCAGGCAAGTATTGAAATTGAAAGCGACGCTATTAAGCCAGGTCAACGTGTGCTTATTGTTGACGATCTTATTGCAACTGGAGGCACTGCAAAAGCTGCTGCAAATATTGTCAAGCGCGCTCAAGGAATAGTTGCAGGTTTTAGTTTTGTTATTGAACTTACTGGTATTAGTGGAATGAGTGAGTTATGCGATTATCCTTGCAGTAGTTTAATTACTATGCCAGCTTAAAAGTTTATTATTATCGCTTATTATTAAAGTAATATCCTATTTAAAACAATATATTGGTTTTGCACCTAAAAGAATTGAAAGGAAAAGGCATGGTTGAAAAGCTTAAGTCATCCTTAATAAACATGTCTAAAGGTGTAATAACTCCTGTTATTGTTATTTTTATTTTTTCTCTTACGATAGGTCTTTTCTTATCTCTCACACTTCTTGTGGTTTCTATCGAAGAAGGAACAGGTAATCTTTCTGAATCTGCAATGTCTATGACTTGGGCTGTGTTTATGTTTGCTCAAGGCGTGGGTCTTACTTTTGGAAATTGCATTCTTACGATTATTCCTTTAGGCCTTACTTTTCTACTTATTTCAACGCTTGTATGCTTAATTCGTCGTATTAAAGGTGGGAATATAGCATATTTTACTGGGCTTGTAGTCTGGGCTGCTATTAATGCGATACTTTCTCAAAATACGCATGTTACTTTACTTGATTCTACTTTTATTGTTGCTTGTAAATCTTCTTGTGTTTATTTAATTTCGTTACTTATAGCGGTTTTCCCAAGAAGCTCGCTGTTTGTATCTGCTAAGCAGCGTTATAAGCAAATATGTCCTGAGTATATTCAAAAAAATATTCGTATTACTAAGCGAACTGCGGTAATTTTGTTCGGTTTATATGCTTTTGTTGCACTAATAACTGTTGTGGTTTGGGCTTGTACAAATTTTGGTTATGTTAATTCATATTTCAATAAACTAGGCATGCAAAATGGTTCGCGTATTCTTACAACTATTGCTTGCTTAGTTTGGTTGCCTAATGTTGCTATTTGGGCATTATCTTGGATTTGTGGATCTGGATTTAATATTGGATCTGTTGCACAATTTACTTTAACAGTTTCTCAACGTAAATCTTTGCCGCCTATTCCGGTTTTTGGAATATTTCCTGATGCTGTTATTGATGTTGTGCATCGCACTGTTTTTTACTCTATAGTTCCAACTTTATGCTTTATTGTAATGCTTGTAGCTTTATTGCATAAAAGCGGCTGTGGCTTGCGCCTAAAAAATATTATTGATAAAACTGAGCGTGAGTCTTTTATGTTGAACGCTATAGAAGCTGCAACTGATAGTGTTGGCGTATCCGCTTTAATTACAATTATGTGGACTGTTGTTTTTTCAATAGCAAATGGTTCATTAGGGGAATGTCGACTTTCTTATATTGGAGTTGACATTATTGAAAGTACTAGAGCTGTTGGTCATCTTACTCTATACGCTTCTGCTGTAGCATTGGTTATTTCAATTTTTAGTATTCTACTTATTTGTGGTGCGAGATATTGCTTAAATCTTATTGCTGCTAGTAAGTCGAATAAACCTGTAAAATTTGCAGAATTAATCGAAAATAAGGCTAGTAATAAAAAGAATCAACCTTTGCCTTTGAAAAAAGCCGCTCCTAGGACGGTTTCATCGAAGGCTAAAAGAAAATAATTCCTCACTACTATTTTGGGAAGGAAGGCCGCCGTGCAACAGACACAGAGCAAAGAATCAAACGCAAATGTGCTGATAACCACAGGTGAAAAGCAAATTCGTAGAGTTCTTGTTTCAGTTTTTCATAAAGAAGGACTTGAAATATTAGCTGAAGCATTTAGAAAGGCTGATACTGAAGTAGTTTCAACCGGCTCTACTGCTGCTAAATTGGCGGAACTTGGCGTTCATGTTATTGAAGTTTCTGACATTACTGGTTTCCCAGAAAGTCTTGATGGAAGAGTGAAGACTTTAGATCCGCATATTCACGCTGGAATTCTTGCAGATATGAGTAATGCTGATCATGTAAAGCAACTTGAAAGGCTAAACATAAAGCCGTTTGATGCTGTAGTAGTTAATTTGTATCCGTTCGTAGACACTGTAATGAGCGGTGCTGATAGTGATGCAATTATTGAGAAAATTGATATTGGTGGACCTTCTATGATTCGTGCTGCAGCAAAGAATCATAAGTCTGTTGTCGTTATTACAGATCCTGCAGATTACCAGCTTTTAGCTAATAGAATCGTTTCAGGTGAAGGCTTTAATTTGCAAGAGCGCGAATATTTGGCTGGTAAAGCATTTGCTCATACAGCAGCTTACGATGCTTCTATATCTGAGTGGACAAGTAAAGCATGGCAGAAGCCTGAAAGTTTGAACACAAATGATGAAGAAGATAGTAAAAATGCTGAATCTGTGAAGCTTCCTGCAAACTACACGCGCACTTGGAGCTTAGAGCATACGCTTCGATATGGCGAGAACCCTCATCAGCAAGCAGGATTGTATTTAGATCCTCTGCATAAGGGCGGTTTAGCTCAAGCTGAGCTTCTTGGCGGAAAACCTATGAGCTACAACAATTATGTGGATGCGGATGCTGCTTGGCGTGCGGTTTGGGATTTTGCTCCACAAATTGCAGTTGCTGTTTGCAAGCATAATAATCCATGCGGTTTAGCTATTGGAACTAATGCAGCTGAAGCTCACAAGAAAGCTCACGCTTGCGATCCTGTAAGTGCTTACGGTGGTGTGATTGCTTCAAATACTACAGTCACTTTAGAAATGGCAGAAAGTGTGCGTCCAATTTTCACAGAGGTTATTGTGGCTCCAGACTATGAGCCTGAAGCTTTGGAATTGCTTCGCACTAAAAAAAAGAACCTCCGCATTTTGAAGGTTGCAACTCCGCCAGTTTTAGGTTTGCAAGTTCATCCTATTGACGGCGGTGCTTTAGTTCAGTCTGCAGATAAGATTGATGCAGTTGGTGATAATCCTGAAAACTGGACGCTTGTTTCTGGAGATCCTGCTGATGCTGATACTTTGCGCGATTTGCAATTTGCCTGGCGTTCGCTTCGTTGTGTAAAGTCTAACGCAATTCTACTTGCGCATGATAATGCTACTGTTGGCATTGGTATGGGGCAGGTTAATCGCGTGGATTCGTGCCATTTGGCTGTTGAACGTGCGAATACTTTGGCTGATGGTGCTGAACGTGCTCGTGGAGCTGTTGCGGCTTCGGATGCTTTCTTCCCATTCGCTGACGGTCCGCAAATTTTGATTGAAGCTGGCGTTCGCGCAATCGTGCAGCCTGGTGGCTCTATTCGCGACGAAGAAGTGTTCGAAGCTGCGCGCAAAGCTGGTGTAACGATGTACACTACCGGTACTCGTCACTTCTTCCACTAAAATTGCTTTAGCTAAGATTCATAGACAAATAAATTAATCAATATTATGGATGCAGCGTTTGTGTACTTCAAGCGCTGCATCTTTGTGTTAGTGCCTAAAACAACTCATGTTTTCTTATCGCGGAGCAGGTATGATACAAGTATGACAGATAGTGAGCATCAGACTAGAAGCACTAAAACGGAACATCCGTACGTGTCGGAAAAACGTGAGGGTAAACCTTATGCTGAATGGATTGTAGCAATTATTATTGGACTTTGCGCATTATTGGCATTTATAGGATATGTAAAAGCCGCCACAGTTGTTATTTCTGTGACGGCTGTACTTCTAGGAGTTATGCGCTTAATTATGCGTCAGCGTAGCCCTTGGAAAGTTCGCTCAGTTGGCTTTGATTCTTTCATCAGTATTACGCTCGGCATAGGTTTGCTTATAACATACGCTTCAATTATATTTTTGCTATAATTTTATTCTTAAAGATTGTTCGCAACGTTATTGTCAGATACGTTTTGAACGTATTCATAGCTCATATCTGGTGCTACAGGAGCATCTGCTTTTGTGTCTGCAAAGTTTTGTATTGGTGCAGGATTTGTTTCATTTGATACAGCAGGTTTTTGTGCTGAGTTTGAAAGAAGCTTTGTTAATAGCAAAACTAGGCTAACAAGCGCTGCAGCAAAAATTGGAGCAATCCAGAATACCCACAATTGACTTAGTGGTTTAACTTCCAAATCATGAGAGTTTGCGAATAATGCAATGCCGGTAGAACGAGCAGGATTCAAACCAGCTCCTGTAATTTGATATGTAATGAAAGCGCCAGCTGCGTATGCAATACCGATGTGTGTTGCATAACCGCATTTAGTATTACCTTCATGGTCTGTGCTGCGCAATGCAGTGGCAACAATCAAAATAACAGCAATAACTTCAACTAATAACGCAGATACTATTCCGAAAGACAAGTTTATTTCTTTTAGTTGACGTGCAGAAAGAGATGCCTTTTCGAATCCGTTTACTATTGAAACAAACCAATACTTTTTGTCAAAACCTGAGCCTTGGCCAACTTGTGATGGATTAATGCTTGAATTCTGCTGAGGAATAATAAGAATGAACAATCCTGCAGCTGCAATAGCACCAAGAACTTGGGCAACAATGTAGCATAATCCTGCAGTGTATGAAGTGCGTCCAGTAAGCATCGAAGCAACTGTTACTGCAGGGTTAAGGTGGCCTCCAGAAACTTTAGATGCAATATATGTCGCTGCAGCATAAGCGATACCAGTGCCGGCAGCAATCATTAAAACGTTGATTCCGTACATTACGGTAGTAAGAGAATAAAAAGTGTAAACAACGAACATCGCTAAAGCTGTAGCAATAAATTCAGTACCAATACGAACAATAAGTGGCGCAGCAGTTTTAGTTGTGCTGCACGGTGTATCTGTAGTTTTAATCATAACTTTCCTTAATTTTAGTTGTGCCGCTTTGTTAATGATTGCAACACAATGAAACCTAGGCTATATTATCACGGCTATGCCATACGGTAACATAGGAAGATGTGGTGTTTTTTGATTTATTGCAAATTTAATAAATTGCCACATAAATTTAGTAAGTTAATGAGTAATGAATTGCTTATATTGCGTATTCTTAAGTAAATTCTGGCGCAAGTATGTATGTAATTCTTTAGGTCACGTTGGGAGAACGATGCCAAACGCATATTCCCGCGCCAATCAGGCGCATTCAGATGACAAGAACGCCATTCGACTGCAGAAGCTGCTTGCTGAAGCTGGATTTGGTTCAAGACGCAAGTGTGAAGAGATTATTCTTGACGGGCGTGTTGAAGTAGACGACGAATTGGTTACAACACTTGGTACTCGAGTAGATCCAAAACGTCAAAAAGTGCGCGTTGATGGATCTCGCGTAAAGTTCAACACAAAGCTAGTAACGCTCGCATTGCATAAGCCTAAGCGAGTTCTTAGCGCAATGGACGATCCAAAAGGTCGCTTTACTTTAAGAGATATTGTTGGAGACAAGTACGAGCGAATTTTCCACATGGGACGCTTGGATTACGATTCTGAAGGTCTTATTTTAATGACCAACGATGGCGAGCTAAGCCAGCACGTAATGCACCCAAAGTATGAGGTTGAGAAAACTTATATTGCAACTGTTGAAGGCAAAATCAACGGTATGGTTTGCCGCCGCTTGGTTTCGCAAGGCGTGAATCTTGAAGATGGTTGGATTAAGCTCGACCGCTGCGCAATAATCGACCAGAATCACGACACAACCATGGTAAAAGTTGTGTTGCATTCTGGCAAAAATCGTATTGTTCGCAGGATTTTTGGAGCCGTAGGATACCCTGTAAAGCGTCTTGTTCGTACGCAAATTGGCCCTATTAAATTGGGTGACTTAAAAGCTGGATCGTATCGCGTGCTTTCTCAAACAGAAGTGCGTTCGCTTTCTAAGGAGGTTGGCCTGTGATTTGTGTAGCAATTGATGGACCAGCAGGAGTAGGTAAGTCTTCTACTTCTCGTGCTTTAGCACAATACTACGGTTTTGCGTATTTAGATACGGGTGCAATGTATAGAGCTGCTGCTTGGTGGTGCTTGAAACAAGGTATTGACTTAAGCACGAAGCTTGAATTGGATGAAGAAGGAAATCCTGTAAATCCAGCGGATACTGAACGTTTTAATCAAATCATTGAAGCTGTTGGAGCCTTATTTACTGAAAGTGACGCTGACTTTAGTGTTAATCCTAAGAATCCTGTAGTGACTGTCGAAGGTGAGGATATTAGCGAAGAATTGCGTTCCAGCGAAGTTTCTTCGCATGTGTCTACTGTATCTTCGATTCCTGCAGTTCGCCGTATGCTTATTGCTGCTCAGCGAGCGTATATTGCTTCAGAGTCAGATGAAGATTCTTTCTCTAAAGGTGAGGGAATAGTTGCAGAAGGACGCGATATTACTACTGTTGTTGCTCCTAATGCTCAAGTTCGAGTGCTTCTTACTGCACGCGAAGAAGTGCGTCAAGCTCGCAGAAACAAGCAGAATATTGCGCAAGAAAATTTGCAAAATAATGAATCTAAAAATAATGAATCTGAAGAAGACGATATTCGCGCTCGTGATGCTAAAGATGCTAAAGTTACGCATTTTCTTCAAGCAGCAGACGGTGTTACAACGCTAGATAATTCTGATTTGACTTTTGAGCAGACTCTCGATGCTCTTGTTGAAATGGTTGACGCTGCTATCGAGCAAGATGAGTACGACCGCTATGCTGCTAATCTTGAAGGCTACGATCTTGACGATGAAGATCGTGCGCTTCTTCGAGGCGACGAAGTAAGTCAAGACGATGCAAAAGACTCTAAAGCTGTTGGAGTAATCGCCATTATAGGTCGACCAAACGTTGGAAAATCAACGCTGGTAAATCGTATTTTGGGTCATCGTGTAGCTGTTGTAGAAGATACTCCAGGTGTTACAAGAGATCGCGTAAGCTACGACGCTGAGTGGGCTGGAACCAACTTCAAGCTTGTTGACACTGGCGGCTGGGAAGCAGATGTTGAAGGTATTGATTCTTCTATTGCTCAACAAGCGCAAGTAGCAGTGCGTTTAAGCGATGCTGTGATTTTCCTAGTAGATGGTCAAGTTGGTTTAACAGCTACAGACGAGCGTATTGTTTCAATGCTTCGTGCTGCAGGTAAGCCTATTACTCTGGCAGTTAACAAGGTTGACGATGCTAGAAGCGAGTATTTGACTGCAGAGTTTTGGAAGCTCGGAATGGGTGAGCCTTACGGAATTTCTGCAATGCACGGCAGAGGCGTTGGAGATTTGCTTGATGCAGCGCTCAATTCTTTGAAGAAAGCGAATAAAACTTCAGGATTCTTAACTCCAGAAGGACTTCGCAGAGTTGCTTTAGTAGGTCGTCCAAACGTTGGTAAGTCTTCGCTTTTGAATCATTTAGCTCATGAAGAGCGATCTGTTGTAAACGATTTGGCTGGAACTACTCGTGACCCTGTTGATGAGGTTGTGCGAGTTGACGGCGAGGATTGGCTGTTTATTGACACTGCTGGTATTAAGCGCAGGCAGCACAAGCTTACGGGTGCTGAATACTATTCTTCACTTCGTACGCAAGCTGCGATTGAACGCTCGGAACTTGCTTTGATTCTTTTCGATTCTTCCCAGCCGATTGCAGAGCAGGATTTGAAAGTTATGAGCCAGGCTGTAGACGCGGGTCGAGCAATCGTACTTGTGTTTAACAAATGGGACTTGATGGACGAATTTTCCAGACAGCGCATGGAACGCTTATGGAAAACTGAGTTTGAGCGCGTAACTTGGGCTGAGCGCGTAAATCTTTCCGCAAAAACAGGATGGCATACGAATCGTCTTGCGCGCGCTATGCGAACAGCTTTAGACAGCTGGGATAAGCGCATTCCTACAGGCAAGCTCAACGCTTTCTTGGGGCGTATTCAGTCTGCTCATCCGCATCCTTTGCGAGGCGGAAAGCAAGCGAGAATCTTGTTTGCCACGCAAGCTTCTACGCGCCCACCGCGTTTTGTAATATTTACAACTGGCTTCTTAGAGCACGGATACCGTCGCTTTATTGAGCGATCACTTCGAGAAGAATTTGGATTCGAGGGAACTCCTATTCAAATCTCCGTAAAAGTACGAGATAAGAAGAAGCGCAAATAAAGCGCGATTAAGTCACAAGTAAGTTAGTGTTAAGTAAAGTAGGAGCGTATATGGCTGGTTTGAGCGAGTTAGCTTTCGATTTGCATCATGCTAGCGAAGATGAGATTTTTCAAGCATTTGTTGATTGGGTTAAAGATAACAAACATGTAGATTTGTGGCCGCATCAAGAAGAATCCATCATGGATTTGCTTGCAGGAGACCACGTTATTTTAAACACTCCAACAGGTTCCGGGAAATCTCTAGTAGCGCTCGGCATGCATTTCGCGGCACTCACTACAGGTAGACGCTCCTACTATACTGCGCCAATTAAAGCTCTTGTATCCGAAAAATTCTTCGATTTAGTAGCTATTTTTGGGCGTGACAACGTTGGTATGATTACAGGCGACTCGCATATTAATGCGGATGCTCCAATAATCTGCTGCACGGCGGAAATCTTAGCAAATCAAGCCTTACGTGAAGGTGCGAACGCTGAAGTCGATTGCGTTGCAATGGACGAATTCCACTACTATGGTGATCCAGAGCGCGGATGGGCTTGGCAAGTTCCGTTACTTACACTTCCAAATACGCAATTCTTACTTATGAGCGCAACTCTTGGAGACGTAACGGATATTGCGGAACGCTTAGAAAAATCAACAAAAAGAAACGTAGATATTATTGCAGACGCTCCAAGACCAATCCCGCTCGAATACGAGTACACAGATAAGCCGCTTGCAACAACTGTAGAACTCTTATTTAACAAGGGTTTAACGCCAATTTACGTAGTTCATTTTTCGCAAGACGCGGCTCTTGAAACAGCGCAAGCGCTCGCAAGTACGGGAGTTTCAAGCAAAGAGCAGCGAGACAAAATTGCTCAAGCCATTAAAGGTACTAAATTTACTACAGGTTTCGGCAAAATTTTGCAAAGGCTACTGCGCACCGGCGTTGGAGTGCATCATGCTGGCATGCTTCCTCGCTACCGCAGGCTCGTCGAGCAGCTGGCTCAGCAAGGACTGCTACCAGTTATTTGCGGCACAGACACTCTCGGCGTTGGCATTAATGTGCCGATTCACTCGGTTGTGCTTACAGCTCTTACAAAATTTGATGGGAATCGTAGTAGAAAGCTTCGCGCTCGCGAGTTTCATCAAATTGCAGGTCGTGCAGGCAGAATGGGGTTCGATACCGAAGGCTTAGTAGTTGCAGAGGCTCCAGAGTTTGAGATTGAAAACGCGCGAGCTATTGCAAAAGCTGGTAACGATCCTAAAAAGCTTAAAAAAGTTAAGCGTAAGAAGGCTCCAGAAGGCTTTGTTGTTTGGGGCGAGCCAACATTTACTAAGCTTATTGAAAGTGCTCCAGAAACTTTGAATCCGCACATGGTTGTAACTCACTCAATGATTTTGAACGAAGTTACGCAAGGTGGAGATGCTAGAGCGCGCGTTGAAAAACTTATTGAAGATAGTGCTCAAAAGCCGCAAGATAAAGAAAAACTTCTTGAACGTTGCAACGATATTTTCCAAACTCTGCTCGATACTCAAGTTATTGAATGTAAAAAGCGCGAGGGTGGTTCTTGTGATTATGATCTTGATGTTGCTATGCCAGAGGGTTTTGCTCTAGATCAGCCGCTTTCTCCGTTCTTGCTTGCCGCTTTGGAACTTCTTGACCCAGAATCTGAAAGCTATGCACTTGACGTAATTTCTATGGTTGAAGCAACTCTGGATGACCCTAAGCCTGTTCTTCGCGCGCAGGAGCGTAAGGCTCGCGATGCTGCAATGGCTGGAATGAAAGACGATGGCATTGATTACGAGGAGCGCATGGAACGCTTAGCTGAAGTTAGCTATCCTAAGCCTCTTGAGGATTTGCTAGCTCCTGTTTTTGCGCAATATCGCAAGGACGTGCCGTGGGCAAACGACTACTGGATTAAGCCTAAATCTGTACTTCGAGACATGGTTGAAACTGCTTCCGATTTTACTGGCTATATTTCTCGTTATGGTATTGCTAGAAGTGAGGGAACGCTTCTTCGTTACCTTTCGGATGCTTACCGTTCGCTTGCTCGCACTGTGCCAGAAGACATGCTTAACGAAGAATTGCGCGATATTATTTCGTGGCTTCGTCTTGTTGTGCGCTCTATTGATTCTAGTCTTGTTGACGAGTGGGAGAGTGCTGGAGGATCGGATGCTGAAGCTAGCGCTGTAACTACGGCTGCGCCTTCAACTTCTGAGTCTGTAGTTGAAGATCGTCGTGGACTTATTGTGTTGATTCGAAACGCAATGTTCCGTCGTGTGCAACTTATGGATTTGGAAGATGCGGATACTTTAGGAGAGCTTGACAAGGCTTGGGGTTACGGAGTTCACGAGTGGAATGATGTTCTTGACGATTACTACGAAGAGCACGAGTATGTTGGTATCGATGCCAAGGCTCGAAGTGGCGACTTGTTTATTTTGGATGATTCACTTGAGAAGAGTGAACATTCTTGGAAAGTTCGGCAGATAATCGACGATTCAGACGGGGATTATAATTGGGCTATTACTGGCGTTGCTGATTTAGATACAACTCAAGACGAAGGTGAAGTTGTGTTCTTTGATTACCAAGTTTCGCACGTGTGATTTTTAAAAATGTGCTAACGGAATGCAAAACACAGAATGCAGAATGCAATCGAACGTTTGTTCTATATGTAGTGTAAGCTGGTATTTATGGAGCAGGATTTATTTGCAGCAAGTAGCGTGCCGAGTGATGTAACTCGTCCGCTGGCAGTGCGTATGCGCCCGAGCAGTATTGAAGACGTGCTAGGGCAGTCGCATGCTCTAAAAGAAGGTTCGCCTTTGCGCAGGCTTGCAAATCCGCAATCTAAAGGTTCTCTTACTGCTCCAAGTTCTGTTGTGTTGTTTGGTCCTCCGGGAGTTGGAAAAACTACTTTAGCGTATATTGTTGCTCGCCAGTCTGGTCGCGTGTTTGAAGAGCTTTCTGCTGTAACTTCTGGTGTTAAAGATGTTCGTGCTGTGCTTGACCGCGCGCACGAGCGTTTAGTTAGCAAAGGCCAAGAAACAGTTCTGTTTATTGACGAAGTTCATCGTTTTTCTAAATCTCAGCAAGATGCTCTGCTCCCAAGCGTAGAAAATCGCGACGTAACTTTTATTGGAGCAACCACAGAAAACCCAAGTTTTTCGATCATTAAGCCGCTTTTAAGTAGGTCTGTTGTTGTTAAACTTGACTCTCTTAGTGTTGAAGATTTGCATACTCTTATAGAACGAGCAGTAACTAGCGAAAATGGGCTGAACAATCAGCTTAAAATCGACGAAGACGCAATAGATTCAATTATTCGTTTAAGCGGGGGAGACGCTCGTAAAACTCTTACTATTTTAGAAGCTGCAGCAGGAGCAATAACAGGAGATTTAGCGCTGCAACACGGCAAAAAGAAACCTGTTATTACTTCAGATATTGTGTCTAATGTAATGGACACTACCACAGTTCGCTACGACAAAGATGGCGACGATCATTACGATGTGATTTCTGCTTTTATTAAATCGATGCGTGGAAGTGATGTTGACGCTTCTTTGCATTACTTAGCGCGAATGCTTAGAGCTGGGGAAGACCCGCGTTTTATTGCCAGGCGAATTATGATTGCTGCTGCAGAAGAAGTTGGTATGGCAGCTCCGCAAATTTTGCAAGTAACTGTTGCTGCAGCTCAAGCTGTTGCTTTAATCGGAATGCCGGAAGCGCGCATTATTCTTTCTGAAGCTGTGATTGCTGTAGCAACTGCTCCTAAATCAAACGCAAGCTATAACGCTATTAATAAGGCTTTGCAAGACGTTGATGCTGGAAATATTGGTCAAGTGCCTCTTCATTTACGCAATGCCCCGACTGCTTTGATGAAAAGTTGGGGAAACCATGACGGGTACAAGTATGCTCACGATTATCCGGGTGCTGTGGCATCGCAACAGTATATGCCAGATGAGCTAGTTGGTCGCGAATACTATCAGCCGTCGAATCGTGGCTACGAGCATGAGCTTACTCAACGCTTATCTCAAATCCGTGCCATTCTTCACAATTCTGAAAATAAGAATAATAAAACTAATTCGTAAATGTTTTATTCATTTATTCACGCACAAGCATAATGTGTTCAACGCTGTCTAATGGGGATACGCGGAACAAAACAAAACGATTGCCGATTACTTGCACGACTTCGGCACCGAGCTTTTGAGCAAGTGCATCAGCAGCTTCTTTGGCGCTTAATCCGGAACCATCTTGCACAGCACACTTCATGAGCTCGTGGTACTGCATGGTTTCGTCTGCTTGCTTCACAGCTGCATCAGTAATATCGTTCTTGCCAACGTATAAAAGTGGGCTAAGCGTATTAGCGAGCGCGCGAAGCTGCTTAATCTGCTTCTTTGTCAATGCCATAAGGCGTCCTTTCAAATGCAAGTTTTATAACGCAAATATTACATAAATTACATAGTGCTTAACGGATTATACAGTATATTGCGAATTGTTGCATGTGATAATACAAATTTATTTATTGCGCATTTATTCCGTAGTTATTCCGTATTTATTGCGCTTGCTGCAAAAGGTGAAATATTTTCAAAATTTTTTATTACAAAGGTAGCATTTTGCACACAATAATCGCGCTTACAACACCAAGAGTAACTACTAATAGCAGTACATCTTTTATACGCATTTTCCATGAGTGCAAGTGAGTTCTTTCAGCTCCAGGCGTGTAACAGCGTGCATCTAATGCGAGCGCAAGAATGTCAGCATGGCGAATTACTCCTGCAAAACCTGGCACAATTAAAGCTGTTATGGCGTGTACTCGTTGTTTAAAAGAACCATCTCGAATGCTACTTCCTCGAGCGATTTGCGCTAGTGCCACAGAGTGCGCCTCTACACTAAGTGTTGGCAAGAACCGTAGTGCTAGGCTCATAATAAGTGCTATTTCTTGCGTTGGTATTCCAATATGTCGAAGTGGTGATAGTAATCGTGTGCAAGATTCGTTAAGCGTTGTTTGACTCATTGTTAGTACTAGAACTGCTCCAATGATAATAACAAGCGAGAATCGTGTTGCAAAAAGTATTGCGTAATTAATTCCGTCAGTTGTAATAGGAATAGTTGCAATATTTGCTAGCACTGTGCCGGTTCGCACTGCCAGAATGTTAAGTAATCCAGAGAAAACAAATATTGCAATAATCATGTGCAGTGAAGAAATAAGCTTAATAAATGGTATTTTTGCGGCAACAGTTAGAGTAAATGTTACAAAAGCAAGAATAGCTAACTGTATGTAGTTAGTAATACTAAAAGCACTTAGCATAAGAATAAAGCATGATAGCAGCGTCGCGCGTGGGTCAAAAGATTGAAGTAGCGAAGTTGTTTTTGCTTTTGTGGAACTTTCTTTGTTTTTGTTATTTTCAGTATTTTTTGCTGTGTTGCTTGCTTTGTTGTTTGCTTTTAATGTTACTAATCTTGCGCCTAAATCTTCTGCTTCTTGAAGATTATGCGTAATAAGTATTATGGTTACACCTTGATTATGTAGCATTCCAAGAATTTTTCGAATACGCAACGAAGCTTCAAAATCTAATCCAGCTGTTGGCTCATCCAGTACGAGTACGCGTGGCTTGCAAGCTAAAACGCCAGCTATTGCAACAAGACGCTGCTGACCTCCAGAAAGCGCAAAAGGTGATTTTTCAGCCAAATTCTCAAGGTTCAATAAGCGTAGGGTTTCATCCACACGTTCTTTGAGAGCATTGCCTTTCAGCCCAAAATTTTTTGGCCCATAAGCGACATCGTTCCGTACTGTATCAGCAAAAAGCTGTTGTTCTGGCAGTTGCATAACGTAGCCAATTGTTTGATGTAGTTTTTGTCGTATTATTCTAGAAGTTTTACCTCTAACAGATATGCCATGTACTGTTATATTTCCTGAATTGGCTTTTAACAATCCACACATTGTTTTAGCAAGAGTTGATTTACCGCAGCCGTTTTCGCCCATTATTGCAACTGTTTCGCCACTTTTAACAGTGAGTGAATAATCGTCAATAACAGCTGGAGAAGTTTTATCATATTGAACAGTTAGTCCGGAAATTTCCACAGCGAGATCTGACTTATTTTCTTTGAATCTGCTATCTGTTAAGTTCTTGTTCTCGCTAATTTTAGTTACATGATTATTAGCCAACTCAATATTAGAAAAGTAAGTTTTTAAACCATTAAAGCTTACTTCTTTCAGTATGCCATTTTCTAGTAGGAGTATGCGATTGGCTCGTTTGCATTCCTCAAAATTATGTGTAATTTGAACAATAGTAGTGCCATTTTTGTGCAAATTATCAAATAAAGCATCAACGTCTTTACGTGCGAACGAGTCGAGCATAGAAGTAGGTTCGTCAAGAACAAGCAGTTTAGAATTCATAGCAATAGCACTTGCTAAAGCTACTCGTTGCTGCTGTCCGCCGCTCATAGTGCTAGGGTCAGCGTAACGCTTATCTTCCATGTGAACAGTTTTTAAAGCTTCACTGATACGCTTATACATTGCTTTTTGAGGGAATTGCAAATTTTCTAGTCCAAAAGCAACATCTTCTTCAGTAATTGTGGTAATAATCTGGTCTTCAGGACTTTGGAAAAGTGCACCAATATATTTTCGTGCATTTTTATATGATTCAGCACAAGCAGTAGTATTTTCAAAAACTTTTTCGCCGCACAATGTAACATAACCGCTATCTGGAGCTGTTAAACCTGCAATAATTTTTGCTAAGGTTGATTTACCAGAACCGTTTAATCCCACAATTGCCACGCGTTCGCCAGGATTAATTGTAAGACTTAAATTATTAAGCGTCCAAGTTTTTCCATCATCGTAGCTAAAGCAAATATTTCGCAACACTACTTGCGAATTGTTTTCAATCATGTGCTTCTTAGCTTCGTTTATGCTATTACTTGTGCTGATATTATGCATAACTATTCCGTTTGGGATAATTATTTATTTTCGTGTAGCAGGTTAGAAATTGGTTTGTAAATAAGCATAGTTACTACTACGTGCAAAGCAAGTTTAATAATATTAAATGGCAGTAATGCTGGAAGAATAAGAGCCGCAACCTGCGAAACAGTTATGTGAGCGTAAAGAGGAGTAATAACAAGATTTCCACCTATTGCAAGAGCAATAGCAACAATCGAGCCTGCCAAAAGTGCAATGATTGCGCCTTTTTTGGTATGCATTTTTTTGTATACGATTGCTGCTGTAACGCTAGCTCCTAAAGATACTAGCACTGCCATAACTGTGCCGAGTGGATTGGTAAATAAGTGTGGTGCAAAGCCGAGTATGCTTACGATTGCTGCAGCTGCAGGACCATACGCGAATCCTGCTACGAGACACACGATTCCAGAAGGATCGTATTTAAGATAGCTGAGGTCTGGAATAAGTGGAAATTCTATGAAACTTACAGCCATTGAAAGTGCCACGAATAGAGCGTATTTTGCTATTTTTTCACTAGACCAGTTAGAATTCTTTGCATAAGTTTGGTGATTATTTGTATTAGAAATGCCCATGATGGCTCTCCGTTTCTTTCATCCGGACTGTAACCGTTGGCTTCGGAATTTAACCGAATCAGCAGCTCGTAAGCCGCTCGCGGGCTTCAAAAACGCATGAAACACGTATTTTGTTACCGCCAGTAAGGATTTTCACCTTCCCTGAAACTAACTATTCTTTTGTATCTCATGCTAAGAACATTGTTGTGATAATTGTGTGGCGAGGGTAGGTGCGAGAATACAAGTATGAGCAATACGAGTGCATCAAAAAAAATTAGTACTAATAACGCAACTAGCATTGATAAATTAGCTATTGTTGTTGTCACTTATAAGCGTCAAGAGCTTTTGGAGAATTTATTCCATTCGTTTGAATGTTTAAAAGAATGCCCTTGGCGTATTGTCGTTGTTGACAATGAGTGCAGTGACACAACCGGCGAAATGGTTGCTCGTCTTGAAGCTTCTTTAACTAATCGTTGGGGTAAAGCTCAAAAAGATTGTGAAGGCAATGAACTTCATGTTGTGTATGCTCCGCAAGATGAAAATCTTGGTGGTGCTGGCGGTTTTAGTGCTGGTGTTAAAAAAGCTTATGAACTTGGAGCTAAGTGGTTCTGGGTTATGGATGACGATGTTGAAACAGTGCCTGAATCTATTGAGCGTCTTGCTCCTTGGACTAAGCGTCACGCTGTTGTTCAAGGAAGTCGTTTAGATTACGACGGCGGTAATTTCTACTGGCAGTATGATTTTTTGGTTCCGCTTGGTATTCCAAATCCTATTGCTCCTGCTGCTTTCGGCAGAGCTGGATACAAAGTTATGAATACGATGTGTTTTGAGGGCGGCTTGATTCGTCGAGATATAGTTGAAAAAATCGGCTTCCCGGATTCGCGCTACTTTATTTACTGGGATGATACTACTTACGGGTATCTTGCGAGTAAGGTTACGAACCCTATTGTTGTTCCGGATATTATTCTTCGTCGCACTCGTGATATTCCTAATTGGGATATTGCAGGAGTGCGTCAGCTAAATTCAACATCGGACATGAATCGTTATCATATTATGCGAAATAGAGGCTTTATGGCTCGCTACTTTATGGTTCATGGCGATTTTCGTCCGTTTATGTTTGCGCTTGGAACTGCTTTAACAGCTGCTAAAGAGATTATTCGTTTGATTGCTGTCGATCGTGAGCATATTATTTCGGGTATTGGTAAATTGTTTACCGGTTGGATTGATTCTCGAAAAATTTTGCACGATCAAGACTGGAAACCTATGCCTTCGTTGAAGTAGAAGTTAGTAAACAGTAAGCGTGTCGTATCAGATATACGATAGAATACTGGTAATTGTCCATACAGCACACATTCAGAGGGGAGTGTTAGTGAAATGATTGACACTGCACAAGCATTTGGCGTCGATATTGGTGGATCCGGTATTAAGGCTGCTCCAGTAAATTTGGAAAAGGGAGAGTTCGCAGAACCTCGATACAAAATTCTCACTCCTGCGGTTTCTACGCCTCAAGCAGTTGCAGATATTGTTCGTCAGCAGCTTGAACATTTTGAAGTACCTGCAGATGTTCCTGTTGGAATTGCGTTCCCTGCTCCAATTAAGCCTGGTAAGAAGCTTGATTTTATGGCAAATCTTGACCAGTCTTGGATTGGTGTTGATGTTACTGAAGTCTTTAGCGAGGCTTGTGGTCGTCCTGTAACAGTAGTTAACGATGCCGATGCTGCTGGTTTAGCTGAGCAGCGTTTTGGTGCAGCAAAAGACAAGGATGGCTTGGTTATTGCTACTACTCTGGGCACTGGTATTGGCACGGCTTTGATTTACAACGGTGTGCTTATTCCAAACACTGAGCTTGGTCATATTCAGCTTGAAAAAGGTAAAGGCGATGCTGAAAAGTACGCTGCTTCTTCTGTTCGTGAAAAGTTGGATATGGGCTATAAGAAGTGGGCTAAGCGTTTGACTAAGTACTACGGCTTGATGGAAAAGTATTTCAACCCAGATTTGTTTGTTGTCGGTGGTGGTGTTAGCCGCGTAAGCGAAAAGTTCTTGCCGCATATCGATATTAAAACTCCTATTGTTGTTGCAACATTGCATAATGAGGCTGGAATTATTGGTGCAGCTTACTATGCAATGCAAAAAATGCAGCAAAACTAAAAAATAACTAAATATTATTTGTTATCTATTGAGCTGGGTGAGCAGTTTATGCTGCAGCCCAGCTTTTGTTATGCCAAGTGTTAGGGTAGTTTCGTGCGATTTTCTTCTAGAGTAGATGTGAGTGAGCCAAATCCTATTATTTTAGCTCAGCGAAAAGCTATTTTTAATGGTGTAAAGCTTACTAAATTAAACGATTCCAATCCAACGTCTCACGGCTTAGCTCCTCAATGTTTAAGCGGACGTTACACAGCAGACCCTAGAGGTCCTAAGGAAATTCGCGATATTCTTTCAAACTTCATCAATAAGCGAGATAACCGCACTGAAAAGTCTGTTCCACCAAAGCTTAATCCAGATCAGCTTTATGTGCTTTCTTCAACTTCTCAAGCTTACGCATGGCTTATGATGCTTTTATGCGATGCAGGGGATGCTGTTATGGGACCAACTCCTGGATATCCTCTTATAGAGTCTATTGCACGCTTGCAATGCGTGAATGCAATACCGTATCCTTTGCACTATGATGGTTCTTGGACTATTGATATTGCGCGTGTTAGAGAACTTTTAGAAGATGCGTCTTTGCGTATTAAAGCTCTTGTGCTTATTAATCCAAGTAATCCTACAGGCTCATATGTTAAGCCTGAAGAACGTGAAATACTATTGCAATTATGTCGTGATAATGGTGTTGCGATTATTGCAGACGAAGTATTTTATGAATATTCGCTTGAATCTTTTGCTGGCAATGCTCGTTTTGCTGGAGAATCTTCTACTTTAGTTTTTGCGCTTGATGGATTCTCCAAAATGCTTGCTGCTCCTCACGCAAAAGTTGGTTGGATTGAAGTTTCAGGTCCTAAAGATGATGTTTATGAAGCACAAAAAAGGCTTGACGTTATAGCGGATGATTTTTTGCCTATTGGTAATACTGTTTCTGAGCGAATACCAGAATTATTGCAATATGCATCTTCTCAAAGCGCTATTGTACGGAATCGTGTTATTAATAATCTGCATACGCTTCGAGAAACGTTGGTATCCACGCCTAAATGCTGTGTTAGCGCGTTGCGTGCAGAAGGCGGATGGAATATTTTATTGCGTGTACCATCTTGCATTGACGATGATGTATTAGCTTTGAGATTGATGAAAGATTATAATCTAGTTTCTCAACCTGGATATTATTTCGATATGCCAGTTAATGGGTATTTAGCATTGTCATTATTGCCAGAGCCGCAACAGTTTATTAGCGGATTACATGCGCTTCTTCGAACTGTAGATGCATTGTTAGAAGAATAGTAATTATATAAATAATTATTTAAAACAGTGTCATCCAACTTCTAAACGCGAACCATAAGTTTGGATTAAAACGAAGCGTGCTGTCTTCACGTCCTGTAACAAACCAACTGAGTACAGCGATAGCAATAGATGCAAATAGCAATACTGCTACAAGTAAGCGTATTGTGTAAGCAATAGTTTTTTTATGTAAAGAATTTTCTGATTGCAAGGTGGACGCATACTCTAAAAGCAAGCTAATTCCAATTGCGGCAGCTATGGCAAAAGCCCATGCAAAATCAGCAATATATCTCCATCCGATACCAGCTTTTAAACTGTCAAAAACAATAAGAACAAGCCCAACTATTATAGCTATTACGCTTGTGCGCCAAGCAATATGCGTACGGCAGTGTTTTTTCATAATAAATACGCATATTATGCCAACCAATGCTAATGGTGAAAGTGTAAGCATTCCGCCAATCATAGGCTCTGCATATTGCCAACGGTCAAATGCGATAGGCTGAATACCAATCCAAGGAAAAGTTGGAATAAAACGCAAAGGTAGCGCAATATAGCTAAAAATAGACGGCAAAATATTTTGTGACGGCAAGCGCATAGTCGTCATGTCAGTAATAGTTATTTGATACTCATTGCCAAAATTTAACGGTGAGCCAAAGCGCAAAAGGTTATAAATACCAAATGGAATTGCAGTAATTACGCATGGTAGTATCCAAGCTGCAAAATATTTAAAAGGCTTATACCATGAAGAAACTTGTTTCCAGTTGCGCAAAATATTCGGTAAATCTTTTTCTATGTGTGAATAAATTGCAGGAAGTGCAAAAAGAACAGCTATAGAAAAAGTAGGTCTGCATCCTAAATTTAATGCAATAAAGAAAGAACCTAAAACAATATTTAGCAAAGAGTGTGTTCTGTTAAAACCTAGGTAGCACCACAATCCAAGAGATGTGAAGAAAAGTGACGCTGCCATAGGTACGGAATAAAATGACGTTCTAAACCACAAATACACTGTATTTGAAGTAATGAAGAATAAAGCAAGAACAATAGATGTCGTTCCTAAAGATACTTTTTTTGAAGTCTGCTCAATAATTCGAATAACCAATAGGGAGCCTGCGATAAGAAAACCAATTAAGAATATTATCGTAGCTACTGTTGTTGGAAGCATAGAGCCTTCAGGAGTCCATAGTCTTGAAATAATGCGATAAGGCAAAAATAGCAATATTGCTGGAAGAACTCCAAAGTAGGAGTACCAGTGACCTTTGTAGTATGCGTAATCCCAATACATATGCTGTACTGAGTGGTTTAACAAATTATTTCTAGCCGTAGGATCGTAAGGATTTTGCAAGTGTTCTAACTCATTAGGAACAGGAAGATTTAAATGCACTTGACCTTTTAACAATGCGTCTGCAGTGTGGGCATATTGATCAAAATCATATGCATAATTACCGTTTGTGTAAAAATGCATAGGAGTTGCGTTTCGTAAATTCCAAAAAATAGTTATTAAACCAACAGCAATAAATGGAAGAAGAGAAGCAGCAAAGCAGCAACGTTGAATAAGACTATGAGTGTTGAGTTTAATTTTCCAAAGCTTGGACCAAGGATTCCAAAGCGTAACAAGAAATGCAAAAATAGCAAGTATTAATACGCGACCCCATGACCACCTAAAAGGCACTCGAACGTTTGCTCTTGAGTCTTCAATATTTAATATTGATCCTATTGGATGTTGCAGCCACACTCTAACAATGCAGGATTTTCCTACTGCTTGTTTTGGAAGTTTAAGCAAAGATGGGTCTAAAGAAGCAGTGTTTGTGCTTTGAGGTTCGCTTAAGTATTTGTTTGCTTCAACTAAAACATTGATGTTTGAAATAAGATTATTATTTTTGTCCTTCTTTTTAATAATCGCAGGTTCTAAGCGAATATAAGGCGAACTTCCGTCGGATGTTACTTCTAAATATGCTTCTGAAGGATCCGTTATAAGAATGCCGCCGGAAGCTAAGCGTCTAATTCCAGAACCTATATCGTTGTGCGCAGAAATGCTATCTGTGCTTCCTGTAACACTGCTCCAAAATGGCAGATTTCCAATAGAACATTCAAATAAGGTTATAAGAATTATTACGATGAATGGTATTCGCAAAAAATGTAGCGCACGTTTTATGCAATGATTGTCAATTTGATTGCTTATACGGCTGTTGGCACTATTCGTCGTATTTGGCAAAGTCTTAGACGCGTATGTTGAAATCACTGCTTAACCATTCTATTGTACAATTCAAGTAATTCAGTTCAATTCAATATTTTACTCTTCGGCAACTAAATCGAGATATTCGTCATTCCACAAATCTTCGTCGCCATCAGGCATGAGTAGCACTCGCTCAGGTTGTAAGGCTTGAACTGCACCTTCATCGTGTGTAACAAGAACGATTGCTCCCTCATACTTTGCAATAGCTTTAAGTATTTCATCTCGAGATGCTGGGTCCAAGTTGTTAGTAGGTTCGTCCAGCAGTAGCACATTGGCTTTGGAAGTTACTAGTGTTGCAAGTGCCAGACGTGTTTTTTCGCCACCTGAAAGCACTCTGGCAGGCTTCATTGCGTCGTCGCCAGAAAACAGGAAGCTGCCAAGCATAGAACGTGCTTGTGTGTCATCCAGGTTTGGTGCAACATGCTGAAGATTTTCCAAAACTGTAGAATCCAAGTCTAATGTATCGTGTTCCTGTGCAAAATAACCGATTTTGCATCCGTGTCCGTATTGAACTTCACCAGTATCTGCTGTTTCTTCTCCTGCCAAAATTCGTAATGTTGTTGTTTTTCCAGCACCGTTATAGCCTAGAATGACGACACGTGAACCTTTGTCTATAGCAAGATTAATTCCAGCGAAAACAATATTAGAACCATACGCTTTAGAAATATCTTTTGCCATAATTGGAGTTTTTCCGCATGCAGCTGGTTCTGGAAAACGAATATCTGCAACTTTTTCTTGTTTTTGAGCTTCACTTGTTTCGCTTAATAAGCGTTCAGCTCTTCGCATCATGTTTTGAGCAGCAACTGCTTTTGTAGCTTTTGCGTGCAAGCGAATGCCTTGTTTCATCAGGCGTTCAGCTTTCTTTTCTGCAACTTCTCGTTCGCGACGACGTCTTTCTTCGTCCACTACGCGCTGATGTAAGTATGCTTTCCAGCCCATTGAGTACATGTCTATTTTTGCAAGTTGAGCATCTAAATGCCATACTTTGTTTACTACTTCGTCTAGTAATTCTGTGGAGTGAGAAATTACTAGGAAACCACCTTCAAATCGTTTAAGATAATTGCGAAGCCATATTATTGAGTCTGCGTCTAAGTGGTTTGTAGGCTCATCGAGAATTAATGTGTCTGCGTCAGAAAACAGAATTCTAGCAAGTTCTATGCGGCGACGTTGACCACCTGAAAGTGTGCCTAAAGCTTGTTGCATAACTTCTTGTGGAAGTCCCAAGCTTGTTGCCATCGATATTGCTTCAGATTGCACTGAATAACCGCCTGCTTTTTCAAAATCTTGCATTGCTTTGTCGTAGCGGTTCATAGCTTTAGTCATTATGTCTGGATCTGGATCTGTCATTTCTTTTTCCGCTTTGCGAATACGCGAAACGATAGAAGCAATATCTCGAGCGCTCATAATGCGATCTATAACGCTTTGTTCTGGGTCTGCTGCGTGTGTGTCTTGAGGTAAGTAGCCTAAACCTCCACTAACTCTAACCGAGCCTCCTGCTGGCAGCATGTCTCCTGTAATAACGCGAGTAAGCGTAGTTTTGCCTGCGCCGTTTCTGCCGACTAAACCGATCTTATCTCCCTTTGTGACGTGAAAATCGGTAGGATTTAACAGCGTTCGCGCACCAATCTGAATGGTTAAAGCTTGTGCGTCAATAGGCATAATGTCTGTTCCGTTCCCCAAAATTAAGCTGCTATTATTTATTACTTATAAAAGTCATAAGCAAACTCACTATTATACTGCTTACTGGTAACGAATACAGCAAGTGGTTGATAGTCAAATACTTTACTTTTTCGAACACTTGTTCTATAATTTCTTGTTAGTGATAAAATTTGGTATTGGTTGGGAATATTCAAGTGATTATGGGGAAGTGTGGAGGTAATTGTGTCAGAACAGGCGAATGAACAAAACGACTCGTTGCAAGAATTGCTTGATAATGTTCCTATGTGCGCTAACAACGGTACTTTTATAGCTGATTTATCTAGTATTCCTTCTGAATGGAAAATAACTATCCAGGGTGCTAGAGAGCACAATCTAAAAAATGTAAGTTTGTCGATTCCTAGGAATCGTATGGTTGTTTTTACTGGTCTTTCTGGATCTGGTAAGTCCTCGCTTGCGTTTGATACGCTTTTTGCAGAAGGTCAGCGACGCTATGTTGAGTCGCTTAGTGCTTATGCTCGCCAATTTTTAGGACGTATGGATAAGCCTGATGTTGATTTTATTGAGGGTCTAAGTCCTGCTGTTTCTATTGATCAAAAAACTACGAATCGCAATCCTCGTTCTACTGTTGGAACCATTACAGAAATATATGATTATTTGCGATTATTGTTTGCTAGGATTGGTGTGCCTCACTGTCCTGAATGTGGTCAAATAGTAAGCTCTCAAACTCCTCAGCAAATGACAGATTCGTTGCTTGCTATGCCAGAACGTACGAGGTTACAAATTTTTGCTCCAGTAGTTCGTGGTCGTAAAGGAGAATTTAAAGACACGCTTGAGCTTTTACGCTCAGATGGTTATGCTCGTGCGATTATTGACGGGCAAATGCATGAGCTTTCTGAAGATATTACTCTTACTAAACAGAAGAAACATACGATTGAAGTAGTAGTAGACCGTTTAGTTATTAAAGATGGCATTCGTGTTCGATTAACTGATTCAATTGAAACAGCATTAAAACTATCTAAAGGAGTAGTAATTGCTGATTTTGTTGACGAACCAGAAGACTCGCAAACGCGTCGTAAATCATTTTCGGAACATCGTGCATGTCCAAATAATCATCAATTAGAGCTTGATGAGATCGAGCCTAGAACATTTTCATTCAATGCTCCTTATGGTGCTTGCTCTGAATGTTCTGGCATTGGATACAATCTCGAAATTGATCCTGAACTTGTTATCCCGGATCCAGACAAATCTCTTGCGCAAGGAGCTATTGAGCCGTGGACAATGAATAAGTCAGCTGGAATGTATTATCAGCACATACTTTCAGGACTTGCTAAAGATTTGCATTTTGATATGAATACTCCGTGGAAGGATCTAGCGGAAGACGTTAAACATGACATCATGTATGGTCATGATTTCACGGTTCAAGTTTCCTACACAAATAGGTGGGGGCGTCAGCGTGAATATTCTACTGGCTTTGAAGGTGTAGTTCGTACGCTTATGCGCAAACATGACGAAACTGATTCTGATCAAATGCGTCAATATTATGAGTCGTATATGCGTGAAGTTCCATGCCAAAAATGTAATGGAAAGCGTTTACGCCCAGAAGTTCTTGCGGTTACAGTATCTAATACTTCCATAGCTGAAGTTTGCGATATGCCAGTAGAGCGAAGTCTAGCATGGGTAAATGCTTTGCATTTGGATGGTTCTCAAGCAGTAATTGCAACAGAAATATTAAAAGAGATTCGTGCTCGACTTGGTTTTTTGAACGATGTGGGTTTAGGCTATCTTACTCTTTCAAGAGCTGCAAAAACTTTGTCTGGTGGAGAGGCTCAACGTATTCGTTTAGCTACTCAAATTGGATCAGGTTTAGTTGGTGTTATGTACGTGCTTGATGAGCCGTCTATTGGATTGCATCAAAGAGATAATGAGCGTTTGATTGCAACATTGCATCATCTGCGAAATCTTGGTAATACGCTTATTGTTGTTGAGCATGATGAAGATACTATTCGTCAGTCTGATTGGCTTGTTGATATTGGTCCAGAAGCTGGTGAGCATGGAGGAGAAGTAGTATATTCAGGTCCGTCTGATGGAATTATTAAAGCTCAGCGTTCAATTACTGGAGATTATATTGCTCACAGACGCTCAATAGATGTGCCAAAACAACGTCGTAGTGTAGACGAAAATCGTATGCTTCATATAATTAATGCCCATGAGCATAATTTAAAAAATATTGATATAAGCATACCTTTGGGAGTATTCACATGCATAACGGGTGTATCTGGATCTGGTAAATCAACACTTATAAACTCAATTTTGTATCCAGTTCTTGCAGACAAACTAAATGGTGCTCGAATTGTGCCAGGAAAACACAAATGTATTGATGGTATTGAGCTTTGTGACAAAGTAGTGCATGTCAATCAGAATCCTATAGGAAGAACTCCTCGTTCTAATCCAGCAACTTACACTGGTGTTTGGGATAAAATACGTTCATTGTTTGCTCAGACTCCAGAAGCAAAAGTTCGTGGCTATGGTCCTGGTCGCTTCTCGTTTAATGTTAAAGGAGGCAGATGTGAAGCATGCCATGGCGACGGTACTTTAAAAATAGAAATGAACTTTTTGCCTGACGTATACGTAGAGTGCGAAGTTTGTCATGGTAAACGTTATAACCGTGAAACTTTGGAAGTTACATATAACGGAAAGTCTGTTGCAGATGTTCTTAATATGCCTATTTGTGAAGCTGCAATATTTTTCAAAGCATATCCTTCTATTTCTCGGTATTTAGATACTTTAGTAAAAGTTGGCTTGGGCTATATTCGTCTTGGTCAAAGCGCAACAACACTTTCTGGCGGTGAGTCTCAACGAGTAAAGCTTGCTACAGAGCTACAGAGAAGATCTACTGGTAAAACAATTTATATTCTTGATGAACCTACTACTGGACTACATTTTGAAGATGTTAGGAAACTTCTAGCGGTTTTGCAATCTCTTGTAGATAAAGGCAACAGTGTTATTGTAATTGAACATAATCTTGATGTTGTCAAATCTGCAGATTGGATTATTGATTTAGGTCCAGAAGGAGGAGATAAAGGCGGAACCTTAGTTGCGGAAGGTAGTCCTGAGAGCGTAGCGCGTAATGGCGAGAGTTGGACAGGTAAATTCCTTAAGCAAATGTTACATTAAGCGTTCAAAAAAGTTACCGATTTGTAATTTGCGAACTTAGAAATTTATTCGACAAATCTTATGAATAGTTGCATAAATCTTGTTTAGGAAAGGAGGTGAAAATGAAAGATAATGATCTTAATAAAAATTCTCATAAAGCATATGATTTGCAAGAAGGAAATAGGATGAGAGATAGTGAAAAATGGCGTAAAACGCAAGAAATGATAGATGAACAGTTTTCGAAAGATTCATCATTTGATAATGAAAGAGTAAATGCATTAGGAGCTCCATTGCTTGGTGATACTCGTGATTTATTCCGTCCAGCTTCTCGTGATATTCCAGCGCAACCTGGAGTATACAAGTGGCGTGATGGCGAGGGGCGAGTTATTTACGTTGGAAAAGCAAAAAATTTACGCAATCGTTTAGCGAATTATTTTCAACCTCTTTACCAACTTCATCCTAGAACTCAATCTATGGTTCTTACAGCTCGCAGTTTGGAATGGACTGTTGTAAGCACTGAATTTGAGGCTCTTACACTTGAATATACTTGGATTAAAGCTTTTAATCCTAGGTTTAATGTAGTTTTTCGTGACGATAAAACATATCCTTATGTTGCAGTTTCGCTAGAAGAAACTTTTCCAAGAGTATGGATTACTAGAAATCGTAGTGCGCGGCATGCTAGATATTTTGGTCCGTATGCAAAAGTGTGGCCTCTTCGTCATAGTTTAGATTCTTTACTTAAAACTTTTCCTATTCGCACATGCTCATCCTCTGTTTTTAACAAAGCTCATAGGACTGGTAGGCCTTGCTTATTTGCTTCGATTGGTAAATGTTCAGCTCCTTGTATAGGAAACATAGATCCTAGCGAACATCGCAAGATGGTAGAACATGTAGTTGGCATACTTACAGGCAGTGTTGGAGAGTCTTATATTTCACAAATTAAGAACGAGATGAAAGAAGCAAGTGAAGAGCTAGAATTTGAGCGTGCAGCTAAATTGCGTGACGAGATTGCTGTTTTGAACACTATTTTGCAACAAAATGCAGTTGTGTTTGACAATGATGTAGAAGCAGATGTTTTTGGATTCTGCGGAGATGAGCTTGAAGCGTCAATTCATGTATTTTTTGTCAGAGCTGGAATGATTCGTGGAGAGAAAAATTGGTCAGTAGAACGAAATGAGCATATCAGTGACAGTGATCTTATAGCTGATTTATTAACTCGCGTATACGCAGAATATGAGCAAAATTACACACAAAACCATGAAGATACTATTAGCATTAAGAAAGTTCGCGACGCTGTTAGCTCTACGCAACAAGCTACTGCAACTGATGTAATATTGCGAGCACAAGCTACTAAAATTCGTCGTGAACGTCAAGAGAGAACAGGTCGTGAGGATTTACTTGCTCCTATTTCGCCTGTTCCTCGTGAGATTATAGTTCCAATTAAAATTTCTGAAGAACGTAAGCAAGAGCTTGAATTGTGGCTTAGCAATATTCGTGGTTCTCAAGTAAGTATTAGAGTTGCAGAGCGCGGAGAAAAACGTGCTCTTATGGATCGTGCAAACGATAATGCTAGTCAGGAATTGAAACGCATAAAATCTAGCCGTATTAACAGCATAGATATGAGAACAGAAGCTATGAATGAAATAGCAAAAGCGCTTGGAATGAGTAAATCTCCTTTGCGAATTGAATGTTATGATATCTCAAATACAGTTGATGGCAGTTATCAAGTTGCTTCTATGGTTGTTTTTGAAGATGGTGTTGCTCGTCCTAGTGAGTATCGTCATTTTGCGGTTCGAGGTGAACACGGTGATGGTAAAACAGATGATTTAAGTGCTGTTTATGAAACATTATTGCGAAGGTTTAAGCATAAAGATGTTTATGCAGAAGATAAGCTTGATACATTAGATGCATCAGATACATCTGACTCATCTGACATTAATATTTGTGATTCCAACAGTATTTCTAATAAGCATTTTTCAGGTAATTCGTTGACTAGTGCGCGGCATTTTGCTTATAAGCCTCAATTAATTATTGTCGATGGAGGAAAAGAACAAGCAAAAGCTGCTAAAAGAGCTATGGAAGATGCTGGCGTAAGTGATATTACTGTTTGTGGTTTAGCTAAGAAGCTTGAAGAAGTGTGGCTTCCTGACGAAGATTATCCAATCATTTTTAAGAGAAGCTCAGAAGGATTGTATTTATTGCAGCGCGCTAGAGATGAGTCTCATCGTTTTGCTATTTCGTATCATCGTAAATTGCGAAGAAAAGGTTCATTGCATTCTACTTTTGATGCTATTCCTGGAATTGGATCAGTGTATCGTAAACGTTTGCTTGCATTTTTTGGTTCAATAAAATCTTTGAAAAATGCTTCATTAGAAGATTTGCAAAAAGTGCCTGGAATTGGTGAGAATAAAGCAAAAGCTATATACAGTGCTTTGCGTAAAAATAATGATGAATTACTATGAGTCGCAACTCGTCAGCATAGGGCACTAGCCTAAGAAGTATGTCTCAGGAAATTGAAATTGGTTTGGGCAAAAAAGCCCGAGTTGCATATTCGCTTGACGATATTGCTATTGTTCCTTCGCGTCGCTCGCGTGATCCTCAAGCTGTATCTACTGCATGGCAAGTAGATGCTTATACGTTTGATATCCCAATTATTGCTGCTCCGATGGATTCGGTTACTAGCCCGGATACTGCGATTGCAATTGGTCAAATGGGTGGTCTTGGAGTTCTTGATCTAGAAGGTTTATGGACTCGATATGAGAATCCAGAACCTTTGTTAAAAGAAATAGCTGAGTTGCCGTCAAACATTGCAACCCGCCGCATTCAGGAGATTTATACTGAGCCGATCAAACCAGAATTGATTGCAAAGCGTTTGCATACAATCAGAGATGCTGGAGTGACAGTAGCAGGAGCTCTTTCTCCACAACGCACGCAAGAATTATATAACACTGTTCTAGAAGCTGGTGTTGATTTATTCGTGATTCGCGGAACAGCAGTATCTGCGGAACATGTTTCTAAAGATCATGAACCTCTTGATTTAAAGAAGTTTATTTACGATCTCGATGTTCCTGTTATTGTTGGAGGTTGCGCAGATTATACTTCTGCTCTTCATTTGATGAGAACTGGAGCTGCAGGTATTTTAGTTGGATTTGGCGGCGGAGCAGTATCCGCAACCATGAATACTTTAGGGGTGCAAGCACCTATGGCTACTGCTATTGCGGATGTTGCTGAAGCTCGTAGGGATTATAT
Organism: Gardnerella sp. KA00771; assembly: GCF_049244045.1. NCBI lineage: Bacteria > Bacillati > Actinomycetota > Actinomycetes > Bifidobacteriales > Bifidobacteriaceae > Gardnerella > Gardnerella sp. KA00771. The sequence goes on along the minus strand of NZ_CP058368.1, from coordinate 881,733 downwards.
GGATGAATCCGGCGGCCGTTACGTGCAAATTATTGCTGATGGCGGAATGGGTAATTCCGGCAGCTTCATTAAGGCTCTTGCAGTTGGAGCTGACGCAGTTATGCTTGGTACTCCATTAGCTCGCGCAACTGAGGCTCCTGGTCATGGCACTCATTGGGGCGCTGAGGCTCGTCATTCATCACTTCCTCGTGGGATGCGCTCAAATGTTGGCACTGTAGCTCCGTTAGAAAATATTCTTTTTGGCCCAAGTCATGAAGCAGATGGTACTACAAACTTTGTTGGTGCATTGCGCAGAACAATGGCTTCTACAGGTTATGTTGATGTTAAGAGCTTCCAGCGTTGTAGTGTAGTATTTAATCCATTCCATCAAGATATTCGTTAGTGTTAAGTATGATGCTTATTGCATAAAATATAGCGGTTCAGTAATTTGTTCTGAACCGCTATTTTTGTTTTCAAAATGCATATATCTATATGAACATTCTATTGATTCATGTATAAATATGATTTTTAACTATATTTGCTATTCTTTTAAACCGTAATGTGTATAATTCAACACGCATAAAATCGTTTATTTTCAATGAAAACGACGAATATTTTGTAATTTATCCACATTTTTATTAATTACGCAGTTAGAGAAAAATTACGTTGTAAGCTTTTATCTAAACTCGTTTAGTTTGTAGAAATATAAACTTAACAAGTTTTAAATAACAACAGTTTTAAATAATTGTTAAAACAGGAGAGAAATATGAAGATAGATTTTGCTGATGCCTATGGCATGGATGATAACGATTACAGTGATGATGAGCTGAAAGATAAGTCCTCAAAGACTAAGAAAAACAATGACGAGGATCCTCCACATGTTTTCTGTAGACCTCGTATTAGCTTGCCTGTATATGAGGGTGAAGTTAGTGTTGGTTTTTCTCGTGAATGCTTGAAATACCATGTTGGAATGTGTTATTTCGACAGTAGAGATGAGCAGGCTTTTGTTAATTTAGCTTTAAAAACTTGTCAAATTGCTTGTATAGCTGCAGATATTTCGAGAGGTAGGCCTATTTCTCCAGCAATGTCGCAGCTTCTAACAAAAAGTTGTATTACTAAATTAACTAACATGTGGAAACTGATGGATGAGTATTTCACTGATAATAACGATTCGGAAACTCGCTCTGCTGTGCGTAGTTTTCCTGCAGTTCCGAGTTTGTTTAATGGAATGTTAGTCAGCCCGAATCATTTTGAAGGTGTTGTGCGCATTTGTGCAGGACCTGTGAAATACTGGGCGTCGTTATCTTTGGAATTGAAAAATAATCGTTGGATTTGCACGTATGCAGATCTAGGATAAAATCGTCGCTTATAGTAGGTAGCTGAAATAAGACATCTATGATAATGCGTTTGAAGACTTATGTACATATATTCAAATAAATATGAGCCCCTTATTGCTTGATTTGCTGATTTTTCAACAATTTTAGCAATAAAGGGGTTCACTTTTGTAAGATTAAACATTCTAACTTGTACGACTTGTAGAATCTAAGTTTTTTCCCAGTGTTTGTTTGTAAATGACAATATTAAGTATTATTTTTTGTACTTCGTGCAGTCGTGTCGATTCTGTTATCAAGTACAATAAATAATATGCTCCGAGAATTTGCTGTAGAAGCCATTCACCCAACTCAAGACGGTGATACCATTTATTCCTTACTCGCCAATCGTGCTATGCGTAGCCCACAAGACTTGGTTGCTCAATGGCAAGACGATGAAACTCGTCGTTGGCATGATGTTACTTCATCTGAAATGCTCGCGAAAGTTCGTGCAGTAGCTCGAGGCTTAATAGCGCTCGGAGTTCAGCATGGCTCCAAAGTTGTTATTTACTCTGCTACATGCTATGAGTGGGGTGTTGTCGATTTTGCTTGTGCATGTATTGGTGCTGTAAGCATTCCTATTTATGAAACAGATTCAGCATTGCAGGCAGCTGACATTATCGATGAAGTTAAGCCAGTTATTGCTTTTGCTGGAGACGATGCGCATGCTCAATGCTTAGAGCGTGTTCGTCAGGATCATAAACATATAACTTTGAAAACCGTATTTAATTTCAAAGCTGGTGGCTTGGAAGCCGTTGTTGATTTTGGTAAATCTACTACTGATGATGAGCTTAATAAAGCTGTTGATGCTGTTAAGGCAGATGATTTAGCTACTATTGTTTACACTTCTGGTTCGACTGGTAGACCTAAAGGCGCAATGCTTTCAAATCGTAATTTTACGCATATTGTTTTTGCTGGTTATGATGTTCTTAACGATATGTTATGCAAGCCAAATCGTTTGCTTTTATTCCTTCCATTGGCGCATTGTTTTGCTCGGTACATTCAATATGTTGCTATTGGTGCTCACGGTGTTATTGGATATGTGCCTAATGCTAAGCATCTTTTGGCTGATTTGCGTAGTTTTAAGCCTACGTATTTACTTGGCGTGCCTAGAGTTTTTGAAAAAGTTTATAATGCTGCGTCACAAAAAGCTGGTGCTGGTATAAAGGGTCGTATCTTTGCTAAAGCTGTAAAACATTTCATTCAATGGTCTCGCGACAATGTTGAAGGTAAAACTCATTCTCTTGCTGCACGCATGAATCACGCGATGTATATGAAAACAGTTGGCTCGTCTATTCGCTCAGCTTTAGGCCCTAATCTTTCATGGTTGGCCTGCGGTGGAGCTCCAATGGATGCTGATTTGGCTCATTTCTTTAATGGTCTTGATGGCATTACTTTTATTCAAGGCTATGGAATGACTGAAACTGCCGCTCCTTGTGTAGTTAATTTTGAGCATGCAAATCAAGTTGGATCTGTAGGTCGACCTGGTCCTGGTATAGCTATCCGTCTTGCTGACGACGATGAAGTGCTTATTAAAGGTCCTAACGTATTTATGGGATATTTCAATAAGCCTGAGCTTACTGCAGAAGTTATTGACGAAGATGGATGGTTGCATTCAGGCGATCTTGGCTCAATAGATGATGAAGGATTCTTGTCTATTACTGGTCGCAAAAAAGATATTATTATTACTGCCGGTGGCAAGAATATAAGTCCTGCTCCTATGGAAGGTATTATTGCTCAATGCCCATTAGTTTCTCATGCTGTAGTAGTGGGCGATGGTAAGCCATTCGTTTCTGCTTTAATTGAGCTTGATTCAGATATGGTTCGTTCTTGGCTAAAGAATAAGGGTATGGATGTTAACCTTACTATGAGTGAGATTGCTACTAACGAAGCAGTGCGTTCAGTAATTCAGCAATTTATTGACCAAGCTAATAGTACTGTTTCTCGCGCTGAGTCTGTTCGTAAGTTTGTTATTTTGCAAGATGAATTTACTCAAGATGCTGGAACCTTGACTCCAAGTATGAAGATTGTTCGTCCGAAGATTCTTGCTCGCTATGCTGATATTATCGAAACGCAATTGTATGCTCCAAAGCCTAATACTCGTCCTTTGCCAGCAACTGTAAAGATTCTCGATAAAACTACTGAGACTGTTAAGCAAGCACAGGAGACTGTTAAGCAAGCTCAGGAAGCTGTAACTCCTCGAGTACGTCAAGCTATCGATCAAGCTGCGAATCATTTGAAGCGTTTTGGTGAAGAATCTTCATCAGATTCCTCTTCGACATCGCATAGTGATCATAATGAACATGTCGAGTAAAAAGCTTACATATTTGTAGTTGTTTTTCGTTATTCCTACTTACATAAAAGAAAGAGTAATCGAGTGTCTATTAGAAAAATTCGTATTGTTCCGGATCCCGTATTGCGAACTCCTTGTGATGAGATTCGTGAAATTACGCCAGCTGTGAAACATTTAGTTGATGATTTATTGGAAACGGTAAATGACCCAGGTAGAGCTGGATTGTCTGCTAATCAGATTGGTGTAAGTTTTAGAGCTTTTTCTTACAATATAAATGGTCGAATCGGCTATATTTTAAATCCCGTAATTGAAGAGCTAAAAGGTGAACAGTACGACGACGAGGGTTGCCTTTCTGTTCCGGGATTATGGTACAAAACTAGGCGTGCAAATTATGCTAGAGCTTGTGGAATTGATTTAGATGGTAAGACTGTAGTGCTTGAAGGTGAAGGTCTTATGGCTAGAATGATTCAGCATGAGTGTGATCATTTAGATGGTCATATTTATTTAGATAGGCTTGAAAAGGACGTGCGCCGTCAAGCGTTGCGTGAGTTGCGCAATAATATGCGTAACTAAGTTTTAGTTTTTATGCTTTATGCGTAAATAATTTTTTAAAAATTATCGGCGTTTTTGTTGCTTTTATCACTACAAGAATGCCGATTTTTAGTATTGAGCATCTGATATAATCGCTCTTTGCGTGTCCATTTTGAGCATGAGTATTGCCGCGTTGTATGATTGCTCGCTTTTTATTGTCTACACGGATTCGCAAATACGCGCCATGTACGCGTCCGTTCGTGTCGGTCGGCTTGGATTTAGACATGTGTTAACCAAGTTGCATGCGAACAGACATGGCCAGGAAATAACCGACAAGAAAGGTATATAGATATGGCACAGATTACCATGAGCGAAATGCTGAAGGCTGGTTTGCACTTCGGTCATCAGACTCGTCGCTGGAACCCAAAGATGAAGCAGTTCATTCTTACCCAGCGCAATGGTATTCATATCATCAATTTGTTCAAGTCTCTCGACATGATCGACAAGGCTTATGACTTCATCAAGCAGACTGTTGCTCACAACGGCACTGTTCTCTTCGTGGGTACTAAGAAGCAGGCTCAGGAAGCTGTACAGAATCAGGCAACTCGCGTAAACATGCCTTATGTTTGCGAGCGTTGGCTTGGTGGTATGTTGACTAATTTCCAGACTGTTTCTACTCGCGTAAAGCGCTTGAAGGAACTTGAGGAAATGGACTTTAGCGATGTTCGTGGATCCGGCTTGACTAAGAAGGAACTTTTGCTTCTCGAGCGCGAGAAGGACAAGCTTTCCAAGCAGCTCGGTGGTATTCGCAACATGAACCGCACTCCATCCGCCATGTTCGTTGTTGATATTAACAAGGAAGCTTTGGCTGTTGAAGAAGCTCATAAGCTTGGTATCCCAGTTGTAGCAATTGTTGATACCAACACTGATCCTGAGGCTGTTGAGTATCCAATTCCTGCCAACGACGATGCTATTCGTGGCATTGAGTTATTGACTAGCTTGATGGCTGATGCTGTAGCTGAAGGTTTGCTTGAGCATGCCGGTAAGGGCGCTAAGTCTGAAGGTAATGATGCTCAGCCAATGGCAGCTTGGGAGAAGGAATTGCTCACCAAGGAAGGCGAAGCTGAAGCTAAGCCTGCCAAGGAAGAAAATACTGAGGCAAACGCCTGATAAGCTAATTTGCAACCAGATTCTTATTTAGAAGCTGCAAAATCCAATTGATTTTGCTTTTTGCAGCTTTTAAGAATCATATTGATACGAGGAGAACAAAATGGCAGCAATTACTGCAGCGTTGATTAAGCAGGTGCGCGAAGAAACTGGCGCCGGCATGATGGACGTTAAAAAGGCTCTTACTGAAGCTGAAGGCGACGTTGCCCGCGCTAAGGAAATCATCCGTGCTAAGGGTATTCAGGCAGCTGGTAAGCGTGAAGGTCGTAAGGCTCAGGAAGGTACCATCGCTTCTAAGGTTGTTAAGTCTGCTGAAGGCGAAACTGGTTACGCAGTTGAGTTGAATTCTGAAACTGACTTTGTGGCAAAGACACCAAAGTTTGTGGAATTCTCAAACACTGTTCTTGACCATGCTGTTGAAGCTAATGCTTCTACTGCTGAAGAAGTACTTGCAGCCCCAGCTGATGGTGCAACTGTTAAGGAATCTGTTGAAGAAGCAGCAGCTTTGTTCGGCGAGCATGTCAAGGTTGGTCAGGTTGCTAAGGTAAGCGGTCCACACGTTGAGATTTACGCTCACAAGAAGTCTGTGGAATTGCCTCCAAGCATCGTTTCCATGATTGCTACTGACGAAGCTGGTGCAAAGGTTGCTCACGAAGCTGCTTTGCAGATTTCCGCTATGGGTGCGCAGTGGCTTCGCCGTGAAGATGTTCCAGAAGAAGTTTTGGAATCTGAGCGTCGCGTTGCAACCGAGAAGTCCTTAGCTGAAGGCAAGCCAGAGAAGATTGTTCCAAAGATTGTTGAAGGACGTATGAACGCCTTCTTCAAGGAAACTGTACTTCTCGAGCAGGCATACGTTAAGGATCCATCCAAGAGCGTTGGTGACTTGTTCAAGGAAGTTGGCGGCACCGCTCTTGCCTTTGCTCGCGTTGAGGTTGGCAAAGGTGCTGCTGAATAAGCACTAATTATATGAGAATTTATTTTTGTTCTTGTATATAGGGTTGCGTGCACAAGTTGTGCGCAACCCATTTTTATATTCATTGTCCAGCTTAACGTGCGTTTTGAGTGTCGTTATTGATAGATAAACTGACAAAGATATACCTCATTCGCCGTTATGACTGGAGGAATCTGTATGGCTATTGCACAAACGGATGAAGGAAAGTCCCGTAGGGTTTTATTAAAGCTTTCTGGAGAAGCATTCGGTGGTGGTGCTGTTGGTATTGATACTCATGTCATTCGTAGGATTGCTGGCGAAATAGTAGCTGCAGTGAATCAAGGCGTTCAGGTTGCTATTGTTGTCGGCGGCGGTAACTTCTTTAGGGGAGCAGAACTGCAGCAAGCAGGTATTGATCGTAGCCGTGGTGATTATATGGGTATGTTGGGCACTGTAATGAACTGCTTGGCTCTTCAGGATTTTCTTGAGCAAGCAGGGCAAGCAACTCGCGTACAAACTGCTATTACAATGGGTCAGGTTGCAGAACCTTATATTCCGTTGAAAGCAATTCGTCACCTTGAAAAGGGTCGTGTGGTTATTTTTGGTGCTGGTGCCGGAATGCCATATTTTTCTACTGATACTGTTTCTATTCAACGTTCATTGGAAATTCATTGCGATGAAGTTCTTATGGGCAAGAATGGTGTGGATGGCGTATATAGTGCTGATCCTCGTAAAGATTCTACTGCTCGTAAGTTCCTAACATTAAACTACAAGCGCGCTATCGTTGATGGTTTAGCTGTTATGGATGCGTCTGCGCTTTCTATGGCTCGCGATAATAATCAAAAAATTCGTGTGTTTGGTCTTGAGGGCGAAGGTAACGTAACTAGTGCTCTTGTTGGAGAATCTATTGGCACATTAGTGTCTAATGCAGAGCCAACATTTGCTTAAATATTATAAAGGAGAACACATGTCAGCAATAATTGATCAAGCCCGTGAACAGATGAATAAGTCTGTTGAAGCTACTAAAGAGAATTTTATGGGTATTCGCACCGGTCGTGCTAATCCTGCTTTGCTAAACGGAATTATGGTTGATTATTATGGTGCTCCAACTCCAATTAAAGCTGTTGCATCTATTGGTGTTCCAGAGCCTAGAACTCTTTCAGTTACGCCTTTTGACGCTTCTCAAGCGAATGCTGTTGAAAAGGCTATTCGCGATTCTGATTTAGGTGTAAGCCCTAATCGTGATGGCAATGTTATTCGTGTTACTATGCCAGAGCTCACGGAAGAGCGTCGCAAGGAATACGTCAAGCTTGCTAAGAATAAAGCAGAAGAAGGCAAAGTTGCAGTTCGCAATATTCGTCGCAAAGCTAAGGAATCTATTGACAAGTCTGTTAAAGATGGTGAACTTGGCGAAGATGAAGGCGATCGTTTACAAAAAGAGCTTGATAAAGTAACTAAGCAAGTTACTGATTCTTTAGACGTTTTGCTTGAAGGTAAGCAAAAAGAAATTATGGAAGTCTGAGATTTTTGTAGTTTCAAACTGAATGGGTGCCGTATGAGTCAAATAAAACAGCATAATTTTGTCAATGAAGTCAGTAAAGCAAATGCTGAAAAAACTGCATCAGAAGTAGGATTGTCTTCTGACAAAGCAGATACTGCTACACATGGCACCCATGAAACTTTAAGTGATATTAATCGTCGCACAGGCAGGAATATGCCTCAGGCAGTTGCTACCGCCGCAATACTAGTTGTTGCAATTGTTTCTTGCTTAATTATTAGCATTGATGTCTTTATCGTGCTTATGGCCATTTTTATGGTTCTGGCATTGTGGGAATTACATGTTGATTTTGCAACTCTCGGTTTGCGTATTCCTTTCGTGACGTTATCAATATGTTCGCTTGTAACTATTTTTGCAACATACTATGCAAAATGGCATGCTGTTGCTATGGCTAGTGGAATTACTGCATCTTTGCTTCTTACAGTAATTTGTGCGACTCTTAGCAGTACTATTTCAGATAGAACGATGCAAGCTGTAGAAAAAAAGCTCGATGGTTCTAACCGCTCATCATACGAACATACTTTATTTACGAATACGTCTGTTTCGCTATTCGTGGTGTTGTACATTCCACTTTTAGCTTCTTGCATCGTATTAGCTCTTACAAATACAAAATACGCAGTTGCTCACGCTATGCTTTTGGTATTTTTACCTGCATTAAGTGACACTGGCGGATTATTTGCTGGTGCATGGTTGGGCAAACATAAGCTTTCTCCGCGAATCTCTCCTAAGAAGTCTGTAGAAGGCTTAATAGGCTCAATGCTTTTTGCAATTATAGGAGCATATGCAATTATTGCAGGTTTTTATGGTTCCTCTTGGTTCAATTTCTGGTGGATGCCATTAGTCATGGGTATTTCTTCTGGAATTATTGGCACATTCGGTGACTTGTGTGCTTCTATGCTTAAAAGAGATATTGGTATTAAAGACATGGGACATTTGCTAAAAGGTCATGGTGGTGTTCTTGACCGAGTAGATTCTATTTTGCTGTGCGGTCCTGTGCTGCTTGTGCTTTTGCAACTTGCTCATTTCTGAATTTATCTGTCGCAATCGTGGGCTTAGACTAATATCGACGCCATGACAGTCTGTTTTATTCCGTCGCCAAGTATTTCGCAATTTTCTCTTGGCTTTGTAAACATAAAGTTTTACGCTCTTAGTATTCTTGCCGGTATTTTGATGGCAATGTGGATTACTACGCGTCGATGGAAGCGTCTTGGAGGAGATTTTAACCAGATACTTGATCTTGTTTTAGTCAGTCTTCCTGCTGGAATAATTGGCGCGCGTTTGTATCACGTTATTACAACTCCAGAAAAGTTTTTTGGCTCTAATGGTGATTTTTTAGAAATTTTTAGAATTTGGAATGGTGGTCTAGGAATTTGGGGCGGTATATTCTTAGGCGCATTGGCTGCTTGTGTATTATGCAAGTATCGTAAATATCCTATTGGATTACTAGCTGATTGTGCAGCTCCTGCTGTGCTTATTGCTCAAGGTATAGGAAGATTGGGGAATTGGTTTAATCAAGAACTTTACGGAGCTCCTACTAACTTGCCGTGGGGTTTGAAGTTAAATTATGATACTACTCAAGCAATAGGTCATAGTGAAAGATGTTATGATGGGTTAACGTGCCCAGAAGGCACATTATTTCATCCAACATTTTTATATGAGATGATTTGGAATTTCATCGGTGCTGCATTGCTTATTTATTTTGGCAAAGTTATAGCTAAGAAGTTAAAAGCCGGTTCCGTATTCGCACTTTATGTTATGTGGTACACAATTGGACGCGTGTGGATTGAGGCATTGCGAATTGATTTTTCACATGTTTTCTTAGGTGTGCGCATTAATGTTTGGGTTTCTATTATCGTATTCATGTGTGCAACTATTGTTTTTGCTTTGCTGCAAAAGAGTACTAGTACTCGTGAGTCTCTTGTTGAACGACTTATAGATATAACTTCAGACGAAAGAGAACGTGAGTCTCAGAACACTTCTAGTAAGTAAGATTCAAGTATTTGAAAAAGCAATTTTAAAAATCTTGTTTTTATAAAACTAGTCGCTTGCATTTTCTAGAATAGTACACATGAATATACAAATAGCACCTAGCATTCTTTCCGCAGATTTTTGCAATCTTGAGCGTGACCTCGATGCAATATCTAATGCGGATCTTGTTCATGTCGATGTAATGGATCATCACTTTGTACCTAACTTGACTTTGGGTGAACCAATTGTTAAGCGAATTTGTGAGGTTACTAAACTTCCAGTTGACGTACATTTGATGATTGAGGATCCAGATCGTTGGGCTCCAGAATATGCTAGACTTGGAGCTGCTTCTGTGAGTTTTCATATGGGTGCTACTCATGCTCCAGTGAGATTAGCTCGTCAGCTTCGCGATATGGGTTGTAAAGCTTGCTTTGCTGTGCGCCCTGCGGAACCAGTTGAACCTATTTTCGATATTCTTGATGAATTCGATATGGTTCTTATTATGACTGTTGAGCCTGGTTTCGGTGGACAGAAGTTCTTAGCTAATCAAATGAATAAGGTTCGCCGTTTACGTGACGAAATTACTCGTCGTGGTCTCAATACTCATATTCAGGTTGATGGAGGAGTTAGCCCTTCAACTGCAGCAATAGTTGCTGAAGCTGGTGCTGATGTGCTTGTTGCAGGTTCTGCAGTTTATGGAGCAGAAAGTCCTAAAGAAGCGATTGAAGCTATTCGCAATACTGCAAAAGCTGCTTGGCGTGAATAAATATTAGATGTATGTTGGGGGCATGAAATATGTCCCCAACATATTAAGTATTGCACAACAAGCGAGTTTTTTTGATGCGAATATATGCTGATTAATTGTGTGATTTCGTATGAGGAAGATATTATGACTAAGTTCGTTATTAATCAGGAATATAGTCCTGAAGCAATGAATCGAGTTTTGACAATACCTAATCTAATCAGTTTTTTGCGCATATGTTCAATTCCCTATATTGCTTGGCTTATTACACAGCAACAGATGACTTTTGCTCTTATTGTTTTAGCAATATCTGCGTTTTCTGATTGTCTTGATGGTTATATTGCTCGTACTTTGAATCAAGTTAGTAAGTTGGGTCAAATTCTTGATCCTATAGCTGATCGTCTATTAATTTTTTGCAGTACGTTAGCTTTAGCTGTTGCAATGATTATCCCTTGGTGGGCACTTTTATTAGTAGTATTGCGTGATGCTATTATGGCTGTACTTGTAATAGTACTTGCGCAAAGAGATTATGGTCCTTTGCCTGTTAACTTTGTAGGTAAAGCTGGCACAGCACTTCTTATGCTTTCAATTGTTTCTTTAATGATTGTTTATGCTGTACCTACTGAGTCTATGCTCGTACTTTATGCTGCTGCACTTGCATGTGGAGTGTGGGGTATTGCTCTATATTGGTATGCTGGTCTGCTTTACTATATGCAAGCTTATTTGTTACTTGCTAAGTCAACAAAAACTAAATAAGGCGTGTACGCACATATGACTAAGCAAGATGAATTTGTTAGTTTAAAAGATAGTATCAAAGATTTAGATGTAAAACATACGTCTCATAAAAGCACTATGCCAATGTCTTTTGCTGCTCCTGATGGGATGTCGCTGACTAGGCGTAGGGCATTATTTTCGCACTCATTTACTGGTATTTCAACGCATCATGTTGTAATGTCTTCCAGTGGTTTTGCTCACAATCATGATCGTAGACGTTATATTGACGATTATGCTTTGCGTCTTATTGATGATTTAACTAATCGTCCAGTTGATCCAATGTTTATGGATGCAAGATTAAGTAAACAACCTGTTAAACCGTTTAATCTGTGGTTCACTAGAGCTATAGTATTTTTATTGTGTGTTTCTATTGGTACTGTTGGGAGCCAGTTTGTTCGCAAATTGCACACTGATCCTAGAAAAGCAATACGTTCTTCATTAGCTAATGAGTTGTCTGGCTATACGTCTCGTTTCGATAAGCTTGTAGAAGAAGTAACGTCATTGAGAAATAACGTAGATCATGAGTCGCAAAAAATTACTACGCCTGAAGAGGATGAAGTTAGTAAATCAGATGATATGGTTAATGGCACTCATGCTGTAGAAGGTTCTGGGATTACTTTGACTATTGCTAATCCTATTTCTGCTTCGAGCGATGTGAATAGCGGTTCTTTACCTCGCGAAAGTAATGGCGCAAGAATGCGATTAGTTACAGATCGTGATATTCAACAATTTGTGTCATTATTGTGGGAAGCAGGTGCTGAAGCTATTTCTGTTAACGGGCATAGACTTGGAGCGCAAACTTCTATTCGTGTTGCTGGTCAAACTATTCTTATTGGAGTTAATCAAACTCAAAGTCCATATGTTATTGAAGTTATTGGCGATTCTGATGATTTAATTAAACAATGTAATGATATGAAACGCATGAAATGGTACGCATCTTTAGTTAATGCAGGCATTAATCCACAGGTTTCACCTTCGAGAGTTATACGACTCAGTGCAGCAAACACAGGCGATATTAGTTTTGCCAATGAGAGAATTAGGAGATAAGCATGGCAGCGATTTTTGGATTAATTTTGGGAGTATTAATTGGAGTTGTTGTTCATCCAGATATTCCGATTGTCATTCAACCTTATTTACCTATTATGGTCGTTGCAGCACTAGATGCGTTGCTTGGTGCTGCACGTGCATATTTTGAAAGAAACTTTTCGGATAAAGTTTTTGTTATTTCATTCTTCTCAAACGTTATAGCAGCTACGTTGCTTGTTTTGCTTGGAAATCAGCTTGGCGTAGGTGCGCAATTACAAACTGCAGTTATCGTTGTTTTAGGAATTCGTATTTTCTCTAACGTTTCTGCAATTCGTCGTTTCATCTTCAGGAGTTAGCATATGGTTTCAATGTTTTCTCATTCTCCACAAGATGATGATATTCTTCATAAAATGCGTCGTCAAAAATCGCATGATCGTGAAAGTGATGAAACTCAAACTGGATCTTTCCCAGCAGTTCATCGTAAAGTAAAATCTTCACTAAGCGGTCACGTTACTCGAGCGCGTATATTTACGGGCTTTTTAATGATGTTGCTCTGCGCTTTATTAGGTTTTGCGTACATGATTCAAGTTAATCGTAGCAACTCACTTTTGTATGAAACAATGAGCGAAGAAGAATTGACTCGTCTTATTACAGAAACTCATTCTCAAATTCAGAGTTTGGAAAGCCGAAAAAGTGAATTAACAGGTCAGCTTAATTCGTTGCGTGAAGCAGTAGATAAACAAGATGAAGCTCGTCGTATTGCTCAGCAGAATGCTCAAGCAAATGGTCTTATTTCTGGACGTCTGCCGGCAGTAGGTAAAGGTATTGTAGTTCACATTACTGCAGGTGAAAAAGAGAATATTGATGCCGCTACGATGTTTCAGCTAATAGAGGAATTGCGAAATGCTGGCGTAGAAGTTATGTCTATTAACGATGTAAGAATAGTTACTTCAAGCTATATTTCGCAAACTAAACATGGTCTTATATGCGACAATATTATAATTGATCCTCCTTATATTGTGAAAGCAATTGGTGACCCTCAGAATTTGCAAAATGCTGTTAATATTGCAGGCGGTGTTGGGTCGCGTTTAAAAATTAAATTTGGTTCTTCTGTAATGGTTTCAGTGCCTGATGAAGTAGAAATTACTTCGACACGCGAACCAAAACAGTACGAATATGCAAAACCAGTCGAGTAACAAGGTAGAATAGCAAGTATGACTGAACCGATTCCTACAGCTGGCGAAACCACTATTATTGGTATGCCAGCTATTCATATTCCAATGAATACAACTTCAGATCGTCCTATGCAGCAGGATGATTTTGATACTATAGCGAAATTACTTCCTGGTACTGCGTTGTTGATTTCAACTAGGGGAGCAGTGTCTGGTTCTCGCTATCTTCTCGATGAAGATTTAGTAACAGTTGGACGTGATTCGCATGCTGATATTTTGTTAGACGATTCTACTGTTTCGCGTGCGCATGCAGTGTTTAAGCGCCATAATGGCGTGTTTAGCATTTCAGATTCTGGAAGCCTAAACGGTACGTATGTAAATCGTGAACGTGTTGATAAATCAGTGCTGCATAATGGCGATGAAATTATGATTGGCAAATTCAGACTGGTATTTTTCGCACATGACGCAGTCACAGTCCGATAATGTGATTAATGCAGTACAGGGGGAGCTTTTTAACTTTTCCTTGTCTGCTGATCACGCTTCAGGATACCGTGGTAGTGTCGCTATGAAGGTTGCCGGTATTACTTACCGGCAACTCGATTATTGGGCTCGTAAAAGCATTATAGAGCCTTCAATTCATGCATCTAGCGGTTCTGGTTCTCGTCGTTTGTATTCTTTTAAGGACATTGCGATTATGGCTGTAGCTAAAAGGCTGCTTGATGCTGGCGTTAATTTAGTTAATGTTACTACGGCTATTATTTTTCTTAATCGATACTCAGAAGAACGCTTAAGAAATATGACTATTATTTGTGATGGTCAATCTGTTCAAGAGTGCGATGAGAATCAAGATAATATGCGTCGTATGCTTGCTTCTGGTTTAGCAGTATTTGCTATTGCTGTTGGTCGCATTGTTTCTAGAGTGGAAGAGGACTTATCTTCTGAAAATTCTGTTGATGCTACGCAAGTTGAAGAAAAAAGTAGTAAGTCTACTCACAAATCTTATTCAAAACCTACTTCTCATACATCTTCAAACTCATGGAGTCTTGTTCAGGAAACGTGGGGATAATGGCATGTTCGTAGTTGTTATTATCGCTGTTATTTGCTGGTTTGCTTCAGTATCATTGTTTTTGTATAGTACATTTACTTGTGTGCGTTTTTTAGTAAAATTTCGAAAAAATGCTTATTTGAAATCAAATAGTATTAGCAATAGTAATAAGAGAAGTTCTATTGGTTTAATGCCTTGGAGTATTGTTATTACGCATTGTTGTGGGCTTCCTTGCGCAATGCTTGCATACATGCTTTTGCATATTGTTCGCGATTTTGGATTTGTTTGTGATGATTATTGGTTATTAATGAGATCAACGCTGATTGCGTCATATGCGATTATTATCGCGCTTATTTTTGCTAATATTTTTGCAATGCTATTTTGTGCGTACCGAAGTTGCAAGTCTTAGATTATTTAGCAAGAAGTATCGTAGGGATATTATTTGATAGTAGTGTGAGACTTTGTTGGTTGCGTTTGATTATTATCTCTAATTTGACATAACGTACATTATCGGATAAATATCAAGTAAATCTAGTCAAATAATAAGCTCAACCGGCAGAAACTGTGCAGCGTTGTAAAGAAACTGTCGTTTTCTCACTAAAAAACGACCGAAACTTTACGAGGGTGTAAAGAAAAAGCCGTTACGACAAAAATTCTGATTAGATTAAGCGAAATATTCGCAAATTGCAGTGTTTAATTCGTTTACGCTATCAATAATTCTGTAAGATCCGTGTGCTTCAAGCTCGCCAGGCTCAGCATAGCCCCAAGCGCATCCCAAGCAATCCAAGCCGCAATCTTTTGCTCCGTCAGCATCAGTCCAGCGGTCTCCAACCATCAAAGCTCTGTCGCCTTTTTCTGGATTGTAATCAATCACATCAAAAACATAACGAATAACTTGAGTTTTGCTAATACGCGACATATCTTTACTCGCGCCATAAATTCCGTCAAGATACTTCGTCAAACCAAAATATTCGCAAATAGGCTTTACTTGATATTCTGGCTTGCAAGATGCGGTTGCTAAATAATATCCAGCTTCACGAAGTTTTGTAAGTTGCTCAAGTATTCCATCGTATACTTTGTTAAGTAGGCATCCTGGAATTTTTTTACCAGGATTATTAGGATCATCAAAAGTTGCTACTTCAGAATAATACTTGCGATACGTAGCAAGTCCCTTTGCTAGCAGCGATTCAGGCACATTATTGCGTTGAAGAGATTCTAAAATTGAAGGACCTATAAAACGGTGCATTTCAGCATCGTCCGGAATAGGCTGTTTCAACTCTTTCAATGCAAGCTTTGCGCAAGTAATAATACCAGCATCTGACTTTGTTAATGTGCCATCAAGATCAAGCAGAATAATGTGACGACTAGTACATCCTGAAGACACTGAGAATTCACTCATAGTCAGGAATCCAGCCCTCATGATGCATTTTTAGACGCTTGTCTAGTAAAGTTTTTAATTCTTCTTCACTACGACGTTCAAGCAGCATATCCCAATGCGTCCTAGACGGCTTGTTGAAATCATCATCTGGGCGATCATCGTCGCCTTCGCGATGTGCAATCGTGCCGCAGCGGCATTCCCACTCTTCAGGAATTTCTGCGCCTTGAGCAAAAGGAAGAATCGTGCGATGCCCCTTTGGGCACACATACACAACATCATTTCGTGCAGCGAAATCTACATTATCGTCAGATTCCAATGATTTCGCACCAATGCTCATACCGCGTAAACTGCGTTCTGCCATAGTATCTCCTTGTGTAGTACTTTATAAAATTACCGAACTGCACGGACTATATATATAAAAACGATTTATATATACAAAATACATGCGTTTTATTTGTATATGCTCATACTTATACATCTGAGTATGCTACAACTCCACGGTTTAATAGTTTTGCAGCTTCATAAGCGCATGAAGCAAGATTTTTATCTACGCCATCTATAGCTTGTAAATATTCTCCTGTTGCAAAAAGTTGAGTAAGTAAATCAATAAGACGTTTAGTTTGACGCACGAAATCTCCTCCAGTGCTGTCGGTATTGCGCAAAACTTCAGCTAGATCAGCACCATTAGCCCAATCGTACATAATATCTACAGCACCAAATTCAAGCGGTCTTAACGCTGGCAAATGAGCGTCTGCGCATAATGCGCTAGTACGCATAAATAATTCTTTCATTCGCAATACTGTATTAAATATCGCGCCATCTTTGCCGCCTGGATATCGTCTAGGTTCTCCCCCTGCAGGTCCTCTAGATTCATAAACTAATGCAGACAAGCACGATAATAATTCAAGCGGCGAAAGATCATTAAAAATTCCTTCGCAAATAGCTTCAGCAAATACAATGTCTAGTTCGTTATACAACCTTCTTAACAATTGACCGCGCTCAGTAAGGTGCAAAATTTGGTTTTGTGAAGAATCTTCAGATTGTAAATAATCCAAACTGTACAATACGTCACAAATATGGTCAAAAGTTCTAGCAACAGAACCAGTACGAGATTCGTAGCGTTCACGTACTTGATCAAGTTCCTTATGTTCTCTAATCCAATGGTAGCCCCAACGCAAATGTTGTTGAATATCTGCACAACCTGCACACGGATGCGTTCGCTTAGCTTCTCTAAGATTTGCAATAACATCATCCAACGCTTTAAACGCTGCTGTGCGTTCTGCATCTGTGCGGAATAAAGTATGTTTAAGTTTACGGCGTTGATCGTGTTGAGCTTCTTTAAGCTTCATGCGTAATTGTAAGAATTCAGCAAAATCTCCATGTTCGCAGTGGAATGCTTCTTCATAGCCTTTAAGAGCTGTTTCAAGTTCGTTCATGCGATTATGTAAACGTTCAGCAGAAGCATTAGCTTCCCATTGAGCAAAAGAACGATCTAGTGTTGTTCTAGCAGTGTCTGCATCGCTTGAGTTCAGCAAATTAACTGCCATATTAAACGTAGGAACGAAGCTGGAATGTAGCGGGTATACGCGTTTACTAGAAAGTGCTGCAGCTTGTTGAGGGACGAAATCAGCATGATCTACAAGAATTGCGTAACCAATATCGTCAATTCCACGTCTTCCAGCACGACCTGTAAGTTGCGTAAATTCTCCAGGCGTAAGAGGTACATGCCCAGTGCCGTCAAATTTTACTAGCTTTTCTACAACAACGCTTCGAGCTGGCATATTTAAGCCTAAAGCAAGTGTTTCTGTTGCAAAAACAACTTTAATAAGTCCGCGTTCAAATAGTGTTTCAACAATGTGACGGAATAATGCAATCATACCGGCATGATGTGCTGCAAATCCTTGTTCGAGAGCAAAACGAAAACGTTCAAAGCTTAAAGCGTGTAAATCTTCTTTAGAAAGTTGATTTGCAACCATACTGTCGACAATTTTACGTATTTCGTACATTTCTTCATCAGAGGTAAGTATTAATCCTGCGTTTAAACATTGTTGAACAGCTTGATCGCATCCGGAACGAGAGAAGATAAAATAAATTCCTGGCAGCATTCCTAGGTAATCTAATTCGTCAATAACAGCCCAGCGGCGAGGAGTATGTCGTTTCGCGCATTTATCTAACTGTGCAACTCCCCCGTTAACTCTGTGTTTCTTACCTTTTCTGTAACGGTATTTGCTATCGCTGTAAGATTCTTTACGGCGACGAGCTCGGTACTCAAATTCATTAAGTTTCCTAGTCAATGCAGGGTTAACGCGCTTAGTTACGTTTCCATTATTGTCATGGTCGTATAAATCGAGTAACTCAGGCTCAGTTGCAGAATCCTCTTGAACAACAACATGTCTTTCTAAAGGCACAGGTCTGTGTTCGTCGACAATCAAATGAGTTTCTCCACGCACTGATTCTAGCCATGCAGAAAAATCTTCAACATTTGAAACAGTTGCAGACAACCCAATAATTTTTACCGATTTCGGAAGGTGAATAATAACTTCCTCCCACACAGCTCCGCGGAATTTATCTGCAAGATAATGAATTTCATCAAGAACGACAAAACCTAAGGATTGCAACGTAATCGAATGCTCGTAAAGCATATTTCTTAAAACTTCAGTAGTCATTACAACAATGTCTGCTTCAGGATTTACAGAAGTATCTCCAGTTAATAACCCTACTCTGTCTGAGCCGTATAGTTCGCAGAAATCGTGATATTTTTGATTACTTAAAGCTTTAATAGGCGTTGTGTAAAAAGCTTTTACATTACGATTTTGCGCAAGAAATACAGCAAAATCCGCAACAACAGTTTTACCAGCTCCAGTAGGAGCAGCAACTAAAACATTATTGTCATTTTCTAGTGCATCAATAGCTTCAAGTTGAAAATCATCAAGTTCAAAAGACAAAGAACGCTCAAATTTAGATGCCATCGAGTGCTCGTGCTTCATTGTATTTTTAAAAGCTGCGAAACGTTGTGAAGGAGATAATACTACATCATTCTCATTACAGTCAGTTGGATTGCCTGATTTATTTTTGCAGTCTTTTTTCTGTGATAAATGAGACATAAAAAGTATTAGTCGCTTTCTTATATGCTATAGCTGAATGTCTTCTTCGCGAAGAGATTTTTTATCCCAATGCTGCCATATTTTACGGTGATTTTCGCGAATTTTTTGATGACGCTCAATAACTTTTGTGTGCGTTCGCTCATATCGATTCGTTGCATCTTTAATAGGAAGTGTAAATAATGGATCTCGAGGATTTTCATTATCTTCTTTATTTGGTTCATGCAAACGTTCAAATCTAGAAGAAACGTCTTCAGAAATACCAAAGCAGACCTTAGCTATTTTTATTGCGCTTAAAACGACAATAACAACTCCTAGCGCTACCATTATCAGCATAAAAACTGTTATGAGTAGCCAAATCCACCAAGGCATTGTTATTCCTCTGTATTCGCATTATCAGCGTGATTAACGCTTAATTCACGTTGAGCGCGAGCAATAATCATACTGCGCAATGTTTCAGGAGCAACAGCTGTAATATGACGTGCGTGAGCAATGCAAAAAGCAACGAACCATGAATCAGAAGAAACAGTAAGATGGACTTTTACTCCGCTGCCACAAGTTTCCATAGTGGCTCCAGAAAGATTCTTCAAAAAGTTCAATTCTGTTTCATCGGTAATGAAGCAAGTTTCAGTTCCGTTATCAAAGCTCCACTTGCGAAGTTCACTAACTGGCACATCTGGAATTTTAACTTGAGATACAGGCTCTACAACTTCTGCACGTTCAATACGTGCTACGCGAAGAACTTGCCAAATGCGAGGCAATCCATTCGCTTTATTAATTGTCGTATCTTTAGCAACAAATTCACGTTTATCTTCTGGTGTTTGCTGCTCTACATCAGTCCATACTGCAACATAGTAAACGCCTTCATCAACGTAAA
Source organism: Gardnerella sp. KA00771 (assembly GCF_049244045.1). Taxonomy (NCBI): domain Bacteria; kingdom Bacillati; phylum Actinomycetota; class Actinomycetes; order Bifidobacteriales; family Bifidobacteriaceae; genus Gardnerella; species Gardnerella sp. KA00771. Next base: position 861,821 of record NZ_CP058368.1, on the reverse strand, counting down.
TCTTCGACGGTGCAACAATCTTGCGACGAATACGTCCTGCCCCGTCAGTGTATTCCATATCTAGTAAAGATCCAGAGTTAATAGCACTGCGAACAATAGAACAATTTCGAGGCTCAATTTCGTAACCTGTTAAACTCAGCCATGGAGTCTGACCAGGAAGAACATGACGGCGAAGACGCTTATACAAGGATTCAGCTTGTGTGCGCTGTTCAATAGGCAAAAGCAAGGAATGCGCCAAATAATTAGCAGACGCAGTAAGCATGCTCAAATATTGCTGTGAAATTCCAGCAAGTCTTTCCAATCCTAAAGAGTTAGTAGCAGAAACAATTCCCTCGTTCTCAAGAAGAGTCCAATCTATATCAAAGAATTGGCTTCCGGCCATTTCCCCATCGTCAGAAACAGTAGTAAGAGTATTTATATCCTTGTGAAGAATTGTAACAAATCGACGAAGTTCATCATCGCTTTTTGGTCTACCAATAAAACGCTCAGCAAGCTCGTCTAATGGGAATTCCTCTCCAAGATGAGCAGACAAGAAAAGCATCAATCGAAGCCTACGATCTACTTCACTTCCAGTTTGGAATGAAGAGCCTTTTTTGGTATGCGATTTATCAGTGTTGCTATTTTGTTCTTCAATATTTTGCGCTTCTTGTATAGCACCTTCTTCATCTTTTTGCTCATTTTCGTCATATTGAGCAAAATTAACTGCTGCGTGCAAACGGCGATGGAAAGCATCAACTGCTTCTTGAGGGCTTACTACGCTAGATCCAGGATGTTCTAGTACAAACATCGCTAAATCGTCAGCATCAGTATAAGCAACGTTTAAATGTTCACCATCGACATCCACAGTTGCGGCAAATCTGCGAGAATCAATAACTTTTACCAATGAATCAGGTAGCATTTGTGTTCCAAGACCAGGTGCGATTGAATCTAATCCTAAGCCAGGAATAGGAGTTTGTGGAACTCTAGGAGCAGTGCGAGAAGTGCGCTGTTGCTCGTGTTGACCTGAATCAAGAGAAGAAATAGACATTGAACGAGCAAGATAATTTGCTGCAGCTAAAACTGGTAATTCAGATTGGTCGAAACGTAAACGTACGCGAGGCTCATCGCCTAATTGCAAACGATAAGACGCAAAGTCTTGACCTTCGGACTTCGAAGAATATTCTGGCTGCCTAGACTCTATTGCAATACCCATAGCAGCAAGCTTTGCGCGATCTCGCTGGAACTGTTTTGCGAATGCTGCTTTAGCTGCTTGATCTGCAAGCTCACCGTATGAATCTGCATATGCCTTTACGCGCTGTGCAATTTGACGCGAAGTCAGCCATTGCGGGAATGCGGAAGACAATACAGCGAGTACATCTAACTCGTGTTTGCCCCATTTGTCGGAAAAACGTCGCCTTCCGTTGCTTCCTTCTACCATTAGTCCTCACGTATCATGTTTGTATCAATTTACTTATGCGCCTTGCATACAAGCGACTACGAAATGCAGCAAAACTTGTGTTGCAATATTGCGCACACCTTTTCTATTTTAATGGTGTTTTGCGGTACGTGTGGACATTTTTTTAAAAAACTTCTAATAATTATATATTTTTTATTCACACGAACATCAACAACGTTGAAAATACGCCATTTTTTCGCGACACGCCATATAATTTTTTTATAGATAATTTTATTTACTATCAATAAAAATCGCATATTTGCAAGAAATCTGCTTTAAACCCAAGAGTCTGGTTCAATTCCTTGTGGTCCCACGAATTCTCCATTTGGCACATAACTTGGTTCTCCTGTATCTTCTAAAACAGCGTCAGCAAACATTGAAACTTGGTTTCCAAATGTCCAATCTCCCCTAATAGTTACTGATTTTGCAGCAGCTAAAGCTGGGACAGAATATGGGAATCTTTCGTTGAAATCATTGATGTTTTTGTAATAACGTGGATCCAAATCAATATCAGGAAATATATAGTTACCATCTTCCATTTCATATGAATCAGTAAGATGGAATCTATCTGATCGCATAATAAATAAGTCATTGGTTGTTTTAACAGGCAAGAAACGCATTCGATCAACTTCTACGCAAATTGCGTCATCGAAAAGTGAAGCTATTGCTCCCATTGCTGTTTCCAATTGCACTACCGGAGTGCTGCTTTCGTCAGTTGGGTCAACAGTTTTGTGATTAAAAATAACAGGCAAAGGCAAAATCCCTTTGTGCTCTTTTAACTTTTTTTCTAGAGCATCTACACGAACCCAAATATTATTTGTGTTGAAATATGGATGTTTTTTAATGCTTTGTGCGCTTCTACGATCCTCAGGATGAACCTGTGTCATTTCTCGTAGCATTAGTCTTCCTGTTTTCGCGTCCCTAACAATGTGACCGCCCTTACGATCTGCTTGAGTTCGCTTCGCAACCTCAATCATGATAGGTGCGCCAGTATTTTCAAAATGTTGAGCAAGAGTGCGCGACGGTCTAGCACCTAAATTGTCAGAATTTGAAATAAACAAATACTCAATTCCATTTTCTTTAAGAGTATGCAATAAATCAGATTCCCACAGAGTTGAAAAAATATCGCCGTGACCTGGAGGGCACCATTCAAGAGATCGATCTTCCTTGTGAGAAACCGGTTCTCCAGTTTCCTCTGCTAATTTTGGTTCTTGATGTTGAATAATTTCTACAGGCATATTGTCTTGCACAAACTTGCGATTGCGTTTTAGTACTTGCAAAGTATCATGAGACGTGCGGAAAGAATTCATGAAAATAAGCGGAAGATTAACTCCTAATCGCTGACGAGCTGTAAGAACTTGTCCAATAATAATATCAATAAAGCGCATTTGGCGAGCTTTATGCCTACGAACTGGTAGTAAAGATTTTGCGCAAGACAAGCCCATAGATGTTCCCAAACCGCCATTTAATTTAATAAAAGCAGTTTTTGCGAATGCGTTAACAGCTTTGTCGTGATCAATAGTTTCGTAAATTTCGTGGAAAGTTGGAACGCTTTTAATAGGTTCAACCGTGCTCTCGCGAATAAACTCCGCAGACTTATCCCCTGATTTATCTAAATTCCAAGCATTATATAAGTGTTTAAATTGTTCAATAGCAATTTCGCTCATGCCTTGTTCGCGCATCTTTGCAGCGGACAACTCAAACGCGTCATCCATGTAAAAGCCTCCTCGTATGCATGTGACCTTAATAGTTTAGCGATTTGTGCGTTGCTGCGCAAATATTGCTTTTAACGGTTATTTTGAAATACTATTATGATTCTACCAAAGTTAGAAATTGCAAGATAGAAAATAATAAGCGCAGCCAATAATAAATACCGACTGCGCTTATGAGAAAATTTGCTACTAAACACCACTAAATATGAAATTTAGTTATTTTCTGCATTGTTGTCATCATTTTCTTCCGGTTCATCGCCAGTTTTTAGATGATGCTCGTCGTAGCCTTGCAAGTAACGAGTGTGACGCCAATGGTGAATAGAAGCGTTCGTACCGCGATGATGTACGTGATACTTACGTGGAGTACCTCCATAAGGAAGCTCTTTAACTTCGCTAGCAACTGCCATTTGGTTCACATTAGAAGGATCCATAATAGCAATTGGAGCAACAGGCTCTGGTTCTGTTGGAGCGGCAGTTCGATTCTTCAAGTGCGATGGCAACCATTGTGCAAACCAAGACAATGCCAAGCAAATAAGGAAATATATTACTGCTGCAACGCTTAATGTTTGCAAAATATTAAAGTACATTGATCCGAGTCTGCGCGATTCCTGAAGCAAATCAGTGTACATAATAATTGAACCAAGTGCAGTATCCTTCAAAACAACTACAAGCTGAGTTACTGCTGCAGGCATCATAGCAATAATTGCCTGAGGCATTTCAATTTGTGTCAATGATTGGTACTCGCTCAATCCTAATGCAAGTGAAGCTTCTCTTTGACCGTTTGGCAAGTTGCCAACACCTGATCTAACAAGTTCTGCAACAACAGAACCGTTATACATAATCAGTGCCAAAACAACAGCCCAGTATGATGATTCTTTCATACCAGAAAGTGCGAATGCTCTCCACAAGAAAATCATAAGCATCAATACTGGTACTGCGCGGCAAAATTCTACTACTATTGCGGAAATACTACGAATAATAAAATTAGGTAGTAAACGGCAAAGTCCGAAGAATAAGCCAAATACAATAGAACCAACTACTGCAAGTAACGATGCTTTTAGTGTCATCCATAATCCAGGAAGATAAAAATCAACCCAGGCCTCAGATTCGAGTGCAGGATTCCAAAGCGTCCAAGAAAGTTGGTTTTCTCCCTCTGGAGGATTGCTCAAACGAACGAGAATAGCAATAATGCAAATAACAAAAATGCAACCGGCAATAATATTAGCTATGCGAATTTTCTTAAGAGCTTTTGGACCTGGAGTATCGAATAATAATGATTGTTCACGTTGTTTAGCCATTGTTATCACCTTCTCACAGCAAGTTTATTTGACAAATAAGTAGTCAAAATGCCGATAGGAATGATGAGCATAATGTATCCGCAAGCGAAAATTAAGAAGATTGGAACAATCAAATCTGCATGTTTCTCAATCATTTCGCTCATCATTGTTGAAGTCTCAGTGGCAACTGATGCTGCAGCAGCAACTGTAGAATTTTTAAGCAAAGCAATAAATGTATTACCTAATGGTGCTACTGAACCGCAGAAAGTTTGTGGAAGAATTACTTGTGTTGCAGATTGGAAGAAATTTAATCCAAGGGCGCGGCAAGCTTCTGCTTGACCAACAGGTACGGTATTAAGACCAGATCTCAAAGATTCGCAAACAAATGCTGCAGTATAAAGCGACAATCCAGCAACTGCCAGCCAGAAGAAATTCACTTCAAAAATTGAGGAGAATCCTATCTTAAGCTGAGCGTAAACGCCTAAAACCATGAAAACCATAATGATGGTAAGTGGCATGTTTTTAAACAATTCAACATAAACTGTAGCAATCATGCGTAATGATGAAACAGGGCAAATGCGCATAGTAACAAGAATTACGCCAATAATTGATGAAAAAAGTACACTCCATAAAGTTATTTCAATATTAACCAAGAATGCTCCTGGAATATTGTAGGAGGTAAATAGCTGCATAAAATCTTGCATATTACTTCTCTCCTTCTTGAGGAATTGGCGGATTATACTTTGCGTTCGGCTTAAAGCCAGTGCCTCGTAAATTGTCGTCTAGAGCTCTTTTCCATGATCCGTTACGAATCATGTCTTTTAAGGCTGCATTAATTTTCTTAGCTAAGCCTGTATTTCCTTTTTTAATGCCAATTCCGTAATATTCTGCGGTAAATGGCTTGTTTACAAGCTTTAAACGACCTCGAGAAGCGGTTGCTAAACCAGCAAGAATAATGTCGTCGGTAGTTACAGCATCTACAATTCCTGAGAATAATGCAGTTGCACATTCTGCATAACCAGGCTGTTGCATAAGCTGTACTTTTGAAGAGTAACGCTCCTTAATAGCAATTGCAGATGTTGAGCCTGAAACTGAGCATAAACGCTTTCCGTCCAAATCATTTGGACCGCTTACTTTATGCTCATCTTTTCGAATTAGCAAATCCTGACCGGCAATAAAGTAAGGTCCTGCAAACGAAACCATTTTCTTGCGAGCGTCAGTAATGGAATATGTTGCAACAATCATATCTACATCACCGTTTTGAAGCATTGTTTCACGCTGTTTAGATGGTGATTCTTTCCATACGATTTGATCTTCTGAATAGCCGAGCTTTTTGGCAACGTACTTAGCAACATCAACGTCGAATCCAACGTAAGTTCCTGATTTTTTGAAACCCATACCAGGCTGATCGAATTTAATACCAATGCGTATGACTTTTTTACCATCGCTACGATCGCAAGCTGTAAGCGGCATAACGCAGCATACGGTACAAAGCATCGCTAGTATCGCACGAAAAATGCGATTTTGTAATATTTTCATATCTTTTCCCTTCGTAAGAACTGTTTTAAAGTTTCAGAATTTTTACTGAAAGATAAAACAAAAAAGCAGATTAATGCGTAAGAATCTTGGAAAGGAAATCTTTTGCACGATCAGTTTTTGGATGTTCAAAGAATTCTTCAGGAGTGCCTTGTTCAAGAATTTGACCATCTGCCATAAATACAATTCTGTCAGCTGCCTTGCGTGCAAATCCCATTTCGTGGGTAACACAAATCATAGTCATGCCTTCTTTTGCAAGCTCAACCATGACATCAAGAACTTCATTAACCATTTCCGGATCTAGTGCAGATGTAGGCTCGTCAAAAAGCATAACTTTTGGCTGCATAGCAAGAGCTCGAGCAATTGCAACACGCTGCTGCTGGCCGCCGGAAAGTTGTGAAGGCATTTTGTTTGCTTGATTATCAACTCCGACTCGAGTGAGCAATTCCATAGCAAGAGATTCAGCACTTTGCTGATCCATATGGCGCACTTTCATTGGAGCAAGAGTAACATTTTCCAAAATAGTCTTGTTAGCGAAAAGATTAAAGGACTGGAATACCATACCAACTTCTGCTCGCAAAGCTGCAAGTTCTTTTCCTTCTTGAGGAAGTGGCTCACCGTCAATACGTATGTCACCTGAATCAATAGTTTCGAGACGGTTAATTGTGCGACACATTGTCGATTTACCAGAACCAGATGGACCGATAATAACTAGTACTTCGCCTTTGTTAACAGTCAGATTGATGTCTTTTAGCACATGAAGTTTTCCATAATGCTTTTCGACATGACTTAGTTCTACGAGGGGATTTGCCGCTTTTTGCACTGAAATAGTGCGATTAGTCATATCCTCGGCGTTTGGATTTGACTTTGATACTTGCTTATCCATAACAAGAAGTTTAGCTAATCTGTGTTACAGCTATTTATCACTATCGTTACGTTTTGTAACTCTTACGTTACAAAAAAGCCGTTGATTGTGATTATAAAATCAACAATCAACGGCTTATCAATAATATTTTTTACAAGTATTTCTATTTACTCGTTTTCTTCTGGATCGTAATCAACGCCAGTTTCAGCACGCTGCTCGTCAGAAATCGGAGCAGGAGCGCCGGTTAGAGGATCTCGACCGCCGCCAGCCTTAGGGAATGCAATTACGTCGCGGATTGAGCTTGCGCCTGCCAAAATTGCAGCAGTACGATCCCAACCCAAAGCAATACCGGCGTGAGGTGGAGCACCATACTTGAAAGCTTCAAGCAAGAAGCCGAACTTTTCGTCAGCTTCAGCCTTATCGATTCCAAGAACATTAAGCACACGATCTTGAATATCGTCGCGGTGGATACGAACGGATCCGCCGCCCATTTCATTACCGTTGCACACGATATCGTAAGAATCGCTCATAGCGTGCTCTGGATCTTTATCAAACTTATCAATCCAATCAGCAGATGGCATTGTAAACGGATGGTGCATAGAAGTCCACTTTGAGTGACCAACGGCAACGTCGTCATCATCTGGATCATCAGTGCGCTTAAATAGTGGGAAGTCAACAACCCAAGTGAAAGCAAACTCATCTGGGTGAAGCAATCCTGCGCGGCTAGCAAGTTCAACGCGCACTGCGCCGAGCAAAAGCTGCGAAGACTCGCGAGAACCTGCTGCGAAGAACACTGCATCGCCATCTTCTGCTCCAACAGCTTCCTTAAGACCTGCGCGCTCTTCTTCACTAAGATTCTTAGCAACAGGACCCTTTAACTCGCCATCTTCACCAAACACAACGTAAGCCAATCCCTTAGCTCCACGCTGCTTAGCCCAATCCTGCCAAGCGTCAAATTGGCGACGAGGAGTTGCAGCACCGCCCTTAAAGAGCACAGCGCCAACGTATGAAGCTTGGAACACGCGGAATGGAGTGTTCTTAAAGTAGTCAGTCAACTCAATAAGTGGGTTTCCAAAACGCAAATCAGGCTTATCGGAACCATACTTATCCATTGCTTCCTGCCAAGTAATACGAGGCAAAGGAAGAGTAATCTCGTGACCAGCTTCCTTCCAAATAGCAGCAATAACGCGCTCTGCCATAGCCATAACATCTTCCTGGCTTGCAAAGCTCATTTCCATATCAAGCTGAGTGAACTCAGGCTGACGATCTGCACGGAAGTCTTCGTCGCGATAGCAACGAGCAAGCTGATAGTAGCGCTCGACGCCAGAAACCATGAGCAACTGCTTTAGAAGCTGAGGAGACTGTGGAAGTGCGTACCAAGAGCCTGGAACCAATCGTGCTGGAACAACGAAGTCGCGAGCACCTTCAGGAGTTGACTTAATGAAAGTTGGTGTTTCAACTTCAGTAAAGTTCATGTCTTCCAAAGCATGGCGGGCAGCCTTAGCCATATCAGAGCGAAGCTTCAAATTGCGCTGCATAGATGGGCGACGCAAATCAAGGTAACGATACTTCAAACGAACATCTTCGCTTGGAAGCTTGTTCTCGGACTCGTTTTCCAAAGCTGTTGAAACCTGGAATGGCAAAGCGTCTGACTTTGCGAGAATAGTAACAGTTTCTGCAACAATCTCAATTTTACCGGTTGCTAAATGATCGTTTTCGTTGCCATCTGGACGCAAGCGAACTTCGCCGGTCACTTGCACAACGAATTCACTACGCAATGGTCGTGCAGTTTCTTCATCGTAAATAACAACTTGCACTAAGCCTGTGTTATCACGGACATCAACAAAGGCAACTCCACCATGATCGCGGCGACGATCAACCCAACCAGCGATGGTTACTTTTTGCCCGACTAATTCTTCAGTCACTTCAACGGCATGATGTGTGCGATACGCCGTCTGGCTCATAAGTCCACTTCCTCTACAATCTAATTGATATATTCATTTGTTTCTATTGACATGATTTTGCGCACAATATTCAAGCAAATTTGCAAGAACATTATTTAGCGCAAGAAACTGTCTGCCGGGCATAAACAGTATCCGGTTGCCAAGACGTGGCATCCGCGGTTTCCTGTTCGCCAGTAATAATATTTTTTACTTCATCGTGAGATGACTCTGATTCAGTGCTATCAGCAGGGAACCACACATAAGGAATGCCGAGCTTGTCAGCATATTTTATTTGCTTACCAAGCTTTGCTGCGCTAGGAGCAACATCTGCTGCAATGCCTCGATCTCGTAAAGTTTTAGCAATAGCATTGCATGCAGGACGATCTTCTTCATTCCACACTGCAACAAGTACTGCAGCAGGAGAAACTCGGGAAACAGTAGCTCCTGCAGTGTGAAGCATATAAGAAAGCAGTCGAGACATGCCAATTGAAAGTCCTACGCCTGGATACTTCTTCTTGCCCTGTGAAACTAAATTATCGTAACGTCCACCAGAGCAAATTGAACCAAGAGATGCTGCATTATCAAGGAAAGTTTCGTAAACAGAACCAGTATAGTAGTCAAGTCCACGAGCAATCTTCAAATCAGCAACAACAGCGCCTGGGCGAATACGTGCTGCTTCGTCTACAATCATCGCAAGAGTTTCAACACCTTGAGAAGCTAAAACGTAAGACTCGTTATCATCACTTCGAGAAATATTATGCTTATCGCATAATTCGTTGAAACGAGACTTCAACTCATCTCCTGTTTCGGCAGTAAGTTCAGCTAATTCTAAGCATGCATCAGCTTGAGAAGCCGTAGCGCCGCATTCTTTTACCAAAAGCTTGGATACTTCTTCAGCGCCAATTTTGTCTAGCTTATCGATTTCTCGAAGAACTCCCTCGATATCGCTTAATCCAATACCGCGATAAAAACCTTCAGAAAGCTTTCGATTATTAGCATGAACAGTTGCCTTAGGAAGACCAAACTTACGTAAACGCTCAAGAGCTTCAACCATAACAAGTGGAAGTTCAACTTCGTAGTGTGAAGGTAATTCGCCATTTCCTACGACATCGATATCTGCTTGAACAAACTCACGGAAACGACCTTCTTGTGGACGCTCCCCTCGCCAAACTTTTTGCATTTGCCAGCGCTTAAATGGGAACGTCAAATCGCCAGTATGCTCAACGACGTAACGGCTGAGTGGAACTGTTAAATCGAAATGTAAGCCAATGCGTTCTTCTACAGGAGTGTCGGATTCGTGACCAACTTCTTGTAAACGCGATAATAAATAAATTTCTTTACTGGTTTCGCCTTTTTTTAATAAGCTTGAACCCTGTTCTACTGCACGCGTTTCAATTCCAATAAAACCGTTGAGTTCAAACACTTCTCTTAGTGTGTCAATTACTTGCTGTTCAACAGCGCGTTCACTAGGAAGCCATTCAGGGAAACCCGATATTGATGAGCCTTGTACCATGTCCACTATAATAGGTGGTGTTGCGGAAAAATCATGGCTTACCGTCATACTTATTCGTAACAATGTTACCGTGCATCTGCTGTAAGGAGTCGTCCCGTGACCGAACAGTCTAAACCTGAAGAAACTACTAAAACTACTACCGCGCCAAAGCCAGTTGCTCCATCTCCAGCAAGCTTCGCGCATAAGACTCGTGTTGTTGCTCAAGCACCAACCATTTCTTATAGTGAAGAGGATATTAAAGCCGCAAAAACCTTTGGCCGTGTTGATGAAAATGGCACTGTTTACGTTACTGAAAACGGTGTTGAGCGTGAGGTTGGTCAATACTCCACTGGCACTCCTGAAGAAGCGTTGACTTTCTATATTCATCGTTATCTTGATTTGAAGATTAAGCTTGATCTTTTCGCTAAGCGCTTGGAAGCTTCCAATGTAAAAGCAAAAGAAATTGACGAAACGCTTAATACTTTGAAAGCTGAATTGGAAAATCCTGCTGCCGTAGGCGATATTGCTGCTTTACGTGCGCGACACGCCGAATTGGCTGCAAAAGGTAATGAAAAGAAGGAAGCAATCTCTAAAGCTCGAAAAGAAGCTCTAGAAAAAGCTTTGAAAGAACGTACAAATATTGTAGAACGTGCAGAATCGTTAGTAGCACAAATGAATGAATCTACAAACTGGCGTGAATTAAACGATAAGTTACGTGCTTTATTTGACGAATGGCAGGAGCATCAGCGTACTACTATTCACTTAAATAAGTCTGATGCCGATGCTTTGTGGCAGCGTTTTTCAAAGGCTCGTTCTGCATTCTCTCAGGCTCGTAACTCTTGGGTTAAAGAACGTGAGCACGTGCGTAATACTGCTAAGCAGCTTAAGGAAGCTATTATTGCAGAAGCTGAAAGCTTAAAAGATTCAAAAGATTGGCGTGAAACTTCTATGAAGTTCAATGCTTTGATGGATCGTTGGAAGAAAGCTGGCAATGCTGGTCGTCAGCACGATGATGCTTTGTGGGCTAAGTTCCGCGAAGCTGCTGATGCTTTCTATCATGCTCGTCAAAATGACCGTGAAAAGGTTAATGCTGGAGAACACGAAAATCTTGCTAAGAAGGAAGCTTTGCTCGTAAAAGCAGAGGCTTTGTTGCCAGTAGAAAATGAAGAAGCTGCTAAGAAGGCTCGTAAGGCTTTGTCTCAGATTCAGGAAGAATGGGATGCTATTGGTTTCGTTCCTCGTGAAGATATGCGTCGTATTGAGTCTCGCTTGAACGACGTTGATAAAAAGATTAAGGCTGTTGAAGACGCTGCTTGGCGTGAGGCTGATCCTGAAGCTAATGCTCGTAAGTCCAGTTTTGCTTTACAGTTGGAAGCGCAACTCGAAGAGCTTAACGCTGCTATTGCTAAGGAAACCGATAATAAGCGTAAAGCTAAGTTGGAAGCTGAAAAGGCTACTAAAGAGCAGTGGCTTAGCGCTGTTAAGTAAATTAGTTTTATAACTAATTAAAAGTATGGGGTTGCTTAAAAATCAAGCGACCCCATACTTATTTTTCGGCTGTATTTTAAGATTTATTTGCTTTTAAGAGTTTTTTATTAAAGATTTAGCTAAATGAATAAAAGTATTAGCTAAATTAGAATCTGCCAATTTTCCATTTTCGGTTAGAACAGCAGGTCGCCCTGCTTCACCAGTTTCTCTAAGCGCAGGATCTAAAGGAAGTTGAGCTAAAAGAGGCACATTAGTGCCAAGAGCGTTACAAAGTTGTTCGCTTACTCTCTTTCCTCCCCCTGAACCAAACAATTCTAAGCGCTCGCCGTTATTTTCAAACCAGCTCATGTTCTCAACAACTCCGCGAACTTTTACAGGAATTTGCAAAGCCATAAGACCTGATCTAACTGCCACATCTGATGCACTAGGCTGTGGAGTTGTTACTACAACAAGCTCTACGTTTGGTAAGGATTGCGCTACAGCTAATGCCATATCTCCTGTGCCTGGAGCTAAATCAAGAAGTAAAACATCGGGGTTGCCCCACCAAACATCGGAAAGAAACTGTTCTAAAGAACGTTGTAATCGTGGCCCTCTCCACAAAATAGCACGATCGGTTCCAGCAAACATTCCAATAGAAATAAGTTTTACTCCCCAAGCAACTACAGGCATAAGCATTCCGTTTAAATTTGTTGGTTGAGAATTAACTCCAAACATTCGCGGTAAAGAAAAGCCGTAAATATCGGCGTCAATAGCTGCAGTATCGTAACCTAATGCTGCAAAAGTTGCAGCTAAATTAGCAGTTATAGAAGATTTTCCCACTCCGCCTTTCCCAGAAGCTATAGCAAAAATTCTCGTGCGAGTGCCAGCTTTATTAAATGGATTTTCTTTGCGTTCAGCTTTTAAATCTGCAACTAACTTTTCTAATTTAGTTTTACTCATTGCAGTAGCGTTAACGTGCGGTATGAGTATTGCTTGAGGATATTTAGATATAGCTTCTTGAACTCGTCCTGTAATCACTTCTGCCAGAGGGCAATTTGGCACAGTAAGTTCAAGATTTATTTCTACATCATAAGCAAACTTTGTTGCATCAATGGTTTCAGCTTTTTTTATCACATGCACTCCGGTTACCATATTTAATTCGGTAACAGAGCGACCTAATTCTGGATCAATAACGCTACCCAGTAAATCGTAAACTTGTTTTTCGAGTTCACTTGTATTCATGCGTTATGATTCCTCAGCAATGAGATTTGGCACAGTATTATTTGCAATTTGTAGTATTTCTTCTAAGTTCCCAGTTTTTAAAAGAGTATTAAACTGTTGTTCGTTAAGCATAGGAATGCCAAGTTCTTGCGCTTTAGTTGCCTTGGATCCTGCATTTTCGCCTAGAATAACGCAATATGTGTTCTTGCTTACTGACCCTGATGCTTTGCCGCCTCTTGAGACTATAGCTTCTTTTGCGCTGTCCCGTGTAAATCCTTGCAAAGATCCTGTAACAACTATTGTTTTACCTACTAATGTTTGAGCGAAAGATGATGCTTCAACTTTTCCTACTACACCTGCTCCTTGCCACGATTTTAATACTTCAAATTGCCAATTAGCAGGGTCTTTAGCTTGCTGGAACCAGTTGTATACTGCTTGCGCAATTTCAGGACCAACTCCATCAATTTGTGTAAGTTCTTCAATAGATGCTTTGGAAATATTGTCTAAAGATCCAAAATTTGCCGCTATAAGACGTGCAGTTGGTGGACCTAGTCTACGAATAGATAAAGCAACCAAAACTCGCCACAGTGCTGCATTTTTGCCTTTTTGAGCTATTTCTTCAAGCATGCTACGAGTAGTTTCAGAAGGTCTTGTATACCATGGCACATTTATTGTTTCTTTAGCGTTGTCGCTAGTTTTAGCATTTCTAGTAATGCGCTTATTTTTCCAAAGTACTACTTTAGCGTCAATTGGAACCTGGAATTTAGGATATTGAGGATCCCATTGTTCGTTTAGTGAAGTAGTTTTTTCGGAAGTTTCTGCTGCTTCGTAATTTGTAGATAACTTTGCTTCGATTGTGCGAGTCCAAAATGCTCTAACTTGATGCCAAAGACCAGATCCGCCTATTTTGCGTGTACGCTTTTTAAAGCTACCGTCTTTACTAACTTCTTTCCACTCTTCAACAAGAGGAATTTCTTTCCAAACCATTACATTTTGTAAATCGTCGGCAGTAATACTAAATAATCCAGCTTCATTTCTAAGTACTGGAGTTTGTGGTTCAGGTAGCGTTAAATCTGGTGAAGGTATATATGGTTGTTGAGTTGCGCCTCGCTGAATTATAATTTTATCCATATCTGGGCAGTAAACTTCTGCAGTTGTAGGCCTGCAATCCTCAGGATTTGTGAGAGCTAGCGCAGCGTTATCGCCCAAATTTTCAATATCAAAAGCTTGTCTGGAAGCCAAGTGAATTATTCGTTCTGTAAGTTGAGCTGGACAGTTTTCTACATTTGGGCAACGAATGTCTTTATCTCCCTCTTTTGCAGGAGCTAGCTTAGTTCCACAAGATGGGCAGTATTCTGGCATAACAAACTTTTTAAGTTCATTTTCTCGCCCTTCCCTAGCTTTAAGTACCGGTCCGACTAATTCCGGAATAACATCCCCAGCTTTACGAACTACGACAGTATCGCCAATTAGCACACCTTTATGTTCAACTTCGTAAGCGTTATGAAGAGTTGTACGCGAAATTGTCGATCCTGCTACAGTAACAGGTTCAAGAACAGCTACAGGAGTTACTCTTCCAGTTCTTCCAACCTGGACAATAATATCCTTCAAATAAGTATTAACTTCTTCAGGAGGATACTTGTATGCAATAGCCCATCGTGGAGCTCTAGAAGTAGCTCCTAGTTGATGCTGTAATGCTCTGTCATCAACTTTTACAACTATGCCGTCTAAAGCGTGCAAAATATTTGCTCTATGCTTTCCGTAATAGTCAATCATTTCTTCTATTTCAGAAAAATTTGTGACTTTTCTTGTGTACGGAGAAACAGGTATTCCCCACTGTTGATAGAGCTTATATGCGTCAGACTGATTAAATTTTGTTTCACTATTGTTATGGCTTGTATTTTCTTTCCAACGAAGCTCACCTAGTCCGTGTGCAAAAAAGCTTAATCGACGCGTGGCTGTAATTCGTGGGTCTTTTTGGCGCAAAGAGCCAGCTGCAGCGTTACGAGGGTTTGCAAAAGCAACTCGTCCAGCATTTTCTTGTTCATCATTTAATTTTCTAAAGTCTTCCCATTTCATAAAAACTTCGCCACGAATTTCCACGAACTCAGGAATATCGTCAGGATTATCAGAATGAAGCTGTGTTGGTATTGCTTCAATCGTTCTTACGTTTAATGTAATATCCTCGCCAGTTACGCCATCGCCTCTAGTAAGACCTTGTTCAAGAGTACCGTTGCGATAAATAAGATTTAAAGCAAGACCATCAATTTTTACTTCGCAAGTCATAGGAAGAGGTTGAGACTCATCCCATTGTAAATCGCGAATTACGCTGTTATACCAATCGTGTAATTCTTCAATTGAAAATACGTCATCCAAACTCATCATTCGAGACGGATGCTTTACAGAAGTAAAATCGTTAGAAAAAGTTCCACCTACGCGATGTGTTGGAGATTGAGGTGTGTCTAAAGTTGGGAAGGCAGCTTCTAAAGCGCTTAGCGCTCGCATTCTTGCATCATATGCTGCGTCTGAACTAGTCGGAGAATCTTCTACGTAATAAGCAATTTGATCAGATTGTGCCCAAGCTGCCAATTTTGCCCAAAGTTTCGCAGCTTGCTCTATAGTAAGCGTCGCTGGCTGCAAGTTTCCAAGAGCCAACGCATCAGTGTCTGTTGGCTGAAGTTGAGCAATCCACGTATCTGTTTTTTGCGTATTTTCATGAGTCTCATTTTGCTCGTCAAAATCGTCAAAAAGAGTCCATTGTGCGTTTTTTGACTCGATATCATCGTGAGCCATACTCATGAAACCCCCTTCAAATCAGCTGTTGCTTTATATAGATTATGTCACTTACCATTTACGCATTTAATGAACGTAAGAACTGTGATTGTACTGCACCTTCACAATCGTCATTCAGTGACATTCGAATATGTGCTACACACAAAGTTCTTGCAATTACAAACATTCCATCGTCAACAGTTAGCTTTGCAGCTTTTCCAATAATATGATTTGCTTCAATATTAGGCCAGACAGGAATATCGTCACTCATAAAGCAATGTCTGACATCATCCATACTAGTAGGAGCTTTATAACACTGCGAGCGCATTCGTGATAATAATTCTTCTAGTTCCATTTGTAGCGGTTCTATTCTTCCTGGAGCTAAATAGTCTGCCATTCGGTAAGCGCTTGCTGCCAGAGTGAACTTGTCTTGCATCCAAGCTGCATAAGCTAATCTATAGTATGCGAATGCTGCGTCGTCTTTGTCTAATGCGACTCGAAGTGCGTTTAGACATGCTGCTACTGTTGACGTCCAATCTTCTTGTTGCGATAATGCTGCTGCAAGTCGCAAATGCGATAATGCGTATGTTGGAGCGTATGAAACCATTGTGTTTAAATGTTTTAACGCCGCATCATATTGATGTAGTTGTGAGAGCAAATCTGCTAATTCCATGTGGGCGTAGAATAATCCGTCTGGAATAAGTAGTGTTTGCTCGTCTGGTGTTGCGAATAAGCGGTTGTACACTACTCGTTCTGCATATGAATTAAAGTAACGTGGCACAGCATTATCTATTGTGAACATGGTGTCAAATTTTGCAATATTGTTCTCATAAGATTCTAATGCTTGTTTAATGTCGCCCTCTATGAGTTGTTCTTGGGCGTGTATGCGCATATCTCTTATATTTTGAGATGCTTTGAAATGAAGTTCCGGTATTGTAGTTTCGTCAATAAGTGAACGAGTTACTATATCTGCTTGGTTGTTAAGCTCTGGGTCGCCAATTTGTTCGATGATATTCATTGCTTCACGAGCTTTTTCAGCTGTTGTTAGCAATGGTTGTGAAGCAATATGATGAAAATCGGCGACTGCTTGCTGTAGCAAGTCTTCTCGTTGTATAGAAAGACCTTTAGCATGTTCTGTTCCGAGTATTTCTTCTTGTTCTTCGTTAAATAGTGTGTCTGAAAACTCTGGCTCTTCCTGTGCGCCGTTAGGCGAGAAGCAAGTGTCATGCAAATCGAATGATGGTTCTACAGTGTTAAGCTTGCAATTTTCGTTTAAGCTTATACGCGCGTTAGATTTTTTGTAGAATTCTATAGGATTTTGTAATCCGTGCGAACGAATATGTTTTACGAAATTGTCACGTTCGAAAGTGACGGTCATTAAAGTTCGCACTTCTGGCGGTTCGCTAAATGCTGCTAAAGGATTTGTGTTATTTGTGTTGTTTGCGTTGTTTTCATTGTTTCCGACTTCCATCGCGCTTGTTAAATCATCACTATGCTCATCTACTAATGATTGCGCAGCTTCTACAACATCAGCAAACGGTAGGTGTTGCAAATCTTGCAACTTAGAAGGGTCACCATGAATGTCTCCATCTTTTGGCTCACCTTTTTCGTGCGTACTATTGTTATCAATTCTATTTAGTGCTCTTAGCGTACGATTTAGTAGATTGCTAATAGCGCTATCTTGTGCAGCAACCATTTCTTCTAAACCTATAGAGTCAAGTCTAATAGAAACTTGCTGTATTTTATCGCTAATACCAAAAGCGAGAGTTGCAAGCATAATTCCAATTCTCAAATTGTAATTTACTGAAATATTGGACTTTTCGCTATCGCTATACTCATGCCACTTATTTTTATGAGTATCGTAGATACTTCTTGGCATTAGTGATGATCCTGTTGCTGTAAAAGCTAATGCAACTTTCCCATCTCCTAAATTAGAGCGAAAATCTGCATCAAAACGGAACGGTAAATACAAGCTACGAATAAGTTCAGCTAAAGATTGGCGATACAACCACTCTCCTGCTTCAGTCTGTTTTAAATACGATGCAGACTGTTGGCACTTGCGAGCTTTGCGCCATAAATGCATTAATGGGCGAATACAGTCATCTTGCGTAGGATCTCCGAAACTTTGCATTCCTAAATCTTCGCTAGCAATAAAAGCTGGATCTTCAATAAATGAGTTATCGATAGCACAAATGCGCTCGCAAGTAATATTATCTTCTAAACTTTTACCACCTTGCGATGCGTTTGCTTGAATGCATTGATAAATTGCTTGTAGTCTGTTTAATGCACCTTCAATGCGCAACACTTTCAAAGCTGCAGAAGGCTCTAATGAATCATCCCAAATCAAGTAATGTGCTGAAGTTTTCTGTGCAGGTTGTAAGTGTAATCTTTCCGCTGCATGGACTGCTTCTAGACTGTGAGTTTGCTCTAATGCTCCAACGTCGCGCATGACGCGTTCGTAGTATTCTTCCAAACCGGAAACTCTAAAACCTTCTTTGCGCGCAGTTTTAATATCGGAAACGCTTCTTCTTATTGCGCCAAGAGGAGCTTCTGTATGCAAGCGGTGTAATACGTGAAAATATCCAAAACCAACTAATGATTGGTGTAAATCTGGCACAAAAAAAGTCGCAAAAAATACTGTAGCAATAGCGTCTTCATATGAAAGATTGCATCTAAAATCGTCACTCAACGATACGCGTGTGCCTTCAATAGTATATTTTTTATGCTTTCCATTGTTTAAGCAAATCCATGAAGCAACTTGATGCAAGCCATCATCTAAAGAAACTTGCATAACAACATCGCCATAGACAAAAGGCTTATCGTTAATGTTTTGTTTTGCGTATGAGCTTGAAGTATTCTTATTTACTTTCTTTTTTCGTAAATTTTTAAATACGCTTTGTAGTTGTTTTGTAAAGTTATGTGATGCTTGTATTTGCTTAGATCCATAGAATCTAGTTTTGTTATATAGATTAAAAGACCCTTGCTCAATAAATGACAATTGTGGTATGCGCTCAATTGCTTCTACAGGAGTTACTTTATCTCCTGTGTAAACTCTCCCATCTTTGTCTGCGATTGCAAGTTGACGAAAATGTTTTCCATCATCTTTGCATAAACCTAGTGCAATTCCAAATAGTTTCCCAGGGATTTTAAACCAAGCTAGTTGGGTATTTGCTGGAAGTCCTGGAAAATCACGAAAAATACGGTGTTTAGAAAAAGTAGGAATGGAAGTAATTTCGCCTTGTTGCCATAAGGAATCAATAGCGTCTGACATGATTGACATACGATCTTCTTTAGAGTGTGTCTGCTCGGTAGATTGCACGTCTTCAGCCATAATCCCCATTCTTTCAAGTCGTTGACATAATGCAAGTTGCGTTCGTAAGCATTCAGCATTTAATCTTATGCGCTGACTGCACTCGTCACATCATAGTTCAGTATATAAGTAGTATATAGGAAACGCATGTTCGATGTGTGAATGTTGCAGAATTGTGGATATTTTATTTTCAAATGGAGCGGACAACGGGACTCGAACCCGCGGTCTCAACCTTGGCAAGGTTGCGCTTTACCAACTAAGCTATGTCCGCAAACAAGTGAATACCTTATATCATTTTCATAAAAAGTGCAAATTAGGTATGTCGCAAGCCTTACAAGTACTGGCTGTACTTGTAAGGCTTACTTGTTTCAGATTTTCAGTGTTTTAAGTTGAAGACTTATTTTATTTGTTTGCTTACTTGCTTTCGTCATCGCGCTTTGGAGAAGATGGTGTTGCACCTTTTTCAAGCACTCGACCAGGGCCTGCAAGATAAGCTGCGCGGCCTGCCTCAATACCAAGCTTGAATGCTTTAGCCATAAGCACAATATCGTTTGCAGTAGCAACTCCAGTATTTGCCATTACAGCTGCAGCACCCATTTCCATTGCTTCAGCAGCCTGGCTTGGAACGCCAATGCCGGCATCGACAATAACAGGAAGATCGATTTCGTCGATAATAAGCTGAATAAACTTCTTAGTTTCAAGACCCTTGTTAGAGCCAATCAAAGAGCCGAGAGGCATAATTGCAGCAGCTCCAGCGTCGCGCATTGCCTTAGCAAAGTACAAATCTGGATACATGTAAGGAAGAACAGTAAAGCCTTCGTCAGCCAAAATCTTTGTTGCTTGCAAAGTAGCTTCATTGTTTGGCAACAAATACTTGCGATCAGGAATAATCTCAAGCTTGATGAAGTTTCCGCAACCCATTTCGCGAGCAATATGTGCAGTGTTAACTGCTTCCTCTACAGTTACGCATCCGCTAGTATTAGGCAAAATGGTAACGCCTTCTGGAATATGCTTTAAAATTCCTGCAGCTTTCTCGCTATAGCGAATTGCTACAGTAATCATTTCAGCTTTAGCACTATTTACTGCGGCATCAATAAGCTCCTCAGAATACTTTCCAGAACCCAAAATGTATCGAGAAGTAAACTTCTTACCGCCCAATTCTAAATAATCTTCATTCTCCATAATTTCCTCCATTTTTTATCCATTTCAACGCTTCTAAGGCTTCTAAACTTGCGATAATCGAAACATAAGGCAAATACAAGCCTTCTTCGGGAGAAGACTTAAAATCACCCACTAAGCACACGTTTGAAAGATGCTTAATTTTTACGTTCCTAATATCTCCTAGTCCAGATAAGCCAGAAGCAGTAATAACATATTTGTTAGGATGATTCATGAAATAGTCAAGAACCATTGCTTTCGATTCGCGATTGTCGAATGCTTCAATAAACAAGTCGGAGCGTTCAGCAATCTCATCCAACGATTCCGGCGTAACTTTTTGCACAAAAGCTTCTACTTCAACGTACGGCAAAGTTTCATTAAGTCGCGCTTTAGTAGCATATACTTTGTGTTGTCCAATTTCGTTAATCGTATAATTTTGACGGTTTAAATTCGAATACTCGATACTGTCAAAATCGTAAATGTACAACTTTTTTACGCCGGCTCGCGCAAGCATCAACGCAATATTTGATCCTAAACCGCCGCAGCCAAGTATTGAAACTGATTGTTGAGCAAACAAATCATTATCTTCCTTTAGCTGACGTTTAAGAACTTTTGCGCGAATATCGTCACTTTCCATTCATCCTCCTCCCATAATGCTAAATACTTCAATTTTTGCGTTATCTTTAACTATGAAAGTTTCAAAATCTTTGCGTTTTACTAATTCACCATCAACTTCTATTGCAACAAAAGTACTGTCGTAGCCTTCGCGCTTAAGTAGTTCAAGTAAATTCTCGTTCTCAACATAATCCACAGTATCGTGATTAAGTTTCAGCACACTTACCTCCTTTCTATAGAATATGCTTTAAGTTTTGAATATTACGTTTGAATATTACGTTTAAAGATTTTACCTAATCCTTAGCTGGATGAAGAATAAACTTGCCTTTAAAGTCTTCGCAAACGCCGTTTTCTTTGCTGTAAATTTCTTCACCGCGAAGTAAAGTTCTTACCACCTGGCAGCCAATAGTGCGGCCAACGTACGGGCTGAACTTATTGCGATACTCAAGGTCTTTAGCTTTAAGAACATAAGGAGCATTTGGTTTAATGAATGCAAGATCTGCGTCATAACCCAAACGTATGCTGCCTTTTCCTTTCAAATCGAAGCGTTTTGCAGAATTGCTAGAATTCAATGCCACAAATTGAGTCAACGACATTCCGCGCTTTTGCACAGCTTCATCAAAGAACACATCAACATCGTTTTGAACGCTACCAATACCACCCCAAGCTGTGAAAGCATCATCAGTTTGCTTCAAACTCAAAGGAGCTGGCGAATGGTCGGAAACAATGAAGTTAATAGAACCGTCAAAAACCTTTTCCCACAAGCCATTCTGGTTTTCCTTGTCACGAATTGGCGGAGTGCACTTAGCGATATTTCCAATTTCGTCAAGCTCAGAAGTGTCGAAATACAGGTAATGGTTGCAAGTT
Organism: Gardnerella sp. KA00771; assembly: GCF_049244045.1. Taxonomy (NCBI): domain Bacteria; kingdom Bacillati; phylum Actinomycetota; class Actinomycetes; order Bifidobacteriales; family Bifidobacteriaceae; genus Gardnerella; species Gardnerella sp. KA00771. Next base: position 840,151 of record NZ_CP058368.1, on the reverse strand, counting down.
TCGCAGCTTACGTCTACGCCATTCTTACGAGCGTCAGCAACAGCTTGAGCGCCTTCCGGTGAAGAAACATGAACAATATGAATTCTGCATCCAGTTTCTTTAGCAAAAAGACAAGCGCGTTCAATCGCTTCAACTTCGGTGAAAACAGGTCTGGTTGCTACGAACTCAGAAAGCTTTCTAGCTCCCATTTGATGAGCTTTCTTTCCGAGCTGATCTGTGATAGGAGCGTTTTCGCAATGCATAATCAAAATTTTGCCTGTTTTAGCAATCTGCTGCATACCTGTGTACAAGGAGTAATCGTCGCAATTGTATAAATCAACTTGCAAATCCTTGTCGCCTGTAGTTCCAAGGAATGCCTTGTAATTAACAACACCTTGCTTATCTTGCTCGCATATTCCGCCATTGAGGTTTTGTGGTTCCAAGCCACCAGTTTGACCAACATCAACCTTGAGCTTTCCGTCGGCTTCTTCAAGCACTGCTTCAAATGACTTTCCATCAGTAGTAGCAGGAATTTGATTGCAAGGCATTTGCAGCATTGTAGTAATACCGCCTTTTGCACCGGCAGAAGTTGCTGTTACAAAACCTTCCCAATCGTCGCGAACGCCGCCGCCTGGAGCGTTAATATGAACATGAGAATCAACTTTTCCAGGAACAACTATTAAATCAGTTGCGTCAATAGTTTTTTCTGCTGCAAAGTTGCTTCCAAAAGCGGCAAACTTGCCGTCTTTAATTGCTATATCGGTTTTAGTTGCTTCATTATCGAATACAACCAAACCATTTGTGATTACTACATCGTAGTTCATATTATTTCCTTTCTTTAGCCATTGTTGGCTGAAAAACTTTTGATAGTAATATTTGACACACGAAACCTACAGCGCATCCCACAATCCATGAGATTTGAGTAAGCGGTGAAAATAGAGGAATTATCTGTCCGGAAAGAGCAAATAAAAGCCCAAGTATCGTAGAAGTGTAAGATATCCAGTTAGTTCCAGAATAAGCAGATTTTGACGAGCTATTTGTATCGTAATAAATTTGATCAAGATCAATATGCGTGCGCTTTACTACGTAATAGTCAGCAAGTAGAACACCTGCAATAGGGCCTAAAAGCATACCAATAAGATTCAAGAAGCCTGTAATATTAGCCATAAACTTCCACGGCATTAACACAGTGCTTACAAGAGCTGCAATAACTACGCCACGCTTATAATTTACAAATCGCGGAGCTAAAGCAGTTAGCTGGTATGCTGCAGGAACAATATTGCCAGTAGCATTTGTACAAACTGTAGTAAGTAGAAGCAACCCAGTAGCTATTGCAATTGCAGGAAGACTATCCCACTTGTTTATGATAACAAGAACATCTGTAATGGTTTCATGGTAAAAAAGCGATCCGCCCACTAAAATAACTACGCTTGTAAAAGCAAAAAGCGCGTAACTCAGCAAGAAGCTAGCAATTTGACCTTTTAGTTGAGCCATAGTTGACTTTGCGTTTTGCGTAAAATCAGCAATAGAAACGGCAGGAGCAGCCCAAACACCCAGCACAGAATTTACAACCATCATCATGAAAAGTCCAAGACCGCAATTAGTTGGAGCTTGAACAGTAGCATGATATTGCATGATTGCAGATAAACCACCAGCACAGCTAATAGCCCATACGCTCATGCAACCAAAAACAACGTAAATAAGCGGGCTTAATACCACAGTTAGCTTATTAAGAGTCTTTCCTCCACCTAAGCCAATCGCCAAATTAAGCAACCAAAATATTGCGAAGGAGATAATGATAGGTATGTGCGAACCTACAAATGGTATTTTGCTTCCAAGCGTAAGAAACTCAGGGCAAATTTTGCCAACTAGAATCTCTAAAGCTTTCGCGCCTATATATGTTTGAATGCCATACCAGCATATTGCAGCAACTACTCCCCTAAGGAATCCTGGTAGTTGCGCGCCTGCTTTTCCGTATGTTGCGCGCAAATGCATAGAAAACGGTATGCCGTATTTGGATCCTACAACACCGTTAGCAACCATGACAATTGCTGTAAGAATTGCGCCAAGCATGATACCAATCATTACGTAAATTGGAGAGTATCCCATCAAAAGGAACGCGCCAACTGCAGCATAATTAGGAATATTGTGTACAGACTGCATCCACAAAGTGCAAAAATTAAGAGCACTCATTGTGCGTTTTTCTTGCGGCTTTGGCAGTAAATCTTCGTTAGTGTAGCCGCGCTCGCGGTAACATTCCAAGTTTTTACTAGCTACTGGCTCATCTTTTAGCAGTTTACTAATTTGCATGCGCACCTCCTTACTTTTCTTGTTTGTAAAGTTGATTCTTTTTTGTGTTTTGTGTTTTGAGTTTTTTGAAAGTAATAATCGCAACTTTGCTCAAAAATAAAAAAGATACGAAAGGATATCGTACCCGTGGTGGTGCGCCCCTTCGTATCAGCCTCTTATTCGTGAATAAGCGTTGTACTCTCATTCGATATTCACTTTTCTTCGCTGCGATTAATTAAGCAGTGAAGTTTGCATCGTATATGCCTTTTACGTCCTTCCTAAATTTCTATTTCTTTTTGGTTTTCGTTTGGTTTCCGTTATCTTTTAGTTGGTTTTCGTTAGTCCTCATAAGCCAAACTATGCAGAGCATCTCGTAAAAGCTTTACTCCGTGAACAGCGTCTTGTGGATCTGTGTACTCTTCTGGAGCGTGACTAATACCATCTTTTGAAGGAACGAAAATCATTCCGGATTTTACAAACGGAGCAAAAATCTGCGTATCTTGACCAGCACCTGAATGCATGACTCTGTACGCATAACCTTGCTTATTAGCTTGATCTTTCAAAAGATTAATAATATCGTCGCTAAGTGGTGTAGGATCGTCAGACATCCACTTATCGATCTGCGCTGTAATGCCATAAGACTTGGCAGTTTCGTGAATATCTTCGTCGAGTTCCTGCAAGAATTTATCAAGAAAAGCTTTATCTGTATGACGGCAGTTCATTGAAAAAGTAACTTCTCCAGGAACAATATTTACTTGATTTGGAACTACGCTGATTCTACCGAAAGTAAGTACCAGTGGGTCGCCTGCTTGCTTAGCTTTGTCAAGATTCTTGGCGATTATATGAGACATGCAATCTACTGCATCGTGCCTGTAGGACATCATTGTTGTGCCAGCGTGATTTTGTACGCCTTTAAGATGAATATCCCAACGATGCTGACCAGCAATGCTAGTGATAATACCTAAATCTTCGTGATTGCTGTAAAGCGTTGGTCCCTGCTCAATATGTAGCTCAATCCAGGCTTCAAGATTTGCGAACATAGGTTGAGTTGTTTGATAATTGAACCCAGCTTCACGCATTGCTGTTTCGAAAGGAACACCTTCACTGTCGCAAATATTTTCTACGTCCTCTTTTTTGGCTAGTCCGAAGAAATTTTTTGAACCCCAGAATACGTACGGGAAACGTGAGCCTTCCTCTTCTGCTAAGCAGATAATGCGAAGACTTTTCTTTGGCTTTCCATATCTAGTAAGTAAATTCTTAATTGCTAAATATGCTGCAACTATTCCAAGTTGGCCGTCAAAACGACCTCCTCTTGAAACTGTGTCAATATGCGATCCACAAGCTATTATGTTTCCTGGCTTTTCGCATCCTTCAACAGTTGCAATTAGGTTTCCAACTTGGTCGAATTCTACAGTCATACCGAGTTTTTCAAATCGTTGACGAAGAGCGAAAAGAGCCTGTTTCCAAGATTTTGTGTAAAGAGGTCGAGTAACCCCTTGTTCTCCTGGTTTTTCTGTGAATCCTGCAAGCCAGCTTATGGCTGATTCTATAGTTTCAGCACTTATGCTGCTATTAATCATGTGCAGTATTCCTCCTCACTTGTGCAAGTTTTCCCAAAAGTGACATTCAGGCGGATATTTTTTGGTTTTGGTTTTTGATGTTTTTGTTTAGTTTTTTTTTTAATTGTTTAGTTGATACTCGTGTAATTGCTACTACTTTGTGGCAACGCAAGATATCACGAAAATCGTGATAGAAAGAAATCACTTACTGTAATTGCTCCCTACGCATGTCTTAACAAAACAGGTTCAAAGGGTGTTTCTCAACTGTTTCCAGTACCCCTGCAATTTTCACTTGTACTCGGATGAGTATAGCACGATATTAAATGAACTCAAAATGAACATTATCATGTGTGTTTCTGTGAAGAAATGATTGTTTGCTTGACTGATTGGTTGACTGATATGAGATATTGCTTCCATTTGTGGTTGCATGTGTGTTCGGCTGCAAAAAATTTTCATATGAAAGTTAGGAAATAAAAAATAGCCAAATAACAAAAAACGCAGTGCTTCTACACTGCGAACATATTGTGGGTGATATAGGAATCGAACCTATGACCCCTTCCGTGTGAAGGAAGTGCGCTAGCCGCTGCGCCAATCACCCAAAATTTTTTAATTATGCGTGAAAGGCAATCCTTTCGAGTGGGCGATACAAGGTTCGAACTTGTGACCCCTTCCGTGTCAGGGAAGTGCGCTACCACTGCGCCAACCGCCCAGGTTGTTTATTAAGCTTGAAGCTTAATCGAGGTGGGTACGAGAGTCGAACTCATCTATACGGCTTTGCAGGCCGCTGCCTAACCGCTTGGCTAACCCACCGTAAGGTCGAATAACTCATCGGACCTAGAGCGGACAACGGGACTCGAACCCGCGGTCTCAACCTTGGCAAGGTTGCGCTTTACCAACTAAGCTATGTCCGCAATGCAACTTTACTGAGCAATGTCAGCGCCGAAGCACGAGTAACTACTATACCCGAAATATTCTCAAATGCAAGCCCTCGCCTATTTGGCGTGTCGCTTGGTGGTGTTTGCGTGCGTTGGTTGGAGGTTTGTTATGCGTATGGTATTGGAGCATTTGCGAGCGCAAGCGTTACTTTCCCAGTTTGTTAGCTGAGTTTTTAACAGTGTTTGGGTGATTACAGTTACTTTCTCCGATACTTTACTAAGTTTTTAACAGTGTTTGGATTGTGGCTTATAGACCAGAGTATTCACAAGATTATCTTTACGGACTCTTTCTGATTACCCTACATTTTTAAATTAAATAATTTAGTAAATAAGATTATATATGATACAATGATGGAACAAATGGATTGGGAGTACTCGGTCAGCGAAAGCTTTAGGTGTTATGCCTAGAGCTTTTTGCTTTTTATTCTCGCTCAATCAATAAGGTTCCTTTTCTGGATAGACTTTTACGCCATAACCTTTAATTTCTCCATGTCATGCTTCCCAACTCTCATATTTTGTATTCACCAAAATAGTAAATACTGCAAAATATTATACCTGTAACATAAATTGTACTAATAATTTTTTATTGAAAAAATAAGTATAAATATAGAAGATGTAGTTTATTTCAGTCGTTTTTTTATTTATATCTTGTATCAAAATTGTTGCGTTAAGGAAACAGTTTTGATACGCGCTTATTGCGTATGATAAATCTAGCTAAACAATAACAAGAATATGGGTGACTCTTTGCGTATAAGGAAGGCGCCCATATATATGATAGAACCGAATTGAGAGCTGGGGCTCCCCCTACCCTTGACCCTTCACGGGGTAGGTTTGGGGGAATGACCAGCTCTTTTGTAATAGTTAATTTTCCTGTTTTAGCCTGACATAATAGGCTACTTTATTTTTTCTTACTGTTGCCTGTTAAGCCAGCGATGCCAGTGGCTAGAGTGAATCTAATACTAGTGAATGGTACTACTTGCAGGATAGCGTTTGTTGCAGCTTTAATAACGCATATTGACGGAATAACGACTAATGCTCTTGCTTTGCTTATAATCGTGTGGAAAGATTGAGGACTAGGGGTTCTAGCCAGCACAATTGGTTGGAACCCTCGTTTTAATATAATATTTATTCATCTTCGTCGTAGTCTGCAGAATGTTGGCGACGCGGAATCCCTAGTTTATCTGCCATTTCGTTATATGAATCAAGATAGTCATCGTCAATAAGATTGTATGCTTCAATAATAAGTTTGCGAGGAGTATTTTGGTGTTCCCATGCAAAGCTTAAGTAATCTGCTAACGCTTCATAAGGCTCTCCTGCGCATGTAGCATTACTAGCAGCTTCTTTGCAAAGTTTATCCATGTATGGCTCAGCATAAGGTCGAAGTTTCTCAACCATGTCATAACAAATTTCATCATGTTCATCAGCTTTTGACTCCTCTCTTATCTTCTACAACTGTGAACGCAGTATTAACACGCACACTTTTTCTTTTCTTCATTCAACCTTTGAAGAAAATATTGAAAATGGTACTCCTCAGACTAATGTTCCAGTCTTAAAAGCTGGTTGTCGAGGATCACACGCGCATTAAGATCACCCCATAGGTGAAAAAGACGATTCCAGTCAACCTAGATGGCTATAACTTCTAGGAATCACACACATATTCAGAAAGGATCTAAAGTGCCATGGCGCGTCATTGTCAAGAGGATGAAAAGGAAAACCGCCCTTGCGTCACGGCTTTGCTAGGCTATCACTATACATATCGAATGTAAACACATTTGCATAAATCTTTGTGTAGAACAACTGACTTTGTTAGTTTTACGAAGTCAGTCCTCGCTTGCATTGAAAGCGCACTGTGCTTTCGACTTTGAGCACGCTCGGCATTCTAAAGTGCTTTCGCGTGCTTTGCAGGAGCTTGAAATCAATGGGATTGCAAGCTCCCAAATCAGCCGCTACGAAGCCGTGAGGAATAATCGCTCAAGCAGGTCGTATAGTGTTTGAGATTTATATGTTGTGTTTTACAGTAATTGTTAAAGTGTTCGCACTTTATTACGCTCGCTATAAGACACGCATTGCCTTCGCGAGCTATGCTTTAACTATTCAGTTATGTCATAGCGCTCAGCAATGCGTGAAAGACCATACTCACAATTATTGACGTCACTTATAAAATATTCGCAATTATTGGCGTCATAATTACTTCAATGGTCGCACTATATGCCATAAAGAAAGGCAAGTAGCGGATTGCATGGAGCGTAGCTAGCCCCTACGCTCTGTGCTTTCCTTTAGTATATCATAGAAAATGTAGAAATGAAATTTTTTAATAAAAACCCTTATGGTGTTGATATCACCCCGCGTATGTGGGAAAGACTACTACTGCAACCGCACTTGCTGCATGTGTAGGGGATCACCCCCGCGTATGCGGGAAAGACCTTGTGTACTCTACTAGCAGAAGTAAACAGTGAGGATCACCCCCGCGTATGCGGGAAAGACGCTACTATCGTGCATTCGTTTCCTTTACTATTTTTTCTTATCTTCAATTGGATTATTGTTTTCATCGAGTCGTAGGATACGTTGCCCGAGTTCACTGTGTGGTTTGCAATGGAGCAAGTCATAGATCCAAGCCGCAAATCCAAATATCAACATTGCAATGAATAGTATTATGCTGATTACCATTATTGTGCCCATCATGAGCTGTTCCTTTCTTTCTGTTTATTGATGCTCTTCTTATTGTACTCTTCGATGCTTTTATTTACTGTATCTTGCCATTGTTTTAGCGCGTGCGATGTCCAACACCAAGGATTAGGATCACCCCCGCGTATGCGGGAAAGACTGATACGCTACTTCTCATCGCACGCAATGTTTAGGATCACCCCCGCGTATGCGGGAAAGACGTCCTGTCGAGTAGTGTGTCTTAATTAGCATTGGGATCACCCCCGCGTATGCGGGAAAGACATATGACTAGCCGTACTACTAATAATAAAATTGGGATCACCCCCGCGTATGCGGGAAAGACTCGTTCATGTGGCGAACGAACTCGCGTCTAAAGGGATCACCCCCGCGTATGCGGGAAAGACCCATTCACAAGCGCACTAATACCACCTGCTATGGGATCACCCCCGCGTATGCGGGAAAGACGTTTCAAGCTTTTCTGTTGTCATATCAATAAAAGGATCACCCCCGCGTATGCGGGAAAGACACATTTGATAGAATCGGTATCACCACCAGTCGGGGATCACCCCCGCGTATGCGGGAAAGACCGATAGCGGCGTTACTTACACTTTTGGCAAGTAGGATCACCCCCGCGTATGCGGGAAAGACCTAACTCATTCACAAACATTACAGCCTTTTCTGGGATCACCCCCGCGTATGCGGGAAAGACAGGTTAATTATGGATATTCAGACTACAGTTACGGGATCACCCCCGCGTATGCGGGAAAGACTTTAAGAAAAAGCGCGCTTCTTCCTCTGGATTAGGATCACCCCCGCGTATGCGGGAAAGACTAAGTGGCATACCCCGCGCATGGTCGATGAAAAGGATCACCCCCGCGTATGCGGGAAAGACACCTACTTGGGGTGATCAATTTTGCTTTGTTAAGGATCACCCCCGCGTATGCGGGAAAGACTTGTACTATACGTGCGGTTATTGTTTGTTATAGGGATCACCCCCGCGTATGCGGGAAAGACCTCGCGTAGCTTAATAAACTGTTTACTAAGTTGGGATCACCCCCGCGTATGCGGGAAAGACTCATTACAGACACTGTTAGTTTCTTCGAGAATGGGATCACCCCCGCGTATGCGGGAAAGACTGCGCTGCCTGTTGTGCTGTGCTAGTAGCATTAGGATCACCCCCGCGTATGCGGGAAAGACAAGACGCGCCATGCTATTTGACAGTGCGTGACAGGATCACCCCCGCGTATGCGGGAAAGACACTATTCGCAGAATCGACGCGACAAATATGTAAGGATCACCCCCGCGTATGCGGGAAAGACGCAATATTTGTAAATTCTATCTTTTGTATTTGGGGATCACCCCCGCGTATGCGGGAAAGACCTTTTTCTTTGGATTCAATTATTGCCGCGTTAAGGATCACCCCCGCGTATGCGGGAAAGACATGGGTTCACTTTTTGACCCTATGAATGGAATGGGATCACCCCCGCGTATGCGGGAAAGACTTCTGCGTATGAGAATAAGCTCATCACACCGGAGGATCACCCCCGCGTATGCGGGAAAGACCTAAAAATATCTAAATCAAGCCGAGAACCCCAAGGATCACCCCCGCGTATGCGGGAAAGACTAAAAAAGTACACGCCTCAAGTAATGCAGACCAGGATCACCCCCGCGTATGCGGGAAAGACATTCGGACATTTTCCAATAAGTGAAATGCTTCAGGATCACCCCCGCGTATGCGGGAAAGACAAAACTTGATTAAGGTCAACATACGTGCGCGTAGGATCACCCCCGCGTATGCGGGAAAGACACTTAAAAATCCTAATAAAATGGCCATTTCTATAACAGAAACAGTCAAATCTCATTTACTTTTCAAATTCAAACTATCACATAGAGTAGTACAATAGTGCTTTATTTTTATGAAATAAATTTTAACAATCCTTTCAAGTGAAAAACAAGACGCGCCGTTAGCCTAGCATCTATGAGAGCTCTATGAGGAACTGACTCAGAAATGTTGTACTCCTGAAGAACCGTCTTCAACTGATAATTTTTCAAAAATCTCCTATCATGCTTCACAAAACGTGAAATATCAATAACTTTATTAATAGAAAAAGCGCTGCTGAACTTCTCACCTAATGAGAATAAAGCCGAATTAAAAAAACCAATATCAAACGATACGTTATATCCTAATAGTGGTAATTTCCCTATAAAATCGATAAATTCTTTTAATGCTAAGTCTAAACTTACGCCATTAGACTCAAGCATGTCGCACGTAATACCAGTTAACTCGGTAATTTCATTGGGAATTATATTATTTTTTCTACAAATATTATTGTTGCAATCATTAATATTTATTAAAGTCTGAAATTCTTCAATTCTTCCATCTATAAACTTGACAGCCCCAATTTCAATAATTTTATCAACTTTGCTATCTAAACCTGTAGTTTCACAATCTAACACAACAAATTTTTTACTTGTTTTGCCTATATAATCTTTCCAATAGTCATTACAAGTAATTTCTTCATCATTCACGGACAATATCGTAGATTGCATAGAATTATCAGAACTTACAGAACTAATATTTTCATTTACTAAATCATTTTCAATTAAATTAGAAGAAGTATTAATATTTTTTCTACTACTAACATTTGAAAATTTCCTTGCATTATGAAACTTAGCAGCATCGCTAAATCCATGTTTAATATCGTTTTCTAATGTATCAACTGTTGGAATACGTACCAGAGGTAATCCATCCGAATAAACCACCTCACGATGCGAATGTATAGTCTTAAAATCATAGCCAATTTCATTTCTGGAAGAAAAACTCATTGTTACAGCACCATTTCCAACACTGTCTTCTATACGCTTCCATAATTCCTCTCGAACTTTACTATTGAAATTGCCGACGTAAACGCCTGTAGCGATTTCTTGCATCCACTTGGTTAAATCACCTCTTAAAGATAATGGGCAATTAGTCATCGTAATCACAGTTAACGGCATATCAATTCACCTCACTGTAATTTACGCCAGAAGCTACTAGAAGTTCCTTATCGTCCCAAAGATGTATTACATCAACAGTAATTTGGTTGTCAATCGGGATTTCAAGAAGATTTTGTATATCATTAACGATACGAGACATTATGTTGCAATTTGCGAAGCAATCGCGCATCTTCAAACGCATTAACTGTTCAATGTCATCGTTGGATTCACACCGAGCGGCAATTTCAAAAGATGCAGGAATAGTTAATTCAGCTTTATATAAGTCTGCAATATCGTATACAAGAGAAAGATCATGTCCAGTATGCACGAAACCTAATCCAGGTGCTAAACCTAAGGCAGATATTACGCTATGAACTAAACCGTAAAGACATACGTTGCCTACAGACAATGCTTGATTAACGACAGTACCACTTTCAAAATCATCGACTTTATAATCGCGACCATTCCATTGGACATTGTATTTATTAGACATCTCCCTATATATGCTTCTTACGCGAGCTCCTTCTCGACCTCTTAATTGTTGCATAGTATATGAGGATACATCTTCATTAGGGAAACGCATTTGATACATTTTTCTTGCAACGCTCAATCTTGATCTACTATTAGTAACAAGTTTTGCCTGTTTTTCCAACAATCTTGAGCTCCTTGACAATGCTCTACCATGAGCATAATTGCGAACACCATGCTCGCCAACCCAAACTATGCTTGCGCCAACATCTCCAAGTAATTCCATAGCTCTATGAGTAATCTCAGTGCCAGGTCCTAAAAGTAAAACGCCAATCATTGCAGCGGGAACTCTCACAGTTCCGTTTGCATCAAAGACTGTAATAGCACTATCAAGACGATTGATTTTTGCATGCTCTATGTATATAAAGCTTACTCTATCACTTATGCGCGGAAGCTCTTGAATTTCAGCCTTCTTAGCACCACACTTCTTCTTCATACTCCTACAGCCTTTGACACAAAAGATTCATTAACTCAAGCTATTCCAATGGAATAACAGTCATCATTCCGAAACCATATGCTTTCTTTTTACCGATACCGTCTAGTAAAGTTTTACGCATAACATCCTCATCACTAATTGTTAAAACGCCTTGATAAACAGCTTTACTCAAACGAATAGGTTTTTTTGACTTTGTGAATAAGCTATACCCGCGCTCAACAATAGTAAATTCACTTTCATTCAATGAAAAACCTAATTTTTGCGCACGATTAAGCAAAAAATTCATCTGCTGATCATAAGTAACATGTGGTACTACCCTACCTCTAGTAGTGCGAGTTTCAGAAGTATCAGAAATAGAAACAACAGGATTAAGAGTTACTCTAAATTGCATTTTCATACCATTTTTTAAAGACGACAAGAACTTATCATAATTCTTGCTTGAAGCAGTTCCAGCAACTCCATACATCTCTAAACGTTGTAAATTAGGTTCTGAATCACTCACTATAAGCAAGTAATGTTTCCCATTCAAAGAATCTATTCTCCACAATTTTCTGCTTCGCTCATGATTTGTCCATTCATCTGGAAAACTTTGTTCAACCCAGTTATGAAAAGCTCCTACAGATTTAAGATCTAGCTGCGATTTAGGTTTTTTATAATCAATTTCAACTCTACTCAAATAAGACATTTAAGCCTCCAATCCAGAAAAAGCATCATGCTCAAAACTAAAAGTTTCAGAATCTTTTAGATGTTCACTATCTGATTTGCTGCTTTCTGAATCCGAATTATTGTGCGAAATCTTTTCAATAGGAATTTCCATTTTTGACTCGTATCGAAATCCAAATTTTCTTTCCTTATTTGAGAAAGAATTAACGTAATCCTTTCGTAGCTTACGAACATACGACTGAATTTTATAAGTACAAGTATTATCTTTAGCTAATTCGCATTCTGCTTTATCTACTAAATCTGAATCAGCATATAAAGATATAAATCCTGCATTACATGATTCATTAGAAGATTGCGATAGCATAGATAATTTAGAAACTTGTACTTGGTTTTTACCTGCTTTTCTTGCAAGCCACTCATACTTTAATAATGCTTGAATTACTCCGCAATCTTCTACGCCTAAAATAAAATCAGCTGTAGGAGGCAATGATCTTCTGCCTAAACTAGATTGAAAATACGGCGAGCGCAACGCATCGTTAATACTGTAAATAAGTTGCTCATTATCGGATCCTATTGCAACAAGAAATATAGCATCTTCTATATAGTAACGGTTTGTAACATAATTTTTTTCAAAATCACCGTTAGCTTTATATTTTGCAGCAATATGATAATCTCTAAGCAAATTCCCTTGCTGATCAATTCGCACTGCAAAATCTAAATCATTAAGCTTTGCAATCTCTTCATCACAATCTGTACTTCTTCTATACCCAAAAGCTGCAGCAATCATACCTATTACCGCACTTTTAGATGGATAGTAATCCGTGTGACGAGTTTCAAAATGCGAATCTGTACCCCATGATTGCAAAGGTCCAGCAAACTTCAGTAATAAACTTTTCATAAGCTTCCTAACTGTTAAACACTAAATATCAACTAATAAGTGTTATTTATTAAGAAATTTACTGAAGCAATTCGGAGACTTTAGAAGAAAAATCATCCAATAATTGCTGAATAGTTTGTTCTTCCACTCCTAATTTAAGATTCTCATTTGAAGAATCCATTGTTACATAGAATGACGCAATCGGCTTATGAACAAATTTTTGAACTTTCTCGTATTCTTGAGATAGTTTCTCAATAGATTTTGAAACATATCCGTCTTTAGATTTTACTGGATCTTCAAATGCACTAACTAAGTTCACTGGCCTGTCATCTCTTAAAGTTACCACAAGCATTTGCGGCAAAGTTTGATTAGCAAAAGTATTTACTTTGCCAGTAGGCATTGCGTTAGCGAAAGCTTCAATAAAAAGTCTAAGAGCATTAATTGTAGATTCTTTGTTATCACTCAACTGATGGCTAAACTCATGTATTGCAACATTTGCATAACGATAAAGAGTTGAAGAATTATATTCTATTGTTCCAAGCATTCCAGCTCCAGCATTATCCTCAGTTGATAAGTCATCAACAGCAGTATAGTAATCAAATTCAGCACGAACAGCGTGAGTGGAAATTGCGTGAGCAACTTGCGAAGAAGCGTCCTCATTAAGCGATGGATCGTCTGCAAGCATGCGACCGAATAACGCAATATCAATAGGTGGATTATCTTTTAAGATTTCTTGCAGTTGCTTCTTGTCAGTAACATTATTGATTGCTGCTTGCGCTAGAGAATTTGCTTGAGTCTCTCCTAAGAAGAATAAAGCTTTTGCTGTAGGAACTATTTCATCATTATCTTTTTTAGTTTTAACGCCAGCATTATTTAACGTTTTATTTGCTAAATCTAATGCTTCTTGCTCAGATAATTCTGGTTTTAATGCAATAACTTTATCTGCAACGTACTTAACAATGTTTTTGCTTCGTATTCCAACATTAGAATCTCCGCTGTGTTCTTTGAAATATTCGCGCATTGAGTGCTTCCAGCATTGAGAGCTTACTCTAGCTCTAGTTACACCGCCATATTGAGCAGTTTTTGGACTACCTGCATCATCGCGATTAATATTGCATGGTGGAACAGCTTGGATTGCTTGAATATCTAAGAATAAATGAGTGTTCATTGTTTTGCCTTTCTAAATTTTAGTTAATTGTTTAATAACGTTGTTTTTGAAATATGTAATTTTTAAAATATGTGATATTGCTAAAAAGTTATTGCTACTTGCTTAAGCGATAATATTCTTGCGCCCAGGAAAGTCTTACTTTTTCTGAATCTTCAAACTGAAGCAAATATAAATCGCGTGCTAGTTTAGAATAATCAATCGCTTGTTGATTTTCTTTTGTTCTGCTTTTTAGTAGTCGAACTAGTTGACGAAGGTAATAGTAAAAACTTTCGTAATCGCTTGCAGTAATCATAACACTAAAGCGTCTATCCATCGCTCCACGCACACCTTCGTCACTTCTTAGTGCTCTTAAAGCTGTTCCCATATTGTTATAAGATTTTTCGTTTTCTGAATCTTCAGATTTGTTTAAATCCTTATAACTTGATTTTTCTACGCTACCTTGTTCATACAATGCGTATATTTGCAAAGTATTTATAACAGATCGCATTTGATAACTAACTTCACCATATTTATTGATAAAGCTTTCTGGAACATTGCTTAGTATCCATGGCCATATTTCTACAGACTGACTTAATGGCTTACCAATTGTGTGACGCAGTTGAGCAAGCATAGCTCGCCTTGATGCAATATCTGAGCCATTCAAAAATTGATTGATAATTTTTCTAACAGCATTAGATACTTCAACAGATTTGCTTTGATTTTCAGCCATAATAGCCTCCTTTCTATGTCTTTATTTTTTTGATAATTTTTTTAAGCGACTAGTAAAAATGCTGTAAGCCGTAACTATATTTTTTGTAGTTTCTTTCTCACTTTGCATAGCAGGCCTACCTGTAAAATCACGCAATGTAGCATTTTCCAACATGCCTTTTGCTTCATTTATAAGTATGCTATGCAAAGTATTTCTCCATTGAGTACATCGTTCATTCATTAAATCTTTTGGTTTAATATTTGCTAACCATTGTCTAAACGGCTTATCGACTAAGAAATAAATATGACTAATGCACTTATCAGCATATTTAGTTGCATCATCTTTATTTCTATTACGTATTTCACATATGTCTAGAAGAAATTGCCTGTAAATAAATCCTATGGCAGATCTTGTATACTCGACTTCATTGTTAATTCTGCCCACCCATCCGTTGTCAGAATTATCAGTTACTACAACTTCATCAATATGCAGAGTATCGCATATTTCATCTGTAGGAACCCAAGATGTAGCATTACCATCATCTTTCATACTCACAGCCTGTAATGAAATAGAAGAACCTTCAGTATCTTTACTAATTTTGTTTAACCATTCCATAATGCCTGGTTTGTGATTTTTTAGGGTCCCATCATCTGATTCTTGCAATGTAAGTAACCCAAATGATCTCCACATAGATTCTTCTACTTTATGCTTCCTTGGAGTGTATTTGTCCTTGTTTTCACGTTCCTTGTTGTACTGCCATACTGTCATTGGCTCAATAAAAGCATTTTGATGATTAATATCAGGAAGTTTCACTATAGAAACCGATATTGGCTTATCAATGCTAATATCAGGATTTATATATATTGCTCTACTCCATCGAGTGTAAAGTTGAGAAATATTGTCAATAAATGTTTCATAAAACGAATTTTCAATATTTTCCGCTCCTGAATATTCCCAACATGGTTTTTGTTTTTTCTCAGGAGATTGCATTTCGTCAACAAGTACACAGTTGAGCATAAGAGTTTCAAATAGGTTTTCGCCTTCTATGTAAATGCCACCAAGGTCAAAAAGCCATCCTTTAGAAGCTTTATATTTTTCCGTACCAAAAATGGTCTTATCTGCCAATCCAACGTATGACTGTAACACAATAATCCATCTTGCTAATTGTGCTTCAGTAAGTGACGATTTGTTGTTATCAACATTATCTTTTGGAGAAAATACAGCTATTTTATTGTTACTTTCAGAAATCAATCGATTTATATTTTTACCAGATATCTCACTAGGAGATTTGCCACCAAGCTTTTTACTATCTATATCTTGTTTAAGTACTTGCAAAAATGGATACTTGTCATCAAAAAGGTAGAAACGATCATGCCATTGTTCTAAATATTTGAAAACTGCGTCTGGAAACTTTTTTGAATTCCAAACTTCGCGCCAAATATTCATTGTTTCTTTATTGAAATAATATTCATCATCGTCACCTGAATCAAATTCACGAGAATTTCCATGAATATCGTACCTAGAAAAAACAGTATGAAGCACAGCAAGCAAAATGCGAAGCAATGCAAAATCCTGTGTTTTCATATCTCCCGCAAGAGCTTTATATTCTGATGCATGATTAAACACGTCTGTAATTGATACGAGTTTATTGTGGCCGTTTTCGTCTACAATGACGGAAATCCAAGGCTCATCTAATAAATTAAATCTGCTCACCCTTTATTCCTTTCTGTCTTCTTCTGAACTCTTAATACACACAATACCACTTTTCTCAGAATATGCAACTCTGTATTTCGATAATTCGCAAATATTATTTTCATCGAATAGAAGCACCAAAGAACCTCGCAACCAAGGCTGATTATCCCAGTCTTTGAATTGCTTTTGTTTTCGTATTCTTTCCAGCTCTGCAATTGTTTCATCAACACGATTGCTGTTTAGTGTAAACATCCACGGCAATCCTACTGTTTCTTGAGCAAGTTTCATTGCAACTTCCGCATCATCAATATTTTGTGAAATATCTTCACAATCATGGAAAGTTCCATAACCAAACCCAACTTTTTTCACAGCAATAACTTCTATAGATTCACCACTATTGCGAACTTGAGCACATGCAAATTCATCAGATTCATTTGTAATTGGATTCTTCAACAAGCCGACAATAGATCTTTCACCAATTTCTGATTCTGGATTTTCAATTCTATATGTTTTTGCAGCACTTTCATTACTATTTCTTACTGAATCATGTTCTCTTTTTGCAACAGCATACACATCTTTCAAATCTTCTTGTAACTCTAAAGGATTATCGCTATAAACTATTTGCACTAATCGAGAAATATCTTTAGGCATGTTTATAACATCTGGCAAATAGTATTGGGTTCTCATAAGTAAATATTTGCTGTAAATAGACTCTGAACCTTTATCAAATTCATAACGATCGTTGGTTCCCAACACATATAAAATTGGCTCTGTGAAATTTTCTGGGCGTTCTATCGTATGCCTGTGTAATCTACCAGCACGCTGAAGTAATAAATCTATAGGAGCAAGATCAGTAAACAAAACATCAAAATCAATATCAAGTGACTGTTCTAATACTTGCGTACCAATAATTATTGCACGAGCAGGTCTATGAGCATTCTTGCCAATCATATTGCAAATCTGTTGTTCTTTTCTAACTCTATCTGTAGCAATAAATTGCGAATGAATAACTATAACTTCGTAATCACTAAACTCATCAACGCAGGCATTATAAATTTCCTGAGCTCTTTTAACGGTGTTTACTATAATCCCAGCAATACCGCCATTATTCAGCAAAGATTTAAGCTCATTAACAAGTGATTCATGTAAGTTATCGTCTGTTATTTTTCTTACAGAAATAGATTTATTATCACTAACATCATTTTCAATAAATTTTTGTTTTACACAGTTTTTATCACTGTACGTAATTAAAGGATAATTATTTGTTTCAAAATCAACATTAGATTTATCGCATTCTCTCCAATTAAACCCAAACAACCCACGCATATAGGCTTTTATAAGTTCTTTTCTACGCTTAGCAGGTAAAGTAGCAGAAAGCAACACAACAGGAACACCGTATGCTGCCATCCAAGTAAGAGATTCTTCAAGATACTTATTCATATAAGCGTCATAAGCGTGCACTTCGTCAATAATTACAACTTTTTTACTTAATCCCAAATGACGAAGCATAAGATGTTTTTGCTTTAACGAAGCTAACAAAAATTGATCTACTGTACCAACAACAAAGTCATCCAACATTGCGGTTTTTCGTCCAGTAAACCAATCATTAAGTATTACTCCATTATTATTTACATCATTACTACTAGAAGTACTTTCACAACCATCATTCATATTTTGCATTCCATGCGGCAAATGCGCATAATCTGCATTCAGTTCAGCTTTACCATGAACTAAACGTAAACCAATTTCACCCTGAAAATCACGATTCACGCTTTTAAGCCAATCCTCAACTCGCTTAAACATTCCGTTAGAAGTTGCTTGAGTAGGAAGACCAAAGAACACTCCGCTTCTTCCGGTTAGATTTGCTAATTGCTCAGCAGCAATTAAAGAGGCTTCTGTTTTCCCCGATCCCATTGCAGATTCAAGAATAAAAATTCCAGGCTCTTTAGACTGAGAAATAGCATCACACAACGCTGACTGAATATTATTTGGCAAGAAACCAAAACGATGTTTGTATGTTTGCGAAACATCACTATAACAATTTAATGATTCCCATACGTCTTTAGAACCATGTTGCAACCACTTTTCCCAACCTTTTCGATATCTTTCTTCCTGATTTTCAATCAAATCTTTTTCTATTGAAATAAGCGGAAAATAGTGTTCATTACTAGCAATCCAATCAGCCATAATTACTAATCCACACAACAAAACTTGTGCTGGCTCACTTATTTCAGGAAGATCATCTACATTAGAAAAATCATTTCTTTCTAAAGCCCAAACCAAAATATCATTCTGCAACTTTTTCCATAATTTACTATTTTCACTCTCAGTTTCACTTTGATAGTAATTGTCAGGATATTTAGACTTATTACTTTTACAAACAGAATCATTATCTAAAGGTTTACCATGATGAGCTCCAACAATCGCACAAATTCCTTCAGGAACTCCAGCATTAGAAAGAATAAATTGACCAGTTATAGTGTGATGACTATTATACCAACCTTCTTGCTTATCAATAAAATAATCAATATTTGTAAAACCAACAGTAGCTAACTTATTTTTTAACGCAATATCTAAATCTTCTGAATTTGAAGACGACTTTCGAAACTGAAAAACGGGAGTAGCTTTACCAATATCATGAACACACCCTAAAAATTGAGATAATTTTTTCGCATCAACTCGTTTACTTAATGATGATTCAATCAATCTTCGCTGACCATCACTAAGCCAGTGATCCCATAATTGACCAATAACATTTCTAGTATCCTCAAGATGTTGAGCAAGAGGAAGCCATTGCATTACTCCATTAGCTTCTCTCTTTTTACCCCATAATGCAGGATTAACAACGTGATTACGACTCATAACCTACCATCTTCTTAATCCACAATGATTACTAAATAATGGTAAATATACTCTCAATAAGAGCTTTAAGAAAGATTGTGTTGCATATTCGTTACTAAACTAATTGGGGCTTCAAACGTATTGCATGCATTTGAAGCCCCAATAATTGCCTCGCCAATGCGAGAAAGACGATAGAACACGAAACACAGAAGGATCACCCCCGCGCATGCGGGAAACACTATCAAAAGCGATTATACATCAACAGCATTGTTATTGTGATTCCTTTAATCTAGATCTTGTACGCATTCGGTTAATCCGTTTGTAGTATAAATTTAAAATTGTTCAAAGTGGTATAACTCTTACAAAAGTAAAGCAGATGTAGATGTTTAATGCGTAAGAAGAGTATCATTCACAAAAATAGATATGATGCAAGTGTATCAAAATTGTTGCGTTAAGGAAACAGTTTTGATACGCGGGTGCGAGCGGTTTTAAATACTTTGCGGTTAGATTATAGCGACAAAAAAATATTGTGCACTAACTGCAGTGTGCTAGTGCACAATATGATTTATTGCTTTGCTATGTTGCTTTCAGATTTCCACTTTTCTACGAGTTGCAGTGCTTCATTCTCAGATACATGGTTAAAGTCGTCATTATTATTTTCATAATTTAGTACAAATGACGCTAATATTATTTGTTCTTCCTTAGTGAATTCATCTAATCTGCTTTTATCAAAATTTTTTATGGAAGCATAAAATTCTTCTTCAGAAACTAGATTAAAGCAATTTTCTGAAGAAAATTTCCAGCCCGTTAAACTATTATATGTTGTTAAGCATAAGAATTTAAGCTTATCTATATCATTATCAAATAGATTTGTAATATACTCGACAGCATCCTTCTTATTAATACATTTCCATACGTAAAATGCTATACGGAATTGGTAAGAACTTAATATATCTTCGGATTTTGAAATGGATTTAATTTTTGCCGCATAAATTTTTTCAATATCTTCTAAATGTTTAAGACTAATGAATTGAGAATCTTTACGTTCATCTTTACATCCGTATTTTCTATAGGCGAATCCAATATCTCTAATTATTGTAGATGTTGTGCCAACGTTGTCTCTATTAATATTTTTAACTGCAGAACTAATAATTTCATACCTGTCGTTTTCTTTATCAATACAAGCGACTATTTTTGATAATATTCGTTCTGAATATTCAGTTGCAGACGTGTTATAGAAGACAGATGGATCTGGGTCTTTAAATTCATATTGTAATTCAAATATTATAGATGCAATTAAAGCAAGTCGATTATTTAATATTTCATTATCAAGAGCTAGCGCTTCTATATTGTCTAAAAAGAGTATAATATTACCATCTTTATTAAAATTCTTAATTTTTTGTCTAAGAGTAAAATTACTATAACTGTTCGCGCATTTAATAATTTCTTCTCTTGGGATTTTTATACTCCATAAATTAAAACTGAAATATAAGTCAAATTTCTCAGCGGAACCAACACGCATTTTACTGGTAAGTTCTTCTTCAGATTGATATTTTGTTGAGTGTTTTTTAGTAAGGTCTTTTACAAAACTATCTTTATTAATATCTTTTGCAAATCTTGTAAATAAGGTTGATAGAATATCAATTACTCTGTTAAAGTCAAATCCTAAATTACTAAATTTTTCATTACATTGCTTTAAATATTTGTTACCATCATTTTCTATCATCAAACAAGTATGCTCTTTGCATTCACAAAGCGCATTTTTATTATAAGCAATCCATTTGTATAACTTCGGCTCGAAGATTTCTATTGCAGTAATGGCTAATAAATCAACAAATGATGTTTCTTTCCATAAAGCGCCATATTTGAATCGGAAAGCATTAAGTAATCTATTTACATCCCTTATATTATTTACATATGGATTTACACAGTTTTCAAGTACTGTTTCAAAATATTCGTTATTTTCAAATTCTTCTTCATCTTTGTTTTTATGAACAATATCATTAAGGCGATCTCTTAATATTTCATGCACGGTTGTTTTATCAATTTCAGGAACTTCAAAAGAAACTTGAACAATTTTCTTTAAATACTCATCTCCATCAATATTGTGATATTCAGACAAAGCATTGCAAACAATTTCCCTATCCATTGTAAGGACATAAATTATGTTTGGAAAATCGCCTACTTGTTTCACCAATTGGAAAATGTCTTTAATCTGAGGAGTAGTCAATCTATCTATATCATCAATAAAAACAATAATTTTGTGGTTAAAATCTTCTAGCGCCTTACACAATTTTTCTTTAGCATCATTCAAACTAGGAGTTTCCATCAATTTACCTCCTGCTGCTTTGGAAATAGTTTTCAATATAGGAACAATTGCAAGCCCAACTGCTGGAATAATTGATAACGCGTCAATAATATCTGAATATTGGCTTATAGCCTTTCCGATTTTTCCTTTATTCTCTTCTCCTTTAGCAACACCTAGTTTATTCTTCAATTCATGGAAAAATAAACTAATTAAATTGTTCTTGTCGGAATAATTCCATGGCGAAAATCTAATAATTATTGGATAATAACATTGATCTTCTTCTTCAGTTTTTTGTGAAGTAAAAATTTTTTTGATTCTTTTATATAATCTTGAATACCATTTTTCTTTTTCTGCTTTTTGGGCTTCGTTTTTATCTACTGGAATCTCAGATATTGCCATATTTATAATAGATGTCTTACCGCTACCCCACTTTTTGCCGCTTACCCCACATTTTGGGAAATAAACCTAAATTGCCGCTTATCCTTAATGCGCATTGTTTTGGGAAAGTAAATATGCTAGAGGGTCGCACAAAACCGCGACCCTCTGCTAACAGCAATCAACACTTCCTATAGTGAAGTGAGCTTGTCGTACATACAAGAATATACAAATTTGGTTATTTTTACAAATTTTAGGACTACGTGTTGCATTGATAATTTTTGAATACAAAAACATGTTATAAACATAGAAGAATATATTCGCCATATTTTAGCACGAATATGAAGTTGTTTTTAATATCGTTAATATTTTATGCAACAATTTGTAGTAAATAGAGAAGTAATTCATATTAGTTATGCACATTATTTTTCTAGTTCGATGGTTGGAATAATTATGTGTGATAATAATTCTATGTTAACTGCTTATATTGATGAATCTCATTCGCCTGTAGATAGAAAAATTGGCGGAGATATATATTATATTGGTGCGTTGATTGTTGACGAGCAGCAAAAAGAATTTATAGAACATGAGCTTGCAAAATTAAAAGAAAGCGTTATACAAAAATTTAATGTTCCAAGTAATGTTGAATTTCATGGTCATTGTATGTTCCAGTTTAAGGGTGATTGGAAATGCATGAATGGGCTATATACACAATCCACTGGTATTTATAGATCTGCAATGCGTATATTGGCAAAATCATGTGCAAAAGTTATTATTCGCGGTGTTGCTGCTACTGAATTAAAACAACGATATAAAGAACATGCTCATACACCTCACGATGTTGCACTTCAATATTGTCTCGAGAGAGTTAATTTTATTGCTGAATTATATAGAACTGATATAACTATTGTTGCTGATAAAGTGGCTGATCCTGAAGCACATGAAGGTCGCATTAAGCAATATCAGAATAATGGTAATACAGAGGGTTTTTATAATTCAAATCTTTCTCATATTGTGATGCCATTCCATTGGGAAGATTCAAGACAATACTTTGGATTGCAAATGATTGATATGGCATTATTTATCGCTTCGCGCGCTGCAATGATTGATAAATCATTGGAATCATCTCAACTTTCTCGTGGAGATAAAGCAGTATTAAAAACAGCTCATATAATTGACGATATTATTTGTAACAGTGGTGTATATTTCCCAATGAAGCATCTTATACAAAACGACATTTTCTAATGTAAATATGCTAGAGGGTCGCACAAAACTTGTGACCCTCTGCTAACAGCAATCAACGCTTCCTAATATAAATCCTGACTTGTAGAAACTACAGATTGGTTTTTCGTTTTATAGGTTTGCTTATATTAAATTCATTCCTTAGTCATGCGAATATAGGATTTGAAGAGAATTTCTAGGCGCTCGTCGTTATTAGAGCAAGGCTTTGTAGCACCAAAAGCAACATCTACTATTTTATCTAGTTCCTCGTGAGCTTTGCGCAAATCTTGAGGCATGTATGTTGGGTCATACAAGTCTGCTAAAGATTGGCCTGGGTGATTCGCACGCGCTTTAAGTATGGCTTTACCTGCTTCAATAACTTTCTCTCGCATATCACTTGTAAGCTCTGGAAGCGGAAGATTGTCGGAATATCTTACGGCTTGCTCAGCTGGAGTAACAGAATCACCTTGACGTTCTTCAGGCTTATCAAGATCAACATTCTTACTTTTTTGCTCAACAAGAAAACGAGAATCAGGGCACAACATGTCAATGTACCCACGGTTAGCGGTACGATACTCAAACTCGGTATTGTTTATTGCGTCTGGAATGCCCAAAACGTTTTGCATAAGGTCAAGCCAAAACTTCTGCGTTTCCTGCTTTTCATCGCCGCGACCTTGCCAGCGCTCAATAAACTCTGCTGCCTTTTTGTGCTGATCTGCAATATTCATGAGTATATTATCTAACTTGCTAGGGATTATGTGCTTATTGTTTAACTTGACAGTCAAATACTGCATGTCCTGCTAGAATTGAAGTGATTGAAAATGGTGAAATATATCTAAAATGGGCTCTACTTGATAATAAATTAAATGATAAAAAAGAGATTTTGCTGTGCTAAAAGAAATATAGGGGAGGATAAGGAAGTTTATTATGCAAATAGTTGAAGGAATACCAGAATATTTATATCATTACACTAGTTTGAAATCGGCAAAGCTAATTTTAATGAATAAAACTTTGAGACTAACTTCACTTGAATGTATGGATGATAAAACTGAAGCAATTACCGGTGAAGGTCGCAATTTGGGGAAATTTATTTTTTCAAGCTGCTGGAGTGAGAATAGAGACAGCATACCACAATGGTCTATGTATGGAGATTCTAGCAGAGGCGTTTGCATAAAATTAAGAAGTTTTCCTTTTAAAAATAATTATGATGATTACGTTGAGCATTGCATTAATAAAGAAGATCAACCATCGGAAAAGTCAACGGATGAAACTTTTATAGTACCTGCGCAATATTGTTTTGGATGTAGATTTAAGCTAATGCCGCAATTTATTATAAGTGACAAAGATAGAGACATTCTTACCCAGCGCTTAAATGCAAAAGTAACATATACAGACGATGAATCACTTATCTATCCTAGATGTTTGAGACAGGATGGTGAATTTTTTTGTTTTGACGCGAATGTGTTAGGGAAATATAAAAGTACTGAGTGGGAGTTCCAAAAAGAATGGAGATATTCAGTAATGTATATTCCATTTGATCAAATAAAATTTCTTAGGGATGAGAAATATAGTGCTAATGTTGGTCAAGAAATTGTTAATGATTTATTATCAAATAATCAACCCATCGTTCATTATGTAGACTTTAACATTGATGGTAAATATTTTGACGACATGGAATTGATATGCGGCCCAATGATGGAAGAATTTGATTATCAAGAATTAGTGTATTTTGCAAAAGGCATTAATCCCAATATACGTGTTGTTAGAAGTAGATTGTATAACAAATGGAAAAGTAAAATCTGAATCGAAGTGACTTATGTTTATTGACCTTGTATTTATGCTAAAAAATAAGGATAGCGAAAATGATATTGATTCATTTAAGGAAAATTTCGCAGACCTGATTTCTTTTAAAGAAAAAACATTATGCTTACACAACGATGATCAAGAATTTAATTATAATATTCAGAAAATAGGCGAAGAAATTAGGCTAAAAATTTTAACTATTAATAAGAAAACTACAAGAAAAGAAGCAATTTCAATCGAGTCTTTGAAGTTCGCTTTTATAAAAAATAATCTAAGATGCAAATATAACGTTGTTGTCATTTTTGATGGAGCTTCAGATTATTACTGCAATAACCTGTCTAAGTATATATTCACATTTGAAAGGAAATTAAGACAATTTGTATACCTTACTGTGTTAAGCGCATATGGTACAGAATGGACTAAAAAAACTTTAGTCGACGAAGAAATTAAGAATGATGTTGCAGAGAATATAAGGAATAAAAATCGTTATATTGAGATTGCTTTAGATTGTTTTACTTTTCAAAATTATATTGATTATTTATTTAAGGAACAATCTATTGAAGATGCAAATGAGGTAATTGAAGATGCAAAATTAGCTTTGAAAAAACGGGAATCTTCAAATAATATTATTAATATATTAAATAAGGGTGAAAAGATATCATTATGGGAAAGACTTTTTAGTAAAAGAAATATAGATTTAACTAGAAATAGTCTTGATGAAATTAGAAAAATAAGAAACAAAGTAGTGCACAACAAAGAAATTTCTGATACTGAATTTTGCAAATATAGAAATATACTTAAGCAATATATAAAGAAGTTAGATATTGCCGTTGCTGATTTTGAGAACAGAAAGCATTTGAGCGTTACAGATTTAGAAAATGTTTTATCTTCGTTTACTAGAATCATTCAAACGAATAGAATCAATGAGCATTTTATCAAAGCTGTTTCGCCCGCTTTGAGTGAAATTTCAAATTCATTATCTAAAGAAGCTGTAAAAAATATTTCCGCTTCAATAAGCGATATGATTCATTTGGATAATAAATCATTTAGTGCAATAACTGAAGCATTTGCTAAATTTTATAGACAAAATCTTGAAATAAAAAATGCCAAAAATTTTTCCTAATAACATTCCTACGCCAAAATTAAATATAATGAACCCTTTGTTTTGAAAGATATATAAAAATGCCAAATCTATCTTATTTTCTGAAAATAAACAATGAAATTAATCTAATTTTGTTAGTTCTGAAGATTGAATATTGTAATTGTTGTGTGAATAATCAATGTGTTCTAAATATTTGATATATTTAGTTGAAAGTCGGCTTCACGCCGTCGGTTGATTTACTCACCTTAGGTGTTGTGCGGTCTCCATTATTTTTTGGCTTATAGCACATGAATCATGAGTAATCGGCAAAATGTGTAGAGAAAAGCTTGTGAATATCCGGGGATATAAGCCAAGATCTAAACACCGTTACTAACTCGGTCAACGAACTGAGAAAATAACGGTGTTTAACGATTGCTACATACTACTTTCTGAATCAACCAGCTTAAAGCCGCAGCGCACTAAACTTTTTAGCGATAGTCTTCACTAAGTACGAACAACAGCCTAAAGCACGCAAAACCGTCTGATCCTAATACCCAATCACATCTTTCTCAACTTCGCGTATAACGTCCTCGGATATGTTTTCAACAGCAATACGATAGACCTTATTCATGCGAGGATTATAAATACCCAAGTACTTAATATTCTGAAACTCTGGATGAATAGAATGCAAACCCATACGCCAATACATAAGCAGTTGAAGAGTCTGATTCTTATCCAACTTTTCTTTAGAAACTTTAAAATCCCACAAAGTATCAGCTGTTATAAAATCACCATCGCCAGCACTTACCGTATCGGTGTAACCGCCCTCTAGCGTAAAACCGTCAAGCACCTTCGGGTCATAACACTCAAGAAAATGAAGCGAGCGTTGAACCATAACTCTAATGTTTTGGATTGTGTGCTCATCGGGATTGATTTCATCAAAAGGCCTGTAGCCAATAGGGCCATATCTAAAGCATACGTCGAATCCAACAAGTTTGACGGCGTTAACTATATCTTCATCGCCAAGTCCTTTAATGCCGGACATAAGTTTCAACGCATTATCGCGTTCGTTTATAATCATTGCGCCCAGTAAAGAAATTTTAAACGCGTCTATTGCACTCGATCCAGACATTAAACGAGTCATGTAGTCAACTACTATACCAACTAAACTTGGGTGAATGTTCTCTTTATCATATAAGTCTTCTATTCCTTCACCTAATGATTCTTCAACAAAATCTTTTCGTGGCAAATATCCACAATAAGGTTGTTTAATGCTCTTAATGCGTTGTGTAACTGAATATCCCATAGCTAAACACTCTCCTCTTTAAAAGTGCGTACAGATTATGAAAATAATTTAATAGAAACAACGTACGTATTTAATAGAATCAGCGTACGTACGAATTTGTTGAGACAGAAAAACTGATATGTAATTCTTTTGTACTACCCCACTGCAATTTTAACGTGTTAACAAAAGTCTCAAGTAGCGTGATACTTGCGAAACATATAACACAGAAAGCAACAGTTTCAGAGTACAAAAGGAAAAGTTTTATTGCATACAAGAGTTAAGAAACTAGACCTGCCCATTTACTACTTATTACAAGGCTGACCAACCTCATAAATTCCTTATCTCCGAATCTCCAATAAAGTCTATGAGGAACTTGCCAAATGAAGTATTTAACACGAGAACAGGTGATTAAACTTTTGCTTTCATCTGCTTGCGTATGCTTGCAACTATTTTGTAAAATAAGCATAGAAAGGACGCGAACACAATGTCAAATACGAATGCTGTATATGCAAGAATCGATACAAATCTTAAAGAAAACGCTGAAAGCATATTGAACCAGCTTGGCATAACACCGTCTTCTGCGATTCAAATGCTTTACAGCCAGATTGTTTTACAAAAAGGCATGCCATTTGAACTTCGCTTGCCAACTAATAAGCAAGAAAAGCCGCTTGCTTTAGGCAGCTTAACAAGAGATGAGTTGGATAAGGAATTGCAAAAGGGCATCGACTCTATTTCGACTGGCAAACAATATAGTGCAGATGAAGTAGATCAGTTCTTTGCAAAGGAATATGGTGCATGAGTACAACTTATAACATCATCTATTCTCCGCAAGCGTTCCTTGATCTTACAGAACTATACGAATACATTCGCTTTACATTACAAGTTCCAAAAACAGCTGAAAAACAAGTCAACCGCATTAAGTATGCTATACGTTCTTTGAGACTATGCCTATGCGATATCCTCCTGTAGCGTGGGAACCCTGGCATTCTGTGGGAATACGTAGAGTTTCAGTCGATAACTACACAGTTTTTTACCAAGTAGACGAAAATCAAATGACTGTAACAGTTATTCGTATCTTCTACTCAGGCAGAAATATTGAAAACATTGTTAACGACTCAAACAATTAATGCACGATTGAGGATAGAAAAGTACTGGCAACGTATTCACACTTTTTTGAGTGCACACTATGGATAGTGGGTGCACTTTTTAACGATAGGAAAATATCGCAAAAAGGTTTAAGATTGGCTTGATAACTTGATTCTTGAGCATAAAAACAGCCTAGAAGCTCCCCTGGGCTGGATTTCGTAACGTTTCGTGGGATTTGACACTCTTTTTAACTTTTGCACTAGTTTATTTCTATATCTTCTAATCGTTCCTTTTTCAATTATCTTTCTTTATCAATCGTTCTCTTTCAGAGCAAGTTCTATAAGCTTATCCGTGTAATCAGCCATAAATAACGGAATATTCAACATATCATCGTCTAGTTTGAGATTATTCAGCGAGAAGCGTATACGTAATTTCGTTTGATTAGGGAATAATTCTTTAAACTTTTTCAAACTTCTACTATTAATATTTGCTTCAGATTTAACTTCAATAGGGAAAATATCATTTTCTCGTTGAATAAGAAAATCCACTTCATACGGCGGATTCGTTTGAGACCAGTATCTAGGCATCACTTCAAATTGAGTAAGCAGCGCTTGCAAAACATAATTTTCTGTTAAAGCACCCTTAAACTCAGTAAACAGTCTATTGCCTTCCGCAAACGCAGTCGGAGCAAGTTGAGATAATCGCCTTAACAAACCAACATCTGCCAAATAAATCTTAAAAGCAGATACATCATCATAAGCAGCAATAGGTAAACTCGGCGCAGTATTTCTATAAATTTTATACACCAATTGTGCTGACACCAACCATTGCAAAGCATCTTCATATTCTCTTGCTCGCGCACCATTTTTAACAACTTTATACAAGAATTTTTTGTTTTCACGCGCAAGTTGAGACGGAATAGAATTCCAAATCATTGATATTTTAGGAAACTCACTAACACTAGGATGTTTCGCAAAATCTCGTTCATAAGCTGTTATAATCTCAAACAACGTTTCTTGCATTGCGTTTACATCTCGCGCTTTAGCCCACATTAAAACTGACTCAGGCATTCCCCCTGTAACATAATACATTTTTAATTTCTCGCATAGAGGGTTAAAAAATGCGTCTGGAATCTGCTCTATTTTATCGATTTGTTCAATATACTTCGCTAGATTTTCATCTCCATTAGCAAGCAAAAACTCCGTGAAATTCATTGGGTTTATTTGCATAAAATTAACTTTTCCAACTGGGAATGAAGATGGTTTTGCAAGCGTTATTCCAAGCAACGATCCAGCGCAAGCAACATGATATTGCGGAGCGTTTTCACAAAAATATTTCATCGAGTTTATTACTTCTGGGCAATCCTGAACCTCATCAAATATAACCAACGTGTTTTCTGCTTCGATTTTTTGACCACTTGCAAGCATTAGATTTTGTAAAATTCGCTCCACGTTTTTAGTGGTTTCAAAGAATTGCTTATATTCTTTGTTTTCATCGAAGTTAAAATAAGCAATATTTTTGTAGTAAAGCTTACCAAATTCTTTTAATACCCAAGTTTTACCAACTTGACGCACACCTTTTAATATCAACGGTTTACGATACGGTGAGTTCTTCCATGCTAAAAGTTTACTCATAATCAACCTTTTCACGATTACTCACCTTTCACTTGACGCTACGCTATTAAATATTGCAACCGTATTAACGCTTGACTATTTCTACGCGAGTTGCACTGTTGTTCTGTTATATTTTGCGGTATCTTTTATCGTATATCACATTATTATATACGTTTTGGTGCATTTAATCACATTATTATACGTATTTTAGTGTTTTTTATCACATAATTATACGCATTGAGCAATGCTGAGCATAAAAACACGTAAAAACACGCAGCAAAAATTACTTCACACGCACTAAATATCTTGCCCTTTATGACTCGATAACATGTATTTCACATACCGTGCTTTCCAATCATCTTCACGAACGTAAGCAAACGCATTCGTCACAGACTGCAAGCCTAAACTTTTAACATACTTACAAGCAATACTAAAACTATTATCAACGCTAATCTCTTCATTCACTAGCAAACTATACTCTTTCATAAACAGCAAGATTTACAGAAACAGAAGAACCAATATCATCGCGCGCGTTTAACGCCTCCAACAACATTCCCTCATAAACGAAGCAATCACATGCAAATCTTCACACTCATAATACTCAACAAGCAACTTCTTAAACTCAGGAACCTTATTTTCTGGAATAACCAACAAGCCCCTGCCATGAGAAATCAAATAATGTAGAGAACTTTTTTACAATTTTTACACCGTTTTGTTCTCCAAAACATAAGCAACTAGAGTACACAACTATGGATGCTACTATCTGGCAATCTTCCGATAGTCTTATATTTCTACATATAACCACTCTGCCCCACTACCAATATGCCCTACTGCTCTCTGCAATTACTCCAGTGCTATATTCATACGTGTAGGTGCTCTGCATATGAGCATCACTCGGCGACCAGCTTCCATTTGAAGATTTTGAAGCCTTAAACAGAATATAAAGACCACATTTTCCATCCTGAGAGTCCCTGTTATACTGCAGATAAGTAATGTCCGAACGGCTTTCACTCAGAACAAAGTACATATCTCCCTTGGCGGTATAGTTCTCCTTGAACGCAAAGCCTTTCGCCGCAAAATACTT
This sequence comes from Gardnerella sp. KA00771, assembly GCF_049244045.1. Taxonomy (NCBI): domain Bacteria; kingdom Bacillati; phylum Actinomycetota; class Actinomycetes; order Bifidobacteriales; family Bifidobacteriaceae; genus Gardnerella; species Gardnerella sp. KA00771. The sequence continues at coordinate 809,000 of NZ_CP058368.1, read as the reverse complement.
ATCAAATATCTTAAGCGCTGCATTTCTTTCCTTCTTTGATTCTAAATCATGCTCAGCGGAATCATGCAAATCGTAATTTTTATCTGGCTCTTCAACCTTTAATCTTGTATCTTTTAATCTTGTATCTTTCCTGTTATTACGATCAATTCTGCTATACCACTCAGATTCACTTATTTTTGGATCAGTATCAGTTGAATCTTTCATTGGTCGAAGATACTTAAGGAAAAACGGGCCTTCAGACTTATAAAGATAATACTCAAAAGGAGCATACATATCGTCCACGTGCTCTGTGTATGTACCATTATCATTTTGTTTCACAGAATATCTGCCAACAATAAACAAAACGTCAAAAAATCCAAGACCTAAGATAATCAATACACAAAGCAGAACATGTAGACAACGAAGTACAATTCTTATACCTATCTTCCGTACACGCGAAATAAGATAGAGATTATAGAAGACACATACAAGAGCAATCGTAATCATCCAAACAACTGGCATTGCCGCGCATATAACATATACCCAAGTCTGCAAAAGCCACTGATTTGGAAGACGTACCGCAGTTATTTCAAAGAATGCAGTTAGAATACCACTTAACACAAAAAAGCAACAAAGAATTAGCGAGATTCTACCCTTCCACCGTTGCTTGCCATAGCTAAGAAAAGATTTATTACGCTCTACATTTGCACTACTAAAACGGCTGTGTAGATTGCGCTGCCAAATAACACCAATAACCCAAATAAGAGAAACTACAACAAGAAGCAGAATTGCAAAACAATAGGTGAACCATCCAAAAAGCTGTAGCTTATTGGATGCCATAAAAACAGTTCCAATAATCATTAAGATGGAAAAGATTTCCGCACTCGGCTGCAAAACCTTATACTTGGATAATTCCTTATTTGCACTGCGAAGGTTTTCACATATTTGCTCATGTGATTCACAATATAGAGGATTTTTCTCATCTGTGGGAGTATGTTCCTGCTTTTCTTTCTCTTTCTCTCTTCCCCCTTGTAGATTATCTTTCTTTCTCAATTATTCTCCTTCAGCGCAAGTTCTATAAGTTTATCTGTATAATCAGCCTTTTCATGATTACTCACCTTTCATCTTGCATTACACTATTAGATATTGCAGCCGTATTAACGCTCGGCTGTTTCTACGCTTAGTTTCACTGCTGTTCTGTTATATTTTGCGTTATCTTTTATCGTGTATCACATGTTTTGGTGCATTTAATCACATAATTATACATATTTTAGTGTTTTTTATCACATAATTCTACACATTGAACAGTGCACAACGCAGTGAGCACATCCATCTGTTTTGCACACAATATTATGCAACCAAGATTTACTTTATTCTTATCAGAAACCTCGGTAATACCATTTTCCAGTTAATCATTCAACTCACCTTAAGTTCGCATCACTCAAGGTCTTATAAAACAATCTACCTTAAGAAAATAAACCTCAAAAAACCGTTTCTATAAACTTTTCTCATCAAATAGATAGATTCTTGTTACGATCTTCAATACAATTGCAAATTAAATCTACAGCTTTATAAAACTCATCAGATGATAATTCATCAATTTTTCTATTAAACGCAAAATGATTTGTCCAAAATTCTTTTGGATACCAAGAATTACTTTGTTGATCAACAAATGCACCTAAGTAATTTAAACGAACAAATTCCTTCCAATTATTGTTAAAATTATCCATCCATTTCTTGAATCTAAATACAGACTCAGCCATATGATCATTTCCATTATATCTGTTAAGCAATTCAAAAAGATATTTGTCATCATATGAATGACACCATTTAAAAATACAATACATGACTATATCCCAATAATCAGAATCGGCATATTCTCCACTCCTCTCTCTATTAAAATACAAAGGAACTGGAATTAAATTGCCCTTCGAATGTGCTAACTTTGAAAAATCCTCCATCCTTTTTGGCAATTTTGAACCCGCAATGATTTTGTCCGCGCATCTAATCTTGCCAACACTACGCATACCTTTAAGTCCTTCAGTTAACACAAAATACTTTCTTATAAAATTACCAAATGAAGTCATTGTATCCCCGTGATACACTATGCCATCTTTTACTATTTCAAATTTGTGTTTACTCTTACCTTCATATTGTTTTTTACACTTACCATTTTTTAAATAAGAATATTTTTCCAAATATTGATCGATAGCCCACTTCGATACATCTACATCTATTATGTTATTCTTTTCTTTATTAGTTTTACAATAAGCTGCCCATAATAAACTCGAAGACTTTTCAAGCTCTTCTTTATTGAATCTATTTTTTATATACAATGAGATAAATTCTTTTTTACCGTCATATAATTCCATAATGATTGCACCTACTTAATAATCTTTGTGAATTGTGAATTGTGAATGTTATATCATATACCTTTAATACTTCCAACATTTTAGCAACCCCTCAATCATTTTCCCATCCACTCGCGCCTTCCACATACCTACTTGTTGCCTTTGTTTCTACATTGAAGTATGTTATCAGCAATAGGAGGTACAAATTCATGGATAAAAATGAAAACATTAATTTACCTACGAAGGTCACCATTACTTTAGATCTTGACAAATTATACAATGAACTAAAAGAAAATGGTTGGAAACCTAATAGTACGGCTAAATACTACAAGCATTACATCCTTAAACATATTGGTAAAGAAGATACTATTCTTGGACCTGATGAAAGCGTGCGATATCTAATTGATCTGCTAGCCACAATTTCATCCCGTCATTTCTTATCAATGATTGAACCAGGCCCTGGCAAAGACGCTCTTATAAAACGTGTTATACACGAATATGAAAAATAACCCCCCTATTTTTTCAAACACAAAAGTCTAACTTTTTTTTGGGGGGGGGGGGCACATCACATTTACATCTGATAACTATTTCTTAGTTCTAAATAATATTATTTATTCAACTCCTATGGAATTTAAAAAATCAATAAGTGTTTTTCCAAGTTCTTCGTTTTCTTTTACTAGTTTTATGCATTTTTTAGGAATGTAGTAGAATTTATTGTCTCCGGCTCTTAAAACTATGAAATTTTTTTCTTCGCCTTTAGGGCAATTATTTTCTCCGTATAAAACTCCGCAATGAGATTGATTTTTAGTATTTCTTACTAGCATGATCTGTTTAATTTCTTTTCCTTTTATTACTACCTTCAAAGCATCATGCGGGTGAAAATTACCTGTAGTTATATCTACGTTATAATTGTTAGAATGTATTTTAGCTTTTTTATATTTTTCTTTTCTATTTTCCTTACTTATGATATCAAATAAGCGATTATCTCCCAAGAAATCATCTTCTTCATAATTTTTCAAATCTATTTCCGTACTTGTATTTGTATTTAAATCATCTTCTGTAAGTCCAAAAGTATATGGCATTAAAAGAATTTTGTTATATTTAATCCTGTAAATATCCACATCCACATTATCTTTTAGTTTTATTTCCCACCAATATAAATTTTTTAATAATTTTGATATAGATGCTCCTCTAGACACGTTAATTTTATTTTTAATTGTTGCAAATTTACTTAAATACTTATTCAATGTTTTTATCTCAGAATATGCTTCTCTAGCATTATTTATTTCAGCAGTTAACTCGTCTTTCGAACTATCGTTACCCATAATAAACTCTCTTTCCTTCTGCGTAAAATTCACATACAAAGCCAGGTGCAAATGGTGTGCATTTTTCTTACATCAATCTTGTACACTCAGCTCGTTTCGATACTAGTCTTTGACATCAATACTACACTCTCCACGCGTCTCGACATTACGCCTTGGACATTAGGCAAACACACTCCACGTGTGTCGGGTTATAACTATGGATTGAATTTGATATGTTGTGTAGGTGGTTTAGATGCCACAAATTACTGATACTATTTTCCTACATTTAAACTCATCATTTACACAACTTAAACATGTTGCTATTTTATTAACGCATTCACATTATTTATAAATTGATTCATGTTTTCCACAGCAATTTTTATTAATTCAGTTCTTTTATAATAACAATCTTCAAATACATAATATACTTTATCATCAATAACTTCTAATTTTATTCTACCATGTGCTATTGCATTTCTTATCTTATGTAGAATATATATAGTGTTTCCAAACTTTTCATCCCTACTTCTAATCGTACCATCTGATATTTTCTTTTTAACAAACAATGCCATTTGTGAACTATCATATTCAAAGTCATCTACGTTTAAAACAGAATATTTTATCGATTCTAGGTCAGTATCTTCCAACCTCAATGAAAAATTAATAATATATATAATTTTAAAGAACCATCGGAATTCTATCCATGAATCACTGTCTTCTTTTAATTCATCAATACTTTTCAATATTCGATCGATCATCTTAGCTTTTTTTGAATCTATAGCAATTTTATAATCTATGATTCTATCATTCAACTGAATTAGGTGAGTTAAAAAATTTGAAAATTCGGTTTCTATATCATAGATGCTTTTGACAAAATATCCTAGCTCATTCTTTGTAATATCTTTACCTAGATATTTATGTAACATTTCACAATACTTCGTTAATTCTTTTTTTGTAATTTCCGTTTTAGTAATTTCAAAGCAATCCTCATTATTAACTAAAAATTCTTTTAAAGCTTGAAATTCTCCACTCGAAAAGACCTTATTATTCATAGGATGTAGCTGATTATCAAGAGTATATTTTCGCTTTCCTTTATATTTAACTTCCATAAAATATGAAAGTTCTTCACTTAATTTAATATAGGTATGTTTGTAGGCAATAGATTTTGTCATTTGATTTAAGTATAGTTTTCCTATTAATTCATGACAAAGTGGTTCTATAACCAATCCCTTGCTTTTTAAAATCCCCTTATCTTTATTGAATGCAAAATAATATGGAATTGGGCCGTTCTCTCCATAACTCATAAAACATCCGTACTGCATATGTGCAAATGAATTTCTTAAAATTTTTCTACTATCCCATAATGACTTAGGTTTATATTTTAATTCTGATTCATTAAACTCATAATAAAACGTGTCATCAACAGTTATTTTAAATCTGTCTTCAATTTCTTTAATCGTTTCTCCATATTTATTCTTAATACTAGCAATATAATTTTTAGGATCAAAAGTATCTTTTAAATAATCTTTTTCTAATTTTTCTTTGTTAAACAACATCACACAAGAATCTAAAAAAATTCGAAATCTGAATAAATCTACTAAATTCATATCTATTTTGTTTGTGCAAATATCCTGCTTAATTTTATCGATATCAAAATTATGTTTATAATAATCCTCATATTTTTTTATTTGTATCACATTATTCAAAAAATAATTAGTCAATATTTGTACCCCCCGACCAACTTTTAATTTGTTATATATTATACATGCTCATCACTTATACTATACAAAAAAGAGATACACAGAACTATGTAAAGAAGGCAATCCTACATAGGTCTATGACTCTCTTACTTTTTAATATTGATAACTTGCCCTGTTTTCAGCTTTAACTCTAAACTAGCATCTTTTGCTCGTACTTCATCAACTAGCATCCATCGTATTGATGTTTTCCTTTTCAAAGTAAATAGCAACTTGTTTAGCCTTTAGCTCACGAGCGTATTGTAAGCAATCTAAAGTATTTCTGGCAAAGCGTGAAATAGATTTAGTAATCACTAGATTTATATACCTTGCTTTACACTCTTCAATCATTCGATTAAACTCTCGCCGATTCTTCATGTTAGTCCCAGAAATACTTTCATCTGCATAAATATCTACTAAATATATAGAATTAATTAGTAACGTTCATATGCTGTCCCTTTCACGGGAATTCTTACAGCAAAAACTAGGACTTTTTTGGACTTCTATTGTAATTACTTTTATAGTTACTTCTGCATAAACCACCCTGGGTGCACTTTTTAACGTTAACATCCTGTGCACTCGACCCTAGAACGTTGATATCTTCCCTCAAACAGCCAAAATACGTTCAAAAACCGAGCAAAGCCAGCTTAAATCCACCACAGGCTAAACCCTTTAACGATAACTCTCGCTAAGCCCTGCTACACAAAGGCAAATTTGCACCCACCTAATCAGACCTTGACATCAATACAACGCTTTTGACGTGCGTAGAGTTTTTTGCTCAAAAGAGAAGAAAACAGTCTTATAAAATCTTATGCGTCTACTGCAGTTCTTCTCCATGGGTGCTACTTGATAACGAGAACAATATCGGTAAGCACAATACCAACAACTACGCTTACCCATGCCAAACTCGGCGTAAAAAGCCAAGCGAGAACACCAAAGATCAGCAGTCGAAGCAGTACAACAATAACCAAGAAAGGCCAACTTTTTGTTAGGCATTTCTGTTGATCAGCCTTCAATGCGCCCATCAGAACCATAACCGCAGCCGCCGCGCAAGAAAATAGCATATTGCCCAAGAATATGACGAGTAGCGTGCGCCAGCCATCGATAGTACAAAGCATCCACCATTGCAGTATCAATGCAAGCAAAAATGTGACAACATCGCATACTGCTTCCATCAGCATATTCGCAACGATTAACGAGGAGAATGTTAAAGACGTACTTCTAGGAGTGCCTGTTTTACCTGCGCTCGCATGCTGTAATGCAATCATGTTTCTCGCCTCGGCGCGCTTTACGCGCTCTTCTTCAAGCATTTGAACGCCAAGCTCAACCGATTTCTTTGAAGCTTCCTGTAATTGCGCATCCGTCATACCTGGCTGCCAAGGCTTTTCAAAAACAAACAGCAACACACTAGTAATCGCTGCGCCAATAATAATGCTTAGCAGCGTAGTATTGGAAACAAGCAATGAAGCAATACCAGAGGTCACCAGCAGCCTGAGCACAAAATCGATGATTCCGATGAGCAAATCACCAGACCTGTCATCTGGTCTACGATGCCTGTCCCACTGCAGATACGCTGTACTTAGCAGCGAAAACACCACAACACTCAACGCGAGTATGACCACAGTTTCCCAACCTAGTACGCGGTGCCCTACGAACTGTTGTACAAGAAGCGAAATAATAAGAGTGCAAATGCCAGCAACAGTTTCTATAATCACATTATCCCAAAAAGCATGCTTGAAAAGCACTGGCCTTACATTCGTCTCGCCCATCATCTAACCCTAGGAAAGGCAATTACGAGTAATTGGCTCGATACCGAGAATCATTTCCAAAAACTTAGCTCCATCAGAACCAAGATGAGCTTTAAGCTCTCCTCGCGCTTTCCAGATAGCCGACACAGTTCTATATATTTGCTTCGCTCGCTTCAGCCAACCAAGTGCCTTAGCAATAGGCACACCATATTGAAATACAAATGAAGCTATCGCTAATGCACATCCGACCCAATTAACCATCGGTGCATAATGTCCAAACATAGAAACCCTATTCCTACGCATCAGTGACTTAAACGTTAAGCCATGCAATGCTGCATTTAAGCGTGCTTCATAATTTGAAGTTGTACGTGGATTAGCATACTGCAAATCAGCAGGCACTGATTCAAATGCACGGATCAACGCATCCAAGTCTGCATCTGTCATAGTTGTAGTAGAAGATAGGCTACCAGCAGCATATGTGAAGTTACCGCGCTCTGTCAATGTGTTAGCGGAAGACACTTCAGCTGAACACAATACTAGTGAGACACTAACAATCGGTACAGATAACATTTTCATTGCTTTACGCATCATTCTCTCTCCTCAAAAATCAGAAAACCCGAATTGATCCGCATTGTTAAGATGCGCGTCGGGTACTGTTATTTGCGTATGCTACACCAATGAGAGTATTTTATTAAATATTGCAAACTAAAACAAATTTTTCTTTCTAACAAGATTATTTAGTCTTACACTCACCTTTATGAACACAAATAAATGTCAGAACGAAAACGCTACAACAGGCTGCAGGCACAGTAGAAATCATCAAAACGCTATTGCGATTCAGTGAGATTTGCAAAGAAGCGCTACTGATTCTGTATGGCTCGACTGCTTCATCTTGGTGTCGAGTGTGTAGACAGATTCGTGCTCGTTCGCTGGAATTGGTCAAAGCGTGTTTTTGCTCGGAAACACACCGATTTTTGCCCTTATGCGTTCTCGGAAAAGTTCAAAGGACATGTTCCTGCCCATGATATGCAAATCCGTAGATTTGACGTTCATTTCAAGACTTCACTCTGAGGAAATAAGTCCGAAATCCCATCGTCTTGACATACCTATTTGTGAAACCAATACTGTACGTTGAATGTCCGTTTTCCTCTATTCGATATATGGTTTCTGTCTCCAATGGTCGCTTTTTAATCTTCAATGTTCACTTTTTTATATTTCTGGTTCCTGCTGTTTGGCTTATCTGGTATCGTCATTTCTATTTTTCCTGAACTAAGCAAAGGCTTGATATATTTTTCAGAAAAGTTTCTTCTACCGGTCAGCCCCATAAATTCTTGCATTTCTTTCCGACTACGAGGAACGATACAAAATTGAAGGAGAGCTTGTATCGTAACTTGCTCCTTTACTTGTTCCCTATCTTGTTCCCTATCTTGTTCCCTTGGATCAAGTTCTTCGGTCGGCCCGACCTTGGCAGTTGCAGCCTCAGAAAGAGGAATCACTGTCGTAAAAACATCTGCCTCTGTAAAGACAGGCTCTCCACCAGAATACATCTTCGTGTATTTATAGCTGTTGCGCATACCGCTTCCCAGTTCGTCAGCAAGACCGATCTCACGGAACACTTTTGCTATCGGCGGATTCTTTGCAAATGGCTTGAATGTTTTCAGATTCAAGTTTCCGTGCCCATGCGCAAGGTTCGCATTCTCTGTTGTAATCTTATCCCGTTCAATGACAAGCTTTGGTACATATCCACTGGAAAAATCACGGTGCATGAGCAGGTTGGAAATAATCTCACGCAGGATTTTATCTCTGGCGCTTATCCGCTGGACACCATCCAATGTAAAAACATCATTCAGATGCTTCTTTCCAAATTCCATCAGACGATCATAGCTTTCAATCAGGTTTGTGATCACCACATCCCTGTCATCATAACGATCAACATTGAACACTCTGAAAATAGCGTCTGTCTTATGCCGAGGTAACACGGTTATGATACGGTTATTCGTACCAAAAAGCAAGACTGCCGCAAGTGTGATACCTTCTTTGTTCGTTTCCGGATCCTCAAGTATGAGTCCGCAGCTTCTGAGCATCTCCTCATCCGTCATGTCAACCCACAGATGGTGCGCAGTATTCACTCTCGCCATTCTCCTTGCCCGATCCATAAGATCATGGCGAAGGCTTGAAACCAGGATGGCAGTGTGGGAGACTTGATCTGTCTATACAAGCGGGACGGTCATTTTGCTTTCGCTTCAGCATATCTATCTTTGCCCCACCAATTTGGCATGAGCTCCTTCAACGTGACAGTCTTCCGCTGTTCAAAGTCCTCCATAATCTCCATTTTTTCATTTTCTTCATTCAATTGATAAAAGAACTCTCTACACGCTCCACAAGGCATACCGCTTCCCGCGCCATAAGGTGCCTTGTCGCGGAATGCGATAAAGCGCTTCACCTTCGTCTGTCCGCTATTCACATACATATTAAGAGCGGCCACGCGTTCTGCGCACAAATTAAGAACACCACTGCAGCTCTCAATGCAGAAACCCGTGAAAATTTCTCCGTTTTCAGCTTCTATTGCACATACAACATGATGTGCGTAAATGAATGGAGAAACTTCCTCTGGATGAAATTGTGGCTTCGCCTTTTCATACATTGTATCCCAAATATCCATATATTCCTTTTCTCCTAAAATACCTGAATTTATCGCATAGGCCTTCCTATTCGCATATACTACAGTTTCATCATGATCTTTCCTGCCGAAAACTATTATCCGAATTAGGCATCTATCTCACAGCTACAACTACACCAACATCTAACTCGGCAACTCAACATAGTGACATCTATTAAGGCAACTCAACTCTCACACTTTTTGACCGATTACCCTAACTAATCACCGGCTAAACAGGACGGACATTGAGCCTGACTTTAAGATTCATAAAAAGAAGTGACTATTACTGACAGAGATCAGTAATAGTCACCCAACGTGAGATATTCAACTATTGACTTGAACCAAACAAAATTCAATCAGTCTTTCGAAGGACAGTCTTAAGCGAGATCACTGTGACACCAATAACAAAAGAGGTAAAACCAATTCTAATAGCAAGTGTGCCATCCCATATTAAGGCAATCAGCATCGCGATTAAGGCAACCGTCAAGCCGAATGTCGCTACTTCACGGCAAAAACGAACGAGCTTGTCCATTATCCTTAAACACCTCCTCGTACACATACTAACAATCAGGTTTCATTTTACCTTTTGAGCTATATTTCCCCACTTCACAGGGTGGGTGCAAAGTGTGTGCACTTTTTAACGTTAACATCCTGTGCACTCAACCCTAGAGCGTTGATATCTTCCCTCAAACAGCCAAACTTGAATTTATATATCTACTGTTTTAATAAGTTTGATTGCCCTTGATGATACTAACTCGTCTTGGCTCATTTCCAAAAGGCTCTTTTTATCTACCCACTTATAATTAACCGTTTCTCCTTTTTGAAGAGCAATTGCATTTTTCTTACAATCGGTTACGCATAGATATTCAACATAAAGAGAGTGGTAAACATCCTGCACAAATCTTCCGATCTCCATAATTTTTGAAGCTTCAATACCTGTTTCTTCTTTTAATTCTCTTACTGCACATTCTAATGGTGTTTCATATTGCAATGCAGAACCACCTGCTGTCAACTCCCACATTCCACCGAATTTCTTTTCAAAATCTCTTTGCATAATAAGGTAAGTCCCATCTATATGTTTAACAATTACTTCGCCCACCAAATGATACATGCCGTCAGGAATTGGTTCTCCTCTCACTAATATAATATTCTTTAATTTATTAAATTCTTTATCATACGCATCCCAAATCTCAGCCATAAAACCCTCCATAAGGCCTGATTGTCAATTTCATTAAATATGAATTTTATCTTTCTCCAGTGGATACAAATATATAATCGGATTTTGTGCCAACTGATTTAACTTCAGTCCGGATATTTACTTTCCAATGTAGTATTACTAATAAATATTATAATAAAAAGAGCTCAAAATTTCTTTTATACCCTCTGCATACATATCTAAAGTTCTATTAGACTCTAATTAATCCTTTTTCGTCTCTGCGATAAACTTCTTATTATCCATTCCTTAAACACCTCCTCGTGCACATACTAATAATCAGACCTCATTTTACCTTTTGAGCTATATTTTTCCACTTCACAGGGTGGGTGCAAAGTGGGTGCACTTTTTAACGTTAACATCCTGTGCACTCGACCCTAGAGCGTTGATATCTTCCCTCACACAGCCAAACTGCACTCAAAGACCGCGAAAACCCAGCCTAAAGCTGCCTCGCATTAAACCTTTTAACGATAGCCCTCGCTAAACCCTGCTACATAAGGGCAAAAATGCACCCACCTAATCAGCCTTTGACATCAATACGACAGTCTCCACGTGGATTGAGAGAACTCCAAGTATAGCTACACTTTTTTGAGTGCACAGCATGGATAGTGGGTGCACTTTTTAACGATAGAAAAAACTATCGTTAAAAGGTTTAAGATTGGCTTGATAACACGTTTACATTACAATTCTTCCAGTTGTTTAGTCTGGTCTCTTCCCATGTAAATAACCGCAAGTATTTGAACTTCTTTTCTACTCTCATCAACACAACGTTTTCTCATCCATATCAGCAAGCGTATACGATACGCAATATAAATATATTAAAGACGTTACTTATATACGAACCAATATTTATACACATCAAATACAGTTTTGAGAGTTTTAGACAACCATATAATTGTAATCTTGATAATATTATGATACTTTTTTGATAAAAGGAGGTTGATACTATGATCAATATTCGCCCAGTTTCCGATTTAAGAAATAAATTCCCAGAAGTAGAAGAAACAGTTATAAATTCAAATACACCAGTATTCCTTACAAAAAACGGTTATGGAACTATGGTTCTCATGAGCATCAAACAATACTCTGCTCTCACTGACGACATTGAAAGAAAACTCGACGAAGCAGATACTTTTGCCGCAAATACTTCTACGCGTCTTTCTAAAGACGACGTCTTTGATAGTGTAAGGAGAAGGGATTAATCAACACGAGAACACCACTACTACAGGATTAGTGTACGCAACTTTTCTGTTTTTTACGTTGTCATCGACGACACTATGGAAGTGCGCAGACTTCTATATTCAAAACGAAATATTGACGCACTACTGGAATAACTATTCCTAGTAACTATCATTATTATGTTAACGATTATTGAAAAAGCTATCGTTAAAAAGTTTAAGATTGGCTTAATAGCTTGATTTTAGGCAAGATATCCATTCTCTTAATACCATGCCCATGCAATATTAGATTGTTGACTGGAAGCCGTGGCGTTCTAATAATAGGCGTAAATTTCAATTTCAACTTCAAAACAAACGCACTTTCTAATAAATCATTTCCTACAATAAACTATAATTTATCTCACTTCTGCGGATTTAGGTATGTAATCGGATTCTGCGCCGACTGATTCAATTTCAATCTGATTATAGATTTCCCTAGATAAAAAGCTTCATTTTCATCAAGTGTAAATCCTTGTTCATATCTATCATCCACAAAAAATAATCTATTCGCCTTTTTTGGCTCAAGAATGATATCCTGCCTTGGAAGTCTGTCCTTTGCCTCTTTACAAACAAACCACTTTGACGGCTTATATACAGCCACAATCAAAGAATTGTATACACCAAAAACATATTCAACGGTTTTTACTTTTTCTTTTGATACTCTCCAGATACCACGAACAGCATCATACAATACATTCTCATCCATGCACCTCCGATAAAGCCTATTTATTTTTATAACAAGAATTCTGTGCTTTATGTCTTTTTCTTCAAGTTCGACCGCACCATTTATTCTTTCGTATTCATCAACCGATAATGCCTCTGCAGAATGATGCCCGGCAACAATATTAGTGAGGCCTGTGTCACTGACGTAATTAAATGCATTGATTAAAGACGCCTCTGACGCAAACGCCTCTTCTTCAGTAAGGTTTGAATTAATGATAATCTTTTCAACTTCAAGTCCAGCAGCCTTAATTTCTGATATTGTCTTAAGTTTCAGGTTTTCACTTTCAGAACTACCCAGGATTTTTTTCTCGTGTTCAAATACTCTGTTTCCTGCGCCTTTTCCAATATAGAAGATTCGCTTACTACGTGGATCGATAAGTCCATACACATAATAATCTCCAAGTGAAAGAAGACTTTTCTCTGAAAATCTATCCATCGTTTTCTCCTAATGAGCAGTTTCCCATTATTCGTATACAACTAAAATACGACTTAACAAAATCCAATACAATCATCTTCATCTGTTGATATAGCAAACTCTACATCCGTTTTTCTCTGAAATATTAAAGTCGATCAGCGTTTTTATCATAAAAATCAACAAATTGCATGATGTACTTCAAATTGTAATTTCCCATTGCAATTTTTTACTCTTTTAACATTAACACTAATTATTGAGTGCAAAATACTACTATTCCCTCTTTATGCTTGACAACGTATACCGTTCGTATCATAATCATTTTAAAAGGAGCTAATACTATGGCAACAAGTCCTACTCAAATTCGTATTGATAGTAATGTCAAAACAGAAGCAAATGAACTGTTTAGCGAACTCGGCATCGATATGTCAAGTGCCGTAAACATCTTCTTACGCCAATGCGTTTTGCATGGAGGACTTCCTTTTAAAGTAGAAATCCCAAAGTTCAATACTGAAACACTGGCGGCCATGCAAGAAGCCAAAAGAATTTCCAGAGACCCTAACGTACCATCGTATTCTTCTATGGAAGACCTTAAGAAAGCGCTGTTGCAAGACTGATGTACAACGTTAAGTTCACGAATGCTTATTATTCTCACCCTCACACTTATCAATACTGGTAGCCACGCAGACCTATTTGGTATGTGAACGTAAGAAATGCACGAAAATTAAAACTTGCTGCTTACCGTTCACCATATATGACTTAGCGCCTGTTAAAAACAAATGGGAGTCACGCACTACCATCACAAACTAGATCTTTTAACATTTAGTCCTTACAACCATATTTCTGAACAAAGCCAATCGTCGGAACAAAAACCCGCCAATCGTCGGAATGAAAGTTCGCTAATCATCGGAACGAAGATACGCCAATTAGTGAGGAAACTGTTGCGTCGTACGTTGATGCGCTTCGCAAAATATTTGTTGTAGAAGATATTCCTGCCTGGAATCCAAATCTAAGATCAAAAACTGCCATTCGTTCATCAGATACACGTTATTATATCGACCCATCTATCGCTGCAGCGGCTTTGGGGATTGGATCAAACGACTTGATAAATGACTTAAATACTTTCGGCTTTCTATTCGAGACACTTTGCGTCAGAGATTTGCGCATTTTTGCAGATTCTCTAGGCGGCGAGGTTTATCACTACAGAGATAAAGACGGACAGGAATGCGATGCGGTTATTCATTTAAGAAACGGTAAATATGGTCTTATTGAAATTAAACTCGGTGGCAGCAAACTCATTGAAGATGGTGCAAAAAGCCTTAAAGCGATGAAAGATAAAATCGACACCAATAAAATGGACGCGCCATCTTTCCTTATGGTTTTAACTGGAACAGGTGACTTTGCGTATTGCCGTAAAGACGGTGTTTATGTGGTTCCTATTGGCTGCTTAAAAAACTAATATAAATTGAATATTACTACACAAAACAACATACAAAACAACATATTTTCTTCAACCCAAAAAGGGGTAATTCCAAAAAGGAGCTCTAATGAACACATACCGCAAACTGTTTGCCTATATCCCACAGTTTAAGGGTTTGGCTAGCGAAAAAACAACGCTGCTACTGCTGATAAATGGTTCAATTCCGCTCTTCTATCAAGGAAATGTAAAAGGCAATATATTAAATTAAACTGTCGTTCATGCATGTTGCACAAGATTGATTCATATGTAAGTCTGCGATATCGTTAGAGAGACCTTAAGCCCACCATGTTTGCTTTTACTTATATCAACCGTTCCGTTATGAGAGCTAATAATCTGCTGAACAATTAGCAGACCCAAACCATGCCGCTGTTCTGCAGTACTTGTATCGCAAATCATATAGTGCGGTGCATGATTAAGCTTTTCGATTTTTTCATCTGAAGCACCTATACCATTATCCTCAACACAAATAATACAATTGTTATTATTTGCAGCAACGGATACATAAATCGTACACCCATTTTCATTATGAGATATGCTGTTCTGAATAAGATTAGATATTGCTCGTTTTAATAAATCTTTGTCTACGCTAATATTGCAAACAGTCAATTTAGCATCTGTTTCCCATTTAATCGAAAACTCATCTTGCATACCCATATTCATAAAATCCACAACAACTTGCCTAACAACAGCAACAATATTTTCTTCTTTTTTCATAATTGGTTGCATATTATATTCAAGTTTTGAAGCCAAATTAAGGTCATTAATCAAATTCTTCATTCTTGCACTTTGCTTAATAATCATCGTCGCTTTTTTACGATCTTCTTGCGAAATATGGAGAGAATTTTCTAACTGTCCTGCATACCCCATAACCATAGATAACGGCGTACGAATATCATGTGAAACTCCAGCTATCCAATTCGCTCTTGCAGTCTCCTTTTTTCTCAATTGTTCTTTTTGTATTTGCAAAATATCGGAAGCAGAATTTATGTTAGATGAAATTTCTGAAAGTGCTCCTGTTTCTGGAATATGCACGCTTTCTCCACTAGATAAACGTTGTATCCCTTTTGTAATCGGATTAATTGATTTTAGTAGTTTTATATTAGCTATTAAATAAATTCCAAGAATCAGCAAAATGTTGATAAATAATACGCTTAAAACAATCTGCGGAAAATTTAAGATTAAACTGTAGTTCCAACTCGGTCGCGTATGTTTCCAAAAGCTTTTATGCGGAAATCCGACTACAACAACTCCATTCTTATTATCACCCGTGTAAGTTGGATAACCATCAATATAACCAACGCTCAAATTAGCTATATCAGACAAAGTATAATCGTTTGGAATAGTTGCAGGGACATTTTCTGTTTTCCATACGACTTTCAACGTATTATTATCAATCAAAATTGCCCATGCGCCAGAATTTGTCAATTTGGAAGACATATTTTTTGATAATGCATAATCCCCACTTGCGGATAATTGTAATGCTTCTCCCGTCTCTTTTGCTATGCTATAAGGAGATATCTCTTTATCGGGAGCGTAATTTCCTATAAGTACAACAAACGCAATAATATTCATTAATACTATAAGCACAGAGCTTAGTAGAAAAATACTTATAAAGCGTTGTATTAGTTTTGGTATGCTTTTCATTCTGCTTTACTCCACAATCAGCTTATATCCTAAGCCTTTAACTGTTATTAAAGAAACAGGCTGCGATGGATTGAGTTCTATTTTTTCTCTGATACGACGTATATGCGCCATTAAAGAATTTTCATATCCAAAAGGATTATCACCCCATGCAGCTTCACATAACGCGTCAATTGTTACGATACGTCCCGCATTTCTATATAAAGCAGAAAGTAAATCGTGTTCTTTGGCTGTGAGTGGAATATGTTCGTTATTTTTTATTACTTGGGCAGAAGAAAAATCAATCTGACTATTTTTCAGTTTAACAATGGGATTTTCACTCTTATAGCTTCGTCTTAAAATTGCCATAATGCGAAAAGTTAGCTCTTTTGGAAGAAACGGCTTTACAATATAATCATCTGCTCCTAAGTCAAATCCCTTAAACTTATCTTCATCCTCACCGCAAGCAGTAAGAAACAAAACAGGACAATCACTATATTGTTTTATCTTCTCCATTAACTCAAATCCATTACCGTCAGGGAGCATAACATCAAGTATTGCTAATTCTGGACGTAATGTTTGTGTTGCTTCTACAGCATCTTTCATGCTTTTTGCAGTAGTTATATTATGAAAACCATATTCGCTTAATATGGATACAACCATATCTAAAAGTTCCTGCTCATCATCAACAAGCAGAATATGCTTGTTCAACAAATAATCATCCTGATTCATGGAGTGCCCCCTAACATATATTATGCCATGTGAATATTCATTTTTTGACCTCGCATAAAAATGTAAGGTAGATGTAAGGTGAAGAGAATGTTGTAGAAAGGTTGACGCAATATCATAAATCCTGAAAGGAGATATTGCCATGAACAATATTGTTACAACAGAACATTTAACAAAAAAATATAAATCATTTATTGCTGTTAACGATGTCTCACTCCATATTCGCAAAGGTAGCATTTATGGCTTTCTTGGACCGAATGGAGCTGGAAAATCTACAACAATGAAAATGCTCCTAGGACTTACAGCTCCAACAAAAGGCGTATTTACAATCGACGGAAAACAGTTTCCTGCCGACCGCATACCTATTTTGAAAGAAATAGGCTCGTTTATTGAATCCCCATCTTTCTATGCAAATCTAACAGGTAGAGAAAATCTTGACATTATACGTCGCATTTTAGAACTACCTAAGAGTGCAGTTGATGACGCATTAGAATTAGTAGGTCTTTCCGAGTTTGGAGACCGTCTTGCAAAAAAATATTCGCTTGGCATGAAACAAAGGCTTGGTCTTGCTGGAGCATTGCTTGGTAGACCACCTATTTTGATTTTAGATGAGCCAACAAATGGACTCGATCCATCTGGCATACACGAAATCCGAAATCTGATTAAGTCACTGCCAGACCTTTACGATTGCACGATTCTTATTTCTTCTCATATGCTATCCGAAATTGAGCTTATTGCAGATGATATTGGAATACTCAATCACGGACACTTGCTATTTGAAGGTAGTTTAGATGAACTACGACATCATGCATTACAATCTGGTTTTGCTTCCGACAATTTGGAAGATATGTTCCTATCCATGATCGATGAAGACAATAAGATCAGGAAGCAGAGTGCAAGACTATGAAAACGCTTGTAATCGAACTCAAAAAATGCAAGAGAACTGGCTTTATAGCTCTTATGATTGCTATTGGCGTTATGGGAGCAGCATACGCTTTTGTAAATTTCATTGTACGAAAAAATACATTATTAAACCTGCCTTTAGCTCCTATGGATATTCTTCTCACACAGCTTTACGGCATGATTATGGTGTTAAACATGTTCGGCATAATAGTCGCCGCATGCATTATCTACAACATGGAATTTAAGGGAAATGCAGTAAAAAAGATGCATATGCTACCTATGAGCGTTCCAACTATGTACCTATGCAAATTCATGCTGCTGACCGTTCTGTTACTAATCGCTATTTGCATACAAAATTTAGCACTTGCAAAAATCGGTGTAACAGATTTGCCACAAGGCACGTTTAATGTAAGTACTCTTATATCTTTTGCCGCATATTCATTTATTACATCAATGCCCGTATTGTCCTTTATGATTTTTGTATCATCACGATTTGAAAACATGTGGGTAACGCTTGGAATTGGTGTAGCAGGATTTTTAAGCGGCATGGCATTGGCTTCTTCAGACATCGTGCTTTTTATGGCATCACCTTTTATAGTTATGCTAAAACCAGCAGTTGCCATGAGCGCGCAACCTAATACTACGGTCGTAATCGTATCCATAGTTGAAACAATTCTGTTTTTATGTTCTGGATTGTGGGCAGCTAAGAAGCTGCACTACGAATAAGGAGATTATGAAAATGAGATTTTTTGAACTTCTTAAAATTGAATTTACGAAAGTAAAGCGGAGTAAAATTGTTCCTTTGATTTTTATTGCACCGCTAATTGTGGTTGGATCTGGTGTAGCAAGCCTGCATAGATACTTCACTCCAGAATATACACACGCGTGGTCTGCTATGTTTATTCAAAGCGCATTAGTCTACTCATATTATCTGCTTCCGCTTAGTATGATTGTTATTTGCGTGATGATTGCAGGACGTGAAACAAGCAATAACGGCATATTAAAAATGTTGGCTCTGCCTGTTAGCAGATACGCGATTTCTGCTGCAAAATTTTGCGTACTGTTATTTTATTTGCTTATGGAAATGGTTGTATTTTTTGCCGTATTTGTTATAGCAGGATTGTTTGCAACCAGTAGCACAGGAGTTACAGAAACGTTACCAATTATGTATCTACTAAAATGGTGTTTAGATCTGTTTTTGACTATGATTCCAAGCGTAATAGTCATGTGGGCTATTACTGTGCTTTTTGAAAAGTCAATGTTATCCGTTGGATTAAATATACTTCTTGTAATTCCTGGCGTATTAATAGCAAATACTCCGCTTTGGCTATTTTATCCTTATTGTTACAGCGGATATATGGTTTCCCGCTCTTTACATGCAGTTACATCAACAGGACTAGGGAACGGATTTAATCTTATCCCATTTTTGCTATGTGCAATTGCAATATCTGTGTTCGTATTTTTGATTGCAATAACACAATTTGGTAAAAAAGAGATGAGATAACAAGGGATACTAAATAATAATGCAGCGAAATAACAAATAAAACGAAACAACAAATATAAACGTGATTAGCAAAAGCGCACCCAGCTAATCTGTGCTTGGCATCATTTACAGTGCTCTCAATCTACATTGAGAGCACTCGTAGTATTTATACACTTTTTTGAGTGCACACTATTGATAGTGGGTGCACTTTTAACGTTAACATCCTGTGCACTCGACCCTAGAGCGTTGATATCTTCCCTCATACAGACAAAATACGTTCAAAAACCGCGAGAACCCAGCCTAAAGCCGCTTCGTATTAAACCTTTTAACGATAGCCCTCGCTAAGCCTTGCTACACAAGGGCAAATTTGCACCCATCTAATCAGCCTTTGACATTAATACGACACTCTCGACGTGAAACAAGTGAACACTAAGTATGTCAAGTGAACCTGTCTGTATGTTGGAACATATCGACTAAACTATTTAACGATAGCATAAGGTTATCGTTAAATAGTATCAGACTATAATGTCCCATACATAGAATACTTTTTGAGACATGTTTTAATGAATCTGAGTCTGTTTGTGAAAATATAACTTAAGAACTATTCAAGTAAATTATTTTATACTATTAAATTCATCTTCTTGTTTACAGTACCTTTCTATTCTTTTACAATATGTGTCTTTGTTGAAATTTTGCCGTGTAATATACAATTTATATCTTTTAAAAATTTTCTCTTTTAAAAAAATTTTTTCTATTGCACAACATGGGCTAATTTCATAATTATTGTTATCTCTAAGAAAATCAATAAATGTATTTGCTTTTTTATTTCTAAACAATTCTGGAGATAACATCCCTATTCGGAAATATTTCTTATTTTTATTATCAAAATAATGTACCACGGGCTGATTGGCAGTTATAAAATTGTATAACTTTGTATCATTTAAAATATATATTCCCTCTCTTTCAACAAAGGGATAAGAAATATTTGTTAATAAAACTGGGACTACATTTACATTATTTATATTGCATTTAATAGCCTTAAGCTTTGAATTGATGCTTTTCTTACCATTTTCATTCTCGGTAAAATATTTTAAATTACGTTTGAATTTCTCAATGTAATAGTCTAATTCCTGACTATTACGACAATATCCTCTCACATTATCATGCTGAAATTGAGTTTTGCACTCAATGACAAACAGTGTATCATCTATATATAGTAAAATATCTAATTCATAACTCTCGCCATTACTACTTGTTTTAACATTCTTAATTGCACTAAGATTGTATCTCAATAATAAATTATGTATGTTTTCTTCATATTTTGAACCCTTTTTCGATATTTCATTATTATTAGTAAAAAGAACCATTACACTTTTTAGTGGTTCAATTATTTTTATTAATGACGGAAGTAAAAGTATAAAATTGTTGTATTCAATTAAAAATGATGAGAATAAATCATTTTTGCTTTGACCAAATACCAGATGCTTAAAAATAACCTCTATTTCAGCTTCACTAAATTTATTTTGAAGTAAATCATTTTTTAATTTTTCTATTTCTATTTTTAGTACGTTTTTCTCATTAATAGCTAGTTTATAGAAATAAGTGTAGATGGAAACCCATCTTTCCAGTTTTATGTCTAGGTATTCTTCAGTTAAGTCTTCGCTATAAAAGAATTCTTTTAATTTTTCTCTAAAGGAATTCGAATATTTAATTATGTCATTTTCATTATCAAAATCTTTCAAATTTTTAGCATTATTTAAATTATAGTACTCTAAAAATGAAAATATTCTATCCGTAATTATTCCATGATTTTCTCTAATATATAATTTATTAAATAATCCAGTATTTACTTCCACATCTCCGAACATCCAATTAACAATTATATCATTTACTAAATTGAGTAACTGAATTAAAACTAGGATATCATTTGAATTTTTATCATCAGTATTTTGAAAACACGTCGACTTGTTATTTTTAAATCCATCTCTAAGCAATGTTCCTAATCCTAAAATGATATTTTCGCTAGAAACTAGATATTGTTGTCGCTTAGACTCAGATGAAGTTTTACTTAATTCATCTAAATTTTTAGATATTTCGTCATTAAATCTTTCCACCCAGTTTAAATATGAACAATTCATCTGTCTGAGTTTTAATATATCTTTTTTTATTTGATTTCTTTTTTTATTTAGTTTATTACCCTCTTTAGATAATCGTTTAAATTTCTTATAACTATTATCTGAAAGGTTATCTTTAACCCAATTTTTTATTATACGTTTAGTATCGTTACTAAATAATGTTTCATTTCTATCTGTAACAAAAAAACCCGAGTATTTTAAAACTTTTAGTATTTCTTCCTCATTTTTATTTTTGTTAATATAATCCAAATATTCTAAAGGATTATTCTTCATATTTCTTTCAATTGAATTTATTCTCACATCATTGTATTTCTTACTCATATGAATACTCCGTATTATTTTGCCAACGTTTATCAATTTCTATTTCTTAAGTATTTTAAAAGCATAATTATTGTTTTACAATATATAAATTTTTGTATCTATCCATCTATTGCACCTGCCCGTTTTCATTTTTTCACCCAACCATACTACAATTTCTGTCTGGATGGATTCCCATTAAACAATAACAAGAAGAATACCGTGATTCAAAATCATCTGCTTTAACTCCCAGATTTCTTTGATTTCGAGATTTTTAAGTCTTTCACTTCTATACTTTTGGCAGCAAACAAACCGTCTCAACGTGAGATTGTTAGGCTATTTTCAGAAATTGGTCTAACCCTTTAGTTTTTCCTGTATTACTACGGTTATCACTGCTTTGCTTTTTCAGTTATTTCAATTCTCGATTAGGTAATTTTCCAGTTCTCAAAGCGACAGTAACAAACTCA
Organism: Gardnerella sp. KA00771; assembly: GCF_049244045.1. NCBI lineage: Bacteria > Bacillati > Actinomycetota > Actinomycetes > Bifidobacteriales > Bifidobacteriaceae > Gardnerella > Gardnerella sp. KA00771. The sequence continues at coordinate 786,544 of NZ_CP058368.1, read as the reverse complement.
ACCTCTTGCAAGCACTTCTCGCAAAGTTCATAACCTTCATTAAAGTTCACTCTTGACCTAAATGTGCTAGCAATGAATTCGCATGGTGAGGTGATCCTTTCAACTACACCGCACCGTTCGCACTCAGCATACACATTTCCATCCTTAATTGGAATAAACAGCCATGGTCTTTCTCATTTCCCATGACACTAACATCTTCGAAATCATCAAATTTTACATAGAGCATATACGACTTCCTCCTTTATTGGCATGTCTATATACGCTCTAATTCCAACTTATATCAAGTTTTATTGCTTCTTTTTTAATCTATATGCCTGCTACTTCGCAATAGCTTTCCCATTAAGACAGTGCACCATGTAATGCGCAAAACCATCGTTTTTACAATTTATCTTCTTCTTATCTGAAACCTCGGTGACACCATTCTTACAATCTACTTCAAGGCTTGCATCCTTGGTGATTGTTCCTTCTAAAATACTCATGCCATTTAACGTATCAAGCGTACAAACATGAGTTACTTCTACGTTTGTTGCTGAAGCCGACCCATTACAACATTTAAGAAAGACATCATCCGCTTTCAAATTAACAACTTCTACCTTGCCATTGTTCACTTCTACATAAAGCTTACCAATCTCAATATCCGTGATGAGCACTTGATTAGAATCAGATTCAACCTCACAAACTTCCACATCATGTGGCAAACTCACAACAATTTCAGGCATACCCTGAGTAAGCCACCTCACCCAATTCGAAGCTGAGACTTTTTTAGTTTGAATAAGCCTTATAACATTTTGCTCTTCCTCAACCCTCAATATATCTTGTTCACAGTTAACAAAGCTCACACCAAAGGTATCAGCACGTTTCACCGTTAAACGAACATCTTTCGTCTCTGCGATAAACTTCTTATTATCCATTACTTAAGCACCTCCCCGTGCACATACTAATAATCAGGTTTCATTTTAACTTTTGAGCTATATTTCTTAGACTTGCGTTTGACCGTTCCGTCTTCTCCAACTTCCAAATTACTCCGAGCCGCCATCTCAAGCTCAACGGCTTCAAACTTCTCTTTAGAAATAATTCCGGAATGATGATCCGAATACAAATATTGCCTGTCAGAACCGCCTGAATCTGCTATAGCCACATCGCCTGCATATTTACGCCTAGTCAAAGTACTCTCAACAGCCCGTTTACTCCAAATGTCTTTTCCCTTTGGAGACTTAACACCTCTATTTTTTAGCCTTTTAATAATACCGCCGATGCTCAAGCCTTTTAAATATCAGTCAAAGATATCTCGTACCACTTGCGCCTGAGCCTCAGCAATAACCAGCATGCCATGCTTATCTTTGCTAAAATTTCCTAATTATTATTTATCAGATATCTCCCTTGTTCAAAATAATCTTCGCTAAAATAATACACATTCCCGTTGCCATCATAGTCATCCAAAGCAGGATCATGTTTCAACCCTAGTGTCATGGCTGTCCGTATGGAAGGAATATTAGTGTTTAACGTTAAGGCAACAATAATATGAGATTGAAGCAGTGGGCATTCTGGTTCACTTATATTATCACTGGATGCTGGCCGAAGCACAGTATCAATAATCGTTCGTGCGGCTTCCTTAACATATCCACGACGCATTTTCTCTGGAGTAATCCGATAATAGAGATTTAAGTAAGGCTCTCCTTGAATAGTTACATGCTTGAGTCCACAAGCACCAACGTACCCTGCATCACTTTTATCAATGATGACATAATAGCCAAACCCATACCGGTCATGGTGCTTGATCCACCTATTTAATTCTTGCTGAAATACCTCTCGATTACGCACAGGCCCTGCCGGATTATAGCGGTTAGTCGCCGGGTCAGCATGGATCTGAAATAAAGGTTCTAAATCACTAGGCTCTGGCTTTCGCAATAGCAAGCGTGATGTTTCGATAACCAACATATGCTTACCTCCTAAAACAGATTTCTTTCTGCTTTATATTTCAATATCTTTTTGGCTGGGTGCAAAGTGGGTGCACTTTTTAACGTTAACATCCTGTGCACTCGACCCTAGAGCGTTGATATCTTCCCTCATACAGCCAAACTGCGCTCAAAAATCGCTCCGAGCCATCTTACAGTCGCCACTCACTAAACCTTTTAACGATAGCCCTTGCAAACCCTTGCTACACAAAGGCAAATTTGCACCCACCTAATCAGCCTTTGACATCAATACAACACTCTCGACGTGGTGAGTGTTGGGATATATAACACAGAAAGCAATAGTTTCAGAGTTCAGAAGGAAAAGTTTCATTGCACACAAGAGTTAAGAAACTGACCAAACATACATGCCAACAGATTTGCGCAAAGCTCATGACGAGCTAGATAAAATAGTAGATGTTGCTTTTGGTGCTACAAAGCCTTGCTCTAATAACGACGAGCGCCTAGAAATTCTCTTCAAATCCTATATTCGCATGACTAAGGAATGAATTTAATATAAGCAAACCTATAAAACGAAAAACCAATCTGTAGTTTCTACAAGTCAGGATTTATATTAAGAAGTGTTGATTGCTGTTAGCAGAGGGTCACAAGTTTTGTGTGACCCTCTAGCATATTCATTCTTCTGAAACAATACGCAGTTGAATTGTGAAACTCGTAACTGAACCTTTTATCCACATAGTTCGAAAAAAATATTGCTTTTTTTTAAGTGAATAAACTTTATTGTGTTGTATGCAAATTTTGGGGCTGACTCTAATTTTGCATAATTTTCAAATCGAATTAAGAAAGGAAGAAAGATGAATGGGGAGAATATGGAAATGTCTCCAGTGAATAATGATAACAATAACAAGCATTTGAGTGGGCTTGGAGTATCTGCGCTTGTATTGGGTATTATTAGCATTGTATTTTCTGTAGTTCCAATTATTAATAATATGTGCTTTGTGCTTGGAATTCTTGCTATAATTTTTGCTGGATGCTCTTGGAAATCAACTGGTAAAAAAGGACACAAGCGTGGTCATGGAATGGTAATCGCTGGTCTTGTTCTAGGTATCCTTTCAATAGTAATTACTTTATCTATGCAAGCAAGTTTTAGTGCTTCTATAGATAAAGCTAAGTCTGGCTTAGATAAAGCAAGTAAAAAGCTAGACAATATGGCAAAAGGTATTGCCAATGAGAATGCTAAAGAGATGAAGATTCAAGTTAAGGGCACTGCTCCAACTGATATTAACTTATTAGTTTCTGGTTCTAACAGCAATGAAAGCACAAATAATGGTGTTTGGGAGAAAGTCTTTACTGGCAAGGATGCTCAAAAGGATTGGACAATCATGGCATCGCCAAAAATAGACGTTGATAATCCAACGCCAGACAATTACAAAGTTGAATGTTCAATTACTGTTGATGGCAAAGAAGTGTCTCATAAGAGCGCAACTGGAACTTCTGCTAATGTAATGTGCACTGCGTCTGACACAACTGCTAAGTAATTTATACGTTTTTATAAAATTTATTCAAACAAAAAGCCCGACGAGTTTACGCGCCGGGCTTTTAGTGTATTCAGTTAGTTATTGTGTAACTTTACTTATTCTTATTGCTATCTTCTTTAGCTGCGCTATCTTCTTTTTCGCTATCTTCAGACTTATTATCCTCAGATTTATTTTCTTCAGACTTATTTTCTTCAGTAGCAACAGCAGCAGTTGTGTCTATTGTCTCAAACTTTTCGCCTTTAATTGTGAACTCCCCCAGCAATCCTTCGCCTTCAGCATCCACCTTAATGTGTTCGCCGTCAGAAAGTTCACCAAGCAAAATCTTTTCAGAAATAGTATCCTCAATATCTCGCTGAATTACGCGACGCAACGGACGTGCACCAAGCAAAGGATCGAAGCCTTTCTGTGCAAGCAAATTCTTAGCGGCATCCGTAATTTCTAGAGACATGTGACGATCAAACAGCCTGTCGTTAAGCAACTTCACGTCCATGTCAACAATTTGACGAACTTCTGGCTCCGTAAGCTGACGGAACACAATAGTGTCGTCCAAACGGTTTAAGAACTCTGGACGGAAATGACGCTTAAGCTCAGAATTAACCTGATCTTTCATGCGCTGATACGTGGAATCAGCGTTATTTCCAAGTGTAAAGCCAGTATTTGCAGCCTTCGCAATATCGCGAGTACCAAGATTGGTGGTAAGAATAATAATCGTATTCTTAAAGTCCACTTTTCTACCCTGACCGTCTGTTAAGTGACCGTCATCGAGTACTTGCAAAAGCGTGTTGAAAATATCTGGATGAGCTTTTTCAATCTCGTCGAAAAGCACCACAGAGAATGGCTTTCTGCGAACTTTTTCAGTAAGCTCGCCACCTTCTTCATATCCAACATATCCAGGAGGAGCACCGAAAAGCCTAGACGCAGCATACTTTTCTGCAAACTCTGACATGTCAACTCTGATTAAGGCATTATCGTCATCAAACAAGAAGTTTGCAAGCGCCTTGGCAAGCTCAGTTTTACCAACTCCAGTAGGACCAGCAAAAATAAACGATCCAGAAGGACGTTTAGGATCCTTCAAACCAACTCGAGCACGACGAATCGAGCGAGCTAAAGCAGACACAGCTTCATCTTGACCAACAATACGCTTGTGAAGTTCAGATTCCATTTGAAGAAGCTTCTGTGATTCCGCTTGAGTAAGCTTTACTACAGGAATGCCTGTAGTGCTTGAAACAACGGAAGCAATCATGTCTTCATCAACAACCATCTTGACATTAGACTCGCCTTCGCGCCAAGCCTTTTCCTTCTCTGCAGCTTCATTCTCAAGCTTTTCTTGATCGTCGCGAAGATTGGCAGCTTCTTCAAAATCTTGCTGCTTGATTGCTTCATCTTTCTTTTCAGAAATCTTAGCAATCTTATGGTTTAATTCTTTGAGCTCAGGCGGCTGAGTCAAGCGCTTAATACGCAAGCGCGCACCAGCTTCATCAATAAGATCAATAGCCTTATCTGGAAGGTGACGATCTTGAATGTAACGATCAGAAAGCTCAGCAGAAGACTGTAAAGCTCCATCGGTAATAGTTACATGATGGTGATTTTCGTAGCGAGAACGCAATCCTTTAAGAATCTCGATTGTTTCAGCAATTGTAGGTTCTGGAACTTGAATCGGCTGGAAACGACGCTCCAAAGCAGCATCTTTTTCAATATACTTGCGATACTCGTCAGTAGTAGTAGCACCAATTGTCTGTAGCTCTCCACGCGCAAGCATTGGTTTAAGCATATCGGATGCACCAAGAGCTCCATCAGCAGAACCTGCTCCAACAATAGTGTGAATCTCATCAATAAAAAGCACAATATCGCCGCGTGTTTTAATTTCTTTAAGCACTTTTTTCAAGCGCTCTTCGAAATCGCCACGGTAGCGAGATCCTGCAATCATTGAACCTAAGTCTAGAGAATAAACTTGCTTATTTTTTAACGTTTCCGGCACATCGCCTTCAACGATTTTCTGTGCGAGACCTTCTACAACTGCAGTCTTACCAACTCCAGGCTCTCCAATAAGCACAGGATTATTCTTCGTGCGTCGGCTAAGTACAACCATAACGCGTTCAATTTCTTCAGAACGACCTATAACAGGATCAAGCTTTCCTTCTTGAGCTTCAAATGTTAAATTGCGTCCAAATTGATCAAGAAGAGCAGAGCCGGATTGATTTCGCTTATCTTGTACACTTCCAGCATTAGCTAACTCGCCCTTCTCGCTACCATTAGGAGCATTATCTCCACGAATTAAATCAACAGTAGTGCTTCGCAAGTCTCCAAGATCAACTTCCATCTTTATAAGTACTTGCGTGCCCACACCTTCGCCTTCGCGTATAAGCCCTAGCAAAATATGCTCAGTACCAATATAACTGTGACCAAGCTGAAGAGCTTCGCGCAAACTCAGTTCAAGCACTTGCTTAGCGTGAGGCGTAAAAGGAATATGACCAGCAGGCGAAACAGTGCCTTTGCCGATCATCTCTTCAACCTGTTTGCGAGTGCCTTCTAAGCCTACGCCTTTTGAGCTTAACGCTTTCGCGGCAATGCCCTCACCTTCGCGAATAAGCCCGAGCAAAATATGCTCAGTACCAATATAATTGTGCTGAAGTGAGCGAGCCTCTTCCTGAGCTAGCACAATCACGCGTCGTGCGCGATCAGTGAACCGTTCAAACATAACTACCTTCCGTTCTTTTCTTTCATTCCATGGTAACGAGTCGCCATGACGCGAAGCGTCGTATATATTTATTCATTCGTACAGCATTCCATAGCATCACAATAATCATGAATGATGAACCTAAATATTCATATTCTCGTTTCTTGCATAATTACTTATGTTGTCTGCGAGATTTTCTTTTATATAATCGCATTGATGTGGATGCTGTAGTTTTTGAAGTGTCTTCAGATTCTTGTGACTCTTCCACTTTTCCTGTTAACGGTATTTCTTCTGTAACAGAATTTTCGTCTACTAAGTTTACTTCTGAAGAATCAGGATAATCTGTATCTTTTTGGGATTTTTCAAATTTTTCAGATTCATTAGCTACAGTCTCTTCAATTTTTTCAGTTTGATTTTCAACTTCAATTTCGCGATTTTTGTCATCATTATTTTCATATGATTTTTCGTCAATAGTTGAATTGTCTATTAAATCAGATTCAGATAAATTATTTTGTTCATCTTTGTCTGTTGAGGCTTCTTTTTTGTTGCGCAATTTTGAATCTAATTTTCTGCGCTTACGACGATGCATCTTACTGTCTTCGATTGCTTCCTCAATAAGCTCAACGTCTGCTCGCTCATCTCGTGGAGCTTGTTGCAAAATGTCAATATGATAATCGTCGTATGCAGGTTCAGATTGAATCCAAAGCTGCGATGGCTCAGGTGGTTCAATGTCAGAATGCTCACCACAAGCATGATCAAGCGATACAACTCGCCCATCGTCTGGGCTCCACATGTTTGCGCATACGCCAAACATAGAGCCTAAACTTCCAGCTAGAGGAATGAGGAATCCGCATGATGAACATGCTTTGCCATCGGCAATTTTTGTAGATAACGACTTTGGGCCATGTTGACCTGCGTACCAGCGTTTAGCTGTTTGTGAAATTGCTTCCGCAGTCATTACTCGTCTGCGAGACAGTCTTAGCGTTGAAACAGCTTCTTCAAGATCTTCGTCAAAATCATTATTTGCATCGCAAGATTCTTGATTTTGATTAATATCTTTTTCTGCGTTTGCGTTTGTGTCTGCATCTTCTTCGCTAGTATTAGCTTTAGCGTCATCTTCAGTTTTAGACTCAGAATGATCATCTGAATTTGTTGATTCTATATTCTTTTCAGAATTATTATCATCAATATTATTTACTTGGCGGAAGCCATCTTCTAGTCGAGAATCGTCTTCAGATGTGCCAATAGAGTCCATTACAGAAAGATCACTTGGTTTCAAGCGGTCTTTCCACGGAATCCATGGTGGTGAAAGCAAAGAATTTTCAGTAGGAACAAGCGTTGATTCGTTCACGGTCCAACGTTGCGTTTCTTCATCATGATACAACGTAACTGACCACTGCCAGCCTTCATACCCAACTAAATTGCTTACGAAACGAAAGTCTGTAACTCCGTTGCCAAGCTCTATAGAAGATACAAAATCTCCTACTGCATCAGTACGTTCTGAAGTTTCCACAGCTATACTTCTAGCTAGTTCTTGTGGATCCATCACTTCATCAGTCATAAATAATATTCCAGACACTATTCCTGAACGTCAAAATTATCTGCCACTGCACGCAACAATGTAGCAAGTTTTTTGCTTTCAGCAGTTGATGGGTAATGACGTCGACGCAAACCATTACCAGCAGAATCAAGAAGCTTAATAAGATCTTCTACAATAGCTGCCATATCTTCGGCTTTAGGACGAGTAGCCTTTACAAGCGATGGTGCTGTTGCAATAACATTCAAGCCCATAGCCTGTGGTCCTTTGCGACCTTCAATTACAGAAAACTCAACTCGTGTACCCTTGTGTAAACTTTTTACAGTAACTGGCAATGCTGCTGCTGGCAAGAAAACATCCTTACCATCATCTCCAACAATAAAGCCGTACCCCTTCTGCGTATCGTACCAACGCACGCGCCCATTGGGCATAACACACCTCACTCCAAATAATTCTCATTTCGCACGCTGAAGTGCACAAGGCATAAAGTATCAGCATATGCGATAGGTTTATAGATAGTGTACCAAATATTGTTATTACTTGTTTCCTTATTACATTGTAGCGCATACACGCGGGCAATAAAATTTTTTTAACCTACGCAAGTGTTGCTAATGCCAATATTTTAATCGCTAACAATTTTAGAAGGCTCATCGATTTCATTAACTGGCAGAACTACAGTAAGAGTTAGGCCATGAGCTTTAACATCTATTTGCTCAGACCCATCCATAGTGTCATCAAGATTAGTTTTAGAATTGGTCGATGCTTCTAATGGAGAAGATATAGTTGCGCAAATAAAACCATGATGTGCTTTTACTACAGATTGCGCAATTGCCATACCCAAGCCAGTTCCACCTTTTTCTCTAGCTCTTGATGGGTCAGCAATATAGAAACGCTCGAAAATTCTAGACAATGATTCTTCTGGAACTCCAGGGCCATGGTCAACAACTCGAATTACAGCATACTTATGACCCGTATCAGTAGATTGGCTGACTTCCGCTGCTTCCAAAAACTCCTTCAGTGATTCTTTTACAGAAGGTAATTTAGATAATTCATTTGGAGTTATAGACGCCTTCATAACTCCTACTGCAATTTCTACAGGAGAATCAACAGGGGTGTATCTATGAATATTTCCTACGATATTTGTCATTACTTGGCGTAATCTAGCACCATCACCGAGTAGCGTAACAGTTGGAAGTGTACCAACATGGAATTGGAGCTTACGCTCAAAATCGCAATTTGTGCAACTCATAAGCTTCCACTCATCCGAAATAGTTAAATAGCCTTGTTGAACGGATCTAGCAGGATCAAGAGCATGTAGATCATTAGCCGCGTCAGAAAGTATTGGAGATAAGCTAACTTGCTGTGAAATATTAATTCCACGACCCTCATCAAAACGCGCCAAAGAAAGCAAATCTTCTACTAGTTCAGTCATTCTCTCGCTAGAAGCCTTAATGTGGGCAATAGAGTCATCTGCTCTCTCCTGCTCTCCTGGCATGTTGCGCCACATTGTATATAACTCAGCATATCCATGAATTGCAGCTAATGGAGTACGTAATTCATGACTTGCATCTGAAACGAATCGCTTCATTTTTTCTGTCATATCTTCTTGCTCATTAAATCCTCTTTCAATACGAGCAAGCATAGAGTTAAGAGAAGCTGCTAAAGATCCAACCTCAGTATTTTCAGGAGCAGATGGAACTCGTTTGCTTAAATCTCCAGAAGCAATTTTTGAAGCTGTTTTTTCAATTCGTTTTAACGGTCTTAAAGCTGATTGAATAATAATTGCTGAAAATACTGCTCCAAACAAAATAACTGCAATACTCACCATTATACAGTAACGAGTAAGTGTGCTAACGGTATCAATTTGATCGCTAAGAGATAAAGCAATATAGACATAACCGCTAACACTTAACTCTGAATTATAGCTATTTTTTTGACCCCACGTTAATACTAAAACTCTCCATGGAGCTGTTGCAGCCTTTTTAGTGATTGCATCGACTTTATTAGTATTCCCCTTGACGATTGCAGGTGCTGTGTAAGGCTTGTGGGTAACAATTTTTTTACTATCAAAACCGTCTGCAGGAAGTTTAGGAACCGAAACAACCGATCCTTTAATTGGTATTAATGGAGTAGAAATAATTTTATTATGCGTATCTCTAACTTGCATAAAGTAATTATTTGGACCTACTGAAGATTGATTTGAGTTTTTCATGCGCAATGAATCAACATTGTCATAAACAAATTGCGCTTGACTTGCTAATTGTACATCAGTTTTTTCTAGCAAATAATTTCCTACGAGCTGCTGAATTGATAGTGATATGCAAAAAGCGGCTACAGTTAAAATAGCGAGAGTACATGCAACTAAACGCGTACTCAGTGGTATTGCATTTATGCGACGACGTAGCCAGCAGGTTTTACGAGGCTTTTTGTTTTTTTTGTTATTTTCACTTAGCTCTATCGCAACACTTTTTCCAGCAGTTCTAACATCTGAATCATCTTTAGAGTTATTATTTGTGCTGTTGCTAATAGTTGATTCAGCGTTATTGTAGTTATTATTACTAGATTGCATGATCAGGCTTGACCTGCCTTAGGCTCTCGAATCATATAACCGATGCCACGTTTAGTTTCAATAAGAGGAACTACTTTTTGCTGTTTTCCTGAATCATCAGTAATTTCAATGCCATCAATCTTCTTTCTTAAATAAGAAATATAAGATTCAACGATTGCTGCGTCTCCGCCCCAATCGTACTGCCATACGTGATTCAAAATCTGGCTTTTTGACAGAACTCGACCTTCATTGTCCATAAGATAATGAAGTAGTTTGTATTCAGTTGGGCTAAGTTCGATTGGCACGCCACATCGAGTTACGTCATGAGAATCCTCGTTAATCTCAAGATCCGCAACTTTTATAATATGAGTTTCTTCATCAGGTTCTTGTGTTCTGCGAAGAATTGCTCGTATTCTTGCCACTACTTCTTCCAAGCTGAATGGCTTTGTAACGTAGTCATCTCCACCAACGGTTAGACCCATAATTTTATCTTGTGTATCGTCTCTTGCAGTTAGGAACAATACAGGAACTTTAATTCCATTTTGACGAATACGCCTCGTAACAGTAAAACCATCAATATCTGGGAGCATAACATCCATAACGATAAGATTTGGATTTACTCGTTCAATTACTTCAACAGCTTCTGAGCCGGATGCAGCAGTTTCTACTTCAAACCCAGCAAAATGCAAAGATGCTACCAAAAGTTCACGGATTGATGGCTCGTCATCGACCACGACAATAGATGCTTCAACGTTCTTACTCATATTGATTAGCATCACTTATCAAGCTGAATGTTTCCTGAATAATTGCTGAAAATAAAACAAGTTATCGAATATTTTTGTCTACCTGTGACGAGCGTGCCTTCTACGAGCTTTTCTAACACCAGCAAGTATTTGACGTTGTATGCGATTCTTTCTAAACAGAATAATCGCGACTATTGAGAATAATGCCAACAATATTAATAGCATAATAATTGTAGAAATAAGACTTGCAGAAGAAGTTGTTGACGTACGTTTTGCACGCATTATTTGTTTCATCATCATTATTGCAGATTGATCCCAATGCGTTCCAGTTGTGCTTACTAATGGCTTATAAGCTGCATCGGATAACGAGTCTACAGTATTTTTATTTTTGAGCCATTCATCGGAATTAGGCGAAACAGCTACAACTAATCTTCCATCATGAGTTGCTACTGCAAGCAGCACAGTATTTTTAGCTGGAAGCGTACTAATCAACAAATCACTAGCCCATTTTGATGGATTTTTTGTATTTCCAAAAGTAGACAAATATAAGAGCCTAACATTTACTCCTGTACGCTTTTTTGTTGTCTCAATCATGTCAGCAACTTTACTGACAGAATCCCCAAGCAAATTTTCTGTGTCTGTTATTGAGTCTGTTGCAACTATTCCAGAATTTTGCTCATTACTTTCAGCATATGCATTAATTGTATTTACTCTATTTAAAGGTGAAAATATGAGCGAATTTATTGGAAGAGTTGGAAGAATAAAAGAAAAACTAAATAAAAATGCCATTAATAAAAGCAATACGCGTTTAGCTAAAAATAGTTTTGAATGAGAATGCTGGTAGTTAAAATTTGCAATACGCGTGCAAGTTAAGCTTTTAACCACATTGGTGCATGAATCTTTTTCGTAGTTTTTTGATGGCATATATTCATAATAGCGTGACATCACACAAGTAAAAGTAGCATTATAAAAATCCTTGCTTAATTTATTTGGAATGTTTCGCAAAATAATTTATAAAAAGCGTTTATTTAGACGCAAAACAAATGGAGGGGAAATATGGCACAATTTCGAGTTGATTCAGAGCAAATTCAGCAGGCTGCGGCAGCCGTTGGAACCTCGGTTAGTGCAATTAGAGATGCAGTCAACGGGATGTATACCAATTTACAGCAATTGCAGAGCGTGTGGACTGGATCGGCGGCTACACAATTTGCGTCGACCGCTCAGCAGTGGCGAGCGGCGCAACAACAAATGGAACAATCATTAGAAGCAATTCAGCAAGCTATGCAACATGCGTCAGGAGTGTATCTTGATGCGGAAGCTCAAGCTACTTCCCTATTTGGAATGGGCTGAATAGTCTGAATAATCTAATGAAATATAAATGGCGGTATACTTTACTTGTGAGCATACCGCCATTTACTATGAGCTATTCAGCTATAAAATTTTTACAACTTTTAATTTAGTAGCCCATGTCGGCACCAGCTTGTGGTGCTGCAGCTGGTTTTTCTGGCTTGTTAGCAACCACAGCTTCAGTGGTTAAGAACAAACCTGCAATAGAAGCAGCGTTCTGTAGAGCAGAACGAGTTACCTTAACTGGGTCAGTAACGCCAGCAGCCATCAAATCTTCGTAAGTGTTGGTTGCAGCGTTGAAGCCTTCGCCTTCTGGAAGCTCACGCACCTTGTTGAGCACAACATCTCCAGAAACGCCAGAGTTCTGAGCAATCTGCTTGATTGGAGCTTCTACAGCGCGGAACACGATTGCAGCACCCGTCGCTTCTTCGCCCTTAAGCTCTGTGATTGCTTGAGACTTTTCAATCTTTGCAGCAGCCTGAACCAAAGCTACGCCACCGCCTGGAAGCAAACCTTCCTCAATAGCAGCCTTAGCGTTACGAACTGCATCTTCAATACGATGCTTACGCTCCTTAGCTTCAACTTCAGTAGCAGCGCCAACCTTAATAACAGCAACGCCGCCAGCAAGCTTAGCAAGACGCTCCTGAAGCTTTTCGCGATCGTAATCGGAATCAGTGTTCTCGATTTCTGCGCGAATCTGAGCCACGCGAGCATCAACATCTTCCTTAGATCCAGCACCAGAAACGATAGTTGTTTCATCCTTAGAAACAATAACCTTAGCTGCGTGACCAAACACAGAAGCGTCGATAGAATCGAGCTTTAAGCCAAGGTCGTCAGAAACAACCTGTGCACCGGTCAAAATAGCCATATCTTGAAGCATAGCCTTACGACGATCGCCGAATCCTGGAGCCTTAACAGCAACAGTGTTGAAAGTGCCACGAATCTTGTTCAAAACAAGTGTTGGCAATGCTTCACCATCAACATCTTCAGCAATAATAAGCAATGGCTTGCCAGACTTCATAACAAGCTCAGCGATGTGGACGATATCCTGCTGGCTTGAAACCTTGCCAGAAGTGAGCAAAATGTATGGATCTTCAAGAACAGCAGTTTGATCGTCAGCGTTAGTGACGAAGTAAGGGGAAATATAGCCCTTATCAAAGCGCATACCTTCAGTGAAGTCCAAGTCAAGACCAAACTTGTTGTTGTCTTCAACTGTGACAACACCATCCTGACCGACCTTATCCAAAGCTTCAGCAATCTTTTCGCCAACTTCAGGATCAGCTGCAGAAATCGTAGCAGTAGCAGCAATCTGTTCCTTGGTCTCAACATCCTTTGCAGAAGCAAGCAATTCCTTGACGATTGCTTCAGCAGCCTTTTCGATGCCGCGGCGAAGAGCGATTGGGTTGCTTCCTGCAACAACATTCTTCAAACCTTCATGCACCAAAGACTGTGCCAAAACAGTAGCAGTTGTAGTACCGTCGCCTGCAACATCATCAGTCTTCTTAGCTACTTCCTTAACAAGTTCGGCGCCAATACGCTCGTATGGATCTTCAAGATCGATTTCCTTAGCGATAGAAACGCCATCATTTGTGATAGTTGGTGCACCGTAAGTCTTATCTAATACAACGTTGCGACCCTTTGGACCAAGTGTAACTTTAACAGTGTCTGCAAGCTTATCCAAACCGGCGAGCATACCCTGGCGGGCGTCTTCCTGGTAGGCAATAATCTTTGCCATAGTTCCTCCACATACGTTATTTATGAACTTTTCACTGCAATCTTGAGTAATAAGCCGTCAGCTGCTTATTATCACTCTCAAGGCTTGAGTGCTAATTTGAAGATTAGCACTCTATGTACCCGAGTGCCAACTTTTTTGGCGTTTATACATAAAAACCGGTTAGAAAATAATTCTAACCGGTTATTTTTATGCGAAAAATATTACTTGCAAAGCACAACTACAATCGGAGAAACGATTTGTTTTTCATTTTCGACAGCACTAATACCTAAAGTCTTTGCAATATCTTCAGCTGCAGCTTTTTGTGAATCGTCTTTATACCAAACAACAGACTCGCCTGGGACTTTACCAGTTGGATTTCCAGCTGTCACATTTGCGTATCCCGCTTGCTTTAACTTATCTGCGCCAGCAGCAGCATGACCGCTTATCTTGGTTGCGTTAAGAACTTTCACAGCAACTGATTTATCTAGTGAAGTTTGCGTCTTAGAATCATTTGCTGAATTATCCTTAGAGTCACCAGCATCTTTCCTATCTGATTTATTTTCTTCAGATTTATTATCGTCGTCATCTTCGCCTTCAGAAGATTTATCTTCGTCGCTTTTAACCGACTTTTTGTTTTCAGAAGTCTTAGAAGGCGATGCTGATTGAGATGATTGTTGCTGATGATTCCAAGGCAACGGAAGATGTGAGATTTCGCCAGAAGCGATAGCCCAAACCAAAACACCAACAACCGCTGCAACAATTAATGCAACAAAATAAGGAAGTATTACGGCATACCACGCAGGATTTCCACGATGAACTCCAATCGGTCCCTCTGGTGGCTCATCAAAAGCATCAGGCGTATACGACACGTTCTGATTATTTCGCGCCATAATTGCACTCCTTATAAAATCATTTAAACAATAATGAATCTATACTATCTAATGCTTAGCACAAAGCACAAATTTAGAAAATTTGATTGGTTTCCTTTTATGGTATGCCTTGACATACAGTAGCAATATGAATCCTCAAAATATTAAACCTTTAAACGAGCTAATGGATCCTGATTGGGCTGAAGCATTAAAGCCAGTTGAGCCACAAATACGCGCAATGGGAGTATTTTTGCGAGAGCAGATAGAAAGCGGACATCATATTCTTCCTGCTAGCCACAACATTTTGCGTGCTTTTTCTATTCCACTAAAAAGCATTAAAGTTTTAATTGTTGGCCAGGATCCATATCCAACGCCGGGCCATCCAGTAGGCTTAAGTTTTTGCACAGCTGCAAAAGTGCGCCCACTGCCAAAAAGTCTCATAAACATTTATAAAGAATTAGTAAACGATTTAGGTGTAGAAACTCCAAAAAGTGGAGATCTAACACCGTGGACCAGGCAGGGTGTGATGCTTCTTAACAGATGTTTAACTGTTGAGGCCGGTAAGGCAAATAGCCACCAAGGAAAAGGTTGGGAGCCTGTAACCGATGCAGCTATTCGAGCATTAAACAATAGAACTGATTGCAATGGTAATCCATTGCCGCTTGTAGCTATTTTATGGGGTCGTAATGCGCAAAGTTTGGCTCCTTTGCTGACGAATGCAACTCTTATTACTTCAGCGCACCCAAGTCCTCTTTCTGCAATGCGAGGATTCTTTGGATCGCATCCATTTTCAAGAGCTAATCAGGCCTTAATTAATATGGGAGTTTCGCCAATTAATTGGTCCCTAGATTCTCAAGAAATCTAATTGTCTTAAATATTGCAAATTATCTTATAAAGACAATAAAAATGCCATTTTTGAACATGTCAGTACTGCATATCGGTTAAAATGTCTCTTATGGCATTATTTCCACCGCAACCACAGAAGAAACCGTTAACCGATAAAACTTCAATTGCTTCTAAGCTTGGCATTGGATCAGCTGTACCTCAACCGTCTGCTGTTTCTAATGCAAGTGCGCAAGTCACTGCAACTATTTCGAGTGATGACATACGTCGTTGTCAGCAAATTGCAAATATTTTGCGCGCACGTTTTGCACAAACTTTAGTCGGTCAAGACGCTTTACGAGAGTCTCTTATTCTTACTCTTATTGCAGGCGGACACATTCTTATTGAATCAGTACCAGGTCTCGCAAAAACTACTGCTGCTCAAACTCTTGCAACAGCTATGTCAGGTAGTTTCCGTCGTGTGCAGTGTACTCCGGATTTAATGCCAGCAGATTTAGTTGGTACTCAAGTTTTTGATTTTGCTTCTCAACATTTTACTACGCAAATTGGTCCTATCCATGCAAATGTTATTTTGTTGGATGAGATTAATCGCTCAAATGCAAAAACTCAATCTGCAATGCTTGAAGCTATGGCAGAAGGAGCAACAACTATTGGAGGCGAAAGAATTCCTCTGCCTCAACCATTTATGGTTATTGCTACGCAAAATCCAATTGAGGAAGAAGGAACATTTAATCTTCCAGAAGCCCAAATGGATCGTTTTATGGTAAAGGCAGTTATGACTTACCCTAATCCTGAAGAGGAAGTTCGTATGCTGCAATTACTTACTCAACGCGGATTGGATGTCGTTGATCCTTCAAAGCTAAATACTCAACGCATAAGTTTGCAAGATGTTGTTTTTATGCGTACTGCAGCGCGTCGCATACACGTTTCTGAAGCAGTTATGAAATATGTAGTTGATTTTGTTGCAACTTCTCGCGGTGAAGGTACGCATCCACTTCCTACAATTAATTCATTGGTTCGTATGGGAGCTAGCCCGCGTGCATCAATTGCACTTATTCGTATTGCTCAAGCTCACGCTTTACTTTCTGGACGCGATTATGTGATACCTGAAGATATTAAATTGTTTGCGCATGAAGTGTTAAGGCATCGCATACTTTTAACTTTTGAAGCTTTAGCTGATTCTATTACTACAGATCAAGTAATTGATGCATTAGTTAAGACGGTTCCTGTGCCATGATGCGTACGAAGCGGTTAGTATTATCTGAACCTGCTAAAGCCGTGCGTCGCAAAATTGAGCTTTTGGATCAGCGAATTGATTTGCCTATTGCGCGTAAAGCTTTAGGCTTATTAGAGGGAGACCATCCTTCGCACAGACGTTTTGGCACAGGTGATGTTATTGACATACACGCGTGGCAGCCAGGAGATGAAGCTCGCATGATGAATTGGTCTGCGAGTGCTCGAACTGGACAACCTATGGTGTCTTCTAGAGAGCGTACTTCGTCTTCTCATACTTGGATTGCTTTAGATACAAGCATCAATATGAATGGAGCTTGTGTTTCTGGAGAATCTCTGTATGAAGTTGCGTCTAACTCTGCATGCTTTTTTGCATCTTTGAGTTTAAAACGTCATGATGCTGTTTCTTTGTTGTGTGCAGATGGAAAAAACGTTATCAATGTTCATTCTGCTAGTAATCTTTCTGATTTTGAGCGAAATCTAGATTATACGTTGCTTAATACTCGTAGGAATACCAGAGACATTGATGCGTTGCTTACTTCGTTACTAAAAAATATTGACAATAATGGTCTGGTAGTTTTAATAACTGATGAGTATGCATTACAAGCTCATAACTCTGAATCTTTGCGTAAAATTACGCAAAATCATAAGCTTGTAGTTATTGTTGTCTCTCCTATTAATCCTTTTGATGCTGCAATTGATTTGCAAATATTTGATGGAATTACTTTACGTAAAGTACCGGCGTTTTTGAAAAAAGAATCAAATAAAAATGAAGTCGAAGCTCGTAGAAATTTTAGAATAAACGCTTTATACGATATGCTGCTTGGTGTTCAATCTTCAATAATTTATGGTTCTTCAAGTGAAGAAGTTTTCCATATTTCTGCACAAAAAGTGAGCCGTACAAATTATCTTGCTGACTCATTTAACAAGGAGGTTGAATAGAATGAGCCTGGAAGATATTCAAAAGCCTTTACATGATGAAACGCTTTTTTTAATACTACTTTCTGCATCGCTTGTTGTTATCTTTATTGCTTTTGCGGTTTTATATTTTTCTTTTAAAAAGCCAAAAAAATTAACTGAAAGTAGCAACTCTACAGAAGCAGTTCACGTTCATAATGTAAACAAACAAGCTTGGCGTAAAGATATTGATGCGATTGTTGAGAAGTATCATAACAATGAACTTACTAAAGATCAGGCTTGTGCAGAATTGGCTTCTATTGCTAGATCTTATGTTTCGAAGATGAGCGGTGAAGATATTCAAACTCACACTTTGGGAGAATTGGCTTCTTTGCGTTTGAAATGGCGCAATAAAAAAGGTGCTGATATGTTACGCCAAACAATATCTGCTTTGTATCCTCCAGAATTTGCTGATCGCAAAGCAAACGAGCAAGCGCGAAATACTACTGTTGAGCAGGCTGCTGAATGGGTTTTAGTATTGCTTGAAGGCTGGCAAACGAAGGACAAACGTTGATGAGTAATAATGTTTGGGAATACATATGGCCATGGAGATGGCAATGGCCTTTGCTTTTTGTTGCAGGCGTTGTTATTTCTGTAGCAATTTTTGCTGTCTTACTAATTTTAGATTCCATTCGTAGCAATATTTTAAAAAAGAAGTATAAGAGTCAAACTAGTAATATTACGCGAAAATTCTATACTTTTACTTTTGACAATGATCTACAAGGAACTACTACTAGTCATTCATGGTATATGTGGCGAATGTTTAGAAGGTTTGCTGCGGCTGCATTGGTAGTATCTTTGTGCAGTTCGCTTGCTGTTGCTTCCAGGCCAGCCCGAGTGTTTAATGCGAACGAGCAAGTTAGTTCTAGAGACATTGTTTTATGCTTAGACGTTTCAGGTTCTGCTTTACCATATGATCGCGAAGTAATTCAAGCGTATCTTAATTTTATTGAGCATTTTCAGGGTGAACGCATTGGATTAAGCATTTTTAACTCCACATCTAGAACAGTTTTTCCACTGACTGACGATTATCGACTAGCTAAAAAACAATTGCAATATGCTGCAAATTTGCTTGGCGGAGTTCAATCGCAAAGTCGTATTAATCGTTTACAACAACGCCAATATCAGGAAATTTCTGACTGGCTTGAAGGAACTCAAAATCGCAAAAACGCAACATCTCTTATTGGAGACGGTTTAGTTAGTTGCGCAGCAATGCTTCCAGGTTTTATTTATGGTTCTGCTCATAATAACCATAAAATACAAAGCCGTTTTAATAGAAGTGCTTCCATTGTTCTTGCTACAGATAATGTTGTTTCTGGAAAACAAACTTACTCATTAAAGCAAGCTTTAGATTTAACAAAGCAAGCTAAAATTACTGTCGACGGGTTATATTCCGGCGCAAAACAGAATGAGAATGATGATGCTACGTTAGAAATGAAACAGCTTATTGAATCTCATGGTGGAATTTTCCTTTCTCAACGCAATTCTGATTCTGTTATTAATTTAGTAAAAGAAATTGAAAAAAGACATACTGCAATTCCTCAAGGCACTGCTCAGTCTGCATTTAGCGACGATCCTGGTCTTTGGGTTTTGCTTACTGTGTTTAGCGTTGTGATTTGGCTAGCTATTGCAAAGAGGATGAAGCGATGACAACAACACTATTTTCTGCTACTACCCTACTGTTTGCACACGCTAAAATTGAAGCTTCTGACACTTCTCAAGCAGGTCAGTTGGTTTTTTCTCCATCATATGGCTGGATTATTGCGATTATTGCAATATTAGTTTTGTTGGCAGCAATGTTTTTTGAAATTGTGCCTATACGTAGGAAACCAGGATCAAGTGATGAAACTTTTTGCATGAGATTAAGACGTATTGGCATATGCATAATGCTAATAATTTGCGTGCTATCTCCAAGTATTATGCGTTCAACTTTACAAAGAGCAGTAAATGCAACAAACGTGATTATTGCTCTAGATATAACAGGTTCAATGAGAGCAAAAGACGCTGATTATGCAAAAAATAGTAAGATTGAGCGTATTGATGCAGCAAGGAATATTATTCGTCAAATAACAAAATCCTATGCTAACTCAAGTTTTGCTGCTATTTCTTTTGGTGCTTCTACGTCTGTCGATGTTCCATTAACGCCTGATGCTAGAGCAGTTGACAATTGGATAAATACTTTACGAACTGAACCAACTAGCGTAGCTACTGGAACTAGTCTTGACGCTCCTATAGATCAAACTTTGCTTACTGCAAAAACTATACATGATGCTCATCCAGATGATACAACAGTTTTGTATGTTTTAAGCGACGGTGAGGAAACAACACAACGAAAGCGCCGCACATTTTCATCGCTCAGAGCTTATATTACTAACGCATTTGTTATTGGAATAGGCTCATCTAAAGGAGCTAAAATACCTTTGGAAAAAACACAGCTGCAACTTGACGACTACAGCGAAGACAATACCTCTAATCAATGGGTTATTGATCCGGCTACAGGAAATCCTGGCATTTCAAAGCTTGATGAAAAGAACTTACGAAATATTGCCGATGAGCTTAGCGGCAAGTATATGCACTCATCTTTAAACGTAACATTTGGAGACGAAGCAAAACCAATTCTTTCACACCAATGGAGAATGAACGAGACAGCAAAACCTCGTTTGAGACCTGAACCAATTATTTGGCCGTTTGCAATATTTGCGTCGATACTTTTAATTTGGGAATTAATGTCGTGGTTTATAACTTCAAGGAAATTAGTATGAAGCACATGTCTAGTCGCACAATTATTCGCATTGTTACATTCTTGTTCTTGATTATTGCGATATTCGTAGCGTATTTTGCTATCGTAAATTGGAGAGCACAATACACATATAATACTGCTACTGATAGCCTTATTTCTAACATAAAATCTGCTAAGAGTATAGATAGCGACAAGAATGTGCTTTTAACTCAGCAACAGCAAACTGATGCGCAATTTGATGATGCTAAATCTCAAGAAATGATACTGCTTCCTCAACTTCGAAATAGTATTGACAAAAATGCTGAATTATCACGAAAGTTAACAGAAAAATTAAAGCAGAATCAAAACAATACTAATAAGCAACAGAAACCGAAAAAGCATAACAATCATTTTAAAAACGATAATTCTAACAATTCTTCTAAAGATAAAAAGCAGTCAGATTCGTCTAAGCCTCAATTGAGCAATGCTCAGCGCAATAAAGTTGAAAACTTGCTAAAACAGAACGATCATGTGGATTCTCAATCTTCACAGAATCAAGAAGACCAGCAAGGTTTAGAAAAGACAGAAAAACGTACTAAAACTGATGAAAGCAGCAATAAGCCTTGGTAATTAAATCTTTAACGATTATCTATAAGCGAAGCAATAAGCATTAATAACCTTTTAACCACATTGAATATTTTTTAGTGACTTTTCATTAATAAACGTGTGTAATAACGATTATGCACACATATTACGAATGGCAATGGCTTATACAACGCACTCAAGAGTGCGCTCGCTGCGTTATGGCAGAATCCGCAGCGACTGAATTAGAAGATTGGCAAGGGCTTGCAGCCGAACATTTTCGTCATAGTATGAAAAATATTTCTGCACAAGCGTATGCGTTATATAACATTCGCGGAGGAATATAGTATGTCTTGGAAAGTTAAGTCCTCTGTTGTAGGTGGAATGACGCTTAGCGTTGCTGATAGAGAAGCGTATATTAGTTTTTCCAGAAAACTCAATAATATTGCTAAAGAATTACTTACGCTAAAAAATTTATGGCTTAATGCAGCGATGGTTATTGCCGGTCAAAATTATGGTATACAAAAAGAATCAGGAGCATATATTCATGATTCTTCGCAATCATTTTTAACTGAAAGCATATGTCATGAATATGCTCATAAATGTTATTTAATGTCTCAAAATTTAGAAAATCTTGCTTTTCTTATTGCAAGAGCAAATAATTTGTATGAAGATGCAGAATTTCGTGCAAAAGACGAGTTAGACAATAAAATTTCTTTCTTGGCTCTTGCAAACCCTATTTTTGCTTTACATGTTTTATTGTCCGCAGGTCTCGCCGTTAATCAAGATAATAAAAATCATTCAGGTTTCCAAAATCTTGCTAGATGGTCCTACACAACTAAGAATATACAACAAGGAATTATTCGAGGTTTATCGCAGCACCTTATTTTAAATCCTATTACAAGTTTGCCAATATTTATTGCCGGAAATGCGAAAGGCCCCATAAATAAAAAAGAGCGTGAAACCTCACTAAACTTTTTATCCAATGCTCAAAAATATTTATCACAAGCTATTCCATTTATTTCTAGTGCTCTTAGCTTCGTAAGCGCGCCTATTAATGATCGAAAGCAAGGTAATAATTTACTTCTCACTAAAGTAAATGAGATGTGGAGAAAACCTGGATCTGTTCTTGCTAGACCTGGACGTAATCTGCTTGAAACTTTAGAAAATTTAACGGAACTTGGAAGCGAAAATTTGGGCGTTAGACCACCACTTGTTAATCCAGATGCTGCTACTATTGCAATTCAACGTTTTAGGCGCAGCGATGGCAGTTCGTCATGGTTAGTAATAATTCCAGGAACTGACGGTAAAGCACACTCTCCTTTTGGTTGGGCACAAAACGCAGAAGTAATGAGTCATAGTTCTTTAGTTAGAAAACAAGCTGATAGCACTCGAATGGTTGTAGAAGCTATGAAACGTTCTGGAATTAAATCTAACGAGCCTGTTGCTTTAGTAGGACATTCTCAAGGAGGTATTGTTGCAGCAAGCATTGCAAGCGATTACGCTAAGCAATACAACATACAGCATGTTGTTACTGCTGGATCTCCTATTGCAAATCATCCAATTCCTAAGAAAACTTGGGTTACTAGTATTGAGATGGACGATGAGATTGTGCCTTCTTTAGATGGCAAAGAGAATCCTCGTAGAAATAATTGGGTGACTATTCACGGTCATGCAATTCATGTTAAAGAATCTAAGTGTTCTTTACCTCCTGGAGTCACGCGTTTTTCTGGCAAACAATATTCGACTAAAAAATTCGATAATGACGGAATATTCGTTAATGACGTTCCAGAAGAAGGAACTTTAACTCATGATTTGCATTACCATACTGCAGCTTATGAAGATGCTCTTCAACTCGGATCTAAAAGTGTGCGCGAGCAAGATCGACATTTTCAGAATACTATTAATGGCAAATTGCAAAGTACTACATTGTGGCAAGGAGTAATGAAAAAATAAAATAATTAAATTCTTATTGAGTAAAATTAAGCTAATTCGCAGCATGATGTAACCTTAAAACTATGAAGCTTACCGATATTTCTCCTGCAATAGCTCTGACTCCTCTCGATGGGCGTTATCATAATCAAACATCCGCACTCGTTGAATATTTAAGCGAACCTGCGTTAAATCGCGAGCGCATGCGTGTAGAAGTTGAGTGGATGATTCTTCTCGCAAATGGTTATGAAGCTAATCAATTCCAGCCAATTGTTAAGGGTGTTAATCCTTTAACTGATGAAGAATGCTCATATTTGCGTTCTATTCCTGAAAATTTTGATGCTGAAGGAATTGCTCGTCATGCTGCGCATGAGGCTATTACTCATCACGATGTTAAAGCTGTTGAATACTACATTGACGATGCGTTAGACGAAGCAGAAAATAAGCTTGGTCGTGCTACTGAGCTTTCAAATTTAAAAACTTTAGTGCATTTTTCATGCACAAGTGAAGATATTAATAATCTTTCTATTGCGCGTTGCGTAAAGCAAGCTGTTTTAAACGTTTATCGTCCGAATTTAGAAGCGATAGTTGATTATTTAGTTAAAAATGCTAACGAATATAAAGATTTATCTATGCTTTCGTTAACTCATGGCCAGCCTGCTACTCCAACTACTTTAGGTAAGGAATTGGCAGTGTTTGCATATCGTTTGCGTCGTCAACTTCGTCATCTTGATAATCAAGAGTATTTAGGAAAGTTGAATGGTGCTACAGGAACTTTTGGAGCTCATTTAGCTGCTTTCCCAGAAGTTGATTGGATTAGCGTATCTCAAGAGTTTGTTGAAAATAGAATGGGTCTTCAATGGAATCCATTAACGACTCAAATTGAAAGCCACGATTGGCAGGCTGAACTTTATAGCACTGTAAGTCACATAAACCATATTCTGCATAATCTTGCAGTTGACGTATGGATGTATATTTCTAGGGGTATTTTTGTGCAAGTTCCTGTAAAGGGAGCTACAGGATCTTCTACTATGCCTCATAAGGTTAACCCTATTCGTTTTGAGAACGCTGAAGCTAATCTTGAGATTTCTTGCTCACTGTTTGACACATTATGTGCAACTCTTACTGAAAGCCGCTGGCAGCGTGATCTTACAGACTCTACTACTCAAAGGAATGTTGGCTCAGCTTTCGGTTATGCTCTTCTTGCTTTGAATAATCTTTTAGGCGGTTTGAAGTCTATTCATCCTAATAAAGAATTTATGGCAAAAGAATTAGACGAAAATTGGGAAGTTCTTGGAGAGCCAATTCAAACAGCAATGCGTGCTGAAGAAATTGCTGGCGTACCTGGTATGGAACGACCATATGAGCAAGTAAAAGAATTAATGCGCGGTCACCATATTTCACAAAGTGACGTAGAAGAATTCATTAAATCTCGTAGCTTTGATGCCAATACTGCAGCTCGTTTGCAAGCAATGACACCAGAATCTTACACTGGATTTGCTTCACGATTGGTGGACTTTATTGATTAAGTAGACGGTAAAGCGATGCAATCTAGCATAAATCCAAATCTTGTTATTGAAGATACTCAGCCTAGCTTAGTACGTAGTTGGGCTGATTTGTTGTATGCAATATCATCAGTTGTAATTGGCGTTTTTACTTTGTTGTCGTCAATGTGTTTGTCAGCAACGGCTGATGCTATGAAGATTGATGCACGAAGTGCTACTCAAATTATAGGGTTATCTTTTAATAATCTTTCATTTGTTCTGATACAGCAAGGTCTTACTCTTATTGTTGTTGCAGAAGTTATTGCACACATGGTTTCTGACAGGCGTTGGATTGATACCGCTATTTCTGTTATTACACTGTTTATAAGTTATGGTTCAGTATGGCTGTTATCTATTGCGATATTTTCTACACACAATATAGCTTTGATTGAATCTTTACAAATGCGGTCCAATAACACTTGGGCTGATTTGCTTCCAGACATGTATGCTGTTCTAGTTGCTTTTCTTACAGTTAGTGGTCCTAGACGCGAATATAAGCATGTAATGTGGGGCTGGAATGCTTTATTCATTGTTACAGCAATACTTCTATTTTCATCTTGGGACTCCTACTCCGCTGTTCTTGTATCATGCTGCTTAGGAAGAGCAATCGGTACGCTTATTCGTTTCGCAAAAGGCACACGCAGTAAGGGTGCTTGGGGTGACGATATTGTTCTTGCTTTAAAAAATATTGGCATAGATAATCTTACTCAATTAACTCGTAGAACTCAGCAAGCTGATCATACTGGAGTTCTTCGTTCAAGTCTTGATGACGATTTAATTGAAAATTCAAGATTGTATGATGCAACAGACATTCACGGCATACGTTATGTAATTTCAGTATTAGATAATCAAGTTCATTTACCAGGTTATTTAAATCAATTATGGCAGTGGGTGCGTTTAGTAGATATACCTACTCGTAGAGATCGTTCTGCTAGGCATTCTGTTCATCACCACCTTTCTATGCTTCTTGTTTTACGAAATATGCATTTGCCAACAGCGAATGTTTATGGAGTAAGCGACAGTGATAAATCTTCAATAATGGTTTTTCATGCTTCTAACGCTCTGCTGCCTTGTAATTTGAACACTTTAACTATTGATGATGCAGCAAAATTAATGCGTTATGTCGATGCGGCTAATACTCGCGGTATTACGCATAGACGCATCACTCCTGAAACTATTGCTAGGCTTGAAGATGGAACCCCAGTTATTGCAGGTTGGCAAAATGGCGATGTTGCCAGCGATGATACAAATATTGCACTTGATAAAGTTCAGCTTTTAACTCTTATTGCATCTTGCACAGATATTGACACCGCTCTTAAAGCTGCTATTAACACATGGGGTGTAGAAAAGTTATCTGCGCTATTGCCTTTTATGCAGAAAGCTGCTATTCCTGCTTCCACGAGATCTTTGCCATCTTGGAATAAAAAAGTTTTCCAAAATCTTTGCAATAAGTTAAGTCAAATAGTTGCTTTACACACAGATGAAGAAGATTATGATACTGTGCGTTTAGCGCGCTTCAATATACGTTTCTTTGTTAGCTTGGTTCTTTCGATTGTTGCTGTCGCTGTTATTGCTACACAGTGGCATCCTCAGGAAGTATTTGCTGCCTTGCGTCACGCAGATAATGTAATGGTATTTATGTGCTTTGCTTGCAGCATGTTTGCTTGGATTGGATCTGCAATTACTCTCGGCTCATTCATGGATGATCAAAAACCTTCTGCACATGTTTTGTTTGCATCTCAAGCAGCTACTGGTTTCACAGCAGTTTCTATGCCTGCTGGTGTTGGTCCTGCATTTGTAAATATGCAATTATTAAAGAAAAGCGGGTACACTTCAGCTCAAGCTACAGCAATTACTAGTGCAGTATGGCTTATTCAAGCATTAATGACAACTTTAGTATTACTTTCTATAGGCGTTTTCACTGGTAAAAATGTGCTTTCTGGAATGATTCCTACTCATATGCTCATTACTTTCATTGGAATAATCACACTTATAGTTTGTGTTTTAATGGTTATTCCGTCCGCTCGTAAAGCAATTCGAAAGCATTATTTGCCAATATTATCTGATTACGGCCATCAAATTAAGGAACTTATTTCACATCCTATGCAACTTATTGCAGGCTCTTTTGGTGCTATTGTGCTTGTTTCATGCATTGGATTGGGTTATTGGATTTCTTTGCTTGCATTTGGATATTACGCAAATCCTTGGGAAACAATCTTACTATTCTTACTTGCTAACGCTGCTGGATCGGCAGTGCCTACGCCAGGCGGCTTGGGTGCTGTTGAAGCTTCTCTTACTTTCGCATTTACATCTGTAGGTGTTCCTCCAACAGTTGCTTTGTCTGCCACTCTTCTGTATAGGCTTATGTTCTACTGGTTGAGAATTCCGTTAGGCGCGTTTGCAATGAAGTGGCTCAGCAATAATGAGCTTATATAAGTGAGATTTACAAACATTTGTGTATTTTTATTAGCAAATATCGTATCTGTTTCTATGCAAGTGCGTTTTAAATAAAAAACAGCAAAAAATAAATAAAAAATATTAAGAAAAAATGCAAAAATGGCTACATTTGTAGGGAAAATGTACTAATATCTAGTATGAACGTGACCTTTGAAGAGAAGGTCCCCTGACACAAAGGATGCTGCATGGCATACAACAAGTCTGATCTCGTTTCTAAGATCGCACAGAAGTCCAACCTGACCAAGGCACAGGCCGAAGCCGCCGTCAACGCATTCCAGGATGTGTTCGTTGAGGCTTTACAGTCCGGTGAAGGTTTGAAGCTTACTGGTCTGTTCTCCGCAGAACGCGTAAAGCGTGCTGAGCGCACTGGCCGCAACCCGCGTACCGGTGAAACCATCAAGATTCCAGCTTCTTACGGTGTACGTATTTCCGCTGGCTCCTTGTTGAAGAAGGCTGTTACTGCCTGAAATTAAGCGTTTTTCGTATTTATTACATTAAACAAATACTATTTGCGCAAAAACAAAGATGGGCACTCCAAAGCTGGGGTGCCCATCTTTTATAGATTTCCTCGTTCCATTTTTCGCAAACGCGGCTCTGCGCTATCTTTTGCTCCCGTAATGCGGTAAACGTCAAAAACGCCTTCAATTTTACGGATAGCAGCAAGTAGAGTTGCTAAGTGCTGAGGATCTGCCATTTCAAAGGTAAATTGACTTGTTGCAACACGGTCATCGCCTGTAGCAATAGTTCCGGAAAGAATATTTACTCCATGATCTGAAAGAACGCGAGTAACATCCGAAAGAAGATGTTGTCGATCCAATGCTTCAACTTGGACCTTAACCAAGAACAAGCCTTTATCGCTAGTCCATTGAACAGGAATAACGCGCTCTGATTGAGTTTTTTGCAAATCGAGCATGTTCTGGCAGTCAGTCCTATGCACAGACACACCTTGGTTTCGTGTTATAAAACCAATAATCATATCTCCTGGAACTGGCATGCAACATTTTGCAAGCTTGACCCAAACGTCTCCAACACCCTTAACTGATACTCCCAAAGCACCGTTAGACTTATGGCTGCGCTCAACATGGCGTAAAGGCAATGCTTCTTGTTCTACTTCTTCTGCAACTTCATCAGCGCCCGCATCTTTTACTAAACGCGAAATAACATTCTGTGTAGAAACTTGACCTTCGCCAATAGCCGCATATAAAGACTCAACATTAGTAGGCAAATTCAATTCATCAGCAACGCCAATTAATGCCTGCTGCGTCATCAAAGTAGTTAAAGGCAAGTTACGTTTACGCATAGCGCGAGTTAGCTCATCCTTGCCCTCTTCAATCGCCTCAGAGCGGCGTTCCTTGCTAAACCATTGGCGTATTTTATTTCGAGCACGAGGAGATTTTACAAAACTCAGC
The DNA here is from genome assembly GCF_049244045.1 of Gardnerella sp. KA00771. NCBI lineage: Bacteria > Bacillati > Actinomycetota > Actinomycetes > Bifidobacteriales > Bifidobacteriaceae > Gardnerella > Gardnerella sp. KA00771. The sequence goes on along the minus strand of NZ_CP058368.1, from coordinate 757,982 downwards.
CAATCGCGAGATGGTCCAGCTGTATCCGACTTTGAAGTAAGCACCTCTACAGTGTCACCGTTTGAAAGTTTCGTATCAAGAGGAACCAAGCGTCCATTTACACGCGCACCCATCATGCGGTGACCAACTTCAGTATGCACAGAATATGCAAAATCAACAGGAGTTGCATCCTGCGGAAGCGCAACAATACTCCCCTTTGGAGTAAAAACATAAACTTCAGAAGCACCAAGATCTTGTTTTAATGAACCTAAGAATTCATCTGAATCTGGAGTCTCACTAGTCCAATCAGCAAGCTGTTGAATCCACTTAAGATTATCTGCTTCGCTAAGCTCTTTTTTGTCATCAATATTATTTTCGCGTTTTAAATCATCATTATCAGGCTTACTTAAAGCTCGACCAGCCTGACCATTAGCTTTGTACTTCCAATGAGCTGCGATGCCGAATTCAGCACGCCTATGCATATCCCATGTGCGTATTTGAATCTCTACTGGCTTTCCACCAGGGCCTACAACTGTAGTATGCAAGCTTTGATACATATTCAATTTTGGAGTTGCAATGTAATCCTTAAAACGTCCTGGAACAGGGCTCCATCGAGCATGCACTGCACCTAATGCTGCATAACAGTCACGAATAGAATCGACTATTATTCTCACACCAACTAAATCGTAAATATTAGCAAAATCATGACCTCGAACGATCATCTTTTGGTAAATAGAGAAATAATCTTTTGGTCGACCTTTTACCGATGCTTTAACATGTTGTTCTGCAAGATCTGCATTAATTTCTTCAAGAATTTGTCGTAAATAAACTTCACGCTGACCTGCTCTACGAGCAACTAAAACAACAATTTCATTATAAATTTTTGGATACAGTACTTTAAAACTCAGCTCTTCAAGTTCAGTTTTAATTGCATTCATGCCTAAACGGTTAGCAAGAGGCGCATATACGTCAAGAGTTTCTCTTGCTTTTTTATGTGAACTTGATGGCTTAACATACCTCCAAGTACGAGCATTATGCAAACGATCCGCAAGCTTTACTACAAGCACTCGCACATCGCGGCTCATTGCAACAACCATCTTACGAATAGTTTCTGCTTGAGCACTTTCGCCATATTCCATGTTGGATATTTTTGTAACACCATCTACAAGACCTGCTACAGTATCGCCAAATTCAGCTCGACATTCTTCTAGCGTGTAATCTGTATCTTCTACAGTGTCGTGTAATAATCCTGAAGCAACAACAATTGGTCCCATTCCAAGATCTGCAAGAATTTGAGCTACAGCAAGAGGATGAATAATGTATGGCTCACCAGATTTGCGTCTTTGACCTGTATGCTGCTTTACAGCACGATCATAAGCTCTATGAAGAATGCTCATATCCTCATTAGGATGATGCCATTTGCACATGCTCAATATCGGCAATAATGGATTTCGAGAATCTTCGCTGATTTCACATCCGAGCCTATTGGATCCTTTTACATCCTCTTGAAGTTCACCCATTTGGCACCTCCTGGTACTTTTTACTATCCTACCTGCAATTCGCTCAATACACTACCAAAACAAAAAATACATACAATAAATCCGACTCAGTTTTAAAAACCGGTCGGATATTTATAAAAAGATTATTGTACGCCAGTGGAGCCAAAACCTTTATCAGAGCGATCAGATTCAGGTAATTTAGATGCGGGAATAAATTGTGCTTCTACATAACGTTGTATAACCATTTGAGCGATACGATCACCTTTATGGAATTGCACTGTGTTCTCAGGATCTAAATTAATAAGAGGAACCTTAATTTCACCACGATACCCGGCATCAACTGTTCCAGGTGCATTTAGCACAGTCACACCCTGTTTTGCTGCTAAACCAGAACGAGGATGCACTAAAGCAACATAACCTGCAGGTAAAGCTATAGCAACTCCAGTAGGAACAAGCGCTCTCTGGAAAGGACGCAAAGTAAAATCTTGGGTAGTTCTTAAATCGGCACCTGCATCACCTGCATGCGCGTAGCAAAGCGGCTGTAATGTAGATGTTTCATCATCGAGATACTTAATTAATACCTCAACCTGTTCGGGGCCAGTATAGGTCTCGTCATATGCCATTTAAGCTGCGCACTCCTTGCAAACAGGCTGACCATCAGCATTAGTTTCAGCTAACTGGCTGCGATGCTTAACTAAGAAGCATTCAGAACAAATAAATTCATCGCCTTGCATAGGGATAACAGTTACGGATGCATCTTCGTTACTTAAATCAGCACCTGGCAACTCGTAGTCTTCAGCAATAGCATTTTCATCATCGTCAATATCGCTGTTTGAATTTTGAGAACCTTTACTCAAAGCTTCCAACGACTCTTCGTCCTCATCTTTGCTACGAGGAGAATCATAATCCTGTGCCATTATGGTCCTTTCGTTTTTAAAGCTACTTACGCGCATAGCATACACGAATGCTACCCCGTATATTACACATTTTTTATTTTAAATAAAATGGTAAAGAATGCAGTGTATGGACTAAAGTATATAAATAGTATTGTTAAAAGCGAAGAAAGTGGTGCATAATGCTTGAAAATCCGCCAAAAGAGGCGAGTTTCGACCATATTGACGCAGACGGTAATTTGATTTTCATTTGTGAAAACACGCCGTTACGTATTCAAGTGGACGACACGCTGGAACGCGCCATCGCTGGTTCACATAAAATTACGAGTAAAAACAGCGATGAACATAACTCAGCAGATGCTGGCACAAATTCTATGCAATCTAATGCAACATTGCCTATTTCGCAAATTCAGGCATTGATTCGCGCAGGAGTTGCACCTTCACATGTAGCGCAAAGATACAACGTTAGTGAAGCACAAGTTAGGCGTTTTTCTGCAGGCGTTGAAACCGAAAAGCAGTATGCAATTGAGCAGTTCCTTCTAGTACCTGCTCCTAAACAAAGCAATATGCGCACTATTGCAGATTTAATTGAAAGAACATTAGCTAAAGCACATATTGGCATGGAAACAGTGCAATGGAAAGCAACGCGCAGAGGATTAGAGCCATGGCGAATTACTGCTACTTTCAAAACTGCTACTCGCACTATTAAAGCTGAGTGGACATGGAACATGCATGACAACTCTGTTACATGCGCGAACCCTTCGTCTAGATTATTGCTTGGTGAAGATGTTAATGCAGCGGATACTTCTAAACAATCTCCATATGGTGGAGCTTATAGAGACACTGTAAGCATTAATTTCCCATTCAACACTGAAGAGCTTCCAGGAAATTCTATTCGTTCTGCCAGAATCGAACGAGCTGTTTCTCAATGGGAACTTAGAAACAGTGACAAACTTGCAGATGCACAAGCCCAATCTTCCTTCGAAAATCAGGACAATAATTCTGACATACAGCAAGTATTAGAAAAAGGCTATTCTAAGCGTTCTACTGAAACAAATACGCAATTTATTAAAGAAGATAATCCTCAGCAGACTTCGCTAATACAACCAGATGCTGAATTTATTAATAGAAACGAAACGAATAGCAAAATCGTCAATGCGTCTAATGAAGCACAAAAATCATTGGCTGCGAAAGTTCAAAATGCTGAAAAAGCAGATATTGTTAGTACGAATTTGCAAAAAAATGCTGCTGAAAGTAATCAAAATTCTGCTAAAAATAATCAAGAAATTAATACTAATGGCCAAGAAAAATCATCTTCTGAGCACAATAAACGTAAAGCTGGAAGAGCAGCAGTACCAAGCTGGGATGAAATATTATTTGGCGAAAGCTAAATAAGAAGTTTAAAAATAAATTTTTCGCTTATTAATAATATGTGTGACACTCTTAGTAAAATTTGAGTGTCACACATTTTATTTACTAAGTTACGATTTATAAAATATTTTCAATAATAGAAGCAAAAAATCGCTTACACTAAATCTATGAGGCACGGAATATCCATTTCCATATGAGTCATCGATCCATGAACGCTAGGTAAACTCATAGCTTTATCAGATTGAATGCGAGAATCAACAATTGTGTAAGCTCCACAAGCTTGCACAATAACATCGCCAATAACATCCTCTGCCCTGTTGTTTACTAAACCAAAAATACCATCGTCAATGGCTTGTTTTTTACTGCGTACAATTGCATTAGTTCCAAAATATTCACGCCAACGGTAAATAATATCTTCAGGATTTGCGTCACTGTTAGCATACAACATTACAGAACGAGGTTCACCGCCAACCATCGATACGCCTTTTATCAGCTCATCATGTTTAGCAATATCAATTCGCTTATTGGGATCGGATTTAATCATCCCATGATCTGCAGTAATAACAATTAATGTTCCAGGAGCACAATTTGCTCGCAAAAGACGCAACTGCTCGTCAATTTGCTCAAAAACAGAAACCCACTGCTGAGAATCCCAACCATAATTATGACCGGTTTTATCAGCGTCACGTAAATACATATAAGTTAAACCTGGAGTTTTACTGTTATTAGCAGCCTTAAGAATGCGAGCTCTAGGAGTTCCAGCAGTAATATAATTTGCTCCACGAAAAGCAGCTTTGGTAAGAGGAGTATTTTCAAACTTTGGTAATCCCACGCTATCTGCACGGACTCCATTAGAAACTAAACTTTCAAATATAGTCGGCTCTTGCTGCAAAACTAGCGGATCAGGCGCATCATTAAATTGAATAAGCTGCGCAAGTTTACCAGTTTGAGAATTCTTTTGCGTGTAACCAGTCATGCAAGTAAGACCAGGACATGTGCCTGTTCCAAAAGTAGCCATTGCAGCAACAGTTGTGCTTGGAACGCACGTGCTAATTGGTCGTTGATTTATTGATTCGTTAAGCAAGGATCGTAAATAAGGAGCGTGACCTTTGCGCATAAGAATATTCCAGTATCCTAAACCATCTATTAACACTACAATTGCAGAATTAGATTTAGGGAAACCAAGACTTTCTCGCAAAGCGTGTGGATCGTTATGAATAGCTGTTTTAACAGGAGCATCTATTGCATCACTTAAAGCTGGAAGAACCGAAGATATATGTAACGCTCCACCAAGATTTTTTTCATTAAAATCGTAAGAAAAATTTTCATTAACTGCGGAATTAGAAAAATCACCGTACTTAACATTACCAACAAATTGCAAAAGATCATTTTCAGACGGTATTTCAGCACTCATACTTACTATTGAACCACTTATATTGCATTGAACAAAACGCGAATAACAAATATTTATATAAATAACTAGTCAAATTGCTGAAAAATTCAGCAAAAACATGCTGTTTGTGCATATAAATTGGTAAGATTGATAGCCGTAATGTCATTCAAGGAGTTCTAAATATGCCCTCACGCCATCACTCAACACAGCAAGCTTTCGACCCAAGAAAAGTTAAAGAGCATATTGTTGAAACACCATTAAACGAAGAAATGAGCAAATCCTTCTTGGAATATGCTTATTCAGTTATTTATGCTCGAGCTTTACCGGACGCACGAGACGGAATGAAACCAGTGCAGCGACGCATTGTGTATCAAATGGGCAATATGAATTTGAGTCCTGATCATGCTTATATGAAATCAGCGCGTGTTGTTGGTGAAGTAATGGGTAAACTTCATCCTCACGGTGATTCTGCAATCTATGAGGCAATGGTTCGTCTAGCTCAACCATTTTCCCTACGCTTGCCGCTTGTTGACGGACACGGTAATTTTGGCTCTCTTGACGACGGTCCAGCAGCTTCTCGATACACCGAAGCGCGTTTAGCTCCTGCATCACTAGGTATGAACGCGGATATCAACGAAGACACAGTTGATTTTGTACCAAATTACGACAATAAACTAAAAGAACCTACTGTGCTTCCTGCAGCTATTCCAAATCTTTTAGTAAATGGTGCTTCTGGAATTGCTGTAGGCATGGCAACTAATATGGCAACACATAATCTAGGAGAAGTAGTTGCTGCAGCAAAATATGTTATGAAACATCCTGATGCAACCCTAGATGATCTTATGAAACTAGTTCCAGGACCTGACTGGCCTAGCGGAGGAATTATCATTGGTAGAAATGGCATTCGCGAAGCTTACGCAACAGGTCGCGGAGCATTCACTACAAGATCTACAACACATATCGAAAATATTACTGCTCGCAAAAAAGCTATTATCGTTACAGAACTTCCGTTTATGGTTGGCCCAGAGCGCGTTTTGGAAAGAATTTCTCAAGGAGTTAAATCAAGAAAATTAGACGGTATTTCAGGTGCTATTGATTTAACAGATCGACATAACGGAACTCGTATTGTTATTGAGATTAAGACAGGTTTTGATCCTAACGCTGTGCTTGCTCAACTTTTTAAGCACACTCCTTTGCAAGAGAGCTTTACTATTAACAATGTTGCACTTGTTGACGGTAGACCTCACACAATGGGCTTGCGAGAGCTATTAGACGTTTGGATTTCTCACCGCAGAACCGTGGTACGCAGACGCAGCGAATTTAGGCGCAAAAAAGCTCAAGAACGCTTACATTTGGTTGATGGCTTGCTTCTTGCACTTCTTGATATTGATGAAGTAATTCAGGTCATTCGTTCATCTGAAGATGCAGATAGTGCAAAAACTAAGTTAATTAAAGTATTCGATCTTGATGAAATTCAAGCACAGTATATTCTTGACTTACGTCTTCGCAGACTTACTAAAATGAGCCGAATAGAGCTCGAAGCTGAACGCGACGATTTGCTCAAAAAAATTGAAGAGCTAAATCAAATATTAAGTTCTGAAGCTAAACTCGACAACGTCGTAATAGCAGATATGGATTCTGCAGTTAAACAATGGAATACTCCACGCAGAACAATTTTGCTTGACGAAAATGAAGATGGTAGTTTTACTCCAGTAGCCTCCAGCATAAATAAAAACAGTGAGGATATTGCAATTAAAGCCGTTCAATCAGCAAATAAAATTACTTCAACTCAAGCAGATTTGGCTGCAGCAGCTAATGCAGCTCGTAAAACTGGAGAAGCTGACGCATCTTCTGTCGCAATGCAATTAAGTGACGAACCTTGCGCAGTAGCATTAAGCACTTCCGGGTTAATTGCCAGAACAAGCATTGCAGTGTTAGAACATTGGAATTCGCACAACAACAACGTATTTAACACTCCTTGTAAAACAATGTTTGCAACAACAACGCGTTCAACTTGTGCTCTTGTTACTTCATCTGGTCGACTAGTTCTAGCTCATGTTGCAGATTTGCCACAACTTAACTATGAAGAAGGAAAACCTGCGCTGCTCAACCACGGAGTAAAAGCACAAGAACTGCTAACTTCCACGCAAAGCACGGATCCAGTAAGAGGAGAACGCGTAGTTTCAGCAATAGCATTTGATGCCTCACAAAACGCTACTCCACTTGCAATTGGAACACGAAACGGTGTAGTTAAAAGATGGAATTTTGAAGCTCCAACTACCATGGATTCATGGAGCATAATTGACTTAAAAGACGACGACACCGTTATTGCCGCAGCTCCAGCAAAAGACAACGACAGACTCGTGTTCATTAGTAGTGATTCTTCATTACTTACCTTTGACGCTAAACAAGTTAGACCACAAGGACGCACAGCAGGCGGAATGGCAGGCATTCGTTTAGCAGAAGGTGCTAAAGTTGCAACCTTCGCAGTAGTGCCAGAAAAATCAATAGAGTGGCATTACGAAGAAGGTGAAAATGGTTTATTCTCCGCTTCTGGAACAGTTGTATTCACCGTTGCTGGAGACAGTGAAGCTCTTCCTGGAACCGAAAACGGTTCTGCAAAGATTACTCCATTTGACATGTACCCAACAAAAGGTCGCGCAACTGGTGGCGTGCGCTCGCAAAGATTCCTTAAAGGTCAAGATACGTTGATACACGCGTACGTTGGATACTATCCATTGCAAGCCGTTACAGAAGGCGGAAGCAATGTTGAGTTACCTAAGCCAGATATGCGTAGGGATGCTTCTGGAACTGAACTCGTTTCCCCAATTGCGCACATTGGGTAGTAATGTTTTTGCTTGCTAGTTTTACACTTTTTAAAGCTAGTTTTTGCGAGCATGCTTGGAATATCTGCGAAGTGATTTTCTAGCTTCTACAAGTGCAAAAATTCCTGCAGTCACAGATGCAAACAAATAATTTATTACCATAGCTACTGAAGAGCCAGTTTTAGGAAGATGCTTAACAACGCGCTTAGCTTCCGGTTGCTCGGGTTGCGAAAGAGCTGGAGCGGACTCAGGTTCTGTCTCAGACTCAGAAGGTGTCAGAATCGGACCTGGAGCGACAGGGGCCGGCGACTCAGGAACTGGAACAGGAGTTGGTGGAGTTGGAGGCGTTGGCTTCTTATTAACAGTTACTGTTGCAACTGCTGTTGCAGTAGCACCGCCATTGTCCGTTACGCTAAACGTGATAGTGTAAACGCCTGGAACATTGTTATTAAAACCACCGTCACTAATACGCTTAACCTTAGTTGCTATAGAATTATCCTCAATATCACTAACAGACACAACAAGACTATTCAAATCGAGTGAATCACCCTCAGTAATAGTCTTATTCTGAACTGTAATAACTGGTAAGTAATTCTTAAAAATGGAGTAAACTTTCAAATTTTTGTTTACACTAGTGCTGGCAAGGAACACTGCACCAGTACCGTCTTGATCTTCATTCCACCCTTCAAAAGTGTACCCAATCTTCGTAGGATCTTTAGGCATCGACTGACTATCAACACTCTTATCGTTTATGCTCTTGCCTTCCTTAACTTGCACAGAAGCATAATGAGAATTAGTGCCATTTACAAAAGTAACTGTGTAAATTGTAGCTTTAGGAACAATGTTGTACGTAAAATGCGATCTACCAATCATCCTAGGCACACGCTGAACAAAGTCATAAAAAATGCACTGACCTTCAAGTGTGCCAGTTTTTACAGCTACATATTTTCCATCAGCATTTTTCTTAAAATATGGTGAGAGGTCAATCGTTACAGGATTTCCATTCTCCTCAAAACCCTCCATAACACTGATTGTATGACCAGTGCTTTCTTGCGTAATTTTGATAGGACTTTTGTATTCCTCTCCCACTTCAATAGTGAAAGGTCCAGGATTTTGATTGTCAAACGGTGAATCATTTTCCCCTGAGCGAAACTTATATTGTCCTAAATTACCTTTTACGACAATTTCAGAAATTTTATTACCTTGGAAAGCAACACTACCAACTCCAGCAAGATAATACGGATTAGTATCTATATCGTGCTCTTTTCCCTTATCATCAAGCACGCCTTCAAACACAACTTTTTCAATTTCATTAGCAACAAAGGCTGCATCGCTTACTGAAACCACATTTTTTGGAATAACAACGGTTCCTTTAATTTTATTCCAACCAAAAGCTCCATATTCTATTATTCTAAGAGATTGCGGAAGAGTGACACCCTCAATATAAGTCTCGCCGTCAACGTGTTTATGCTTATTCCCGACTTTGTCAGCCTGACCGGTAAAAGCACATTCATGAATTACCTCAATACCCTCAGGAATCACAACATGATGATTTTTCTTAAGTTTCTCCTTGCCTTTGGCACTAAGTCCGTCCACATACTCATTTACCGTTTGACCGGTCTCCGGATAATAAACATTTTTCCTACCTCCAATAGTTTTACCATCGTCAGAAATGTTAAAGTCGTCCTTCGTCCAAGTTAAAGATGCATCATCTGTAGTACCCGAATCAGTTGATGCTGCTTTAGATTCTGCAGATGCGTGTACGCTTCTATCTTCACGATTATTTGTTTGAAGATTAGTATTGCTTACATCTATAAGAGTTTGTGTAAGTCTAGCATTTTCAGAATTTTCAGCATCAGTTACAGATTCAGAAGCTTTAGAAGATTTAGTAGATTTTGTGGTTTCGGCAGTTTTTGCAGTTTCGCTAGACTTGGAAGGTACAGTATTTCCAGAAGGTTTTGCGGAAGTGCTATCTAAAGCAGACCCCCCATTGGGCGTATTAGAAGCTGCGTTATAAGAAGTTACGGAAGAAGAACCTTCTGTAGAGGAAGTTTCTGTATTAGAAGCTGTGGTAGAAGAATTTACAGTCGTATTAACACCAGAAGAAGCTGAAGTTTCGGCAGCATTCGCACTTTGTGCCATGCAGAAAGCACAAGCAGCAGTAGCAATACCCATCATAGTGGCAGTCAACATAAGACCAGTTCTCTTATTCATTTACCCTCTTAAAAAATAGATAACGAGATAATGTAAAAACGTATACACATTGTACGCTTTATAGTCGAAATACAAATGCAAGCATGGTATATCACACAATCGTTTAATTTATTACAAAAGTCATGCATTAACACACATTTTAGAATTATGCATCTCATCAAGCAAATCTTGAACCAAATATCCGTCGCTCATACAATGCATATCCGAAATACCATTACGCATCAAATCGTAAGTAACAGAATGGTAAAACACGTCAAGCGCCTGCTCATAACTCAACCCAGCACGCTCAGCCAGAAGACTTACAACCCTAGCATACTTCTTTTGCAACAAAATAGGATTCGCCTTCAAAATCCATCACTCCCCTAAAAACTTACTATTTACACACTCGCTTTTTATGTATGTAAGACACAAATCAATAGCTTTTTGACTTCTAAAACATATTTGATTATTAGGTTTTTCATATTTTAGTCTGCCTAAAGCTTCAGACTTAGTAATTAAATCATCAAAAAACAATTCAAGTGTGTTATAAACCTTATCGTTTGCTACACCGCCAATTACTACATCAAAACTGCTTGTATCATTTCCAGAACGAGCATTAAGTATGAAATTAAGCCATTCTTCAGAATATGAATCAAACTTAAGAACAGATAATTCATTAAGAACATTATTGTCAAAATTATAAGAAGAAACAAAAGCATCTTTGTCCTTGCGAATAAATTTCTTCGCCCAATTATCAGCCTGACTACGTATTGATGTAACGTAGAATCCTGCGCCAAAATCAACATCTTTACGCGAATGCAATACATCTGGAAATTCAACAGGCATAAAAGAACCGTGATAAACAATCATACTTTTACACCTTTTTCGCGCATGAAGGAAATAATATCGTTTGTAATATACTCTTTGCCTTGAGTGTGCAAAACGTCATAAGATGGAACAATATAAGACATAAGAATATTACTCTTCTTAGTCAAAGCATCATACGTATCGCGAGGGTTTTGATTAAGCTTCTTAGCAACATTTTCAATACAAAATATTGCAAAATCAAGCTTATCTTTGTCAAAGACTTCTTGCTTAATATCATTCATAACCCCTCCTTTTGTAAAAACATTATTAGAAATACATCTACTAGATAATGCGTATACAACAAGTTCTAACACACCTAGCACACATAACACATCTAACACAAGTCTACATCAAAAAAATATAAGCAATCGCGCACACAAATGCTTTCAGACTCGAGTTACGCAAGTTCGAAGCAAGCGCACGTGCATAAAAGTCATTACAGCGAGAAGAATAAGCAAATAAGCCGGAAGAAGCACCATAGAAACATTCTGCGCAATTAGTCCAAAAATCGCAGGCATTACCATAGACCCAATATATGCGCTTGCCATTTGCATGCCAACAATAGCTTGAGACTTATCTGCACCAAAATAATGCGGCGTGGAATGAATAATGCATGGGTAAACTGGAGCGCAGCCTAGTCCAATAATTACAAATCCTGCAATAAGCTCAATATGATTCAGCAAAGGCAGCAACAATACCAGAATGCCCATAAGCATTACGCACTGCCCAATACGAATCATCGTTGCATCGTTAAAACGCATAGTAAGAAATCCGCTTACAAAACGACCAACTGTAATGCCAACATAAAACAAGCTTGCCCAACCTGCCGCAACAATGCGGCTAACTCCTCCATGCAAAACCATGTAACTACTAGCCCACAATCCTGCAGTTTGCTCCAACGCACAATAGCAAAAGAACATAATAAGAATATTCTTAGCTCCTGGAATGCGCAAAACTTCTGCGTAAGATAGCATCCCAGAAGATTGTTTCTTTACCTCAGTAAGATTATGCGTCTCTGCCTTTTTATTATTATTTTTCCACAGCGGCAAACTTATGAATAACACAAGAGTGAGAGCAATTTGTATAACAGCAATATACTGGTAGCCTGCAGGCCAGCGCTGACCGTGAGAAAGTGCGAAACCCATAGCATAAGGACCTGCGGAAGCACCAATTCCCCACATGCAGTGAAGCCAGCTCATGTGCCAGCTTTCATAGTGAATTGCAACGTAATTATTAAGAGCCGCATCCACTCCTCCAGCACCTAAACCGTATGGTATAGCTAGAAAAATAAGCACAAGATAATTCGGAGCAAAAGAAAAACCTAGTAACGCTAAAGCTGTTAAAGCAACTGAAATAAGCGTAACCTTCCCAGGGCCAAACTTATGCGTAAACCTATTAGATAGCAGCGCAGAAACAATTGTTCCTGCAGAAATAACCATTGATATTCCACCAGCCCAAGAAATTTGCGCACCAATATCATGACTCATCGTAGGCCACGCAGCTCCAAGAAGAGCATCCGGCAAACCCAAGCTTATAAAAGCAAGATAAATAACAGCAAGAAGAAGGTTAACCATAAAAATTCCCCAACACTAGTACTTCATATTTGTAATGCCAACGCGACTTTATAAAGCAATATAAAGGAATACAAATATACAAGGCGACATAAAGCGACGCGAGCGGCATACCGATATCAGGTATCGATTTTGGAACGATCGAAGTCGTCTGCGTTATCAACAATAAACTGCTTGCGCGGAGGAACATCATCGCCCATTAGCAAATCAAATACTTCACTCGCTTGCTGAGCATCTTCCATACGAATCCTTCGAAGCATGCGAGTTCTAGGATCCATGGTTGTGTCTGCAAGCTGATCTGCATCCATCTCGCCCAAGCCCTTGTAACGCTGAATATCGCTGTTAAAATCAATGCCTTTAGCTTGCAAATCATCAAGCTTTCCAGCCAATTCATCGTCGGAATACGTGTAAATATACTCGCCCTTGCGCTTTCCAGCGAGCGCAATTCTGTGAAGAGGCGGCACTGCAGCATAAACATGACCGTGCTCAATAAGCGGACGCATATAACGATAGAACAGCGTCAGCAGCAAAATACGAATGTGCGCGCCGTCAACATCAGCATCTGTCATCATAACAATCTTGTTATAACGTGCTTGTGAAATATCGAAACTTGCGCCAGATCCTGCTCCAACAACCTGAATAATTGCAGCGCACTCTTTGTTGGAAAGCATTTGTGCAAGACTTGCTTTTTGCACGTTCAAAATCTTACCGCGAATTGGAAGAAGCGCTTGGAAAGCAGAATTTCGAGCAGCTTTTGCAGTGCCAAGTGCAGAATCGCCCTCGACGATGAAAAGTTCTGCAACATCGTCGTTTCCAGGCTGGCAGTCAGAAAGTTTCGGTGGCATTGAAGCAGACTCAAGAGCGTTCTTTCTGCGCGTAACTTCCTTAGTTTTACGCGCTTGAATACGCGCATGCATTTCGGAAACAATTTTTTCCAAAACTCTAGAAGACTGCTCTTTAAAACCTCGCTTAGAACCGGTAATCATCTCACCGAATTGAGCGTCAGTCATTTTGGTAACGATTGGCTTAACTTGAGCAGTTCCAAGAACATCCTTAGTTTGACCTTGGAATTGAGGCTCAGCAATGCGAACAGTTACGACTGCTACCAATCCTGCTGTAATATCATCGCGCTCAATTTTCGTATTCGAATCTTTAAGATTTACTTTTAGTTTGCGCGCGTTGTCTTCAACAGCTTTACGAATTTGCTTAGTCAATCCTTGCAAGAATCCGTCTACGTGCATACCTCCGCCAGGAGTTTCAACAACGTTTACGAAACTAATAATCGTTGAATCGTAGCCGTTTACCCAACGCATTGCAATGTCAACGCCGCATTTTCGAGTTACTTGCTGCGCGTGTAAATCTCCTGCAGAATCAACAGCTTGCGTTTCTTCTACATATGTATCTTCGCCAGAAATACGCCAAATATCCGATACTGCTTCACCTTTTGAAAGAAAATCAACGAAATCTTTAACGCCACCATTATGCAAAAATTCAACTACTCGAGGATGATGCTTATTTTGCATTGAGTTAGCAGACTCAGCATTCGCAACAGATTGTGCAACTGATTCTTCAGATTCAGCATCTTCAGCCTCATCTTCAGTCGCGATATTTTCAGTCTTATCTTCAGAATCATCTTCATCTTCTAATGCTGTTTCAGATTCTAATTCTTCAAATTCAGACACAAAGTTATCGCTATTATCAGACTGGTTTTCAAGAAGATTATCTTCTGCAACATCATCTTTAGTAGAATCAATTTCTTCAATATTTGCAGATTCACCTTCAGGAACATGCTCGTCAATAACAGTAATTTTTAAGCCTGGAACCAGGAAACTTGTTTGACGCACGCGAGCAATAAGCTGCTCATAGCTGAAATGCGCAGTCGAATTAAAAATTTCTGGATCCGCCCAGTAGCGTACACGAGTTCCGGTAGTTTTTGGCGAAACAGTGCCGATAATTTCAAGCTCAGTAGGCTTGTTCTTACGCGTACGCTTAAATGGAGAAGCTGGAGATGGATGCTCCGGGTCAGCATCGCTATACACACCAGGATGCCCTTGATGGAACGCCATATGATGCGTTTTACCGTCTCTATCGACTTCAACATCTAAACGCAAGCTTAAAGCGTTTACAACAGAAGATCCAACACCGTGCAAACCGCCTGCAGCATTATAAGAAGCGTTACCAAACTTTGCTCCAGCGTGAAGCTTAGTTAAAACAACTTCAACACCAGTGAGCTTTGTTTTTGGCTCAACATCTACTGGAATACCACGACCGTTATCTGCAACTTCAATAGATCCATCGTCGTGAAGAGTAACAATAATATGGTCACAAGCACCCGCCAAAGCCTCGTCAACCGCATTATCAATAATCTCCCAAAGGCAATGCATTAAGCCTTGGCTGTCTGTAGTGCCAATATACATGCCTGGACGCTTTCTTACAGCATCCAAGCCTTCTAGCACTGTCAAACTGTCGGCATCATACTGCTCTTTATGAGAGACCACTTCTACCCCTTGCACTTATTAAACGTACAACCGATTATTTTAAGCAATAAGTGTCGTACTATCGCAAAAGCAACAATACGACACTTTGTAATATAACTTCACACAATCACTGATCTAAGAAGTCACGCAAAGTTTGCGATCTAGAAGGATGACGCAGCTTAGACATTGTTTTAGACTCAATTTGACGGATACGTTCACGAGTAACACCATAAACGCGACCAATATCGTCTAAAGTTTTTGGCTGACCATCTTCCAAGCCGTAGCGCATCTTAATAACTCCAGCCTCCCTAGGAGCCAAAGTTTCCAAAACTTGCCTGAACTGTTCTTGAAGGAGCGAGAACGCAACAGCATCAGACGGTGCGATTGCGTCAGTATCTTCAATCAAATCACCGAACTCGGAATCGCCGTCCTCGCCCAGAGGAGTGTGCAAAGAAATTGGCTCACGACCGTATTTTTGTACTTCCTGAACCTTTTCTACTGGCATATCTAGTTCGCGAGCAAGCTCATCCGGCGTAGGTTCACGACCTAAATCTTGAAGCATTTGACGCTGAACCCTAGAAAGCTTATTAATAACCTCAACCATATGCACTGGAACTCGAATAGTACGAGCCTGATCTGCCATAGCACGCGTAATAGCCTGGCGAATCCACCAAGTTGCGTAGGTTGAGAACTTAAAGCCCTTCTTCCAGTCGAACTTTTCAACTGCACGAATCAAACCAAGGTTACCTTCCTGAATTAAATCAAGGAAAAGCATGCCTCGACCGGTATAACGCTTAGCAAGAGAAACAACAAGACGCAAGTTTGCTTCAAGAAGATGATCTTTAGCTTTCTTGCCATCTGCTGCAGCCCACTTAAGCTCACGTTTACGCTTAAACTCCATTTGATCAATTTGAGTATCAAGCAAATGCTGAGCATACAATCCAGCTTCAATACGCTCTGACAAATCAACTTCTTGCTCAGCATTAAGCAAGCTAACTCTACCTATCTGCTTTAGATAATCCTTAACAGGATCCGCAGTAGCACCTGTAGCAATTACACGACGCTTAGGATTACCAGATGGAGTTAGATTATCGTCATCGTCATCATCACGTACAACAAATGCGCCTTTTGCTTGTGGCACTTGCGGAGCATCATGCTTAATTTCGTCGTGATCATCAATTTCATCAAGATCTTCAGACTCTTCATCATCAAGATCATCTGCAACGTCAATATCGCTTAAATCGTCAACATCAGATATATCTTCTGGCTGAATATCGTCCAAATCATCAAGATTCAAATGTTCATCACCAACATCAAGATGTGAATCGTCATCTAAAGGATCGTCAATAGATAATTGATCTTGAGATTCAATGTCTACGCTATCTTCAGTTTCGTCATGTTCAGCATCAGCCGATACTGATTCAGTATCAATCTTGTTGTCTTCAGTTTTCTTTGAGCGAGAACTGCGCGTCTTGCTATCAGCTGACGAAGTTCGAGTACTGGTTTTACGCGCAGCGCTAGCCTTGCGAGTTTTTACAGGCTTAGTATCATCTTGCATTTCGTCGCTGTCGACCGTTAATCCAACTTCACTCGTCAAACTGTTCCTCCTGTATTATCCCCTTGTAACGCATATAGGCATAGTTCATGCAAGGGCAAGTTTTACCTTAAGTAGTAAACCATTTAAGCAAGACGATTATTCCACAACTAATTTTTGCGGCGTGGCGAATTATTCAATCCATGCTGGCTCAAGACCATTTTCGAATGCTCCACACACTATTTTTGCCATAGAACAATCAGGATCAATGCGCAATGCACAATCACAATAATATTTTACTTCTCCGAGCCTAAACCACCAGCTGATATAAGCTAACAAAGCGTAAACTTGCACAGATAATTTTGGAATGCTTCTAGTAATAATAGCCATAGATTTTAAAATTTTGCACGCGAAAATAGCTCTCTTTATATCAGGCTTATTATTTGTTTGAGTGAATTTTGCTTCTAAACAATGCCGCAAATTACGAGATACTTCAGGTGTATGAGGGCACCAAGCAAATTCCGACAAAGTTTTTTCGTCATACCATTCTTGATTTTCATCCAGAATAGAAATAAGCATTGCATCACGAACATTAATATTATGCAACATTGCTATTGGCAGATTTACTAAATCATATCCAAACATTTTTTCATCGTAAGCAAACATGTTGTACCATCGCATAAGTGCTCTGCTTGCAATATCTCTAATCGCATATTGCTTGCCATTTTGATTAACATTTTCTATAAAAGCTTCCGAAACTGCCGGAACCCAATATTCTAATCCTTTAATCCATTGCGCACTATCACTACAGTTGTTGTAAATATATTCCTTAGAAAAAGTCATAAAAAAGCTGCACTCTTTGGAAGGATATATAGTACCATTAATATCTGAAATTTCTCTTCCAGCAAAGCTTTCAAAATCTTCTGAACCTGCAAAATCTAAACAACCATTAAAAGAATTAGCACTTTCACCATAAATTTGCATAAGACTTTGCATATCAAAGTCATCAATACAATTATGCGATATCTTCGTTTTCAAATCATCCTCTACAATTTCCATGCATACTCCCCCTCATTTTTTACATGATTTTTTATTTTGATAATCAAACTATGCAATAGCATTTTTGATATATTGAAGTTTCTCAAGATATGAGTCAGCATTCAATAAAAAACTATTTCCGTGGTGAAAAGCTTATTAAACCATAATAATAACTGCGTTTTGTAATGTTCAGCCCTGTGGATAACTTTCATAATATGAGCACATTTATAGGCAACAATTACAGTCTTAACGATATTGAATCTAGAATTACTTTTTTAATTTCTCAGCAATTTAATACTGGATTAGAAAATAATCTTTCATCCACATGTGCGCAAATACTACAGCAAGTAATAAAGCAAGCTATTGTTTCAAGCGAAGGCGGAAAACGTCTTAGAGCTCTTCTTACGATTTCAGCATTTTACGCTGCATCAAAAGAAACCAATATTCAAAAAATCCATGAACAGTCTGTATTTGACATAGCTTGTGCTCTAGAAGTATTTCAAACAGCTGCATTAATTCATGATGATATTATTGACGAATCTTATTTAAGACGTGGAAAGCCTAGTGCGTATTGTGCATTAAGTAAAGCTTGCAATAATAAGCATATTGGCACAGGCTTAGGTTTAATGCTGGGAGATCTACTTGCCACAGAAAGTTTCGATATTGCAAGAAATTGTGCGAAGAATTTTACTTATGGCGAGGAATTGTTAGCAGCATTTGCGTCTATGCAAAGAAATGTTGGTATTGGTCAAGTATTGGATTTGTCAATAGAAATGATGCAACTAGATAATCCAATACAACTTGCGGAATCATCTTTGAATGTTTTTAGATGGAAAACAGCCAGTTACACTACTGTTGCTCCATTAACTCTCGGCTTTCTTGCAGCAAATATGCAACCAACTGAAGCATACAATCTTGCTAATTCTATTGGCAATTCGTTAGGTGTTGCTTTCCAAATTGCTGATGATTTGCTTGATATTGTTTCAGATAGCAAAATTACAGGTAAGCCTATTGGCGGTGATATTAGAGAAGGTAAGCGTGCAGTTCTTCTTGCAGATGCTTTGCAATACGGAAACGATAACGAAAGAGAAATACTATTAAAAGCTTACACGAGTAGTACTCGAAGCGAAGATGATGTAAATAAAATAATACAGATTTACCATACTTCTGGTGCTATTGAAAAATCAAAAAAGCGAATTGAGAATCTGTGGAATGATTCACAACAAGCAATCGAATCAAGTACATTGAGCGACAGTGGAAAAGCTATTTTGCATGAAATTAGCAAACGATTTATACCTGAAGCATGGCGTAATGTACAATAATATTTAGCAAATAACGCTCGAAATTAGCTTTCTTTACTATCTTGCTTGTACACTCGTAAGTAGTAAAAATGGTTTTACGCGTATAAGGATTGTGACAATGGATGAAGCTACGCAGGCGCAGCCAGGTATGCGCATTGAAAATCGCTATCGCATTGTGCGCAAAATAGCTCAGGGTGGCATGGCTACTGTGTATCAAGCAGAAGATGAACGCCTTGATAGACCTGTAGCAATTAAAATCATGCACACTCAACTTGCTCAAGGGGTGCATCGCCAGCAATTTATTGCTAGATTCCGCAGAGAAGCGACTTCTGCTGCAGCAATTGCAAATCCACATATTGTACAAGTTTATGATACAGGCGAATATGACGGGCTCGATTATCTCGTAATGGAATATGTTCATGGCGTTAATTTGCGTTATGAAATGAATATGCAAGGCACATTCAGTGTGCGAGATACGCTGCGTCTACTTGCAGAAACTTTGGATGGTCTCGCTTCTGCACATAATGCTGGAGTTGTACATAGAGATATTAAGCCGGAAAATATTTTAATTAACGATCGAGGTCATGTTCAAATTACTGATTTCGGTTTAGCTAGAGCAATTTCGCAAGCAACACTATCTTCTACAGGATTACTTCTTGGCACAGCAGCTTATCTTGCTCCTGAACTTATTGAGCATAATCTTGCAACTCCTCAAGGTGATTTGTATTCAGCAGGCATGATGGCTTGGGAAATGCTTGCAGGAAGAGTGCCTTTTACTGCAGATAATCCTGTTACGCTTGTTTTCAAGCATGTGCATGAAAACACTCCTTCAATTGCTACAGCTTGCCCTGGAATTAGCGAAAAAGTTGCACAATTCATAGCAAACCTCACTGCTCGCGACATGAACGAACGACCTAAAGATGCAAGTGAAGCATTAGCAACATTACGTGCACTTTCTACACAATTAAACTCTGAAGATTGGCAATACAAAGCAGAAGAACCACAAGAGTTTTCAGAAGAAACAGACTTTTCTCCTATTAATAATTTGCGTGTTTCCCCTGAAGCAAATTATTCGGACAAATTGAATCCTAATAATGACTCAGATGCTACACGAGCAATAAATACTTCAGGCTCTAATTTTTCTGCTAATTCCAACTCTTTATTGCAAAATGCTACAGACGAAACTGTTGCAATACCTAGAGATAATTCTGTAAGTGAACTCGATTCACACACAAATAATGATTTACATAATCCTGAAGTCAATAATGTAGCAATAGACAATTCACTAGCGAAGTCCGACAGTGCTTTCGATACGAACAATCTTCAAAAAACACAAGCTATGCAATGGAGTGCTGCTAATGCAGAAGATGTGTCATACAATTCGCAAGATAATCCTTTAGAAGAATTTGACGATAGCAATATGCCAACAATTGCTATTAGCTCTCGCAATTTTAACAACAACTTAAATGCAGCAAAACCGTTTGGCATATCAAATAAGGCAAAAAACTTAGCAAACAAGCCTAATCGCTCTTCTAAAAAGCGTGTTTTCCTTATTGTAGGTTTAAGCGCAGCTGGAGTATTGACAATTGCTGCTATTGGTGGTTTTTGGTATTTCTTAGGTCCTGGCAGTTATTGGACGCTGCCTAAGCCCGACGACCTTCAATGCAAAAATTATGCATCTTGCAAAATAACTGATGTCAATTGGCAACAATATGAGCACACGCTTAAAATTGCTGGAATTCCTTACAAAGTTTCAAAAGATTATAGTGACGATGTGCCAGAAGGAAAAGTAGTTTCAACAAATCCTGATGTCGTCGGCAGCCATATTCAAAAGCACAATAATAGCACTCTTAATGTTGTGATTTCGCGTGGAATTCGTAAGGCTACAATCCCGGACGATATTACAGATCCAAAGACTTACAATGGCAAAAATCCTTTGAAAACATTGCGTAAAGCAGGATTTACTAACATTGTTCACGATAAGTCAGGAGACACGTATTCTATAGACATACCAGCTGGCAGCTTAATTGATATTAACCCTAAACCTGGCACACGCATGAACCATAACGAAGAAGTAAGTGTTTTACTTTCCAAGGGACCTAAGCCTGTGCAAATGCCAGATATTGTTGGGAAAACAAAGAGTGAAGCTGACTCAGCTTTAACTGACGCTAAGCTGGATGTAAAGTACGAAGAAGAAAATAGCGATACTGTAGCAAAGGGTAAGATTATCCGCGCTTCCGTTGAAGCTGGTTCTGACTTACATTGGGGCGATAGTGTTAAAGTTGTTGTTTCTAAAGGTCCAAAAACTGTTACATTGCCAAACGTTTGCGGAAAGAACAGTGATGAAGCTAAAAGGATTATTGAAAATCTAGGACTGAAAGTTCGTATTTCTGCTCCACTTGGTGATTTAATGCACGTAGTGCGCTTCCAATCCCCTGGAGCTGGAAGTGAAGTACCATTGAAGGATTCTAATGGAAATCCTTCTATTATCACTCTTACAGTAATATAAGCGTGTTTTAAGTATTATAAAAGCGGCGGAAGCTAAATAACTTTCGCCGCTTAAATATTTGAATATAAATAAAATTTAAATATCTAATAACGCTAGCCTAATAGCATTAGAATTATATTATTTATTTTCATTACTTTCTTCACGTTTTTTACGCATACGTTCTTTTACAGTTTGAGCATATTCATCAACGTATTCTTGACCACTCATTTGCTGAATAGACTTAGTTACTTTATCTGTAATTTCACGTAAACGCTCGTGGGTAATCTCGCTTTCGTCACAAACACGCTCTACTTGAATAGGCTCGCCATAAATTGCCTTAGTTTTACCTTTTGCAGGAATAACTTGACCATGCACTTGCAATTCTCTAGTTCCAATAATTGCAACTGGTATAATCGGGCAACCTGTTTCAAGAGCAAGACGTGCAGCACCAGTATGACCGCGATATAAACGACCGTCTGGACTTCTTGTACCTTCAATATGAATACCAAAAAGCTGACCTTTTTCTAATATTTCACGAGCATGATTCAAGGCGCCAAGCGATTTTGCGCCTCCAGAACGATCTACAGGAAAAACGCCAACAGAAGTAAACCACCACTTCTTGAAACGACCCTTTAAACCTTTGCCTTCAAAATATTCTGCTTTACCCATAAAGTGAATCATACGAGGACAAGTCAATGGCAGAAGCGCGTCATCAATAACAGCAAGATGATTTGCAGCAATAATAGCTCCACCCTTTTTAGGTACATTTTTAACACCTTGCGCTGATGGATGAATCCTCATGCAGGCAATACCCCCAAGTCCCTTCACGAAGAACCAGTACAACATACCATATCCTTTCTTGCAAGTCCAATTTCGAACATTTTAAGCATAGAATCAGGAAGACTTGCTACAGTATAGTTCATGACTTCTTCTAAGAATACCAACGACCCTCGCCGTGATGACGAGTTAACGTCAGAATCATTAAAGAATAATCAAAAACAAAACAATAGAAATTTTGATGATGATTGGTCATCTTTTATTGCAGAGCATTCTGACGATATGAATGATATTGCTAATTCACGTAGCGCAAAAAGCTTTGAAAAGCACGCTCAGAAAGAAGAAAAAAAGAAAGAACGCAACAGTATAGCAAGCGATAATAATTCTAAAAATCAAAAAAATGCTATAAAAAATAAATTTAGCTTAAAAAATCTAAGCAGCCATAAATCCTATATTATTCCTACTAGAATGCAAGACCCTCACACGATCATAACTGCTAAAGGTCCTCGTGATAACGCACGCACAAGTTGGCTTGATTTAGATAAGACTATGGAAGACTATGGAGATGATTTTGTGCCCCCAAATCCACGATTTTATAACGTATCTTTAGTTAATGTAGTTTTGTGGATTCTATTTGTTATAGGTATCTTCGGTGTTATTGTAAGTGCTTTTATTCCTGCTATAGCAAACATTGTTGGTATTATATGCGGCCTATTAATGCTACTTAGTGGAGCAGGATTACTTATGAATCGCAAAAAACCTGATCCGTATAAAGAAGATTACAGCGATTATGGAGATGGTGCTCGAGTATAGCTAATAATCAATCGAATATAATAAAAAGGCGGCATGATTATAATCACACCGCCTTTTATTTATTTTACTTAGCAAGCTTTCAAGTTACTCAGCTTCATTTCCAGATTCGTTTTGACCATGGCAAAGCTTGTACTTACGACCAGAACCACATGGGCACTCTTCATTCTTATTTGTTCCTGGGAATGTACGACCATCAGACCATGGAGTCTTCCATTCTTCATTCTTTGGTCGCATGCTCAACGGAACATCTCCCTCAGCATGACTCAAAGGTGCAGGACCAACAATACCAGCAGCCTGATCTTCAGCATCTACCTCAGACGAAGCTTGTGCAACATCTTCATCAAGCTCATCGTCAGAAGAAATATCTTCAGTAGAAGCAATCTGATTGATATCAATGTGGAATAGAAGCTGAATGCTTTCTTCCTTAATTGCCTCAATCATCGAATTGTACATCTGGTAGCCTTCACGCTGGTATTCAACGAGCGGATCACGCTGACCCATACCACGCAGACCAATACCATCCTTCAAATAATCCATCTCATAAAGATGTTCACGCCACTTGCGATCGAGAACAGAAAGAACAACGCGACGTTCAATTTGACGAAGTGGATCAGCGCCGAGACGATCTTCGATGAGAGAGTAAACCTTTACTACACTGTCGACAATCAAATCACGCAAAGCAGAAACAGCTTTTTCGCCCTTAAGATTGATAATCGTTTCACGCACCTGATCCCAATCAAGAAGTACAGGCATTACAGAGTTAAGAGCATCTTTTAAGCCGTCCAAATCCCAATTCTTTGGCTTATCAGAACCGTTCATTGCGCCACGCACATAACTTTCTACGGTGTCACTGATGAACTTCAAGATGTCCTCGTGAATATCTTCACCCTTAAGAACCATCTGACGCTCTGCATAAATCACAGTACGCTGCTTATTCATAACATCGTCATACTTCAAAACGTTCTTACGCATTTCAAAGTTACGAGCTTCAACAGTCTTCTGTGCCGTGCGCACACCGTTAGAAACGTACTTAGACTCAATTGGTTCGCCTTCTGGCAATCCCTTAGCCATAACACGAGCAACAAGCTGAGTGTTGAACAGGCGCATCAAATCATCTTCCAAGCTTAAGTAGAAGCGGGACTCGCCAGGATCACCCTGACGACCAGAACGACCTCGAAGCTGGTTATCAATACGACGAGATTCGTGACGCTCAGTACCAAGCACATACAAGCCACCAAGATTCTTAACTTCTTCGTGCTCGTCCTTAACTTGCTCTTTAACTTCAGCTAAAACGCCTGGCCAACGCTTCTCATACTCTTCAGGAGTATCGTCTGGAGAATATCCTTCAGCCTTCAACTTAGCATCTGCAAGGAACTCAACATTGCCGCCGAGCATAATATCGGTACCACGGCCTGCCATGTTAGTAGCAACAGTTACAGCACCCTTACGACCTGCAACAGCAACAACAGCAGCTTCCTTAGCATTCTGCTTAGCATTCAAAACCTGGTGAGGAATGCGAGCAACGTCAAGAAGCGAAGAAAGAATCTCAGAAGATTCAACAGAAGCTGTACCAAGCAACACAGGCTGACCCTTTGCATGGCGCTCAGCAACATCTCGCACAATAGCAGTAAGCTTTTCTTTCTTTGTGCGGAAGATCAAATCGTCCTTATCTTTACGAATTACTGGACGGTTGGAAGGGATTGGAAGAACACCAAGCTTGTAAGTTCCCATGAACTCTGCAGCTTCAGTCTCAGCAGTACCAGTCATACCAGCAAGCTTGTCGTACATGCGGAAGTAGTTTTGCAAAGTAATAGTAGCAAAAGTCTGATTTTCTGCCTTGACTTCCACGTTTTCCTTAGCTTCAATTGCTTGATGCAAGCCCTCGCTATAACGACGACCTGGAAGAACACGACCAGTATGCTCATCGACAATCAAAACTTCGCCGTTTGTAACAACATAGTCACGATCTAGAAGGAAAAGCTCCTTAGCTTTCAAAGCGTTATTCAAATAGCCAATAAGAGCTGTATTGCTTGGCTCATAAAGGTTATCGATGCCCAAGTAATCTTCAATTTTTGCGATGCCAGGATCAAGAATACCTGCGGTTTTCTTCTTTTCATCAATCTCGTAATCAACATCGCGAGTAAGCTTCAAAACAAGCTTTGCAAATTCACGATACCAATGAGTTACATCACCTTCAGCAGGACCTGAAATAATAAGTGGCGTACGAGCCTCATCGATAAGAATGGAATCGACCTCATCGACAATTGCATAGTGATGACCGCGCTGCACAAGCTCGCTCTTTTCCCACGCCATGTTATCACGCAAGTAATCGAAGCCAAACTCATTATTTGTACCGTAAGTAATATCAGCATTGTATTGCTTACGACGCTCTGGCGGCTGCTGGTCTGTAATAATGCATCCAACACTCATGCCAAGGAATCTATAAATACGACCCATAAGCTCGCTCTGGTAGCTAGCAAGGTAATCGTTGACTGTGACAACGTGCACACCTTTGCCTTCCAAAGCATTCAGATAGCTTGGCAAAGTAGCAACCAATGTTTTACCTTCACCAGTTTTCATTTCTGCAATATTGCCCCAATGCAATGCAGCGCCACCCATAAGCTGCACATCAAAATGACGCTGGCCAAGCGTACGCTTTGAAACCTCTCGCACAGTAGCGAAGGCTTCAGGCATCAAATCATCAAGCTTTGCACCATTGTCTAAACGCTGCTTGAATTTAGCAGTTTGACCCTTCAATTCTTCATCGGAAAGCGCGGAAATTTCATCTTCCAACGCATTCACAGCCTTTGCTACGTTCTCAAGGCGCTTCAATTGATGGCCTTCACCCATACGCAAGGCTTTATCGACGATATCTACCACGTTTTGCTCCCTTAGGTCATGTCTATGACGACGGCCTAGCCAACATAGACGTAAACTGTGCCTATATTACGCGACGGCTACGATTTTTATAAGTTAGCGAGTCTGATTACTACATAAAAATGCCCGCCCAACATTGTGCTAGACGGGCATGCGCACTTATTCGCGCATTTTAGATGTGTTTTAATTATTACTTTTGCTTAGCAACATTTTCAGGTGTATCAATTTCAAATACGCCATAGCTCCAACCATGTCTGCGATATACTACAGATGGTCTCATAGTTTCTTTGTTTACGAACAAGAAGAAATCATGCCCGATAAGCTCCATCTCATACAAAGCCTCATCTATGCTCATAGGCTCTGCAATATGTAACTTACGACGAATCACAATAGGAGTGTCGCCAACACTTACTTCCACAGATTCACCAGGACCTAAATCGGAAGCAACAGCAGCATCTGCGCTATTAACCTCATTTTCTTCTGGCTCTTCAACAGTAGTCTCAATCTCAGGCTCTACAGCACCCATGTCTACAGGAGTCATTTCCGTATATCCACGGCGATGATCCTTACGACGATCGCGAGTGCGACGCAAACGAAGCGTCAACTTATCAAGCGCCATATCTAATGCACTAAATTGATCAGTGCTAGAAGCTTCTGCGCGAATCACTGTGCTTCCTGCAACAACAGTAATTTCAACTCGCTTTGCTGTGTCAGCCTGCCTTGGATTGCCTTCATGAGTCAACACGATTTGCACGCGCTGCGCATCAGGCGCAATGGCGGTCACACGATTCATCTTACTTTCTACAACGTCACGGAACCTTTGATTAATCTGCGTATGACGACCAGTAATGACGATTTCCATGCGAAACCTCCCCATATAGACTCGAACCTTAAGCTCGATTTGTACAACCCGACTGCCACGATGCCGTCGGTTCTTCTATTATATCTGCTAAATCCATACAAACCTAGCGATTTATTAAATTAAAATAAAAAAATTAACGTTGGGTGCGTTCACTTAGGGATTTAATTCCTAAAAAATTATCGGCGTAATCGGTATTACTACCGGCTACGCCGATTTTACTTATGGAGTGGAATATCAACTGCACCTATGTAATTCCACTGTATCCATATGGTTTGTTTCTTGGTTCTTGTACCTGCTACCTTTTCAGATTTTTCAACATAAATCTTATCTACAAAAGTTCGAATGATCTCTGCATTAAGTTCTTGTATATCTGTGTATTGTCGTACTAATTTCAAGAAAGAATCTACGTTGAGACATTCCTCTTGCGCTTTAGAAATAAAGGCTTCAAGGGATTCAATCTTGCTTTTCAGTTCAGCTTGTTCCTTGTCGTAGGACTCAGACATGCTCTTAAATCGTTCATCAGAAATTTTACCGTCTAAGTTGTCTTCATAGAGATGCTGAACAATTGTGTCAAGTTTGCTAATTCTTGCTTTTGCTTGCTCGAGTTCCCTATTAGAGGACTTTAACTTTTGGGTTAGTTCTTTCTCGCTTTTCTTCATCACAAGTCCCACGAACTCTTCTTCGTGCTGTTTGGCAAATGAAGTAATAGTTCTAAGCTCGTGAAGCAGTATTGCTTCGATCTGAATATTTCTAATTTGATGTGATGAGCATTTGCCTTTTTGCTTACGATAGGTAGCACAGACAAAGTATTCTTTATCATGGCTCCAATCTTTTCCTCGAACCTGATAAAGCTTGTTACCACAATCCGCACAAAATAGCATTCCTGATAACACTGGCATTTCTCCAAGATTGGCACGCACTCGTCTACCATCTCTTATACGTTGAACAATATCAAAAGTTTCCTGGTCAATAATTGCTTCGTGTGTGTTTTTGAAAATTAGCCAGTCTTCTTTGGGATTCAATAATGTTTTCTTGCACTTGTACGATTTCTTTCTTGTTTTGAAATTGACCGTATGCCCAAGATATTCTTGCTTTTCAAGCATATTAGAGATAGTTTTTTGATTCCAGACTCCCTTAATCTCCGATTTCGCGGAAGGAATTTTAATACCAAGAGAGAAAAAATGCTCAGAAGGTGTTGGAATATTCCTTTTGATTAGCTCATTGGCAATCTGGCTAGGCCCATACCCATTAACGCAGAGTCTAAAGATTTCACGCACTACACTGGCAGCTTCTTCATCTACAATCCAATGATTTTTATCTTCAGGATCCTTAAGATATCCGTAAGGAGGATTGATGCAGAGCGGCTTCCCACTTTGTCCTTTTGCTTTAAACACAGCTTTTATTTTTCTGCTTGTGTCTTTAGCATAAAACTCATTGAAGATGTTGATGAAAGGTGTCATGTCGTTGTCTGACTGATTATTGCTATCTACGCCGTTATTTATTGCAATAAAGCGAATATCAGCGTTAGGGAATACCATCTCTGTATACATACCAACTTGCAGATAATCTCTACCCAAGCGTGACATGTCCTTGACGATAATGGTTCCAATCTTTCCTTCGTCAATGAGAGCAGTTAATTTAAGCCAATCAGGTCGCTGGAAATTAGTACCCGAGTAGCCATCGTCTACAAAGAACATAAGATTGTTGAAATGATTGTCCTCGGCATACTTTTTCAGCATGCTCTTTTGATTGATGATGGAATTGCTGTCACCTTGTAATTCATCGTCTTTGGATAAACGGCAGTAAAGTGCCGTTATCTTGCCTACATTATCTAGAGTATAAGAAGGCTGTCTATTTAGTTTATTCATCTGTTTTCCTCCTTTCCGACAGCCTTCAAGCGGTCAGTATATATTCCCGTATAACTCAGAATTTATCAAGTTATTTAGCTTCTATTACATGGTTTAAATTGCTTAAAATAAGGTGTTTGATTAGGTCTTTGACACCTTTCTTAGCACTCTTGCTTTCAAGAGAGTGAACCGTAAATTCAGTATTTCCGATTCTTAACACTTCGGTTTTTACCGGTGTATCCTTAATTTGTTCATCCATGCATTTTGACCTCTTTTTTAAGAAAGTTGCAATACTTTAATTGCTTCAGGATGTACCAGTTTCCCATCCAAATACTCAAAAGAGAGGTAACCTATCTGGTCTATAAGAGAAAATATTTCGTTTAGAACCTTGATGGTTGGGTTATGGCGTTCGATAATCCAATAGTTGGAAAAATCACCAAAGGCGATAACTTTTGCTCCCTTTTGAGAAGAAGGCATGGCATTGTCAATGACCACAGGTCTGCCCATTAAGTTGCCATCAAAATCAGGTAGGATATATGATCCTGTAGTGTCCTTTAAGGTTTGAAGATAAAGAGCAGTTTCATCATTCATAAGCCACGTGGCATTTTCTCGATACTTACTATCTAGCGAGAAAAATAAACGTTTGATGGTATCTGCGGAAATCTCTTTTGCTTGCACAGCAACCTCAGCACCTGATGTATCTGATAAAATTCCTGTCGGCTTAGTTATCCCATCGCCATTTATAAAAGCTTCCGACTCACTCAATGTAAATTGCTTTGTCAGTTCGCTTGTGATGAACTCTTCAATATCAAAGTCAAGATCAGCTGTAAAATCCGTACCCAAACGAATAAGGTTAACTAGGGTATAATCCGTTACATCAATACGCTTAAAGCCATCTTTAATAGGCATATGCGTCATGATATTCGCATCATAATCTTTCATCCATTTAGTGAACGGTGTACCTTCATAGATGAACAATTTGCTTGATTGCGAGTGTGCTTTTACCACTGTACACAGTTTTCTAAGATTACTTTTGTTTGCAAGTTTTGCTTCGAGTTTTGCTAGAGAAGAAGTCGGCAAATCATAGGCATCCGTATAATGGTGGCGCAGCTTTTTTTCAATATTATTCGCATTACCATTTGCATTGCGCAATACGTTCCAAAACGTGCTGTGGTAGTCCTGACTTGCTAGTTTCATTTCTTTTTCAATATCTCTGTTAATCATAATCGTTAGTTCCTTTCATTACTGTTTTCTGCAATTGCTGCAGTAATTTGCTTGATTTTGCCCATTTACCCTTTTGAATTCGCTGTTTTTGCACGCAAGACCCTGCGCCCGTTCCCGAAGGGGTACTCTTTAGAGATTTGACCCCCCCTAGGGGGTTAGGTTCAGAAAGTAGTATGCGAATAAATTTCCAACAGCACAGTATCTAGGCAGGTTTTCTTTCTTCAATGTTGTCAAAAAACTGAAATCATTTCAGTATTTTGATTTGTGCATGATAGTATTTCTTCTTCATGTTCAACACAGGTTTGCGATACGAATTACGCAATCATAGGCACCACCTCCTTAAACGTGGCATGATGTGGCAGTTAAATTTCGTTATTGCCTTATAGGGTTATATGGGGATATAGGTTATTAACTGCCACTAGTTGCCACTTAAAAAATCGCTAAACTCACTTTTAAGCCTGTAGCCTTTAAGAAGCGTGGTTTTTTCTCCGCCTGTATTGGGACGCTTTCTTACAACCTCGGCAAATTTTCTTAATTCCTGATTGAAGTTCCTGCTGTTCTCAGAAAAACAGCCGTTATCAATGCACCACTTCTTGTAGTGGTCGTATACAACTGCCGTTCGAATCTCAGAGCTCTGGTCTTTAACGAGTACATCTTCAGCAAACTGTGCCATCTTGTCACTGTCATGGGCATAACTAAAAATGGCATCAAGAACGCTATTAGGCGGCTTAAAGCCTTCATCTCGGAGGCTGGTAAAGCCTTCAAGAAGCCAGTTTAAAATGGCACTTTGCACCTCTTTTTTAGAAAACTCCGCCTTCAAGGTTTTATCCTGTTCCCACGCTTCAAAATGCCTGTTAAAGGGAATAATCTGCATGCGGTCGCTACTAAACACTGTCATATCGCTGATGACGGGCAGATAATTGGTGTTCACGTACAGTTTGAACTGTGGCTTAAAGTCAAAGCTGTTCTCATGCAGGAATCGAGCGTTTAAGGTATCACTTCCCGTCATGTATTTAACTTGGGCTGAATTAAGGAATAGTCCTCGGCTCGGCTCAGATATATTGGCAAAGCGAACACCGGCAAGGCGTGCTACATCCTCGGTTGGCTGTGAGCTATTAGGGTTCTTCTTTAGAGCAATGGTTTCCGCGCGTACCGCTTTTCCGTAATCGCCCATCACAGACAGAACGCTTTCCATGAGTGTGCCTTTACCGTTTCTTGTGCTTTCTCCAAAAAGAAAGAACATGCACTCATAGCGTGTATCACCGCTTAACGCATAGCCTAATGACTTTTGAAGATACAAGGCTTTCTCACAATCTCCGCTCATAATTTCATCGACAAACTGGCGAAAACGTTCACTTCTTGCCTTCGGGTCATAAAACACAGGTGATACTTTGGTAATAAGATCTGTTGCTAAGTGCTTGCGAAACACACCGTGCTGAAGGTCTAAAGTTCCGTTTTGGCAGTTAAATAGATAAATGTTCTTATCGAACGCTTCCATCGAAATGGGGTAAACGCTTTGAGCTTCCTTGATATAAATCTCACGGTTACGACGGCTGCTCCATTTGTTCCAATACTCAACAAGCATGGAACGGGTTCTCTCGTCTTTAATGGCACCAGCATAACGTATAAGAGAAAGAGCTAAATCCTTGCATAGTTCCATCGTTTTAAGCGTTCCAATATCGCAAGTCCAACGTACACCATCGAAGATGAACCACATCTTGCGCTCCGGTACATAGTGCAGAATGTTTTGGAAAATATCAGCAAACAATCTGCCATTACCTAAATCACCGTTGCGATATCGGATATTTTCATCAGGCTTTAGTTCCTGTAATTTAGATAAGAGATCATCAAAGTCTTCCTCAGCACTTGCATTATGGAAAGGCTCATAGAACGTATGACATTTAGAAACAGCTTTCTGAATGGTTGTGTTGCCATAAGTATCCGCGCCACGGTGTTCATCCCACTTAGGACGGAATAAAGCAGACTTACGAAAAAGTCGGTCTATTTGCTCCTTGTTGCCGCCACAGTAAAAGGCAAGAATAGACACAAGCGCTGCATCCGCTTCGCTATGAGAAGGGTAAGCTGAAATGTCACCATGCCAAAGTGCTATAAATTTAGCTCCATTTACGGCGTTGCCAGCTTTTTCAATAACAGATGTATCGCTTAAATATGACCTTGCACACACGTTATTTTCTTTTTCATGAGTGTTTATGTTTCGCTTCATGTACGTGTCTAAAAGCCACATGATGGCTTCATCGTCTTCTAAAAGCTCGCCTTCCTGATACACGTCGCCCGTAACTGTTAGATAGCGATTCGTAGCTAGAGCGCTGTAAACCTCAATATCCCCATGCTTGATGTAATAAGCTGTTTTATCGTATGCACCATTAAACAGAAGCAGGATATGAAAGCCATGCTTACTTGGGCTGTATTCGATATAAGCGTGCTTGAAACGGGAAATAATCTCTTTTGCCCAGTATTTAATGATGCCATTATCGATGCAGTGATCTAAATCGATACCTAAGAGGTTATCAACAAGCTTTATCCCAATCCCGTCGTATTGGTCTTTGACGTTCAAGACGGCATCAAGCGAGGTAAAATCGCTTAAGTTGTCTGTAGCTGCTTTCTTTCCCGTTATGGGATTATAAGGCGGCTTAGTGAGCCTACCGTTTTCTTGCTGCTCGTACTTCCATGAACAAAAGATATTCTTGTTCTTTAGTGCTTTTGGCAGTTTCTCTAGATCCATATTTGATCCTCCTTTTCTAGAAGGCTTATCCCTTCTACATCACAGGCAAAAGAAAAAGCCGACTTTTTAACCTGTCTTAAAAAAGTTTTTTTGGTCTTCTACTTGGTAGCCATGAAAGAGGATGTAATCTGACGGTTTTATAAAAAATTTTTGACAATAAAAATCTCCTAAGCATTCATTAGGCATTTGCCTTGAATGAATAGCAAAGGAGACTTTTTTTAATCTGCCTTATTCCGGTGCTATTGGTTCTTTATATCGTTGATATACTCACAGAATCGTGATAGCATAAATTAAGAAAATAAGGAGGGAATTATGGCTGTTAGTTACAAAAAACTTTTACATCGCATGATTGAGGAAGATATTTCCAATCAGGACTTAATGAGAATGAGCAATATTTCCGCCAACATTATTACGAAACTACGCACTGGGCAATATATATCACTGGAAAAAGTGGAAGGCATATGCACGGCTTTACACTGCACGCCCAACGATATTTTGGAATTTACAACGGAGGATGAAAAATAATGGTTAATAATCAAAAACTGGAACTTACGTGGCTTGGTAAGGATAAAGAAATCAAAATAGAGCCTAGGATTCTAGTTGAAGATAAAGAAAAATCAAACTGCAAAAATGATCCTAATACAGAAAACATGCTCATACATGGAGATAACCTACTCGCACTAAAAGCGTTAGAAAACAAATATGCAGGTAACCGCGATCACTTCTTCATATTTGAAGTAAGTACCGTAGATGAGAATCCGCTAATCTATCATTATACATATAAGAAAACTACAATATATTTAGCAGAAAAATAGGAGCAGTTCAATTGACTGTTCCTATTTTTAATATTCATAAAATCTAAAGTCTTTATACTCTTTAACAATGGAGTCGCCAACCAGAACAGACTATACTGACCAGCGACTACCTTAAATTTAATGTTTCAGATTTATTTTCTTATCTCTAATTTCATAAACTACATCTGCTACATTTTCGAGTAATCGTTTATCGTGGGTGATAAACACGATAGTTCCGGTGTACTCCTTCATTAGTATTTCCAAAGCCTCTAAACTTGGTATGTCAAGGAAGTTACTGGGTTCATCCATTATTAGGATGTTATATCTACCCATGAGCATTTTAGCAAGCAACAATTTTATAATTTCTCCACCGCTTAAAACAGATAAACTTTTTCCAATATCGTTCTGTTTGAACCCCATAGATGCTAGCACTGAACGAATTTCTGATATATTGTAGTCACAATCCTTCTGCATAAACTCCATAACATTCTGATTACTGTTGTACTTGTAACCATTCTGTGCAAAGTAACCTATTTTTGCCTTAGGCGAAATAGAAATTCCTTCTTCATGGTTTAAGATCATTTGGATTAAAGTTGTTTTTCCGATTCCATTACCACCAGTTAACGCCACTTTTGCTCCTAACGGAATTTGAAAAGATGCATTTTCAAACAGAGCCTTATCCCCAAATACTTTATTAATTTCTGCACCGACTATAGGGTATGGATTATGGAGCTCCAATGCTTTACTTTGCCTGAAACGAATTCTGCGAATGCCTTCCGGAGCTTCTACTTTTCCTAAGGCCGCAATCCTGTGCTCTAGGGTTTTAGCAGCATTATACATCTTTTTTTCCTTACTTCCTATTGATTTTTGATGAGCTAAACGCCCTCCGTCTTCAGTACTTTTTTTCTTTGAAGAACCTTTTGCCTTCTGTTCTATTTTACGAGCCTGTTTTCGCTTTTCCTCCGCAGCCCTTTCCAATCGGGCACGTTCCGCAATAAATTGTTCGTATTCTGCAGCTTGGCTCTTACGTTCTTCCTCTTTCTGACGAAGATAATCAGAATAGTTTCCCCAATACTCAGTGATTTTGCCATCTTTCAGTTCCCATATTTTATCTACTATTTCATCAAGAAAATAGCGGTCATGGCTAATAACTAACAGTGCACCTGTAAAATATTTTAGCTGTCCTATTAGAAAATCAATTCCTTCACGGTCTAAATGGCTCGTAGGTTCATCCGCTAAAATACCATGAACCTGTGCCGATAAGGCCTGTGCTATTTTAAGCCTTGTTTCTTCACCACCGCTCATAGTCTGTATATTTAATTGCTCAACACCTAGCTTGCCTACAAGTGCAAAATCTTTTTCCTCCTGCAGAGTTACTTCGTCCAACTGGGGAATATAGGCAAGTTCACCCAGACGATTCATTTTACATCCTGGGGGAGTTAATTCTCCTAAAAGTACCCTGAGTAAAGTGCTTTTTCCAGCACCATTTGCTCCTACTAAACCAATACGGTCATAATCATATACTTCTAATTCATTTATATCTAAAACATCGCGTCCTTTGAATTCCACACGAATGTCTTTTGCTTTTAATATTAATTCCATAACATTTCCTCCTGTCTATAATCGCATGCTTTCATTTGCTTGTATGCAGGGAAAACCCTGCGATTTTAGCAGGAAGAGTTACATGAAAATAAGATACATAAATATTCCTCCAATATTGTTTATTTTAAATCTAATTTTCTAACCTCAGTTATCATTTGGCAAACTATAGCAATGCCAATAATTAAAATACCTGATAGTAAAAACCAATGATTTACACCGATTTTATCAGCAAAGAATCCAGAAAGAATTAACCCAATTGGCATAGCAAGTGACATGATACTTCCGATCAAAGAAAATACACGTCCTAAATATTCAGGCTTAATTTTCTCCTGAAAAAGAGCTGTTTGCACACCGCTATAAAATGGCACCGAAAGCCCCATTATTGCACAGCAAACTACGAATATTACAAATCCATTTGGAGGAAGTATTCCCGAAACGGCTAAACTGGTCCCCATTATAAAAAATGAACTTGTTATTAGTAATACATGCTTTTCGAAGCCCCCTAATCTTCCTAATAATAAGCCTCCTGCTAGCATCCCAAATGCAAAGGAAATTTCCGTAATAGAAATATGCACAGGCGTTCCATTAAAGTGTTCCATGCTTATTAAAGGAAATAGTGCATTGATTGGCATATAAACAAAAGTATATAGTGTTCCTAAGAGTAATAAGGCAAACAATCCTTTGTTTTGTCTCAGAACCACAACTCCTTCTTTCATCTCCCTTATGAAATTTGGTTCTAAACTTTGCACTTGATTACCCAGCTTAGGTATACGTACAATTGCTACCGTAATAGATGCAATCACAGCACCCAATACGTCGATGGCAATAATAGCATTTAAATCCCAAACGGAGTATAAGAGTGCTGCAACTGCCGGACTAACAATATAGCTTATAGACTGCAAAGACTGACTATAGCCTGCGCATTTCGTTAGCTGTTCTTCTGGTACTAAAAGTGGTGTAACCGCATTGAGTGCTGGGGTATGAAAAGCTGTTCCAATGCTACGGATAAACAATACTATCATAATCATCCAGACAGGTAGCTCCATACAGAATGCAACAATAGCAAGCACTGCACCAGCTGCTGCGATAATTAAATCGGCACCAATCATTATCTTCTTCCTATCATGACGATCCACTAGCACACCAATGGCAGGTCCCAAAATCGCATAGGGTAAAAAACCTACTAATGAAGCCATAGACAAGACCATCGCAGATCCTGTTTTTTCTGTAAGGTAAAAAATAATCGCCATTTGCAGGATGGCACTAGTGATTAATGATACTGCTTGCCCTGCCCATATTGCATAAAATTTTCGTTTCCAATTGTTGTATTTTTCCATTTATATTATCTCCTGCATATTATTTTGCTTGAATTTCTATTTTGAATAGCATTCTAGGCAATAAAAAATGCAGGCCAAACCCCACAATGTGGCTTTTGGTCTGCATACATACAATTTGGAAACATTCATATTAAAGACATAGTTAAATAAAGGTATAGTTAAATAACCAATATCCTCACCGTAACTAATGAATGCTCAATATCGTATAAATAAGCACAACAAAAAAGCCTATCATCGGGTATAGATTCTGCTTTTTTTATTGCCAGCTTATCTTAAACGCATTGAGGCTGTCATAGTTTCGGTTCCTCCTACATCTTTGTTTATATCAATTTATAGTATAACACAACAAGATGATATGTTCAATATAAAAGTTATGGAATGAGACTCATACTTCCAATTCGATGCCAGATTTAAAGGATATGACGAAGTTTTCTTCATAGACTGTAACGCTCTGGATTATCTTCCTTAGTAGCAAGCGATTAGCTTTCACAAAATCTTCTGTTTGTAGTTTTAAAAATTCATCAGGATTTTCTAACTCAACCTCAAAATATTTCATTTTACATTCCCTCATTTCATTTATTGATAAATTGAGTTTGCAAAAAAGAGTGGACAATTTTTGTCTACTCTTAACCTTTAAAATAGTTTTTTTTTAATCGATTTGAAGTTGCCTAAATTATTACTTATTCGGTAAAATGAAGTATTGCTTTCAACAGATTTCCTTCAACTACACTTCACTTGATTCAAACAAGGTGGGTACATTTCTATTCCCACAAACTCCTTGTCAATGGAAACAAACACGTACCCACAGGGTAAATGGAAATAGAAACTGATAATTTCTAGCTATCACTTCTACTCATTCCAAAAATTTTCTCACTCTGATACTTACCCACCATAAAGCAAAAAGCCTTGCAATCAAGGCTTTCATTATCCCTTTCGTTCAAAGGTTTCTAAGCTTTTACGAGCAGAGCGACACACTCAGCGGTTCGCTATCTCCGTTCTGTCTGCGTGCTAGCACTTGTCAATCACGGACAGCTATCGCATGGGCGGAAGTAAATGCTAATCTTCGTCGTTTTACTCCTTGACTAGCAAACTTACCGCCTCAACATGCTACGTTTGTAGGTTTCACAGGAACTCCTATTGCCGAAACATATCAGACCTTTGGTCAGGAAATTGATAGATACACTATGGATCAGGCGGTCGCAGATGGACTAACTGTTTCTATTAAGTATCATCCTCGTATTGCCAAGGTGTTACTTGATAAGACCAAAGCTAAAGAAATTGAAAATTACTATAAAAAGTGCGACGATGATGGTGCAACGTATGATGATATTGAAGCCAGTAAACGTGCAATGAGTTCTATGGAAGTTATCCTTGGCGAGCCTTCTCGCTTGGAGAGGCTTGCTATAGATATTCATGACCATTATATTTCATCTTGTGATAGTGACCCAGATAGAATTCAGAAAGCAATGATTGTCTGCTCTAGCAGAAAAATTGCATATTCACTTCTTTTGAAATTCAAGGATAAATATCCGGAATGGTTTGAAGAAAAGAAAACTCCTGACGGAGTTACTGCAACAGATGAAGAACTTAAAGAATTAAAGCCTATGCCATTTATGGCTATGGTATCGAGTGTTGGAAGTAATGATGAAGCTGAGATGTATAACTATCTTGGTGGCGTTAAAAATGATAAACGTTGCGAAGAACTGGATGCAGCCTTTAAACAGGAAAGGTCTAATTTCCATATTGTTATCGTAGTTGATATGTGGATTACGGGATTTGATGTTCCGTCACTTACATATTTATATAACGATAAGCCTTTGAAGAAGCACTTGCTGATTCAAACTATCAGTCGTGTAAACAGAAAATATCCCGGCAAAGAATATGGTATGGTTATCGACTATATTGGCATTCGCGATAATATGCGTGAGGCCATGAAGGTTTACGGTGGTGATACATCAGTTGCTCCCACATCGGATGATGTTGAGCAGGCTACCTCTGCATTCAGGGAGGAGCTTGAAATACTTAAAGCACTGTTTACAGATTATGACTTAGCGCCATTCCTTAATCCGAAATGTGACCCTGTTGAAAGATATAAATTACTTTCCAAAGCCGCTGAGTATGTCTTTACATCAGCACAGGTCTTGCAGACAGAAGGAAACGGAAAAACTAATCAGGTCTCGTTTAAGACATATTTCTTAAAGTCTGTTAAGAGAATGAGAAGTGCTTTTGATATTTGCCAACCTTCTGGGAATCTGGGCGAAGAAGAATCTGCGCTTGCACAGTGCTTTATGGCTATAGCAGGTTTCGTTCGTAAAATGAGCGGAACCAGCGATGTTGATGCTGAAACTATGAATCTTGTGGTATCAAAGATGGTTGAAGAGGCATTAAAATACAATAAGGTAGAAAGTGTTCTTGAAAGTGGCGAGGAAGAAGATATCTTCTCTCCTGAATATTTTGAAAAATTATCAGATGTAGAAATGCCTGCTACAAAGTTAGAATTACTTATCAAAATGCTCCGTAAGCAAATAAAGGAATATGGCAGGGTCAACCAATTAGCAGCGAAATCTTTCCAAGAAATGATTGAAAAGACTATTGATGAGTACCATGAAAGACGTAAGCACCTTACTGCTGAAGAAGCCGGGGCAACACAGGAAGCTGCCTCAGAAGATATTATTAAGGCTGCAACTGAACAAGCTTTAGTGATACTTCGTCAGATGAACGAAAATCGTGAGAGTTTCCGTAAAATAGGATTAACCTTTGAAGAAAAGGCATTCTATGATATTTTGATTGCTCTTCGTGACCAATATAAGTTTGAATATGGCATTGACAAAGAAGTTAACGGTGTTGTGGTAAACGATAAATGCAAGACACTTGCTAAAAAAGTTAAGGAAATAATAGATACCGAGTCTTCATTTGTAGACTGGCTCAACAATCAGAATGTGCGTAATCAGTTAAAATTGAAGATAAAGATTTGTTTGGTTAAGAACGGCTATCCGCCACAGTATAGTCCTGAAGTGTTCACAAAGGTTATGGAGCAGGTAGAAAATTTTGAGGAGCATTCTGAAACAACTTCAGAAAGTTAGGTTATTCCTTTTCCTTATTGCTTCTATGTGAAGAACTATGATGTTTGCTGAGAATAGTGCCCCATATGGCAGAAAGAAAGATGGTGAATAACATGGGAAGTATTGTTTTAGAATTACAGAATGAAATTGTGTCATCAAATTGCGATGTTGTTAATATATTACGCAAAGCACATTTGATTGCATCAAAATTAAAGCTTAATGATTTTGATCAATGGATTAAACACGAATTAAATGGTTATCCTGACCAAGAATCTTGCCCTGAGTATAGAAAGGTTCGTGGAAGTTTAAAAACTTTCAATCCTTATCGCGGTTGGATTCCAACCTCAATACAGGATAATGAAGTCGAAAAAAAGATTTGTGAAAGAAAGTTAGTAAATTCAATTTCTGAAATCATTTCTTTATGTCAGTCCTCAGGAAATGTATTAACTTTAGATTTTTCAGGCGAACAACTTGCATTGTTTGATAAAATGGCTGATTCGCTGCTTCCAATGATGTATGCATTACATATACCTACAACTGCAGTTAAAGACATTGAAGAAAAAGTAAAAAATACTATTTTAGAATGGACATTGAAATTAGAATCGGAAGGTATTGTAGGGGAAAATATGGTTTTCTCTAAGACTGAAAAAGAATCCGCAGTGAACATGCCACAAACCGTGAATAATTATTACGGAAATACAAGTGTGATCAATTCACCATCCGATAATGTACAGATAGTGTCTGGAAGTGAGAATACAGTTACATTTTCCTATGATAAAGTTAAGGATGTAGTTGATGCCGTTGAAAAAAGTATTAGTGAATCTGATTTATCAAAAGAGGATATAGAAACAGCAACAGAATTATTAGCTGACATCAAATTAAAAATTGAAGAAGAGAAGAAACCGCATATTTTAAAATCAGCATTGGTCGGACTAAAAGACTTTTTAATCAATACAGGTGCCGGCGTTACTGCAGGGGTAATACAAGCTAAAATACAAGGTTTGTTCTAAAAAAATCTCCCATACCATTTCGTTACTTGAGAATAATAAAACGACCATACAGAGTATTTCTACTCATGTATGGTCGTTATTTCTTATGTTCCCGCTTAAAGGCTTTCAGTCGGTTTTCTTTTAATCCCTTACTGAACACTCCTTTTATTACGGAATTTCTTATAAAATAACGAATTTTTTACGATATTAATATCATCTGCTATAATTGGGAAGGTTGAGGTTTCACGATGGCCGCGGTCACAATGTTCATTCGGAGTGGCTGAGGAACTTCCGGGCTCCACAGAGCACAATGGCGGATAACGTCCGCCCAGGGCGACCTGAGAGATAGCGCAACAGAGAATAGACCGCCTGAACGTTTCGTTCGGGTAAGGGTGAAACGGCGGTGTAAGAGACCACCGGACTTCTGGTAACAGTAAGCCGCATGGCAAGCCTCATTGGGAGCAAGGTCAAGCAGAAGACGCTTTAGAGCTGCTCGCTCAAGTCTTCGGGTAGACTGCTAGAGTTTGGCGGTAACGTCAAATCGAGATGGATGGCCATCCGCATGCACTTGTGTATGCGACAAAACCCGGGGTATGTGAAACCTCATCAACTCAACCAATAGCATATTTTCAACTTATATCGCTGATTCTTGGAGCGAAAGAAAAATCAGAAAATACTGCTAAGCATTTATTAAACGACGAATCTAAATCAATTTTTACGTTTGAATTATCAACTACCCCACATGTTTGCATACCAGTTTGCTGAGCTGAACATAAAGCTGTAGCAGAATCTTCAAAAACTACACATTTAGCTGGATCTACTTTAAGTTGATTAGCAATATCGATATACGTTTTAGGACTATGCTTACCTTTTTCAGATAAATCTTCTCCAAAATGAATAAAATCAAAACAATTAAAAATGCCAACTCTTTTTAAAGCTGGAATACACAAGCGTTTAGAAAGAGTTGTAACAAGAAAAAGCTTTATACCATTAGAACGCAAATAATACACATATTCATACGCGCCTTTTCTTAGCGGAAGATGATTAGCATAAGCGTCAAAAGCCATATCTGACCACTCCTTCATCAAATCTTCAGGAGCATCAGTAAATCCGTAATTTTTAATAACATATTCTGCAATTTGTCTAGGATTCATTGTTGCAGTCGTATTCGCAAAGATTGAAGGAACGTTCATACCACGTTTCGCAAAACTTACTCGATCAATATCATCCCAAACGCTTAAAGAATCAAGTAATGTGCCGTCAAAATCAAAAATCGCTGCAACAATAGACGAATTATTTTGTAAATCCATCAATGATCTTCCTACTTGCACTCAATAGCTCACGAGCATGTTCTAATGAAGTTTTTGATTCACTTCCATCAAGCATCCTAGCAATCTCTTGCTCACGCATCAAATCATTAAGCTCAATAACAGAAGTATCCGCAACTATAGCAGAAGAACTATTCTCACTATTCTCAACAAGATTTTTTTGTACTGCAAATTGTGCATCTGCAAAAGAAGCAACCTGAGCTAAATGAGTAACAACAATAACTTGAGCATGTTGAGAAAGTTGAGCCAAACGTTTACCGAGTTCTACTGCCGCAACACCACCAACACCAGAATCTACTTCGTCGAAAACAAATGTCATATTTTCTTCGTCGCAATCTGTCAACTTCGCAACAACAAGCTCAATTGCAAGCATAAGCCTACTTAATTCACCACCAGAAGCACTTTTGCTCATCGGCAAATCTGAAGAAGCAGGAAATGGTCGGAACAAAAACTCTACATCATCACATCCGTTAGAATCAAGCGGAATAGAACCAGATAAATCTTCGCAACGCCTATTTACACTGATAATTAATTGAGCACCTGGCATAGCCAAAGAATGTAATTCTTCACTAACTAAAGTGCCAAAATCATGAGCTGCATTTAAACGAGTTTTATATAATTCTTCAGCAAGTTTAAGAGCATCATCATATCGTTGAGCACACTTAGCACGCGCTTTGGCAATAGCTTCAGGAGAATCATCTAAATCTTCAAGTTCAAACTGAGCTTTTTCGGACCAATCAAGTACGTCATCTAATGTTGGACCCCACCTACGAGTTAAATCAGTAAGATCATGAATACGAGAATTTAAATCATCTAAATCTTTTTCACTTACATCGATATCCAACTGTTGAGCAAGCTGCATTACAATATCGTCAAGTTGAGCATGAATATCGTCAAGTTGATTTGCAATAGAATTGAAAGAATCATCTACACGAATATTTCGTAATGCTTGAGAAGCTTTATCTACAAGAAAACAAGCATCTTCAGATGATTCTGAAGCACCATAATCTATTTGACTGGAATCAAGGGATGCGAGCGCAATGCTCACTGCTTTAACAATTTGAGCAGAATTCTCAATTCTTTCTCTTTTTGCACGCAATTCCTTATCTTCATTAGGCAGCGGATTCACATCTCGTATTCTCGCTAACGATTCTCTAAGGTAATCTGCACGTTGTCGCGAAGAAGACGCTTGATTTTCTAGTCGATTACATGTTTCTTTAGCATCTTTCCACGCTTGATACGCACATGCGTATTGCTTAAGTAATTCACTATTTTTAGATACAGTATCAAGCAATTCGCGTTGTTTTGAATTTGTTGCTATACGTAATTGGTCACTTTGTCCATGAATAACTATCAATCGTGAGCATACTTGTTCAAGAACTGTTTTTGGTACTGCGAAACCAGAAATTGTTGCTCTTGAACGACCTTCTTGTGGTACTGTTCTAGAAACATACATATCTGATTTATTTTCGTCATTTTCTGAAGGCTCTAATTCAATACCGGATTTTCCAACAGCATCTACTAATTCACTTGTTTTAGGAATACTAAATATGCCTTGAACCCATGCTTCTTTAGCGTTTGGTGAAATCCTTGCAACTTCTGCTTTGGATCCAGAAATAAGCTTGATAGCACTTAAAAGCATTGACTTTCCAGCGCCTGTTTCGCCCGTAATAGCTGTCATGTGAGACGAAGGAGTAATAAGCGCATGTGAAATTGGCCCAAGATTACGTATTTCTAACTCTTCAAGCACGCTGTACCTCGTTTTATAAATGCTATATTTAATATTATTTTCTACTTAAATAATTCAGTTTAAAGAATTATTATTGTGCTCACGCCATCCAACTATTGGCAAATCAAATTTTGTAACTAAACGCTTCGTAAAAGGAGCACCAGAAAGTCTAGCTAATAATAGGTCATCTTTTGATTGACGAACTTGAATCCTTGACCCTTGAGGAAGAGCGCGCTGTCTTCTACCATCGCAACAAATCCAACCTCCAGAAGACGATTCATTAAGAATATCAATAGTAAAAGTAGAACCGGCACCAATAATTAGAGGACGCGCAAAAAGAGCATGAGCAGCTAATGGCACTAGTTGTAACGCTTCTACATTTGGCCACATGATTGATCCACCTGCTGAAAATGCGTAAGCTGTGGAACCAGTAGGAGTTGAAACTATTACACCATCGCAACCAAAAGATGACATTTCAACATCGTCTACTCGTATTGAAAGTTCTACCATTCGACCTCTGTCTTCGCGATCAAGAGTTATATCGTTCAACGCCCAATCACTTAAAGGCTTACTTTCGCCAGGAAGCCACACATCTACATGAGCTTCCATTCTCCTGTCAATAGTGTAATCCTTGTTTGCAATCCTACGAATAGCATCA
This sequence comes from Gardnerella sp. KA00771, assembly GCF_049244045.1. NCBI lineage: Bacteria > Bacillati > Actinomycetota > Actinomycetes > Bifidobacteriales > Bifidobacteriaceae > Gardnerella > Gardnerella sp. KA00771. The sequence continues at coordinate 713,911 of NZ_CP058368.1, read as the reverse complement.
TTAATTTGAAAACTTTCAAATTCTGCCAAAAAACCAACATGACCAAGATTTATGCCGATAATTGGAACAGTAGTACAATGCACTAACTCAGCAGCCTGAAGCATGGTGCCATCTCCCCCAAGCACCACAACTATTTCCGTATTTTCATCAACTATACGAGTAGTTTTTTTAGCAAAATCAGACACAGAAGCACTGTTGAATACGTCAACAACGAATCCAGCTTTAATAAGTTGAGTCTTGACTTGATTTACCACATCACTATGAACATCGATTCTAGCGTGAGTAACTACAAGAGCACGACGAGCCGACGAAGCGGAATTAGTATCGAAATGTTCCTGCATATACAGCCCCTTCGTACTGTTTAAACACAACTACTACTATTGTAATTGTTAGGATACATATTGAAAAATGCTAAACATTCAATAATTAACTTACTTCTCGTAACGCGCATAAAGAAGATACTCCGTATTGCCATGCGTTCCTTCAATAGGAGATTCGCAAGAGGAGATAACCTTTAGACCGTTTTGATTTGCACAACTTTTTATTGTTTCTAAAGCTTTAATTCTTAAAGTCTCGTCAGTTACTATTCCACCTTTTCCAAGGTTTCCTTTTCCTACTTCAAATTGCGGCTTAACTAAAAGCACAATATCTGCATGCAATTGAGCTATTCTAGAAATTACTGGAATAACAAACGTTAGAGAAATAAAAGAAACATCCGAAACTATAAGATTTGGCTTATATGGCAAGTTCTCTTCGTACACATCTCGAATATTTACGCCACTCATTTCAATTACATGTGAATTGTTAGCTATTTTTGGATGCAATTGACCATGACCAACATCTAAAGCTATTACAGAATGAACACCTCTTTGCAAAAGAACGTCGCAAAAACCACCCGTTGATGCACCTATATCTAGAGCTTTAGTTGATTTGGAAGTAGTTAAACCATTTTTAGAAAACGCTTCGAAAGCACCTTCTAACTTAAGTGCTCCACGAGAAACGTATCTAATACAAGATTGCGTATTTTTTGATTCGTCGATTGTTATTGTATGTGAATTGTTTACTAAAAATGAGGATTTCGTAATATTTCGATTGTCAACACTCACTACGCCAGCACGAATTAAACGTTGAGCAGTTGTCCTACTTTCTGCTAAACCACGATTAACCAAAGCGCAATCTAAGCGTTGTGAAATATTGCTATTTGAAAGTTTACTTAAATCCTCATTCAAAGTCATAAGGAAAACTCCGGAAGAGTATAATTTTCCATATTTTCACCGCAATCTTGCAAGCTCCATGCCAGCGCGCAAGCAGCTCTTAAAGCATTGCAATCGTTAGTGTTATTAACTTCAATAATATTATTATTCACAACTCTTGCTATAGCATCTTCACAAGTAAAAGTACTACCGTTAACGCGTTCAGGAGCGTTATGAGATTCGTTTAATCCTCGCAAGTCTTTAGAAACAAAACTTGGACGCAAATGTTTTGGCGCAAGCATAAGCATGCGAGGATCTGTAACTCCAGTAAGAACAAGTAATGAAGCATAGCCTCCTCTTGTTCCAGCCTCAATATCAGTATCTAAACGATCTCCAACTGCTAATGAATGTTCAATACTAATTACAGGATTCCCATACTCGTCTTTTTCAGTGTATTCTTCACATTCAGAATCATCATGCTTAGCATTAGCAGCAACCAAAAACCTTGCTTCATCATACATTGCAGATTCTGGTTTTCCAGCAGACGAAATAGGCTCTACACCCGTAGCATTAATAACAGCTTGAATCATGGAACCGCATCCAGGAGCAATACCATGCTCTCTTGGAATAGTTAAGTCGCGGTTAGTAACGAAATATTTTGCACCATGCTCAACAGCGAAAGAAACTTCCGCCATTTCTTGCCAAGTCATTTGAGGATACCAGCCTTGAATAACAGCTTTAGGATTATCTTCGCACGAATCTACGAGTTGTAATCCTACGCGTTGCACTTCTTGACGCAAATGTTCAGCGCCGAGAACAAGAACTTTGGATCCTTTCTCAACATTGCGAGCTACCATCCTTGCTGCAACAACAGAAGACGTTATAATCTGCCATGGTTCTACTTTTAAGCCAAAACTTTCCAGTTGTTTTGCAACAACAGATTGGAAACGCGAAGAATTATTAGTTGTGTATTCAATTGCCATTCCATTTTTTTGCGCAAACAAAATGGAATCAGACGCATATTCAACAGCATTTCCACCACGATATACAACACCATCTAAATCAAGCAGTGCTAAACGAAATGCATCGCTTAACGGACGATTACATGAAGAAAAATTCTTTTTCGTTTCAACTTGCATACTATACCTCATTTAAGTTTGCTAAACACTGCACTTAATTTAGATTCAAATTTTTCAAATATATTTTATAAATATCAACTCTCAAAGCAGCAAGTGCCCGGCTTACTTAAAAGCAGCCGGGCGCAAATATTCAAATGTTACGAACTACTCTTCGTCAGCGTGAACAGCACTCATCTCGATTGTATCCGTATTATCCGCATTCTCAGAGTTACTTGTCTCTTCTGAGTCTTCTAAATCTTCAGAATCTTCAGTTGCTTCAGATTCTTCATCAGCATATTCATCAGATTCTTCATCAGGAGCAAATTGAGCATCATCTTCACTCATGCCAATTTCATCCATCATGTCATCATTCAAATGCTCTAAATCATAGTCGATAACAATATCATCAGGATTTATATCTTCGTCATCAACATCAGCATACTGTTGCTCAAGCTTATCAAGCAAAGACTCTAATTCAATTGCTTCGTCACTACGCCCGGCTTCTTCCAAGAAGTATTGTTCTGCTTGAACTGCACGCATACGATACTCCCCAGGAAGACCCTTTGAACGACCCATTGCATGAACCAATTCAATAGCCTTATCAGCATGACCAGTATCAGCCAAAACACCTGCATAAACGAGGAACATTTCGGCTTTTACTTCTCCCCTTAAGGTTTTTGCTTCATCTGACATGCAAATTTCTAAAGCCTTATCTAGATTTCCCATACCGCGCTCGCAATCGGCAATAAATGGCAAATAATCAAGGTAACCATTCATTCGCATTGCAGTGCGGAATTCCTTAGAAGCAAGCTTGTAATCGCCCTGACGATAGGCCACAAAAGCTAAAGTTTCGCGAGCAAAATCAATACGAGAAGCTTGCTTAGCAGCCCACTTTGCATGTTCTAATGCAAGTTCAGGATTTTCTTCTTGCAAAGTATAAGCTGCAAGAATATGAAGACCAATATTTTCAGCATGCTCCTTTGAAAGACCGCGCAAACGCTCGCGATCTTCTTTAGAAAGCATTGCCCATTCCAAACCTTTTGGCATCTTAGGTTCACCAGGGCGACGTGCTGTATAAGGATTTTGAGATGGATAAGAAACAGTTCCGTCAGAATTGCGGCGTGGACCATCTTCAAAGCGGAAGTTACTACGCGAATTTGTGCTACGATTATCTCTGCGATCGTCACGACGATCAAAACGACGCTCATTATCTCTGCGCTCATCGCGACGATCGTCTCTGCGGTCATCACGGAAGCCACCCTTAGAGCCTTTATGGAAATCTTTATGGAAATCGCCATTGCTATGGTTCTCACGACGATTATCCCTGCGATCGTCACGATGATTAAAACGATGTTCACCATCAAACTTCTTGTAGCGTGGGTTGCCACCTTCTTCACCAGAATGTTCAAAATCTCTAGAGCGACGGTCATCGCGACAATCATCTATACGATCAAAATGACGGTTACGATCAAAGCGACGATCATTATCGCGATTCTCTGAGCGGAATCCGTCCTTCTTAAAACCATTCTTCTTAAAACCACCGCGACGGTCATCTTTACGATCGTCATGACGGTTAAAACGACGATCACCATCACGCTTTACGCCAGAGTGGAAGCTCTCTTCACGGTCATCATCATTACGGCGGAAACCACCCTTCTTAAAACCGCCTTTATGGAAACCATCCTTATGGAAACCACCGCGACGCTCGCTACTTTTACCACCATTGCGATGACCAAATCCACCACGTTCACCAAAAGATTTCTTACCACTCCGCGAGTGTTCGCGTTCTTCGCCCATTCTGGCATACCTCTCATCTATGTGCAATTTTATTACAAAATCACATTTTAATTATATTCATAAAACAACTAAACATCTGCTGAAGCAAGCTATAGCATACATCAAGCAGCAAGCTTACAACAGATGTATTTTTAATAAATCACAAACATTTATTAAGCGCGCTCTACGGCACCGATAGCTTTCTTGCCACGGCGAAGCAAAGCGAAACGACCGTGCAAGAAAGAGCCCTCACTTAACACATCGTCGACACCACTTACACGTTCATTATTCAGATACAAACCGCCTGCTTCAATAGCACGACGAGCTTCAGAAACAGTGCGGAACAGACCAGCGGCAACTGCAGCCTCAACAACACGATCTGCAACTTTAGCCTTAGCGAAATCTAAACTACCGTCTTCAGCCTTAACCTTAACGCCATCTAAAGCAGCTTCAAGAGTCTGCTCATCAATATTGCAAAGATCACCACGTCCAAACAAAGCGGAAGAAGCTTCAATAGCCTGGTTTGTTAAATCTTCACCGTGAACGAAACTTGTAACTTCCCACGCAAGCACGCGCTGAGCTTCACGACTTCCAGGATCATCCTGAATTTGCTGAGCTAAACGCTCAATTTCATCTTTTGGCAAGAAAGTGAACACCTTAAGCAACTTAACAACTTCATCATCAGGCTGATTGAACCAGAACTGGTAGAAGCGATAAGGGCTAAGCATAGAAGGATCAAGCCACATGGCATTACCTTCTGACTTACCAAACTTACGACCTTGATTATCTGTAATAATCGGGCTAGTAAACACGTTTACGGATGTGCCACGAACCTTACGAATCAAATCCATGCCGGAAGTGAGATTACCCCACTGATCCGAACCGCCAAGTTGCAAAGTTACGTTGTAATTATCAAACAAGTACAAGAAGTCGTTGCCTTGCAAAACTTGATAGCTAAACTCAGCAAAAGAAATACCTTCATCGGAATTTAAGCGACGAGCCACAATATCCTTAGAAAGCATTGTGCCAACACGGAAATTCTTACCAACATCACGCAAGAAGTCGATAGCAGACATCTTAGAAACCCAGTCGTAATTGCTGACAAAACGAACAGGATTTTCACCATCAAGAGGCAAAATTCTGCCAATCTGCTTACGCAAACGTTCAGCCCAGCCAGCCACAATATCCTTAGAATTAAGAGTGCGTTCTCCGCTTTGACGAGGGTCACCAATCAAACCAGTGGCACCACCAACTAAAGCAATAGGATGATGACCTGCAGCCTGCAAGTGACGCATATTAATAAGCTGTACAAGATTACCAATATGCAATGAAGCAGCAGTAGGATCGTAACCGCAATAATACGTTAATGGTTCTCCGTCAAGCGCTTGAGCAAGCTGCTGCTCATCAGTAGATTGTGAAATTAATCCACGCCACTTAAGCTCTTCAAACAAAGAAGCAAAACCTGCTTCCTTGTAGTTCCTGACCTGAGCCATTCGTATCTCCTTAATACAGAATACCGATAAATATCGGGCGCTTTGCGCGTCCACAAGCCTTTCAATTTTTGCAGCACATGACGACACGCATAATAAAAAAGTGCCAAATATCATAAAGTACAATATTTGGCACTATAACGTGACAGCTAATAATCTAATTTTAAAATTATTTTATAGGCGAGATATAAGCAGAGCCATCACTTTTCGAATTTGCAAATTTATAATAATTATCCATTGCGTTTTCAGTCTCTACAATTTGCTCTTTAACTCGCACGAAGGCTGTACCACCACGACCGCATCTGGCAGATACAGATCCAGCACTAGACAATATTGTTCTAATATTCGCAATTTCTGCGCTATCAACAAAACCGCTTAGAATATTTGAAAAATCATCATCGCTTAAATCAGCAAGATCTCCCCCAATTTCCTCAGCTCGCTTTACACACAAACCAGATAAAGTATGAGCATTACGGAATGGAACACCCTTTTTTACAAGCCATTCTGCAATATCTGTAGCAAGAGCGAAACCAGTAGAAGACTGTTCATAAAGTCTATTTAAATCAAATTTCATAGTTTCTACCATTCCAGCAAAAGCTGGAAGAAGCACTTCTAAAGTGTCAATTTGATCAAAAACAGCTTCTTTATCTTCTTGCAAATCGCGAGCATAAGCAGTAGGAAGACCTTTAAGAGTTGCCATTAAACCAGTTAAATCGCCTATTAATCTACCAGCTTTACCGCGAGCAAGTTCAGCAATATCTGGATTCTTTTTTTGAGGCATAATCGATGAGCCAGTTGAATAAGCATCATCTAAACGAACAAATGCAAATTCTTGAGTATTCCAAATAATAATTTCTTCACTTAATCGTGATATATCAACGCCAATCATTGCTGCGATGAATGAAAATTCTGCGACTAAGTCTCTACTTGCAGTTGCGTCTATAGAATTAGCGCAAACTTTAGAAAAACCAAGCTCTTTAGCTACTTCTTCTGGATTAAGACCAAGAGTATTGCCTGCCAAAGCTCCTGCTCCATAAGGGCTTTCATCTGCACGCAAATCCCAATCTATGAAGCGATTTACATCTCGTAAAAGCGGCCAAACATGTGCCATTAACTGATGCGCAAGCAAAATTGGTTGAGCATGTTGCATGTGAGTGCGACCCGGCATCACTGCGTCTTTTGCATTTTTTGATTGATTCAGCAACGCTTGGCAAACTGACAACAATAATGATGCAATAACGCGCGCATGCCTACGCAAAAACATACGTATTAAAGCTGCAATTTGATCATTCCTAGATCGACCTGCACGAAGCTTTCCACCAAGCTCATTTCCAGCAATTTCAAGTAAACCGCGCTCTAATGCTGTAGCTTCATCTTCATCTTCCTCAATGGGTGCAAAAGTTTCATCATCTACACGCTTTTGCAATTCATCTAATGCACAAGATAAATCAGCATACTCTTTTTCGTTAAGAAGACCTGCACGATGCAACGCATGCGCATGAGCTCTAGAACCAGCAATATCATCATCCGCTAATCGCCAATCAAATTGTGTGGACTTGCTTAGTTTCGCCAGCTCTGCTGAAGGACCTGAACTAAATCGTCCACCCCACAATGCAATAGGGTGATTAGTATTATTACTTTCATTATTTTCTAGTTCTGCGGCTGCTACTTTTGTTGCATCGTGCATAGTTTATTACCTTTATATCTTTTTATATATATATCGTATTAGTTGTTGTTTGCAACGCGCATATCTCTTGCTGCTGCAACCTTGCTAGACAATCCGTAGATTTCAATGAATCCATTGGAAGCACGCTGATCAAATGTATCTGAAGAATCATACGTTGCTAAATTAAAGTCATACAATGATTCCTCAGAACGACGTCCAGTAACTACAGCTTTGCCAGCATACATAGTCATTCGAATCTCTCCAGAAACATGCTCTTGAGTTTCATTAATAAATGCGTTAAGAGAACGCACAACTGGAGAGAACCACTGACCATCATAGACAAATTCAGCCCACTTTTTATCAAGAGCACGCTTTAACCTATGCTGCTCACGCTCCAGGCAGCAATTTTCAAGCTCTTGGTGTGCAACAATTAAAGCTTGAGCACCTGGAACTTCGTACAATTCACGAGATTTAATTCCTACAAGACGATCTTCAATAATATCGATTCGTCCAATTCCTTGCGCTCCAGCTCTTGCATTCATTTCTTCAATTGCTTGCAAAGGCGTTACACTATGACCGTCAATTGCGACTGGAATACCTTTTTCAAAAGTAATTCTAACTTCATCCGGTTCTTGAGATTCAAGAGGATTTTGCGTATAAGAATAGCACTCTTCAGTCGGAGCATTCCATGGATCTTCTAGGAAACCGGTTTCAATTGCACGACCCCACACGTTTTGGTCAATCGAATATGGGCTTTTCTTGCTTTGTTCAATTGGAAGCTTGTGCTCATTAGCGAATTCTATTTCAACATCACGAGTAAGTGACAAGTCTCGAATTGGGCTAATAGCTTTTAATTCTGGATCCAAAGATTGGATTGCAACTTCAAAACGAACCTGATCGTTTCCTTTGCCGGTGCAACCATGCGCAATTGTGTCTGCATCAAATTGATGAGCTGCATTCACTAAGTGGCGAGTAATCAAAGGCCTAGAAAGAGCAGAAACCAATGGATACACGTCTTCATACATTGCGTTAGCTTTTAATGCAAGCATGCAATAGTTATCTGCGAATTCTTCGCGAGCATCGACAACATATGCTTCAACTGCACCACAAGCCAAAGCACGATTCTTAATTACTTCAAGCGCTTCACCGCCTTGACCAACATTTAGCGACACAGCTACAACGTCTTGACCTGTTTGCTCTTTAAGGTATGGAATTGCTACCGAAGTATCGAGGCCACCTGAATACGCCAAGACAATACGTTTTTTATTAGTCATTGTGACCTCCCAGGTCATGTATTGAATAAATAAACAATAAAGAGCATATTATACATCTAAAATAAAATCAACAGATGCGCCAAAAAATTATTATATTTTTATCATCTTCGAAGAGTTATTATAAAATATAAAAAATATATCAATTATAGTTATACATGTAAAAACGCGCGCAGCTCAACAATGCACTGCACGCGTATAAATCTTTTCGTTACTGCAAAATTATTTTTTAATACAATATTTAATTAAATAGCCACAATATTTTTTAATAAATTGTTTAACGAGAAGCTACTGAAAGCATCCAATTTGCTCGATTTTCAGCTTCTTCATTTGAAACGCAAACCATAATAACTGTATCATCTCCAGCAACTGATCCTAAAATACCTTTCAAAGGCTGACGATCTATAACACTTGCAACATATTGTGCAGCGCCTGATGGAGTGTGAATAACAACAATATTATTTGCATGTCCAACTTCAGTGACAAGACCTGCTAAAGTGCGAGCAACTTGCTGATCAATTCGCACAGTATCCATAGCATGACGATTGCCAGTACCATCGCCAAGCACATACGCAATCCTGCCATCCGTCAATCGAATTTTAACGGCATTTAACTCATCTAAATCTCGGCTCAAAGTAGCTTGAGTAACATTAAAACCATGACGCGCCAACACTTTAGCGAGTTGAGATTGAGAAGTAATCACTTCTGCCAGTAACGCTTGTTCAATAGCGTTTAAACGCGCTGCTTTTGTTGCAGGACGTTGCTGTTTTATTGACACTTCGTTATTTGATTCTGCATCCGTTTCTGGATTCATCATAATTTTATCAAAACCTTTCATAAACATATTTTCAATTAAATATATACGAATATATGTATACATATCTACATGCATAAAAAAATTATTTATGTGTTCTTCGTCACACATATCTATTATGCATGAAAATGCTATATTTTATTTAAAAAATAGATGTTACTTTACATAAAAAGAAAAAGAGTTAATAATACAATAAATGCGATTATGCATACTACTATTAGAACGTATGCACAATCGCATTAACTAAAATATATTATATTTTACACTCGCAAAGTTGCGTGCAAGACTTCAGCAGCATCCGTAATCTTCTTACGAACTTCTTCCATCTCTTCGCCAGAAAGTGTTCTATCATTTGCTCGGAACGTTACGGAATAAGCAAGAGAACGCAAACCTTCTCCAAGCTGCTCACCCTCATACACATCGAACAACTCAACAGATTCAAGCAAATCTCCAGCAGACTTTTCAATAGCAGACTGCAATTCATTCGCTTTCAACTCAATTGGTGCAGTGAAAGCGAAATCTTGCTTTACAGGAGGGAAAGTCGAAATTGGTTTAGCTTGAACAGGCTTCATAATCATATTCTTAAACAATTCAGTTAAATCAAGCTCGAATGCTGCAGAATGCTTAGGTAAATCTAGCGCTTCACAAACATGTGGATGCAATTCGCCAACAACACCGAGATTGACGCTTGAACCATCTTCAGCAAGAACACAAACTTGAGCACTACGACCAGGATGCCAAGAAGATGGAGCATCTTGAGCTTTAAACTGTTCGAGAATGAACTTAACACCAATTCTCTTACCAACTCGCTGGAGTGCTTCAACAGCATCGCTCCAATCAACATCTCTATGAGTACCAAGCCAACCAGTTTCTTCAGCATGACCAGTTAGCAAAGCAGCAACATGCAAAGGTTGTTCCGGTAATCCAGCATCCAACGCAGCAAGCTCAGCATTAGAAGGTCTAACAGAACCAGGTAATGCAGGAATTGCAGGAGCATTTGGATCACTAAAGTACACATGACCAAGCTCATACATGGAAATATCTGTTAAACCACGATGAAGATTGCGTCGAACAGTACCAGCCAAAGTCATCAAAACAGAACGACGAAGCCAAGGCCTGTCTCCAGCTAAAGGATTAGCAATACGAACACTTACTTCAGCAACTTCATCCACATTTTGACGGAAAGCTTTAATATCTTCCTCACCAACAAATGGATAGCTTAAAGATTCAACAAAACCAGTTTCCGCTAACTCATAAGCAATAGCTCGTCTAGTTTGCTGTTGCGCAGTTAAGCCAGTTCGACCAGTAACAGGAACAGCAGGAACCTTAACAGGAATCTCATCATATCCAACAAGTCGAGCAATTTCCTCTACTAAATCGCAAGGCTCATTCAAATCAGGACGCCAAGTTGGAGGAAGAACGGAGAAGGATCCATTGCCACCACCAGCAACAGAGCAACCAATATCGGTAAGAATATCGCTAATGCGATTCAAATCAACATCCAAACCGGCAACTCGCTGCACTTCATTAGCTTTAAACACAATCACATTTCGCGACTGAGTATTATTGACATCACACGGCGATGTAGATGGCTTAGCTCCACCAAACTGTTCCAAAAGATTTGCAGCCATTTGTGCAGCTGCTGGCTGCAATTGGGTATCAACGCCACGCTCAAAACGACGAGAAGCCTCAGAAGGAATCTTATGTCGACGAGCAGTACGAGCAATTGAAACGGGATCAAAGTGAGCTGCCTCAATCAAAATATTTTTCGTTTCACTCGTAACTTCGCCATACATGCCGCCCATAACACCTGCCAAGCCAAGCACGCGTGAACCATGGTTTCCACGAGGAGAATCGCAAATAACTAAATCCTCAACATGCAATTCATGATCTTTGCCATCCAAAGTCGTAAGATGTTCGCCCTCATGTGCACGACGAACTACAATTGGACCTTCAATTTTGTCTAAATCATAAGCATGAAGAGGTTGACCCAAATCAAGCATGACATAATTAGTGATATCAACAGCAAGAGAGATACTGCGCATACCTGCACGCGTTAAACGACGCTGCATCCAACGTGGGCTTGCACAAGTGGAGTCAAAACCGTGTACAGCACGCGCATAATATCGATCACAACCAGGTACACCATGAATTGGATTAGTATCTTCAATACTCACGTCAATATCTGAAGTCTTGTGACCTTCATCATTAATTTGCGATACCTGCTCATTCAACTTTGAAACAGGATCCGTATAAACAGCACCAGTTGAATGATGATATTCACGAGCAACACCACGATAAGAGAAAGCATATCCACGATCAGGCGTTATGTTAATCTCCAAAATCGGCTTATTAAGATGCAACAACTCCATTACATCGTCGCCAGGCTTCAACTCATCATATTCAGCCTTAGAGAAGCCATATTCACGCAACAAAATAATGCCATTGTGGCTATCTCCCAAACCAAGCTCACGCTCTGAAGCACACATACCGTCAGAAATATGACCGTAAGTCTTACGCGGCTCAATCTTAAAATCTCCAGGCAGAACAGCACCAGGAAGAGTTACAACAACCTTTTCACCAGCAGCCATATTAGGAGCACCGCAAACAATGCCACGAGGAACTTTCTTGCCGTTCTCGTCAACATCGTTGTATTTATCTCCAACATCAACATGGCACCAATTAATAGTTTTGCCATTTTTCTGCGGTTCAGGAGTTGCATCAACTACGTAACCGACAACAATTGGACCGGTAACTTGAGAAGTATGAATTTCTTCTTCCTCTAAACCAACACGAACTAAATCTTTAGCAAGCTGTTCGTAAGTTAAACCTTCTGGCACTTCAACATGATCTTTGAGCCAGTCAATATCTACCATTGGCATGAGTTTTACTCCCCCATTACAAACTGTTCACTGAAGCGCTTATCGCCTTCAACCAAATCATGCATATCGTTAATATCGTGACGAAGAAGCAGAGTCCTCTCCAAGCCGACACCAAAAGCAAAACCGGTATACACTTGTGGATCTAAACCTGCAGACTTCAACACATTAGGGTTAACCATTCCGCAACCGCCCCATTCAATCCAGCCTGGACCGCCCTTTTTATCTGGGAACCAAAGATCCAGCTCAGCACTAGGCTCAGTAAATGGGAAGTAGCTTGGTCGCAAGCGGCTCTTTGCATCTGGACCAAACATCGCAACAGCTAAACGATCGAGAACACCCTTTAAATCAGCCATTGTTAAATGCTTATCTACAGCCAAAGCTTCACATTGATGGAAAACTGGAGTATGCGTTGCATCCAGTTCATCAGTGCGGAACACTCTACCAGGAGAAGCAATATACAGAGGAACTCCACGCTCAATTAACGCACGTACTTGATCAGAAGAAGTTTGCGTGCGCAAAACCATGTTTGAACCAACAAAGCCTGCAGCATCCTTAGCTTGATTACCCTGAACGTAGAAAGTATCTTGCATTTGACGCGCAGGATGATCCGGACCAAAGTTCAATGCATCAAAATCAAACCATTCAGTTTCAACTTCTGGACCTGCAGAAATCTGCCAACCCATAGACACAAAGAAGTCTTCAAAATCCTCAATAATACGAGCAATAGGATGACGAGCACCTAAAGGCTTACGATTAATTGGAAGAGTCATATCTACAGTTTCTGCAGAAAGCATGTTAGCCTCTTCAACAGCTTTAATTCGCTCTGTAGCTTCTGCAAAAGCTCGACCAAAATCAGCTCGCAAAGTTGACATCACCTTGCCAACTTCCTTCTTTTGATCCGCAGGCAAAGAACCAATTGCTTTACTTGCAACAGTCATCACTGACTGCGCGCCAGCATACTTAGTTTTAACAGCCTTCAGCTCTTCCATAGTTTGAGCAGCTGTAACGCTAGCAATACCTTCTTTTACTGCTTTACTTACAGCTTTAATATCGAATGGCTTATTATCGGTCACAGCACCTTTCCTATCTGTGTTATACGTATATTCATTGTTTATATACGATATTGCAAAATATTGCCCAAAGCTATATTTTTCGCTCATGACTCGACATAGCCAAGCCCATAAGCATTACTGCTGCACTTGTTGCAAGGTTCATTGATTCCGCTTTTCCATATATTGGAATTATTGAAATATCGTCAACCTGCTGCAATACTTCTTTAGGTAAGCCTCTAGCTTCATTACCAAATAAAATAGCCAAAGAACTGCTAATAACCTCGGAATTGACTAAAATTTTTGGAAATGGCACAGGTTTAATCTTGTCAGTTCCGTAAATATCAGCTGCAATAATTCGAATATTTGATTTTGCAGCGCATTCGAACCAGTCTTGAACGCTTAATTGCACTACAGGAAGATGAAATAGTGAACCTGCAGTCGAACGCACAAGCTTAGAATTCCAACGACTTACGCAATCATCAACAAAAACAACAGCATCGCATCCAGCAACATCTGCAACGCGAATAATAGCACCAGCATTGCCAGGATCTCTTACCTGCCAGCAAGCTGCAATACGAAGAGGCTTAAAATCGTTTTTTGATTTTACTTGTGCTGATTGTTGCAAATTTTTAAACTCACTAAAATAGATATCATCTAAAGATTTCGAATTAGCAACCGCAACAATTCCCTGTGAATCAGCACTAATTTTTTGCATAATACTCGGTTCAACAGGATGAACATAACAAGATCGAGATAAAGCTTCTTTAACTATTTCCCGCAAAGAAGAAAATTGGGAACTTTTCTTTTCATTACCTTCACAAGCATCTTTAGTAACATAAATATCACATAACGAATCTGTGGCATAACGTACAGCTTCGCGCACACTTTGCGGACCTTCAACTAAAAAACGCTGCAAATCATGCGACTTTGCGCGACCTAAAGAAACGAGTCTGCGCACGCGCTCACTGTGAGTATTATCAATTAGTTCTTTTAACGGCATAAATATAACTTTACTTCAAAAACGATTACGACACAGGAAATACACATTCACAGATTTATGCAAACCTGCCACATTCATTGCAACAAAACTTATAAGCAAAACCTTATAAACTCTATTCATGATGCTCTGAAGCACTGGAAGTTGTATAACCCTTAGGCTCAAGCTGGAAAGTAGTGTGAGAGACAGAAACAGGAAAATGCTCGCGCAAGCAGTCCTGAAGCTGGGAAAGCACCTGAGAGCATTGAGACATTGTCATATTAGGATCCACAACAACATGTGCCATAAAAATCGGCATACCAGTAGAGACAGTACTAGCGTGCAAATCATGAACTGCAAGAACATGAGGAACATGCTCTAGATGTTCACGAACTTTGTTTAAATCAAGACCTTCAGGAGTCTGCTCAAGAAGAACCTTAACAGCATTCTTAAGAAGCTTTAACGCACGAGGAATCATAAGAAGCGCAATAATACCGCCAGCTAAAGCATCAAAACCTGCCCAACCTGTACTCATCGTTACAATAGCTGAGACTACAACTGCAACAGATCCAAGAGCATCGTTCATAACCTCAAGAAAAGCAGCACGCATATTCATATTGTCTTGCGATTGCGACATAAGAATTACAAGAGAACCTAAATTCGCAGCTAAACCAAGGATACCAAAGAATAGCAGCTGATTTACATCGTGAATGCCTTGATGGCCACTACCAAAAAGACGCATTCCAGCTTCAACAAGAGCATACACTCCTACAAGCAGTAAAATAAGAGCTCCCGCAGCAGCTGTAATAACCTCAAGACGCGCCCAACCCCACGTGCGCTTACTATTTGGACGACGACGCATAAGAATTGCAGTAACTGTTGAAGCTGCAAGAACCGAAATGTCTGTAAGCATATGACCTGCGTCTATAAGAAGCGACAAGGAATTGGTTATGAAAGAACCAATTACCTCAGCAAAGAACACAGTTGCAGTAAGAGAAAGCGTAAGAAGCAAACGATGCTGATGTGCATGACTTGCGTGAATTGCTTCTGCTTGGGAAGCTGCGTTGGCGTTATTGTAATTAGTATCGGAAGAGTTGACATTTGCATTCACACTGCTTGAGCGTGAACCAGTGCCGTTAGTTTGAATTACATCGTTATGATTATGCACTTTCCAACCTCCTAAAATATTAAAATATTTGGGCGATATCGTTTCTCAATATCATTCGCATTTTGCCTTATACGCAATGAACCCCAGCCTAAGCCGGGGTTCACTATTATCAATTACTTTGTCTATAACTATGTAATCACAAGCTGTCAACATGCACGCATTATGGGTTATAGGTAAAACCAACAGAAAAGCAAAAGGCGCCACACAGCTAAAAACTGTGCAGCGCTTTGTTTGTGCCTCCGGTGGGACTCGGACCCACAAGCCCGTAAGGGCGTCAGATTTTAAGTCTGATGCGTATGCCAATTCCGCCACAGAGGCAGCAATCACTTATTATGCCATATATCTAAGCAAAGAACAAGCTCAGCGTGTGGCGAGTAACTTTCTTCCCAAATCAAGCGTAATTCCGTCAAGCAAACCATGCTCACTTGCAACAAACGTATCCAAAACCCCACCGTGATCCTCATACGCAGCTTTTGCTAATCTCTCCAACACACGGCTCCAAATCACTGCTCCACCGCCGACAACATCCACACGCCCTGGGTGAATCGTCGCATACGTGCGCCTGCAGTCCCTAGGCATACGCAAAAAGCGATTATTAACAGCATAAGCCTGCTCTAATCCAATATGCACACCATCGACAGCAGTATGATCATAATGCTGCAATCCCATAGTCAAAGCAGCCATAGTTGTCACAGTTCCAGAAACGCCAATAATAGTACGAGCTCGCCCTGCAGGGACAACTTTGAAAGCATCATCAATATGCTTGTCAATATCTTCAATCGCAGCTTGAATTTCCTCTTCCGTAGGAGGATCAGTATGCAAATGCCTTTCAGTCATTCTAACAGAACCAACATTCATGGAGTATGCTGCAGAAACCTTGTGCGCCGGCAAGCAGTCCCCATCCCCTCCAAGCACTAACTCAGTAGAACCTCCACCTAAATCAACTACGAGATACGGTGGCTGCAACTCATCGCGAGACACAACGCTTGTTGCACCAAGGAAGCTAAGAGCTGCTTCTTCAGTACCACTAATAACTTCAGGACGAACACCAAGCTCATCAATCATCATTTGTTCAAAAATCTCACGATTTTCAGCATCTCGTGTAGCTGAAGTTGCCACAAAACGAATCGCATCAACTGGATGTTCTTTCAAAACTTGCGCAAATTCGTGCGCAGCATCCCTCACTCGCTCCAAAGCGTCATCTGCGAAACGATGAGTTTCGTCAATTCCCTGACCTAGTCTAACAACGCGAAGCATACGAGGTACAATATCTTTCATTCCATGCTCAGAAACTTGCGCAATTTTTAGTCGAATAGAATTCGTACCACAGTCAATTGCGGCAACCTGTACTGTTTTTTCTGCACAAGTAGTCGTGTCGCTTTTCACAGCTTCGCCCTCTGCAGTTTTATCTTTTGCAATCGTTTCGTCTTCCACAACAACTTCCGTTTCAGTAGCATATGCATCATCGCTCCACGGAGTAGTACAACGGCACACGTTAGGATCAAACTCATCTTTAATGCGCTCTAGCACCATGTCACCAATCGGATTTACACCTTTGCCCATTACCAATGTTTGCGCGAGCAAAGCATGCAAGCATTTAACACGAACTGGCATTCCACCAGCGCTCATCTGACTAATATGCTCTTCACTATCCCCCAAAGACACAGCTAATTCATGACGGAATTCCAAATAATACTTATGCGCACGCTCATATTGTTTCTTCAGATCTTCGTCCGATTGTAATAGCTCGTTATATTCTCGCATAATACCGTCTGCTTCTACGCGAGACACCGCTTTTACAGCTTCAGGACTGGTAAGGTAGCATGTAGTTGGGAATGGTGTGCCATCTTCTAAGCATGGTCTAGTAATAACAGCAAGAGGTCTACCACAAACGCAACGCGCACCAACAGCTACCATTCCTCTAGGGAATCTTCCAAGTTGCTTTTCAACAATTGTACGCTCAGCATCACTTGCAGGTGTAGTAAATAAACGTTTCACAGCTTCTTCTGGAATATATTTCTTATTACTGTTCTGCATTTTATCTGAACTTTCTTGGCTGTTAGCCATGCGTTTCTACTCCTGTTAAAGCTGTTTTACAAATAAATAATCTTTTACTTTATCAGTTTATATATTTTATCAGTTTATATGTTATAAGGATGGCACAGTATCTGGTTTGTCTGCTTTATGTATTGCATACATTAAGTCACTATACCAAGGCAAGACTGAATGAGTCTTAGTTTCGCTATTTTCTTGAGCAAATTCATTCGGAACTTTTCCAGTTACTGCTTCAGGATGCTCTACGCGAACAGCCTGCTCACCGGGAAAAATAAAGCCGAGACGATCTCTAGCTTGAGCGGTAACGTATGCTTTGTCTTTCCATCGGTCAATATTATTATCCAACGTACGTTTTTGTTCACGTAAATCACTTTCTTCACGCTGAAGTGCATGAAGCTCAGATAAGCTTAACGCATAATTTCTAACTGTTGAAATGCACTCAATTGAACCAACAGTAACTACAAAAACCATAAATAAAAACACAAGTGGTCCTGAAAGTAGTCGACGCTGTTGCAATGGTGCTACATCTTCACCTAATGCTGTTTTACGACGCTTTTTCATAACCATACTCTCTAAATTACTTGATGTATTCGACGTGAAAACATCATACATTCCGCTAGTATCTTACGCGCTTTTAGATGCAAAATGCTGTTGTGCCACATTTACAGTCACGCTACATTTACAGTAACTCACATTTATTCGTTATTAAAATTAAAAAAACTGACGAACAAAACTGCAAAAAAATATTCAAATTTTTCTACTTAAACCAGTAATTTCTATTAATAACATCGATCATTTCAACTAATTGCTTTGTTTCTGCAATATCATGAGCACGTATTACACGTCCACCAGCCATAAACATCGCTGTTTCTGCAACTAAAGTGACAGGCAAACGATCTTCTTTATCTAAATTAAAAAGCTTCTTACCAAAGCCTTTTCTAGAAATCGCAACCAGTATTGGTCGACCAAAACGATGCAATTGATTAATATTGCGCATCATTGCATAATCTTGTTCACCATCAGCAACCTTTGCATAGCCAATTCCTTGATCAAGAATAATCCTATTTAAGTCAACTCCTCCATCAACAAGCATTTTTAAATTATCGCTAAAGAATTGACACATAACCTTTGTTAAATTGTCATATTCTGTATCTCTATTGCTATGCATTGTTACTAATCCAACGTTAGAATCTGCCATAAGCTTTACTTTTTCTGGAGAATCAAACGCACGAACATCATTTATAATATCTACGCCAGCTTCAATTGCAGCTTCCATTACAGGTAACTTGTAAGTGTCTACTGCTACAGCAATTTGAGGATAATTTTTGTGAATATACTTAATAGCAGGTATAACGCGACTTATTTCCTCTTCTGGAGTAATTTCTAAATAACCGCCAGGTTTTGTAGTTTGACCGCCTACTTCTATAACATCAGCACCAGCTTCAACTATTTCTTTAATATGGCTATTTATCTCGTCTTCACTTTGGTACTTGCCGCCGTCATAGAATGAGTCAGGAGTAATATTCAAAATCGCGTAAACTATCGGCTTGTCAAGTGTATCAAAGCAGAATCGCCCTGCATTCCACACAATTGCTTTTTGCTTTAATATCGAGCGCAAACTTGCAAGTAATTCTTGATCTTCGTACCATGCTTTTTCGCATTCTTGCATAAAAGGTTTAAGAGCAATAAGCGGCAAAATGAAGTCAATAGAAGACTCGGAAACTTTGATAGCTGTATCAAAATGATCGAGAAAATCAGCTACTTTGCTTAAATCGTTTTCGCTAATATTTTCCCACGTGCATAAAATTTTTTGATTTACACAAAGATCCTGCAGCAACGCTATATCTGCAATACTTTTAGAAGACGCATTCTCCAAATTGCTTTCAATAATTCGCATTTGTATTCTTTCTTTCTAAAACCTCATATTTAAAAAAACTAAATTTATATTCCAAACTAATTAAAAACTTCGCTACTTTCAATAATATTAATCCAATTAGTGTCGCTAGTTTTATTAAGCTTATCTTGTATAAGTTCATGATAATTTGCATCGTCTGCGCTTATTTCAAGCAAAGGAACTAATACAAATCTGCGATTATCTCTTTCTTTGTGCGGAATCGTAAGATTTTCACTTTTTATAGTTTGACCACCAAAATCAATAATATCCAAATCGATTGTTCGAGGACCCCAACGAACTATGCGCTTTCTGTGAAGACGCTGTTCAATATCATGAATAAAATCAAGCAATTCAAAAGCTGTTAAATCAGTGTCCAAACGTAAAGCAATGTTATAAAAACTGTCTTGCACTACGTCACCAACTGGTTCAGTTTCATACACTGAAGAAACGATAATATTGCTTATATGTGAATTTTGCTTCAATAGCGAAACAGCTTGACGCAAATTAAGTAATCTATCACCTATATTGCTTCCAACACTTATGTATGCACTGGAAATCATATTTCCACCCCCAAAAAAATAATTCAATTTATAGTTAAAAGTATATATCATGAACAGTTAGGACTAGCCAACTTTATAAATTCAAATAATAAATAAGCTAATATCAAAAAATTTTTATAACAAAAATGTCGCTGTAAATTCAACACTCTTTAGGAGCAATTAAACCTACAACGACATTTTCCAATACGCTTTTATCTAAAATCTGTAAAATATTTTAGATTCAAAAGTAGTATTTTTTAGTTATTTTATTTTTTGACTTATCTATTCTGCTTGAGCTTTACTCAAAATTGTATCTGCAGAATGCTGCAACTTTTGCAACTCTTCTTCAGTCAAGTCAAGTTGGCATTGCTTAACAATTCCTTCTCTACCAACAATTGCTGGGTAAGAAAGATAAGAATGGTATTCTTCGCGATAGTTAGAAACAGGCATTTGCTCTTTAGAATCTGAAAGAACTGCATCCACTAAACGAACTGCAGCAGCACCAATACCGTAGTTTGTGTACTTCTTTCCGTAGAACACTGTAAATCCGCCTTCGCGAGTTTCCTCATCAATAGCGTCTAAATCCATGTTCTTTTCTTTAATAAGCTCTGTTATAGGCTGCTCAAAGACCTTAACAGTAGACCACGCAACGAATTGCGAATCACCATGCTCTCCTAAGCTATATCCCTTAACAGCCTTTGGATGCACGCCAAAGAACTTGCCTACTGCACGATGCAAGCGCGCAGAATCAAGCAAAGTGCCAGTTCCAATAATCTTTTCGTAAGGAAGACCAGTAGCTTCCTTGTAAAGCTGGCAAATAGCGTCGCAAGGATTTGTTATGTCGATTAAAACACCGTGGAATCCCGAAGCCTTAATCTTTGCACCAACTTCTGCAACTTCCTTACGATTATACTTAAGCTCTGCAAAACGATCTGGATGAGGAACGTCTAAAAGCTTTATATGACCCAAGGCGCTTACGATTACCTCTACGTCTTTTAATGCTTCATAATCATTAACCGTAATATTAACGTTAAAAGGCACATTATCCATTGAATCTTCAAAATCCAATGCGTCGGCATTCACCTTTGCCTCATTAGTATCATAAAGATACAAATCATCAGCGTGACCGCCAACAACAAGTTGATGCGCTACTGCTGCACCAACGTTTCCCATGCCTATAACTGCTACTTTTCTCATATGAAACATCTCCTTCCGTTTTTAGTTTTCCATAAAAAATAGCACTATTTTGATGAGAATAAAAGTAATGTTAGAAAAATTTATATATTTTTTCAAAAAATCGCTAAAATATACGAAAAACGGTCAGCCGTAAACACGACTGACCGTTAAAACTCAAAGACTCAAGAAGCCACTAAGTTACTTAAAACTAAAAGTTACTTCATATACTTCTTGCAAGCCTTGAATGCGCTGTAACCAGCATACTGAGCGGTAGAACCAAGCTCTTCTTCAATCTCAAGCAAGCGGTTGTACTTAGCAATACGCTCGCCACGAGCAGGAGCACCAGTCTTGATTTGGCCAGTGTTCTTAGCAACAGCAAGATCAGAAATGGTGGTATCTGGAGTCTCGCCAGAACGATGGGAAACCATAGAAGTGAAGCCGTTCTTAGTTGCAAGCTCAATAGCGTCGAGGGTTTCGGTGACGGAACCAATCTGGTTCAACTTCACGAGCAAGGAGTTAGCTGCACCAAGCTCAATACCCTTAGCCAAACGCTTTGGATTGGTGACAAGCAAGTCATCGCCAACGAACTGCAAACGATCACCAAGACGCTTGGTGATTTCTGCCCAATCATCCCATCCTTCTTCCTGGAATGGATCTTCAATGGAAACGATTGGATACTCGTTGATGAGCTTCTCGTAGTAATCAAGCATGTAAGCAGATTCGCGCTCTTCGCCATCAAAACGATACTTACCAGTTTCCTTGTTGTAGAACTCAGAAGAAGCAACGTCAAGAGAAATACCAATCTGCTTGCCTGGCTCGTAGCCAGCGGCTGCGATTGCATCCATGATGTACTTCAAGGAATCCTCATTGGACTTCATCTTTGGAGCGAAGCCACCTTCGTCGCCAAGACCAGTAGCCAAGCCTTCCTTCTTCAAAACATTCTTCAAGGTGTGATAAACCTCAACACCAGCGCGCAAAGCATCGCTGTAGGTTGCGAAACCGTAAGGAGAAATCATGTACTCCTGAATATCGGTTGCGAAATCAGCGTGAGCACCACCGTTCATGATGTTCATGTTTGGAACTGGAAGAATGTGACCATTGGTGCCGCCAATGTAGCGGTACAACGGAAGCTGAGCAGACTCAGCAGCAGCGTAGAGAGCAGCGAGAGAAACGCCGAGAATTGCGTTAGCACCAAGCTTGCCCTTGTTTGGCGTGCCATCAAGCTCAATCATTGTTTCATCAAGAGCGCGCTGATCGGTGGCATCCATGCCAATAACCTTAGGTGCGATTACCTCGTTGACAGCCTTAACAGCTTCCAACGTGCCCTTGCCTTGATAACGGGACTTGTCGCCATCGCGACGTTCCCAAGCTTCAGCCTCACCAGTAGAAGCACCAGAAGGCACTAAACCAATACCCTGAGCGCCATCTTCGGTCTCCAAATAAACCTGAACAGTAGGATTTCCACGAGAATCCAAAATTTCGCGTGCATATACGCTTTCAATAGCTGCCACAACTACTCCTTTATACCTATGGGTTGTGATGACTCTTTTAAGATTAGTGCATTTTATGGACGTTATATTGAGTACCAGCGTATTTATGCCGTGAACGTTCACAATATTTTGATTTAACTCGAGTCATATGAGCCAATTGTATATTTTTAAGTAATATCGTTTATAAATATCGATTTAAAATATACTTGTCCATACCCTTAAGTGATAATGACCTCAGACACGGGGTGCGCAACTACATCGTGCCAAACAACAATACATATAGTGTTGCGCTGAGAATACACTCGTTGAACCTGATATAGCTAAAACTATCGAAGGGATTGTCGCATGACTTACAGTTCGCCTAATAAAGCGAAGAACATATTGAAGATTGCATTTAAAGCGGTATCTTCATGTAAAGTGTGGATTTCAACTATCCTCATTTTGGTTTTGTGGTTTTTCACAACTCTTTCTCCAACCGAAGACCGTTCTTTGCCATCCCCATATGAAGTAATACAAGCTTTTATTGATTTAAACAACGAAGGCATATTATTAAAATCCTTAGGAATAAGTATTTTACGAGTTCTTTTAGGACTTTTGTTAGGAATTATTTTTGCTGTTCCAGCAGGAATACTTGCAGGAGGCAGTAAGCTTGGCAATATTGTAGTTGATAAACCAAGCCACATGTTGAGGTCAATCCCATTCCCGGCTTTAGCTCCAATATTAATAATTTTCCTCGGAATAGATGAAACGATGAAAATAGCACTTATAGCTGTCGGTGTTTTTGGACCTATGTACGTTAATATTCGCGACGGAGTTCGTAATATTGATTCAAAACTTCTTGAATTAGCGCAGGTTTATCACGTTAAAAAATCTACTATTTTTATATCTATTTTGCTTCGCGGCACACTTCCAAGTTTTATGACAGGTTTGCGATTTGCAATATCTGTAGCATGGGTTGCATTAGTGACTTGCGAAACAGTTAATTCTTCTATTGGAATTGGATACATTCTTTCAAGAGCACAAGAATTCTTTAGACCAGATCAAATGATGGCATGCGTTATTATGTACGCAATTGCAGGTCTTGGATCTGAGCTTACTGCAAACATATTAGAGTATCTTCTTATACCTGAACGCAGATTAAATAAAAAATCACGCCAATAATCTAGTAATATCAACATTTTTCTAAAGTTAACTACTTTTTAAAATGCATTAAATTGCTTTTTAAGAATTAGTCAATATTTAGATTCAACAACCAAATAACAACAACCAAACAAACAACAGATAAACAAAACAACAAACAAAACAACAAACAAAACAACAAACAAAAGGAGCTGTATATCATGGCCAATTTAAAAATGCGATTTTCTAAAAAGAGCATTATTGCATTAATCTGCGCTGCTTGTGCAACTGTATCTCTTGCAGCTTGCGGAAGCTCACAAAAATCATCAAACGCTTCTTCAAAAGAAGATGCTGGAACTATGAGAGTTGCTTATCTTTCTACAGCAAATTATCTAACTACTTTGAAAAATGAGAAATTCCTTCAAGAAGAATTTGGAAAATCTAAAGTAACTTACACTGGTCCTTACACTCCAGTTGACGGTCTTACTGCCGTGATGAGCGGAAATGCAGATGCTACAACTACTGGAACTGGACGCTTCATTGATTTGATTGCTGAAGGACAGCCATGGGTAGCTTTTGCGCTCGAATATTACAATGGTGATTCTCAAGGAATCGTTGCATCCGCAAAAAGCGGAGTGAAAACACTAAAAGACTTATATGGTAAGAAAGTTGCTATTATTCACAACGGTGACACTGGCGATTACATGCTTCACCGCGCATTTGATAAAAGCGGTTTAGACGTTTCTAAAGTTAACAAAGTTGAGATGAACCCTAAGAACTTCCAGGCAGCATTTACTTCTGGACAGATTGACGCAATTTCCTCATTCGATCAGAATCTTGCTGCAGCAATGACAACTCCAGGCGCAAAATTGCTTGTAAATGCTAAAAAGTACGGCAATATGAACGTTACTATTCACATTGTTTCTAAGAGCTTTGCCAAAAAGCATCCAGATCTTGTTAAGAAGATGTACAAGGCTCTTGTTCGCGAAGCAGAAAAGTCTCATAAAGAAAACAATGTTATTGGAAACGCTTACAAGCAGCTCGGAGCAAGCGAAACTATTATTAAGCAAATTGAAAAGTTTGACAATCCAACTATTCGTCCAATCGATGAAAAAGGTTTGAAAATGATGGAAACTCAGGCTAAAGAATACGTGAAATATGGTTTAATTAAGCAAGCTCCAAAGAATTTGAAAGATTCTGTAATGGATTGCACAAAGTAAATTAATTCATTTATCCATAAAACACATATTCATAAAAAACAAAATAAAATATCAAAATAAAATAATATATAACTGATTAATCAAAATTAAAACAAAGTTATATAACAAGATTATATAAACATGATTTAAAGCAACGCAGTAGGAGTAAATATGAACACTCAAATAGAAGAAAACTATGAGACTAAAGATAACTCTTACTGCGTTACTCTAGAACATATTGGCGTGACTTTTAAAAATAACGCTAAAATATTACGAGATATAAATCTAAATATTAAAAAAGGCGAATTCGTATCTCTAATAGGACGCTCAGGATGCGGAAAAACCACTCTTCTTAAAGTTATTTCAGGATTAATCAAACCTGATTCTGGAACAATAAACGTCACACAACATCAAGCAATAGGTTTCCAAGATGCAAGATTAATACCATGGCTAACAGTAAGTAAGAACGTAGTTTTCGGCATGCAAGGAAACAAATCAGAACTAAAATCTATTGCAGAAAAAGCTCTTAACGATATGCAACTTAATAATTATGGTTCGAAATGGCCATCAGAACTTTCAGGTGGTCAAGCCCAACGAGTCTCATTAGCTAGAGCTTTAGTTCATAATCCTGAATTACTACTTTTAGACGAGCCTTTCGGAGCATTAGACGCTTTAACTCGTTTAGACATGCAAGATTTGCTTGATAATCTAAGGCAAAAACATGGCTGGACCACGATAATGGTCACGCACGATATTTCCGAAGCAGTAAGACTTTCTGACAGAATTCTTATGATTAAAAACGGAATCATCGAGAAAAACTGGAATATTGATCGAAGCCAACTTGATGCACAAAAGCGTCCAAATAATCACGTTGAAATAGAAGACGAACTACGCATGGCATTGCAATAAATATTTTTAACACTTATATTGCAACAGATATTACAAATCACCACGCTGAGTCTTCAAGTAATTGCTTAGACCACTTAAGAATATCTGATTCACTCATTGAACTAGCACCGAGTGAAGATTCAAAAGGAGCTGGAACAATAAGCATATGAGTAAGAGGACGATACTGCAATCCTCTATAAATACGCTTCAAACGCATCATCACAGACTCTTTTGGATCGACGCCAACAACTCGCACTGATTTTCCTTGAGAGCTGATTTGCGTAATACCAATCTCGCGTGCTTTAAAACGCAAACGAGCAACATCACACAAAGACTCAAACTCTTCAGGCGGATTACCAAAGCGATCAAGAAGCTCATCGTGAAGTTCTTGCAAATCACTATTATCCTTAGCAGCAGCAAGCTTCCTGTACACCTCCAAACGAAGCTTGTCAGAAGCAATATAATCAACTGGAAGAGAAGCCTCAACAGGAAGATCAATAGTTACACAAACAGGCTCAACTCTTTCAGGTTCCTTATATTTTTCAACAGCTTCAGAAACCATACGAACATACAAATCAAATCCGACACCCTCAATGTGTCCACTTTGCTCATCTCCAAGCAAATTTCCAGTTCCGCGCAATTCCAAATCTTTCATCGCAACATCAAAACCAGAACCAAGCGCAGTATGCTGAGCAATTGTTGAGAGCCTATCGTGAGATTGTTGTGTCATAGGCTTAGACGGATCATACAAAAAGTAAGCGTAAGCACGCTCATGACCTCTACCTACTCGACCACGAAGCTGATGCAACTGGCTCAAACCGAATCTATCTGCGTGATCGACAATAAGTGTATTTGCATTAGAAATATCAAGACCTGTTTCAATAATCGTTGTACAAACAAGCACATCAATATCTCTATGCCAAAAATCACGAATAACAGCATCGAGCTGCTTCTCGCCCATTTTTCCATGAGCAATAGCAACACGAACATCTGGCACAAGCTCCTGAATCTTACTTGCAACAGAACTAATATCTTCAACGCGATTATGGACGTAAAAAACCTGACCGCCACGCAACAATTCACGTTTAATGCACGCAGCAACTTGAGAATTATCATACGCACCAACGTATGTAAGCACTGGAAGCCTATCTTCTGGAGGAGTTGCAAGAGTAGACATTTCACGAATACCAGTTACAGCCATTTCAAGAGTTCTAGGAATTGGCGTTGCCGAAAGACTTAATACGTCAACGTTTGTGCGCAAAGCTTTAAGCGTTTCCTTATGTTCCACACCAAAACGCTGCTCTTCGTCAATAATAACCAAACCTAAATCTTTGAACTTTATACTAGGATTCAAAAGCTTATGCGTTCCAATAACAACGTCAATGCTTCCATCTTGCAATCCAGCTAAAGTTTCTTCAATCTCTTTAGAAGTTTGGAATCTACTCATTGCAGCAACTTTTACAGGGAATCCTTCAAAACGATTTGTAAAAGTCTCGTAATGCTGTTGAACAAGCAAGGTCGTTGGAACTAAAACAACAACTTGCTTAGAATCTTGCACAGCTTTGAAAGCTGCACGTAACGCAATTTCAGTTTTACCAAAACCAACATCTCCACAAATTAAGCGATCCATTGGGATTGGGTTTTCCATATCTGCTTTTACTTCATCAATAGTTGTAAGCTGATCAGCAGTTTCTTGATAAGGAAATGCGTCTTCCAACTCTTTTTGCCAAGGAGTATCTTTACTAAATGCAAATCCGCGAGATTGCTGCCTTGCTGAATAAAGTTTAATAAGATTTTCAGCAATTTCATGAACATGCTTTTTAGCTTTTGCTTTAGTTTGAGCCCAGTCAGAACCTCCGAGCTTGTTAAGCTTTGGTATTTCTGCACCTATATATTTACTCACTAAATCAAGCTGATCAGTTGGAATAAAAAGCTTATCGTTAGGAGCGTTACGTTTGCTAGGAGCATATTCAATGACTAAATATTCGCGAGTTGCACTACCACCCGAAACAGCAATATTACGTTGCTTCATGCCGACAAAACGTCCAATACCATGCTGCTCGTGCACAACGAAATCACCAGGCTTTAGTTCCATTAGGTCGATTGCTTTGCGCCTGCGTTTTGGAGTTTTTAGTTGAGCTGATGCAGAAGATTTACCTGTCAGATCACGCTCTGTAAGAATCGCAATACGCGCAGCATTGTCAATGAAGCCATCCGAAATACTTGAGCGCACTGTAGTAAATTCATGTACACCAGTCGCATATATAGCGCGTCTCAAGCGTGCAAGAGTACCAGAAGCCGCTGCAGTAATAGTTACAGCAAAACCATTGTCGACAAGAGAAGTGATACCACCAGAAACTTTCGATTCATCTCCTCGAAACTCTTGTGGCGCCGATGCTGGCAAAGCAATATTTCCATAAATTTGATTGTCAACACCAAAAGATGTTAATTTCCATACATCATGATTAGACAATTCTAACGATGAAATCGTTTCATCAAAATCCAAGAAATTAGCTTGATCGAATGTTATTGGAGCTCCAGAACCGTGTCCAGAAGCAGCAACATGCCAACTAGCTGCTAAGAATTCGTTAGCTGTAGCAGTTACGTCATCTGCAGCTCTACGGCATTTTTCGGGATCAGATAGAATAATAACAGATTCCTTCGGAAGCATATTTTGCACTGATTCCATGCGATCCACTAGTGCAGGCAACAAGGACTCCATACCTTCTACAGGTATAGAATTTGCGATTGATTCAAGCATATCGTCAGCATTTGGAATTGCGCCAATAAGAGAACGCGCGCGCTTGCAAATTTTTTCTGTAATCTGAAGCTCACGGCAAGGCGTAGCCCAAATGCTTGAAATATTATTGCCATAAGTACGCTGATCAGAAGCATGAAATTGCTTTATAGTATCAATTTCATCACCAAAAAATTCAATTCTCACAGGATGTGTCATCGTTGGCGCAAAAACGTCAATAATTCCACCACGAACAGCAAACTCTCCACGTTCCATCACCAAATCAACACGAGTATATGCGTTTTCTACCAAACGTTTCACAGCATATTCAAGAGTTAATTCTTTTCCGCACTCAAATAACAGAGGATCTATATCACCAATGCCTTCAACTACAGGCTGAATAAGCGATCGCACAGGCATAACCAACACGCGAATCGGACCAAAAAGTGATGTGTTATTTTCAGGATGACAAAGCCTACGAAACACTGCAATCCTGCTAGCAACAGTATCTGCCCTAGGCGAAAGCCTTTCATGAGGTAACGTTTCCCACGCTTCTAATTTAGCAACGTCTTGAGCATCACCATCGTACCAATCACGCACAGACGCAATAAAATCTTCAGCATCTCTACTCGATGGAACAATAACAACAACTGGCTTTTTCTTAGCTAATGCAGCAACAATAGCAGAACGAATTCCAATAGGAGAAGAAATTGTTAAATCTTCACTTATTGAATCTAAATCTTTACGATTTTTATTTGCACTTTCGCAACAATAATCAGATATCGCATCAAGATCATATTCAGATAAAGCTTTAAAAAGTGAATCCTTAGTTGATAAATCATTAAGAATATCTCTCAAGCTTATTACTGAAATATCATCAGTATTATCATTCTTGTTGTTTCTGGTATTAGACCTGCTATCAGCGGCCATTAAACTTCTCCTGCGTTGCTGCTAATCCATGGAAAATAATACTTTCTGCAGCATCAGCACCATCTGCTAAAAAGTTTGGAAGATCGGATTTTTGAGCTGCAGCAAAACCTCCAAGAACCCAATTGACGGTATTATCGTGCGCGTGAGCACCACGCTGCGCATGACCAACACCCATTCTCACTCGAGAATATTGAGGAGTACCAAGAGAGCGATCGATAGAACGAATACCGTTATGTCCTCCAGCAGAGCCTCCTGCTTTTACTTTAATGCGCCCAAAATCTAAATCCATATCATCGTGAATTATCACAATATGATCCGGTTCTATTTGATAATAGGAGCTTATAGAAGATACTGCAGCACCAGAATCGTTCATAAAAGTCAACGGTTTAGCAAGGAAAAACTTTGCTACGCGACCATCAAGATTCATAACACCTTTGCCAAGTTTAGCTAAACCTTTGTGATCCGAAAGAGATACTGACCAACGTTGTGCCAAAACGTCTGCAACCATAAAACCCATGTTGTGTCTAGTACCCTCATATTTTGTACCAGGATTTCCCAAGCCAGCAATAAGCCAAAAATCCGATGCCATGGCAGACCACTCCCCATTCAAATATTTAGCAAAACAACAAAACGGGCGCATCGATTGTAGCTGAACGTAAAATTACAACTACTCGATACGCCCTTATATACTTCAGCCTATTCTATCAAGACTCAAGTCATTATGTTATTTATTTCAAAAATTCGTCAGTAGACAATTCTTTTGCTTGCGGAGTTTTATGAGTTACTTTGCCTTTAGAATCAGTGTAAGCACCTTCCTTACTTAAGAAGTTAAAGTAAGCTTGAGCGCCTTTAACATCAGTGGTTCCGAACACAAATTTTCCGCTCTTAATATCCGCGCGATTGCCCCAATATTGACCGTCAACAATCATCTTCATGCTACGCTGAACAAACTTTATGTCGAGATTAGCATCTTTTGCTTCTTTCACAAGAATTTCAGAAGCCTCATCAGGATGTTCATAAGCATACTCATATCCGCGCTTTGCAGCTTTAACAAATGCTCGAACAAGCTTAGGGTCTTTAGCTACAGTACGCTTATTTGCGATTATTCCAATAGTATCTGGCTGACCTGGTACACCGTAGTCGCCCTCCATGAAGCAGCGAAGCTTTGGTCCAAACATTTCAGACTGTACACCTTCCCAAGTGCCGTAAAAACCACCAAAATCAGCTTTGCCAGATTCAAGAGTTCTAAAAGTTGAAGTTCCAACAGTCACTTTGTCGAACTTACCTTGACCACCATCGTGTTGAATCATCCTACGAATTACAGCATCACCTTCAGCTGAACCAAAAGTTGCAAAAGTACGACCATCAAAATCTTTTGGAGAATGAATTTTATTGTTCGAAGCAAGTGAACACCAAATAGCACTTGGCTTTTGCTGAACTTGCATAACTTGCTCAAGATTTGCTCCCTTTGTTGAAAAATCAGCAGCATTTGTCAAAGTACTAAGAGCAAAATCAGCAACACCACTATCAACTGCGTGTTCCGAACCAGTCTGAGCAACAGCAAGTATATTGACATCTAATCCAGCATCTTTAAACCATCCTTTATGCTTAGCAACATAAATACCAATATGATTAGTATCCGGTGCCCAAAATAGCATAAACGACACTTTACGAAGATTTGCATTCTTACTACTACTTGCAGATCCACATGCCGAGAAAGAAAATACGCAGCACGCAGAAAGAACAAACGCAAGAGTACGCTTTACAATACGCATATTCATGAGTTCCCTACTTTGTTTCTTGTACCGTTCTTCTGGGAAAGTGACACGAACTCGGCAGAAAACGGTAACAAAGGACCTAGCCCGCGCCGTTCAATGCCCCTGCGCAGATTCAACCTGCTACAGTTTGCCACACATTGACTCACGAAACATTTAGATTATGCATGATTAAATAGACAAATAAAAAAAATCTCGTACACTATTAAACTCACAGAAGTTGTGCGTTTCTAATAGAATGTACATGCTATTTGTAGTTTTAAATAATTCGATTGGGGCAGCAATCGAAGTCGTTTAAAGAAAGGAATCGAGTTTTCATGACGCAATCGCGTTTTAAACGTATGCTAATTAAATACCTGCCAACTGTATTTTCTGTAATAGTTTTACTTGTTTTTTGGCAGTATGCATGCGACTATTATAAAATTTCGGAAAATTTGATTCCAACACCATCTTCAATTGCTCAATCAACAGCTGACTCTTTGCCAACTCTATTACCTGCAGCATTAATTACAACACAAGAAACAGTTATCGGTTTTTCTATTGCAATAGTAGTTGGAATTCTTTTAGGTGTTATTTTCCATGTTTGTAAGCTTGTTAAATCTGCTTTATTCCCGCTTTTATGCGCAGCGCAAACTATGCCATTAATTTCTATTGCGCCAATTTTTTTGATTTGGTTTGGTTTTGAAATATCTGGAAAAATTGTAATAGTAATGGTTTTCAGCATGTTCCCTATTGCTGTGCAAACTATACGAGGTCTTGACGCTGTTCCAAGTTTTTATACAGATGTTGCTTTAACTTGTGGAGCAAGTAGAACTTGGACTTTGTGGCATGTTAAATTAAGGGTTGCAGCTCGCCAAATTTTTGGTGGCATACGCATTAGTGCAGCTTATGTTTTTGGAACTGCTTCAACTGCAGAATATTTGGGAGCCAAAGATGGGCTAGGAATTTGGCTTCAATTCGCTTATAACTCATTTAGAACACCACTTATTTTTTCTGCAACAATAGTAATAATAATTCTTACTGCGCTTCTTATGTGCATTGTTAATGCTTGTGAAAGAATTCTGCTTGGCTCAGCAGACGAAGATGAGGATCCAGATAACCAATTGTGAAATGAATTAAAATAGCCCATGTGAGCTACAAAAGTAACGAAAATAACGTAACATTCGCTACTTTTGTAACTCACAAACTGATATATTAACGAAAACCTACTTACTTACCTGATTCTTCTTTCATTGCTTCATTAATAGCATCGCTCAACTCTTTTTGTGCCTTTCCGTAAGCTTCCCAGTTTCCGGATCGCATAGCAGAATCAGAATCTTTTAATGCTTGAGCCGCACGTTTAAGTGCTTCTTTAGCTTTTTGGCTCATAGAATGAGATTTTTCTGAATTCGTAGACTCATTTTCCTTAGAAGTACCTTCTTTAGAATCAGCATCCTTAGATTCATTATTTTCAGCAGCATTGTTTGAAGAAGAATTATTAGAAGCATCTCCAGCCAAAGCGCCCGAGTTTCCGCCAAATACTTGATTAAGTGCTTCATCTAACGTATCTGCAAATCCAACTTGATCTCCAAACGCAACTAACACCTTCTTAAGCAAAGGATAGCTAGTAGAACCGCTAGATTGCACATAAACAGGCTCTACATAAACCAGCCCACCGCCAAGAGGCAATGTAATCAAATTGCCGCGCTTAACTTTAGTAGAACCGGATTCAAGCAAATTCAATTCTTTAGAAACATTTGCATTAGCGTTGAAATTATTCTGAGCTTGACCAGGTCCTGGAACATTAGATATCTTAGGTAATTCTTGCAAACGAATCTTACCGTAATTTGGACCAATCTTTCCAGGAGTATCCCCCGCATCTGAATCAACAGACAAGAAACCAGTTAATATTTCGCGAGTACTTTTACCTGCCGGAATATAAGTAGAAACAAGCGAAAATACTGGTTTCTTTGCGTCTCCAGTTTGCAAAGTCAAATAGTATGGAGGTTGCAAAATATCTTCTTTTTGTGCTTTTTGAGATTCAGTTGGATCAACAGGAATCTGCCAGAAGTCTTCTCCAGAGAAGAATTGGCTTGCTGTATCGACGTGATACTTTGCTAATAAGTGACGTTGAACTTTAAACAAGCTTTCTGGGTAACGCAAATGCTTCATCAAATCGCCAGAAATCTTAGAAATGTCATGATAATGACCTGGGAAAATTGAACGCCATGCTTTAATCACAGGGTCTTTCGTATCCCACACATACAAATCAACAGATCCATCATAAGCATCAACTGTAGCTTTCACAGAATTACGAATGTAGTTTGCGCGCTGATTTGTCAACCCTTTAATAGAATGAGAAGTTGTTGTTGTGGAATCTTGAGTTACCTTACCAAAATCAGTCATTTGAGAATAAGGGTAAGAATCAGAAGTAGTATAGCCATCAACAATCCACTTAACGCGACCATCTACTACTGCAGGATAAACTCGACCATCCAAAGTTAAGTAAGGAGCAACCTTAGACACGCGTGTCTTAGGATCACGATCATACAAAATTTGAGATTCAGAAGTCACACGGTCAGAAAAAAGAATCTGATCAGACTCAAATCTAATTGCATGCAAAAGTTTAGAGAAGAAGTTTCCTAAACTTGGACCACCATTGCCTTTGAAAGTAGTTAAAGCACCTTGAGAGCCAGTCGGATAATCAAATTCCCATGGAGATGTCCCTTTTGGAGAACCAACGATAGAATACTCAGGAGCATTTGGTGAGAAGTAAATACGCGGTTCATACTTTTGTGACTTAGTAAGTTTGCCTTGAGCAGGAATACCATACTCCATAAATTGTGGCTGTCCATCTGTTGTTACTTTATTTCCGTAAGCTGCAACAATTCCATAGCCATGCGTATAAACTGTATGATCATTAACCCAGTTTCGATTATCGTTGCCAGCTAAATCAAGCTCGCGCGCAGCAATAACCGTATCTTGACTTACACCGTCAATATCGTATTTATCAACTGAAAGCGTATCTGCGAAAGTGTAATATTGCTTCGATTGCTGCAATTGACGGAACGTTGGAGACGTAACTTGTGGATCTAACAAACGAATTTGCGCAGTTGACTCTGCTTCTTTTGATAATGCACCTGATTTACCTTTAGAAGTAGCGTTATACGATTCTTTCTTTACGTTATTTAGCCCGTAAGCAAACTTTGTTGCATCGATATTACGCTGAATATAAGTAGCTTCCAATTCCTGAGCATTAGGAGCAACTTTAAATCGCTGCACAAGTGCCGGCCAAGCGAAAGATATAACAATTGAGCAAACAATCATAAAAGCTAAAGCAATAATTGGTGTTTTCCATGCCTTAATTGCTGTTTTAAAACGCACTGAAATTGGTGCTTCTACAGATAAAGCATGAGATTTCATAAACCAAAATGCAATAACAGAACCAACTAACACTGTTATCACTGCCATTGCTATGCTTCCAGGAACACCAGCATTCATGTCAGTGTATGAGCCGCCTGTAATTCGAGATCCATCAAGAGTTACTAAAGCGAACATGTCTAAAATCTGTTGAAGTGCCCATGTCAAAATCACAAGCATAAACCATACAGAAATTTGTCTACGTGCTCGTTTTGTAATAATTAATATGCCTTTACCATCGATAGGCATACTAAAACGAATTGCTCCCATAAGAATGTGCGTAATAATAGAGAAAACAAGAGATATTACCAATAAAAGCACAAATGCGCTTATAAATAACCTTAATCCTGGAAGCACAAATACATAGAAGCCATTGTCAATTCCAAATTGCGGATCTTTAATGCCAAAAGGTTGGGCGTTAAACATTAACAAAATTTGCGCCCAATGATTGTAGAATTTAAATCCAAATACTGCGCCTACAATCAATGAAAAAATTCCTGCAACATGCAAAGCAAGCTTTGAACTAATTCCCTGCTTTAAATCAATAACATTGCCTTTAATTCGAATATAAGTTCCATCTGCATTGCTTGGACGCGCTTTTATTGCCAAAGCTGCAGACAAGTATCCAAAAGCAGACATTAATATTGCATAAAGCACCCAAACGCCCACTTTTGCTGCAAGCTGAATCCAAATAACACTTTCAAATCCAAGCTGCGAATACCACATGCAATCAGTTATGAACCTTGCGAGAGCAAATATTGCAGCTACAGCAAACGCGACAATTAACACTACTATCGCAAGAATCCACCTCCACTTTTTTGCAGTATAAGTAAATTTTGCAAAATTCAGATTAACTTTCATAGAACAATTTCTTTCATTCTTAAGCTTATTGTTGTTATCTTTCTCATCATCATTGAGAATATAGTCTGTACATTTTTGTTACTTTTATTGCTCGCACTGCTCTTACTATTTTTATTATTTTTAGCCATATATGCACCAGCAACAACCCACATAATGCCAATAATTACTTCTATGATGAGCTTCAACATAAGGTTAATGATACTATACTAATTATTCCCAATCTATATATTATGTAATCAAAATTAATTACAAAAAGCGCACCCGCAAGTTAATGCGAACGCGCTTAAAGCGATTAAATTAAATCAAATTGGAGTATTTAAGCTAGGCAACATCAGGATCATCTTTAGCAATCGTACCAGTAAGCTTTCCAATAGCCTTCAGTAAGTGGTATACAACCAACACCACAACGGTTCCGATTGCAATACCGTTGAACTGAATTCCAGAAATAGCAAACTGGAAGTTAGCAATACCAATAATCATAACGATTGCAGCAATCATAATATTCACTGGCTTATCGAAGTTAACTTTGTTTTCTACCCAGATTCTTACGCCAATCATGCCAATCATGCCGTAAAGCAAAGTGGTCACGCCACCAAGAACACCAGCTGGGATTGAATTTACAACAGCGCCAAACTTTGGGCAAAGGCTCAATATAAAAGCAAAAGCTGCAGCACACCAATAAGCTGCAGTAGAATAAACCTTTGTTGCAGCCATAACACCGATATTTTCACCGTATGTGGTGGTACCACAGCCGCCAAATAAACCAGCAATAGCTGTACCAAAACCATCTGCGAATAATGCAGTTCCAATCTTAGAGTCATAGTCGCGACCAGTCATTTGAGCTACAGACTTTACGTGACCAACATTTTCTGCAATGAGAACAAGTACTACCGGCAAGAACATAAGTAGAACAGAGAAATCAACTTGTGGCGTGTGGAATTTAGGAAAACCAATCCAAGAAGCTTCTTCAATCTTTTTAAAATCGACTTGACCTTGGAAGCATGCATAAGCGTAACCAACGAGAACACCTAAAAGAATATTTAAACGACCAAGAAGACCGCGAAATACTACAGCAATAAGCATTACAGCAACTAATGTCACAAGAGCTGTATCTGGAGCTTTCTGGAAGTTAGTCCAAACTGCAGGTCCTAAATTAAAACCAATAATTGCAACGATTGCACCGTTTACAACAGGTGGCATAATAATGTCAATCCACTTAGCTCCTGCAAAATGTACAAGCACACCTATAAGAGCAAGAAGCAAACCTGTGCACATAATGCCAAAGCTTGCAACTGCAATACCTTTATGAGCTGTTGTTACAGCCATAACAGGTGCTATAAGACCAAAAGAGCTTCCCAGATAACTAGGAAGCTTATTTGCGTTAATAAGTAAGAACAGTGCTGTAGAAATAGCAGTGAACATCAATGTTGTTGATGGATCAAAGCCCGTAAGAATAGGCACCAAGAACGTAGCACCAAACATTGCAATAACATGCTGAGCACCAATTCCAGCAGTACGAGTCCAAGTCAAACGCTCGTCTGGCTCTACAACTTCACCAGGCTTTAACGTTTTGCCATTACCGTGAAGCTGCCACGTGAATAATGAATTCATTTCTTCTCCTTGCAAAAACAAGCTATGCAAAATGTTGTGTAAAACAAGTGTCGCTAAAAAACAAGCACTCATTGAGCGCTGGGATGGCAGCTTCTGGGAGGTCCATTGCACCACCGACCCATATGCCAAAGGGACATTCTAATGTCGCAAAACGAAAGTGTCGAGCATAAGAAAAAAATTACAGTTTTGTTTTTTATTTTTGTTGGAATATCAAGCAAGGTCGGCGTGTTGAAAAGAATGCAATGAACACCAACTAAAGTTGATACTTACTAACTTATGTTTATAAAATAATTAAAGTTAGGCAAAGTTAAATAATCGCAAAATTAGTAAACACATACTCAAGCAAGTAATTTTTGTAAATATTCTTGCAAAACTAATGCGTGATTTACTTTTGGATTTTTTGCAGCATACAACAAAGTTATAGTTTGATACTTATTAAACAAATCCATAATCACACCAACAGCTTCATGATTTGAATCAAGTTCTTCAACATAACGATGTGAAAATTCTTCAAAATGCTCCGGGTCATGATTAAACCACTTGCGTAACTGCGAAGTAGGAGCAATATCTTTAAGCCATTTATCAATATGAGCATATTCTTTGCTTATACCACGCGGCCAAAGTCTATCAACCAAGACTCTCACACCATCATCTTTACTAATCGTTTCATACACACGCTTAATCTTCACAGTGCACTTGTTCATAAAATCTCCTTTATACGTTTACCATAATCGCAGCTTTATTTATTTTTTCAAGGAATTATTTACTAGCAAAAGATATCTGCGATATAAATTGAGTTATTATGTTCGATTATGTGATTTTATGTCGGCGTGTCGCGTTTATTTGCAGCAAAATTATATAAAATTTGCTTAATTTTTTTAATTTATGTTCGTTTTTGTCCGATTATGGGAGAATACTTGGCTAAATGGTTAATTTCTTTGATACATGGAAAAAGAAAATCTGCACCATCGATATGGCTCTTATTGCTGTATTGACACTTCTAGCTTCCTTTATTGGCAGCTGGCTTAAGCAGTACCCAGGTTTCCAATTACTTGGTGCTCTTATTATTGCGTTGCTTGTTGGCATGGCTCTGCAGCTGCCATTGCACGTGTACAAAATGAATAATGATTCAAGGCGAGCAGGCGTTAAAAGCGCTGCTGGTTTGATTGCAAACAAACTTCTTCGCCTAGGTATTATTCTCCTCGGATTTAAGCTGAATTTGCATGATTTGTTTACCAAGGGCATTAAATGCTTGCCTATTGCAGCTGTGTTAGTTGCAATAATGGTTTGCGTAACTTATAACATTGCTAAACTCTTGAAAGTAAATCCTCAGCTTGCAATGCTTACAGCAGGAGGCACAAGTATTTGTGGAGCTGCTGCAGTTATGGGTCTTTCTGGCTCAATGCCAGTTCTTCCAGAAGAGGAAGATGAGAAAGAACAGAACGAAGTTATGGCTGTTGCAACAGTTGCAATTATGGGCACTATTTACGCTCTTGCTGAAATCTTCATCCTGCCTAACTTTGGCATGACTAAGCAGCAGCTTGCCATTACAGCAGGTGCATCACTTCACGAAATTGCACATGCTGTTGCAGCTGGCGGAGCGTTCAATAGTATCGATGTTGCAACAATCATGAAGCTCTCGCGAGTTCTTATGCTCGTTCCAGCCTCCATCTTTATTGCAATTTGGTGGAATGCTCGTCATAGCAAAGTTGAAAATGGCGGAAAGCATAAGATTAGCTTCCCATGGTTTATGCTTGGCTTTATTGCAGCATCTGTTATTGGAACTTACGTTCCTTTCGTAGCGGCACACGCATCAACTCTTGTAGAAGCAGGATACGTTTTCCTTGGCATGGCTATGGCTGCACTTGGAATTAACGTAAACTTCCGAGCTATTTTCAAGCAAGGTCGCGCAGCATTTGCAGCAAGCTTCCTAGCTTCTATTGTTTTAGTTGCTTTGGCTTATGCAGCTGCAGTACTGTTCTTCTAAATAAAACATTACAGAATAGTTTTGCTTAACAAATGAGGGTCTTCGTTTGAAGATCCTCATTTTATATTCTCGATAATTTATTTTCGCGTATTCTTGAAAAATCTATCTAATATGCACAGCCGTTCCATCAGGAATATTTTTATAAAACCATTTGGCATCCGCAACACTTAAACGCACACAACCATGCGAAGCAGGCTTACCAAGTTTCATGCCCTCCGACGGAATATATTCACCAAAGTTGTAGCGCGTTGGAACCGAATGGAATAAGTATTCTCCACCAATAAAACCAACCCAATAATCAGCACCAACTTTTTCCTCATGATTAAAGAAATGTTTTCCGCGCATATTAATGTGATAATCACCATGAGGAGTGGAATCATCCATTCCAGAACTCATAATCATTGTATATACAGTTTTACCATTGGCAAGAATATGCACTCGTTGCTTTTTTAAGTCCACATTAACTTTTAAGTCAGAAACTTTAGCCCCTGAAAGATTTGGATATTCACCACCAGTAGGATGTTTCCAAAAAACATGATTAACCGTTGATTTATCTAACTTTTGTTTGCAATATTTATCGAAATATTTTTCAAACGACTTATTATCAGCAACCTCATTGTTTTTATTACCAAGATTGTTACTATAAGCATTTTTTTCGCGCTGAATTAATACAGAATTCTGCAATTTTGCGCTGTATCTAGACGAGTAAGAAACCATATTAACAGTTTCGAAAATAATAAAGCACAACCATGCAATCAGCAAAGAAGCTAATAAAACAGAAGACGTAATACGAGCAGCTTTAGAGCTTCTCCTCCACCAGTTGCGCATTTTCGCAGCAATGCGAATGCACTTTTTAATGTCATTCATTATGTTACGAATAAACTGCATTATGTCTCCTATATAAATGCAAAAGCGTTGCATCCAATAGTTTAGCAGGAAATTATTAGATGCAACGCGCAAAAAGCAATATTTTTCACTTATTAATTCAGCAATATTAAATATGAATCATACTGCTTTTATTTTCGCAAACAATCTCATACGTTGAACTTAAATTCAACAATATCGCCGTCTTGCATCACATAGTCGCGACCTTCAAGACGAAGCTTTCCTTCTTCCTTAATTTTTGCCATAGAACCGTCAGCAGCAACAAAATCATCATATGACACAATTTCTGCCTTAATAAATCCACGCTCAAAATCAGTGTGAATCACACCAGCAGCTTGTGGAGCAGTCCAGCCTTTATGAATCTGCCAGGCGTGAACTTCCTTAACACCGGCAGTTAAATAGGTTTGAAGACCTAAAATATCGAATCCTACGCGAGCAAGTTGATCCAAACCAGATTCCTTCAAACCAGCATCTTCAAGCATTTCACGAGCATCTGCTTCGTCGAGCTCAGTAAGTTCGGACTCAAATTGAGCATTAAGGAATATTGCTTTTGCAGGAGCGACAGATGCAGAAAGTTTAGACTTTAAATCTTCATCAGCCAACTCCGAATCATCCACGTTAAACACGTAAATAAATGGCTTAGCAGTTAGCAAGTGCAAATCATACACGTCGTTTTTATCAATAAGCTTTTCGTTATGAGCCTGGTCAATAGTTTTGCCAGATTCAAGAATTTCCTTAGCTTTATTTACAGCGTCTACGTATTCTTGCGTAACTTTCTTACCGCGCAAATCTTTTTCAAGCTTTGGCAAAGCATTATCAATAGTTTGCATATCGGCAAGAATTAGCTCAGTATTAATCGTGTCAATATCGTCAGCAGGATCTACTTTTCCGTTAACATGCACAATATCGTCGTCATTAAACGCGCGAACAACTTCGCAAATAGCGTCTGCTTCGCGAATATTAGCAAGGAACTTATTGCCCAAGCCTTCACCCTCGGAGGCACCCTTAACAATTCCTGCAATATCAACGAAAGTAACTGTTGCTGGAACAATCTTTTCAGTATTAACTAATTTAGCTAAAACTGGAAGACGATGATCCGGAAGCGGAACAATACCAGTATTAGGCTCAATAGTTGCAAACGGATAATTCTCCGCCAAAACGTTGTTGCGGGTTAAAGCATTAAACATAGTGGACTTACCAACGTTTGGCAATCCAACAATTCCAATAGTTAAAGACATATTTACCTAGTTTAGACCAGCGCCGGGAAAGCCGACACAACTTGATTTTATTTA
This sequence comes from Gardnerella sp. KA00771, assembly GCF_049244045.1. Lineage (NCBI taxonomy): Bacteria > Bacillati > Actinomycetota > Actinomycetes > Bifidobacteriales > Bifidobacteriaceae > Gardnerella > Gardnerella sp. KA00771. Next base: position 672,668 of record NZ_CP058368.1, on the reverse strand, counting down.
CTATTTATTTTCAATAGCATCAACTGCAGCAATCACATCTCCCCTAAATCCGCGAGATTCTAGCTCAGCAACGCCACGAATAGTTGTTCCTCCAGGAGAGCACACTGCATCTTTCATAATCCCTGGATGAGTGCGCGAATCCATATATAACGCACCTACTCCTTCAATCATTTTTGCAGCCAAACGGTAAGCACAATCACGTTGCAAACCATATTTCACACCAGCATCGCCCAACGCTTCCATATACATTGCTGTAAAAGCTGGAGCACAGCTAGAAATACACATTGCAATATTCATATGATCACCATTCACTCGCTCTACCAAAGAAATTGGCTCAAATAAAGCACTAAACATTGAAAGTTGACTATCACTAAGCGTATGAGTAGTTTCAGCTAAAGTCACGCCTTGGCAGACCGCAATAGGAGTATTCGGAATAATGCACTGAACATGAGCATTCTTGCCAAGCAGTTCCATGTAACGCTCAAGCGTCCAACCGGCTGCAACGGAAATAACAGCAATACCTCGTTCATTAATAACTTCACAAATTGGCTTAAGCACTTCAGCAACCTGATACGGCTTTACAGCAATAATAATCACATCACTTGCTTCACACACTTCTTGAGCAGTACGCATAGCGCGAGCGCCAATTAGTGAAGTATTACGCTCGAGTTTTTCAAAATTATGCGCGCACGCAACAATATTTTCACCTTGCAATACTCCTGCATTCATCGCACCTTTAGCGATTGCTTGTGCCATATTGCCATAGCCTATAAAACCAACAGTTCCAGATACACAAGTACCCATACATGACCCCCTTTAGCGCATTGATAAAACAGTAGTGCACTCATTACTAAGCAAACAGATGTATAGCATAGCAAAGAGTGCACTATAATCATTGCGCATATTAAAATTATTACCTTTGTATACGGCTTATCTCTTGTAAATTCCCTCTAAATCGCCGCGATTCAACGCCTCATCAAACAAATGACGGAAAACAATGTTTCCATGTAAACCATCATGCTCAAACTCGTTCGTCGTCCAATAGTGAGAGTTGGCAATACGAGAAAGAGTGTCAAGCTGAAGACCAGAATCTACGTACATGTCATCAAAGTAAACTGCAGATTGCAATGGAACTTCGTTATTAGCAAGTTGATCTTGATCGTAAATTTTGCCAAACTGCTTATCTTTCATCAAGCAGTCAACAGCTGGAAGGAATGGTTGCAAAGCAAGCTCTTGATCATACATCCAAGGGAACATTGCTTCGCCAGTGAAAAGAAGCGGACGTGCAGAACCAGAAAACTCTGGCATAGTTTCTCGAACCTGCTGGGCAGCCCACAAAATTGGGTGTTCCAATTCACCGTCAGCATAAATAAATTCTTGCAGCGGCCAATAAAGTGGACTAGAAGCTGTAGAATCCATGACACCGTACACAAATTCGTCACTTAAGCTACCTGCAGAAGCTCCTCCGCCGTGCTTAAATGCTTTCAAGGAACCATCACCATCTGCAAACGCAGAATCAAGAAGCCAGTGCACTCGCTCAAAACTTGGTTTCATACCAAAGGAAGAGCCCAACATTTGGAATCGTTCAACCGTAAGCTTCTCGCCATTCGGAAGCGCAACATCACCTTGCGCAATACGATCTGCAATAGCAGCAGCACGAGCAACATCCTGCGGATAACGCTCATAGAATTGCTCCGTTTTTCGAGCCATGCGTGGGAAAGTATGCTCGTATACTTCACGCGCATTTGCTGGAACATGAGGAATACCACCAGTTGTAAAGCTTGCAATCAAGCCTTGTGGGAAAAGCGACAAATAAGTAAGCGTTAAGAATCCGCCATAACTTTGCCCTAAAGAAACCCACGGCTTAGCATCAAACTCAGTAAGTCGCAAATGCTCAAAATCGCGAATAATAGAGTCAGCCAAGAAACGCTTTAAATACCATGCTTGTCGCTCAACGCTTACACCGTCATCTGCCATGCGCTTCATAGTTGAAGCGTCCACTCTTGAAGAACGCCCAACACCACGCTGATCCGGCAAGACTACGCGAAAATGTTTAATAGCTTCTTGAATCCAACCATCACTAGAAGGCGAAAGTGGTCGCGGACACTGCCCACCAGGACCTCCTTGCAAAAATACTAACAAAGGCAAATTATCATGTACATGCTCAGGAGCACAAACTACTCTACAAAACAATCGAATTGTTTCACCTTTAATAGCACCACCAGGAGTGTTTCCTTCCCAATCAAGCGGCACGTCAATTGCGCGTTCTTCGATATGCAATCCCGGAACATAATAGCTTGTAAGTAATGCCATATTAATACTGCCTTTCTGTACTCGCGTGCTACATTGCAACTACAAATTACACACTCTTATATAAATCATACTCAAGTTCGATTGTTCTATAAAGTGCTATGCACTAGCCTAGTAATTATGAAAGTACCTAATATGTTTCAAAGTGTTATACAGTGCTTACGAAAAGAGCTCTCATTAAACGACATATTATGGGGTATCATTCCATTTATTCTTTTTATACTTTCAAGCGATAGATATAGTATAAGCTATGTTGACGGTTTTTTGACACAAAGTTCTCTGATTACAGTAACGCTTATAAATATTGTTGTTGCACTACTACTTTCAGTACGAAAACTATGGCCTGAACAAACGGCTACTATTTTTATTGTTATTTGCATTGTGCAAGTAATCTTTGGTCCTACTCAACTTTTTGCTGATTTCTTTGGTTTCGTACTGCTTGTTAACGCTATTGCGCGAGGAAATCCAGAACATTCAAAAGCTTTTGTTATTGCATCTTACGTAACAACCGTATTATCTTGCGCATTAATATCGTGGAATGTTGTAATGGGACCAATATATGGCAATAATCATTCGAAATCTAGTTATACTTGCAGTGTACGAAATATAGATAGCAGCAATATAAAAAATTGCGTTTCAAATATACTTAATTTTGCAATTCCTTCAATAATTTTTGCGATTATTACTACCACTATTACGGTTATTATTGGCTACTGGCAGCGCACTCACGTGCATACTATTCAACTTTTACAAGATCACAATAATTCTATTCGCGCATACCGCAAAAAAGCTCAGCATATTGCTGTTACTGCAGAACGCGCAAGAATTGCCAGAGATATGCACGATATTGTTGCTCACACGCTTTCTATTATTATTGTGCAAGCAGATGGTGGTCGTTATGCAGCAACCAAAGATATTTCGCTTGCTAAAAAAACAATGCATATTATTAAAAACGAAGCCGAGCGAGCCGTTCACGATATGCGCCGACTTCTAGAAGCTTTAACAGACGCTCCATCGGGTCAATTGGACTTCAATCACGTGCCTTCTCTTATTGAGCAAGCAAAAATTGCATCTCCTAAAAATATTTTTTGGCACACTGTTGATGGCATAAATTCTCAAAATAGGCTTAACGCGGACGCACAAACCGTTGCATACCGCGTTGTTCAGGAGTCTCTTACTAATATTCGAAAGCATGCAGGAGATGGCATTAAAATAAACATTCACGAACAGTGGAAGAACCAAGGCTTAACACTAAAAATTACAAATGAAATAAACAAGCTAGAAGCTAATCAAGAGCAAAATAGCGGTGCGTCACATAAAAACGGTTATGGTTTGATTGGCATGAAAGAGCGAATTGAAAATCTTCACGGAACGCTTGATTATGGAAAAATGAATGATGGAACGTTTAGTATTGTTGCTTTTATTCCATATTCCTACAGCGCAGACCAGTCAAACAGTACTGCTTCTGTATTAAATAGTATTCATAACGTTACTCATAAGAATGCAAAAGTTAATAATCAAGCAGAAGCACAAACAAAACCGGAAAATGCAAACGTTTCAACATCATCGGAAGTTTCGACAAACGTTTTGCCATACGTTTTACCAGAAGCAAATACTTCAAAAAATAGGATTGAGAAAGTATCACAATGGTTTGAACAACATTGGCTTATTGGAGACATTATTTATGCATCACCTTGGGTTGTTATGATGCTCTTTCTGCCAACCTACGATTTTATTGTTGGAGTTGGAATGTCTTCACAATATTCCAACTCGCTTTCATTACAAATACTTTATAAAGTATTTACTCTTACAACCATGGTGCCATTCATGTTTCGCAGAAAAGCTCCAACCGCATGCGCAATTGTTGCAGCAGTATTTTCTGCAATACAGCTTATACTCTTGCCGAATATTTTATTCGCTAATTTTTTCATACCAAATATTATTTACGCTGCTGTGCTCTACGGTAAAAAACGCGCATGGCAATGGGTTAGCGCAGTAGTGCTTGCCGAATCTGCTATTTTCGCCGTAAAAATTGGTATTTCATCAAAAAATATTCCACAAACTGAAACTCCAATACGATTCTTTACATCAAATATTGCCACAACCAATTTTTATGACTTTATGCAATTTGCGTCCGTTGGATTAGTTTTTGGTTTTATAGTTGCGTTAATTTGTTTTGCGGCCATTGCATTTGCTTATTCCCGCAGAAACGATGACAATAATTTGCTGATTCTAAAAGCGCGCAGAACAGAATTAGAGCAAGAGCAAAAACAGCTAGAAGTACTTGCAGCTAACGCAGAAAGGCAACGACTTAGCTCAAATATTCAGCAAAAAGTTGCTATTACATTGCATAAAGTAATCGATGCCGCAAATAGCGGAATTGATATGCTAAATAAATACGAAAAAACAAATAGCAATGCAGAAAATCGAAAGTTATCAGAACCAAAGCAATCACAGGAACAAAGTGAAGAAATTAGTAAAGCCTTTAAAAATATTGGAGATGAAGGTCGTTCGGCACTGAAATATATGCGAAAATTGCTTGGAGTTTTGCGAGAAACAGGTTCAAGCGTTCATTCAGCAAATAATGCTGCAAATGTAACTGAGATTGCTATTCGCCCTGCTGCCCCACTTGATGAGCAAATTCAACACAACGCATTAAATAAGCAAGAGTAAGTTGATACTATGGAAAATATGGAAAACAATGAAGTAATTCGCGTTGCAATAGCAGACGATCAGGAGCTTGTGCGAGCAGGATTTGCGATGGTAATAAATTCGCAGCAAGATATGCACGTTGTATCTCAGGCTTCTAATGGATCACAAATTGTGGAGCTTTCTAAAAGCCAAAATCCAGACATTATTCTTATGGACGTTCGCATGCCTGTAATGGACGGATTGGAAGCAACTCGCAAAATTCTGCAGCAAAAAACTAACGAAAATACTAAAATTATTATTCTAACAACTTTTGATTTAGACGAATATGTTATGGCTGCAATTCATGCTGGTGCTTCCGGGTTCCTTTTGAAAGATACTGAACCTGAAACTTTGCTTAATTCAATACGAACAGTGTATCAAGGAAACGCAATTATTGCTCCGACTGCTACGAAGCGTTTGATTGAAAATATGATTCAGCAAGGCAAAGTAGCAACAAATACTACAGAAAACAGTGCTGCGAATTACACTGCACAAGTAAGTTACGACGTACAAGCAAATCCGGCTGCGCAAGAAACACAAAGTTGCGCGTACACAAATTCAGCTATTACAGAACTTACTGATAGAGAACGCGAAGTTCTTGTTGAAATTGCTCACGGACTTTCAAATCAGGAAATTGCTGACAAACTATTTATTAGCTTACCAACAGTTAAAACTCATGTTGCGCATATTTTAGGAAAAATCGGTGCTCGAGACCGCGTGCAGGCTGTAGTTTTCGCTTACGAAAATGGCTTAGTTAAGTCGTAAGCATATAAAAATGCGGCTATTTATGCATAGACACAAATAGCCGCAAATTCAGATTATCAACGTACCGAGTAGTTTTTTATAATTTATGCTCTCGGAAGGCGACGGTGACGCATAACAGTAACGCCGGCAGCAGCAGCTCCAGAAATGGTTAGCACACCCAAAACACCCAGCATTATAGTGCTAAGCATATTGCCAGAAGACTTGTTCTCGGCTGTAGCACTAGCTTGAGCTTGTGGCTTATTGCTTTCAACAGGAGTCTTTTCTTCAACTTCCTCAGTTTCACCATTATTATCTTCAGGCTTCTTCGAGTTTTCTTCTGAAACTTGAGATTCAGTTGACTTATCTGCTTGCGAAGTATTGTTCGACGGAGCCACAGCAGCTGAAGTACTAGCAGCAGCTGGAGCATGAGATGCAACTGCGGAAGAAACACTTTTAACCAATTCAGCAGCTGGAGTTACTGCCTTCTGAGTATTTGCAACAGTAGGATTTTCTGCAGGTGCTACAGGAACTACAGGTGCAGAAGGCGTTGCAGGAGCTGAATTATCTTCAACCTGAACTGCTGGCACTACTGGGGTAGCAGGAACAACAGAAGCAGGTGGCATAGCTGGAGCTTTAATAGACGGAGCTGGAATCTTAGATTCAGGCACTGTAGGAACTGGAGCAGTTACTTTCGGAGCAGATGCTTCAGGAGGTACAGGTACTGGAGCAACATGCTCTTTAGATTCAGAATCAGAAGGTACTGGAGCAACAGGATTAGTCTGTTTTTCAGATTCTTTGGCATTATTATTACCATCAGAGCTGCTACCACTTTGCTGATTCTTTTGAACTTTTTCCTGTTCCAATTGAGCTTTGAGGGCAGCAACTTTAACTCTAGCTTCCTCAAGATTCTTTTCTGCGTCCTTTAAAGAATCCTCAGCTTTCTTCTTTAAATCACTTTTCTCAGTTTTCTGCTGAATCTGATTGTTTTTAAATGTTTTAGCGCCTTCAAAGCCATTTCTTAATGATTTAATTTTTTCATCTAGTTTCTTTTTGTCGTCAACTAACTTATAGTTCTCAATAATATAATTAAGAAGCTTTGTTTCAGACTCTGCTTTCTTTACTTCAGAATCTTTACTGTTAGAAGCTTCAAGCTTACTAGCTACATTTTTCTTAGACTCATCAATTTGATCTTTAATCTTTTTAAGTTCTTCATCTGCTTTTTCAAATTCTTGTTTTGCTGTTGTGAAAAGAGTCTCTAATTCGTTCAAAGCTCTTTCTTTATCAGCAACAAGTTTCTTATTTTCTTCAACTTTTTTGCTAAGCGAAACTTGATCATTAGAGACTTTTCTAAACTGGTCCGCTAGAGAATAAATATTACCGGCATCGTTTTGATCAACTTTTTCTAACGCAGTTTCTAATTCACTGATTTTTGTATCATACTCTTTAATTTGAGCAGAATCGCTTGCAATAGATTCCTTAAGATTATCTACTTCTTTGTGAAGATTTGAAATCTGTGATTCATATTGTTTTATGTTAGCTGCAGCTCTTTCTTTTGTTTGACTTTTTTCTTCTTCGTCACTTTGCAAAGCATCAAGAGCTAATTTTGCATTATCATATTGCTCTTTTAAAAGTTCATATGCGGCTTTTAATCCAATAAGTTCGTTATCCTTTTCTTCTTTGGATTTTTCAAATTCTGCAATTTTTACTTTTGCAGCTTCGGAATCCATTTTCAATGCATTTTCAGCTTCTAAAAGTTCCTTTTCCTTATCTTTCTCAACGTTTTCAAATCTTTTTTCAGTTTCAGAGATTTTATTTAAAAGATCGTCAAATTCTGCAACTTTTTTCTTATACTCTTCAATTTGAGCTTCTAATTGCTGAACCTGCTCTTCAGCTTTTTCAATTGCTTCTTCAGTAGATGCTTTTGCAGTCACCTCTGTTTGAGCTTGCGTATTTTGTACAACCTCAGCAGCTTCTTGCGCCCATGCTGGCATTGGACCTTGCAGGAACAAAACAAATCCTGCGATTGCTGCGGCAGATTTTTTCTTGACCGTTACCATATTTGTTACTCCTTGCTCGTAGCGGCCTTCATGTCTAACTTATGTCAGCAGTCATTTTGAGCATAACAAAGAAATAAATACATTTTCAATGCCATTTATTCGGAATATTTCCGATAAAACTTGTCATGATGAATAATAATCGTATTATTTTTGAATATTACTAATAAAAAATGCTCTTTTTTTACATAATATTATGCTAGTCGCATAATTATACGCACGTTTTAATAAAAAAATAATAACAATATTACAAATTTTTTCAGAGTGTCGAAAAAGCCTAAGAAAAAGATAATGCCGGCACGTAAAATTTACACACCGGCATTATCTTTATTTTCTGCAACTTAACTTCTACAGACTATCTTTCACATATAGTTTTTGTGAAATTTAGTCCTCCGCGAGCGCAACTACTGGCGAAGACTTCACTGCTCTACGAGCTGGAAGCACGCTAGAAAGAAGAGCTGCAAGTAAAGCGATTAGAGCAAGAACCGCGTAAATAGTCCAATCAATTACAAACGGAACTTTGCCAATTGCGCTAAACACCATGTAGGATCCAATCCACCCAAACGCTGTTCCAACAATCAAGCCAGAAACAGTGCTTGTTAGGGAAATCAACGTTGCTTCCAACGCAAGAGATCTTCTAACCTGTCCTCTTGTCATGCCGATTGCGCGCAAAGTTGCAGATTCTTTGGTTCGCTCAATAACAGACAAGCTTAATGTGTTTGCAACGCCTATTAAAGCAATCACAACAGCTACTGCTATTAAGCCAACAAGCAACATCATCATTATGTCGATAGCACTCTCCCACTGCGCTCGTTGGAACACGCTTCCACCAGCCATAACCTCCGCATAGCTAGATGTAATATTTCTAATATTCTTAACAATATCTACAAGATTAGCTTTGCTAGAGTCTACCGAAATAAGCAAAATATGCGTTGTAGGCTTAAGGTAGTTATTGAAGTAAGATTTGCTAACAAAAGCAGTATTCCTTGAATATATATTAACATTTCTATACTTCTTAAACTGAACTTGCTTTACAGTAATGCTCTTATCGTTATTACTAGAGTCTGTGTTCATGCCAGTAAATGGCGTAATACTATCTACACTATCTTCACTAGAATCGTACTTTTCTACATAAGCTTGCAGACTAAGGTTTCCTTTTTTAAGCTCAAAAGGTTCTCCACCTTCATTATTAAACTTAGGCAAAAGTATAGAATCTTTGTTTATGTTAACGCCATCAAGGTCAGTGTGCATTACATTTTTAAGTTGATCTGTATTATCAACTCCAGCTGCCATAGCGTACTCAGTTTTACCCTTAGCATTCTTAAAAGTCATAGGAACTGCAGGAAGCAACTCAGTATGCTTTATTCCACTAATCTTTGAAATATCAGCAGCTAGAGATTCATCAACATTCTTGCCTTGAATAATAATGTCAACACTGTAACGATCATCAACAACACCTTTAAGAGTTGCTTTACCGCACATTGCGCCCGTTACTACTGTTGAAACAAGCGTTACGCCAATAAGCAAAGCCGTTCCAGTTGCTGCAACTCTTCTAGGATTCCTTTGCACGTTTGCGTTAGCAACCTTAGATGCAGGCCCACAAAGCGCCATGATTGCTCCAGTGGCCTTCATAGCAAACGGCATCCAGAATGTTGCTGTAATAATAATGCCAATAAAAACAAGCGCACAACCAAACATTGCTCCAAGCAAAGTCATCCAAGAGTCAGAACCAGCAGTAGGAGACTTCCTCGCAATCATGCTTGCTAAAGAAGTAGCACTTAAAGCCGCAGCTAAAATACCTACAACAATAAACACAACGCCAAAAACAGCGCGAATAATGCTTGCACGCTTATCTTTAATCAAATCCATTGGTCGTAGCGCTTCCATAGGCGTTACTTTTGTAGCAGATCGAGCAGCACTCATAGATGCAAGAACTGTTACAATCGTGCCAATTGCTATTGGCCACACAACCGCTGGAAGCGAGACAATCAAAGGAATCTTAGATAACGGTCCAGAATTAATATTCACGTTACTAATTGCGCCCATAAATCCGATTGCACAAAGCACGCCAACAGCCGCAGAAATAACTCCAAGTATTGCAGCTTCAAGCAAAACTGCTGCATAAAGCTGGTGCGATTGTGCACCAATTACGCGCAAAAGTGCAAGAGTGCGTCTGCGTTGAGCAACCAAAACTTGGAATGTGTTTGCTATAACAAGCGAAGAAATAAGCAACGCTAGAATACCAAAAGATAGCAAGAACATGGTTACAAAATTAGTGCCGTTGGACACACTTCGAACAGCTCTTACGCCAACTTCATGCCTAGACATAAGAGAGAATCTCGAAGGAAGCAAAGAGTTAATCGTAGGAGATAAATCGTTTATTTTAGATTCATCAATACTCATGTATACTTTGCTTTGCACAACTTCATTGTCAAAATTCTTAAGATTGTTGAGTTTTGCACAAAAATCATTCGTTACGCCACCAAGATATGTGCCGCGATTTGAAAATGGTATTTGAGAATGCTCTCCATCGTCTACAAGACCAACCACACGAACATCGTACGATTTTTCTTTATCTCCGCCAGTGTCATCTACTTTAACCAAAGTTATAGTATCGCCAATATTTGCATGTATTGATTTAGCAATACTTTTAATAAGAGTTATTTCACCTATTTTTTGCGGTTCTCTACCTTCTGTTGATTTATACACAGGAAGATTTCCATACAAACCATTAGACCAAGCAATACTCGTAACTGATTTATCACCTTTTTCCACTCTTACAAGAGCAGTCGCATCATCACTACGAATGCCATTAACACCAGGCATCTTCGATATTTCGTCTAAATGAAGGTCTTTATAATGAATTTTACTACTCGGAGAACTGTTAGGATTCCTAAATGAGATTGCATAATTTGCGCTACCGAATTCATTTGTTGCGTTTCGAACCATCAAGTCGTCAACACTGTTTACAAAAAGCAAAGTAGCGCTCATAAACATGCTGCCTATAAGAATTGCAATTCCAGAGGCGATTAGCATGCGCACGCTTTTACGCATAAGTTTTAGCGCGATTTTCCACATTCTAACTTCACCACCTTTTATTGCAATTGAGCAGACTGATTACTAATACCAGCCTCGCTGCGTTCCATAAGCATCTTGCTCATGCCTTCCGCAGTAGGATTTTGCACATCTTCAACGATTTGGCCATCTGCAAACACGATTGCTCGATCCGCGTAAGAGGCTGCAACAGCGTCGTGAGTAACCATAATCACAGTTTGACCAAGCTCCGTTACGGACTTCTTCAAGAAATGCAAAACTTCTGAGCTGGAAGCAGAGTCAAGATTTCCGGTAGGCTCGTCCGCAAAAACTACGGAAGGCTTAGAGATTAAAGCTCGAGCGATTGCAACACGTTGGCGCTGGCCACCAGAAAGCTCAGCAGGCCTATGCTTTAAGCGATTTTGCAAGCCAAGAGTATTAACCAAAGTATTAAACCATTGCTTATCTGGCTTTTTGCCCGCCAAAGTAAGAGGCATGAGAATATTTTGCTCAGCGCTAAACATTGGAAGAAGATTAAAACTTTGGAAAATAAATCCGACCATTTCGCGTCGCATAAGCGTAAGCTGCTTATCGCTCATGCCTGTAATATCTAAGCCATCAACCAAAACTTTTCCAGAATTAACGCTGTCAAGACCAGCCAAGGAATGCATTAAAGTTGACTTACCTGAGCCAGAAGGACCCATAATCGCCGTAAACTTGCCGCGTTCAAAACTTACGCTTACATCTCGCAAAGCGTGAACAATGCCTGCACCCTTGCCAAAATCTTTAACAACATGCAAAGCTGCAACTGCTGTTTCACCAATCAAGTTTTGGTTAAAATCTGCTCTAAAATCTAAAGCATTTTCTTGCTCGTATGAGCTTGTTTCGTACGGACTGTTCATAACTGCTCCTTTTCTTAAAAAGTAGTAATCGCATAGTTATCTACTGCTAATACTTAAATTTACGGAAAAATACAGCTGATTACCATCGTGCGTAAGGCGGAAATTATTGAGAAAAAATTAGCGTCTCATCCTAAAGTATGATGCACAAATTTACAGAATGTATAAAAAATCGGAGCGCATACAAATACAATATGCGCTCCGAATAAAACGGTAATGGATCTTCAGGAATATTTTTAATTAATAATTTTTGCTTTGCTTTCTCTTTTCTATTTAAGCAAGTCCTGCTTTACGAACTGCATCAAACCCGCGCTGCAAATCGGCAAGAATATCGTCAATATGCTCAGTTCCAATAGACAAGCGAATAGTTCCCTCATAAATGCCCTGATCTTCCAATTCTTCAGGAGTTTCCTGAGAGTGCGTAGTAGATGCAGGATGAATAACCAATGATTTTACGTCCGCAACATTTGCAAGCAATGAGAAAAGCTGTAAATTGTCAATAAATACGCGAGCTGCATCCCTTCCACCTTTAATATCAAACGTAAAAATAGAGCCTCCACCATTCGGGAAGTAACGCTTATAAAGCTCGTGATCAGAACGACCTTCAATAGAAGGATGACTTACAGATTCAACCTCTGGCACAGTTTGCAAATATTGAACAACCTTCAACGCATTCTCAACGTGACGCTCAACACGCAAGCTCAAGGTTTCCGTGCCTTGCAAAAGCAAGAATGCTGCAAATGGGCTAATGCAAGCACCAGTATCGCGCAAAATAATCGCACGAATACGCGTCACAAAAGCCACAGGTCCTAAAGCTTCATAGAAGTTCAAACCGTGGTAACTTGGGTCAGCTTCTGTAAGAGTTGGGAATTTTCCAGGGACTTTAGACCAATCAAAATTGCCGCCTTCAACAATAATGCCACCAAGAGTTGTACCATGACCGCCAATAAATTTCGTAGCAGATTCGACTACAATATCTGCACCATGCTCAAGCGGACGGAAAAGATATGGAGTTGCGAAAGTATTGTCAACAAAAACAGGAAGATTGTGGCGATGAGCAATCTCGGAAATAGTCTCAAAATCAGGCAAATCTGCGTTAGGATTACCGAAAGTTTCAAAGTATACAAGCTTTGTATTTGGTTGAATAGCATCCTCGAAGTTTTGAGGATTCTTAGGATCGACAAAAGTAGTTGTTACACCATCTCGAGGAAGAGTGTGACGAAGCAGGTTATAAGTTCCACCATACACATTCTTTGAAGACACGATGTGATCGCCCTGCTGCGTAATGTTACGAATAGCATAGTCGACAGCGGCCGCGCCAGAAGCAACAGCCAAAGCTGCAGTACCACTTTCAAGAGCTGCAATTCTGCGCTCAAAAACATCTTGAGTAGAATTCGTTAAACGACCATAAATGTTTCCAGCGTCACGCAAATCAAAACGAGCTGCAGCATGGTCAAAATCATGGAATACGTAGCTTGTTGTTTGATAAATAGGAACTGCACGAGAATCAGTTGCCGGATCCGCCTGCTCTTGACCTACATGCAATTGCAAGGTCTCAAAATGATACTTTCCTTGCGTTTCTTCAATATCGCTCATAATACCCCTCCAGTTTTGCGACTTTTTAAACAGTAGATTAGTTTGCTTCAGCTTACTTTGCGCATCCGCTTACTTTTCCGTTTTCTGTTTACATATTTATTTAAGTGATAACGACAATATGCCACTATGGTTCATTCGTACATACCTGCGGTTATCAAAATTAGCTATAACGAATTAACAGTTTGCAAAAAATAGCGAAATTTGTTTTAGAAAAATACGGAAAATATACTGAATTTCTAATACAACACGCCGTATGCAGCTTTTATCCACAATGCTTAAAAAATCTGGATTACTGCTCAATAAGCACAGAAAATAGCAGCATGATTACACAAAAACACATTATTGACGATGAAATTATCTCGCTTGACGAGATTGACGACGCTGAAACTGCTCAAGTATTTTTGCAAGAAAAACTTGAACAAGTGTCCAACGAGCTTCAAGATGATTCTCTTGAAAGTAAAGAGTTGGGAAAACTGGGAGAAACATACGCCGCTTTGCGACTTATGCAAAAAGGGTGGCACGTTATTGACAGAAACTGGCATTGCCGCAATGGAGAGCTAGATTTGGTAATGATTACTCCAGAACAAAAATTGGTATTCGTAGAAGTAAAAACTCGAAGAAGCGTACGTTGTGGCACTCCACTTGAAGCAATTACTCAAGAAAAATGTAGCAAATTACGTACAACTGGTATGAAATGGCTGGAAGAATGCGGAAGCGACATACCTCATTACCGTATTCGATTTGATGCTGTATCAATTCTCGTTATTAACAAATACACTTATCCAGATTCTGCATATGAATTGCAATCCTTGGAAGAAATTGAAGATAATTCATCAATCCAATTCAAGCATGTTCAAGGAGCATTCTAATGCATATTGGAAACGCAACATCAATAGGACTTATTGGTCTTAAAGCTTTTACTATTCAGCTGCAAGCTTTTATATCTGGAAATATGCCAAACTTTTCTATTATCGGCTTACCTGACACTTCATTAAGCGAAGCAAGAGAGCGCGTTAAATCAGCTCATTTTGCGTTGCATTGCAAATGGCCTGAAGGAAGGATAACAGTAAACTTATCACCTGCTTCAATGCCAAAAAGCGGAGCATCATACGATTTAGCTATCGCAGCAAGCATACTAAGCGCAGAAAAGTATATTCCACTTACAGAATTAGAAAATACAGTTATTCTAGGAGAACTAAATCTTGACGGGACAGTATTACCTATTCAAGGCATTCTTCCTATTGCACTTTACGCAAAAAAGATGCATTTTAAACGAATGATTATTCCACAAGAAAATCTTGCCGAAGCACAACTTGTAGATGGAATTGAATCTATTGGAATACACCATATTTTAGATTTAGTGACGCAATTGCATGGCAGTTTGAGCGAGGAATCACTAAAGCTTATTGAAGAAGACCCTGCGTATAAACATATGCAAGTTCTTGAGCGAAATGGAAATTATAACAATGGAGAAGAAGATTATAATCCGTCAATTCACGAAGAAAGCACTTCCCCACTACAAATTGAACCAAAATATGAAATTGGAGATATGTCTGAAGTAATAGGGCAAGAACATACAAAATGGGCTCTACAAGTTGCTGCAGCTGGAGGACATCACGTGATGATGATTGGACCTCCAGGATCTGGAAAAACCATGCTAGCTTCACGAATACCAAGCATTATGTGTCCACTTAACGAACAAGAACAGCTTGAGGTTGCTTCAATTCGTTCACTTTGTGGCACACTTCCCTACTACGGAATTAGCAATATTCCACCATTTGAAGCACCTCATCATACTGCTTCAGCAGCTTCTCTTATTGGAGGAGGAACAGGAGTTGCAAAACCTGGGATTATTACTAGAGCACATTGCGGAGTGCTGTTTATGGATGAGGCTCCAGAGTTTTCTCCTAGAGTATTGCAAACCCTAAGAGAACCATTGGAATCAGGGCATATTGCTATTTCTCGTTCAAAAGGTACAACTCTTTATCCAGCTAAATTCCAGCTTGTTATTGCTGCAAATCCTTGTCCTTGCGGCTACGCATACGGAAATGGAGAAAGATGCACTTGCAAAGAGCGCGAAAGAGCACGATATTTTTCACGCCTTTCAGGTCCAATTCTTGACCGTATTGATATTCAAATGGATGTACCTCCAGTAGAACGAATTATTATTTCAAACCATCATCAAGACAATGCACAAAACTCAGTTAAAAACACGTATCTGAATAGCAAAACAATGCGAGGTAACGTAATAGAAGCTCGTAAAATTGCTCGCGATCGTTTTATAAAACAAGGTTGGGATTGCAACGCACAAGCATCTGGAACGTGGCTTAGAAAATACACTTCACAGCAAGCTGTAGGACTTATTAACCGTGCATTAGAAAAGCATCAATTGAGTTTGCGCGGAGCAGATAGAGCATTGCGACTCGCGTGGACACTTGCTGATCTTTCTGGACACACTTCACCAGACATGACAGACATGGCACAAGCTATCAGTTTAAGGACACGAATATGAACACTAAGAGCATAAACAACACGGATAACACTAAAGAAACCATTAGTGCATCTAGCGATTTTTCTTCACCAGACGAAGAAACAATATCTCGTGCAATACTTACATTCTGCCTTGAAGGAGTGGATGCAATTATGTACACACTACTATTGGGATCTAAAAGCGCTAAAGAAATTGTTTCACTATTAAAAACAATTGTGAAAAATTATACGAAACAACAATCAACAGACTCAGCTCAACAAATGCAACTTCCAATTATTAGTGAAGTAGCAGATCAAGAAAACGATGCCAATTCTAAAACTTTTAGCTCAAGAAAACGTAACAAAAATCAAGAATTAGTATCTACAATGTTAAGTTTCATAAAAAAACATAAAGAGCTTGCTCTCTTAGAAAATTATTTCAAGAAGGGCTTAACAGCGTGGGGTTATCACAACAATAATGCGCCTAAATCTTTAGAAGTGCTACACAATTCTATTTCAAAATGGTGCGTTCGATTATTGCATTTGCCGACATGGAATAATGAATCACTATGTCAATGGTTCACTTGTGGCGGAAAGCAATGGATTATTGCACCACACAGCAAATATTGGCCGAAACAATTACAAGATTTGGCTTTTCAGAGTCATTTCTCACCACCTTTATGCTTGTGGGGCGTAGGGAATCCACAAACATTAACACAATGTCATAATCCACTTGCTATTGTTGGTTCACGCTCTTGCACAGACTACGGAAGAGAACTCGCATATCAATTTGCTTATGATTGCGCTTCGAAAGGTCATACTGTTATTTCTGGTGGAGCGTACGGAATTGATGCAGCAGCACATTGGGGCGCATTAGATGCACAAGATATAGATGAAAATAAGCCTACAGGAAAAACCATTGCTGTATTTGCAGGAGGATTAAATCATATGGGCCCCAGATGCAATTATCAGCTTTTTGAACAAATTATTGCAAAAGGCGGAGTGTGTATTAGCGAACTATGCCCAGATACAACACCAGTAGGCCACAGATTTTTATTGCGAAATAGAATTATTGCAGCTCTAGCATCAAAAATTATAGTTGCTCAAGCAAGATTACAATCCGGAGCACTAAATACTGCAACATGGGCAACGAATTTAAATCGCGAACTATACGCTATACCAGGAGATATCAATCAGCCTAATAATGCGGGATGCAATAAGCTAATACACGATTCACAAGCTATAATATTGTGTTCAACTCAAGATATAGATATTCTGTTTCCTCAATCTCATCACTACTTTGCTTATTCTCAACCTAAACCAGAAAAATTAAGTATAGACTATAAAAATTATGACAATACACAAAAACTAATTATCGACGCAATTACAACGTGCAAACGCGAACGCGAACTTGCAAATGTTGACAGAATATACGAAATAATAAAAACTTCTTACAAAGAAAAACAATTAGATTACATACCATCTATTGCTGAAATTTCTGGAAAAATTGCATTGCTAGAATTGGAAGGAATTATTGTACAAAATAAAGAAAATTTAACATTATCACAGCAAAAAGTAGCGTAAAATAACGCGCTCAATACAAGATATGTGAGAAAATAAAAGTATGCAATCAAGCGAATACTACGATGTTATTATTGTTGGCGCTGGAGCTGCAGGATTATCTGCAGCACTAGGATTAATTAAATCCGAAGAATACGCATGCATGAAAAAAGAAGGAAAAACACCATCAATTTTAGTGATTTCTAAAGTGCCAGCATTGCGTTCACACACGGGTTCTGCTGAAGGAGGTATAGCAGCAAGCCTTGGGAATGTAGAGCACGACAAATGGCAATGGCATTATTATGACACAGTTCATGGCGGAGATTGGCTAAGCGATCAAGATGCAGCAAAGCTACTTGCAAAAGAAGCACCAAAAACAGTTATTCAGCTTGAACATGATGGCGTAGCATTTTCTCGAACACAAAATGGATATATTAACCAACGCCGTTTTGGTGGACATACTGCTAATTTTGGAAAGAATCCAATTGAACGTGCAGCTTTTGCTGCAGATCGTATTGGTCACCAAATTTTACATAGCTTATGGCAACAATGTGTTTCCGAGAATATTGTATTTGCTGAAGATTGTTACGTAACAGATGTTGCTATAAACGATCAAACTATGAGCGTTGAAGGAATTGTTGCATTTGATTTATCTGCAGGAAACTTGCGAGCAATAAAGTCTAGATTCCTACTTTTAGCTACAGGCGGATCGGGAAGATTATTTGCAACAACATCTAATTCGTGGGATTTAACAGGCGATGGCATGGCTTTAGCTTTAAAAGCAGGATTACAACTTGAAGACTGCGAGTTCATTCAATTCCACCCTACTGGACTAGCTCATACTGGTATTCTGCTTTCAGAAGCAGCAAGAGCTGAAGGCGGCGTGCTTAGGAACTCAAATGGCGAAGCTTTTATGAAAAAATACGATGAAGTACATGCAGATTTAGCTCCAAGAGATGTTGTTTCTCGTGCAATTGCCCAAGAAATTCGCGAAGGCAGAGGTGTAAACGATTCAACAACTACGCAACAAAGCAATTCACATAATGATTGCGTTTGGCTAGATATGACACATATCAGCCGGGAAAATATGTTAGAATACTTGCCACAAGTCACAGAAACTATTGAAAAATATGCTCATCTTGACCCAACTTGCGATTTAGTCCCAATTCGTCCTACAGCTCACTACACAATGGGCGGAATACCGATAACTTTGGATGGAAAAGTATATAGATGGCAAAATAACAACCAAACTATTGTTTATGGTTTATACGCTGCCGGAGAATGCTCATGCGTAGGAGTGCACGGAGCTAATCGATTAGGAGGAAACTCCTTGCTTGACGCATGCCTTTTTGGAAATCGCGCGGGAGCAACAATAGCAAAAGAATTGAAAAACTTAAACAAGGATGACGAAACTAACAGTAACAAAACCAACGAAACCAACGAAACCAATAAAACTTTCTCAAATAATACTGCGCTACAAGTCTTATATAAACAAAGAAATAATGAGCTTAATCAGCTTATGAAAACAAGTGCGAATCAAGCTACAGATTTTACAGACAACAGCTATAACGACGAATTCTCACAAATAGAAGAAGAATATAATCCTTATAAATTATTTGCAGATTTAGGAAAAATCATGGAAAACGCTGTTGCAATATCATGTGACGAGCAATCAATTAAGGAAGCACTTAATGAAATACAAGAATTTATAGATCCTAAAATTCAGTCATTACACATCCATAGCAATAATTTAGTTTTTAACCAAGAAATTACTGCAATATGGGAAATAAAGAACATGTCACTACTTGCAAAAGCAGCATTGCAATCTTCACTTGCTAGACATGAATCTAGAGGTGCTTTCTTTAGAAGAGACTATCCAAAACATGATATTTCTTCATTGCCACAACACTCGTTCATTGACTTTGATGGAAACTTGGCAAAAAAGTCAGTGAATATTATTGATTTTAAACAAGATAGTAAAGGAGATTTTTATACTGAAAATAGCATAATTTAAAACTATTATTACTATTTTCATATATAAATATTTTGAAAATTCGTAATTTTTTCAACACGCCGAAGCGAAGAAGAAAAAAAGATGTTATAGTCTTATCTGTTGTCTAAAACACCTGTCCGGGTGGCGGAATGGTAGACGCGCTAGCTTGAGGTGCTAGTGCCTATTTGTTACAGGCGTGCGGGTTCAACTCCCGCTCCGGACACGAAAAAACCTTGCTGGAAAACCAGCAAGGTTTTATTGTTTTTTAACACAAAAATGGGCTAGCTAAGACATTCTTAGTTAGCCCTAAAGTTTAATTAAGCAGCATTTGAATGCAGGTGGAAACGAATCTCACCAGAATTTGGCGCATAAACAGATGCACCAAAAGCAATAATCGTACCAAACTTATCTTTTACAGTAGAATAAGCTGTAATTGCAGGAGTTCCAACTTCAAGGTTAAGTACTGCTGCAAGCCTGTCACATAGATTTTCTATATGCACAGACACTTCATTTTCTACAAGTTGAACAGCGTACGCTTTAAGCAAAAAATCAGATAACGACTCATCTGAAAAATCATGCGTCAAAATTTTAGGAAAACGAGAAGCAGGCAAATAGAGCACACTATAACGCGATAGAACATCGTCAACATAACGCAAGCGTTTCAAACATATCAATTCATCTACTGGATCAAGGCCTAAACGAGCAGCAGCATCTTCATCATGAATAACATCGTTTTCAATAACTTTTATTCTAATTTTTGCATCATTAGAATAAGTCTGCTCGTAAAATCCTTGCGCACGATCAGAAATTACTTCTTGACTATAACTAGGAATAATTGAAGAAGCTCGAAATATTCCTCTACCCTGCTCACGAACAAGTAATCCTTCAGTAATAAGGTTATCGACTGCATGCCTCAAAGTAATACGGCTCACATTGTATTGTTTGCACAATTCAATTTCAGGAGGTAATTGTTCGTTCGCTTCCATAGAATCAATGCGAGCGCGTAGATTATCTCGCACAGCAATGTATTTAGGCACACCTTCGACCATTATCACTCTCCCCTAGCTAAACGCTAATATGAAAAAGCCGTTGATACTAGTTTGTGTAAAACACAGCATAGTAACAACGGCTCATGCAAAACTAATAACTCTGTTATCCTACCAGTCATACAATAAAATGTACAAATAAATAAGAAAATGAGTAAAAAAATTTTTAATTTTTATATGTATATACAATTATTTAATTGTATTTTTATTTTCTTTACTTATTTTATTTCTTCAACCTTTTCAAAATTATTAGAATCGCGTTTATTCATCAATATCGAAACAGAATAGAACAATATTAGTGCAATAAGTATTACAGAAATTAAAACAGTACGACCACCGACAATATTTGCGTAACCAAGTATTACACCAAATACGCCATAATCCGCATCAGAATATGTAGAATTTGCGCTTCCCAAATCGCCAAGCACTGGCAAAAGGAACAACGGAAGGAAAGTAATAAAAAGACCATTAATAAATGATGCAGTCAAGCAACCACGTATTCCACCTTGACCATTACCGAATACTCCTGCAGCACCACCAGCCATGAAATGCGCAACAATTCCAGGAATAATAATTGTCGTTCCCAAAATCGCCATAAGCGTCATTCCAAGCAAACCACCAAAGAAACTAGCTAAGAAACCAATAAGAACAGCATTAGGAGCAAAGCCAAAAGTCATTGGTGCATCTAAAGCAGGACGAGCATTTTTAACAAGCTTTTCCGATATTCCCTTAAAAGCTGGAACAATTTCGTCAAGAACAATCTGCACGCCTGCAAGAATAATATAAACACCTGCAGCAAAAGTTGCAGCCTTCAACATAACGAAAACAATGAAGTTTTGACCATTAGATAAATGTGTTTCGACATACGAAGATCCAGCAAAAAGTGCCACTACTATATAAATAACAGCCATAGAAAGTGTGATAAGAACTGTTGTATCACGCAAGAATCCCAATGTTGCTGGGAATTTAATATCCTCAGTTGACTTAGAAGGACGCTTTTTTGAAGCAGTAAGCTTTGCAATTAACGCACCCAAAGCAACACCAGTACCAGCAGGATGTCCTAAAGCAACATCATCTTTGCCTGAAGCTTTCTTCATAAACGGCTGCACCAGTGCTGGAGAAATTGTCGTAAACAATCCTTGAGCAATTGAACCCCATAAAAGAACTTCCCACATGCTAAATCCTGCAACATTAAATATAACTGCAAGCATACTTGCCATATAGAAAGCTACGTGACCCGTTAAATAGATAAATTTAAAACGAGAAGTAATAGAAAGAATAATATTAACAATCATTCCAAAGAAGAAAATAAGCGCAGATTCAGAGCCATACTTCAATAAAACAGTTCCAATAATTGCTTCATTATTCGGCACTACGCCTTGCACATGAAATGCGTATTGAAACATTTTGCCAAAGGGGTTCAACGCTTCAGTAATAACTCCAGAACCAGCTGCTAAAACAAGAAAACCAACAAGAGTACGGATTGATCCTTGCAAAATATCCGAGAATTTCTTTCTTTGCACTGCAAGCCCAATAAAAGAAATAAGCGCAACTATAACAGATGGCTGTCTGAAAATATCGAGCAGTACTGACAGAATTCCGTCCACGTAACTCTCCTTACCATATTAATCGATATAGTTTGAGCGGCTTACGCAATTATTGGCGGCAAAAATATCTTACAAACTTCGCAAACGATACCGTAGGCGAAACTATTCGAAATACACGATTAGTTTCGTAGCACAGTAAAACTACACATACAAAATTCACGGTTCCGCAATGAAGCAAAGTAGTAAGAGCTACTACGAGCAGTAGTTTTTATACCCAGCCAACAACTACTGTTACAGCTCATACTGTTGTTTCATGTCAAATTCATTATATCGTTTAAACATTATAAACAATTAAAATAACACTATTTATAACTAAAATATTTATTAAATATCAATAAAATTCGAAATTTTTACCTGTTTTTAGAAAATTCGACACACCAATATACAGAAAAAAGCACTCCATTTTCACGAAGTGCTTTATAAAATCAGTAATTATTACAGTTTTTAATGAAAATAAACATATGTTTTACCGCATAAACATATGTTTATATTTCGGTCAATAATTCTCATCAAAAACTGTCACTCCCACTCAATCGTGGCAGGCGGCTTAGACGTTACATCAAGCACTACACGATTAATTTGACGGCATTCATTCGTGATTCGAGTAGAAATATTTGCCAATACATCGTAAGGCACACGAGACCAATCAGCTGTCATGGCATCCTCAGAGCTCACAGGACGCAAAACAATTGGAGAACCATATGTGCGCTCATCACCTTGAACACCAACAGAATGAACATCAGCAAGCAAAACGACTGGGCATTGCCAAATGTCGCGATCCAATCCAGCTTTAGAGAGCTCTTCGCGCGCAATAGCATCTGCTTCACGAAGAACAGCTAAGCGTTCGCGTGTAATCTCACCCACAATACGAATACCTAAACCAGGACCCGGGAATGGCTGACGCCAAACAATTTCATCTGGAAGTCCAAGCTCAGTTCCAATAGCACGAACTTCATCCTTAAACAAAGTACGCAAAGGTTCAATAAGCTTAAACTTCAAATCTTTTGGCAAACCTCCAACATTGTGATGAGATTTGATATTTGCAGCACCATCACCACCACCGGACTCAACTACATCCGGGTAAAGTGTGCCTTGCACAAGGAACTTAACTTCAGCTCCAGTTTTACCAGCTTCTTCAATAACTTGACGCTGAGCTTTTTCAAAAGTGCGTATAAACTTTTCGCCAATAATCTTGCGCTTGCGCTCCGGCTCACTCACGCCTTTAAGTGCGTTCAAAAAGTCATCTTCTGCATCAACTGCAATAAGTTTAATGCCTGTTGCTTCAACAAAATCATGCTTAACCTGCTCAACTTCGCCTTTACGAAGCAAACCGTGGTCAACAAAAACGCAAGTAAGCTGATTGCCAATTGCTTTATGCACCAATGCTGCAGCAACAGCAGAATCTACGCCACCAGAAAGACCACAAATAACTTGTGCATTCCCAACTTCTGCGCGAATCTTAGCAACTTGATCCTCAATAATGTTAGAAGGATTCCAATTATTATTCAGTCCTGCACACTTATGTAAGAATGTAGATATAAGTTCCTGACCCAATGGAGTGTGTTTAACTTCTGGATGCCATTGCACACCGTAAAGTTTGCGACTTTCGTCTTGCATTGCTGCAACTGGAGCACCTTCTGTGTGAGCCAAGACCGTAAAACCTTCTGGAGCACGCTTAACAGCAACACCGTGACTCATCCAAGTATTCTGCGCAGATGGAGATCCGGAAAGTAAACCTTCAGAATCATCAATAGTTGCAGCAGTCTTGCCATACTCACCAAGTGCAGCTTTATCGACATCGCCACCAAGCTCATGAGCCATTACCTGGAAGCCATAGCAAATACCAAGAACCGGTACACCTGCTTCAAAAATCTTTGGATCAATGTCAGGAGCACCTGGTTCATAAACAGAAGCAGGACCGCCTGAAAGAATAATAGCTTGAGGATCCTTAGCAAGCATCTCGTCAACTGGCATAGAGTGAGGAACAAGTTCTGAATACACATTTGCTTCGCGCACTCGACGAGCAATAAGCTGAGCATATTGAGCGCCAAAATCAACGACAAGCACTGGTCCTTTTGCCATGATTCTCCTTATATACATGTTCTAACACGATTCAACTTATAATAGTGAAACTTTGCGACGTTACGTAATTACAAAACGCCGAAAATTAAACACAAAAGTTACACGTACAGTCTAACACTGCAAATAACGTTGGCAGATTTTTGTGCGAAACGCTTAACTATAAAGTATAAAATGAACATTAAATATAACATAATCTATACAAATGGCTCATTTTTTACGCACATAATCACACATTTTTTCAACACAAATGCACGAAGAAGTAACCAAACGAACAAAAGTCAGACGTTGGCACTATACTGAAACGGATGGAAAAAGAGCTGTAATACATTTGTTTTCCAGTCTCTATAACCAAATGGTAATGATCAAATTGCACTGAAAAGTGCTTGAGTACAGGAGTACACATGACGAGTCCTGTTATTGGCACACCTTGGAAGAAGCTCAACGCTCCAGTTTCCGAGGCAGCTATCGAAGGCGTAGACAAGTACTGGCGCGTTGCCAACTATCTTGCAATTGGCCAAATTTATCTTCGCAGCAACCCTCTAATGAAGGAGCCGTTCACTCGCGAAGACGTTAAGCATCGTCTGGTGGGCCACTGGGGCACCACTCCAGGTCTTAACTTCCTTATCGGCCACATCAATCGTTTTATCGCTGATCACCAGCAGAACACCGTGATTATCATGGGTCCGGGTCACGGCGGCCCAGCTGGTACTGCTCAGTCTTACCTCGACGGTACTTACACTGAGTACTATCCAAAGATTACAAAGGACGAAGCTGGTTTGCAGAAGTTCTTCCGCCAGTTCTCTTACCCGGGCGGTATTCCTTCTCACTTCGCTCCTGAAACCCCAGGCTCCATCCACGAAGGTGGCGAGCTTGGTTATGCACTCTCCCACGCTTACGGCGCTGTTATGAACAACCCAAGCTTGTTCGTTCCAGCAATCGTTGGCGATGGTGAAGCTGAGACCGGTCCTTTGGCTACCGGTTGGCAGTCCAACAAGCTTGTGAACCCACGTACCGATGGTATCGTGCTTCCAATCTTGCACTTGAATGGCTATAAGATCGCTAACCCAACAATTCTTTCCCGTATTTCCGATGAAGAGCTTCATGAGTTCTTCCATGGCATGGGTTACGAACCATACGAGTTCGTTGCTGGCTTCGACGATGAGGATCATATGTCCATCCACCGTCGCTTCGCTGACATGTTCGAAACTATCTTCGATGAAATTTGCGATATTAAGGCTGAGGCTCAAACTAACGATGTAACTCGTCCTTACTACCCAATGATTATCTTCCGCACTCCAAAGGGTTGGACTTGCCCGAAGTTCATCGATGGCAAGAAGACCGAAGGTTCTTGGCGTGCACACCAGGTGCCACTGGCATCTGCTCGCGATACCGAAGCTCACTTCGAGGTTTTGAAGAACTGGATGAAGTCCTACAAGCCTGAAGAGCTCTTCGATGAAAAGGGTGCTGTTAAGGAAGACGTTCTTTCCTTCATGCCAAAGGGCGAACTCCGTATTGGCGAAAATCCAAACGCCAATGGTGGTCGTATTCGTGAAGACTTGAAGCTTCCAAAGCTTGAAGATTACGAAGTCAAGGAAGTTAAGGAATTCGGTCACGGCTGGGGTCAGCTCGAAGCTACCCGTCGTCTTGGTGTTTACACTCGTGACATCATCAAGAACAACCCAGATTCCTTCCGTATCTTCGGACCAGATGAGACTGCTTCCAACCGTTTGCAGGCTGCTTACGAAGTAACCAACAAGCAGTGGGATGCTGGCTATCTCTCCGGCTTAGTCGATGAGCACATGGCTGTTACCGGTCAGGTCACCGAGCAGCTTTCCGAGCATCAGATGGAAGGCTTCCTCGAAGGTTACTTGCTCACCGGTCGTCACGGCATCTGGAGCTCCTACGAGTCCTTCGTACACGTTATCGACTCCATGTTGAACCAGCACGCAAAGTGGCTTGAGGCTACCGTTCGTGAGATCCCATGGCGTAAGCCAATCTCCTCTGTGAACTTGTTGGTGTCCTCTCACGTATGGCGTCAGGATCACAACGGCTTCTCGCACCAGGATCCAGGCGTAACCTCCGTGCTCTTGAACAAGACCTTCAACAACGATCACGTAATCGGCATTTACTTCCCAGTAGATTCCAACATGTTGCTTGCTGTTGCTGAAAAGGCTTACAAGTCCACCAACATGATTAATGCTATCTTCGCTGGTAAGCAGCCAGCTGCTACTTGGTTGACTCTCGACGAAGCTCGCGAAGAGCTCGAGAAGGGTGCTGCTGAGTGGAAGTGGGCTTCCAACGCTAAGAACAATGACGAAGTTCAGGTTGTTCTCGCTGGTGTTGGCGATGTTCCACAGCAGGAATTGATGGCAGCTGCCGACAAGTTGAACAAGCTTGGCGTTAAGTTCAAGGTTGTTAACGTTGTTGACTTGCTCAAGTTGCAGTCCGCTAAGGAAAACAACGAAGCTTTGACTGACGAAGAGTTCACTGAGCTCTTCACTGCTGACAAGCCAGTCCTCTTCGCTTATCACTCCTATGCACATGACGTTCGCGGCTTGATTTATGATCGTCCAAACCACGATAACTTCAACGTTCATGGCTACAAGGAGCAGGGCTCCACCACAACGCCATACGATATGGTTCGTGTGAACGACATGGATCGTTACGAGCTTACCGCTGAAGCATTGCGCATGGTTGACGCCGCTAAGTATGCCGACGAAATCAAGAAGCTCGAGGACTTCCGCCTCGAAGCCTTCCAGTATGCAGTCGACAAGGGTCTTGATCACCCAGACTACACCGATTGGGTATGGCCAGGCGTTAAGACCGACAAGCCAGGCGCTGTCACCGCTACCGCTGCAACCGCAGGCGATAACGAGTAGTTTTAAGCTGATAAAGTTAAAACTGGTTAGCTAAAACATTTCGGGAGTCAATCGAAAGATTGGCTCCCGTTTTGTGTATTAAAACAAACAATGCAATAAAACTAGTTATACGCAAAATAAATTACATTTATAATTACTATTTTGTGCGTGTACAACATAGATAAGCCGTACAATAGAAAAAGTTTGTTTATATTGCAAAATGCAAAACTTACATTAACAATATAAACCTAGCAGTAACACGAAGTATCAAAGGAGAACGCATCGTGTCGCATATTAATGTAACAATTATCGGCAACGAAGATATGTACGGCAGAAATGCTGTTGCATTCGGAATAACACATATTCTGTCTAATAACTACAGCACTACTGTTTTTCGTCCATGCGCTCAACCAAACGACACTTTTACTAAGCAACTTTTGGGTATCACAAATACTTCAACGAAATTAGAGCAAGTTATTGCAACAACTCCAGAAATAGTTAGAACAAATAAAGACACAGTGCGAGGAGATATCGTTGCGCGCTATAACGAATTGTTGCAATCCACCTCTGCTCAAGCTTCTATTATTGTTTCTAGTGACGCAAACCCAGCATATGATCCAGAACTGTTTTCTTTCGACGCAACTGTTGCAGCTGACTTGGCATCACCTGTTTTTCTCACAGTTTCAGCTCAAGGCAGAAACTCACAACAAATTTTACAAACTATAGATTCTGCAAATGCTTGTGTTCTTAAATCATGCACACAAGTTTTAGGAGTATTTGTTACAAACTGCGATCCAGAACTTGGAGCTGAGTTAATGCGTGACTATAGCTCTAGGAATTATGCAAACTCAAACGACGAAGCATCCCGAGTAAGCCAAACTCCATTATGGGTTTTGCCATCAATAGATGAAGAAACTAAAAATTCTTCATTAGAAACATTCGTAAATTGCGTTCGAGAAAATGATGTTCTTAATGCTCTCCACCAACCATTTAAAGTTCCAACTACACCTTATGCTTTCCAATACAGTTTATTAGGGAAAGCAAAAGAAAATAAGAAAACTATAGTTCTTCCGGAAGGAGAAGAAGATCGTATTCTTAAAGCAGCAAACTATTTGCTAGAACGTGATATTGTAAATCTAATTATCATTGGAGAACGCGAATCTATTCTTGCTCGAGCAGAAGAACTAAATCTCAATTCTCTTTGCAAAGCTAGTTTCCAATCTATGCACGATGAAGCAATGCTAAGCCATATGATTACAAAACTTTGCGAATTAAGAGCAAAGAAAGGAATGACAGAAAAGCAAGCGCGTGAACAATTAACAGATGCAAGCTACTTCGGCACCATGCTAGTAGTACTAGGTCAAGCAGACGGTCTTGTTTCTGGTTCAGTTAATTCAACCGCTAACACTGTACGTCCTGCTCTTCAAGTTATCAAAACTAAGCCTGGTTCTAAGCTGGTTTCTGGAGCATTTCTTATGTGCTTCAAAGATCACGTATCTGTATTTGCAGATTGTGCAATCAACCCAAATCCTAGTGCAGAACAGCTTGCTGATATTGCTATTCAGTCTGCACACACTGCTGAGACTTTCGGACTCAACCCTAAAGTTGGAATGCTATCCTATTCAACGCTTGGTTCAGGAAAAGGGCCAGATGTTGATACTGTAGAGGAAGCAACACGCATTGCGAAAGAAAAAGCACCTGATTTAGCAATTGTTGGATCTATACAGTTTGATGCAGCATGGTCTCCTACAGTTGCTGCAGCAAAAGCAAAAAATAATAGTATTGCTGGTCATGTGAATGTATTTGTATTCCCTGATTTATGCGCAGGAAATATCGCTTATAAAGCCGTGCAACGCTCTAGCGGAGCACTGGCTGTTGGTCCAATTTTGCAAGGATTAAATAAGCCTGTAAATGATTTGTCTAGAGGAGCTTTAGTACAAGATATTATTAATACCGTTGCTTTAACCGCGTTAGAAGCACAATCAGAATAAACATAATAAAGCTCCTAAAACAGCACCACAGTGCATACACGATTTTTAGGTATTGCATTGCACTCAATATCTTTAAGTTTGTAGGAACTTAACGCTAAACTAGAGCGTGGCAATTTATAAGCCTTATCAATACTTATGGAGGATGCCCACATGGCAAAAACCGTTCTTGTTATCAATTCTGGTTCCAGTTCGATTAAGTATCAGCTCGTTGACTTGGAAAGCGGTGAAGGTATCGCTTCCGGCATCGTTGAGAAGATTGGCGAGCCAGTTGACGGACACTACAAGCACGTATTCAATGGCGAAAAGCATGAGTTCGATGAGCCAGTTCACGACCACGAGCAGGGCTTGAAGCGCGTACTTGGATTCTTCGAAGAATATGGTCCAAAGCTTTCAGAGTCTGGCATTGTTGCTGTCGGTCACCGCGTTGTTCAGGGTGGCTTAACATTCCCTAAGCCTGCATTAGTCAATGAAAAGACAATCAATAAGGTTAAGGATTTGGCAGTTTTGGCTCCACTTCACAACGGCCCAGAAGCTGTTGGCGCTGAAGTCATGACTGAACTTTTGCCAGATGTTCCACAAATTATGGTATTCGATTCTTCCTTCTTCCATGCTTTGCCACAGGTTGCAGCAACTTATGCTTTGAATAAGGAAATTGCAGACCGCTATCATATTCGTCGTTACGGTGCTCACGGCACTTCTCACGAATACATTGGCTCTGTTGTTCCAAGCGTTGTAGGTAAGCCTGCAGAAGGTTTGAAGCAGATTGTTTTGCACATTGGTAACGGTGCTTCTGCTTCTGCTCAGATTTCTGGTAAGCCAGTTGAAACTTCTATGGGCTTAACCCCACTCGAAGGCTTAATGATGGGCGGTCGCACTGGCGATATTGACCCAGCTGTAGTCTTCCACCTTATTCGCAACGCTCACATGAACGTGGACGAACTTGATACTCTCTTCAACAAGCGTTCAGGCATGATGGGTATGACTGGTCATGGCGATTTGCGTGATATTCACAAGCTCATCGCAGAAGGCGATGAAAACGCTAAGCTCGCTCTCGGCGTATACGTGCACCGCATTGTTGGTTATATTGGCAACTATACTGCTCAAATGGGCGGCGTTGATGTCATTACCTTCACAGCTGGTGTCGGCGAAAACGACGAAATTGTACGCGCTCGCGTATGCGAAAAGCTTGAGCCATTCGGCGTTAAGCTCGATAAGGAAAAGAATTTGGTTCGTTCTAAGGAGCCACGCGTTATTTCCACTCCAGACAGCTCTGTGATTATTGCTGTGATTCCAACGAACGAAGAGTTGGCTATTGCGCGCAAGGCTGCAGCTATTGCTGAAGCTGGTGAAGATAGCTACGGCAACAAGTTTGAGCACTAAATTGTTTGCGCTTAACTGCGTAGAACAAAATAAATAAATATGAATAATCCCGGGTCAAAAAGGCTCGGGATTATTTGTTATTCAAGCATTTTATGCCACATGCCTGGAAAATCAGGAATCGTTTTGCGAGTAGTAGAAATATTTTTGATTCTTATATTTTCTATGCGCAATCCAAGCATTGCAGCAAAAGTTGCCATTCTGTGATCCGCATAAGTTTCCATTACTTCCCCATGCATATGGTTACTTGGCTCAATACGAATTCCATCTTCGAGCTCTTTAGCGCCAATCCCAACTCGATTCAATTCATTAACTAACGCTTGCAAACGATTCGTTTCATGCCCTCTCAAATGCGCGATACCATGAAGTTCACTTGGACCGTCCGCAAAAGCAAGAATAGCTGCAATACTAGGAGCAATCTCCCCTGCTGCACTCAAATCAAGATATGGAATTGCTTTAATCGCACTATCGCTTTCCACATGCATTATTCCAGCATCATCACCTGTTTTTTCAAAATTAACTTTTGCACACATTTTTTCTAATATTCCAGGAAGCAATCCTCCAGGTTGAGTTGAAGAAAACGGCCAATTAGGTATACTGACACTTCCTCCAGCAATCAATGATGCTCCTAAAAATGGCGCAGCATTAGAAAGATCAGGCTCTATAGTAACAACGTTAGCTAGATTTATTTTACTCTCTTTAACATGCCACATTGCGTTGCTAGTCATATTTACAGACCCACCCGCTTTGCAAATATCGTCCATAGTCATGCGAATATGTGGCATACTTGGCAATGTGTCACCAATATGTTTAAGCTCTAATCCACCAGGAATACGTGAACCAATCAGAAGCAGCGCAGAAATAAATTGTGATGATGAAGAAGAATCAATTTGCACGATTTTTTCAGAAAAATTATTTATTTTAAATTCGACTGAAGGTGGCGTAATAGTAAAAGGTAAAAAACCCTCTTCTTCGTGATATTTTACGCGAGCACCAAGCTGCTCTAAACCGTCAAGAACTGGCTTCATAGGACGAGCATAAGCTTGCTTATCGCCATCAAATCGCACAGCTTTATTTGCAAATAAAGCTAAAGCTGCAACGAAACGCATTACAGTTCCAGCTAAACCGCAATACACTTCAGCATTATCTGGAACTCTAAAAACTCCGTCTTCTGGAGGAATTACACGAAGCTTAGTTCCATCTTCATTTAATGACTCACATCTAACGCCAAATGTAGATAAAGCGTTAATCATAAGATCCGTGTCGCGCGAGCGCAATAATCCTTGTAAAACTACTGATTTTGTGCCCAAAGCTGCCAAAATTAAATAACGATTCGACAAAGATTTACTGCCAGGAACCTCAATATAAGCTTTTAATTGATGATTAGCATACGGTGCTTTCCAAGGAGTAGTGCAATCTGCAATATCGTTAATATCACTCATACTATGAATACTATCGATTAACATGTACTGCTAAATAAGAATAAAAAGCAAAAATACGCATATTTCATTAGATATAAAAAGTCGGGGTGACAGGATTCGAACCTGCGACATCCTGCTCCCAAAGCAGGCGCGCTACCAAACTGCGCTACACCCCGAGACTTTTGAACTGATTACCAGTTCCAAGCACAATCAATTACAATAGCGCACTTTGCAGACAAATGCAAATTACGACACACGTATTATGAAAATTTTTTCTTCATTACAAAATTCAACTAGCAAAACTCATTACTAGCTACCAAACGATACAATAGAATTAGTTTGAAGAAAAAGGGGCTAAGTATGGGACGCTTCCAGCGAACAGAGGCAATGGGCTTAATATCATTCATAGTTTGCGCAGCTTGTGGAATGATTATTATGAGAATGTATATGGTAACAATGCCAGCGTTTTGGCAAATTAGTCAGCGACTATTCCTTACAGCTTCAACTATTGTGTCTTTGTGCAGCGTAGGCGCTTTTATTGTTGGATACTTGCGTACAAATAAAAAAGTTATCAGCCATCACTTAATTCGAGTAGCTAAGCATGCGTTTGAAATAACAGCACTTTCTACGATTTACGGCGCGACAATGTTTCTTATGTCTTTTGCTTTGCTATCTATTATTAATAGTATTATTGGCAGAGCAGCAATGAACAGTTATTTACCAGTATTATGCTCAGCATTATCTGGAATTGTTGGATACGCAACTCTTATTCAGGCTGAACTTCTCGAAGCTAAAACAGTGGCTTCTCTCCTGCCATTATTCGTTATTTCTGGAGCTGCAACTGCAGGTCTTACGACAGATGATCCGTACTGGTATAACAATAATTTCTCTCAACTTGGAGACCGCACAACATTTGCAGCTAGTATGTTTAATGCAACACTTGTTTTGTCAGGAATTTGCATTATCATAACGAGCTACTTTGCTATTACTGAATTCGTTGCAACGCAGCATGAAATGCTGCAACACAATAGCCAAAAACTAATTAAACACTTCAAGATGCGCACAACTGTTATGGCAGCTTTGCTGATTCTTGGAGGAATATCGTTTATTGGAATAGGAACTTTTAGATACACACCACATCCTTTCTTACATGATTTGTGTGCTCGAGGAGTAACAGGATTAATTTGCACAATGCTTGTATGTCTTCCATGGCTTGCGCCTAAGCTTTCTCGCACATTCTATATTGCTTCCGATTTAGCGGTTATTCTTACTGCGTGGGCAGGAAATCAGTGGATACATGGAAATAATACTCTTACAAATGTTGAAGCATTATCGTGTCTGCTATTTCTTGGATGGATTATTGTATTTTCACGACAAGTTGCGGCTATGCAAAGCGATCGTCTTCAATCAAAAATAAATCAAGCTTTAGTATTAAATAGAAGCTCAAAAGCACAAATAGAATAAGAACAAAAAGATAAATTAAACTAACAAAAGCAGCGTAGAAACTTAAATTTCTGCGCTGCTTTTAGTTTTTACAAGTCACGAAATTCTTTACAAATAAAGCATAATATTTAATGTTCTGGTTTATGCTCACTCATAAGAAGCAAGAAACTACGAGATTGTGCAACAATATTAAATCCTGCCTCATATAACAATTCTGGACCCTTTGGATTATATGTGTCCACAATCAACTTCCACTTCTCACCATAACGTTTATCTGGCAAAGTAAAAGTAATAGGTTCATAATGCGCATTAAAAATAAGAATAAAGTCATTATCAACCATTCTCGTTCCATACCAGTCAGTTTCTGGAATATCCGAACCATTCAAATAAATCATCACAGATAAAGCATGAGTATTTGACCAGTCCTCCATATCCATAACAGTACCGTTATGATCAAGCCATTCAACTTGTGGAATATCGCTTACATCATCTCCAGCAGAACGACCCGTAAAGAAACGACGACGATGCAACACAGGGTGCTTTAATCGCAAGTGAATAAGCTTGGAAACGAAATCGAACATATCTCGTTGAGTTTCGTTATAATCCCAGCTTATCCACGAAATAGCGTTATCTTGACAATAAGCATTGTTATTGCCCTTCTGCGTACGCATGACTTCATCACCAGCGCATATCATAGGAATACCCTGGCTCATCAAAAGAGTTGAGAACAAATTACGTATTTGACGTTCACGCAATTCATTAACATCGTGAATATTAGTAGGTCCTTCAACACCGCAATTCCACGAACGATTGTCGTTCGCACCATCGCAATTGCCTTCCTTATTAGCTTCATTATGCTTTTCGTTATAGCTAACTAAATCGTTCATAGTGAAGCCATCGTGAGCTGTAATAAAGTTCACGGAAGCTACAGGCTTTCGTCCATTTTGCTCATATAAATCTGAGCTACCCATAAGTCTACTGGCAAATTCAGGTAATGTAGATGGTTGTGAACGCCAAAAGTCGCGGACACAATCGCGATATCTTCCATTCCATTCGGACCAACTTGGAGGGAATCCACCAACTTGATATCCACCAACACCAATATCCCAAGGCTCAGCGATAAGTTTTACACTTGAAATAATAGGATCCTGCTCAATAATGTCAAAGAATGCAGAAAGTTTATCTACTTCTTGGAACTGACGCGCAAGAGTTGCTGCTAAATCGAAACGGAAGCCATCAACATGCATTTCAGTTACCCAATAACGCAAACTATCTGTGATTAACCGCAATGCTTTTGGAGAACGCATAAGTAAGGAATTACCAGTACCGGTAGTATCAAAATAATGACGCTGATCATTATCTACAAGGCGATAATATGCGCGATTATCGATACCACGGAAACTCAAAGTAGGACCACGATCATTGCCTTCAGCAGTGTGATTGTAAACCACGTCTAGAATAACTTCCATACCTGCAGCATGATATGCCTTAACCATTGATTTAAATTCGTTAACTTGCTCTCCGCGCTGACCAGAACTGGAGTAAGAATTTTGAGGAGCGAAGAAACCAATAGTGTTGTATCCCCAGTAGTTACTTAATCCTTTATTTTGCAAGAAAGAATCGTTTACAAACTGATGAATAGGCATCAATTCTATTGCAGTAACACCAAGCTTCCTTAAATAAGAAATAACGCTTGGATGTGCAAGTCCAGCATAAGTGCCTCTAATATCTGGAGGAACACGTTTATCAAGATTAGTCATTCCACGAACATGAGCTTCGTAAATAACAGAATCATGATACGGAATCATAGGATGCTGATCATTACCCCAGTCAAAATACGGGTTAATAACTGCAGCCTTCATCGTATGGTCTGCAGAATCTAAAGTATTCATTGCTGAAATATCATCTGGATTATCAAACCAATACGAGAAAAGACTCTCATCACCGTCTATATTTCCTTCAATCGCCTTGGCATATGGGTCAAGCAACAACTTATGAGGATTACACCATAAACCATGAGAAGGATCATAAGGTCCGTGAACACGATAACCATAACGCTGACCAGGCTGTATGCCTGAAACATAGTTATGCCACACGTATGAGTTCTGCTCAGTCATATCAATACGTGTTTCGTTATCATGCTCATCAAATAAACATAATTCAACGCGCTTTGCAACTTCGGAAAACAGCGCAAAATTCACGCCAGCGCCATCATAGTTTGCGCCAAGCGGATACATGGAACCTGGTCGTATATGCATAATATAAGTATCTCATATATTCGAGTAGTTTTCACGTCATGTTGACGTTATTTAAAAAAAGATTGAATTTAAATG
Organism: Gardnerella sp. KA00771; assembly: GCF_049244045.1. Classification (NCBI taxonomy): domain Bacteria; kingdom Bacillati; phylum Actinomycetota; class Actinomycetes; order Bifidobacteriales; family Bifidobacteriaceae; genus Gardnerella; species Gardnerella sp. KA00771. The sequence goes on along the minus strand of NZ_CP058368.1, from coordinate 637,161 downwards.
AAAGCCTCAATTAATAACGTAATTCCATGGATCGCAAGCTTCACCTAACCAAGCAACTTCTGGACGCTCTCCATACATTTCTTCTATGCAATCAGCAATATCATTAATCGCATAAGTAAACCACAATGATTCAATAGCACTATGAGAAGTGTTAATAATCATAGGATATGTGTGTTGAATGTAATCTTCACCAGAAGAAAGACGCAGTTTCGATTCATATTTAGCTCGCTCAATTGCATCAAGTGCAGGATGATGACGCAAATCGCTTGTAACATATACGTCAACTTTTTCCTTGCGAACTTCATCTAACAAGCTTTCCCCAGAACCAGGCAAAACAGCTACTGTACTAACTTTCGCATCAAGATTTCCAGCAACTTGAACACCAACTTTTGTATGAGGAAGAACGTTAAAAACATTTTGCGCAAAATCACGCAATGATATTGGCACATCCAAAACACCAATTCTGCCTAAGCCAATGTTACGTCCAGCAGAATCAATCTGTTTAGAAACAACAATTGGACGCAAATTATGAAGACCAAAATACTCTGCCGCAGCATGAGCAACTCCGCGCCACGCGACATCCGCATTAGTGTGACCAACCCATAGCGCACAATTATTACTAATTAAGCGCTGCACAATTTCACCACGAACAGTTTCGTTTGAAACTCCATGCACAGCTTTGAAAAATAGCGGATGATGAGTCACTAATAGGTTTGCATCCATTGATAACGCTCGATCAACTGCGCTAATCGTAGGATCACTAACACATACGATTCGCTGAATTTGGGAATTCAAGTCTCCAACAATAAGACCAGGCTCATCCCACTCTTCAGCAAAGCTTAATGGGTACAATGTTTCTATAGCTTCAATTACTTTGCTTAATCTAATCATTTCTTCTACCTTTAAGCAGTGCTAATGCGCTGCTAGTTGCCAATCTACACCAACTCCAGTAGAAACATTAAGAGGAACGTCTAAATGCACAGCATTTTCCATAGCTTTACGCACAATATTTTCTACCTGCGCTTGCTCACCATGTGAAATTTCCAGAATCAATTCATCATGTATTTGCAATATTACGCGGCTGCGCACTTTTGCTTCACGCAATCCCAAATCAACACGAAGCATAGCAAGTTTCATAATATCTGCGGCAGTACCTTGTATTGGAGCATTAAGAGCTCCGCGCTCAGCAGCTTCACGAGATGCACGATTATTGGAAGAAAGTTGCGGGAAATACCTACGTCGACCAAACATAGTTTCTGTGTACCCAAGTTCTTTTGCCTTCGACACAAGAGATTCCAAATAGTCATGAACATTGCCAAAAGTATCAAAATACTTATTTTTTAACATTTCAGCTTCAGCCGGACTAATAGAAAGCTGTTTTGCCAGCCCATAAGTACTCAATCCATATGCCAATCCATAGCTCATAGCTTTTACGTGAGAACGTTGATCCGGACTTACTTGTTCAACAGGAATCTTATAAACTAAGCTAGCAACATATTTATGAAAATCTACGCCGGAACGGAATGCTTCAATAAGAGTTTTATCATGAGATGCATGGGCCATAATACGAAGCTCAACTTGTGAATAATCACAACTCATTAAATATTCAAATTCTTCTCCTGGAATAAAAGCAGCACGAATTTCACGACCAGCAGCATTCCTATTAGGAATATTTTGAAGATTAGGATCAGCAGAACTTAAACGACCAGTTGCTGCAATAGTCTGCTCAAAAGTTGTATGGATGCGCCTATCGTCATAATGAGCTGCATCAATTAAACTTTGCACAATCTGTTTCAATTTATTAGTTTCGCGATGTTTAAGTAAAGCACCCAAGAATTGACTTGCAGGTTCTTCGGGATCGAGTTTAACGTACATAGCTTGCAAAGCTTCGGCATTAGTCGTGTACGAGCCATTCTTTGTGCGACGAGTAGGTTTAAGACCAAAATGCTCAAAAAGTATTTGTTGCAACTGCTTAGGGCTTTGTAAATTAACAGAACTACCTGCAACTTTCCAAGCCATATTTTGCGCAAACTCAGCATCTGCAGAAAATTGCTTAAGCATACTACTTAAACGTTGCATATCAACTGCAGCACCGACGTCTTCCATGCCACGCAAAACTCGCGAAATAGGCATTTCCAAATCAGTCATCAAACCAGTTTGTTTTCTATCATCAAGTGTTGAAGCAAAATGAAGAGCCAAAAGACGAATAAGAAGCGTAGTTCTTAAGAATTTAGCTTCACACGCTTGAGTTTGCTTTTCATTAGTTTCTTCTTCACTAGCTGGCATTCCATCGTCAATAAGAAGATCAAGCTCACCCTGCTTAGCTTCATTTTCACCCAAATTATCTTCATCTGACTGAATATCTAAATAATGTTCAGCCATATTTTCTAACGTTTCAGCTCGAAAATCAGGCTCCAATAAATATGATGCCAATCGAGTATCAAGAAGTGGAGTGCCAAATGAATTATTCGAATCGAATAATTTTAGCGATTTTAGCAATCCCAAATGCTTTTTATAATCATGCAATACTGTTATTGAGGAATTTTTTTGCAAAAACTTTCGTAACATCTCAAGCAAAGCTTGATCTGACGATTGCAAATCAGTCGTATATAATATTGCAGCTTTATTAGCAATAAGAATTATTAAACAATCTGCAATCAACTCAAAATGATGTTTTGAATTCTTATTGCACTCATGAGCGTATATTACAACTTCTTGATTTTTCAGTATAGGTTCGGCACATTTACGAGAATTATTTATAATTTTTTCGGAATTTAATTCTTCAAAAGTATCTTCAGTATTTTTTGAATCTTTCTTTATTTTTGTATAAAGCAAAGAAGAAACTGAATTCTCCCAATCAATAAAGTCCTCTACAGTTTTAACATGATGTAAGTCAATGCCTGCTAGCATTTCTTGAAAATTTTCTGCGTCAATATTTGATTGAGCACTTTGAGCTAGCTTATCGTTATTAGCGTCACCTTCATACGTAGACGAAAACATTATACGCATATTATTTTCGATAGATTGTTGCATACCGTTGCTAAAAGTTTTGAGAATCTTTCTCTTTTTTAATTCGCCAAATTCAAGTTGAGACAGCAAGATTCCTAATTTTACAGCATCAACATCACCAAAGCACAAATCATCTACAGTTACGCCTAGATCCAAATCGCAAACTAAAGCATTAACTTTACGGTTTAAACGAACTTGATCAATATTTTCTCTTAAAGCTTCTCCCTTTTTACCGCTAATCTCATTCGAATGTTCAATAATATTTTCTAGGCTGCCGAATTGATTAATCCATTTAGCAGCGTACCCATCTCCAACACCTGGAACTCCTGGAATATTATCTGCAGTTTCTCCTCTTAACGCTGCTAGATCAGGATATTGCTTAGGCGTAACATGATATTTTTCATAAACAGCATTCTTATCCATTTTTTTTAAGTCTTTAAAATGCTGTCCTGGATATAAAACAGTAATATTGTCATCTATAAGTTGGAATGCATCACGATCGCCAGAAAGTACTAAAGTTCTATAACCGGCATTCGAACCCATTACTGCAAGAGTGCCAATAACATCATCACCTTCATAACCGGGTTTCTCAATATAAGTGACACCAAGAGCTTTAAGCATCTGTTGAATGATAGGAAGCTGCGAAAGAAGCTCCTGTGGAGCAGCATCACGAGTACCTTTATATTGAGGCAGCATAGTATTTCTAAAAGTTCCACCTTTAACGTCAAAAGCAATAGCTAAGCGGTCAGGCTTCTCTTTTTTTACAACCTGTGAAAGCATAGTAATAAATCCCCAAATGGAATTTGTTGCTTGCCCAGAGCGAGTAGAAAAATTATCTGCAGATATTGCAAAAAAAGCACGGAACGCAAGAGAATGGCCATCGACAACCAACAACGTTCCTTTCTCATTCTTAAGTTCCGAAGAATGTTCTTCAACGATGTCGGTATTCACTGTTGACTACTCACCCACGTTCCGTAAATTACTAATAAATAACTATGCACTTATATAAAAATGAATAAATATAACCCTACTAATTTTCAGATGAAGATTCTACTTTATCATCGCTATACTTTGCAATAATAGCCATTGCAAGACGCTTCTTAGGGATACGCTGATCCATAGAAGTTTTTTGAATCCAGCGGAAAGCACCCTGCTCAGAGAATCCAGCCTTATCCATAAGAAGACCTTTAGCACGGTCTACAAGCTTACGTTCTTCTAAAGTATCTTCAGCTTTCTTCAACTTTTCTTCTGTTTTCTTCAACTGATCTTCAGCATCGTGTAACTTGTTTTCTGCACGCTCAACACTATCTAATAAATCGTTGATTTCACTAAAGCGACCCATAGCAACTTCCAAAGCAGGAAGAAGTTTAGATTCTTCATATGGCTTAGTAACGTACGCCATCGCTCCAGCACCAGTTGCTTGTTTTACTAAATCTGGCTGTGAAAAAGCAGTGAGCATTACTACAGGAGCAATATTCTCATCACAGATTGTTGCAGCGGCAGTAATGCCATCCATAACAGGCATCTTAACATCCATGCATACAACATCTGGATGATTTTCACGAGTCAACTCAATAGCTTCTTGACCGTTAGCAGCCTGACCTATAACTTGATATCCGTTATCTTCAAGCATTGCAACTAAATCCATACGATTAACTGATTCATCTTCTGCAACTACTACAGTACGAATATGATTGGCCTTTTTTTCTTTAGCTTCTCGCTGAACAGCTTCATCATCTGCAGCTTTGCGCAGCTCATCATCAGTAAGTACCTCAGGCATTGCTGGCTCTGTCCCTTCATTTTCATCCATACCTGGCATATCCAAAACCTCACTTCATTGCCACACATTCACAGGGCAACATCGCCATGCATCTTTAACATGGCGTTCGCGCAACGGCACACTCACAAACACTAGCGAAAATTGCGCATCATAACACAATCTGCAAGTCATTAAAATACCGCATGCGCACCATGTTCGTGTCAATTAATAATATCATAAGAATTGCAAGACGCGCGAACAAGCACATACAATTAGCACTATTTTGCTTATTTTATATAATCGCAGATAATAATACAGCCAACGCACCAAGTATTGCCTGAGCAACGCACATAGGAAAAGCATCCTTATAGTCACCCATAAGCACACATTTAGTAAATTTATAGGCTTTAATAATAATAACTAACAATAAAATCCACTGAAAAGTAGCAAAAAATAAATGCCACGAAGAATTGCATACAATTGCACTAAAACTGAGGAAAATTTCAACACTATAAAAGCGCCATATTGACGGCACTGCTGAAGGTAACGCAATAATCAAAACAGAATATGCAATCAAAAGAACAGCAGAAACAATGCTCATAGCAGCACATAAACGTCTGCCATTGCGCTCGCCAATTTTAACCATAGCAGTTATTTTTCCATGTTCTTTATCGCTTTTAATATCTCGAAGATTGTTTACCATCATTAAGCAAGCCGAATAAGCACCAGGAATGCAAGATATTAGCACACAAGCCAAAATCCTTTGCCTGTTATTGATAAATATGCTAGTTTCTGGAATACCAATTCCATATGTAATTGCGCATAACGAACCAATAAAAGGAACAGGGCCGAAAAATACAAACGCACTTACTTCTCCCCAACCCTTATAACCGTAAGGATGTTTACCTCCTGCATAAAACCATGCTGCAGCAAAGCACGCAATTCCAAGTAAAATAAACCAATATATTCCAGTTCGCAAAACAATAATCAAACCAAAAATACAAGAAATAAAAGCAGAAATTATTACGGCTTTAAGCACAGATTTCGCGGAAATTCCAGCATTTGCAAGGCGCCAAGATACATCGCACAAAGGTTTTGAATTATTGCTACTTAAAGCACGCAAACTACGATTCTCATCCAAGCCATTCAATCCGTCACAATAATCATTGGCATAATTGACGGCGATTTGTATAAACGCAGCAACCATGCAGCACAAGAAAAATTGTATAAAACATTGCTCTAGATGCATAACTGGTTCTTCAAAATACGAAAATCGTATCATTCTAAATGAAACCGCAAACGCCATAACAACAGGAACTAAGCCTATTGGAAGCGTGTAAATTCTTGCACCCTTAAGCCAAATTTTTACACTTTTCATCAAAAGCCTCATAAATTATTTATGATTTATTTATTTATGATTTACACAAATATTTTATACTAAATTTGGCAAAAAGATTGAAGTGCATATTGGTAAAGCAATAATAAGTGCAGAAATAACTAGAGACAAGAATCCACGCCATCCGAATGGGTATTTGTAATACGAAGACTTGCGTGTGCGCAAATAAAAACCGCGCTCTTCCGCTGCTAGTGCAGAACTATCTGCTTTACGCACTGAAGAAACCAAAAGAGGCACAATAAGAGGCATCATAAGTTTTAATTTTTTAAATGGATTTTTACTATCGTATTCAACTCCGCGAGCCATTTGAGCTTCTGTGATTTGAGACATTTCTTGCGCAAAAATAGGCACAAAACGAACCGCAGTAGTTACAGTAAAAGCGTAACAATATGGAATATGCAAATATTGGACTACAGCATTTGCAAGATCGTTTAATTTAGTTACTGTTAGTACGGTAACAAGAGGAAAAGCAAAACAGAACAATCTCAAAGCAGCTTTTGCACCAATATCAATGCCGTGCAATGTGAACCACAAGAAAATATAGTTGCCGCTTTGAGCAATAACAGTCTGTAGCAAAAACATTACGCAAGAAATTATTAGCATAGCTTTAATAAGACCAGATAATGTTTTAACAACACGAGTAAAAGCCATACCAATAAAAATAATAGCTGCAAGCGCAATAAGCGCGGAATACTGTTTAGCAATAAACACGCTTATTACAACACTCGTAGCAAGAATTAGTTTTGCAATAGGATTAGTGCGATGAAGAAAAGTGTTACCTGGTTGGTAAGTTAATAATCTCGTTTTCATAAATATCAGACGCCTTTACTTCTACTTTTATTTGCTACTTTTATTTGCTATTGCTTCTGTTAATTCTGCTGATTCTGTACAGTCTGTTTTGTGATTTTTTCGCCGAGCAACGCTTCTACTAATTCTTCGCGCACATACAAGCCATTGCACTTATTAAATCCATGCGCAACCAAGCCTTGAGAAACGGAACACAATAATGGTGGATACAATGCTGCAGCAGAGCACACTTCCGGTTTTTCAAACACATCGTACGCTGAACCATCAATAATAAGCTTTCCATCATTAATTGTTATAAGTCGAGTTGCATAATCAAGCACAACTTCCATATCGTGACAAACCATAATCACGCAGCAACCGTTTTTTCTTAAACGCTCTACAACTTGCATAATTATCATGCACTCCTTGTAATCAAGACCGCAAGTTGGCTCGTCAAGAAGAAGAATCTTAGGATTTGTTACAACTGTTGCAGCTAAAGCAACCATTTGACGCTGGCCACGAGAGAGCATAAACGGGCTAGCTTCAGGATCCAGCTCCAACTCATCAATAATTTCCATTGCGTGAGCTTTAGCTTCGTCCTCATTCTGACCAATCAAAATACAGCTTAAAGTAACTTCTTCGAGTACCGTTTCTTTGCATAATTGTCGGTCAGGATTTTGGAATAAGGTAGATACATATTTTGCTATTTGACTAATACGAAGAGACTTAGTGTCAACGCCATCAATTGTTACGTTGCCTTCTGTTGGTTTTAATAAACCATTAATAATTTTGGTAATAGTTGTTTTGCCAGCACCATTTCTACCAACAAGAGTTACGAGCTCTCCAGCGTAAGCTTCAAAAGACACGTTTTTTAGCGCACTAACGCCACTTTGATACAAAAAACTGACGTTTTTAAGCGAAAGACATGGTGAATCGTTTTTCGATTTATTTTGTGCGTAAGATTGTGTAGAGACTTGCGATTCGTGTGAAAAGTCGCAAGCAAGCGCCGATTTATTTGAATCGCATTCACGATTATCAAATTCACTATGTGAATCAACATGTGAAGTCAAAGATTTTTCACTATTAATCGTATTAACAATAGTATTTACTGTATCTTCTACAGACACAGGCAAATCGCTTTTAGAGCAAATATTCTCACGCTGTAAATCATTAACCAAATGCGTAGTACGCGGATAATTTATTCCAATAGAATAAAGCAAATCCATATTTTTCAACGCTTGGCTAACAGGCAAATCTAGTGATAAAGTGCCATTCGAAAGCACAACTAAACGCTTGCAATACTCGCTTAAAAGCGCAACTTTTTGCTCAATTACAACAACCGTTATTCCAAAATTCTTATTCAAATCTTTAAGAATCGAAAAAATCATTTTAGAAGAAACAGGATCTAAAGCGCACGTCGGCTCATCTAACACCATAACTTTAGGCTTTAGCGCAAGAATAGCAGCAATTGCAACCTTCTGCTTTTGACCTCCAGACAAAGTGTCTAAATCACGGTTACGCAAATCACTAATGCCAACAATTTGCAAAGCTTCATCTATTCGACTTGGTATTTCGCTATGCGCAACGCCAAAATTTTCTAAGCCAAAAAGAATCTCATCTTCAACATTTGCGGCAACCATTTGCGCATCAATATCTTGAATAACAGATCCAACCAAGCAAGCAATGTTAGTTAAAGCAAGATTGTTAGTGTCTTGACCCGCAATCTTAACGCTTCCTAAAAGTTCGCCAGAATAATGATGCGGAATCGCGCCAGAAAAAAGCGAAGCAAGAGTTGTTTTTCCAGAGCCAGAAGGACCAATAATTCCCACAAATTCGCCAGATTCTACGCTAAGACTTACATCTTTTAGTGCAAAAGTGGAATCTTGTGCCTCTGAAGAGTCTAAAGAATCATCTTTATTCCGATTCACATACTTAAAAGACACATCTTTTAGCTCAAGCAAAGGCACAATAATTCCTAACTCTTAGAAACCTAACAATTACAATTACTAATGATATCTTACGATTATATTTATTCTGCGATTATATTCTTTGATGATTATATGACTTGCTGCATATTATCCAGCACAAACTATTCAACAAAATCATCAAATACATATTATCCAAAATACATATCATCTAAAATAAATCATCCAAAACAAATTCAAACACTTACTTATGCAGAACGAGTCGAATTGGGGTGTAAAGCACTTCAACAACAACAGCATTAAACACAGCAGTTCCAAAAATGATTGGAAGCATAACAAAAATCGTCTTAGGAGAATGAAGAACAAAGAAAGATGCAGTAGAAGCAAATATTAAACCAGAAACAACTGTAGTTATAAAAGTTGCTATAAGTGGGAAAATACTGAACTTTCTAGCAGCATCCTTAGGGAAAACGCGAACATAAGCCATAATCATCAAAGTCATAACAATCGCTGCCGGAATATCGCAAACATAATTAAGACCAGGAATAGATGCGTTAAATTGCATCAAAGTTGCAGCCAAAGCACCAATAATCGCGCCCTGAATAACATTTGGACGAACAAGCAAGATTGCAAGACAGAATGATGCGATTAAAAAGTTTGGTTTAATGTTTCCAATTGAAAGTGCTTTTGCAGCAGTAAAGTCAAGAATACATCCTGCTGCAAAAAGAACTGCAACCAACACTAAAGACGTAATATCTAAAGCATGCTTTTTAATGCTTACAGCATTAATCATGCTATCTGCATGTTCGCTAATTTCCTGATTCATAATCTTCTCCTTCATAATGCGATAATCAAATTTTAATTATCGACTTTTGATATTTATTTATGCTTACTTACATTCATTTATGTTTGTTTATATTTGTTTGCGTTTATTCAAGTTAATTTATTTACTTATTCTTCAATGTTGTTTTACTTGTGCAAAACAAGTCGAATTGGAGCGTAAAGCACTTCAACAACAACTGCATTAAATACTGCAGTTCCCAAAATAATTGGCAACATAACCATTACCATATTTGGAGAGTGAAGAATAAAGAAAGCTGCAATAAGAGCAAAAATGCAACCGGAAATTACTGTAGTAATGAAAGTAGCAATAAATGGGAATACGCTTACTTTACGAGCTGCATCCTTTGGGAACACGCGAATATAACCAATTAATATTGCAGTCATAATGATTGCAGCTGGAATATCACAAGCATACTCAAGGAACGGAATCGAAGTATTAAATTGAATTAACGTTGCAGCCAAAGCACCAATAATAGCACCCTGGTAAATCTTCGGTCTAACAAGCAAAATCGACAAGCAGAATGAAGCAATAACGAACTCAGGCTGAATATTTCCAATAGAAAGAGACTTTGCAACAGTAAAGTCAAGAATGCATCCTGCAGCAAAAAGCACTGCAACTAACACCAGTGAAGTAATATCTAATGCGTGATTCTTAACTTTCACATTTTGCATCATTGCAGCTGCAGCATCTGTAGTTGCGTTTGCACCATTGTTGTAAGCTTCCTTAACGGTTTCGTTAATTTCTTGAGCCATGATTTCTCTCCTTGTTTAAGCTTCATATTATTTGAATACAAAGCTATCGAATATTTTGTTGTTATTTGTGATTTGTGATTTGGTTATTTTTTAAAATTTAAGCTTATACACAAAAAGACCTCCGGGCTTACCCCGGAGGTCTTTTATAAGCTTTTATACGCAGCTTCTAAAACTTCAGAGTAAACTCACACCAAAGAGAAGACTGCCACCACCACATACGAGCAGCGTTAAGAGCATTGTGAGATTCAGCATTCATGTTCATGTTACGCATGATAACTGCCTCCTTAAGCTCATTAGCTGACTGTGGCTCACACACAAACCTCAACCGAAGTATTCGATATTTATTTGTGTTGGAAATGATGCTAACACTGCAAAAGTACAAATGCAAATATTGATTCGTAAAATATAATCATATTTTCAAAAATATAAGCAAAACATTACTTTTTAAAAATCTCCTATAAACCATTCTTACATAAGGAAAACAGCTACTATAATTTTAAAAAACGCCCGAAATTATTCAAAGCAAAAAATTTCTAAAAATAAGCGCAACACGCAAGCAAAAATAAAAAATGAGGGTAATAGCTTAGCAATTGCTACTACCCTCATTTTTTATTAAAACCTCAGTACTTAATCACAAAACACAAAATTATGCGAAAAGCACTTTGGATTTTAATAATTGCAAGACAGATGCTTAGAACGCCTTACTTTAATCAAGAAAGCACCTGCAACAGGCAACAATATTGCAATAATAAATGCGATTTGCGCTACACTACTGCCTGTTGAACTTAACGCATGAACATTCTTCTTAACAGCATTATTTACTACTGTTATTTCAGTCCAAGCAACTTGATTACCTTTTTCGTCAACCAAAACAACCGTATGCTTTCCGGTATATCCAGCTGGGAACTGAGCATCAAATTGAGGCTTGCCATTAACCATGCGAACAGTCACAAACTTTGAACCATCAGCACCCTTAAGCAAGCGTGGAGATGAATAGATATACGCGTAAGCATAAACTACTCCATCACGCTGCAAACGCTCGGTGAACTCTTTGTTTACAACATTAATTCTCACACTGTTAACAACACCTGCAGTTGCAACGTTATTGTTACCAACGCTAAGAGTTCCCTTTAATTCTGGATTAAGCTGCTGAACTGTTTTCGGAGCAACAGGTACAGGAGTAGATTCTGCTGGCTTAGCTGGAGCTGGTTTAGCAGAATCAGCTGGAGCCGGCTTTTCTGTTTTTTCCGACGGAACTGGCTTTTCCGACGGAACAGAAGGCTTAGACGGCTTTGATTGTTCACTGGACTCAGACGGAGTCGGCTTCGGAGCAGGAGCAGGAACTTGCTGATGCTCACCAGGTTTTGGAGCTGGAGCTGGCTTTGTGCCAGGCTGATCAGGTTTTGGCTTCTCAGGCTTCTTACTAGGATCCTCACCAGGCTTTGGCTTTTCACCAGGCTCAGACGGATTCTCAGGCTGTTTGCCAGGCTCATCACCAGGCTTTGCATCCGGAGGAATTGGCTTAGATTCCTTATCTTTACTAAGCAATACTGCTGTAGAAACAGGAGCAATCTTGTATGTGCCATCATCAGCAACAGTTGCATCTTGAGCAGTATCATTCACTTTGCCATTAGCAACAAGTGCAGAATACTTTCCTGCTGGAATCTTTACTTGAGTTTCAGCATTATTAGCATTGAACACTACAACATATTGCTTATCTGCATCGTTAAGTGTGTAAGCAATTACACCATCAGGAGTGCCATCAATCATCTTCATGTTCTTGTTAATTATTGCATAATCAAAATCACGAAGAGATTTAATGCTCTTACGTAGCTTCAACAATCCCTTGAAATAGTTCACGGAATCAGACTTGTCAGCAGCACGATTCCAATCAAGAGCATTGTCTTTATCGCCAGCATTGTAACTATTATCGTTACCATTCTTAGTTCGCAAGAATTCCTGACCAAGCTGAATAAACGGCATGCCGCGAGAAAGCAAAATCATTGAATTTGCAAGCTTTACTCGTCTCAATCGTACGTCTTCAGTGTCGTTAGGAGCAGAGACCTTTAGCTTATCATACAACGACAAGTTATCGTGAGCTTCAACATACTGAACAATTTGACCTGCATCAGCAAAGTGCGTTTCAGCATTACCATTCCAGCACTTAACAGTACTACTCGTGCCAAATTGGCAACCAAGCAAATTATGCTCAAGCAAAGCCTTAACACCTTTATCTGTATTGCCATTGACAAAACCAGTACCCTTAGCAGCAAACACAGAACCTTTTACAGAATCGCGGAATGAATCGTTAAAGAACGCTACTCCTGGAATCTTATAAGCATTTGGTTGAATAGTAGACTCGCTCTTAGGAAGCAGTTCATTCATATCCCAGCCTTCACCAAGCACAATAATTGAAGGATCAATCTTATTAAGCTCAGCACGCACTTCTTGCATAGTCTTCAGGTCAATTAAGCCCATCAAATCAAATCGGAAGCCGTCGAGGTTGTAATGCGTAGCCCAATACTTCACAGAATCCAAAATATACTTGCGCATCATTTGACGTTCAGACGCAGTATCGTTACCGCATCCAGAATTACCATTCAGAGCACCATCCTTATAGCGGAAGTAGTATCCAGGAACTGTCTTGTTAAACGAATGATTTTGTGCGTCGTAAACATGGTTGTAAACAACATCCATAATCACGCGCAAACCAGCCTTATGAAGGCCAGCAATCATTTGCTTAGCTTCCTGAACTCGCGTTGTTGGATTGGCAGGATTTGTAGAGTAAGATCCTTCAGGAACATTGTAGTTTTGCGGATCATAACCCCAGTTTTGAGCGCCTTGCTTTCCATAGCTCAAGTCACCAGTTTCATTCACAGAACCAAAATCATACATTGGCATGATTTGTACGTGAGTGACACCAAGCGACTTCAAATAATCAAAGCCAGAAACATTCTGCTTATCTTTAGTCTTAGTGCCTTCTTCTACTACGCCAAGATACTTGCCACGATGAGCATCGCTAATACCAGAGTTTGGATTGATCGAAAAGTCACGAACATCCATTTCTGCAATTGTTGCGTCACTTGGATTCGTAAACTTTGGCATACGATTTCCAGCACTGCCTGCGTCTTTATCTGCTAATACAACAGAACGCTCACCGTTTACTACTGCAGCTTTCGCATAAGGATCAGCAGAAACATTCACTGTGCCATCAGCAAAATGAACTTCATATGCGTAAGCTGTATTAGCTTTGTCACCTTCAAGCTTTACAGACCATACGCCACGATCTTCTGCTTTCATAGCTGTTTCTTTGTCTTTTTCAGCTTTTTCAGCAGTCGACTTATAAGTAATCAGCTTTACTTCAGTTGCTGTTGGAGCCCAAAGCTTGAAAGTAGTTGAAGAAGCAGAATACACAGCACCTAAATCATCACCATTGTACGCGTATTTCTTATCGAACTCATCGGTACGAATTACGCTAGCACCAGTTTTTGAGGAAGCAGAAAGCTTAATACCTGTAGCTAATCCTTTAATACTCAACTCATACTTATGCTTAATATTAAGGTCATTCTTGGTTTCGATAGTAATCTCTGAACCATTAGCTTTAGCAGAAGCAATTTCAACTTTCTTGCTAGGATTTTCACTAGTATCCAAAAGTGTTACGTCAGAATCTTTTACAGAAGACACGTCACCAGACACTTTTACAACTAACTTCTTTAAGCCAGCAATATCAGCAGACATCACGTGAGCTGTAAGTTGTGGCATAGTAGCGTTTAAGTACACTGTCATGTCATCTTGCATTAACCAGACTTCAGCACTACCCTTGTTTGGATTATTTGCATCTAGCTTAATCGCATTGTTTGGAATACTGCGATTGCTAGGATCTTGTTGATCCCAAGCGTTAATTGGCGTAGATTTTCTAACTTTGAAGCCAACACTGTCAATACCAGCATCATTCTTAGCAGTAAAGGTTGCAACTTTGCCATAATCGTCATGCGAAGTGAAGTAACGAGCAGTACCACCGGTTCCGTCATTCCAAGTCCACATGTTCCAGCCTTCATAATCGCCAGCATTCCTGCGATAATGAACTGTTACCTTTAGCTCTTTTGGCTTCTTCTTAAGGTTGTCTGGAGCAGCAAACTGCGTAGTATCCGATCCGCCTGTTACCCAAGCTTCAGCAAGACCACTTGCGCAGTTTTCAATAGCACGATCGCCACCGTCTTTATTCCAATCTTTTGTAGTAGTAATAAAGGAAAGTGACTTGTTTTCAAAAGAACCATCAACCGTAGTTTCAAAAACTTTTCCGAATTTATCAGTGCCATTAAATTTATGCCAAGCTCCAGGTAAATCTTTACCATCCTTGTCTTTGCCCCACAAATAAACGCCAATATCGCGAGTATCACCAGCTTTTGGCTTGTAGTGGATACGAACAGTAGTCTTTGGATTATATGCTACTGGGCAAGGATTTACTCCAACGCTACCCTTGTGATCTTGAGCTACATACGAATCAGTGTGAGCTGGAATCTTAAAGTTATTATTATCTCCTTCGTGATACCAGTAACCTTTGCCATCGTTAAACACTGCTTCATAAACTTTGCCATTGGTTCTAATTGTCTTCTTATACCAACTATCGCAAGCCTTTTGCATCTCATCGCCAGGAGCTTGAGTCCAGCTTGAGCCTATACCGTAGTGAACATATACTTTTTTACCGTTAAACTTTTCATCTGGCTTAAAGTAAATGGTCGTTGTAGGATCTTCTGGCATACCTGCATCAGGCTTTTCTTCACCATATTGAGGATCAGATGTGTCTGCGGCAGAGCCTGCCGGAGGATTAGCCTTTGTGGCATTAACATGTAAAGCTACTGCTTCGCGAGCGCCAATCTTGGTTCTAACTTCACCTTTTTCAACTTTAACAGTCTTAGAGCAGTCTCCTGCAGCATACACATTGCAGTACTCACCATCAGGCAAATCAGTCTTATAAGAAACTTCTTTTTCGTCAAGAGAATTGTTGATCGCTAAGAAGCCCTTCTTTTCGCGGCTAAAAGCAATGTTGTTATCGCCATCATCCTGCCAATTTGTGACTTTCGCACCTTGAACAGCATTGTAGAATCCAATCATTCCACGAATCGAAGTCCAACGCTGAGTGCACTGCCACTTTGAATTAGCACCACAAGTTACTTCCGGAACAGACGTTTCAGTTGCACCAGGAGCACCATCATCATTCTTATCGAACTTGTATCCGGAATACACGTTTGGAGTGCCGTATGGCCACGCGAGCATGAAAGCGTTTGCTAAAGCGTAACGACGACCGTCCTTATACGTAAGCACGCTGTTACCGCGCTCTGTATCCCAATTCGTAACGAAAATAGCAGCTTTATCGCTCTTAACCATTCCGTCTTGAACTTTGTTCAAAGGCTTACTTGCCTTCATCAGCGAGCCTTTGAAACTTTGCATAAGCTGGTAAGAGTAGCCAAACTCGTTAACTTCGCCTTCATTCAAATGCGCAGCTGGCTGAATTTGTTGAGCTTCTGAAGGATTGCCAATAGTTTCCTGCATCCACCAGATGTCATGAATCTTTTTGCTATCTTCAACACTTTCGTTGTATTGCCTTATAGCAGAAGCTTTAATGCCCCTCATATCTTCTGGCGAAATATGCTTTACAGCATCAACACGGAAACCAGCAACACCAAGCTTCAACAAATCTGCAAAATACTTACCTAAAACTTGCTGAACATGCGGCTTAGAAGTATCCAAATCAAGCAAACCAACAAGTCTGTGAGTCCAAACTTCTTCAGCATTCGTGTAATCTTTAATATTTTCAGTGCTCTTATGGAAATCATCCTTAGTGTATCCAGCGTCTTCAAAAGTCTGCGAAGCAGCATCATACTTACTACCACCAACGCCAACAGTATCCTTATTATCAACGCCAGCCATGTGATTAATTACAGCATCTGCAATAATTCCAACCTTTGCTGCTTTGCAAGTTTTAATCATATCTTTAAACTCAGCTTCAGTGCCAAGTTTAGAATCAAGCTTATAGCTCACAGGCTGGTAAGAAGTCCACCAAGCTTTACCTTTAATATGATCCTGAGAAGGCGAAATTTGCACATACTTCACACCTTCAGGGCCATAAGTTTTAGTGCACTCTTGAGCAATACTCTTCCAATTCTGCTGGAATGCAGTAACAATAACACCTTTACCTTTAAGAGTTACATTCGAAGAAGTTTCTTTGCTATTGCTAGACTCCCCGCTAGTCACAGCGTTTGCGCTAATTGTAACAGCAAAACCAGTTACAAGCATTGCAACAGACGCAACAATAGCAACCATCTTCGATGCAAAGTGTCGACGATGACTCATCAGTATCCTTTCCTCCATTGGTATTAACGCGCTCCTTCCTTGGACGCATTAATAGCTCTAATACACAAGCGATGGCTAGCACAACTATGATGCTAACCATCGCCTAATAATATGTACAATCAGCGGAGAAAATTATACCATCTACATACTGACAATATTGCAATAACTATACAAAAACTGTAATAATATCAATATAAATTTATTTCCAAATCGTCTTTTACTTCACATCCTACTTATTAGAACCTGCCTTATTTTTGCGCAAAATCAAAGCTAGTTCAATCAATAGCACAGCGAAAACAATTACAATCATCGTAACAGTACTAAACGTGGAAGTACTTCCAAAATGCTCTACAGCCTTAACATGCAAAGCAATAGCAGAATAAGCTGGAATAGTTGTCTCTACTTTCCCACCATTTACAGTAACTGTGCTAAAGCATTTACGTGAAGCATATACGTTGCAATACTCACCATCAGGCAAATCAGTTTTATAACTCACATTTTTAGGCTTGTCAGTATTGTTAATCGCCAAGAATCCCTTGTTTTCGCGACTAAAAGCAATGTTATTATCGTTGTCATCTTGCCATTGAGTCACTTTCGTGCCCTTAACAGCATTATAGAATCCAATCATTCCACGAATCGAAGTCCAACGCTGAGCGCATTGCCACTTTGAATTCTTGCCGCACTTTACATCTGGAATGTGCGTATCAGTTGCACCAGGAGCACCATCATCGCGCTGCGTGAACTTATATCCAGAATAAATATTTGGTGTTCCATAAGGATAAGCAAGCATAAAAGCATTAGCTAACTCGTACTTTGCTCCATCCTTATAAGTGAGAACTCGAGTCGAATTGTCACGCTCAGTATCCCAGTTAGTCACAAAAATAGCGGCTTTCTTATTAGGAATAAGCTGATCTGTAATATGAGACAAATTCTCAATTGAACCATAGAAATAATTACGCAAGCGATACGAGTATTCAAACTCATCTACTTCGCCTGTACCAACATATTGATCCGGCTGAATTTTAGGATCTTGTTCAGGGAAACCAATTGTTTCTTGCATCCACCATATGTTTTCAGGCTTCGTTCCAGCAGCTTTAGCAGCAGCTTCTTTTATGCCTTTCACATCCTCAGGACACATATGTTTTGCGGCATCAACTCTAAAGCCTGCAACACCCATTTTTAGCAATTTTGCAAAATAGTTACCAAGAATTTTTTGCACATGCGGCTTAGAAGTATCCAAATCAAGCAAACCAACTAAACGATAATTCCAAACGACTTGCGCATCTTTATATGTGTAAATATCTTTATCTATTTGGTGAAAATCATCTTTTGTGTAACCAGCATCCGGATAGCTTTGATTTGCCGCATCATACTTACTACCGCCAACACCTACAGTATCTTTATTACCATCGCCGGTTGTGTGATTAATTACAGCATCAACAACAATTCCAACACCAGCAGCCTTGCAAGTAGTAATCATATTTTTAAACTCGTCTTCAGTGCCAAGCTTTGAATTTAGATTGTAACTAACTGGCTGGTAAGAAGTCCACCACGCTGTACCTTTAATATGATCCTGCGGCGGCGAAACCTGTACATAACTCACACCCTCAGGACCATAAGTTTGCTTACACTCTTTTGCAATACTTTTCCAATTTTGCTGAAAAGCAGTAACAATCACACCTTTTGGCGGAAGACCGTCTGTTGATTTAGTTGAAGCAAATGCCGAAGAGTTTGGGACAATAGCAAAAATACACATTAATACTGTTGCTACAGCAGCAATTGCAGCAATTGCAGTAAAAGAGCACATTACATTGCGCTTGTAATTATCGATTAATTCGCAAGCATAATTACTTTTTTTACGCTCACTTACTTGCAATTGTGCACTGTGGATCATCGTTGTTCCTTTCACATACGTACAGCACTTTTCATTGTGCGAGAATACTTTTATTATTATACGCTTATTGTTTATGTACGAGACATTAAAATACAAAATAAAAACGTCGCCTAGCAAGCTAAGCGACGTCGTGCACGTGCCCCCGGTGAGACTCGAACTCACACTGCACAGATTTTGAGGCTGTTTCCTCTACCAATTGGGATACAGGGGCATTTTTAATTTTCCGCATTTTTTTGCGACTTGTCGACTATAGCACACTTTAAGCCACATGCAAATAGTTAAAGCATTTTGCGCGTGTCGCAAATCAACAATATTGATCATACATAACATAATGCGCGCAAACTGCAAAACAGCTAGCGCGCATTATGCAAACTATACTACTGCGCAAATGCACTTAAACTAGAAGAACTAGCGTATTAGTACAAGAACGCAGAATCAAATAATTAGTCGCAAGCACCAACGGTGTGAACGTAGATGGAGTCAGTACGACCAGCCTGGCGTTCACCCTGAGCAGTGCTCAAGATAACAATCTGATCACCATCGGAAACCTTACCGGCTTCGCGAAGAACCTTGTCGGTGAAGATCATCAAATCGTGACGATTCATGTCATGGTAATCTTCATCAATCAAGAAGCCTTCAGTGCCCCAGCTCAAAGCCAACCAACGATAAGTGTGCTCATTGTTAGTCAAGCCAAAGATTGGAGCGGTTGGACGTTCACGAGAAATACGATGAACTGTGCGACCAGTCTGAGTGTAAGCAACAATAGCCTTAGCATTAAGCTTATCTGCCAAATCAACAGCTGCAGAAGAAACAGCACCGGTGCTAGACATATCAAGCTCAACAGCAGGAATGCGATCATAGCCGTGCTCAGTTGCGTACTGAGAAATACGGGACATGGTCTTTACGGTAACATCTGGGTACTTACCAACAGCAGTTTCGTTAGAAGTCATTGTTGCGTCAGCACCGTCGAGAACAGCGTTAGCGCAGTCAGAAGCTTCTGCACGAGTTGGAACTGGAGAGTTAACCATTGTGCCAAGAACTTCAGTAGCAACGATAACTGGCTTTGCATAGCGACGAGAAAGCTCGATGCAACGCTTGGTGACCAGTGGAACCTCTTCGAGAGGCATTTCAACAGCCATATCACCACGAGCAACCATAATGCCATCGAAGGTCTTAACAATCTCTTCCAAGTTTTCAACAGCCTGTGGCTTTTCAATCTTGGCGACGATTGGAATACGACGACCTTCTTCGTCCATGATTTCGTGAGCGCGATCAATATCGGTAGCGAAACGCACGAAGGACATAGCAATAATGTCAGCGCCGGTGCGAATAGCCCAACGAAGATCAGCCTCATCCTTTTCAGTCAAAGCTGGAAGAGAAACTGCAACACCTGGGAGGTTAATGCCCTTGTGGCTGGAAACTGGACCAGCAACAATAACCTTAGTGTGAACGTCGTTGCCTTCTACCTTGGTTACCTCAAGACGAACCTTACCGTCATCGATAAGGATTGGGTCGCCTGCGTGGCAATCTCCTGGCAAGCCCTTAAAAGTTGTAGAAGTGCGGTGCTCGTCACCTTCAACATCATCAGTAGTGATGATGAACTCCTGACCTTCTTCCAAATAAACCTTATCTTCGTCTTCAGCGTTCTTCTTGAACCAACCGCAGCGAATCTTTGGACCTTGCAAATCAACAAGAGCAGCAACATTGCGGCCAGTGGACTTGGAAGCTGCACGAACGTTGTTGTAAACGCGCAAATGATCTTCAGGAGTGCCGTGAGAACGGTTCAAACGAGCAACATCCATACCGGCTTCAACAAGCTTGGTAATACCTTCCAAGGATTCGGTAGCTGGACCAATAGTATCAACGATTTTGGCTTTACGCATAATGCCTACCTATTTTCTATTTCTGTTTATTTTTTATGAGCGATTTAATGATAGAAACCATAAAACGCCCAATTCCGCTTTCCAGTGTATCAACGTATTGTGACCGCTTATTGTATTTATTCGGCGTTTTGTGAACGCTCACAGAAAATAACATAAAATCGCAGATAATACTTGAATAACGCTCAGATAATGCTTGAACAATAGTTGAATAATAATTGAGAATAATAGTTATTTTCTAACTTTGAGCATCGCTTATTTGGCGCAACTCTTTCTTTAGATCGCGTATCTCGTCGCGCAAACGCGCTGCAAGCTCGAATTGCAACTGCTCTGCAGCAACATGCATCTGCTCACTCAAATTTTTAATCAGCGACATAATATCGTCTTGCGGAAGCTCAGAAACATTCGCCATACGCTTTTCTTTGCTTTGCTGCCCAAGATTCGGCTCTTTTGGCACGCCATAATGCGAGTTCCCAGCCTTATTAGCATTCCTGTAACCGCCTGCTAGCAAAGTTTGCGTATCAACATCCTCTTTAGCGAGCATATCGTTCACATCGCTAATCTTCTTTCGCAAAGGCTTAGGATCAATTCCATGAGCCTTGTTATACGCGATTTGCTTTTCGCGACGGCGCTCTGTCTCGCTAATCGCCTTGCTCATAGCATCAGTAACAGTATCCGCATACATAAGAACAGTTCCAGAAACGTTACGAGCAGCACGGCCAATCGTTTGAATAAGCGAACGGTAGGATCTTAAGAAACCTTCCTTATCTGCATCCAAAATCGCAACAAGCGAGACTTCCGGCAAATCCAAACCCTCACGAAGCAAATTGATGCCAACAATCACATCAATTTTGCCTTCGCGAAGCTCACGCAAAAGCTCCACTCTGCGCAAAGTATCAACATCTGAATGCAAGTACTCAACTTTAATACCAAGCTCAAGGAAGTAATCAGTTAAGTCTTCCGCCATTTTCTTTGTAAGCGTAGTAACAAGCACGCGCTCATCTTTTGCTACTCGCTCCTTGATTTCCGCAAGCAAATCGTCAACCTGACCTTCTACAGGGCGAACCTCAATCTTAGGGTCAAGCAAGCCGGTAGGGCGAATAATTTGCTCAACTACACCATCTGAAAGCCCAAGCTCGTAATCTCCAGGCGTTGCAGAAAGATACACAGTTTGACCAACGTGCTCCAAAAATTCTTTCCACTTTAACGGTCGATTATCCATTGCCGATGGCAGTCTAAAGCCATGTTCTACAAGCGTTCTTTTGCGCGAAGCATCGCCTTCATACATAGCTCCAATTTGCGGCACTGTTACATGCGACTCGTCTAAAACTAGCAAAAAGTCATCCGGGAAAAAGTCAAGCAGAGTATGCGGAGGCGTGCCTGCATCGCGTCCGTCAAAATGCCTAGAATAATTCTCCACTCCTGGGCATACACCAACTTGGCGAAGCATCTCCAAATCGTACGTAGTTCGCATTTCCAAACGCTGAGCTTCCAGCAATTTGTTCTGCTTTTTAAGCTGAGCTACTCTCTCGTCGCGCTCTTTTTCAATCGCCTCTAACGCGCGCTCCATGCGCTCCGGTCCTGCAATGTAGTGAGATGCTGGGAAAATATGAACGCTACTCTCCTGGCGAATTACTTCTCCTGTAAGAGGATGTAACATAGTAATTCTGTCGATTTCGTCACCGAAGAACTCAATTCGCACAGCTAATTCTTCGTACACTGGAATAATCTCAACCGTGTCACCGCGCACTCTAAAAGTTCCGCGCGTAAACGCAATGTCATTGCGCTTGTATTGCATGCTAACAAATTGACGTAATAAATCGTCTCGCTCAAGCTGCTCCCCAACACTCAGCATAAGCATTCGCTCGGCATACTCCTCTGGGGTACCGAGTCCATAAATGCACGAAACAGTAGCTACAACAACGCAATCCCTGCGCGTAAGCAAATTCGCTGTAGCAGCGTGACGAAGACGCTCAACATCGTCGTTAATATTCGAGTCTTTTTCAATATACGTGTCTGTTTGCGGAATGTACGCTTCTGGCTGATAGTAGTCGTAGTAAGACACAAAATAGCTCACAGCATTATCTGGCATAAGCTCGCGAAACTCCGCGCAAAGCTGAGCTGCCAAAGTTTTATTCGGCTCAATAATAAGTGTAGGCCGCTGCAAACGCTCAATCAGCCAAGCGGTTGTAGCAGTTTTACCGGTGCCAGTTGCGCCCATTAAAACAACGTCGTTTTCGCCGTTTTCAATGCGATTTGCTAACTCTTCGATTGCTTGCGGCTGGTCGCCCGAAGGCTTGTATGGCGCTTTTACTACAAAAGGCTTGTTTGTGCGCTGAATTTTATTCGACATGTATTTACTTCCCCAGTTTTTTACTTCCCCAGTTTCGTCATTTCAGCGCTTTTATTGTTTGCGTCACACAACCATGATTTTAGCGTATTGTCAACACTGTTAAGCATCGATTCCATTGGTTTAGTGGAATCAACTACAAAATCTGCGATATTTTTTCGCATTTTACTAGGAAGCTGACTATTTATGCGCGCCAAAGCCTGATCCTCAGTCATATTTCGCTCGCTTATCATTCGTTTAACGCGAATTTCTTGAGGCGCTTCAACAGTAATAATATGGTCAAAACTAAATGGAATGCTGTCGATTACTTGCGCAAAGAGCGGAATATCGTGCACAATAACTGAATTTATACTGTCCAACACGTTGCGATTTTCCTTAGAAATTTTACTAATATACTCGCTTTCATACTTGCTTTCTAAGAGCTTTGCGCAATCATAAATAGCAGGATGAATAAGCGACTCAAGCTTCTTACGATTTGCACAACTCTCATCGGAGTACCCAAAAACATGCTTTGCAATAAACTCGCGATTTAAAGAGCCATCATTCAAAACGACATTCTCCCCAAAAATGCTTACGATTTGCTGAAATACGTAACCTCCTGGCTTCACAACCTCGCGCGATAAAACATCGTAATCTATAACAAAAGCGCCAAGCGAACGCAAATGGTTTACTACAGTAGATTTTCCAGCTGCAATTCCGCCCGTTACAGCAATCCGCATCATTGTCATATATAAATTATAAATAATGCCCCGGCAAATAATTACCAGGGCATTATACGCTAAATAATAATTGTAAAATTAGTCTTGAAGTTCAGCTCCATCGGCATCCTTATGCCACTTAGAACCAGGCTGAGAGCAAAGAATGCAAATTCCTTCAATAAATGCCCAAATTCCAGAAACAAAAGCCAGCAAGCCGAAAGAAAGAATAGAAATAAGCAGCTGAGCAACAGCCTTGCCTTTAAAACCAAGATAGAAATTGTGCACACCCAAAGCACCCAAAAAAATGGCTAACAGGCCTGCAGCAATCTTGTTACGAGAGCTTCTGTATGTGTTTGATGAATAATTAGACCCATAGTTAGAGTATGAAGATGCTTGATTGTACTGAGGAGTAGACTGAGAGTACTGACCATATTGCGGCTGAGCATTGTATTGCGGCTGAGCATTGTATTGCGGCTGAGCATATGAATTCTGATCATACTGTGGCTGAGCATTGTACTGAGTATGAGCACCATACTGGGATTGGTTGTTATATTGTGGCTGAGCCTGGTTATACTGCTGGGACTGATCATTGTACTGTGGTTGTCCGTACTGAGTCTGTCCGTCAGAGCCGGAGTAATCTCCAGTTTGATTATCTAAATCACTCACAATAATCACACTTTCTCTCGTAAGAAATTTATTTTCTTAAAAACTGTATAATAAAAAATTAATAAATCAAAGCGTTATTACTAAAGATATTAAAAGATGCCCCGATGATTACTCACCGAGGGCATCTTATTTATAAGCTTTTAGTAGAAAAATACTTCTTTTCGCTCAAAAGCTGTTCACACAAAGCTGCGAGCTGATCGGAATCAGCTAAAGCACCTTCGATAGAAGTTTCATTCACGCGCTAAAACATCGTAATCTATAGCAAACGCGCCAAGCGAACGCAAATGATTTACTACTGTAGATTTTCCAGCTGCAATTCCGCCCTTTACCGCAATCCGCATCATTGTCATATATGAATTATAAATAATGCCCCAGCAAATAATTACCAGGGCATTGTTTATTAACAATAATTATAAAACACTAATCCTTTAACTCGGCACCATCAGCATCTTTGTGCCACTTACTTCCAGGCTTTGAGCAAAGAATCAAAATACCCTCAACCAATGCCTATATTCCCGTAATAATCGACAGGAACCCAAAGGAAAGAACAGAAATAAGCAGCTGTGCAATCGCCTTTCCTTTAAAACCAAGGTAAAAATTGTGAATACCCAATGTGCCTAAGAAAATCGCTAGCAAACCTGCAACAATTTTCTTGCGCGAGCTTACTAAAGTTGCTTTAGTGTTCTCCTCACTATTTCCATCGTACGAAGGGAACTGAGCATTTTGCTGGTTGTTTTCCAAAGTGTTCATATTTTAACCATCCTTTTAGTAAATACGATTAGTAAATACGATTGACGTTTTACATCATATAATCACGATTATTAAAAGAAAATTGATTGTACCTATATTTAATTACAAAACTTGAGTTATAAAATACTTGTCAAATATACTCAAGATACTCGTAAAACATTATGAACAACAATACGCAAGATGCCCCCGATGATTAGTCACCGAGGGCATCTTACTGTTTTATTTACAAGCTTCTAGTAGAAAGTAGAAACTACTTCTTTTCGTTCAAAAGCTGTTCACGCAAAGCTGCGAGCTGATCGGAATCAGCTAAAGCACCTTCACTAGTTGCTTCAGAAGAATAGTTGGAAGCAACTTCTTCCTTCTTTTCTTCCTTAGCTGGCTTCTTTTCAGCTTCTTCGCTCTGACCGTCAGCAGCAGCAGATTCAGCTGCAGCCGCAAGTTCCTTAGCAGCGAATGCCTTGTGCTCTTCCCAAAGCTGGTGTGCTGCAGCATACTGAGCTTCCCACTCTTCGCGCTGCTGCTCGTAACCGACCATCCATTCGTTAGTGTTTGGATCGAAGCCTTCTGGGTACTTGTAGTTGCCTTCAGCATCATATTCAGCTGGCATACCGTAGAGAGCTGGATCAAAATCTTCAGAATTTGGATCTACAGCTTCAGTAGCTTGCTTCAAGGAGAGGGAAATGCGACGACGATCGAGATCAACGTCGATAACCTTCACGAATACTTCTTCGCCACCCTTAACAACAGTTTCTGGGTTCTCTACGTGACGGTTCGCAAGCTCAGAAATGTGAACCAAGCCCTCAATGCCATCTTCAACGGAGATGAACACACCGAACTGAACAATCTTTGTGACCTTGCCCTTAACGACCTGTCCAGGAACATGAGTGCGAGCGAAGCGCTGCCATGGATCTTCCTGAGTTGCCTTAAGGGAAAGGGAAATACGTTCGCGATCGAGATCAACGTCGAGAACTTCAACGGTAACCTTATCGCCAACCTTAACAACCTCAGATGGATGATCAATGTGCTTCCAGGAAAGCTCAGAAACGTGAATGAGACCGTCAACTCCGCCGAGATCAACAAACGCACCGAAGTTTACGATAGAAGACACAACGCCTTCGCGAATCTGACCCTTCTTAAGCTGCGAGAGGAAGGTTTCGCGAACTTCGGACTGGGTTTCCTCAAGGAACTGGCGACGAGAAAGCACAACATTGTTGCGGTTCTTATCGAGCTCGAGAATCTTAGCCTTAATCTTCTGGCCAATGTATGGAGAAAGATCGCGCACGCGACGCATCTCAACCAAGGAAGCTGGCAAGAAGCCGCGAAGACCGATATCAACAATCAAGCCGCCCTTAACAGCTTCAATAACGGTACCTTCAACGATGCCGTCTGCATCCTTAATCTTCTCGATGTCACCCCAAGCACGCTCATACTGTGCACGCTTCTTGGAGAGAATAAGACGTCCTTCCTTGTCTTCCTTAGTTACAACAAGGGCTTCAATGGTGTCGCCAACCTCGACAACATCATCTGGATCAACGTCTTTTTTGATGGAAAGTTCACGGGAAGGAATTACACCTTCAGTTTTGTAGCCGATGTCCAGCAATACTTCGTCGTGATCAATCTTTACGACTGTACCTTCAACTAAATCACCATCATCAAAATTCTTGATGGTTGAATCGACTGCCTTGATGAAGTCTTCTTCGGTGCCAATATCATTAATCGCAACCTTGGCGACTTCGTTATTATTCTCTGCCATTAGTTATTAGTGGTTTCTTCTTGGGGTGGATATTACTCGATATTTAATTATGTATTTACGTTACGTGTGCATACTATGCACACGCTTTGTCGATTTTATATACAGGTATAGCCAAAATTTACGTTTTACTTCGGGCGTGTCGCATTTTATTTGCAATTAGCTGCTCGCTCAGCCATATCTACAACATTCGCCAGCAACATAGCTCGAGTCATCGGACCTACTCCACCAGGATTCGGAGAATACGCTCCAGCAATTTCTCGACAAGCTGAATCAACATCACCTTTTACACGGTATCTGCCAGCCTCTTCATCAAAAACACGAGATACACCAACATCAACAAGAACAACGCCAGGTTTAATATCTTCAGGCTTAACAAAACCAGCACAACCCATTGCTGCAATTATTACATCAGAACGGCGCATAATCTCCTGAACATTCCGAGTATGCGTATGGCACAACGTAACAGTTGCATCTACTCCCCTGCGTGTTAACAGAAGACCAATAGTACGCCCAACCGTAATGCCACGACCAAGCACACAAACTTCCTTACCAGAAAGTTCAATACCGTACTCATCAAGCAAAGCTAAAATTCCACGCGGCGTGCACGGCAAAGGTGTTGTAATATTACCGGAAATATGCGTAACAAGTTCACCCAAATTATATGGATGCATTCCATCACAATCTTTTGCAGGATCAATAGAAGAAATAACTTTTTGAGCATCAATACCTTTTGGCAATGGCAGTTGCACAATAAATCCAGTACAAAGAGGGTCATTATTTAATTTCTGTAAAGCAGCAAGAATCTCATCTTCAGTAGCATCTTCTGGTAAATCGCAACGAATAGAATTAATCCCCACTTCTTCGCAATCACGATGCTTACCAGCAACATATTTCAACGAACCAGGATCACTACCTACAAGCAACGTACCCAAACCTGGATTAATGCCTTTTTTATGTAAAATAGCAACGCGCGCTGCCAAATCTTTTTTAATTTTACTAGCTAAAGCCTTACCATCTAACACAATAGTCATAAAAAATTCCTCCCAACTCGCACAATTCGTAAGGATAGGCTATCGTGAAGTATAGAAGATATGGGTCGACTAACAATTTTACGTGCGCCGACGCACCATTATCACGGGAGGAGTCACAGTGATGCGTACCGTTCTTTGTGCAGTAAAGAAGTTTGGAAAAACTGCCATAACATGCCTTATTGCTTCTGCAGTAATACTTGGATTTGCAGCTTGTGGAAAAACTGAGGAAAAACCAAAAGAAAAACCAAAAGCTGCAACAAATATTTCTGTTGTATCCACTGTTGACACCTGGGGTAGCTTAGCTCAAGAGATCGGTGGCTCTGACGTCAAAGTTGAATCAGTTATGACTGGCTCAGATACAGACATATCGTCGTTTAAACCTAGCTCAAAAGATTTAAAAAATATGCAGAATGCACAAGTATTAGTTACAAATGGTGCAGGCTACGATGATTGGGCAAACAAAGTACACCCAGCTAAAGCTGAAGTGCTTAGTGCAGCAGGTACTGTAGGAGCACTTAACGGAGACAATCCATATCTTTGGTTTTCTCACGATGCTAGGGATGCTATGGCATCTGCCATGGCTGACACCTTCTCCAAAGTTTTGCCATCAAAAAAGCAAGCTTTTTCTAAGCGACTAGCACAATGGCAGGAAAAGGAAAAGAAATTAACCACCTACTTAAGTGATTTCTCTAAAGAAAATGGTAACGCAAAGTATGCTTCTACATCTCCTATTCTTTTCTGGCTAATGTCTGATGCCAATTTGAAAGATAGCTCACCTAAAGAATATGTTGACGCAGTAAATAACAATAATGAACCAGAACATTCAAGCGTTGAGGAGTTTCAGAAGCTTATTGAAGGTCGCAAAATTGATGTGTTGATTAGCGATAGCCAGCAAGGAAACGATGTTCTGAACTTGCTAAGCGGAATCGCAGGACGCAGCTACACGTCTACAGTACGAGTAAGCGAACTTATGCCAAAATACGCAGATCAGCTTGATAAATGGATTATGAAGATTTGTGACGACCTACATAATGCTGTAAAAGCGACAAAGGATATGCGTAAAGACATTGATGATAAAGAGTCTCAAAAAAAGCCAATCACTGAGAAGCCACATGTAGCAAAGAATACTAATCCTAAAAATTCTAACCAAGGTCAGCAAGATCCAGGTAAGTAAATTTAGGTGAATCTATAAACATAAAAATCCTTGCATTTTACAAATGCAAGGATTTTTTATTATCTGTTTTAAGCAAGAACAAAAGCAAAACATACAATAAATACGTAAGCAAATATATAAGCAAAAGCCCTTCTAACTCGCCGATATACCGACATTTAGAAGGGCTTAAAATAATATGAACAATTAATATTTATTTATTTATTTATTTTGCATATCGCAAATCATTTTTTCTTAGATTTCTTGCTACGCTCTTCTAACAGCGCTAAAGTTCGCGATGCAGGCTCTTCTGGAGCTACAGTATGGTGATTTTCATCGCCTTCTTGAGGCTCCTTGTATCCAAGATTCACATCTAAAAGTCGCTCCGCCTCAATCTCATCAATCTTTTCAGACAAAGCAATTTCGGAAATTAAAATACTGCGAGCGCGAGCAAGCATTCGCTTTTCTCCTGCAGATAAACCATGTTCATCAACATCTCGCTGAGATAAATCACGAACTACTTCAGCAATATTGTTAACATCGCCAGTAGCAATCTTCTCTACATTAAGCTTGTAGCGTCTAGACCAATTCATCTCTTTTTCAACTATTGGAGTACGCAAAATCTCAAAAACTTTTGCAACTTCTTGCGCTCCAACAATGTCTCGCACGCCAACTTTTTTAACATTATCGACAGGTACGTTAATTTCTAAACCATCAGATGATAACACTACCAATCGTAAATATTGACGAGTTACACCTTTTACGGTGCGCTCACTAATTTCTTCAACACGAGCCGCACCATGACGAGGATAGACGACCATATCGCCGACTTGATATTCCACAGAACCCTCCGTATGCACAGAAAAACTCATAACAGTTTCCCATAAGGTCACGACTTGAAAAAATTTTCATATTTTTTTCACAATAGCGCGAAACACACGCGACTTACAGCAATAAAGCATGTATGATAGTCAGCATGAGTACAGTTACTAACATCAATGAAGATGCAGTCGCAGTTCCAGTCCGACAGGATGTATTAGCTGCGGTGAGCAATGCAGAATATTACAATCCACATGAGGTTCTTGGAGGTCACCTTGGAACTGGCAAAGGTGCCGACACTGTAACCGTCCGCGTATTGCGCCCTATGGCAAAGAAAGTTGTTATTCTTACTAAGAACGGTGAATACGAAGCTAAACACGAATATAACGGCATCTTTACAGCTGTTATTCCTGCAGTAAAGCATACAAAAACAAAGTCTTGGTCTGTTCCTAGTTATCGCGTTTACACTGTGGAAATAGACGGTTCTGAGTCCACAGATGATGATCCTTACCGTTATTTGCCTCAAGTTGGCGAACTTGACATGTACTTATTTGGAGAAGGTCGTCATGAGCGTCTTTGGGAAGCATTAGGCGCACACGTCAAAACGATAACAGATTCATGGGGACTTATATCTCCTGAAACTGGAAAGATGGTAAAGAAAGTTACTGGTACTGCTTTCTCAGTGTGGGCACCAAATGCTCGTGCAGTACGCGTAGTTGGTAACTTTAATTACTGGAATGGTCGTCGCCACGCTATGCGCTCACTCGGCTCTTCTGGCATTTGGGAACTTTTTATTCCAGGAGTTACAGCAGGAGAAGTATATAAGTACGAAATTCTTACACAATCTGGCAATTGGATTATGAAAGCCGATCCAATGGAGCGCTCTCATGAAGTTCCACCAAACACAGGATCTGTTGTTGTTGATTCTGAGTTTAAGTGGCACGATACTGATTGGATGGATGAGCGCGCAAAAACAGATGCCCACAATGGTCCAATAAGCATTTACGAAGTACAAGCTAACAGCTGGAATCGCGATTTGGGTAATTATCGCGAACTTGCTGATCATTTAGTTGATTATGTGCAAAGAGAAGGCTTTACTCACGTCGAGTTTATGCCGTTGACACAATATCCATTCTCTGGATCTTGGGGATATCAAGTAACGGGTTATTATGCAGTAGATTCTCGCCTTGGCTCCCCTGATGACTTTAAGTACTTGGTAGATAAACTCCACAAAGCAGGCATTGGTGTCATTATGGATTGGGTTCCAGCTCACTTCCCTAAGGATGACTTTGCACTCGGTCGTTTTGATGGCACAGCATTATATGAAGATCCTGATCCTATGCGAGGCGAGCATCCTGATTGGGGTACTTACATCTTCAACTTTGGTCGTCATGAAGTTCGTAACTTCTTGGTTGCTAATGCTTGCTTCTGGCTTGATGAATACCATGTTGACGCGTTGCGCGTTGATGCAGTATCCTCAATGCTTTACTTGGATTACAGCCGTGAAGCAGGACAGTGGAGACCAAATATCTACGGCGGACGCGAAAATCTTGAAGCAATTGACTTCATTAAGGAAGCAAACGCAACTGCATACAAGAATAATCCTGGCATCATGATGATTGCTGAGGAATCCACTGCTTATCAAGGCGTAACTGCACCAACCGATATGGGCGGCTTAGGATTCGGCTTGAAGTGGAATATGGGCTGGATGCACGACACTTTGCAATACCTTAAAGAGGAGCCAATTAATCGTCGTTGGCATCATAACGAAATTACATTCTCAATGGTTTATGCATACTCTGAGCATTATGTGTTGCCATTAAGCCACGATGAAGTTGTGTACGGTAAGGGTTCGTTACTTGGAAAGATGCCAGGAGACGAATGGCAACAGTTCGCAGGATTACGCGCATTGCTTGCATACCAGTGGTCTCATCCAGGCAAGAACCTTCTGTTCATGGGTGGAGAAATTGGACAGTCCAGCGAATGGAACTTCAATACTTCTCTTAACTGGAATGAGCTGCAATGGCCGTTCCATCAAGGTGTGCAAAAGCTTGTTGCAGATTTGAATACTCTGTATAAGAGCTCTCGCGCATTCTGGAGTCAAGACTTTACTCCTGATGGTTTCCAGTGGCTTACAAGCGACGATTCCGATCACAATACTTTAAGCTACATGCGTATTGGCGACGACGGAGAAGAAATCGTTGTAGTAGTAAACTTCTCAGGTCAAGCTTGGCAAGACTATCAGGTTGCGTTACCAAAAGGCGGACAGTGGGAAGAGATACTCACAACTGATGATGCAAAGTATTGCGGATCTAATATTCACAACGGCACATTCACTGCTACTGCTGCAGAGTATCATTCTCGACCATACTCTGCAAGAATCACTGTTCCAGCGTTAGGCGCGGTATTCTTGAAGCCAGTACAACACTGAAAGGTCTTTTTAAAATATGCTAAACGCTCCATCAGCTAGCGTAAATGCTCGTACAATTCTCGTTGTTGAGGATGAGCCAGATCTTGCTACAGCAATTGCACAACGCATTACTGCACAAGGCTGGAGAGCAAGAGTCGCTACAGATGGAGCGTCTGCTGTTAGAGCTGCCGAACAACTAAAACCTGATCTCATAATTATGGATATTATGCTTCCTATTATGGATGGGATTGAAGCAACTCGACGAATTATCTCCAAAATGCCTGTTCCTATCCTCATGTTAACAGCACGCGACGCAGAAGCCGATAAAATTGTTGGCTTAAGCGCAGGCGCAGATGATTACATGACTAAACCATTTTCGCCACGTGAGTTAATTGCTCGTTGCGCAGCATTGCTGAGACGCGTAGAACGCGCATCGCAAATAGCAAAGACAATGGAACATGAACGCACAATTAATTTTGGGTCACTTATTATTAGACCTCGTCAAAGACTTGTAACTTTAAACGACAAAGAGGTACATTTTACACCAACTGAGTTTGACTTGCTCGCTACTCTAGCTCGTCATCCTCATACTGTATTTAAGCGTGAAAAGTTACTTGAAGAGGTGTGGGATTGGCCGGATGCTTCTGGAACTCGCACAGTAGATTCACACATTAAGTCTTTGAGACATAAAATTGGATCGGAATGGATTCGTACTGTACACGGAATAGGATACGCATTCGAGCCACCTATTAGTGATTACGACAAAGTTCTGCAATCACAAGTTTCATAAATAATTATTACTTTCATAAATAGTAAATAATTACAACACTTTAGCTTCGGAAAATTCGTAAATGGTATTAGAAAATAAAATAGATAATGCTAATTCTGAGCAATATAAAAATACTAAACAACGTAATTTATTAAATAAAAACTCAAATGCTCAACTTAAAAATAAGTCAAAAATGCGATTTACGAATTCTTCTGTAAAGCATAATTATCCAAATCGACCTGTCGGATTTTTTTCATCTCTAAAAATTGAACTTTCGGCAATTATTGTTTTTGCAACAGCAATTGCTTTCGTAATGGCATGGTTTTTACTTAAAACTGGTCTAAATGGCTGGATTGCAATGCCATTAACACTTATTGTTGCTCTGGGAATTACATACATTTTTTCTAGAGGACTTACAGCACCACTTCGTCAAATGAAAAATGCTGCAGAAGCTATGGCTGACGGCGACTATTCTGTGCGAGTTGCTGTAGAAAATCGTCGTGACGAAGTAGGTAAATTAACTCTTGCATTTAATGAAATGGCAGAAGAACTTGAACATGCAGATCAAATGCGTAGAGAGCTTATAGCAAACGTAAGTCACGAACTGCGCACTCCTGTTTCTGCTTTACAAGCGATGCTTGAAAATCTTGCAGATGGAGTTGTTGATCCTACTCCATCTAATATGGAAGCTATATTAAACCAAACTCATAGACTTGCTGATCTTATTACTTTCCTTCTTGATTTATCTAGAGTTGAAGCAGGCGCGGAAAGCCTTAATATAACTTCATTTAATTTCACAGACTTTATTGACGAAATTATCGAACCACTAGAAATAGCTGATTCAGGTCATAATCATAATATTGAAGTTCAAATTAATGATGAGATTGAATTAACAGGAGATCAAGCTCGCCTTTCGCAACTTTTTACTAATATTATTTCTAACGCTCTAAAACATTCAGATGATGGAACTCGTGTTCTTATAAGTGCTCATATTAATCACAGCCAAAACTCTGTAATATGCAATGTTGTGAATTTTGGAGAACAAATTCCTCAAGAAGATCGCGCCGATATTTTCAGAAGATTTGTTAAAGGAAATCAGCGAATTGGCACAGAATCAGGAGGAACAGGATTAGGATTATCAATTGCTCGTTGGGCTGCACAATTGCACCATGGAACTGTAAAAGTAGTAGACGATAAACGCGGTCCGAACTTTGAAATTGCGCTTCCACTAAACTATAGCAATACAATAGCAAACTAACATTCGTAATCTGCTGTACGATCATCCTTATTGCATACACATGCTAAAGAAAAGCATGCCAAAACAGTAATTCCACTACTCTGTAAAGTTGAAACGCAGCTATTCATAGTTGAGCCAGTAGTTACAATATCATCCAATACAATAGCTTTGTACTCGCGTTGATTTTCAAACTTTTGCTTTCTCAATTCTTTAAAATCGATGCTAAACGCCTTAGAAATTCTGTTAGACCTTCCGCGAAAACCGGAAGTTTGCACTGATTTCGCAGTAATTCTAGCATCCATACTTACAATATCTAAAACGTATGCTCTAATGCCACTATTACACAATCGTTTAGCAACACAATTTGCAACAGGCAACATATGCTTACGTCCACGATGCCTTGATGAATGCTTAGACGACGGGACTGGTATAACAAATATAGGTTTTTCACTTATATAACAAGAATGCGAGCGCAAAAATTTAGATATAACTTCTACTACTAAATCGCCAATAAGTTCACCAAATATTTTGTCACATGCAATATCGAAATGATCCTTCCACAATAATATTGAGCGGCGAACAACCGTAGAATACGAACCACACGCGTAGCGATATCCACATACTGTTCTGGCAAATGGTGCACGTTTCCAGCATTGCAACGCTTTCTTGCAGTTTTCACACAATATATAATCTGGAGTATCACAGCCTGCACATGCGCGAGGCAAAAATAAATTAAATAAAGCAATCGCTACATTCTTCCAACTAGCAAAACGCCAATTTATAAAATCAACATCCTTGTTTTCACATACACCACAAGGTACAGATGCGTGACATGCTAATCCCCCATGAGATGTCACGCTTCTATACTTCTTTTTGTTTTGGTGGTTTATAACCTTGCGTCTCCCAACCATAATGACAGCATATGCGATAGCTTATTGGCTATGCAAATAAAAAATGTTATTGTGGATAAAAGGTATCTTAAAATGAAAAATTAATAAAATTCTATATTTCTAAAATATTAAGTACCTTATTACAAAGCTCTAAAGTATCCGAAGGATTACTTACTTTAATAATTAAAGCTCCTGTAAAGGCAGTAGGATAATCGTTTCCTCCAGGATACATACGATCGCCAATAAAAGTAATTTTTTCAATATTAACATCACAATATTGAGACAGCATTCGCAAAGCTTGAGCTTTATCGTCACCGCGCCTGTATATATCGATGCTAGTATCTCCTCCAGCGCGTACAGCAAAATTAGGTAAAGCTTGAGAAATGCTTTGTGCAAGTTGAGCTTTCAAACAACCGCTAGGATCCCAAGTTTTTTTATATTCAATAGGAGCTAGTTGTCCTAGTGCCGAAAAAGTAATTTGACTACCGCGGTTCTCTATCTGTTCTCCCCACAGCATTGGATCGCCGGGTTCTTTCCAAACGCCTATATTTTTTGCACACTTGTGTATTGCATCAATAACGCATTGCGCTTGCTTAAAATCGATAGTATGTTCATAAACAGATTGCAATGACATGTCATTATTCACACGATAATAACTAGTTCCATTAGTGGGCATTATGTGAATATTTTTAAGATTAGTGCCAATAGTTAGCATATTTAAAATTTGCTTCTTAACTAACTCTAAGCAGCCACCTGTTATTACAGCAACAGGAATTATATCAATCAGCTTACTTAATGATTCAGCCATCGATTTAAGCATAGGTTTTTTAGAACATGCCAGTGTGTTATCTAAATCAAAAGCAATAAGAGACGATTTAGCAATGCTCAAGTCAAGATTAAACTCATTCCAATCATGCACTATTGGTTTGAGCATTACAAATCCTCCTGACTTTTAAAACCATATATACAGTATTCTATAGTGTGAGCGTATTTCACACACCGCATATTAATTATTTACATATTATTGCCCTAGCCTTCTCGTAAAGTGGAAGCATGACAGGTCTAATTTGGGAAGAACGTCACTATAGAAATAGGCATGGTAGAGGTCTTAGGGCACCAATATTTGGTACTCGACTTCCACAATATAGAACTGCTAGCGGAATGTTTGATGCCATGGTAGCAGCTCAAATTAGACGCCTTAACAGTGCTTGGCAAGCATTAACTAAAGACGTTCAATTCGCGGTAGAAGATGTGCCGCCTTCGCAACCACTGTTATGGGAGCAAAACCGCAGAATACTTTCGCAAGCTTTTCCAGCTAGCCGTGGTATGCAATCTAGAATTGTATTGTATAGGCTTCCGCTATGCACTCATGTAAGCAGCAGAAGTGAACTTCAATATGTTATCAGAGATGAGCTTGTGCAATGCTTAGCAGAACTATACGGTCGCAGACCAGAAGAAATTGATCCAGATTGGGGTTTGTAAACAATTTTTAAATTAATTAAAATTATTAAGTATTTTAATTAATTTATAGTCGCTTATAGCAATATTTTTATTCGTATTATTGCACAATATGATTGTCAGTTTTAACGTATACCTTCATTTCTTGCGGTTCCAAAGATTGCGCAGAAAGCCAAGAAATACCTGCTATACCAGCCTTATCGATTTCATCTTTATGAATACGGGCAGACAAAGCAACTTTGCTATGCGATTTCGCAATAAACATAACTGCATCGTGCGAAATTTCTGAAACAGGAATTCTTAAAGATGCATTCGCAGGAATCGTTACGTTTTTTGTAGCAGCTAATACACCATTTAAATCAAATCCTTGCAAACGCACAGCAGTATCTTTATCACTTGAAGAAGAAAGGTATAGAGCTGTTTCATTAGCAGAAACAGGCGATACAATTGCGCCACTACCTTGTACGTTAGATGGTGTAATAAAAGCTACATCTGATTGATTATCTTTGCCATCTTTAGTAATGGACATCATTACTTGAGTAGGAACATCTCCACTTACGCTCAAAGCATTAGCATGCTCCGGAACTTTTCCAAGATCGACAACTTGCAAATGGTGTGCTTTTAACGTCAAATTCTTTACTTCTTTAGAACCTGTATCATTCATCCATGAAAGCGTTACATTACCATCTTTATTTGGCCATACATATAACTTAGATTGATCGCCTTCACTAATACCTGAAAGAATATTTGTATTAGATTGAGTGCTTAATTCATGAACAATATCTACACCTTTTACAGATAAGCCACTCATATGAACGACTTTTACAAATGATGCTATAGGTGTCTGCTCGCTTTCAACTTGCACGTATAATCCAGAAGTCTTAGGAGAGGCAGCAGCAAGATCAAAATATGCATGAGAACGAGCAGGAACAGTAGAAGCACTTCCTGTAGAAAGATTTAACTGATTGCTGCCATGCTCAGCAGACCAAGCTCTAACACGAACAACAGTGGATTTTGAAGCAGCATTAAACGCTTCTAAACGAATAGAAATTCCATCAGCAGATTCTGGAACTAGGAATGTCTGTTTCATAGACGGCATTGAACAGGTAGTTGCAGATAAACCTTTTACGTCACCTTTAGTAGCCCATGAAACCATGGAAGCAGATATTCCAGTGCCAGATCCAACTCGTGACAAATGTCCTTCTAGAACTTGAGCGTCATGATTTACATTATTGTTAGCAATAAAAGCTGACGTATCATCATCAGTTGATTTTGAATTCAACGTAATAGATTGATCATTGTTATCTCGTATGTTACGCAAGCTAGAACTATACACATCTCCAAAAGCACCATAACGAGCAGAAGATTGTAAATCGCCTTCTGATTCGTTATATTCGCTATCACCATATTGAGTCAAATCTGGAAGAGACAATCGAATAGGACAAATAGTTTGCAAACGAGTAGAACCAACACTACTTATAACGCCACTAGATGGAGTATTAGGATTGTCTACAAAGTGAGACATTGGTAAGCATAATGCAACAACACATGCAGAAGCAATAAGTATTATTGCACTAAAAATAGCAAGTGAGACAATACTGACTATTTTGTTCTTGCGATTAATATCTACATCCGCATTTACTTCACCATGCTTAGAGCCCTCATGAGGATTTTTATGCCAGTTCATCTAATTCCTCCTCATGCCTGTCATCTGAACGTTCTATCATTGCATGTCTGCCAAATCGAGGCACGGCAACAATACAGTACAGCAGTAATACCATAGAAGAAACAATAATCCAAGGAACTCTCCACGCAAGAGGCCTAGATCGATAATACGGAGATGTAGAAGACAACGACTTAGAATCAGGCACACCATCAAATCTGCAATAAGTTCCTTGCGGTGATGAAACAACCAATTGTGTACCGTCAGAAGCGTTAACGTGTGCAATTAATTGTTCAGTAGCTTCTTTGTTAACATTACTCACTGTTTGCACAGAAGGATGTAACAATTGTTGTATTGACATAGAAGTTTTATGGGAAACCTGCTTATTTTCTGAACTATTAACAATATAAATACCGCCAATTCCAAGTTGCTTTAACGTTGAAATTGCGCCATTATCTGCATGAGATAACAATTGTGCTGAGGCACGATATATTGCTTTATTGCTTGATGATTCACCAAACATTACTTGTCTAACACGAAGTGCTGGAGATTCGTCTATTGCATCTCCCTTAGATGTTCGCATAATAGAGATTGACAAATCATGGCTACTTTGAGCTCTTAAAGCAAGTATTCGCCGAGTATCGTCTTTTCGCAAATAATCAGAAACAACCATAGGGAGCTCATTGTTATTTGCGCAAATAGATGTAGCAGGTCCGCTCAATACAGCAAAAAGACCCAAAAGAACCGCCATAGTCAACATGCTACTTGCAAGAACAGCGCGTGCTATGCGAATTATGCGCTGCAACAATTGTGCCGCAGAACGACGCATTGCAGCACGTCTACTTGCACGAGTTTTATAGTTATCAAAAATTTGAGACTCAGATTCCTTCGAAGTACGTAGTGGCTCAAAGCGTCGAACAGCTTGACCGGCAACCATGCACATACAAGATAAAATGCCGACAGTAGATAATGCGACTCCAGGCAAAACGCTTGCAGCAACAGGTCCTGAAATATCGGATGCAACTACAACACGAGCGGCAATAAGAGATAACAGCATTCCGGAAATAATCACAACCCACATCATTCGAGAAACTCGCAAAGCAAAAGGCAAAGTTAATGACGTAACAGCCATAACAACAGCTAGAATTGC
Source organism: Gardnerella sp. KA00771 (assembly GCF_049244045.1). NCBI lineage: Bacteria > Bacillati > Actinomycetota > Actinomycetes > Bifidobacteriales > Bifidobacteriaceae > Gardnerella > Gardnerella sp. KA00771. The sequence continues at coordinate 597,768 of NZ_CP058368.1, read as the reverse complement.
AAAAATTACCATTATTATTGTTCTTAAGCTCATCAATGGCATATTAATTTCAACATTAGGAGAAGCCATATTAAAAGCGTGCAACAAAACATCAGCGTAATCGCTTACGCGTGGAGCACCTTGCACACTTCTCAATGGCAAAGCCATACTAGAGAACAATTGACGCCACATTCCAGATTCGCCATATCTAATAGCACTTCCTATTGTAGGAAGCAAAACAATTATCGATGGTATAGGCATAAGCGCGAACATAATACGATGAGAGCGCACCATAATAAACGACGCAATAAAAATAACAATAAGAGGCAAAACAAGCTGCGGTTCTGCAGCTACTGGAACCATAAAGCATAATGCTGCGCATGCTGCACATTGAGTGGATTTAACAGGACGCACAGGATCTTCTGTTACGTACATTCCAACAGCATGGAACGCAAAAGCAAATGCTGCAGGCAAAAATGCCATAGTCATTAACATTGGCAAATCACCGCGTGCAAACAAACCAAAAGCAATAGCAATCATAGTCCAGCAAATACCAGCGCATACACGCACAGTATCCGAGCGCGTAAATACGCCAGCAAGAGCCCAAAAACTTAAACACATAGCTGGAGCAGCTAAGAAGAACATTAATGTGACAGCCAATAACGGGTTAGCACCAACCACAATTGATGCGATTGCCCAAATACTTAGCCATGGTGCTGGAGGAATTGCAGGTCCAAAACCATCATCAGGAACCCATGCACCAATAGCAGAATTCCATAGTTGATTGAAATCTGCACCCGTTGGTAACCATTGCTGTGCATTCCAAGAAGCGCCACTTAAAATTTCACGCCATGGAGAGCCATATAAATTCAATATGACTGCAAAAAGAAGAAGAGACGCAAGAATAACAGCACTCCACCTACGCAACACTCGAATATGCAAATGCCGCTTCGCTAGAGGACTCAACAGCACGAAATGCTGTTGAGCTTGGAAAGCAGAACTACGATCACGCCAACGTGCAACTTGATGACGATCTGCGATAAGAGGAACAAGTCGTTTTAATGGAACACGAGTATTCCTTGCAACCCTTCTGCGAGCAAAAACTGCTCTAGGTAATTGCATAATAGCAAGCCATGGCAAAAGCAGACGAATCCACGCTATATAAGGATGTTTAGCAAACAGCGAATGCAAAGCGCCAACGAAACAAGCAGGCAAACTAAGAATCCATATAAGAGGCCACAAAAAAATACTAATATCAGTGTATTTGTAACGCTGCTTAGCTACGAGAGAAGCTGCTACACCATACTTAGATCCTGAATTATTATGATTTCTAGCATCACCGTTACGAGTACGGATACCTTCTAACCTTGCACGCCTGTGTGCGATACGAGCTGAAGGAACTACAACAACACGACCTCCAGATAGACATACTCTACGACAAAAATCTCTTGATTCGCCAAAAGTTGTCATCCATTGTTGCGTACCGCGTAAAGTCTGCCATGCAGTTAATGTGACTAAAGCACCTGCTAGCGATACTGCATACACATCTCCACGCCCATCATACTGTTCTTGATCTGGCTCGCCGTCAACAGTAAGAGTATGAACACCGTGACGCCAAGCATACATTCCAACGTTGTGCAAGATATTTCCTTGCCAATCAACTTGTTTAGCTCCCAATACTGATGCAGTCGGAGTATTGCGCCAAGTTTCACGCAAATATTCTAAGCAATGGAAGTCTGCAGGACGAGAATCATCATGCAAAAGCCATAATGCAGAAACTCCTGCACAAGGCAAAATCTTGCGCAAAGATTTTTCTATTGCATCTCCAAAAGAATGAGCATAAGAAATGGGAATAATAATTATGTGTACAGATTTATTTTCACTATTGTTTACGCGAGTATTATTTACGCGATTAGTATTTGGTCTATATTTTGAATCGCTATCAATTGCATTATTGGAATCGATATTATTAGCATTCTGCAATAATGATTTCCTAGTATTAATTGCTCCCGCAAGCTTAGATGAATTAATTTTTATTTGTAAATTCGTTTGCATAGTCTGCTTTACTCGACTAGCACAATCGACTATTACTAAAGTTCCAGGAAGAATTGATTGACTTAGTACTGCATGTAACGTATCAGCATAAAAACGAGTATCTCGCTCCACACACATCATTGCCATAATGGACGAATCCACATCATGAGGATGCGCATCTTTCGCAGATGACAGCACCTGTAAAACTTCGTCTTCAAATGTAAGATTATGAGCGGTTATCGAATCCATACTTACCAGTTTACGCAGGGGGTATGTATCCGCCAAAACACAAGTCGTAATTCTAAATAAATTTATACATATTTTATTAATTATTTTTGCTCATATTAACCAGTATGCTTCATATAAATTTAATTAGAATATTTGCGTAAACTTATTAAAATTTTCTTTAAAATATCAAATAATATTCAACACAACCAGATGTCATAAATCTCACTGCAGCATGCTATAATTACACGCTATATGTGTCCATTGAATATTGATTTATTTGATGACAAAAGAAATGATATTGCCACAACCTAAAAGGTTACTCATTATTGAGAAAGAAGGTACGATGACAACTTCACGGTATCCTGAAGGCATGCGGTACCAACCAGGCGAAGATTGGAACTCAACTCCTCATCATAGTCTTGGTTATAGAATGATTAACCGCACGCGCAAGATACTGTGCATGTTTGTTATTTCAGTACTTACATTCTTTTCAACAATCATAGCTGCAGTGTGGTTAGATTTTTCTTCTGCTGTAAGTAACAGAGTCATAAACGTTATATCTAAAGATCCAGAAGCTAATCAAACACTTGATATTAACGCAGGCAAACCAGTAACTTTTCTTGTTTTAGGTCAAGATTCTCGAGATGGGAATAATCAGAGCTTTACACATGACGGCGAAACTGGTGATCATCAGTCAGATACTACTATGGTAGTTCAAATTAGCGCAGATAGATCATACATGAATATCGTTTCTATTCCACGAGATTCTATGGTAAACGCACCAGCATGCGACACTACAAAAGGACATATTCCTGCAAGAAAACATGTGATGTTTAATTCAATTTTCGCCTTAGGATATGCGCAAGGTGGAGATTTAGCTTCAGCAGCATCATGCTCGTTAAAAGCTGTTAATTCACTTACTGGTTTAAATATTCATCATTTTATAGTCGCTGATTTCAGTGGATTAAGCAATATGATTGATGCAGTTGGTGGAGTATCTGTGTGCATCCCAACAGCAACTCGCGATGCCTATACGGGCGTGAATTTCAAACAAGGAATGCAGCATCTTAATGGTCGACTTGCTACTCAATACGCTAGAATGCGTCACGATACAGCAAGCGATGGCTCTGACATAATGCGAACAACAAGACAGCAATACTTGATTAAACAGCTTTTACATCAAGCACTGTCTAAAAACTTATTTACTCAGACAAGTGAGCTTTACCAGCTTGCAAAAGCATCGTTGGGAGCATTGAATATAAGTGAAGGCTTGGCAAATCCTACCACTTTGGTCGGTTTGGCATTAAGCATGCGTAAATTAGATTCTTCACATATTTATGCTCGTACTACTCCTGTTATTCCAGATCCTTATGATCCAAATCGTGTTGTGTGGTCTGATGAAGCAAACAATATTTGGGATTTGATGCGTGAAAATAAACCGCTATCGCTAAATCATAAAACTAACGGCACTAACAAAAAGAATGCAAATAATTCGTCTAAGAATACGAATAATCAAGACAATGAAGATACGGATGACGATAGCAATATAAACGAAAACGACAAGCTTAATAAAACTACAGATCCAAAGAAGATGGGACGTGTTGATCCAAAAACAGGATTAATAAAAAATTCTCAAGGACAACTTATTGATCCAAATACTGGAGGAATTGTAAATCCTGAAAATGGAACTATTCACAATCCACAAACAGGACAATACGTTGGCTTTGCAGACAAGTATGCAAACAATGTACTTTGCGCTGTGCCTAGAAAAAAATAAACACTTAAGCAAGATGTAATCTATGAATATATAATGTACGAACATAAAATTTATATATTATGTATTCATAGTCATTGAAGATACATGCTTATTTTGGAGGATGAATGAATTCGAGATTGTATGAGGACCCTTCTGAAGATAATATAAACCCACCTATCTTCACTCCTTCTCATAATAACGATTCATCTAACTCAAACGTGCCTCCTAGTTTCACTCCAAAACGCGTAAAAAGAGGCAAAATAGAGTCTAATGCGCTTCCATCACAAGCGCCTTCTTTTGCGCCTACAACTCAAAGAACAAGAATCTTAAAAAGTCCAGAACAATGTTCTTCTAGACCTGTTTCTTACACATCGCAATTGCAACCAAGACCAGCACCGCGCACAAGTTCTATTTCACAAATGCGTATTCCAACAACTATAAATAAAGCAGTTGGAAGTACAGCAAAAATACTACCGCACAAACCGCACAGAATTTTACATGCATTTATTGCATTTTTTGTTGTTCTGGCAATAGGTGTAACTGGTTTTGGGGTATATTCATGGAACTGGGTTGACTCAAGAATTAACCGCACTACTTGGCTTACTAGTACTCCTAGCACTCAAGGCAAAGCATGGCTTATTCTTGGCTCTGATCAACGAGAAGGCGAAGAAGCTAAAGAGATAACAGGATTTAGAACAGATACTATTCTTGTATTGACAAAGCCGAGCAATGGTCACAGCTCTCTAATTTCTATTCCTCGAGATTCTCTTGTTTCTTTAAATGGCGAACAAGTAAAAATTAATAGCGTTGCGCAAGCAGCTGGGAATAAAGCATTAACAGCAGCAATAGAAAAAATTACAGGTCATCGCATTGACCATGTTGCAGAAATACGTTTTGGCGGTCTTACTAATGTTGTTAACGCTATAGATGGCATTGATTTATGCTACAACCGTACAGTAAGCGATAAGTTTAGCGGGTTAAATTGGACTTCTGGATGCCATCACGTTGATGGGAATACAGCGTTAGCATTTTCGCGAATGCGATACGCAGATCCAGAATCTGATTTTGGACGAGCTGCACGCCAACGAATGGTTATTGCAGCTATTATGAAAAAAGCTTTAGATCACAATACCTTATTGAATTTTGGAAAAGTAAAAAAGCTTGCTGAAACGGGACTTGCTTCAGTTATTTTTGATGAGAAAACCAATCCAGGAACATTATGGGAAATGGCTCAAGCATTCAAAGAAGCAACTGGACCGTCAGGCATATCTGGAACAGTATATTGGACGAATCCTGACTATCAAGTTCCAGGAGTTGGTTCATCTGTGCTTCTCGATGATGCTAAAAACTTAGATTTATTCAACCAACTTGCATCAGGAACTCATAAACCTGGATCAGTTGGAACTCTTGCAGAGCAACAATAATTTCGAAGTATTGTTGTGTAAACAACACTTCAATTAGATACCACAACTTAGAAAGCACTAAACTCGTATCTTTTAACCACAATCTTGCATAAGTATTGCACAAAAATCAAAAATATTGTCTCATACATTTATGGGCAACAAATCTAATACAGGAATGTCTACAACTAAAGTACTTATGCATGTACAGATGACAGCGAGTATAGTTCCCATATTCGCTCACGTAGCATTGGCTATAATGGCATGGATGCAAGATAATTGGATGATGCTAACCATGATTATTCCAAGCATTATGATGTACATAGCAAGTCTTATTCCACAAATTTTTCAATACATATCTGAGAAAAATTCTGTTCAAAATGTTCAACAAAATCAGCAAATTCAATTATTAAACACTACGCAATCGTCAAATAACGTAACTTATAATCAACAAACTGTAGAAAGTTTGCCAGATACTATTACACCAGTAAGTTTAGAAACATTACTTATGAGAAGAAATGCAATTTCTAATACGCAACATCACTGGAAAGAAGTATTGCAAACATGGTTAAAAAATGCAGGAACATACGACATAAAAAACAAATCCAATAGTATGAAGGAAAATCTAAATACAAATATTTATAACTACTTGCCTAATTCAAAAACTAAACACCTTATAGCTCCACTTGGAATAAGTAATAATGGCTACTGCTATTTAGATTTAATTAACAATGGGCCACATGCTTTAGTTGCTGGAACAACTGGTTCTGGTAAATCAGTACTTCTTACGACTTGGTGTTTAGCTTTGGCTTTTCAATACGGTCCGCAGCAGCTACGGTTTGTTTTTATGGATTTTAAAGGAGGAGCAACTTTTGACATACTATCTAAACTCCCACATACTATGGGAAACGTAGGAGATCTAAATCTTAAACACGCAATACGCGCTCTAAAAGGTCTCGAACTAGAACTAAATAGACGAGAAAGACTAGTAGCTCATCATGGATGTAATAATATTGCACAAGTAACCCCAGCTGAACCTTCATTGCTTATTGTTATTGACGAATTTCATGCTCTAAAAGATCAACTTCCCGACTACATGCCTCGTCTTATACGAATTGCATCAGTAGGCAGATCTTTGGGAATGCATATTATTGCTGGAACTCAAAATCCACTCGCACAAGTAAGCGCAGATATGAAAGCTAATATTTCTATTAATATTTGCTTGAGAGTTAGAGACGGAATGCAATCGCAAGAATTATTAGGAACAGCGCATGCAGCTAGAATAAGCCCAAATACGCCAGGAGCCGCATATTACAATATTGGAGAAGGAGTAGAAGCTTTGCGATGTGCTCAAAGCAGCAATCCTGCACATTTAGTACGAGCAATACAGTTAGCTGGTAGATTCTGCCATCATGATCATTCTCCAGAATTATTTAGCAAACCATTGCCGTCGATTCTTTCAGCAAAACAACTTGCAGAGTATTCAAATAATTACAAATATAAAAATTCGGAGCAAAAAATATCTCAAAGTTTACGTACTCAAGAATTTTATACGAAGCATATTATTATTGGGTTGCAAGACGATACCATACACTTATATCCTGCTCTATTACCAATTCACCTTGGGAATATAGCTGTTATTGGTAGTAGGAAACAAGGCAAAACAACAATATTAAAAATAATTTCTAAAACTTTAAACCTACCAATATATTCAGGAAAATCATTATGCGAACAAAACATTAATAACATTTACAACGAAAATACGCCAATCATTATTGACGATGCAGATGAATTGCTTGATCCGCTAAATACTAAACAAACTGCTATTGCTTTTCAAAAAAGATTAAATAGTAAACAATGCCCAGTTATTATGAGCACTAGCACTTCTCGCTACTTACGTTTACCTGAGCAAGCACCAGTAAGGATAATATTTCCAACAGGAGATGTGGGCACAGATACAATGCTTGGAATACCTTCTGCTTTATCTAAAAGTTTTGATATTGAAGACTATCAACTTCCAGGACGATGCGTTTTAATCACTCCAGGATCAGCAAGTTTAACTCAAATAGTGCACCTAGAATAAAATTATCTATAGTGACGCATCTTGATTTTTACGTGCGCGCATTGCTCGACGCTTTAGAGTTCTACGCTCATCCTCGCTTAATCCTCCCCACACACCGTAATCTTGGTTAGTTTCTAATGCGCATTTTAAACACTCTGTTGCAACATCACATGAGCGACATACTGCTTTTGCTTCTTCAAGCTGTTGAACTGCTGTACCAGCACTTCCAAGAGGAAAGAACAGTTCAGGATCTTTGTCACTACATGCTGCTGTTGTGCGCCAATCAAACGAGTTGCTCATGAATTATTATCCTCATTTCTTACCTACAACGGTGAGCTTTAGAAGTTCCCCTGAATGTAAGGAAATCATGAAAAGAAAGTTTTTTCAAGGTATTTTGCATCTTTATTAGCAATTTTAATTGTTCCTGTACTTTTTACACTAAATGTATAACATTTAATGCACGTTGGAAAACAATTTTTACTAAAGCTACTCAATACCAGATACGCGCAATTTAATGTCTAACACTACCCTAGTTCCGCCCTCTCTTCGAGGAGACCAACGAACTGTACCACCAAAATCGTTAGTGACAAATGTGTTTATAATCTGCGTTCCAAGGCCAGAGCCAGATGGTTTAGCCATTCCATGAGAAGACTCGCTATCTATACCATCTCCATCATCTTCAACGACAATATTAAGATTGTCTCCGCCCCTACCAACTGCAATACGAATATGACCTTTTTCACGACCTTCAAAACCATGTTCAACTGCATTCGTCACTAGCTCAGTTAAAACAAGAGATAATGGTGTAGCATCCTGAGCTGCTAATCTGCCAAATTTTCCAACAAAATCAATATCGATATTTTGATTCTGAGATGCCAACTCAATTGACATCTTCAACAAACTCGAAATAACTTTGTCAAAATCAACAATTTCGTCAGCAGTTTGACTCAAGCCTTCATGAACTAGTGCTATAGTTTGCACACGACGTTGAGCTTCCTCAAGTTCTTTTCTAACTTCAATAGATTTTGTTTTACGAGCTTGCAAACGCAAAAGAGCAGAAACAGCCTGTAAATTGTTTTTTACGCGATGATGTATTTCAGAAATAGTGGCATTCTTAGTACGCAATTCTTGTTCGCGCCGCAAAACTTCAGTAACATCACGGCATAACACTACAGCTCCAACACGATTATTTGGACCCCACAGAGGCAAGGAGCGCATGGAAACTATAGAATGGTTCGCTTCAAGTTCACAATCTACATCAGCTTTTCCAGTTAATACAAGAGGTAAACTTTCGGGAACATTATCGTTCGTATGCAACAACCTAGTGCCAAATTCGCTTAAATATTCACCTTGCATAGTGTTTAATCCGCCAAGTCTGCGGAAACAACTAATGGCATTAGGGGAAGCATAACGAACTATTCCATCGTCTTCTAGCACAATAAAACCATCGGATACTCGAGCATTATGTCGTTGATTTAATACAGATTCACGATATGGGAATTGTTCACGAGGAATCATGTCAAATAAAGTCTTACCAGCATTAATACTTTCAGTTTCATAACGACCATTAGATTCACGCGTTGCCAAATTAGTTTCGCGCATAACCAATCCAAGAGTTTTACCCCTATGACGAACTGGAGCATAAACGTAGCATACAGTAGCTCTACCAATAGAACGTAAGGTCGAAGAGTGGAAACTTGTCTCAGATTTCATCGCCTCATTAAGCTCAGGCACTAAAGAATCATCTAATTTTTTACCTAACAAATCATCAGTACGCAAAGTAATAGCTGTTGAAGGACGACATTGTTCAGCAACAACATAATCACCGTCACCATTTTGAATAATCAGCAGCAAATCTGCGAAACTCAAATCTGCAATAACCTGCCAATCGACCACCAAATGGTGAAGCCACTCACGATCACTGTCATTAAAATCAGGACGAGTAGCAAGAATGTTAGAAAAATCAGCCATAATGTAATAATATATCGAACTCACAGAAAATTCTGTGAGGTATGTTGTTGTTTTAAATAAGAAAAGCCGCTCCTCCTCAATTAAAAGAAGAAGCGGTTTAATAATTTATAAATTACTCTTTAAAACTAGAAACCAAACTTAGCAGCAGTTTCGCGCAAAGTTTCAGCAGAACGCTTCAAAGCAGCCAACTCACGATCAGAAACTGGAGTGTTTAGACGAGAGTTTACACCATTGCGATTAAGCAATGTTGGCACAGACATGCACACATCAGAAATGCCGTGGAAGTCATCGAGCAAAGAAGACACTGGAAGAATGCGGTTAGTATCGCGAAGAACAGCCTCAACAATATCTACACCAGACATAGCAATAGCATAGTTTGTTGCACCCTTACCGTTGATAATCTTGTAAGCAGCGTTAACAACTTCCTGATGGATTTCTTCGCGCTTAGCAGCATCAAGTGGCTCATGACCTGGAAGAGCGTTCCAATCGCACATTGGAACACCACCAATGGTTGCAGAAGCCCACAGTGGAACTTCAGAGTCACCGTGTTCGCCAGCAATGTATGCGTGAACGTTCTTAACATTAACGCCAGTGTGCTGAGCAATCAAGAAACGAAGACGAGCGGAATCAAGGTTGGTACCAGAACCAAACATTTGGTTTGCTGGAAGACCAGAAAGCTTCATAGAAACGTGCGTAACAACATCAACAGGATTAGTAATCAACATGTAAATTGCGTTAGGAGCAACCTTCACAACGTTCGGAATGATTGACTTCATGATGTTGATAGTGGCACCTGCAAGCTCCAAACGAGTCTGACCTGGCTTCTGGCGAGCACCAGCAGTAATCACGACCATGTCAGCATCACGGCAAATTTCCACATCGTCAGAACCGGCAATAGAAACTGCAGGATAGAAGCTAGAACCATGCTGCATATCCAAAACTTCAGCTTCAACACGTTCCTTAGCAATATCTTCAAGCACAATCTCACGCGCAACACCACGCTGAGCAGCAGCGAAAGCGAGAGTAGATCCGACCGCGCCGGCACCAATAATTGCAAGCTTAGTTGGCTTAACCTGCGAACTCACCATGAGCAAAAACCTCTTTTCAACAACCTATCACACCCTTATAAGCACACAAAATACCACGATTTATGCATTACTAAGGGCTGCTCTCACATTAAGAGCTTTTGGTATGAACACCTTTACTCTAATCGCACCACCGGAATTTATTATTACAACGCTACTTTCATAAGTTTTGCAGCTAACGATGGTCCAACCCAAGCAATAAGTTCAACCCCCGAATCTACATATTCTGCTTTTTCAACTACACCATTTTCACGAACTTTTGATAATAATCCACCAAACTCGTACGGCAAAGTTACATCTACACGAACACGAGGAGACGGTAACAATTCTTCTAAACGATTGCGCAATATTTGCAAATTTTCGCCACTAAATGCAGAAACAATAACGGCATCAGAATAAAGAGAAGAAAAACGTTCTCGCGCAGCATCACTCATCATGTCTGATTTATTCAATGCCATAATTTGAGGTATATCTTCTACACCAGAAATATTAGCGAGAACTTCGTTTACTGCATTAATTTGCGAAATAGGATCTGGATGCGAACCGTCAACTACATGTAAAATAACATCTGCTTGTCCAACTTCTTCCAAAGTGGATTTAAATGCTTCAACTAGTTGAGTTGGAAGTCTGCGAACAAAACCAACAGTATCTACCAAAGTATAGCTTCTACCATCTTGAGTTTGAGAACGACGTACTGCAGTATCAAGAGTTGCAAACAGTGCATTTTCTACTAATTCTTGTGATCCAGTAAGGCGATTTATAATAGACGACTTGCCAGCATTCGTATATCCAACAACAGCTACAGTTGGAATATCTTGTCGTCTACGAGAACCACGTTTTACATCGCGCGCAGGTGCCATATTCGCAATATCGTGACGAAGTTTAGAAATACGATTGCGAATAGCTCGACGATCCATTTCGATTTTAGTTTCGCCAGGACCTCTAGAACCAATACCAGCATCTCCTGCAGCTCTACCACCAGCCTGCCTAGAAAGAGCAGCACCCCAGCCTCTTAACCTAGGTAGCATATATTGCAATTGAGCAAGCTCAACTTGAGCTTTACCTTCACGGCTTGTAGCGTGCTGAGCAAAAATATCCAAAATAACAGCAGTGCGATCGACAACCTTAACTTTAGTCGCATCTTCTAAAGCTCTACGCTGGCTAGGAGGTAAATCATCGTCAACAATAATCGTATCCGCATCATGCTGAGCAACTACTGCTGCAAGCTCACGCGCTTTACCTGAACCAACATAAGTTGCAGCATCCGGCCTATATCTTTGTTGCAACATGCCATCGCAAACAACAGCACCAGCAGTCTGTGCCAACGCTGCAAGCTCACGCAACGATTCTTCAGCTTGAGCAAGAGTTCCTTTTGCGCTAGACCACACTCCTACTAGCACAACGCGCTCAAGACGAAGCTTTCTATACTCAACTTCGGTAACATCTTGTAATTCGCCAAGACCAGCTACTCGCTTTAAAGCATTACGAGATTCACGCTCCTGCCAAACTTCATCATGCTTTTCACTGTCAGAAGTAGTGTCTAGAAGCACATCCGAATGAGCATAAAGCACTGCATTATTGGTGAGATTATGCTCATTCATATTATTAGAATCATTTTCGAGGGAGGAAAAATCGTTTGAATTAAGCACATCATCTCGCCCGGATGCCACATTACTATCCGCCAACTGTCCCTCCTCTATTTCATTGTAAATAGCGTTTTACAACGTTTGTCTTATTATGGTAACTTGAGACGACAATATATGAACACAACATATATGTATGATATGTAAATAAAGATACAATAGAAAAAAGTATATTAATAAATCTAAATTTATAGGCGAAATACGGTATTTTTGAGCGAAATCATGGACAGTCATCAACAATTTAAACAATACGATAAAACCAAATCACCAAAATCAGAAAAAACGCAAAAAATCAGTGGCGAACAATACTTTTCTGCAACACCATCATCTTGCGATGAGCGAAGAACGTTACATGTAACTTTGAGAAATCATGAAACTGTTGTACAAGTTTCAAACGGAGTATTTAGTGCTTCTAAGCTTGATCTAGGCACGTCTGTGCTACTAAAACATGCTCCAAAACCACCGGAAAATGGCAAATTCCTTGATATTGGATGCGGATGGGGGCCTATCAGCATTGCAATGGGCTTAGAATCTCCAGAAGCTGAGATTGTAGCTGTAGATGTAAATGAGCGCGCGCTAGAGCTTACTGAGCTAAACGCAAAAAACGCTGGCTTAAAGCATATTCGCACTTCTTTAGTAGATGACGCTTTAAAAGAAAATAATACTTTGGAATTTAATAATTTTGATCTCATATGGTCCAATCCCCCAATTCGCGTTGGAAAAGAAATGTTGCACGACATTTTGATGACTTGGATTCCGCGTTTAAAAGTAGGAGGAGCAGCTTACTTAGTTGTGCAAAAAAATCTTGGCTCAGACTCACTTATTCCTTGGCTTGCTGCAAATCTTGGCGAAAACTACAACGTTGAAAAATATGCAAGTTCTAAAGGATACCGAATTATAGAAGTAATAAAAACGAAATAATAAAACGTACTAATACTAAAGAAGTACTAAAAAGCAAAAATCTACGAAAAGAAATATACACTATGAAATTCGACTACCCTGCTGAGCTTCCTATTTGCGCAGCACACGACGAAATAATAGAAGCAATTAAGTCTTCACAAGTCGTGATTGTTTCCGGACAGACTGGCTCCGGTAAAACTACGCAAATCCCAAAAATGGTGCTTGAGCTTGGAAGAGGCGGAAGAGGTAAGCAAATCGTGCACACTCAGCCTCGCCGTTTAGCTGCACGCACTGTTGCTGAGCGAATCGCAAACGAAATGGAAGTAAAACTAGGCGAAGAAATCGGCTATCAAGTGCGATTTACCGACGAAAGTTCACCTAAAACAAAGCTTCGAATTGTTACTGACGGTATTTTACTTGCGCAAATTCAGCGAGATCCTCTTCTTACTAAATACGACACGATTATTATTGACGAAGCTCACGAACGCAGTCTTAACATTGACTTTTTGCTAGGATATTTAACGACTTTACTTCCGCAAAGACGCGATTTGAAGCTGATTATTACTTCAGCAACAATAGATTCTGCAAAATTCCGTGAACATTTTGAGCAAGCTTTACACATAAAAGTTCCTGTTATTGAAGTTTCTGGACGCACTTACCCTGTGCGAGTTCTTTATGAGCCGCTTGGATCCGCGCCTTCACTTATGCAACACGTCCCCGGCTTTGCAGACATAACAATGGATGAGGAAACTGTTGCAGAAAGCCAATCTAACGAAAATAATCGAGACGATATTACAGATGAAGATATGACATCTGCAGTAGCTCGCGCATGTGCTCAATTAGTGATTCATTCAAACCACGAGCAAGGCGCGCGCGACATTATGGTTTTCGCTTCTGGCGAGCGCGATATTCGAGAGTTTGAAGCAGGATTACGCTCATATTTTGGCACTCGAGCAAGTGATATGAAGCGAGCTGATGCTATTGAAATAGTGCCGCTTTTTGCGCGTCTTTCTGCAAAAGATCAGCATCGAGTATTTGAACATCACTCTCATCAACGCATTGTTATTGCTACGAACGTTGCTGAAACTTCGCTTACTGTTCCTGGGATTCGATACGTTGTCGATCCTGGTTTTGCGAGAATTAGCAGATATTCTAAGTCTGCAAAAGTGCAAAGACTTCCTATAGAGCCAATTTCTCAAGCGAGCGCAGATCAGCGTTCTGGGCGATGCGGACGAATCGCGGACGGAATTGCTATTAGACTTTACTCGCGCGAAGATTACGAAACTCGCCCTCGTTTTACCGATCCTGAGATTCTTCGCACTTCGCTTGGAGCAGTAGTATTGCACATGCTTTCAGTAGGCGTTGCTAAAACTGGCGAAGATATTACAAATTTCGGTTTTATTGACCCTCCTGATATGAAAGCAGTAAGCGACGGCTTTAATGAGCTTAACGAGCTTGGCGCAATAAGTAGAAAATCAGGTTTCATCACTTTAACTCATATTGGCCGCGAGCTCTCTAAATTGCCGATTGACATTCGTTTAGGACGCATGATTATTGAAGCGGCGCATAAAACAACTCCGAATACTCTTGCAGCTGTGCTGGTAATTGTTGCGTTTTTGAGTTTGCAAGATCCTCGCGAGCGCCCCGAAGAACAGCGTGAAGAAGCGGATAGACTTCATAATCGTTATGCGGATGAAACAAGCGATTTCTTAACTGCTTTAAATATTTGGGATTATATTTTCCAAGCAGACGGAAATATGAGCAATAATGCTCTTCGCAAACTTTGTAAAGCGGAATTCTTCCACTTTTTGCGTTTAAAACAGTGGAAAGATTTAGTTAATCAACTTCAAGACTTGTGTAAAGAGTTGCATTATAAAGTTGGCGAGCCTATTCCATCTAAAAGAGTATCTTTGGAAATTCGTCAGCTTCCTAATAATCAACAGGCTGCTCACAGCTTGTGCTGCTCTTGGGATTCGCAAGGAATACACTCGTCGATGCTTGCAGGATTGCTTTCTATGTTGGGAATGCAAGTAGTGCGTGAACCAAAAGCTTCAGATTTTGCTAATTTGCATGGATCAGCAAAAATTCGAGCTATGAAACGCGCTCAAAAAATGGCTAAAAACGACTATCAAGGCGCACGCGGAGGAAGATTCGCAATATTCCCAGCTTCATCTGTTTCGAAAACAACTCCTTCATGGGTTATGTGTACGCAATTAGTTGAAACATCTAGACTTTGGGCAAGATATTGCGCACAAGTCGATCCTGCTTGGGCCGAGCCTCTTGCTAAAAATCTTACTAGAATCACGTATTCTGACGCTCATTGGAGTGCTTCTAAAGGTGCTGCTGTAGCAAAATCTAAAGTATTACTATACGGATTGCCTATTGTTCAAGATCGCACAGTTCAATGGACTAGAATTAATCCTTACGAAGCTCGAACGATTATGATTCGTCAAGGCTTAGTTGAAGCAGATGTGCAACAGCGTTTTGCACACGATGAGTTTATTGTAAATAATCACAATGTGCTTGAAGATGCAGATAATCAAGCAAATCGCACTCGTCAAATAAGCGAAACTGTAAACGACGAAGATTTATTTACTTTTTAC
The DNA here is from genome assembly GCF_049244045.1 of Gardnerella sp. KA00771. Classification (NCBI taxonomy): domain Bacteria; kingdom Bacillati; phylum Actinomycetota; class Actinomycetes; order Bifidobacteriales; family Bifidobacteriaceae; genus Gardnerella; species Gardnerella sp. KA00771. The sequence continues at coordinate 582,107 of NZ_CP058368.1, read as the reverse complement.
GACACTCGCATTCCTCAAGAAGCAACTACTATTGCAGCTCTTGCAAAATGGTGGAAAGATAACCGCGAAGAAAATCCACACAAGTTAGACTTTAATCCCGATGAAGTTGAACGTTTACAAACTACGCAAAGTACTGATTTAGCTGACTATCCTGACCATTGGGATACAGTTGGTACAGATGGTCAGATTATAAGGTTGCGTTTAAGTTATGTGTATGATCCGGCTAATCCTTTGGACGGCGTAACTGTGCATGTGCCGCTTTACGTACTTTCGCGCTTAACTCCTGAAGAATTTACTTGGAATGTTCCAGGTTTATTAGATGAGCTTATTATTGGCATGATTAAATCTTTGCCTAAAGCTCTACGAGTACAGTTTGTTCCAGCTCCTGATACTGCTCAAAAAATTCGCTCTTGGATTGACGAACATTACGACGAGCTTCCTGGGACTGGAGAAACAGAAAGCAATATAAAAAGCGAATGGCAAGATTTTAGAGAAGTTTTCACTAAAGCTGCAATTTGTGTAGTTGGAGCGCAAATACATCCTGAAGTTTTCGACGACGAGCAAATAAGCAAACTCTCACCATACTTGCGCATGACGTTTAGTGTTGAAGAGAGAAAAGCTAACGAAAATCGCAATAAACCTGCAGGTCGTAACAAGTACTCTAATCGCGTAAAACCTACTATTCTTGGAACCGACAAATCATTAATTGCATTGCAACAGCGTTTTGCAAAAGAAGCACAAGAATCTGCACGAGAAGTTGTAAATTTCAAAGCAAATAAAGCTGCACAAGCCGGAAATGTAATTGAACGAGCAGATTTATTACACAAATCTGGTGCTACAAATCTTTCGCGCGCACAAATGGTTTGGCAAAGTGCATTGAATATGCTGCATTTAGACAATAAGCGTATTACTTCTCGCTGGCTTGGCGCTGAATCTTTAATGCTCGCAGCTGCACCTTATTCAACTTCTAACGCTTTAGCAGAAGACTTGCAAATGGCTGCAGTAAAACGACTAATTGCGGACACAGATAATATTACTGACGACAATTTATTACGCGAAACTGTTGCAAACGTATCTGAAATATACGAGGACACAGTATACGATATAGCGCACGATGTAATCGCAATATTGAAGCGTCAAGCAGAATCAAGTAAAGCTGTTTCTGGCAAGGCTGATTTGCCGTTGCTTTCAGTGTTGCAATCAATCCGCGAACACACTGCAAGTCTTGTATACGGAGGGTTTATTGCCAAAACTCCATCTGATTCTCTGCCTCGTATTGAACGCTACTTGCATGCAGACGTGATTCGTCTTACTAAAGCTAAGGCAGACAAAAACCGTGACGTACGTTGGGCTTGGCAGGCAGATGAAGCACATAAGCTTGTAGTAAAAGCTCAAGAAGACGCTCAGAAAATCCCATCAGGACCAGCACATGACGAGTCACAAATAATCGCTGAGAAATTACGTTGGATGTGCGAAGAATTCTATGTATCTCTTTGGGCGCAAGAATTGGGAACTGCATATCCGATTAGCATACAACGCATGCGAAAGATGATTGGCGGAAGGTGAAAGCTGTTTCGCATATATGCATATATTTTTTCTTAGCGCTTGCAATGTTGTAAACAATATTGCTCATAACGTTGCAAACAAACTTTATTTGCACAGTTGCTAAGCTATTGCCAATTATAATTCTATTGCTTTTGCTTTTACTATTATTTTGGTCTTATTCTTGATCTTCGTTTACTTCAATTGCATTGCTTTCTTTAGTAATAAAGTTTCTGAATGTAAATACGATAATTCCTAATAATGCAACAGCAGCACACATAAGAGATATGTTTGCAAATCCAGACGAAATACCAGAAGCACCCGTTATAGAATTTCCACTCAGCATGTTTTTATCTAATATTCCGTCAAAAATTACTACACCAACAGACGCAGAAACACTAATAACTAAATCATTCATTCCGCACCCTCTGCCAGATTCTTCAACTGGAAGAGATGAAAGAATTGTTGAGGCCAGTGGAGAATACACCATTCCACAACCTGCATAATAAATGCATGCACACAAAGCTATAGCCAAGAATCCAGAATTTATTAATACTGCAATACCAATCCATCCGCAAAGTATAAACAATATTGCTAATAATAAACCTGTTTTTCTTCCTATACGACTAATTATTAAGCCTGAGCATGAACCGAATATTGCAGCAACAATAAAAGCCCAAACTAAATAAGAAGCTACTTGTGAAGTAGTCATGTTATACAAAGTTTTTCCAACTCTATTGAACAGTGGGCTTATGCAATAATTTGTGAAGTATATTATGCCCATCAAAATTATGCCAGAAAGCCAACGAATATTTTTAAAGAAAGCTGGTGTAACAAACGGCTCTTTAGCTTTACTAATGTAAATACCAAAAATTATAAACAATATAATTGCTGAAATAAGCATCAACAAGTTTCTGTATGAAATGAACAATGTAAGAGATGCAACAGCAAATCCAAAGACTGTAAAACCAACAACATCAATTTTTTTACCATTGCCGTTTTTTGTTGGTAAATAATGCAATAATGCCGGCAATATTAGAATAGTTAATGCTGGAATTAAGAATAAATATTGCCAAGCAATAGAGCTTAACAATCCCGCTGAAAACACTCCAATACATGCAGAAAGCTGGTACGATGCTGTAAATAATCCGAAGAAGATAACTTTCAAATCATTTCGCAAATATTTTGTTGCAATTACTAAGAATGATGAACCTGCTACTTGTTCACCAGTTGTTTGCATAATACGAGCAGCAATAACTGTCCACAAATTTGGCTCAAAACAAGAATTAGCTACAAATCCAAAAACTGAGCCTATAAACAAAGATGTTAATCCAATAGTTACTAGCTTTTTTAATGACACAAAGTCGCCTAAAGAACCGTAAATAAAGCATACAATTCCTAAAATAATGCCAGGTAAACCAGTTATAAGAGGCGCTTGATCAACAGCTTTCACATCTATACCAACTTGTTTATAAACAAGATTGAAACCTTGCAAGCACAAGGTGCTAATAACAAATGTAATAAGCAGTAGTATTAACGCACGAACAGCAACCTTATCGCGCTTTTCTGGGTCATCATAAGGATCCACAGAAGAACAATCAAATCGTTTAGTCCCAATCATCACCGTCTTACTCCCCTACAACAGCCTAATAATTCCAAATATTTATGCAGAAAACTACTGCAAATAAATCAATCTGCTCTAACAATCTAAAGTTAATCGCAACAAATTCTTCGCGCGTAGCTACTCAATCGGATAATTCTACAGTTTGATAGTTACAATCAACAATAAAAGTTAGGAACAATTTTAAAAAATAATCACAATAATAAAATGATTCGCATATCACTTATAATGTAACAAGCTAAGTAGGAGGAAACATGGTGCAGAGAAGAAAGAAACATGATTCTATTCATGTCAACCTAAATAGTGGACATAATAGTGGTGCTCATCACAATAAAAACAACAGTTCATTAAAGCATAAGTTTTACTCCAATAAAATTTTACGAAACATTATTATTGCTGTCATAGGCATTGCTATTATCATTCCTGTTGTTCAGTGGATACGTTGGGAACAGACTGTTTCTAATCTTCGCAACAAACAAGAACAACTTGTGTCACGCTTCGATTTTAATCCAGGCAATATTATTTCTGATTCTCAATTTTTTGACGATAACGCAATGAGTAAAGACGAAGTACGCAATTTTATACGCAAAAAAGGAGCAAAATGCACTGGTAAAAATTGCTTAAAAAATGCGTACTTTAATACTCACACTATTCCTGCCGATTCACTATGCTCAAAGTATCAAAGTGTAAGCAAAGAATCTTCTGCAGACATAATATACAAATCAGCAAAAGCATGTCATATCAGTCAACGAGTATTACTTACCATGCTGCAAAAAGAACAACATCTTGTAACAGACACTGATCCTAGCGATTTCCAATACAAATCAGCTATGGGATTAGATTGTCCAGATGATTCTCATTGCAACCCACGTTTTGCAGGATTCTTTAAACAAGTAATTGGTTCCGCAAGAAGATATAGATATTATCTTCTTCATAACGATCAATATAACTACCACCCTAACACGATTAACACAATTCAATATTCGCCAAATAAATCATGCGGATCTAGCAATGTTTATATCGAAAATAAGGCTACTGCATTACTTTATATCTATACTCCTTATCAGCCAAATATAGAATCGTTAAAAGCTGGATACGGCGAAGGAAATTCGTGCTCAGCATATGGAAATCGCAATTTTTCATTGATTTATTCTGCATGGTTCGGAGATCCTCGCAAATAATATTCGTTAGATCAATATAGGAATACAATCTCGGTGTATAAGCTTCGAGGTATACTTAAATGCCTAATTTTTGGCACAATTGGTTAAAGATTACAAATTAACTGCTTCTATATTTAACAAAAACAACAAAGACTCACTTATTACAGATTTAATTTTTAATGCGAAAGTTGATGATGATTTTGTTTTAGGCAGAGAATCATGGTGGAAAGAAGTATTAAAAAGTGAGGATTTTGGCTATAACGGTAATTAATTTAAATAATCATTAGAAATAAGCTTCACCAATACAATATCAAAAGATTAGTATTCAGCGTATGAAAAAGATTTGATAGCGTGCAAGCAAAGTAATACAAAAATGGCCACTAACCAATCAGCCCAACACGACTGCAAGCTAGTGGCCACTAACATATTGAGTAAATAATAATTACTCTTTAACCATAAGACTACGAGCAATGTAAACTACTAAGCCAATAAAGGCTACAATAGCGCCCATCATAAGCAAGTTAGAATAACCTGCACCTAAGCCTTGGATTCCAGCAAAAGAGAATCCTTTTAGCAAGTTTCCGCCAAAGAAACCGCTGAAAATGGAAATACCGATTGATGCTGTAACATTCATAACTAAATCATTCATACCGCATCCACGACCCGATTCTTCAACAGGCAATGCGCTAAGAACCGTTGAAACGATTGGCGAATACATAAGTCCGCAACCAGCGTAGTAAACGCATGCGCACAAAGTTAGAACAAGGAATCCGCAATTGATGAATACAGCAGCTCCAACCCATCCAAGAATCATAAGAACAGCAGCTATAATAATGCCAGCTTTACGTCCAATAAAACCGATAATTGTCCCAGAGCATGTTCCAAACACTGCTGCTACAACGAATGCCCATACAAGGTAGGAAGAAACTGCCTCAGTGCTCATATGATACAAAGCACCGCCAATCACATTGTAAATTGGAGGCATGCAATAGTTAGTAAAGTAGAAGATGAATATTAAGACAATGCCCGAAAGCCAACGCTTATTCTTAAAGAATGCAGGAGTTACAAACGGGTTCTTTGCCTTCATAATATAGCCAGCAAACACAACAAACAGCACGATGGATCCAAGCAACAATCCCCATGCCTTGTACGAGAAGAACAAAGTCAGCAATGCAACAGCAATACCAAACACTGTAAAGCCAAGCTTATCTATCTTCCCACCAATACCGTTCTTTGTAGGCAAGCACTTAACAAGAACTGGCAAGAACAGAATAGTAATTGCAGGAATCAAGAACAAATACTGCCAAGCAATAGAGCTAAGAGCACCAGCAGCAAAAACGCCAATAGAAGCAGAAAGCTGATAAGCTGCAGTAAAGAGTCCAAAGAAAATTACCTTAAGATCGTTGCGCAAATACTTAGTTGCAATAACAAGGAAGGAAGAACCTGCTACCTGCTCGCCAGCGGTTTGTAAAATACGCGCAATAATAACAGTCCACAAGTTTGGAGTGAAGAAGAAGTTTGCAATAAAACCGAACAAGGATCCAACAAACAGTGTTACAAGTCCGATTGTTATGAGTCTACGAAGCGACACAAAGTCACCCAAAGAACCGTAAATAAAGCACACAATGCCTAAAACAATAATTGGCAAACTCGTAATAAGAGAAGCTTGATTAGGAGCACCAACAGCTTTACCAATCTGATCGAATACCAGATTAAATCCTTGCAAACACAATGTTCCAAGAATAAAGGTTATAAGAAGTAAAATTAGCGAGTAAATCGCCACTTTGTCGCGGGTTTTTGGATCCTCGTATGGGTCTACCGCGCTAAATTTTGCAATCTCAGTCATAATAATCCAATCAATTAATATTTTTAGTTTCTACATTGGTAAATAAGGCACGTCGTATATTGCGGAAAATGTTGCGATTTACGGCGTGTCGAACAACAAAAAGCGGAGCTAAAACTCGTAAAATCCACACTCATCCAGCGATTTTTGCCAAGCCAGAAATGCGCGTCATAAACTCGTTCAAGAATCGTGGAACATCAACACCAACAGCAACTTGCATTGTTTTAACAGGGTCATTCAAGCGCGTAACATCACCAATTGTGCGTCCACGAGTTGGGCCTTCAACATCTACCTGCATGTTGATTGGTAGAGTTGTAACAAGCGTTGGGTCAACAGCAACTGCAACAGCCAACGGATCGTGCAAACCGCAGCCACCAAGGTGTGGAGCCGTTGTTTCATATGCCTTAATGTAAAAATCGGTCATATCTGCAAGGAACTTGCCAGCCTTTGTACCAAGGTCACGCCACTGTTGCGTTTCCTTATAGGTAAGCAAGGTTTGCAAAGTCACATCCAAACCGACCATTGTTACAGGGGCGCCAGAACGGAATAGGACGTCTGCTGCATCTGGATCTTGGGAAATATTTGCTTCCATCCAAGGAGTTACATTTCCATGAATTGTAAGAGCACCGCCCATAAGAACAATCTTACCAATTTCATCTTTGATTTCTGGAGCCTTATGCAATGCAGCAGCAATATTTGTCATAGGACCAGTTGGAACATAAATAAGATCCTTGCCATAAGTCTTAACTGAATCAATTATGAAATCAACAGCTGGCTCAGACTCAGCTTCACGCTTTGAATCTGGAATAACAACATCGCCAATACCATTGTCACCGTGAATGAATGCAGAAATAGACAGAACTTCAAACGAATCTTTCTTGCTCGCATGCGGCAAACCACGATACACTTTAACTTCTGGATGTCCAAATAAATCTGTTATAGCAAGAGCATTACGAACGCCCTGTTCCATTAAAACGTTGCCATACGTACCAGTAATACCGATCAGCTCAACCTCAGGGCTACCAAGAGCATAAGAAATTGCTAAGGTATCATCAACACCAGTATCCAAATCAAGAATAAGCTTCTTCATGTGAACTACCTTTCTGATTACAAACTCGCTACATCAACAGTGATGCAGTAAGCCATTCTGTTTATTTCTAAGTTGCAACAAACTAGTAGGCGTCAACCTCATCGTTTTATGCTTCACAACTCAAGAATTCTATCTCTCTATAATTCAAAATCAACCCTTATAAACATATGTTTAGATTATATTTTTGCGGCAAAATAAAACGCAATTATTCGCTAAGCTTTTAGCTTGTTTTAATTTAGATTACAACACGAAATAAATCAGTGGTTTATGCCTCGAGATACACTTAAATGCCTAAAAATTGGCTTTGATTTGGCTGCAGATTTTACGAAGAATGGAAGCGTATGTCTACCTATTCCTCACAACTTAGCGAAGAACAACAAGCTGTTGACCGAGCTTATAGCCGTCTAGATGATTTGCGTAATACTATTCGCGCGCGCTTAGACGCTGTGCGCGCGTCAGGTTCGCACGGTTCACCAACACAGCGCACAGAGCGCGACTCATTCGCAACCATGTACGAAGATCGTCTTACACAATTACGAGCTGTTGAAGATCGTCTTGTTTTTGGAAGACTTGATAACACAGAAGGCATTAGGCGATACATTGGTCGCATTGGTTTGCTTAGCGAAAACCATGATCCTATTCTTACAGATTGGCGCGCTGAAGCTGCACGACCTTTTTATGAGGCAACCCCTTCGCATCATGGCGATATTGTTATGCGTCGTCATATTACACTCCGTTTCAGAGACGTTATTGGTGTTGAAGATGAAGTACTTGACATACATTCTGATGAAATAGGAAAAGCTTCACAACAAGGTACTCTTACTGGTGAAGGAGCACTGCTCGCATCTTTAGGTTCTCGCAGAACCGGCAAAATGACTGATATTGTTGCCACTATTCAAGCAGAACAAGATCGAATTATTCGCGCTCCTCTTGATCACACTATTGTTGTACAGGGAGGTCCTGGCACAGGAAAAACAGCTGTTGCTTTGCACAGAGCAGCCTATTTGTTATACACTCACAGGCGCAAACTTGAGCGTTCAGGAGTTCTTATTGTTGGTCCAAGTTCGGCATTCTTGCGTTATATTGATCAAGTACTCCCTTCTCTTGGTGAAACAGGTGTAGTAAGTAGAACTATTTCCGACTTAATTCCTGGAATTTGTGCTACAGATGAAGATTCTCCATACGCAGCAAAATTAAAAGGAATGTATCGTATGCGAACAGTTATTGCGAATGCAATTGCCGCTCGTATTCGCGTTCCTAAAAATCTTCCAACAATTCATGTTGGAGGATTTAGTATTCCTCTTCTAAAAGAAGATATTGAGATAGCTCAATCAGATGCTCAACGGACTCACCAGCCGCATAACCAGGCACGAAATACTTTTATAAAAACCGTGCTCAGCATATTGAAAAATCGTTATTTGGAAAAACTTGATTATGTTCCAGATCAAGCTGAATTAAACGATATAACTTCTCAACTTCGTCTTGACGATAAACTGCGCATTACTTTAAATCTTGCATGGTTACCTATGACTGGAGAATGGCTCATTGACCAACTTTTTGCTAAACCTGACAAATTACGCACATACGCACCTTGGTTAAGCGACGAAGACATTAACTCACTTACTAGACCAAAGGGCAGCCCGCTTACTCGTTCTGATATTCCATTACTTGATGAAGCTATGGAATTGCTCGGTCCTGATCCAAAACTTGACGCTCAAAGATCTGCAGCACAAGCAAAAAAACTTGAAGAACAACAATTTGCAGCTGACACTTTAGCACAAGCTGGTATTGGAAATGGCATAGTAACTGCCGATATGCTTCTTGATAATCTGCAAGGCGACGATGCAGGAATGCTTGCCCGTAAAGCAGCTTCTGACCGCGAGTGGACATATGGTCACGTAGTTGTCGATGAAGCTCAAGAGCTTACAGCAATGGATTGGAGAATGCTTATTCGTCGTTGTCCTTCACGCTCCTTTACTATTGTTGGCGATGTTGCACAAACTTCTGCGCTCGGAGGAACTCACAGATGGCAGAAGAATATGAATTCTCTATTTGGAGAACCAAATTGGGATCTTTACGAGTTAACAATTAATTATCGAAATCCTAGTGAAGTTTCTGAAGCAGCAAGCAAAGTTGCAACAGATTCAGGATTATACATTTCTACTGTTCATGCAGTTCGCTCAGTACCTGATTCACTCGTATCACAAACGGTTGAATCACAAGATGAACTCGATACTGCACTTGCAGAATCTTGTACAAAACTATTCGAAAAATTTGTCTCTGATGATGGTAGTGGTCGTATTGCAATCATTACTCCTAACAGTATGGTTAGCCATGCTAAAAAGGTTGTAAATCAAGCATTAGAACATGCATTACCTGAAAAATTATGGAATCAGTTAAACAAACAAAATGCCGATGATTGCCAATGCAGCGTTTGCACAGCTGAGGAAGTAAAAGGTCTTGAATATGACGCTGTCATAGTGTTGCAACCTTCTCAGATTGAGCAGGAAGCAGCATCTAGACTAACTGCTGCAGCCAATCTATATGTTGCAATGACTAGACCAACTCAAAAATTGCATATAATACGCACTGCAGATGACGCAAATTTTGAGAAATAGAACTCAAAATAATGCAAAAGCGCAGGGAATAGATATTCTGTAACAATAATCGATAAAATTATTATTTTTCTGTTTTACTGCGCTTTAAATCTTCAATGGCATGTTCAAAATCTTCAAGACCTGCGAAGTTTTGGTACACACTTGCAAAACGAAGATATGCAACTTCATCTAATTCACGCAATGGCTTAAGAATAGCTTTGCCAACTTCTTCAGATGTAACTTGCGCTAAACCTCGTGCTCGCAAATCAGCTTCTACTCGCATACCAATTGTCTTTAACGCTTCAGCATTAATGGGACGTCCTTGACATGCTTTGCTAACACCGGCGACAACTTTTGCCCGATCAAAAGGTTCAATAGAGCCTGAACGCTTCATTACAAGCAACTGAGTTGTTTCCACCGTAGTAAATCGATTACCACAAACTTGGCATTCACGTCTACGGCGAATAGAGTAACCATCTTCACTGATACGAGTATCTATAACTTTCGTATCAGAATTCTTACAAAAAGGACAATGCATATATTCAGCATACTAAAAAATAGCGAAAAACTACATAATATTATTCACTTTATTCAAATATTTCCGAATATTATACGATTTTATTGTCCATAATCCGAAATACTCCATAAAACACACTGAATATTACATCATCATTTTCAGTAAAACTTAGCTCATCAGTTTCAATTTCAAATATAGTAATATTTTCCCTTCTCATATTTCCCCCATTTTCATACTATTTGCACTCAATCAACTATTGAGCATCATTTAATGGAACATTAATAGACTGTCCGATAACCAAATCTTCAGAAGAAAGATGATTTAAAGCCATTAAACGCTCTACATTATCTGATATATCACCGTTTTTAGGAGTAATAGTAGCAGCATAATTCCATAACGTATCTCCAGGACGAACTGTATATGTAACAACTCTTTCAGGTATTGCAGAAACAGCAGTCTTTGGCATAAACAATGTACAGAATGTTATTGCTGTCATCAAAAGTACAGTTACACGAAAAACTCTAGTTTTGCGCGCATGCTTATTAGAAACGCAGCGTTTACGAATCAAATAAGTATTTTCTTGCATACCTACTCTAACTTCCCTGCCACTTCTAATTAATGACGTACTCATAATTATCCTTTCTCCTTCCTTAATCGACTGTACATTTGTTCTATCGAACAGATGTATTAATAATGACACATTTGTTCGATAGTTGCAACGGCGTGTCGAACAGATGTTTGATTTTTTTAAGAAAGTGCGTTAAAATAGTAAAAGCGAAAGGAGCACCATGAATAACGATGGCACAAATAACGATAACAATGGCATTAATGCTAGCGATATTAGCGCAATGTCACTTACTGACCGCCAACGCAATATTATCAATGCCATCCAAAACAATATAAAAATTCATGGATTCCCTCCTTCTTTCCGCGAAATCGGAGAAGCAGTTGGACTTAGAAGCCCATCTTCTGTGAAACATCAATTGCGAACACTTGAAGATAAAGGGATTTTGCGAATTAATGCAAATAAAGGTCGCGCTATTGAAATTCTTGATAATTCAATTGTTGAAAAGAATTCAAATAACAAAATTAATAAAAATTCTTCAAGAGTTGCCAATATTAGCGCATACGAATCTGATTCTGTTATAAATTCTAGAGATGTTCCTCTAGTGGGAAGAATCGCAGCAGGAGCTCCAATAACAGCAGAACAGCATATTGAAGATGTAATGCGATTGCCAGAACGTCTTACAGGTACAGGAAATCTTTTTATGCTTGAAGTACACGGCGATTCGATGATTGACGCCGCTATTTGCGATGGCGATTATGTAGTAGTTAGAGAGCAGCATGAGGCTGTAAATGGAGACATTGTTGCAGCACTGTTAGATAACGAAGCAACTGTTAAAACTTTCAGAAATGACCACGGTCACGTATGGCTTATTCCACATAATCCGGCTTACTCTCCTATTGACGGATCACACGCAACTATTATGGGAAAAGTTGTTACAGTTTTGCGAAAAATATAATAGAACTTACCCACCAACCCCTCAAAAAATATTCTCCCCACTTATTTCAAAATATGGACTAAGTGGGGAGAATAATATTTATAAAATCAACTTATGCAGATTATGAAAATCATGTAACTTACGCAACTTACGCAAGTGGATGCGAATCCTTAATTGTCACTGAAATTTCACGTCCATTTGGAGCTGCATAGCTAACAGTATCACCAGCATGAGCACCCATAATAGCTGCCCCAATTGGAGATTCCGGGCTAATAACGTCATAATCCGTAGCTACAGCAATATCGCGAGAACCAAGAACATAAGTCATTTCTCGACCTGCAAGCTCAAGAGTAACCAAAGAACCATTGCCAACAGTGCCATCCTTCGGTGCTTCAAGAATCTTCGCATTACGAAGCTTTACAATAAGCTCATTAATGCGACCTTCATTCTTTCCTTGCTCTTCACGAGCAGCCTGATAACCACCATTTTCAGACAAATCACCTTCAGCACGAGCTGCAGCAATACGCTCAGTGATTTCTTCTCGATACTCACCTTCACGATGTGCTAACTCTTCTTTTAGTTTGTCATACGCTTCCTGCGTAAGTAAAATAGTTTTTTCTTCAGCCATTGCTACCTCCTTATACAACAATTTCTAAAAATAAAAACTATGCGCTCGTAAATAAAATTCACGCTCTTCTATCAACGAGTTGAAATAATATCAACAACAAATACCAACGTGTCTCCGCCGCCAATACCGGCTTGCGGTATGCCACGAGAGCCATAACCATACTCTGGAGGAATAGAAATCAACAAACGAGATCCAACATTATGACCTGGAACAGTACGATCCCAGCCCTGAATCACTTGACCGACACCAATACCAAAACTAGCTGGAGTATGACGAGCAAAGCTTGAATCAAATGGCTTGTCGCTACCCCAAACCACACCATGATAATTCACAGTTACAGTGTCACCTGCACGAACTACAGGACCATTACCTTCAACTAATTCAACAACTTTAAGGCCTGCTGGCGGTTCAGATTCAGGGAACGTCACCGTTGGCGTAGTGCCAAATTCTGCAATCACTTCTGGCATATCTTGTGCCATATTTCCTCCTTTACAAACTCCAAACAGTATAATCTGAACAGTATAACATCTACACAGACAGCTTTTAACCATCCTGCATTACTAAAGCAGCGCATTTTAAATAGTACATTTAAGTAAATGCACATTCGAATAAATGCAGTTTAGACTAACACTTCCTAGATTAACCTGTCCTAGATTAGCACTGAAACGTTACGTATGTACATGAAATATACGCATTGTGTATAACTTAGCAAAAATTAATCTCAAAACATCAACGAATTAATGCAAAAATATTAGCAAATTAGCACTCAACAACGTTTACAGCTAGCCCACCTTTTGAGGTTTCGCGATATTTAGACATCATGTCATGACCAGTTTCTTTCATAGTCTTAATCGCTTTGTCAAGGCTTACCATGTGCGAGCCATCTCCAAGCATTGCCATTCGAACAGCATTAATTGCTGTATTTGCAGCCATAGCATTGCGCTCAATACAAGGAATTTGTACCAAACCGCCTACAGGATCGCAAGTTAATCCCAAATGGTGTTCTATACCGATTTCTGCAGCATTTTCAACCTGTTCCGGGGTCCCTCCCAACACTTCGCACAATCCTGCAGCAGCCATCGAACAAGCAGAACCAACCTCTCCTTGACAACCAACTTCAGCTCCAGAAATTGAAGCATTTCGCTTAAATAAGTAACCAACAGCACCTGCAGCAAGCAAGAATCGCACAACTCCATCTTCATTAGCAGAATCAACAAATCGCCAATAATACTGCAATACTGCAGGAATAATTCCTGCAGAACCATTCGTTGGAGCAGTAACAATACGCCCACCACCAGCATTCTCTTCACTAACAGCGAGCGCAAAAAGATTAACCCACGCAGAGTCTGAACTTTCTAAAGCAGCATCCGAACGACGACGATTGTTGCGAAGCATGTCTGAATTTGCAGCTAAACGCTCATACATGTGAGGAGCTCTGCGAGGCACATCAAGACCTCCTGGCAAAATCGGTTGCTTTGAGTTGCATCCGTTTTCTACACATTTACTCATAACTTTCCAAACATGCAGCAAATAGTTGCGCACGTAGTCAGCATCACCTTCATGCAATGCAAGCTCGTTTTGCCACACAACATCGCTTATTGACATATGCTTTTCTCGGCAAATATTTATAAGCCCGTCGCATGAAGTAAAAGGATAAGGTACAGTGGAATCTTTTGTTTGATTTGAAGAGCTTGCAGCATTATCACTACTATTTCCGTTATTACTTTCGCTATTATTCTCGCTTACACCATTCTTATTGGCATTATTTTCATCTTGCTCGGTAACACGCTCATGCAAGCCAACCATTGCATCATCTGCACACCCTTGACGAATAAATCCGCCGCCAATTGAATACCAAACTTGCTCATCGATTTTATTTCCGTCAGAATCAATTGCAACAAAACGCATTCCATTAGGATGAACAACCATTCGCATCCATTTTTCAAAAATTACGTCCTTATCGTAATCAAAAGCAATAGTATGTTCACCTGCGAGCGTTAAAGTGCCAGTTTTTTTGCATTCCTGACGAATAGTAAGCATATGATCAGTGTCTACATTATCTGGAAGATTTCCTTCAAGACCTGCAACGCAAGCGCGATCAGTGCCATGACCAAGACCTGTTAAAGACAGTGATCCGTAAAGAGTCACACTTACGTGCGCAACGTTTGCAAGACTACCACTTTTTTTAAGCGATGAAACAAACGAACACGCAGCTCGCATAGGACCTACTGTATGTGATGAACTAGGACCAACGCCTACTGAAAACATCTCTAAAATACTAAACACGTATCTATTGTAAGCATCATTAAGCTCACGTCGACACACTAATTACATGAGAAATATGTTAGATTGTTCACTTCTTACTTTGTTTAGATAACAAGTTTGCTAAACTCACGCACACAAACCATAAGATTACAGCTAAAACAACAGCTATAAGCATTACAGTAAACGCGCTTCCTGCAGTCGGCACGTGAATTTCGAAGAATTTTGCAGTAAACGATATAAAAGCTCCAGCAACTCCAGCTGCAGCAAATAGCGCAACCATAATTCCTCTCCACGAGCGCAACGGCTTGGCAACGCTTGCAAGCACGAGTATGCCGAGAACAAATACGATTACGGAACAAATACTGCGAGTAGTTGCCAAAGCTTGCACGTTTGAGACAATAAAACGAGATGCTATCAAATTATTTGCAACAACATCGTCAAGATTTAATCCCAAAACTCGCGGAGCTATAACAGCAGTAGCGAGCACAGAAGCAGCTATAGCAAATCCGCTAGGAACAGCAAAACGAACAACTCGCTTCAAGAAACCTGGAATGTATCGACAAGTATTAGGCGCAAGAGCGAGCAAAAATGCTGGAATACCAATAGTTAAAGAACCAATATAAGTAATGTGACGAGGCAAATACGGGAAGTGCAACGCTAGAAGCACAACTCCTGCAGAAATAAGCGCAGAATAAACAGTTTTTACAAGGAATAAGCCAGCCACACGTTCCATATTTGCCATCACTTGCCTACCGCGAGCCACAACATCCGGCAAATGCGAGAATCGCGAATCAACAAGAACCACTTGAGCTACAGCTTTTGCAGCAGGAGCAGCATTGCCCATAGCAACGCCCAAATCAGCTTCTTTAAGAGCCAAAGTATCGTTCACGCCATCACCAGTCATAGCAACAACATGACCTTGAGTATGAAGCGCCTGAACAATCGCTTTCTTTTGATGAGGAAGCACGCGCCCAAGCACATCCACATTTTCAAGCACTTTAGCCAATTCGTTAATATCTTCTGGCAATTTTCTAGCGTCCATTGCAACAGGCTTGCGATCTCCTGTTAAGCCAACTTTTGCAGCAACAGCCGCAACTGTTGTAGGGTTATCTCCCGAAATTACGCGGCAACGCACACCCTGCTCACGGAACCATTTAAGCGTTTTGCGAGCATCGTCACGAATACGCTCAGAGCAGCGAACTAAAGCAATAGGATGAGCATTTACGCAAATAGTTGGAGAATCGCCAAAAGTTTTATCTGTTTCTGTTACGCTACTTAAGCTGCTACTATCGACGCTACTTACAGTACTACTTTCGCTACTTACTTTTGCAAGCAGCAGCACGCGCTCACCTTGCTCCGCATAAGAATTAACTTTCGCTAAAAGTTCATTAGAATTTGCATAATTAATCGCGCTTAGCAATACTTCCGGAGCACCCATATACCAAGTTTCATGTTCTCCGCTGCTTTTCGCATATTGCACCGCACTCCACTTTCTAGCAGAAGAGAATGGAAGACGGTTAGATACATGCTGGCTAGCTGCAACTCCTTTAGAGCCAAGCCCTTCCATAATCGCAACACCTGTTGCGTTCGGATTTTCTTCATTTGATAAGTCGAATAAAGCTTGATTGGTTTGCAAGTTGGTCTGCAAAGATATTTCGGCACCACTATTATCTAGATTTTCCACGCCAACGAATGCAATACCACCGTCGGTTATAGTGCCAGTTTTGTCCAGATTCAAGCAGTCTACGCGCGCTAAAGTTTCTACAGATTCCAACTCCTGAACTAACGTTTGCTTACGAGCAAGCCGCATAGCAGCCACCGCAAAATTAAGCGAAGTAAGAAGAACCAATCCTTCTGGAATCATGCCAACAACGCCTGCAACAGCAGAAACAACAGCTCCCCTCCAAGCACCAGTCTGCCAAGCTTCAACAAATCCGCCAACCTTGTGCATTTGCGACCACACAAGCAGCACACACAAAGGCACCACAACCATCGTCATATACTTCAAAATCGTGTTAATTCCACGGCTTAAGTCGGAAATTGTTTTGGTATAAACTTTCGCTTGCGCCGCCAATTTTGCCGCATAACTGTGCTCTCCTACGGCAGTAACACGCGTTAAAGCCATTCCAGAAACTGCAGTAGATCCGGAATAAACGTTATCACCTTTTGCTTTTCGAACTGTAGCAGACTCGCCCGTGAGCATGGACTCGTCCATTTCTAAGCCCCACGATTCCAGCACTTCTACATCTGCAGGAACTTGTTCACCAGCCCTAAGCCACAAAATATCTCCAAGCACAATATCTTTGTGCGCAATCTCAATATTTTCTCCGCCTCTACGAACCATTGCGTAAGACGCCACAAGTATAGAAAGCCTATCCAAAGTGCGCTTTGCTTTTAATTCAGTCACAATGCCAATTCCAGTATTTACCAGAATTACCACACCAAAAACAGCATCCTTCCACGAACCAGTGGCAAGCACAACAACCATTGCTGTGAAAATAATCGCGTTAAACAATGTAAACACGTTCGCGCGCACAATATCCATTAAAGAGCGAGAAGTCTGCTTAGAAGTAATATTCACATCTCCGCGAGAGACTGCCTCTGCAACTTCTTCTGTGCTCAAACCAGAAACTTCTACTTTAGGAAGCACCGCAATAGCGTTATTTTTGCTAATTTCTGTAGATGCCATTGCGTTTTGTTCGTTATTTGTCATTTATAATCACTTCCCTACTATGCGGTGTATTGTCGATTATTGCTCGAACGATGCTTAGCAAAGACGAACGCTCAAATTTTGATTTATTGCTTTTATTGTTTAAAGATTCGCTATTTTTTGATAAATAAGATTCATGAATATTTTTTCCAATTCCACTTCCATCGCTATCAAAATACAAAGTAGCTGCGTATAAAGTTGCGTCTTTTGGTGCTTTTACAGGATTTATTAACGCAACTGGCACTCCAGCGTAACGCACGTATTGCAGCGCAGAAATCCATGCTTTGCTTTCGTTTTGTTTATTGCGAGTGCTGTTATTAAGCTTGTTATTCTCTTTTATATTAGGTTGATTATTATCATTATGCAGGTCGTCAACGCCTGTCACGTCGAGCGCGTCTATAAGTATTAATGAAACAGGTTGCTCGCTTGCAGCGCGAATAGCTTGCTGAGCCGCTTCGTTAGGATTAACAACATTTGATAGCGGCACATAAGAAGCACTCAATTTTGACGTTTTACAATGCTTCATAACTTCGTCATCAAGCGCAGCTAATTTTGAACCAATGACCAGCAAATGGATGTCATTAATATCTATGCCGTCGTGAATTATGTCTCCAGCGCGACCAGTGCTACCAACGGCTTTACCCTGCGGCTCGCAAGCACTCAACGTACCCAACGTTAAAGCAGTTACGACAGCAGCCGCAAAAATGGTAATAGCGCGTTTAGAAAACATAAGACTTTTATACCACACCTTCAACATAAGTGGTTGTTTCGGGGGTAAACTCCTCCACAACACGCACAAAATCAAAATTGGTAAGACTCGCATTCGTGTAATAGTATTGTGCATTGGATGTGCATTCGCGCCGCAGCGTGAATTAAACAAAGCAGTTGAAGCACATACAATAATTTCAACAGAATTTAGCGGAATTAAATTAAACTAAATTAAATTAATTTCAGCAGAATTCAACAGAAATAAACAAAATTAAAACTAGATTCAACGACGAAAAGAGATTACCGATGACGAAGATCATTCAGATTGGCGCAAATCACGCCGGCACTGCCTGCGCTAACACCATTTTGAGCTACCCAGGAAACGAGCTTACAATTTACGATCAGAATAGTAATATTTCCTTCCTTGGTTGCGGCATGGCTTTGTGGATTGGCAAGCAAATTCAAAGCAGCGACGGACTGTTCTATCAGAAGCCAGAAGATTTCGTTAAAAAAGGCGCTAAGGTAAATCTTGAAAGCAAAGTTCTTGACATTGATTACGCAAAGAAAGAAGTAACAGTCGAACTTAAAGACGGCACTGTTATTCACGATTCTTACGACAAGCTGGTTCTTGCTACCGGCAGCCTTCCAAACAAGCCTCGCATTAAGGGCATTGACTTGGAAAACGTGCAAATGGTAAAGCTTTTCCAGAATGCTCAAACTGTTATCGCTAAGCTTCAAGAGCGCGATTTCCGTAACGTCGTTGTTCTTGGCGGAGGCTACATTGGCGTGGAACTTGCGGAAGCTTTTAAGCGCCTTGGCAAGAATGTAACTCTTATTGACATGGAAGACCATATTCTTAATGGATACTTTGACCCAGAGTTTTCCGATAATTTGAAGCAAATTATGGAGAATAAAGGCATTAAGTTTGAACTTGGTCAAACTGTTGAAGAAATTGTTGGAGACACTGAAGTCAAGGCTGTTAAAACAAGCAAAGGCACTTACGAAGCCGACATGGTGATTTGCGCTATTGGCTTCCACCCAAACGTTGCGCTCGGCAAAGATCACTTAAAGCAGTATGCTAACGGCGCTTTCCTTGTTGACAAGAAGCAGCAAACTTCCGATCCAGACGTGTACGCAATCGGCGACTGCGCTACAATCTACGACAATGCTCGAGACCGCGTGAACTACATTGCGCTCGCTACTAACGCCGTTCGAAGCGGCTTGATTGCAGGTCACAACGTTTGCGGAACTCCTGTAGAAACCGAGGGTGTGCAAGGCTCTAGCGCAATGATGATTTACGATTACAAGCTTGTTTGCACTGGCTTGAGCTTGACTGCCGCTCAAAAAGAGGGCATGGACGTTGATTACGTTGATTTTGAGGATACTCAAAAGCCTGCGTTTATGGAAGTTGAGAATCCAAAGGTGAAGATTCGCATCGTTTACAAGAAGGATACGAAGGTTATTGTTGGATGCCAGTTGGCTTCTAACTACGATATGTCTGCCGCAATTCACCTGTTCTCGCTGGCTATTCAAAAGAAGGTCACGATTAAAGAGCTTGCTTTGTGCGACATCTTCTTCATGCCTCACTTCAACCAGCCGTACAACTACATTACGATGGCTGCTTACACGGCTTTGTTGAAGGGATGATTAAACTTTGCTGATTAGCTTAGGCTGAATCACTTTTTCTGATTAGCTTAAATCGCATTTATTAAACCAAGCAATCTGTTCTATAATGGAGCAGTTGCTTGGTTTTTTAATCATCCGCGCACAAAAGAGCGCACAAAACGCGCACTATTAGCATAAGACATGCAGATTAAAACAAAGGAGTCTGGGATGAAGCAGCTTTCTATTAAACCAACTATTCATAAGTTCGAGAACGCACGCGACTTCGCGCAAGAATTCAAGCTCAGCAAGGGCGATTTGGTTATTACAAACCAGTACATTTGGGAGCCTTATTTTGGCGATTTGAATCTTGATTGCGACGTGATTTTCCAAGAAAAGTACGGCAAAGGCGAGCCGAGCGACGCAATGGTTGGTGCGATTGTTAGTGACATTCACACTACTCCAAAGCGCGTGATTGGCATTGGCGGCGGCACTGTTTTGGATATTTCGAAGGTTTGTGCATTGAAGCAAACAAGCCCGCTTGAAGACTTGGTTGACGGCAAGATTCCTGCACAAAAAGGCGCGGATCTTATTCTTGTTCCAACTACTTGCGGCACTGGCTCCGAAGTTACGAACGTTGCGGTGTTCTCGCTTACTAAGCGCAATACCAAGAAGGGTTTGGCGAACGATGCTTGCTATGCTACGGACGCTGTTCTTATTCCAGAATTGTTAAAGAGCCTGCCTGATTACGTTTTTGCAACCAGCTCTATTGACGCTCTTACGCATTCGATTGAGTCCACACTTTCTCCTATTGCAACCGAGCTTACAAAAATGTTTAGTTACAAGGCTTGCGGGCTTATTTTGCAAAGTTATATGCGAGTTGTTAAAGAAGGCAGCAGCACAAAAAGCCAAGTTGTAAGCGACTTGGTTTCGGCAAGTCTTTACGCTGGTATTGCGTTTGGTAACGCTGGCTGCGGTTGCGTTCACGCGATGGCTTATCCGCTTGGTGGAACTTTCCACGTGGCTCACGGCGAAACGAATGCAGCTCTTCTTACAAGCGTTTTGCGATACTATGCTAAGCACGACGAGAATAACGCAGAAAACACTGAGCTTTCTAAGCTTTTTGACTTTATGGCAAATATTCTTGAATGCCAGAAAACAGACGTATTAAATAAGCTTGACGAAGTTCTTAACACGATTCTTCCTAAGCACAAGCTTCACGAGTATGGCATGACCGAGGATATGATTCAAAGTTGGGCTGCAAGCGTTGTCAAAGAGCAGCAGCGACTTTTGAAGAATTCCTACATGCATATGAGCGAAGATGCTATTGCTGAAGTTTACGCATCTACTTTCTAAAAACAGATTTCTAGCAAACTTACTTTCTGGAATTTGTTGACTTTAATTATGTTTTACTAGTTTTTCAGAATAAAACGAAAGCAAAATAACAAAAGACCCCACAAATAAATGTGGGGTCTTTATTTTATTTATTTTATTTATTTTATTTATCGCAACTATTTCAACTATTTATAATTGAACAATAACTATTCAATAACTTTAATATTTTGAAAATGAGGCTCACCTAAAGGCAATCCAGCATCCGAAGGGAAGAATCCATCGTCTACCGTAAAACTCACATAAACTTTCTTATTCACATACTTCTCCATAATTTGTTTAGCTTGACTACCATCGTCAAACGCCAACATTCTCGCATCGCTAGGATAAGGTGGCTTGCGCATATCTCCGATTTGACGCAAAGTAACGCTGGTTTTATTATCCAGAATAAGAATCATGAAAGTTTGATTAGGATCTGAATATCCCGGACTAGGATCTGAATATCCCTGACTAGGATCTAGCATATTTTGCAATTCAAGAACCTTGTTGTATGACAAAACCTTCACAGTTCCAGAAACTACCTGCCTTCCGCTTGCTTTTTCAGCTTTAATTTTGCTATCTAAAGATTCACTACTAGCGGATTTCTTAGAATCAGCTTTCTTACTAGCCTTCTTGTCAGACTTCTTATCAGACTTCTTTTCGGCCTTCTTAGAATCCTTATCCTCTGAATTAGAGTCACTGCCTTTATTACTTACGGTTTTCTCATAAATATTATCTTCAGTTTTTGCCAAATTGTCGAGAAGTGTAGTGTCATCTGTACTGACAAAATTAATATCTTTTATATTCTGTTTAGGAAGATCAGTGATTATTCCAGACCAGTATTTTTCTTCTTTAATAGGATTGCTGTCAGCAATATTCATAGTCACCTTATAAGCCTCAGTATCCCCTGTTCCAGAAGACCACTCAACATATCTTAATGAATTGCTGTCTGCGTATTGCGATACTACAGCTCTAAAACCGCCAATGTCTCTAGCGCCATCGCAAATTAAATCATTTGAAGAAACAACGTCACTGTAATCTTTATTTGCAGCAAAAAACTTCAGCAGTGACAGACCTTCCAAATTTTTCCGCAAAACAAGCTCCGGAATATCCCTATCGCTCATATTTACTAACGCGTAAGAATACTTACTTTGGCTAGCATCAATTTCTGAATCAGCTTCATTAAAGTTATATTTATCAGCGTTTGCTAAAACTTTTTTATATAAAGCTGCTACTTTTGCATTAATAATGTTAACTTTTTTTGCATTATCAGCAGCTTTTGTATTCGCGCCCTTTTGGTTCGAGCATCCAGCACATAATGGTACGAAAAGAAATAGCGAGAGTACTAACGCAATAAATTTTTTTAGCTTCAACATAATTTCATTAGGCATAACCACCCCTTCTCAAGCTTTAACTAATTATTAGCAAGTAAGTTAAATATTCTAATACTAAATTGTAATATTTAAAAACTGCGTAAATTTAGGTTAATTAAATATAAAAAGCCTGCGCAAAAGCTATTCACTCTTACGCAGGCTAGTATTAGATAAGCAACGCTTATGCATCAAGCGTTATTACAGGATGCAAATCAAACATTTTTACAGTACGCTTCATGCGGAAGGCAATGCTTGTTATGGCAATCGCAATAACGCCGAAAAGCACAAGCATTCCAATGCCTGAAACTATTTCACCACTGTTCTTTCCAGACATTGCTTGACGCAACCCCATAATCGAGTACGTCATTGGCAAATATGGGTGAACAGCTCTAAAGAATGCCGGCGTCATTTGTACTGGGAACGTTCCTGCAGAGCTTGTGATTTGCAACATAAGTAGCACAATCGCAACTATTCGCCCTGGCATGCGGAACACCACCATAATCATTTGCATTATAGCCATAAAGACTATTGACGCTAGAATCCCCAGCGCGTAGAATGCAACAACATTATCGATTTGGAACTTCAACGCTCCTTGAACAACGCCCATAAGAATAATCGCTTGCGAAACGCCCATAATCACAAACGGCATCAAGCTAATAAGCGCGCTTTTAAGCGGATTCATGCCGTTTAGTATCGCTCGCCTATCCATAACTCTCAAAACGAATGTTGTCATAAGAGCACCAACCCAAAGGGCGATAGAAATAAAGTAAGGAGCAAAACCAGTTCCATAGTTTTCAACGTGCGAATACTCGTGCTCCTCCAAGGAAACTGGTGCGCTCATCATCTTACTTTTTTGAACAATACCGTTTACTTTTCCAGACTTTTGAGCATCTTTAAGCCCGTCATGCAATTTCTTAGTACCATCAACAAGCTTTGGAGTGTTATCAGATAGCTTCTTAGCGCCGGAATTAAGCTGATCAGAACCGTTCACTATTTTCGCAGAACCTTGTGCAGCTTCATTCACGCCACTATTTAGTTTCTCGCTACCGTTACTTACTTGAGCCAAACCGTCAGCAAGCTTATTTGTGCCAGCAACTAACTTATCTGAACCAACATTAACTTTCTCCATGCCTTGCATAAGAGCGTCAGCACCGCCCTTTATTTGCAAGCTCCCTGCAGAAAGCTTGTCTGCTCCAGCGCTTAAAGCAGAAAGATTTGTTTCTAGAAGATTAGAATTTTCACCTAATCCTTCTGCCAATCTTTGCAAATTAGCAAGCACGTCTTCCTTTGTTACTGCTGGGTTTTGCGCTTGCATAAGAAGACCAGTAATTTGTGCTTTTGTTTCAGCGTTTCCAGCTTTAACATGTTCTTCTAATTCGTTGCTTGAAGCTGCAAGCTTTTGAGCTCCTTCATAGAATTCGCTTGTCGCTGCCGATAGCCTTTGCGTTCCTTCGCTTAACTGTTGGGCTCCGTTTGCTAAATCTTGCGTTTTTTGTGCAAGATATTGAGCTCCTTCTTTGCTGCGAGCATTGGCTTCAGTTAGCGTATTCGCGCCTTTTTGAAGCTCCCCTAATCCGCCTTGAAGTTTTTGCAAAGATTGCGAAAGTTTATTCGACCCATCTGCAAGCTTATTTATTCCGCCTTGCAAAGACTTTGAACCTTCATGCAATGCTCCAGCACCGTTTGCAGCAGCACCAAGAGAATCGGAAGCTGAATTAACTTTCGCAAACATGTGCTCCCAATACTCTTGAGCAATCGCCTCGCTAATCTCAGTACGCATAGTGCGGAAAGCAGTTTTACCAATTTGTGAAGCCAGCATATTGCTTGCTTGATCGTACTTTACGTGAAGTTTTGCTTTAGTTGGAGTATCGTATTGCGCGGAAGCAATGCACTTACTAAAGGAAGCTGGAATAGTTGCTACCATAAAATAGTTGCCATTTTTAAGGCCCTTATTTGCTTCAGCACTATTTACAAAATTCCATTGGAAACCTTCACTACCGTCTTTTTGATTCTTTAAACGAGTTTTGATTTCGTTTCCAATGTTTCGCATTTTGCCGTTAATCATAGCGCCATTGTCTTCAACAACAACAGCCACAGGCACAGTATCCAAAGTCTTATAAGGATTTGTAAATGCCCATAAGTAAAGCGATCCGTATAAAAGTGGAATCAAAGCTACGGTTCCAATAACAAGCTTTCGAGCTTTTCCTTTCATCGTATTGTTAATCTCACGAAATGCAAGAGCAATAGTACTAACGTGCATTGTTTTCACCACCGTTTGCTTCACTTGTAGCAAGTTGAGAATCAGTATGAGAATTTTCTGTTTTCTCATTATTTGGCATAAGTCTTAAGACTTGATCCGCTTGCTTTTCTAACTCACTTTGCAAAACTCCAACAAGGCAGGAGCAGTAGTTTTTGCTAACATATTCGCGAATATCGGAAAGTAAGCATTCGCGTTGCTCACTAGTAAGCTCCGTCTCAATTCCATCAACAAATAGCAGCCACGGTTGCTTTAATAATGCCAACGCAATTGCCAAACGCATGCGCTCGCACGGAGTCAACTCTCCTATTGCTGTTTTGTGAGGAGAAAATACTTTCCATTGAGCAAGAAGATTGTACGCGTATTGGCGCAATGCTTCGCGATTTTTTACATCATTTTTATACTGTTCGCGAAATAGTGGCGAAGATGATGCGAGTTTTAGCTCACTCATCAAAGCTTCTTCTATTGTTTGCATTTTGTAGAATTCGTTAATTCCGTTGAATAATCCCAATCCCACATATTTACGTGATTTTTTAAAATCGTTAGGAAGAGTTGAGTCCGCAATAGTAAGAGTTCCGTTCGTAAATTTCATATAACCAGACAGTGCAAGCAGCAAAGCTGATTTTCCAGAGCCGTGTTCACCTGATATTGCAACGATTTGATGAGGCTCTACTTTTAACGATACGTCCCAAAATGGTGTTCTTCTAAATATTTGTAAGCCTAATTCTTTAGCTTCTAAAAGTGTTTTACTATCTTTCATAATTTGCATGTTTGACGCTTGTAATTAAGATATGTCGTAATATCCTTTTTACTTAGAGCGCCAGGCATTCCTCCTTACTCTAAATACTCTAAATAACTTATTTTCAGTTTTTTAGTTTTTCAGTTTGTTGTTTATTGTTTACTGCTTATTTTTAGATCTTCACAATTAGCAAAACAATTTTTAATTTTCGCATTGCTTTATCGCCACTTTTCAGCAGTAAACTCACGTTGCAATACTGCAATAAAACGGTGTAAAACCGAACATTTGGTGATTTATCAATTCTTCACCACTAATCATTTAGAATACTCTTTTGTGCAAACAATTGTTGAGTTACACTAATTTTTTTATTTAATTGTTTATATTTTATATTCACTCAAGAAACATGTTGTAAACACTTCCATGCTATATTGTCTTTAATTACTAAATGTAAGAAATACATATGTAAGAATACATATGCAAAAATACAAGCGTAAGCAATACGAAATAAAACGTATTGCTTCAAACAATACATTAACATTCAAGCATTTGAAGGGGTGAACGGCATGCTAGGTTTGCAAATTTTAAATATCATATTTAATCCGGTTATTGTGTCGGTTGTAGTGCTATGCGCGCTTAGTCTTGCAAAACTTAATGTTTTGCTAGCAATGATTATAGCTTGCATTGCAGGTGGCATTGCCGGTCATCTTCCTCTTTTTGGTGACGGAAATCACACAATTATGGCTTTGCTTTGCGACGGTTTCTCCACCAACTCACAAACCGCTTTAGCCTACATTCTTCTTGGAACTTTTGCGGAAGCAATTACCGCAACAGGCTTAGCTCAAATTATTTCTAAAAAAATTAGCTCAATTATTGGCATGAAAAAGTACGCTCTACTTGCGGTACTAACTATTATTGCATGCATGTCTCAAAATATTGTGCCGGTTCACATTGCTTATATTCCTATTCTTATTCCGCCTATTTTGAGAGTTATGAATAAGATGAAGCTTGACCGCCGAGCTGCAGCATGCTGCACTGCTTTCGGTCTTGAAGTTCCGTATATCGCTATTCCATTTGGCTTTGGTCTTATTTTCCAAACTGTTATTGCTACGAATCTTTCTAAAAATGGCATGAAGGTTAGTGTTGCAGACGTTAGTGCTGTGAACTGGTATTTAGGTCTTGCAATGTTTGCATCACTACTTTTTGCTGTATTTGTGCTTTACAGAAAACCTCGCGAATACAAAACTACAGAAACTGACACTCGCGCAGCCGATGCCGTTGTCGGACCTCTTAATCTACGCCATTATGTAACTATTCTCGCAATTATTGTTGTTGTAGTAGTGCAAGTTATCAGTAAGGATCTTTCGCTTTCGTCTATTGCAGGTCTTGCAACCATGATTATTTTTGGAGCAATAAAGTGGAATGACATTGACAATCAGCTTACTGGCGGCGTAAAACTCATGGGTCTTATTGCATTTGTGATGCTCATTGCGGGCGGATATGCTAACGTGATCCAAGCGACAGGCGGAGTTGAGGAGCTTGTAAACTTTGGCGTAGCTTCTATGGGACAGAACAAACTTGTTGCCGCATTTGTTATTACGCTTATTGGTTTGCTTGTGACTATGGGCATTGGCACTTCGTTTGGCACGGTTCCTATTCTTGCTGTTTTGTTCGTGCCACTGTGCCAGAGCATTGGTTTCAGCACTCCCGCAACGATTCTTCTTATGTCTTCCGCTGCAGCTCTCGGAGACGCAGGCTCCCCTGCTTCCGATACTACGCTTGGGCCTACTTCCGGCTTAAACGCGGACGGTCAGCATAGTCATATTTGGGATACTTGCGTTCCAACGTTCCTTATTTTCAATATTCCGCTTATGGCTGCCGGCATTGTAATATCGCAGTTTATTTAGCAGATTATTTCCGAGATTAGCTGCTAATATCTCAGATTATTTAGCTAAATTTTTAATCGAAAATAGAAGTATTTCGAAACACAAAAGTGTTTATTGATAAAATTATCGATAAACACTTTTATTTTTTATTAAGATTATTATAAAGTAATATACAATTGTATATTTGTTATATTTTTTAAACAAAATAACAAAAGTTTATTTAAGAAGCTAATTAGATAGCTGATTAGGTAGTTGATTAGAGAGTTGGGTGTTTTATGAATAAGGCAGCGAAAATTATTCTGACTTCAACCATGATGGGTATCGCCACAGCAGCTTGCGCAGTATGCATGAGCCAAACCGCTTACGCTGCTAGTACTGATGCAAGTAACATAAAAACAACTACCCCCCCCCTGCCAATCTCACTAATCAAAATGATTTAAACAATAATAAAGTAACTAAAAATAACAAAGCTGATAACAAAAATCGCGAAGCCACTGTTGATTCAGTAAACACGACTGTTGCAACAGCAGGTAAAACTGTCCAGCAAGATGCACAGTTCAGCACATTAGCATCTGGAACTGCAACTAAGGACGACAAGCAGATTCAGTGGCAAGTGACGGATAATAATGCAAGTGCTAAAGACGCGAATGCTACGTTGACGCGCGAATATGGCAAGCGATTGAACTATGACGCCGATAAGCAGCAATTAGTTGCAAACGAAAGTGGCACGTCAGTTAGTGGCGAAGCATCGAACGTTATGGCAAGGAAATACAATAACGTTACGCTGCAAGTTACAGACGGTAATGGCGCAAAAAGTACTGTAAGCAGTGTTAAAGAAACGCCATGGATTTATAAGGATCAACATTCAAGCGACCTTTGGAACGAAATCAATGATTATTCAATTGGTTCACATAGTTGGCCAAAACTCGGCCTGTCGCAAGTTATTGGTGGAGAAGGCTTAAGCGGTCTGACTTATGATTTTAATTCGCGTCAAGTTTTGGGTACACCAACAGTTATGGACTGGGAAGAAGGCGAAACAAGCCGTACGATTCCTGTATATATGGCTACGACACACAAGGGTACTGATTCGGACTATGTAACACTGAGTAAATTGAGGGAATTTACGGTAAATAAGCCGCAGACACCTGTTGTTCCACCAACGCCGAAACCGCCTGTTACACCAGAACCGCAGCCAAATCCATCTGAGACCGATGCCAATGTGTTGGTATCTGGAACTGCAAATAAGGACGGCGAGCAGATTCAGTGGCAAGTGATAAACAATAATAAAAATTCTGATACGTCACAAATGAGGATGTACGCTAAGTATCTTAGTTACAATCCAGATACGAACGCGTTGACAATGACAGATGCTGCGGCGTTTACAGAAAACGGTAAAGCCATTTCCGCAAGAAAATTCAGCAACATTACACTAAAAATCACGAATGGCAGAAAAACAACAGAAGAAAACATTAAAGAAACGCCTTGGTTCTTCAAAGATCAAAATTCGAAGGAGATGTGGGACTCAATTAATAAAACAACAATTGGAACGTATACCTTTGCAAAATATAACCTTGAACAAAAAGTCGGCGGCGTAGGACTGGACGGCTTGAGCTACGACTTTCTGAATAAGAATTTTGATGGCACGCCTACTTTTACTTGGAAGAACGATGAAAAAAGCCGCGAAATTCCTGTGTATATAGCAGCAATCCATAAAGGTAAAGATGGCTCAGACTATATGGCAGTAGGAGAATTGAAGAAATTCAAGGCTTATAAAAATAGGAATGATATTTTTGAAGGCACAGCTGGAACTAATCCTAAAACAAACCAGCAGTATAAATTTAGTGATCTTGGCGACAATAATGTTAGCAAGACAGTAACCGCCATGTATGCTGATGGTCCAATTTATCTCAAGCCGGGCGAAACAAAAACAATTCCACTCAAGTTTTATCTGGTAGATGAAAATCGTAAGCCAATTAAGGACATTACCGATGAGTTTATGAAGGTGCTGAATCCAGAGCCACACGAATCTACGATAACAAAGGTTCTTTTTACTCGAAATCGGCAGACGTCTTTTATGGATATGAATGTGTCGTATGTTTTGCATACGGATTATTCGATTACATTTACGGCTAACGCAGATGCTCAGGTTGGGGATTCTTATAACACTGATGGGTCTAAGTTGGATAACCTTCCAACGACTCTTAGCCTATTGGAAACACCAAATTATACCTATGAGCCGGGTATAACATTACATGAGAAGAACAATGCGAAGCACGTAGCTTTTATTAATGCTTTCTTTGATGTTATACAGCCTGATCCTAAACCAGCTCCGAAGCCGGAACCACCAAAACCGGAACCACCAAAACCGGAACCACCTAAACCAGAACCTCCAAAACCACCTGTTGTTCCACCAACACCAAAACCGGAACCAGAACCAACTCCTGTTACAACTCCAGAGCCGAAGCCTGAGCCTATCCCAGTGCCTATAATTTCGGAACCAGAACCGGAACCAGTGCAAGAAAAGATTGCTGAAGGAGTACCAGCTCCACAAACACACGAACCGCTCGCACGCACCGGTTCTGCAACCTCAACCATTGCAGGTACTGGATTAGCATTCTTGCTTTCTGCCTTCGGCGCGCTTTCGCTTAAACGCACGCGCATCGGCAAACACTGCAAGTAAAAAACGCAACTAGCGAATAATGCAAATAACTAATAAACGCCAGTAGAGTTGAAATAAACTCCCTGGCGTTTATTTTTAAACACCAATCAACCAATCAACCCAAAGTGGTCAATCACAAAGTGGCCAATCGCTGCAAATTTACAACGATTGGCCGCTATCTCACGTCTCCCAATGATTTAGAAAAGCCAGCAATCACTTCAAGTATTTTAATGCAAAATTCTATTCAACCAATTTCAACAATGCATCCAAATTTAGTAACACACTGCTAAAATCAATGTCTTTAGCATAAGAATATTTACTCTGATATGACAACCACAATAAAGAAAGTCTTTCATCACAAGCAATACTTTCATAAATAGATTTAAGATTATCTATAATATTTTCAGTTTTACGATTTTCACAAGTTGCATAAAAAGCACGCTTAAGAATCTCCCTATCTACCTCTCTTTTATGTGAAACAAGTAAAACGTGAACATCATAAAAATCTCTCATACGCGTATTAAGAATTCCGCGCGATAAAATGGTTTGTAGCTTTTCCGCAAACACTGTTTCAATGTTGTAAGAAAGAATAGAAATAGAACGGTCTTCCAACATCAACTTATAGTCATACTCAATTGCGCGTGGTGTAATAGTAGCTCCAGTAGAAACATCAATTTTTATTGGCGTTATCATTCTTCCAATACGCGAATCAAGCGCAAAACGAATACCTGGATATTCCATATCATCCATAATCTTCATTACGCTTTTAATAGTAAAATCAACACCATCGTCTATTTCTATACGTGATATATCTTCAATCATTCTTTTAGTATTTTCAATCGATAAATCATAATTTTGAATAGTCGTATCTATATCCATAGTGGATCGCATAGAAATACCAAGCAAAGATGTTACTAGAACACCGCCTTTTACAATAAAATTGTTGCGATATTTTGAAACTGACACACGCTCTAAGTAATGTTCCATCATATAAAGACGCATTAGCACGCGAGGATCTGCGCTATTTTGTTCGGCGAGGTTTTTGATTCTACCTCTTATTTGTGCATCCGTTAAACCTACTTATAGTAACACCTCAAAATACCTGCGAACAACATTGTTTACTCTAAAAAGTTTCGCATATTCCATCAACAAATTGAGATCTTTGTCTGGTCTAGCAATATAAGATTTTAAGATTGTATTAAATTCCTGAATCTCAATTAAATTTCTGCTTCTAAACGCGTCACAGACAGTTCTTTCAAGATTATACATTGGCACTTTATTACCGAGATTATCCGTAACTAAAATCTTTCCAACTTCAAGCAATTCCTTTTTTACGCTATAAACTTTCACATTGCACGACGCTTTCAGCCGATGAGCATTAAAACCACTATAAACAGTAATAGTGTGAGTAATTGGCTCCATATCAACCAATCCATGATAAAAGAAAGCTTCGTTGTGAGAAAAAATAGCAGATGGTGAACGCTTATGAATAAGAAGCAACTCATCTACCCAGGAGTCTTTAGACGCGTATATTCCACCGCTTAACTGTTCTAGTTCATTATCTTTAACAAATTTATAAAACTTATATTTTGACAGTCCGCAAGATTTCGCTTCTTTTAAAGTAATCATATTGCTGCCATTAGCGTTTAATATTGTAGCGATAACACTCACCGTCCTTTCGTGCATATATTGTAACTTATATTAGCACGATTGGATGAATTATATTAAATTTTACTATCCTATTACTATCACGATTTACGCTAATAGTGTTCTGTGATTACCGCCCACCTACTTAATGACACATTTACGCTGATTTCATATATTATATCAGCATAAACGTATCAAATACGCAAACAAATCTCAAAGTAACTAAACACAAATCAGCCAATAGAAAACTTCAAAGTTCCCAAACTCCAAAGTACCCAAACCCCAAAACTATACAATCGCTGCAATTTTGCACTTAATGGCTACTTGACTTACAAAAATCGAAATTATAAATGCAATAATCTAAAGAAATAATCATATAATATCTTTAGATTACATTAGACTGATTTAATAATTTATTTATGCACATAAAACAAAACTAGATATGATAATTCAAAAAAAAATAATAAAATAGACAACCACCGAAGCAATAAAATAACAATCATCTCAAAGGACTTGCACGATGCCAACTATTAAGTCAAGCACAGATTTACGCAATAACTACAACGAGATATCAACATTCTGCCACGAAACAAAAGAACCAGTTTTCATTACAAAAAACGGTCGCGGAGACTTAGCCGTAATGAGCATAGACTTATTCAACAAGTTCATGAGCAAATATGAACTATACAGGTCACTCTCTCAAAGCGAGTCTGATTTTAACAACAATCGCACATTATCTTTTGAAGAATCAATGCGAGACTTAAGAGAAGAACTCAACAATGGCGCAAAATAACCCAAAATACGCAATAATCGTTTCGCAAAGTTACCATAAAGATTTGCAAGACATAGTCCATTACATTGCGCACAATTTAGACTCCCCAATTACAGCATCCGAATTCCTCGATAACGTAGAAGCCACTGTTTCAAGCCTATCTACAATGCCATATCGATACCGATTGGTGAACGATGATTACCTGAGTAGCAAAAACTTTAGGAGATGCTTCGTTAAAAAATATGTAATCTTCTATAAAATTTGCGAAGAGAACAAAACAGTTATGGTGCATAGAATACTTCATGCTAGACAAAACTGGGTTGACATATTGTAAGTTAAAGTTATTGAGATACGCACCTGTTACTTGGGAATATACCTATTTATCGAGATACGCATTTAATAAGCGTCAGTGAATATTTTTGCCATTTACGGCAATTTTCTTCACCGACACAAATAGCCAACCCAAAATCAGACAATCGCTGCAAATGCCTAAACCAACAAAGTAGCCAGCCACTGCAAATTCGCACTTAATGGCTACTAACACGGGCTCAGAATCTATTGCGCTAAATTGCACAGCGCATTGAAAGCAAACCAGCTCCACAGCCTCACATAGACACAGTGTAAAGCGAGTAGAAGTAAGCCTTCTGATTCATAAGCTCCTCAAAGCTTCCGCGCTCAATAAGCTCGCCGCTTTTCATCACAAGAATCTCATCATATTGCTTAAGCGAATTGGCATCCAAGCGGTGAGTTACAACAAGTCGAAGAATTCCTTGCAAATCCAAAATAGACTGCGTTACGTTAACGCTCGTCTCGTTATCTAGCGCGCTCGTTGCCTCGTCAACCAGCAGAATCTCGGACTTTTTAAGCAAGCTTCGCGCAATAGCAATACGCTGCTTTTCGCCGCCAGAAAGATGACTACCGTTCTCGCCACACTGATAATCCTTGCCTTTAGCAGCAATCAAATCATCCAAACCAGCCAAGTGAATCACGCGATTCACCTCCGCATTCGGGAACGGCTTAAAAAGCGTAATATTATCTAAAATCGAAGCATCAAACATAAACACAGACTGCTGCATAAGAGTAGTCTTATCGTAAAGCGAACTCTTGCTCACATTGCTAAGCTCGTGATTATTCAGCTGCACACTACCCTCATAATCCTTGTAGTAGCCCATAAGCAGATTAATCAAACTACTCTTACCAGCTCCAGAAGGTCCTACTATTGCATAAGATTTTCCAGCTTGCAAAGTTAGATTTACATTTTTCAAGACTTTATGATCCGCGTCATAAGCGTACGAAACATCGCGCAAAACAACGCTTTTAATAGAATCGTCAATGATCTCGCCAGAATCTTCCTTAGCATTACTCATATAATCAGCCATCTTGCTAATAAGCTTCTTAGCACCCTTCATCTCGCCAAGCATTTGAGGAAGACTTGCAATAGGCTGAAGCACGCCATTCATCAAATTAGTGAAAGCTAACACCATTCCAGCAGTAATAACGCCCACGTGAGCGTTAACCATCCAAGCGCCAACAAGCATCACGCCAAGCTGAGTTCCAAGACTTGAAATAGTACCAAGAGCAGAAACAGTAGTCATCGTTTTTTCGCGAAGATTCTTAGTATGCTCAAGCTCCATCGACTGATTCTGATAACGGTTAATAACCTCCTGCTCCGCCTTAAAACTCTTAATAACCGAAACGCCGTTCAAAACATCCTTCGTTAAGGCTGTATAAGACTCGTTCGACTTGGAAACCTGCTCCTCGCGAGTGGCAATTCCGTTAGCTGTAAGAATCGAGCACGCCATTGGAAGCACAGAAATAATAAGAGCAATAACAGTGAGCAATGGACTATAATAAATCATAAGAGCCAGAGAGCTTACAAGCATAAGAACGTCTTGAACAAAATCAAAAATCTTCTTCAAATACTTTTCTTGAATACGCTCACAATCATTAGTAAGTACAGAAAGATACGTGCCGGAATTCGCGAGCGAAAAATCACTATAACTCTTCTGTAAAAGCTTCTTGATAACAGACTCTTTATACTGATTCATTGCTTTTTCAAGAAAGCGAGGGTACGAGCTGCGCTTCAACGCGAAAATCAGGGAGATTGCCAGCATAAAGGAAACAACAAGCAGCAAAATAGTAGTTAAAGAGAAAGCTCCTTTACCTGCCATATAGTCGAAAATAATTTGCAAAATCCAAGAAATAGCAGTGTAAATCATGGACAAGGAAATAAAAACTATCATCGAAAGAAAAGCTACAAGCTTGTTTTCCTTGAAAAATAGTTTTACGTAATTTTTTACGTCGGGATGTAGTTTGGATGATTGCTGATTCGCGGGCGATTGCTGATTTGCTGTATTGTCAGTTTTGTTCATTCTCGCTACCTCTCACTTCCTTTATATCTATTTGCTATTTTTGCTATTTTTCGCTAATAGCATTTTCGCAGCTAGCATTTTCGCTTTCGAATTGCTAATCCACTCTCTACTAAGTATTGAAAGACACACTATCATACTTATCCTGATTGGTCATGCTTATCTGCTTGATAACACCTATAAATGCTTAAACACACTTATACGTAATGCTTGCTAGAAATAATAAGCATAGAGTTAAAAAAAAAATCAAATCAAATACGCAACACCGCTTCAACACAAAGCTCAAGCGCATACGCTTTAGAATCCCCGCCCCAATTGCGCTCATCATAATTTTCAACATCGTGCAAAGTATCTGCAGTGTAAAGAATCTCACCCCAAACAATCTCACGCATTTGCGCACAAGCCACTAAAGCAGAACACTCCATTTCAACAACCGCGCATCCCTCCTGCTTACGATTAGCAACTTTCGTCTTAGTCTCACGGAAGAACCCATCCGTAGTCCACGTTTTAACTTCATGATAAGGCAAATTATGCGCCTGCAAAGTTTGCAAAATAGCGCGCCTCGAACGCTCTGAAACATCAACATAACGACTTGGAGGCAAATAATGATAAGAAGTCCCCTCATCCCTTAAAGCTTTATACGGAACCAGAAAAACGTTTTCCGCATAATCAACTAGCGACCCACAAGAACCAGCACTAACAACTTCCCTAACGCCGTAAGAAATCAACCAATCTAAGATCTGAACAGCAGCAGGAGCGCCAACTGGAGCTTGTACTAAGCAGATTTTTTGAGTTTCTTCTTCTACTTCGCTGTTTGCGTCTTCCTTTACTTTTTTCTCTACTTTTTCTTCCAAAACATATATTGGATATACTTTAGTTGCAGATTCAAAATTTGCTACAATCGTAGCTTTCCTACTTAAAGCATACTGATCGATTTCATCGCCTAAAAAAGCAAAAACCGCTTTAGATGGAAGCTGAACAGAAATATTATCGTGATTGGGCATTAAAACTGCACTTTTATCGGAATCATACTCTAAAATCGGCAAATCATATTCTGCCATACAATCAGCTCCTTCATAAGATCAGCTCCATCCTACAAGCAACTCAATCCTATATACAAATACACGCATTAGTACACGAAAATCACAAAGTGGCCAATCTATGCAAATTCGCACTTAATGGCTACTAGAGAATCATATTTTCTGCATCATGTCCTGTCTTTTATAAAACCGCAGCAATCGATTTCTGCTAACTCAATAAAACCAGCTGACTTATAAAAAGCAATAGTTTTTTCAGTACAATCCGTAGTCAATTGAATTTGACGAACATTAGGATAATAATCCACAATCGCCTTTAACAAAGCAGACCCTATCCCCTGCCTTTGATACTCAGGCAAAACAAGAATATCCTGAATAAGAACAACCGTATATCCGTCACCAACAGCTCTAGCAATTCCAACTAGCTCATCATTTTTATAGGCAGCTAAAACCTTGAGCGAATTGTTAAAACCATTTTCCAAAGCAACTAAATCATCTGTGTACGCAGACCAACCAACGGAATCATACAACCTTAAAATATCTTTGCTATTATACTTTTCATACTCTTTTATTTGAACATCTGCTAAATTCATTGACAATAACACCTCCGAATACTGTGCAATCAACGTTGAAACCCTGAATTTTCTAGCGTAATCGCTCAGTATATCAAGTCGCCTATCTCTTCTTTTAACATAGGCCTTTAATGCGCCAACTGCACCAGTGCCCAAAAACAGGCAAAATCAGACACTCGCGCAGAAAAAGGAGTACGTATCAAGGTATGCCAAACACAAATCAAGTTTGACAAACGCAAATCCATTCGCTATAGTTTCCACTTATCACCATTTCGACGAGTAAAGGAGTGCACATGTATCATACAAATATGATGACAAATTGTTGTTGTAACGTATGCTGTTGCGCATTTCTTAATCGAAATGATGTTTGCAAGCACTAAATATGCATAACATCTAGCCTGTGTTAAAAGCATTTACGTTAAAACGCAGCAAATTACGATTCAAGAAACAGCGCGCTGTTTCTTTTTTTATGCCAAAATTCGAATATAAAACGTTAAAAAGATAACAATTTAACGCGAATTAAATATTAAAACGAATAAATGGCATCTTTAGAAACAACTAATAAGCAGCAGTCGCTTTATTAATAAAAAATTATTTTTTAAAAATTAAAAATAAACAAAATTAAACAAATTAAATTAAACAAAACAAACAAGTAAGGGGAAATATTATGTCCAACATCTACAAGTCCGTGCAAGAACTCGTAGGCCACACTCCACTTCTGGAGCTTACGCACATTGAAAAAGAGTACAATCTAGCAGCAAAAATCCTTGTAAAACTCGAATACTTCAACCCAGCAGGTTCCGTAAAAGACCGCATCGCAAAGCAAATGATTGAAGAAGCAGAAGCTGCAGGCACACTTAAACCAGGCTCAGTAATTGTTGAGCCAACTTCTGGAAATACTGGCATTGGTCTTTCAATGATTGCGCAAACAAAAGGATACAAAAGCATTATTGTAATGCCAGAAAGCATGTCTATTGAACGCCGAAAACTTATGAAAGCTTACGGCTCCGAACTCGTGCTCACACCTGCTGCAGAAGGAATGAAAGGCGCAATCGCCAAAGCGAAGGAAATCGTTGAAAGCACGCCAAATGCGTGGACTCCAGGACAGTTTACCAATCAAGCAAATGTGCACGCACACTACAACACAACAGGTCCAGAAATTTGGCAAGACACTGACGGAAACGTGGATATGCTTATTGCAGGCGTTGGAACAGGCGGCACAATCACTGGTACTGGCACATACTTAAAAGAGCAAAATCCGCATCTTGAAGTAATCGCAGTAGAACCAGCCGACTCCCCTGTGCTCGCAGGCGGAAAACCAGGAGCGCACAAGATTCAAGGAATCGGCGCAGGATTCGTGCCAGATGTGCTCAACAAAAACATTTATAATCGCATTGTTCACGTAACAAATGAAGACGCAATCGAAAACGGCAAGCTTATAAGCAAAAAAGAAGGCGCCCTCGTTGGTATTTCTTCCGGAGCTGCGATTTGGACAGCAATCCAAGAAGCAAAAAGAGAAGAAAACAGGGGCAAAACCATCGTTGCAATACTGCCAGATTCAGGAGATCGATACTTGTCTACCGCATTATTTGAAGACTAACTGTATTTAGTAGCACTATTATAAACACGCAAGTTTTGATTAAATAATATGTGCAAATATTAATTAGTAATTAAAACGAGAAAATAAAGAAGACAAAGAAGACAAGAAAAATACTGGAGATTAATGTATGAATGAGCATCTTGACCTTATAAACAAACTCAACTCAATTCATGATTCTGACATAAGGCAAGCTACATTCATACCTAATTACCGCAATATTATTGCACTCATACATGCGACTCAGGCTCTACTTTTGCCTGAGTTGCATGTGCGCAATGAAAGCAACGAGACTACGCAACTCAACGCTAGTTTGAATACCGTTACTTCAAACGCATTAGACACTATAGAACGCATTATATTTCACGAACTTCAATGCTACACAAGCAACACAATTAAAATTCGAGAAACTTGCAATCAATTTATAAATACTCTTCCTGCAATTAAAAAGTTACTTTTAACAGATATTCAAGCCATGTATGAAGGCGATCCTGCTTGCACAAGCAAAGTAGAAGTCACGCTCGCATACCCTGGTTTTTATGCAATGCTTATTCACCGCACAGCTCACGCACTCTACGAACTTAACGTACCGCTAATTCCTAGACTTATGAGCGAATACGCGCACAGAAAAACTGGAATTGACATTCATCCAGGAGCAAAAATTGGCGCATATTTTTGCATTGATCACGGAACTGGCATTGTAATCGGCGAAACAACTGTGATCGGCGAGCATGTTAAGCTTTACCAAGGAGTAACGCTGGGTGCAAAAAGTTTTGCGCTAGACGAGAATGGAAATCCTGTAAAAAGCGGAAAGCGGCATCCAAATATTGGAGATAATGTTGTAATCTACGCAAACGCAACAATCTTAGGCGGAGAAACCAGAATTGGCAGCGGAAGTATAATCGCAGCAAATGCGTGGATAAACCGCAGCATTCCTGCAAACACAACCTACCACTTCCCTAAAGTCTAATGCGCGCTAAAATACTGATTCCACTTCTACTATTTTATTTGAACATCTGTTAGATTCATTTACAATAAACATCCAAATATAATAAAAGTGCGCGCTCATAAAAACGTAAAAACGTAAGAACGCGCACTAGCAAGAATACTTAGCAAAAACTAGCAACAGCTAGAACAGCTACTTTTTAAGTTGCACAGTCTCGTGATCCCTGCCCATCTTAAACTTAATACCTGCACGCTGCCACATGCGATATTCGCCAACCGCAGTAAAGAGAACATCCGTGGAAGAGTTAAGTGCAGTTTCGCAAGAATCCTGAATAACGCCAATAATAAGACCAATAGCAACTACTTGCATAGCGATATCGTTTGAAATGCCAAATGAC
Source organism: Gardnerella sp. KA00771 (assembly GCF_049244045.1). Classification (NCBI taxonomy): domain Bacteria; kingdom Bacillati; phylum Actinomycetota; class Actinomycetes; order Bifidobacteriales; family Bifidobacteriaceae; genus Gardnerella; species Gardnerella sp. KA00771. The sequence continues at coordinate 542,703 of NZ_CP058368.1, read as the reverse complement.
GAGCATGCAAGAGGTATAAGCAAAAGCGAACCACCTGCTACACCAGATGCGCCTGCAGCAGAAACTGCAGAAAGTACAGAAAGAATCACAGCCGTTGGAATATCGACGCGAATACCAAGCGTGTGAGCAGCACACAAAGACATGATAGAAATAGTTATAGCAGCTCCGCTCATATTAATAGTTGAACCAAGCGGTATTGAAACAGAATAATTGTCTTTGTTAAAGCCAAGTTTTTCACACAAATTCATATTTACAGGAATATTCGCAGCAGAAGAACGCATGAAGAACGCTGTAACACCCGAATCGCGCAAAGTTCTAAAAACAAGAGGATACGGATTCTTGCCAGTAAGCATGAAAACCAAAATAGGATTAAGAATCAAAGCAACAACAGCCATAGTGCCTACTAACAAAGCAATAACGAAACCATACTCGCTAAAAATACGAAGACCATTACTTGCAACTGTTGTATAAACAAGACCCATAATGCCAAAAGGTGCTGCGTTAATAATCCAGTGGACAATTTTTCCAATAGCAGACGAAATGTTATCGAAAAATGCTTTGGTGGAAGGCTCAGCTAAGCGTAACGCAACACCGAAAGCAATTGCCCAGAAAAGGATACCAATAAAGTTACCTTTAACGAGAGCATCTACAGGATTAACAACAATATTTAGCACAAGCGAATTAAGCACCTCACCAATTCCTTGAGGAGACGGCGAAGACGCTGCTGCAACATGAGCAAAAGTAAAATCAACAGGGAAAATCATAGCCGCACATACAGCTACAAGGCTTGCAGTAAACGTAGATAGCGCGTACAGCCCTATTACCAATTTCATGTTGCCAACACTTTTTGCTTGCGCAAGTGCACCAATAACTAGGCAAAATACCAAAATTGGCGCAACAGATTTAAGCGCGCTGACAAAAAGCTTTCCCATAAGATCTAGCACATAGACGTGAGCTGGCACAAAAATACCAAGCGCAGCACCGAGAAAAAGACCAATTACAATGCGTAAAATAAGGTCAATGTTATTCCATTTTTGAACAATCTTGTGCATGAGAGTCTCCTGTATAGTAATTTGTGCAGAATATTTTATACTCTTTTACGTGTATTAGCACTTGCAAGATTTTATTTTTTAAAGATTATACATAAGGATGCATATATATGCAAATCGTTAAGGTTTAATGTTTCGATGTTTCAATAACTTAGCAGCTCAGTGACTAAACGCTTCAATAAGTGCTTTGTAAGCAAGATAACTCTTAAAATATAGTAAGCAACAATAACTTCCCGTGTAATCGCAAATTAAAATAGCAAAATGCCTCACTTTGCGTAGTAAAGAAAGACGCAAAGTGAGACACATTTTACATTAACTTCATTATGCTGATTAACTCAATACTCAGCAAACTTACTGAATACAATTAAGCAAACATTAAGCAGTTCTAAAACTAGCTGATCTGCAATAACCAGACCAGCTAGCAAATATTTTACTTACTACTGTGACGAGAAGTACCACGACGCTTAGTTGAGAAAAGCGCAGCACCAGCAGCACTAAGAGTTGCAGCAAACAAGCCAAACACAGACACGTCACTACCAGTCTTACTAAGCTGAGCAACACTACCACTCTTCAACACCTGAGCGCGCACAGAAGCACGAACATCAGCCGCATGAGCCTTAGCAGCAGCCAAAGCCTTACGAGCAGCAGAAAGATTCTTAACCGCAGCATCAACTTGAGCCTGGGTAGCATTCGGATCAGCAAGCACACGTTTAGCTTTAGCCAACGCCTTCTTATACACATCCAAATCAGGAGCTTCACCAAGCAAGTAGGCAAACGACTTGCTAAAGTGAGAATCATCATCAACTTCAGCTTGCAATACCGTCTTATTAACACCATTCAAAGCATCTTTAGCATTCTTAAGATTCTTTAACGCAGTATTAACAAGAGCTTGACGATCTGCTTGAGACTTAGCAGCAAGATCCACACCTTTACCAGCAGGATCAGCTAGCTTAGATATAAGCTCCTTAGCATCTTGCAAAGCCTTATTATATGTTTGCTGCTTTTCAGCAGTATCATACGCGTATTTTACAGATTCTTTCACACTGTTCTCAAGAGCAATCTCAGCTTGCAAATCAGTAATATCAACACCATTTAGTGCAGCAGCTGCGGTTTGAAGCTGTTTAAGTGCATCATCAACCGCAGTCTGCTGCTGCTCAGGAGTATTCGCTGATTGAGCATTATTTGCATCAGCAAGAGCAGACTCAGCAGCCGTAAGAGCAGCATCATACGCAGATTTCTTATCCTGAACAGCATTCGTATACTGTACGGACTTCTTCAAAGAATCGGCTTTGTTAACTTCAGCCTGCAACTTAGACGTATCTACAGTTCCATTAAGAGCGCTAGAAGCAGTTTCAAGCTTAGTCTTAGCATCGTTGATTTCTTGCTCAGTCTTGCCCTGAGGATTCTTCAAGATATCTTGAGCAGCTTGCAAAGCCTGATCAAACACAGTCTTCGTTGCATCAGAAGCATTCGTGTAAGCAACAGTCTTCTTCTTCGACTCAGCAGCAGTCACAGCCGCCTGCAAAGCAGAGGTATCGTGACCATCCAAACCAGTAACAGCATTATTAAGCGCAGAAGTAGCATCAGAAATTTCTTTCTCTGTTGCACCAGCTTTCTTTACAATGCTTTCTGCAGAGTCTATAGCATTGTTAAGAGCATCTTGCTTCTCAGCAGAAGCATTCTTATAAGAAACATCATTCTTCTTATCTTTTGCTTCTGCAAGCTTTGCCACCAATTCAGTCTTGTCGTTACCGTCAAGAGCGTTAATGGCATTAGTAAGTTGAGTTAATGCAGTATCAACAGCTTGCTGCTTCTGCTCAGGAGTCTTAGTAGACTTAACATTCTTAGCTTCAGTAATAGCAGACTCAGCCTGTTGCAAAGCCTTATCGAACGCAGACTTCTTTGCTTCAGAAGCATTCTCATACTTATATGCGTCCTGAGACTTAGGAGTAGTAACACCGGTCAACTTCTTAGCATTATCAACCGCTGTCTGAAGCTCATCAGTCTTAACTTTGCCATCAAGACCATTAATCGCATTATCCAACTCGTCTTTTGCATTACTGATCTCAGTATCTAATGCGCCAGCCTTCTTTTCAATTGACTCGGCATTGCTTAAGGCTTTATCAAAATCATTCTTCTTTTCTGTAGAAGCATTCTTGTAAGCAATTTCAGATTTCTTTGACTTTGCTTTCTTTATGGCATCATTCAAATCAGATTTATTATGACCATCAAGAGCATCAATCGCTTTGCTTAACTTAGATTCAGCATCATTAATAGACTGCTGTGAAGCATCTTTTTGGTCATAAACTTTCTTTGCCTCAGACAGAGCAGTATCAAAATCATTCTTCTTTTCTGTAGAAGCATTCTCATACTTTGGATTCTTCTTCTTAGAAGAATCATCCTGACCCTGCTTATTCTTGCCTTGCAATTCATAAGCTGTCTCAATTTCAGTCTGAAGCTTTGACTTGTCAATAGTATTGCCACCGAGATCCTTAACAGCTTTCTCAAGAGTTTTACTAATCTCGTCAACTTCATCAGCAGTTTTGTTCTCAGCAGAATCAGTCTTAACAAGATCTTCCGCAGCCTTTAACGCACTATCAAAAGCAGTCTTCTTATTATCCTTATAATCAGACTTTGCTGTAAGAGTAGACTTCTGACCATTAACAAGAGTTACAAGATCCTTGAGTGACTTCATTTTGCCGTCAAGATCTTTAGCCTTAGTAACAACATTATTGATAGCAGTTTTCACCTTATCAACAGTATCTAAATCACTCTTAGGGTCAGTTTCAGGATTTGCAACTTCTTCCTTAAGAGCCTTCTTCTGTGCATTATTAAGATTCTGAAGATTATCTATTGCAGTATTCGCATCTTTTCTAGTCTTTGCAAGCTCAGCTTCCTGAAGAATAGAATCAATGTCTTGTATAGAATCGGTATTTTTATCATCCAACTTTGCATTGAAGTTCGTAGCTTCTTGATCAGTAAGATCACCATGCTTCTTCAGATCAGCAATCTTCTTCTTAGCTGCAGCTTTAGCATCCTCAAACTCAGCATTGTTGAGAATCTCTGCAACTTTATCAAGACTATCGGTCTTACCTACCTCGTCTTGATACTTCTGCTTATCTTGTTCGTTGAGATTAGTCAACTCACCAATCTTCTTCTTAGCATCAGCCTTAGCCTTATCAAGACCTTCTTTATTACTGTTATCAGCAGCAGTCTGATTCTTATTAGCCTTTTCTTTAGCCTCTTGCTTTATATCATTTATAGCATTTGCATCAGTTGCCTTCTGAATCTTCTCAATAAACTGCTGCTTATCTTCAGGCGTAAGATTTTTATAATCTTCACCATTGCTAATTTCATCAATAGCAGCCTGCTTTTGCTTCTCAAGCTCAGCTTTCTTCTTAGCTTCTTCAGCTTGCTGATTAGAAGTATTCTCCTCCTGAATAGCTTGCTGCTGCTTTTGGTCGACAGCAGTATTATCAGCATTCTGCTGAGTTTGAACAGCCTGCTTTTGCTTTTGGTCAACCTCTTCCTGCTTGTCATCAGACTCAGTCTGCTTCTGCTGATCCTGCTTCTTCTGGAATTCGTTTATCTTCTCACGAATCTTTTCAGGATCAGTTACACCTTTCAGCTGTTCATCAAGCTCTTTTTTCTGCTTATCATCAAGACCAAGATCCTTCTTAGCCTTATCAATCTGCTTTTTATTATCAGATTCTTCTTTCTTCTTATCAACAAGCTCGTCTATTTTCTTCAGAAGCTTATCAACGTCATCTTGTTTTTTAATACCGTTTTTATCCGATAAAACATCTTTATCTTTAGATATTTCATTCTTAAGTTTATTAAGCTCATCTCCAGAGAATCCCTTATCTTTCAAAGCTTTCTCTATTGCATCATCAATCTTTTTCTTTTCGTCTTCTGGATTAAACGCTGGTCCATCGGCATAGAAAAGATCATCTTTGGATAATGTGAAGTACAAATCATCATTATTCCAAGTACTACTAGCACCTCTAATCTCAATACCACTACTTCCATGCACAATGTTAGTTATACCAGGTTTACCCCAAACATTAATTTCTAATCCGCTAGTGTCACTCTTTGGAGTGAATATACTTGCCTGTTTTTCCAAATCCCATTTATTATTGCTAGCTATATTGCTACCACCAGTTGCAAGCGGTTCAGTATGATTAATTTTATTAAATTCTGTTCCTTTATTTTTCCAATTATAATTATCAAACATGAAACGCCGAGCTGCATCAGCCCAATTATTTCCATCGATATTATTAATATTGGTCACCTTAATAGGAGTTATATTGTACGTATACTTTCCAGTAGTAACTTTATGAGTTCCTTGCGCAGTGCTTTTACCTTGCGTATAAACTAGACGCTCGCCGCGAATTTTTACAGTACTATCATCGCTGAACGTTATTGTTGTAGTACCATCTTTTCCTACATTAATAGCATTAGCGTCTTTCTTAAGATTTTGATTGAGATCTTTATTAGCTTTTTTGATATTATCTTTAATTGCATTTTGTTCTTGAGAAGATAAATCTTCAGCATTCTTTACACCAAGTCTGCTTGGCATAGCAATTTTCACTCGCTCAGATAAAGATGGTATCTTATAAACTAATAACGTGTGAGAAATAGTATCTTTTGAGGGGAAGCTATTTTCGTTATCCTTGTAAGTAATTGTTGCATCACCATTAGCTGCAATCGAAATGTTATTTTTATTATTATTTATAGCATCAAGGAATCCATTTACATTTTTATTAGCATCGTATATAGAATCCTGAACTTTTTTGATGTCATCAGGCGAAAGGCTACTTGTATTCTTCACACCAATAGGTAACCCGTATAACGGCGTAAACTTATCCGCAAGTAAGCGCTGCTTCTTTACAAGATACTTGCCTTCAAGCTTTTTAGTTGAATGAGTACCAGTTGCATCCTTGAATGTGATTGTTGCATCACCATTAGCAGCAACATCAACCTTTTCTATAAGATCCTTAATCTTACTATTAGCATTCTTAATAGCATTTTCAACTTGTTTCTTCTCTGTTAAATCAAGAGAAGACGGATTCTTCACAGGAGTCAAATCCGGATACGTAATTTTTGTGCGCTCTGACAATGGCACGTAGCGTTTAGTCAGATTCTCCTTAGAAATAGTATCCGTAGAGTTATCCTTGTATCTTACCGTTGCGCTACCATCGTTATTGACTTTTACAGCCTTTTTGAAAGCCTCTTCAGTTTGAGTCTGTTCCATACCTTTAAGCTTTTTCAGCACATCGGTATTACTCTTATTAGCATTCCACAGCTTTGTAAGAACAGCCTTTTTCTCATCTTCTGAAAGATTATTTCCATATGTCGAAGAATCAACTTCTACTTTATCTGTAGGATAAGTAAGTTCCAATTCTTGTGAGTATTTTGGCAACGTCGGCGCAAGCGCAACCTTACCAGCAGTGTAATGCCAGTTGCCCATCACCTGGTACACACCTGCAGCAAATTTCAAAGGCTTCGTTTTATCATTCAGTTTAATAACGAAGCTAATCTTAGACTTTCTATTGCCTCTACTCTCCCAGTTAATAATCAAGGCACTAGTAGCGTCCTTATATTCCCTAGAAGTACCGAGAGTATTACCAGATTCGTCATAACCACCGGCTTCACCGGTCATTCTTTCCCAGTTATTCTTAAATTCAGTGCCTTGCTCTTTATTATTATCAAACCAGAAACGGCTGGCAGACTGATTCCAAGACTCCTTTGTATATGTTGCACCTGTTTGTTGAGAAGACGAATCACCAGTCAACTGTTCATCTTTGTACAAAGTAATTTTATTATCTACAATGTCAACACCCTTAGGCACACTCGCCCACCAGAATGGTCGACCACCCCACCATTCACCCTGAGAATTAAACTGGTACTCAACCTTATAATATTGTCCGTAAGTTTTTCTGTCTGCTGTTTCCTTATTATCGTTTTGTTTTTCATCGCATGGCACTAGTTTAATATCCACATACCTCTGCGCCTTTGTAGAAGAATCGCGATTCGCATACCTATAGCTACCATCAGGAAGATTAAAACCATTAGCCCAAGCTTGATGAGTTGGCAAACCAGCACCACAAGCAAGCAAGCTTGCCAATGTTGCAGTCACAGCAATTTTCGGTAAACGTGAAACCGCATACGACTTACATGCTTCTAAACGAGTTCCACTTATCTCTTTCGCCATTGAACGAAGTGTACTCGGCTTCAAATACGCGTAATTCTTAGACACATGTAAAGCATTTTTAGCAGCTTGTGTTTTCTTAACCATTAACAGTCCTCACTTATATATTTTCTCTTCAACTCGCTCTGCAGACGTAAACTCACATCTTGTAAAAGAGCTTGTTAATAGAGCAAAGGATACCCCCCCCCCCGCGTAATAATTCAAGTAATATAGGCAAAAACTACCATGCGATTAAGGTAACAACTATATTCAATATTAAATATTACAAATAATCATGCGAGCGCCGCATAGCTAGTGTTTGGCAACTGCGGCAAAACAACAATCAAACCGGCAGTAAAAATCAGCGCGAGTATAGGCAAAAGCTGCCATTGGCACGTAGATGAGAATGCAAATCCAATCCAAGAACCAGTAGTAGCACCAATCGCAAACGCAAGGCGCGCCCAACCAGAAAACTTAGCGAGCGCACTTCCTTTAAACAGAATCTGACGCGCAACAATAATCGGCTCTACTAGTAACATTCCACCAATCGCTTGAAGGAAGAATGCGAAGCACATCATTGGCAAAAGATTAATAAACATAAGGCAATAAGCGAGCAAGCTCACAGCAATACCTAAAATCGCTACTTTTCTTAAACCGAGTTTTTGAGAAGAGTGCGCATATAAAACGGACGCGAGCACGCTTCCTACACCAGTGAAAATATACAGTATTGTTAAAGATTGAGAGCTATATTGTTTACCGATACCGAGAAGAATATAGGAAACAGAGCATGCAGGAATAAAAGCAACCAAAAGAGATCCGGCAAGAAGCATGATTTTACTCTTGAGTGATGGATTCGTAGATTGCTTATCTGTAGATTTGGAATCTATGCTATTTACTTGAGTTGCTTGCGATTCTTGCGATACTTCCTCTGCGTCTTGCGGCACTTCCTCTTCTACGCAAGACGCTTGCGCAATGTCTTGTTTCATAATAAATCGCGTAGCACAAGCCGCAAAAGAAGTCACGGACGAGAAAATCAAAACCGCAGGAATCGACCAGCTCGCAATCCACGATCCTAATGGAGAGCCAAGTAATGTTCCTGTAATACTTGCCAAAATGCTCACAATGCCGCTGTAGTTTACAATCATGCTGTCGTCGCCGCCTGCAGCATCAACCTCGAAAACTTCGCTAGCAATATCAATCACTTGACCTGTAATCAACAATGCACAAGAAAGAGCTACAAGCGACCACTTCCACGCAGGAGAGCCAAACATAAGAAGCGGCAGCAAACCGAGCACGCCTTCTACGCCCTCAGTCATAGCAAGAGCGCGAAAACCGCCAAGCTTATCAACAATCCAACCAGAGCATGGCGAAAGAAAATCGGCAACCGTCATAAAAGTCTTACGAAAACCAATCACCCAAGCCGGCAAACCCACAATAATAATAGAAGGCAAAACCGATCCTTCATACGCTTGATTACCAAGCATAGAAAAACAGAAGCCAACCAAAGCCCATCGCAATGCTGGACTAATAGATCTCATACGAATAAAAATATTATTCCGCTTACCAATAGCCTTCATAATAAGCCCCTTATAAATTACATTAATTGTGTTGACGAATCGACATTATTGATCTACGTTTTCTTAGACGACCTATAAGTTCAGCAGGAAAACCATGACGAATAACATGAAAACGTTCCAATCCTGGTGCGACAATTTGCACAACACTAGGATTGCATTTCATCGATTTACGCTCATAGTGGAATGCGTCACGTTTCCATATATCTATTCCGTACTTATGAAGATCATTTACTATATTATTTATCTGAATTTCTATGTTAGGAATAGATAAAGTGTCACGTATATCATATGACACTAATTTTTGTGAAAATTTCCCACTATCCTGTCTAATTTTTTCTAAGAATAAAGCTTTCTTAATATTTGGATATGAATGTACAAGATGTTTTAGTCTTTTGGATCTATCACGTTCTTCAGGATTAGAATAATCTTTATCTGCACATAACTCTTGCCATAACTCAAGAAGCGAACGATATGTTGCGTATCCTAAAAATTGCGATGCGCCGCATCCAAAAGTAGGAATTTCTTCTCTATCTGTCTTATAACATATAGATAGCACCACTGAGCCAGACAAAGCTGGAATCGATACAATATACACCTTGTTACCAGTTGCGCTCTCAATAGCCTGTTTTATTTCTTTCAATAATTCACAATTAGGAATTAAAAACTCTACGCATACATCATCAAATATATTAGAAAGAAGAATATTAGATGTTGCATCTCGTTCAATAAGTTCATTAAGCGCATGCAAAGTCGCTTCTTGGATAGAAGCACCTGCGGCCCATCCATTATTTGTATAGTAGCAACGAATTAAATTTTCATCAATAGAAGAAAACTCACCAGTAGACTTTCCACCGCAGTATTCTGGTGGTAACGAAGCAATAGCATTATCACTCATACTATAAAAAGTATAATCAGTATTTTTGCTTGCTGAATTAGAAAGATTAAGAATCGCATCTCCTTTTATTCGAAGAGATGATGAACAAGAATACAAAACAGACTGATTCGAATATACTATATGTTCCAATAATTCATATAAACCGCTAGTTAGAGATTCAAGCCCAAGACCTTTACCTCTAGCGGATTCTAAAACAATATCTGCACAATCAGCCTCATCTAAATAAACACACGAATCCAAAATACAAGTAGTGTCTAATGCTGATACTTCAACACTCCATTGCGATACTTCAACACTCCATTGCCACTTCTTTAAGGCAAATACCTCAATAATTGATGACAAAGAATCCATCAATGTAAATTCTCGTTCAGGTGAAACAAAATTAACCATAACATATCTTTTCACAAAATAATGCTGGCAATTGTATTACAAAATAACAAAACCGCCAGCATATTTATTTCAATTTTCATCATCGTCTGGTATTTCACCAACAAAGAAATCACTCATACTAGTAAGATGTGGAGTGCTGTGTTCAGTTCCAGTACGTCCCATAATATTCACCTTTCAATAAAAAATAATAACTCATTTAATTTCCTTTTAAGTTCATTTAAGAACTCATTTAAGAACTTTGGTAAAAGATACTATTACTTCTTACAAAAAAATACAATACAGTTATAAGTCATGAATACAAAACAGTAACAAATAATAAATTTTATTAATTATTTTAAGAAAGACTTATAGTAAATTATTGTATACTATTCTTGTAATACTGTATATCTTGCCTAATCGTTTCTAGCGAACTTTGTGTGCCCACATGTCTTGCGTAGGTTTTAAGTAGTCTTTTTTGCATGTTTTGACCGCTTAATTATGAATGGTTTTACCTAAGATCGTAAGGAGATAGTAGCCATATGTGTCTAATTTGCACTTTATTAGCTATGCTTGGAGTCCTGGAACACAGATTAATACCGTCGCTACAATTTTGGCCGGTGCTGTGGTGACGCTTCTAGTGTTCTGGAAACAACACAAGACAAGGTAGCAGTAAAACTATACTTTTCATACACAGAAGTAGCAGCGGCAACAACCGCAAAAGCAGACAACACCATCATGCGCATTTAATGTCGCCAACAATATTCCCTCATAAACGAAGCAATTACCTGCAAATCTTTGCCTTCATAATATTCAACAAGCAACTTTTACTACGCACTCATAAATGCCACGAATCAACTGCCCACACTCAGTTTTTAAGGACACGAAAGACGCGAGAGCAAAAACCGTTTTTGCAAGACATCTCATTCAATCATTTTTACCGGGAGAAACAAGTCCTGAAATGGCTCACCAGATTGGTATAAAGCTGTATAAGAATATACTTAAAGACAAGTACGAATTTGTCTTATCTACTTACGTAGATAAGGGCATATCCACAATCACATCATCTTCAACAATGTAAATATGATAACGGGTAGATGCCACCAGTCTAATAAGAAAAGCTGTCATCAAATCAGGTATCAAAGCGACAAGTTATGCAAAGAAAACAACCTACCTGTCATTGATGAGTTTTACGAAAGTTACAAGAAGAAATATAAGACTAACGGTAAATCTTGGTATGAGAATAAACAGACAAAGCGTGGTACTTCTTGGAAAAGCAGGCTGCAATTTGATATTGACAGAATGGTAAAACAGTTTAAGGATTGGGATGATTTTTTAAAGAAAATGGCTAATCTTGGCTATGAAATTAAGTATAGCAAACACATTGCTTTTAAACCGAAAGATAAGCCGAGATTTACAAGATCTAGAACAATCGGAGAAGATTATACTGAAGAAAGGTAAAAGGAAGCAAAGGCTATGAATATTGGGCAATGATATGTACCCCTTTTCTGGACTGCTAGTGAAAGGAGTACATATCATAAAATAAAGTCTCTGTCTGTAGTACTACAAACAGAGATTCTGCAATAGTATTTTTTATATTTAATCTATATCGTACGTGCCACGGTCTTCGGCAACCATAGAATCAGTAGGCTTACGCGCATAAGATACTGTTTTAGGAAGAGATGATTCCTTTGTAAATTTTATTTCCTTCCTCCACCGAACAGACTCTATAGATTCCGCAAGTGCAGCCTTTTCCTTTATCGGCTTACCTGAATAATGGTACATTAGGTACCTTGTATCAATCACAATTCCTTGGATTCGTTCATAGTATTTTTTGTTGCATCTCCAGTCGCCAATTGCCTCACCAATGTTTCCAACAAAAGACGTCAGACTAAAATAGTTCTTTGCCATATTGTACGGCATGATGAAAGCATTAAATAGAGATTTCGCATCTACATTCTTATTCTTTTCCAAATATTCGCCATATGTAATTTGCTTATTGATTGACAAACCGTTAGGCAGATGGTTAGGAATCCCAGTCAAACCGTATTTATAGTACTTAGCGTCAAGAACGTAATATTTATCGTTATATACCATGATTGTATCCGGAATCAAAGGCTTCTTTTCTTTGTATTTGCCGCAATCAAGCAACCATCTTGAACGAGGAAAATATTTATTTTTGTCCTTCTCTCCAAATGCTCGATCAATTAATTTTTCCCACACATGATCAAAGTCATCTGTACCAAAGTAGAATTGCTTATCTGAAGTCTTCTCATACATATACTCAAGCATGTCATTCATGCTACGAAATAAGGATTTCTTCCTATCGTCATTTGTAGTAGCAAGCTTGTTTTGGACAATTCTTATTGACGTCTTAATATCCGGATGTGACCCTGATTCCTCTGGCATATAGGGAACATACAGCCATCCAAGTCTCTTAAACGCTTCATACACACAGAATCTATTGATCTGCGTTATTTCTTTCGTGTCATTTGGAGTTGAAGATCGAACTTCAAACTGTGTAAACACAAAAGAACTCACACCATTTCTGCTTTGAACAAGAGGCATTTGCTTTCGTGCAGTTCTTGCCCAATCCTGCTTACCAGTTGAAGCAGTAGTATATACTTGCTCTTTCTCAACATAATAGGCGCCACCAATTGAAAAATAATATTCTATAACATTTTTATACGCATTGATAGGGAAGCCTACTAATTGTGGTGCTGTAAACTTATTAATTGCCAATAATCTGTCATCTTTTGTTGTAAATTCAGATAACACTTGTATTAAATGCTTTATGTCTGTTCTAATTTCAGCATCGGTTTTTGGCAACTCATATCCGATTGGAAAATAGACCATAGCATTATCAGAATCAGCTTTGATACCAACAAAACGATCACCATCTTCATTTGTGTTAACATGGCAGTGTTTTTTAATATCAAATTCCTTGATTGACTTTGATGCTGAGTCTAAATCCATATAAATCACCGACTTAATCTTCTTCTACATTAGCAAATGCATCCCTGACATTATCTTTAAACACCTTAAAGCGCTCAGTACCACTGGCATACATAAAAGCATGTATTACTTGTTCAAGACTTTGATATTCATTAACCTCAAAAATAATTTCACGGTTGAATTTAAATGCATCATCCCAAAGATACTTTATTACCTTTTCAGGGAACTTCCTATTTTGTCGCATTGCATCACGAATCACTGCAATTCTGGACTTCTCATCATCGGTAAGAGAGCCACTGGTTTCTTTAACACGAAGAGTGTCATATTCTTTCAGATCTCCCATAGTATCATCGTATTTAAGGTCATGAACATGAACAAAATATGCTCCAAGTCTCTTATCCTCCGCAGAAGTCATCCTTGTACTATTCCCAACAACAATCTTATTGATTTCAACGCAGAAATTTTTCCATGTTATTCCAGTGTCAAGGATTTCTGCATCAGCAAGCGAACTGTCGACACTGGCAAAATCGTTCTCGATAAGACGCATATCCCATCTGCGCTGAAAAGCTGTATCTAACGTGAAAACATTTTGATCTGATGTGTTCATCGTACCTATGATGGAAAGGTTTGAAGGAATACGAACCTTTTCTGTTTTTCTATCCTTGCCGTACATCTCCTCAGCAATATTCATATTTGTAATACCGTACTCACTTGTACCGATGGGATATCCGTTGTCATCAATATCACGAATTTCTACTTTACGGTCAAGCAACTGGAACACTTCTCCGAAGATAGCAGGAGCGTTACCACGATTAATCTCTTCAATAATAAGGATGTACTCCTTGCTCGGATTGTTATATGATTCACGAAGGATATTCGTAAAAGGTCCAGGAGTAAACTTATAACTTACTTGTCCATCATCTGAAACTGCTGGAAGAATCTGTCCAATGAAATCTGAATAAGTGTAGTCAGGATGAAATACAAGTCTTTCTACAACACTTCCAGGTTTGCAATATTCATGCTCAATAGTCCAACTCTTACCAGAACCCGGAACACCATATAGAAGAATATTACGCCCACTTGCAACGCGATTATTTTCAAGCGAATCTTGTCTATCGGTCTCTTTATCTATATTTGCATCCTCGAAGCCTATTATTTTTGTGGCTGATAGCTGCAGAAAGGTTTCTACCCTTTTTTGATATTCCTCTAGATTATTAAACTGACCTTTTAATATCTGAACATCTCCATTATGGCCCTCAAGGTATGGGTTTAGTCCATCCGAAAGCAGAGATTTAAGTATTCTTAAAGAACCTTTAGCTTCTTCATCTCCATTTAAGTCTACATTATTTTTAGTTTGCATTAGTTTCTTATACACGTCGTTTTGATTAAAAATAACATCATTAGTACCATCAACTAATTTAAAGATTGCGCCTTCAGATATTGCAGTTAACAAGCGACTCAATCGAGTCTCTATCTGCTTATCATAATTAATATCAACACCAATCCACAAAATCAAAATACGTACATAAGCATCCCAATCATTGTCAATTAGAGTATCGATAATGTCAGCATTGACCGTATAGATTAATTTTTTGGGATACCTTATTCCACCTGTCCTTTCTGCACCAGCAGTTTTATCTTCATCAATAAAGCTGATTTTTGCTAACTTCCAAATTAGCTCAAAGGCTACTATTAGCGATTCCATTTGAGACTTAAATAGTGAATTATTATTTATAGCATCTATTACTGTATCAATGTTAATACCATCTTGTTTACAAATTTGTGCTAGTTTATTTTTAATAGCAGTTTTCAAATTTGGATTAATTACTATTTTGTCTCCACTTTGCACGGAATACTGAAGCTCAGCAGACTTAATAGAGCACTCCCAAAACAAAAGTATTAGCGCGACAGCACTCTTAACATGTGGGAGCGAAGATTTAATACCAAGCTTTAAATCCAATGCATTATAAACGGACATATTATCTGGTCTATTCATCAGTGTTTCCCTCCATAATATCATTTTTAATTACTCTAGCGATTGCTGATGCCAATAGTGGCGGAACAGCATTACCAACTTGTCTCATTTGAGAACTCTTACTACCAATGAATATGAATTCATCTGGGAATGACTGTATCCTGGCCGCTTCTCTTACTGTTAATGCCCGATTTAAAAAAGGATGAGTAAATTTGCCTGAAGAAGGTGTATCAAATCTTGTTGTTATCGTGACGGATATATCATCTTTTTTCATTCTGGTCCACGTACCACTATATATGGATTTAGTCAGATGCTCTTTTGGTAAAACTTCTTTACCGGCATTAGGAGGAATCATTCTCAATCTTTTTAATGAAAGTGGAGAGTGTTTTGTTGCCTTATGATTATACAAAAGGTTAGCATGTCCACGTAATTTTTTTTCATACTCGCTTTGAGGCGCATATCTGTATTCTTGCACCTCATCGCCTTCTCCTGATTCTAAAAATGCCAAGTCGCTAATTGCGTCCCATATAGTTACTTTCTCATTCAGCGAAGATGGTAAAGACGGAGCAACCCCATTCATTTTGCCAATAATAACTGCTCTTTTTCTATTTTGTGGTACTCCAAAATCCGCGGCATTAAGTACTCCATGCTGCAAAAAGTACCCCATAGCATTAAATAGCGTCTCAATTTCATTAAAAAAATAACCTTTTTCAGCAGTAAGCAGGTTTGGGACATTCTCCATTACAAAATACTTAGGTTTTACAAGCTCAACTACCTTTACATAATATTCAAATAAAAAATTTCTTTTATCGTAGATTGTTTTCCGCTGACCTTTTTGCGAAAAGCCTTGGCAAGGTGGCCCTCCTATAATGACGTCAATCTTATTTTTATATGTTCCAAAAACAGCATCCAAATCAAGAGAGGTAATATCACCAACGACCATTTTTGTTGTTTTATGATTTTTCATATAAGCGTTTGCAATGGATTCATCATACTCATTAGCTAAAAGAACACTGAATCCTTCTTCTTCAAAGCCTAACGATAATCCTCCTACGCCTGAAAATAAATCTATTACCGTTGGTTGCATTTATTTGCCCTCTATCCTAGATTTAGCAATGTTGTAGTATTCTGAGTTTAATTCTATACCTATAAAATTGCGACCAGCTCGTTTTGAAACAACTCCCGTTGTTCCAGAGCCCATAAATG
The DNA here is from genome assembly GCF_049244045.1 of Gardnerella sp. KA00771. NCBI lineage: Bacteria > Bacillati > Actinomycetota > Actinomycetes > Bifidobacteriales > Bifidobacteriaceae > Gardnerella > Gardnerella sp. KA00771. The sequence goes on along the minus strand of NZ_CP058368.1, from coordinate 526,490 downwards.
GATCTAGAATATTATCACCAGGGTTGGAAAGTATTTCTACAAAGTGCTGCATCAAACTTTCTGGCTTTTGCGTTGGATGTTTTCCATATTTTCTTTCGCTATTCGGAGTGACGGATGTTTCTATAAAATCATGAAACATAGCTCCACCATTGTTAAATGTTCCAGTCTTTGTTTTATAAGTGAAATACACCCATGCTTCTGTAGAATTTACAAAATGTAAATTCATATTTCTGGGCATAGGGTTAGTTTTATGCCAAATCCCTGTTGTCTTATAGTAAAATCCATATTCCTCAGCTAACTTTATAATCGTTTCAACTTTTATAATAGCCATAAACACAATCATAGAGCCACCCTTTTTCATGACTCTAGAAGATAGTTCAAAAAAAGACTCCATGGATTTCTTCCATTCCTCAAAACCCATGTCATCCCAACCTGCGGCAGCAAAAAAATTGTCTCTCATCTTTTTTAGATTAGTATCTCTAGTTTTCATAAAACTACCAAGATTATATGGCGGATCTGTAACAATTAAATCTATTGATTTTGCCCTAAGATTATCCATAGCAACAATACAGTCATCGTTGTAAAGTTCTATTTTAGACAATATGAATCACCCTCCTAACTTAACAGCTACTCTGCACTTTCTCCACTGGCAATCCATTTATCTAATTCCGAGCGTTTAAATTTCCAAAGTTTTCCTATTTTATATACTGGCATATCTGGTTTTTTTCTTATCCAGGTTCTCAGAGTGACAGTTTTTATCCCCAAGTATTCTGCCGCTTCATCAATGCTGATATAGCTTTCTTCATTTTTCATCTGTGTTATACCGCCTCTAAATTTTCATCACTACAGACCTAATTACCATTATATCTGCTTTTTATAAAAGGTCAATGTATTTGGTTGCATTTGGATATATTTCATTATATTTGTATATATTACTAGATATTTTACATTATAAGAAATTGCCTATCTTTGACGTTGTAGCCTGTGAGCAAGTCGTGTGTACCTTTTACCGTTAGTATCCTGTGCACTCGACCCTAGAGCGTCGACATGTTCCCTCATACAGCCAAAACACACCCAAAAACCGCGAGAACCCAGCTTAAATCCACCGCACGCTAAACCTTTTAACGATAGTCCTCGCTAAGCCTTTCTACACAAGGGCAAATTTGCACCCACCTAATCAGCCTTTGACATCAAAACAACAGTCTCAACGTGAGATTGAGAGACAAATATGAATAAAAGTTAATAGTTTTCAAAAGCTCGCGCTCGGGAATATCTGTGGGAATATAAGCATAACTAATACGTTAAGCTATTCACTACAAATCTAAACTATTCCTATCCAATAGGAAGTCGAATAAACTAATAGTAAGTATTCCATCATCCAAAAAGGTTTTATTCTATCTTTTACGATAATTATTTTTTCTTAAATGAATCATCAATATATAACAAGGACGCTTTTTCTTGATGTATCTTTTCGATTGAAGGAAGGCTATAGGCAGATTGAATATAATATCTTTTACTTCCAAGATTAGCTATGAAATCAACTTCTAACTGTTTCTTGATGCCTTTATTATTAATATTAAACGTATATTATATCTGTGAACAACATCTCGTAAACGTACGCCTCTTCCTATTTAGAATTATTTCCATTTCGGAATTTAATCTAAATACATTATGAAGAATAAGCTCATGGAACTCAACGCTATTTAGAAATCTATCGCAAAAAAGTCTCTAACCTCACCCAAGCTAGCCGTGGACACTCTTTAGAATCAATACATCGCGTCCACTCCACTTAGGAGTTGCAAAACACGTACATGTATGATGTCATCCATCTAATTAGTCTCGCTGTCTAGTCGGAAAATTGTTTTACTTGCTTGACTTAATAAGCACGATTGCCCAAGCGATAAGAATCAGTTCCATTGCAATGGCTACTCCAAGCAGATGATATAACTCCATAATAGCGAAAGCTGCAATAACTGGAACCATTACGTTTGTTAGAATAGAAACTAGCTGCATTTGCTTACGACCGTTTGAACATTTACTCATTTAGATGCCTTCCTAGTAAGCTGGTGCATTTAGAATCACCAGGGTCTCAAGTGGACGATAATATAATAATAATGCTAACGTCCACTGATGAAATTCAACTATTTGAAACTAACGGTGCTAAAGTACCTCTCTCACTAATTAACAAATTATCATAGTTGGCGTAAATGGCATTCTGAGTGACGGTGGCACCATTCACGTCAAGAGGACGAATACTGTCATACTTTTTTGTTACAACGTACCTGTCACCTTATCATTCTTCTTTTTTCACATTCATTCTGCCTTACCCATTGGTAAGTAGTAGATTTTACCGTCTTTAGAAATCAATTGCACATCCTCGGCATACAGGTCAGAGGTGTCCTGCGGATGTTTAATGGATTTGACTGATGCTTGAGCCGTTATCATATCTACTGTTTTTTTGTTAATCGCCCTAAAATTAAGGTCATCATCAAATAATCCAGGAATAAAATGAATGACGCGATCGATTCCATCTCTTTTACGCTTGATCTCATCTGTATCAATGCTTAAACGATTTACGGATGTCTGATGCCAGCCAGTCAATAATGCTTGAGTATCTTCCACCTGCTTTGTGTATGTCGGCAAAAGCGCTAGGCACTGCTTTCTTGAGACAGCCCCCAGATGAAGCGTATACCTCAAGTCGGAAATCTTATACAGCACATCAAGCAATGCTTTTTGGCATGTATACCAGTTTTGCGCTTCTTTTAATTCCTTTTCATAAGATGCATAATCCAGGTCATTTTTCTTTGTAAAGCCCGCTAAAGTTAAATTAACCTGACCAAGTAACTGAGTACATTCTTCTTCTAGATTATCGAGCTGCGCAATCTTTGACAGTCTCAATTCATCATTCTCAAGGATCTCTACTTGAAAGTCGGCAATTTTCTTAACATGAGCAACAAGTGAAAAAACCCGACTTCGAAATTCGTTATCTTGGAAATCAGATATTTTTGAAATTCCATCACGGATTGATCCAAGCTCTGCATTTATCTGCGTCATGTAATACTGCCCAACAACAATTGATGCCAATCCCATGGCTACACCCACATTATTCGCTACTACATTTTTAGCTTTAACCGCTACAAGGTTTGCATGACCCTTGATTCCATTAGCACCAAAATAGAGTCCTCGAACCGCTCCTTTCATAGCCTTAGAATTGGTAAGTTTAGCACCAGCCGGGATTATAGCGCGATACAAAACCTCGCTTCCCGCTTTTGCAGTTTGGACTGCATTGGAACCTGCTATACTAGCCTGCACCAATCCGGAAAACAAATTGTTCACACGCCCCAGAATTTTACTATCAGTTATCTCCACCAGCTTACTATCATCAGATATTGCTTCTACCGGAAGCATTTCCATCTGAATGACAAGTTCATCGAGCTTTTGATTTGGCTGAGATAATTTACTTGTTTTCTTTACTATCATCGCACTATTATTCAAATCAGAGCTATTCTCGTCTTCGGGAATATTTGTTTTCTTTAGCCTATTAATTAGGAAAGCAGCAATCATCACCACTGCCACAATACATATGCCAACTACAACATACTCTATATTCAAAGTTCCTCCTTTTAACGTTCTATAATAGGAATAGTAAATTTTGCGAATAAATCAAGTCTCACCAATCTTGATATCTATCTCACAATCACAACTACCCGACATCTAACCCGGCAACTCCATTTATTGACATCTATCTTGGCAACTCTACCATCACACTCTTGGTTGGTTCTCCTTTAGATAAATTTCCGCAGAGTGTTTTGTCTGCCCGATTCCGAAATCCCCCGATTGCCAGAAAACCGCAGCGTTACCGAGCTTTTGCGGCTATTTTCCTGTCACTCTCACATTCACATTCGCTGTTTTTAATCTTTTTTCCTATATATTAATCCAATACCTTCTTGTTGTAACATTTCCTCTTGATAAGCTATTTTTCACTTTATTTTCCAAAATTCCACCATTATTTTCTATAACTTTTATCGACCCAATATTGTCATCATCACACGTAATCAAAACCTTATGTAGATTCAAAGTCTCTTTACAATATGTAAGTGCCATAGAAAGCATTTTTGTTCCATAGCCCTTCATACATTCAGACTGTCTAATTTCGTATCCTATGTGACCACCATAGTTAATTAAAAAAGAATTTAATTCATGCCTAATATTAATTTCACCAATAAATTTTTCATTATCTATCAACCAAAATGTAGTAGCTCTAACATAATTTTCAGGCAAATTTATACCATGCTCATAGTTATAAGAACTCTCTATAATTGTCTCAGGGTGTATAAAACGTCTTTCTGCATTCGGCCTAAAAATTTCATCTTCTTCATTTGCTTCTATATAACTTTGGATATATTTACTATCTGGTCTAATTAATTTCATAAGTTCTCCTTATTCTCAATATGCAATTCTAATAAGAATACAATTCTATTAAAATTAGAATCCATAATAGTCTGTTTAGCTTTAATAGTATTACTATTAAAAAAACCACGCATACAAGCTTTATTAAAGAAAAATTTTTTAATTTTTTCTTTCAATTAGTGCGAGCTATTCGCATCCATAAAATTTTTCTTTTCCATAACGCACAGCTTCTACTAGAAAAATAATGTATGATACAACCAAATATACAAACAAAAAGTGGGTGCACTTTTTAACGATAGGAAAAGCTATCGTTAAAAGGTTTAAGATTGGCTTAATAGCTTGATTCTTGAGCATAAAAAACAGCCTAGAGAGGATTTCCCCCCCCCCTAGTCTGACTTTTGTAACATTTCAAACGCTCACATTCTTTTTGGCTTTTACGATGCCCTTTCAATATACACACTAATCTCTGATTTAAAAGTTATACTGAACCTGTCCTCGTAAACTTTTATTTTCTTGATGTACTTTCTTACCAGCTCCTCATCATACTCACTAAGCTCGTGACGCTCACTTTTCAGAAAATCTTCCATTTCTCTGATTCGCCTTTTAGCATCTTCTTGACCTGCTTTTTCTATAAGAATCTGCTGTTTCTTAACCTTAAGCTCATCAATCTCATCAGCTATTTTCGTGTAGTCTTTTTTAGCTTTGAGCAAGGTTAATGAAACCTGTCGTGATGGTTTTTTGTAAAAGCGCATCACCTGCTAGCCTTGGAAACTACAAGCTTCAAGGTCTGCTTAACATTCTTTTGCATTTCCATCACCTCGCTTTCTGTTTCATCTTTTACAAAAAACGAAAGATTCTCTTTTAAGAGCAATTTGTGTAAAATAAAGACGTTATGTACGAAGGCAACTCTCCTTGAAGGCAGCTCTCCTTTTAAGCAACGTATTGGACTTTTAGAGCGCAAGATTAGAGTAGTTAAAGAGAATAGTTATAATGAAACAGATTGTCTCAAATGGTCTAAACATGCATTTTTGAATCTATTTATGGTTTTTAATATCAAGAAGATAGCCTGCTTCTGGCAAGAGAAAACCTTCTTGCAACATAACTGGGATAGTACAGAAGAATTACGTCAAACTATTCATACTTATATTGATTTTTACAACAACCACAGAATTAAAATGGGGCTTAAAAGACAATTAGGGAACATCGTGCTATGATTGCACAAAATGTCTAAAAAATTGTCCTAAGCCCCTTTTGTTTTCAATGTCAAGTAATACTAAATGTTAAGCTTTTTTAGCTTAACTACAGCAAGTTTTCCTTGGTATTTCAACGAAAACTCGGGTTTTTAGACACACTTTTGCCGCTTACCCTCAAAAATAGTTCCTTCATTAGGCAACGACATCGTTGTCATCAAAGCAAGCACAAACATAAGCGGACCGAGCGCATTCCCATACGTTTTGAACATCGCACCAAAATCATGGCCGAATACCACCATCGACAAGTAAAGGAACATAAAATTCACAGCTGTAAACATAACCAACTTCAGCACGAACATAAGAACTTTGTACATGAGAATATCCTCCTCACTCACTCCACGGAGTCGCACACCAAATAGCAGAAGCTGCTAAACATGCAGCTAGGCCCACAGCTCCACCTCTAAATGCGGCTGAACCAGCTACCTTTAAAATATACATAGCAGCTTGCTTCCAAAGCTGCTTTTCAAGTAACTTTGTGAAAGCACCATGAAATACTCCAGCAAGGGTGCCTAGCCCAGTAGCATTAATTATACATTTAGCATAATCCTTCGAACGCACTGCATGATTATCATTAGACGAAATCTCACCAACAGATGCATTTGCATTGAGCTTATGAATTAAATTCTCAAGCACTTCTTTAGGAACATGAGAAAACTCCCCTGCTTGTGTTATATTCCATTTTTTATTAATTTCATTAAACTTGAGATACCTTGAAAAAATAATTTCAAGACGCTTAGCATAATTATCTATATTCGCATCACTGACATTGCTTTCTACAACACTTGGTCCGTTATCCACTATCTCACTAGCTTGAGCAGTTGATACCAGAGAAATACAGGTTGATAATGCTGCAACAACTACAGCAATAGACTTAAAAATATGACATTTCATAGAAATTCTCCTTTGTAATTACAATATATAAAAGACCTATCATTAGGTTTAGTACTCATCTTATTACATGATTTTTTGCCATACAATTGTTGTTGTTATTTTTGATAACACATAAAATGTATAAGGTGTTCTCAGTTTTACTTATAACAAATAGAAATAGGGTTATTACCCCAAATACTAAATTATGCAAATAGACTACAATTAGAATACTCTAATGAAACTAACCTAATCTACTGTTGTAATTAAATGATGAACTCTTGCAATAATCCCATTGGTAGTGTATGTAGCAACAAGATGGTTAAGAATGGTAAAACCAGTGCAAAGAAAACACGATGGATTGAGAGAACTACTATATGGCTACACTTTTTTTGAGTGCACACTATTGATAGTGGGTGCACTTTTTAACGATAGGAAAAGCTATCGTTAAAAAGTTTAAGATAGCTAAACAACCTTACTCAATAATCAATATGCTTTTAGTATTACCCACCCCTATACCCGCTAATAAAATCCTTATTTAATTAACTAAATTCACATATTTATTACTTAAAACCCTATAGTTGTTAAAGTACCTTTACGTCGTTGAATCACCACACCAACATTCCATATGATCACACCAACAATTGCCCACAACACACCAACAATAAGAATCACAAGTAGCGATACGCCAACATTTACAGAACCATCAACTATACTACGCAATACTTGCGTAACATGAGTTACTGGAATCACATATAACACGTATTGCATCATCTTAGGAAATACGCTAATTGGAGCAATCACACCACAAACAATAGAAAGCATTGCACTAAGCGCGTTAGAAATAGTATAAACATCATTCATCATCATGCTTATAGCAGCTATAGCAATACCAAATCCCGTAGAAGCAACAGGAACAATAAGGAACAACAGCATCAACGCACTCATATTAATCACAAAGAAAGCACTCGGGCTTACTACAAGCATTGTTATAAACAAAGTCACAGCATCACTCACCAAAGAAATAGCCACGAGCGCAATAATACGACCGAACCATAATGGTAATGCAACTTTTGCGCTTGTAAGCACGAATGGTGTTGTTCCTTCAAAACGATCCCATGCTAGTGCTTCTGACACAGTCATACTTGTGGAAATAGAACACGCACCCATCACAGCAGCAAGAGTTGATGCAATCAAACTATGATTAAAACCCGCGCTAGTCGCATAACTAGCTGCTCTATTGAAGCCTCCGCTTACAGCTCCAGCTAGAAAAACGTATAAGAACGTGGATAAAAGAGGCTCAACAATCATACGAATAACAGCAGTATTCCAACTATTTAAGCTAGGTATACTCTGTATACTCACTCTTGCGCCAGTTCGTATACTAGATAAAACGCTTACGTGACCATACTGAGAATATTGATTATATTGATGCAATCTAGCGTACTTACTATTTTGAATAATTTTATTTCGCATAGTTTCAACCTGATTATTATTTCGTGTCATATTATGTTCAAACTTCCATTAAGCGTTGCAAGTCGAATAGCATGACGTAACATAAAACCTGCAATAACAAGCAAAACGCTGGATAATACAACGCATAACACAATTGCTAACACAGTAGTAGCATTAAACGCTTGCGCATGAGACACCCACACTGCAGACGTAAGCGGATGAATAAACGCAATAATGCGAGCTGGCAATGGCATTGATTCTACAGGGATCACTATTCCACAAAGCATCCATACAGGAATTAAAATCAAACCTTCATAAACTGTAGCTTTACGGCATAATACAAAAATTCCAGATAATAATGCAGCAGAAGCTACGCAAGCGAGCATAGAAAGTAAGTATCCAACTAACTGCGCGAATGTTATCATAAAGAACCCATGGCAGAAAACAGCAACGGTAATAATCGCAAGCGGCATACCAATACAACCAAGTAAAGCTGCGGATCCTACAATAGGAAGAAACACTGCAGAAGGTGAGATAACACTTAAAGTTAAATATTGCAATGTTCCTAAATAACGCTGGTATCCAATAATTCCAACAGCAGTAGTTGTAGCAGACCATAATCCAGCTATAGAAGAATCAACCCAAATATTATTAAGACAATTAGCGCAATCATGAGAAAAACCATAGTATGCAACAATTTTCATCAACGCAAAACATACTGGAGCAAGTATCGCATTTTGCAAGAAAAACGTTGTTTTCGCTAAACTTTTAAGCTGAAACCACAAGCCACGAACCACAAAAGCATATGAACGAGTAGAAGTATTCATATTAAACCTCCTACTTACTTAATGGGAGTAAGGACGGCGAAGAAGACGGCGTAACAGAAGAAGAAATATTTGATGCAGAAATATTATCATTTTGCACAATAGCAAGATACGTTTCTTCCAAACTTGCAGCGCGATCACCTAAACGTTTAATCCCATCAACAGGAATCTTAATATTTCGTTCTTGAGATACTGTTTTACTCCACGCGATAGTAATATTTAACACTCCATGCGATTCAAAAACATCACACCACAACACTCCATCAAGTTTTTGCAATTCTTCCTTAACACTAGTAGTTCCGCTTGATACTTCACCGTCATACGCGTACATTGTTACATGATCAATATGCTGCAAAGAAGCCAACTGCTGCACACTTCCCTGAGCGATAATATTACCGTGATTTATTACAGCAACAGTATCAGCTAATTTTTCAGCCTCACTCATCTCATGCGTAGTTAGCAAAATCGCTATTCCTTGATCTCGTAAAGCATGAATAATTTCACGTACTTTCCTAGCATTTTCAGGATCCAAACCAGTGGTAGGCTCATCTAAAAGCATAAGATCCGTTCTAGCAACCAGCGATCGAGCAATATGCAATCGCTGCCACATTCCCCTTGAAAAAGTTTGAACAGCATCATGAGCTTTATCAAGTAAATCAACTTGCTCAAGAGCATCGTGAATACGCTTTCCTTGCTCCCTATATGGAACAGCGGAAAGATCCGCAAAATAACGAAGATTATCTAATGCACTTAACCTTTGATAAAATCCTCGCTCACCTCCAAGAAGTAACGACACGTGCTTACGTGCTTCTCGAGGATTACTCACAGCATCAATACTGGCAACATGAACACTACCACTATCAGGAGCTAACAACGTACCAACAATTTTCACGGTAGTTGTTTTACCTGCACCATTCGGGCCAAGCAAGCAAAATATTTCACCAGAATGAATATCAAAAGATACGTTATGTAAAACTTGACGAGTTGTTTTCTTATGACCGAATCCACGAGAATAAGATCTTGTTATATTATCAATACGCAATATTAAGTTGCTAGTTGACTGCTTATTATTGTTATCGCGACTATTAGTCGCGTCTTCTATATTATTATTCATTATTATTGCTTCGTTCTTACTTGTTATTAAAGCTTAATTTTTACTGTTATTAAACCTTAATTCTTACTGTTATTGAATAAATTTCAACAATGAAAATTAGTTAGATAAAAAGATACCGCTTGCTTACAAGAACGATAAGAACGCGCAAAAACATGCAAAAACGTGCAAAAACCACAGAAAAACCAGCGCGCATGTGCAAACATAATGACAAAACACCATGTGCAATGCGTGTTTAATACTGCTAAAGAATATGTATCTTAAGCTGTTTTATGTGCTTTTATATGCCTTTCAAACCGTTCTTAAGACTAGCGATCATTTGGGCAGTCATAGCGCAACACCTCATAAACTTAAATGTGCTTTACGTGGAAAATTATATATGTTTTGGTGAATTTAATCAAATAATTATACGTATTGAGCAATGCTGAGCATAAAACATGAAAAAGACACGCAGCAAAAGAATTGCTGCACGCACTAAATATTTTGCCTTTATGAATTGATGACATGTATTTCACGCACACCGCACTTTCCAATCATCCTCACTAACACAAGCAAGCGCATCCGTTACAGATTGCAAATCTTCACCCTCGTAATATTCAACAAGCAACTTCTTAAACTCAGGAACCCTATTTTCTGGAATAACCAACAAGCCATTACCATGAGAAATCAAACAGTGTAGGGAACTTTTTTACAATTATTTAACCGATTTGATCCCCAAAACATAAACAACTAAATTAATAATCACTCGACAGCAAAATAGTCTTAATGCTCATTGCAGAATGGAAGTTAATATTGGGAATATTGTAGGAGTGTAAACATCCAAGACAATTGTAAACAGAGAGTTGTTAATTTTTTTGTTCAATAATTTTATCGGTAAATGCCTTTAAAAATTCTCTAGAATTACTCCAGCCTGCGCCATTGTTTAATCCCGAGAAATCAAAACCAGATATTTCATCTAACGCTTTACTACAAACCCATTCATACATTCCAGCCTCTTTGCTTTTATATATTATTAGGAACAATGGTTTCATTGCTTTTTTACCCAACGACACAACACTCTTGTATTGCTTAGAATATACTACATCGTTATACCACCCTGTCAGCCGATAGTATTTATCTTTGACCCCCTTTTCACCAATCTCGTCGCATAGATTTTGTAACTGTTTAGCAACATACGTGAGAACCTTTTCATCTATGTTTTTTATGAGCAAAGTTTCATCAACACCATTTTTACTTACCTCTTTCCAGTCAACATCTTCATTATTTTCTGAGTGTCTTTCATTCCTTGCAGACTTTTGATTTTCTGTTTTTACTTCTCTATTATCATCACTAAAATTATTCTGACTCTTACAACCTGAAATAAGTGACATAAGGCAAACTACCATAGTCAAAAAAGCATAATGCTTGATATTCTTCATTTATGCCTCCTCTACAACTTAATCTTTACCTAATTGCAGCTACGATTCTCATGTTCAATCTTCACTTTGTTCTTCACCATCATCTGCCAAATATTTATTCATCTCGGAGTACAAATCATCTTTGAGTTTAATAAAACTGACGGGATGTAAATTATGGACAAAGAATGCAGATATACAGCCTACAAAATAACTATAGCTAAAAATCATCCGATAATCTACAGGATTTTATTTCCATACATAAACAAATGTGTGGCAAAATGAGTACACGCTTTAACGATAGAAGCGAGATATTGCAAAAGGTTTAATTGCCATTTATAACTTTCTCAATATCTCTTTTCCCATAAAGCACACGAGAAACCACAACTTCATACTTTTCTTCAAAAACAAAATAAAAAATAAGAAAATTATCACACGACACGAACCCTATGCCTTATGCAAGGACTCAAAAACCTTATCCGCAGGCTTCACATCACCAGATAAAACTGACTTATAACCCTTTTCCAACTCATCATTCAACTCACCTTGAGTCATAGAACTCACATCACGCGGCTCTCTATAACCCAATTTCACATCAAAAGGAAGCCCCTGCTGCAAAACAACCTGCTTATAAAACATGGTAATAGCACTCGAAGGAGGAAGACCCAAAGAATTCAATATATACTCTGCCTGCTCTTTTAACTCTGGATCAATACGAGTATACAAGTTAGCTGTTTTCGCCATACAATCACCCCTTGTTTCTTACAATGATTATATGACATTGCATTGGCATTGCATTAACATCAGCATTAGCAAAGCAAAACTCACGGCAGGTGCTCCACCACATCTTTATTAAATACACTGGAAAGCTAACTTGAAATTTGCTTTCGAAATAATTATCTTATATGTAAAGCTAGCTTTCCATTAGGAAGGAGAATGTAATGTGAAAAATAGACTTGAACAAATTAGAAGAGAAAAAGGCATAACACAAGAAGAACTTGCAGATGCACTTGAAGTATCAAGACAGACAGTCGGTTCTTTGGAAAATGGAAGATACAATCCATCAATCATATTGGCATACAAAATTGCTAAGTACTTTAATTTAACAATCGAAGAAATATTTATCTACGAGGAAGATAAAAAATGAAAAAACAAAAAACACAGAATTTTTGGTACATAGGTTATGTAATAGGAATTTGCGGACTAATTCTTGCGCTGACTCTTAAACTGAACGAATCCGTAGGAATTGTACTGTCAGTTGTTTTTGTTGCAATTATCTCACTTTCACACGTAAAAATCATGCACTATAAGATGATAGAAAAAGACCACAACTACAAAATAAATGTGAACGATGAAAGAAATGAGAAAATCAAAGATAAAGTAAATGCAACAATGGCATTCATACTGATGCACCTAATGGGAATAATTGCCATAATTGCATTTATCACGAAAGCATATTTGCCAGCTGCTCTTTTAGCTATTTCGATTGCCTTTTCTCCATTAATCATGTTTTTTATCAACAAATATTATGAGAAAAAATATTAAAACCAGACATAACCCGCTCATTTACTACTTATTACAAGGCTGACCAACCTTCATAAATTCCTTATCCCTAATACGAAACTTTTTTATTCTCAAAGTTGCATCAGGCAAGGCAAATGAAAATGACCTTTACACTTGGATTAAAAAACCACCAAGCCTAATACTCCAACATTCCTAAGCATTTTTAGAATATGCCAAACTATATTTCGTGCGACTAGTCACAGTGACAGACATAAAACACCGCAACAGTATTACTTCACTACAGCTTTCCCATTCAAGCAATGCACAGCATAGTGAGCACATCCATCTGTTTTGCGCCCAAAATTATTACAACTAAGATTGACCTTATTCTTATCAGAAACCTCGCTAATACCATTTTCACAAACTACTTCAAGACATACATCCTTAGGTATTTCTCCTTCTAAAACATTCGTACCATTTAACGTATCCACCATGCAAGAAGCAACAGCCTTAACATTATTCGCCACAAAATCGGCTCCGAAAGTCACTTATTTCTTTCCGAGCCTCCACGCTTTGAGCACTACTTCTATTACTCCGTAAGTCAATGCGGCCAACGGCCAAACAATCCAACTTTTTCCCCAATCGGACGTGATGAAACTGTAGGCTAAATAAATGCAGATAATTATAAGCCAGTAAGCTTGGAGGAATAAGCTAATCTTTGCAGGATAGACAGTTTTTTTCTTCGGTTGCAGCAAACGGCAATAGGACGAGCGGACAATATTCGCCTGTACGAATAAATAGACAGCTGCTGCCACCAGGGCAATAGCGATAACTACAAAAAAGCCGGATGAAAGTTGATAAAATTTCGGTGCTATATCCGAAATTATAAGAAAAATAAAGGCAACCATACATAAAACGACACCGCTGACCGTCCGCAGCACATACGACGGCATGAACCGTTCCAAGCGTTCTTTGAGCACACTGTCAACGCCGTAAGCCGTTTCAAAGTCCTCTTTTTCCAAATATTGATAACGCTTTCCGTGGAAACTCTGAATAATAAAAATAGCTACAGCTACGGTAATAATCGCAACACTGAATGCTAAGCCCATAGTTTTACCGACTTGTGCATTTACTGTGTGAGAAAGCAAAAGATCACTGCCGACCAACGGTATTGCCGCCAGAATACAAAGAAGAACGCCTAGAGCAACATAGGCGGCAAATGATATTCTGTGAGCAATATAAGCGGAGGCTTCTTCCAGCTCAATTACCCGCATGCGAACGCCGGCTTCTTCCTGGCAGGCATTTTCACCTGCGTTGACGTTCTTCCCCATAACATCAATTTCATCTTTTACCAGAAGATCTGTACTAACACCAAACAAACGGCTCAATGCAATTATCCGTTCCATATCCGGGATACTTTGTGCGCCTTCCCATTTGGAAACAGCTTGGCGACTGACGCCCAATTTGTCCGCCAATTCTTCCTGCGACCAACCGTTTTGTTTACGCAGTTCCAATATTTTATCTGCTAAAATCATAAAAACATCTCCATTTCAAACTAGAATTCATCATGATTATGGTGAAATTATAGCTGAAACAGCAGTTGCGTAGTAGCAAGTGCGATTGACAATTACCGTTAAAAGCGCAATTTCTGCCGACAAATGAGCGCAACCGACCACCAATTCGTTTTCTCTCATGTTTGCACCGCACTTTCCAATCATCTTCACTGATGCCGCCAAACATTGGAATAATATCTCGCCAAACGTCGGAATAAAAGTTCGATAGCGCGCTAACTATTGTAATCTTGATAATATTATGATACTTTTTTGATAAAAGGAGGTTGATACTATGATTAATATTCGCCCAGTTTCCGATTTAAGAAATAAATTCCCAGAAGTAGAAGAAACAGTTATAAATTCAAATACACCAGTATTCCTTACAAAAAACGGTTATGGAACTATGGTTCTCATGAGCATCAAACAATACTCTGCCCTCACTGACGACATTGAAAGAAAACTCGACGAAGCAGATACTTTTGCCGCAAATACTTCTACGCGTCTTTCTAAAGACGACGTCTTTGATAGTGTAAGGAGAAGGGATTAATCAACACGAGAACACCCTTACTACAGGATTAGTGTACGCAACTTTTCTATTTTTTACGTTGTCATCGACGACACTATGGAAGTGCGAAGACTTCTATACTCAAAACGAAATATTGACGCACTACTGGAATAACTATTCCTAATAACAATCATTATTATGCTAACGGTTATTAAAAAAGCTATCGTTAAAGGTTTAAAATTGACTTTATAGCCTGATTTCAGGCATGATATCCATTCTACTAACACCATGCCCATGCAATACTAGATTGTTGGCTGGGAGCCTTGGTGTTCTATGGAAATACACAGGGTTCCCATAGATAGCTACACAGCTTTTTACCTCTTAGATGAAGATAAATGTAGCGTGACGATTGTTCGTATCTTTTATACAGGCAGAAACATTGAAAATATTATCAACAACAAATAATGGAAATTCGACAATATGTGACATATCTTTCTAAAAGCCCAATGTAACGTTTTATATAGTCAAAATCATGACTTGGTGCCAATGAACTTTTTTGACGCACAGGTCAAATAATTTCAGTAGACTAGCCAGATGCAAAGAATATGCATTTTTATATGTGTGCAAAAATCGAATTTCATTTCTTATGATCAACTGTCATGTAAAACACTAAAAGCATGTACAAAACCCGGAAACTAAAAATCAGAAGAATGCGGAAATCAAAACTGAAAAACACATTCTTCTGACCAATTCCCAACCAACTACCGGTTCCCGGTTCTTACTTATCACGCAACTTACCAACTTGCGTAAATTCCTTATCCCCAACACACATCTTCTTATCAGTGAACTTTACTCGCATCATTCTGCTAATAATATACTCATCCGTTATCAGCACAAAAAATTGCTTTTCTTTTTTATTCACCAAGTAATACTGTTCACTGCCAATACTCTCTACCGCTTTACCGAATGCAAACGTATCAAACAAAGGAATATCACCGAACAAAGTAGTAATACACCCGATAAAATTATCCATAAACTTTTCAGACGAATTTGGAATAAACTTCGTCACCGTGAGCATAATAATTTCAGCGTCTGCATATTCATCACGAATAATTTGTTCCTTCATCTTGATTTTCTTACGAACACTCAATTTTTCATTAAGACCATACTTCGCTAAATCAATAGGCTTCTTAATGATTGACAAATCAATAGCATTGTCTTTATCCAACAAATGGTCGACAGTAACACCCAGCGCATCCGCAATCACCTTCAAATTTGCAACATCCGGCAGACCGCGACCACCTTCCCACTTCGCTACCGCAGCACGCGAAACCATAATCATTTCAGCAAGTTCTTCCTGAGTTAAACCCGCTTCCACGCGCGCATTTCTGATTTTTTCTCCCAACAACATCGTATAACTCCTTTCATTGGCTATGAGCTTTCGTTCTTAACGATTATTTGTTTTGCTCGTAATGCAATTAATAACCGCACTGCGTAATTACATGCTAACGAGCAACATATGAATAGAAAAGGAACTAACTAGAACACAAGCGTTACGAATCGTAACATGGCATTTTCTTAGCACACGCGCACATAATTATGTGAAAATAGCTGTTTCAAAAGAAATTTATACAAAACTAACAGAGAATGTACAAAATCCAAGGTGCACGAGCCATACAACACAACGCGCCGAAGACCGATATCCACCTCATTGCTCTGCTCTCATTCATGCCAATCCCCAACAACAAACGTACGGAATAAGGCAACAGAAACATAAGTTTGTTGTCAAGAGCATGCTGAGATATATAACATAGAAAGCAACAGTTTCAGAGTATAAAAGGAAAAGTTTCATTGCATACAAGAGTTAAGAAACTAGAACTAATGTTTATGTAACGATCTCTTGCCATAATAGCGGAATTCATTAATATCTTTCATCTGAAATTATATGCTCTATTCCACTATGCTCCGATTTAAGATATTCTTTCATAAATGTCGGGTAAGCCTTGAACTTATCAAGCTCATCTATAGGTAACCAATGCATTGTCTCTTTAGCATCTGACTCTGTAGTGCTTTGGCTCGTAAAATCTCTTTTGCCCATGGGCTTCATCATGTAGTAGAATGTCAGCTCATGGAAGTCTACTCCTTTTAAGCCAGAGCTGCCGATGAATAAGTTCTCGTGTATGACAGCAAGGTGATCTACTTCATAATTAAGACCTGTCTCTTCAAATACTTCTCTCTTAACGGCTTCTTCTGATGTCTCGCCCATGTGAACCGCTCCGCCAACTGAGTAGTAATAGTCGTCCTCATCATTTCCTGCAAATAGCACACAACCTTCTTCTACTATGATGGCTGCTGCTCTATATCTAAATGCTTTTTTATCGTTAATAAATCCGCAATTATGTTCCATAGTTTACTCCTTTATTTTTTATCTAATGACTGTGACTTATGGTTCAAATGCAAACAAGTTCCCAATCTGAATTGAAAATCCAAGTGATTGATACATTTGTATATCACACTGTGCACAAGCAACAATCATTGAACTTATTGCACTCGACCCTAGAGCGTTGATATCTTCCCCCAAACAGCCAAACTGCACTCAAAAACCGCGAGAACCCAGCTTAAAGCCGCCCCGCATTAAACCTTTTAACGATAGTCCTCGCTAACCCCTGCTACACAAGGGCAAAAATGCACCCACCTAATCAGCTTTTGACATCAATACGACACTCTCGACGTGCATCAAAGTCAAGTGAAAGATTATAGTTACGTGGAAAATGCTCTTCAGTAGCATACTCCACATCATCTTTATTCGGCTCATAACCATGCTTAAGATTAAAATGCTGGATATATTCTTCTTTCCAAGCTTCAATTTCAGCTTTTTCTTCAACAGTTCTAGTAGGACGCAGGTTCTTATTGTTGTAGTAAACCTCACTGTCATCCATTGAGTGAAGCATCTTAATATCAGCTTGAGTGACACCATTTTCGCCTGGCTTGATTTCGATAGTTTCTTCACTATAACTACCATCTTCATTACGAACACAACTTGTATACTTATATGTTGCTCAATCATTGATATTAGTTTTGCGAGTCCTCATGCTCACCCTTCCCGCCTGCAGCGGTAGGGTGAAGACACATACAAAAAAGAGCCGATACTTTATGAAGTACCGACTCTAATACCTGAAAAACAGCCATAGTAGAATAGAGGTACTTCATAGGAGTCATGAAAAAACCATGAGGATCCTATTGACGTATCTCATCGCCCTATAGCTAATCAGGCTTTAACTGTTTATTAGTAGTGTCTTATTGATTAATCATTAACCACAATCTTGTTAATTGTTCCAAAAATTCTTATAACATTTACCCGCTCTTTCTTAAAACCCGTATCATGAGTGTAAAAAAGAGTGGAATAATCTCGTTTTTATAACAGTTTGACATGTAAAAACCACACTTGCCTTGAAAGCTACGTGCTTTGAGGTTTAAGCGTTAACAATGTTTTCACCCCCCTTCTCGTTAAACAACACTCGTTTTAGAAAACAAAACGAGCATTAGCCACGCTCTAATAGAGTCCCAACCGCGGCTAATAAAGTCCCAACTGTATTTAATACAATCCCAACAAATCTAATATAATCCCAACCGTATTAATATCAGAAATCCTCACTCCGCAAAAAGTGTTATAGGCCTAACTACTTTTAGTGTTACCGTTAGAGCTTCTGATTAAAACACTTCAGATAAAACGTTCAAGTTATTACTATGCTAAAAATGCTCTTCAAAAACCTGACAAATACGCACATATACGAGGTTGCATACACAAGATTGCAGAAGAAAACTTCTTTACTTATGGCTCTCCTAGAATATGGTTAGTATTGAGAACTAAAGGTATTAAAGTATCTGAAAAAGTAGTAAGACGGCTCATGAAAGAAGAGTTAATTGAGGTTAGATATGCCAGGCGTAAAAGACGCTATTCAAGTTACATAGGAGAAATTACTCCCGCATGTAGTAACATCGTTAATAATAATTTTCATGCAGATTCACCTAATAAGATTTGGCTTACAGACATTACTGAGTTTTCAGCAAAAGAGTCAAAACTCTATTTAAGCCCTATGATTGACTGTTTTGATAGTAAAGTGGCCTCTTACGCTCTTTCAAACCACCCAGATCAGTGTCTTGTAGATGAAATGTTAGAAGGGTGCTTTAACTACCCTTGACACTACAGAATGTAAAAGCTTAGTTATTCATACCGATAGAGGAGGTCACTATAGAGATGGCAGGTGGATTGAGAAATTAGAAGGTCTTGGTATTACACGCTCCATGTCAAGAAAAGGAAACAGTGGAGATAATGCTGCCTGTGAAGGCTTTTTTAGACGAATGAAAACAGAAATGTATTATCCACTTAACTGGGATAGTACAGAAGAACTACGTCAAGCTATTCATACTTATATTGATTCTTACAACAACCACAGAATTAAAATGGGGATTAAAAGACAATTATGGAACATCGTGCTATGGTTGCACAAAATGTCTAAAAATTGTCCTAAGCCCCAAGCGACATTTTTATGTCGCCAAAATTGTCGCTTTGTCGCCAATGGATACAAAATTTAGTCATTTTGCTTAGAGTTAAGAACGTTCAATAAGTTTATAATTTCATCAAGTACGCTTGAAAATGTGATTCCTTTTGTATAACTATATTTTTAAGCAAGTTATCGTGGTAGATTTTGCTAGCTAGAATAAGTCGTCGTGAGATCCTAAGCGTAGAAATATAATGCAATCTTCTTTAACTTGATACAACAGTAGAACATCTGCTGACACATGCAATTCATGCACGCCTTTATATGAGCCTTTAAGAATATGATCTCTATAAGTTGCAAGTTCGCGAGAATCTGCACTATTGCAAATAAGTCTTACAATATTGATTACTTGCTCAATATCGTAATGCTTCTGCTTATATTTCTTAACATCTCGCAGATAGATTGGACTATAAAATGGCGGTTTAGGCATTGCGCATCAGCTCAGCAAAATCGTCTACAGTACCTGCAGCTATTGGTTTTTCTTTCATAGCTTCATCAATAGCATGCTCATATGGAGAACTTTCAAGTGAAAATGGGAAACGTTGCGTATTTACAATCTGATATAAAAATAGGTTGACTGCTGAACTCATATCAAGACCATAATGTTCAAGAACTTGCGATGCGCTATCCCGTATTTCTGGATTAACTCTTACACTTAATCTGCCTGTTCTAGCTGTTTTTGTAGAAGTCATGTCGTTTCCTTTAAGCTCAAAATCATGAATTTGTTATTCATGCTTTGCTTTATTATAACAGACCTACAGCACCCAACGTAATACCAAAGTAGCACCATTGTGCACACAATTATTACTAAATCGCGCGTTATCGTGGCAAAAATTGCAAAATTAGCAAAAACTGCCACGATAACTGGTATAACATAGCAACGAAGCAGCATTCTGCATTGCAAATTAACCACCTACTTGCATCTGCTGCACAAAGGTTCGTCCAAATACTCGATTGAAGCGCAAGAAAGCACAATAAGCATCTTGCGCAATGGCTATTTCTCTGCATGAAGCGGAACATGTACATTAATAATCCACGAATCGTCATCTTCAATAACTTTAAAAGTTCCACCAACGCATTCCGCAAGCATCTTATGAAAACGCAGTCCATATCCTAATTGCAAGTTAGCAAGAATACCTCGTTGCGCACTATTTATACACGTAATATGACATTCATGGTCATTAAGCATTACATTCATGGCGTATTCTTTAGGCTTTGCAGCATGCTTTTTTACGTTCGCAAGCAGTTCTCGGCAAATATACTCAATTTGAGCACATTCTTCAAAAGGCAAATGGATTGATTGAGAATCTTCAGTAGCTAAATCACTACTCAAGTCAATGGAACCAATATAGCCAAGCTTTTCAAATGACTTTTGTTCACAGTCAAATAAAACGCGTAAGCCTGTACAAAAATCTTTATAACATGTAGTCGATTGCATAACATCGCCAGTGCTTGCAGTTGTAGCATTGTCAAGAAGAGAAATGATATTACGTGCTCTATGAACAGTTGTAGTAGCACGTTGAAGAATCTCTCGCGAATTTTCATGCTCTTGCTCATGAGTTGTTTGAGGTTCAATAGATTGTTGAGCCATCATCATAATGCTGGAAAGCTCATTAGTTACTTCATCATGCATGCGAATTGCTGCAATAGTGGCATATTTTTGAAAAACGTTGTAACGCTGCGCAAATAACTGTTCCTGCTGTTGGTGAATAGTAGAAATATAGTATTTTACGATTGCACTAGAAATAAGAGTGATAAGAAGCCACCACGCTAACACATAGGCGTTTTGAAAATCGCAGATAATAAAGAACCATGAAGATACTCCGCAAGAAGAAAGCACGGTGTACCAAGGTTGAGTAATTACAGCAATTGCCAAACAAATCAATATGGTAAGCATCATAGATGAGTAGTTGATATTTGGCGCAATAATTACCAACGGCATCCAAATAAGTACAATAAAAGATGCTTTACGTGGCCATATTGCAATACATAAGCAGATTACAATCCATACTATTTCAACTGTAATTGCATGCCAATTAGAGTAGTAATGAAGATTATTATAGGAACAAATCTCAAGAATCAAAGTACAACTTATGATTACACCAATTCCAATTTTCTGCCAGGCATCATGCGGCAAAAAATTGATCATACGCGTTAATAATTTCATAACTACCTACTTTTACACGTTAATTTCTTACACGTTATATGTCATGTGAATATTTTGCGAGCACAGCAAGCGCCTGCATGCGACTTTTAACTTGAAGTTTTCCATAAATACGCCGTAAATGCGTGTTGACTGTTGAAACTTTCACATTAAGCTGATCTGCAATCTCTTTTGACGAATACCCCTGTTTACACAAGCGCATAATTTCCGATTCTTGAGGAGACAAAACTGAAGTCTTCGGAAGTTGAGAAATCATATTAAATGATTCTTGCGGAGTGTGAAAATAGTCAATATATTGTGGCAATTCTGGACACCCGTAGCTCGTTGCGCGCGATTGGATAGCTGCAACTACGTCTGCTAAATTGTCTTTATGCACTAGCGCTTGACCACCCGACTTAGCAACTTGCAATACGTATTCATCCAGCATGTAGGAAGTAATGCCAATTAAAACAATATTGCTATTGCGCTCGCGAATTGCTTTAATTACATCAACACCACTCATTTCTCTCATTGACATATCTACTAAAAGTACGTCAGGAGTATTTTCTGTAACGCAACGATGAATAGCTTGTTTTGCAGAAGAACACATCCATGCACAAACAAAGTTTTCAGGCAAACGACTTTTTAAAAGAAGTTGCATATATCGCAATACAAACGTGTCATTATCAACAATTGCATAAGTAGTGTTCATACAATATATGATATCTTGTTTTGGAATTTGCTTGTCAATAGATGTTTAGAATGATGATTAAAATGCTTCGGCTCTGTCGCAAAGTAATTGTGCGATAAAGCCAAAGCATTATTTTCATATTTTGCAATACAAAATTGCAATACATGCATCATAAATCTATGACAAAAGTGAACAATTTATTACTATTTCATCCAAAAATGAGACATTTCCCAGCGCCAATTGCGATTGATGCTACGATACCTGCAACATTCACCTTCAATCCAAATTTAGCGATTTGTTTTGCAAGGAATTTAGCAAGCTTATCCCAAGCATGCCCTTCAATATAAGCTTTAAAATCACCACTGGAAAGCAGTTGAGCAATATCCATCCCAGGAATTAAACCTATAAGTTCGCCGCCCATGCAAGACCAAAAATCCTTATCTTGGCTATTCGCGCGGATTGCGTCCAACAGGTTATCATTTGTATATACTTGTCGAATACCTTCAGCAATGTATGCGGCCATTACTTTTCCATATTTCATCTTAAGGAGCTCATCTTTAACAGAAACCACGCCATTCTTATAACTGCTAGCTTCTTCAAAAATAAAACGAACTTCTTGTTCAATTTTCTTAACATCCTGTTGTACAATAGCTGTAGACTTATTTTCAGTCGCTTCCGCAGCTGGAATTGTTGTTGACAAGAATCCGAAAGACAAAACAGTCACAATCAGTGATGTTACAATCTTTTTTACCTTTAACATAACCGTATCTCCTTACTTAATGTGCGATTGTATTGTTTTTCTCAAATTATCAAGATTGTACACATTAAAGTGCCATACGCTAGCACTTTCCGTTGGTACACTCCATTCTTCGGTTTTACTATTGACAGTAAAGCGAATTATTTGAGTTGTTGGCTTATTTATAACTTCAAAATTAGTGAGTTGATTCCACGGAATGCGACGAAGATGCTTATCGTCTAATTTAGCTAGATTACCCGAGCCTAAAATGGCATTCGGATTAACCACAATAAACTCATTATTAGTGGCAGCGACAATACGCGCATCAACGCCTTGCGCTACATAGAATAATTTAGGTAACAAAAATAGTTTGATTAAATCTTTCCACCAAGGGTCGTATTTCATTGTAAATACATACGTCTTATCAACTGAAAGATTGTGATCTTTAAAATACTTGACGATATCTTCTTCTCGTATACCGCGCAAAGGATTAGTCATAATAAGCACCTCCTCGTGATTCTCGTTTCGTAAATTACCAACATACTAACGTGCAGATTTTATCTACACAAATAGGTGTACCTATTTTTAACGATAGTGCTTTTAGAAAACTTTTTAAAAAAACTTTTACTATTAGTAGTTTGTATGTTCCCAACAACCAACATTTAAAAATATTTACATTTTGGAACCATTCTTAAATAAAGACATATTTATGGAGCTATCGTGGCAGTTTTTGCTAATTTTGCAATTTCTGCCACGATAACTTGTTATTTTTGTGTTTTATAAGTCCTGTAATGCAATTCTTTTATCTTCTGCAGACTGCTTAGATGACTTATCGTCTTTCTTAAGAGAATGCGCATATCGAATAAGACTTCTTGCAATAAAGAACACTAAAGCACATATAGCAAGTGCGATAAGAATGTCAATTATCGGACCAAATAATGCATAGCTCATGATTCATCCTTCCTTTTTCTATATTCGTTTATGAGTGTTCGAGCTGTGTCAACATCGTATTTATCGTCAATAGCAAGACTCTTTACCAAAAGAACGAACGGATCTTCTGGTTCATTGTCGCTTATGCGCAGTTTTTCAATGAGCCTGTTAAGTCTGATTCTCATCGTTGGGTAAGAGACTTGATACATTTGCGACATTTCTTTTAACGATCCAGACGATAATACAAAGTTCTTTATAAACGACATATCTTCATCTGTGAGATTAGCCATCCATTTTGGAATATGATCCATATCACCCCTTTCTTCAACCTACAAAACTTTAATTAAATTAAACTTTTATTAAAAATATTAAAGTTGTTGTATGGGTTTGTCAAGAATGAGCATGAGAGATATGACGTAAAGGGGGCTTAGGACAATTTTAACCTATAACTCCAATCCTTATTTTTGTTTTACGCCTTCGATTCGCTGAGCTTGCTCAAAGTTGAAAGCACAGTGTGCTTTCAACGCGAGCGAAGTACGTTAACATCCTGTGCACTCAACCCTAGAGCGTCGACATCTTCCCTCATACAGCAAAATCACACTCAAAAACCGCGAGAACCCAGCTTGAAGCCACTTCGCATTAAACCTTTTAACGATAGCCCTCGCTAAACCCTGCTACATAAGGGCAAAAATGCACCCACCTATTAAGCCTTTGACATCAATACGACACTCTCGACGTGGCACGACTGCTTCATCTTAATGTCGAGTGTGTAGCCAAATTCGTGCTCGTTCGCTGGAATTGGTCAAAGCATGTTTTTGCTCGGAAACACACCGATTTTTGCCCTTATACGTTCTCGGAAAAGTTCAAAGGACATGTTCCTACCTATGATATGCAAATCCGTAGATTTGACATTCGTTTCAAGACTCACTCTGAGGAAATAAGTCCGAAATCCCATCGTCTCGACATACCTATTTGTGAAACCAAAACTATACATTGAATGTCCGTTTTCCTCTATTCGATATATGGTTTCTGTCTCCAATGGTCGCTTTTTAATCTTCAATGTTCACTTTTTTATATTTCTGGTTCCTGCTGTTTGGCTTATCTGGTATCGTCATTTCTATTTTTCCTGAACTAAGCAAAGGAACAAGATACCTTTCTCTGAAATTCTTGCTATCCGTAAGGCCAAGGTAATCCATCATCTCACGCTTACTTCGCGGTGTACTGCAAAAATCAATTAATCTCAATAACCTTTGTTCCAGATCTTGGGGGGTGACTTGATGGGTATCTTGAGGGACGACTTGTGGGGTACCTTGGGTAATCGGCCCGACCGTGGCAGTTGCAGCCTCAGAAAGAGGAATCACTGTCGTAAAAACATCTGCCTCTGTAAAGACAGGCTCTCCACCAGAATACATCTTCGTGTATTTATAGCTGTTGCGCATACCGCTTCCCAGTTCGTCAGCAAGACCGATCTCACGGAACACTTTTGCTATCGGCGGATTCTTTGCAAATGGCTTGAATGTTTTCAGATTCAAGTTTCCGTGCCCATGCGCAAGGTTCGCATTCTCTGTTGTAATCTTATCCCGTTCAATGACAAGCTTTGGTACATATCCACTGGAAAAATCACGGTGCATGAGCAGGTTGGAAATAATCTCACGCAGGATTTTATCTCTGGCGCTTATCCGCTGGACACCATCCAATGTAAAAACATCATTCAGATGCTTCTTTCCAAATTCCATCAGACGATCATAGCTTTCAATCAGGTTTGTGATCACCACATCCCTGTCATCATAACGATCAACATTGAACACTCTGAAAATAGCGTCTGTCTTATGCTGAGGTAACACGGACATGATACGGTTATTCGTACCAAAGAGCAAGACTGCCGCAAGTGTTATACCTTCTTTGTTCGTTTCCGGATCCTCAAGTATAAGCCCACAGCTTCTGAGCATCTCCTCATCCGTCATGTCAATCCACGGATGGTGCTCAGTATTCACTCTCGTCATTCTCCTTGCTCGATCCATAAGATCATGGCGAAGGCTTGAAACCGGGATGGCAGGGTAGACCTTATTCACAAAATAGGTGCTTTGCTTACGGGCATAAAGGTTGAAAACCATGTCCGCATTATCTGTAATATCGATGTCCGACTCATTATTGCGATCAAATATTCTGCCCGCATTACGGTAAACGGTTTTCCCAACCGGGACATAGA
Organism: Gardnerella sp. KA00771; assembly: GCF_049244045.1. Lineage (NCBI taxonomy): Bacteria > Bacillati > Actinomycetota > Actinomycetes > Bifidobacteriales > Bifidobacteriaceae > Gardnerella > Gardnerella sp. KA00771. Next base: position 500,344 of record NZ_CP058368.1, on the reverse strand, counting down.
CATAAAGAACAATACGCCCATCGATCTCATATTCCTCTGTAGTCAAATAGAGTGGCGGATACATTTTTCTCTCATTGTTGATCGTTGTAACAAAATTTTTCTTCATCTGTTCAACGCAGTCTTTATCAACACCGAGAATCGTCCCGTTATCCTTCACGCCAAAGAATATATGACCGCCATCTCGATTAGAAAAAGAGCAAACAGTATCATAGACATCCTTCGTAATATCTGTTGTTGATTTTTTGAATTCGACCGTCAGCCCCTCGCCCTGACGAATCAAGTTCATCAAATTTTCAGGGAGTATCATATAACTCACCCCTTTCATATCTTTGATGCGTATAATTTATGCTGGCTACAGCATAAGCTCATAGGACTAATCCTCGTCCTTTGGTACTGGAATATAAACCATCCTCAGCGGGATCTTAGTTTCATTATGTGTTGGATACAATGAAACCTTGCCCTTGAACTCTGAAACTTTGCCTTTATAACTCTGAAACTATTGTTCTGCACTCTGAAACTTTGACTTTCCATTCTGAGTTTTAACCTAACGCTTTTAAATCTAATACTTGGTATTCCTTTTACTATTTACGGCTTATATCTGAGACTATACTTCCAGCAAATCATAGAAAGTACGCTCATCAATAATTTCTATATCTTGCCCCTCAAGCTTGAGCTTTTCTGCTTTCTTATGCTTTGATGACTTTTCACCTTTAAGAATTGCATTGTAATCATTATCCCCAAGTATTAGATAGTTAGTCTGCTTAGTCACACTATTATCTAAGACACCGCCGAGATTCACTACAATCTGCATCGCATCCTTGCGAAGCATTTTCTCAAGCTTACCAGTAAAAACCACGTGCCGATTATAGAAAAATCCATCTTTATCAACAACCACTTCATCAGGCTTAATTGCTTTGATATCTATCCCTTTACCACCGTGACTTCCGCTAGCAGGCCATAAATCTTCAATGACTAGATTCTTCTCAACCATGCGTGTTTTAACAGCATCATATAATTCTTTCGTCGCAATACAATCAGCTAAAGCACGATGCTCATTATTATGCAAACCCAAATAATCAGTTAAATCAGAAAGACTGTAATGCTTCAACTCAGGATACAGTTTACGAGCAAATTGCATCGTATCCATATACTGATTAGACAATTGAGTCTTAAAACCCTCATTCAAAAAACGCATATCAAAAGAGGTGTTATGACCAAGGATAATGTCATCACCAATAAATGAAAGCACAGCCGTTTTCACATCAGCGATAGACGGCATACCTTCCAGCATGTCATTAGTTATTCCTGTTAATGCTGTAATAAAACCGTCTATGTCAAAGTTTGGTTTAATCAACTGGTCATAACGATCTACAATTTCATTGTTCCTGACCCTTAAAATACCAATTTCAATAATTTCATCGTAATACGCAGATAAGCCGGTCGTTTCGGTATCTAGCACACAGTAATCATCAATGAGTTGCTTAGTGTAATTTGAGCTTGAATTGGACATAAAAGCACCTCCTTCATCTATTGAAATGAGCTTTTACAAATTTATCTTCTAATACTCATTATATTTTGAAAGCTAAGTGCCTTAAACATAAAAACAGGTCGATTGTAATAATTGACCGGCTGTTTTAACTATTTTTTATAAAGATTTTGTCAGCCTTTTTCGCGCAATTACTACCGTTAGTGTATCAGATTAACTATTAAAAAACTCAAGAATTAGATGCAATTATTTGTAGCATCATTTTAGATATTTCTTTTGGAGACGGGCGATTTTCCATTTGCATCCATTCGGAAAGAAGATTCCAAAGTGCACCGGCACTGACAAGCAGTGCAGCTTTCTTTTCAAAGATGCTATCGTACAAATTTTGATTTCCACGAACGGTGTCATAAATCACAGGTAAGGCCCGATTGAATTCTTCCAGCAGATAATAGAACAGATGATTCCGCTGCAAAAGACGCAAAAAGTTGATCTGTTTCTCCCAAAAGGTAAAAAACACTTCCACAATCTGCTCCAGTGTATAGTGCCTGTTTTTTTGAAAATAAGTAATGTAGTCCTCACATCTTTCTAAGAAGCATTGCTGTAATACCTGCTCCTTCGAATCAAAGATCCGATAAAAAGTTCTCCTTGATAAAAGCGCATGTTCGGCGATTTCTGTTACGGTAATACGAGCGTAGTCTTTTTGGCTCATGAGATCCAACAAGGACTGCATCAACCATTGACGGGATTGCTCAGCGATGGGATTCTTTTCCTTTTCTACCAAACTCATTTTGGTCCTCCTGTCACACTTTTTCGGGATTGTAGCACTTGAACTTCTTCCATTAACAATCATGTCTTTTTGAATATAATATAAATTAGAAAGTGACACAAGTGAGACAGATAAAGGAGGCTCAATTTTATGAATACAATAAATACGATTGTTTGGCTGTTCCCGGTTATTTTTATGCTGCATGACTTCGAGGAGATTATTTTTGTGGAGGCATGGAAACGGAAATATAAAAGAAAAATACAAGCAACAAAAATGAAGAAGATTCCATTTGCCGATTTGGGAAGCACCCCGTCATTTTCCATTGGTGTATTGATTGAATTTTTCATTATTTCAGCTTTATCGCTCTCTGCTTGTATCTTTGATTGGTACTTTTTGTGGCTGGGATTATTTTTTGGATTTACCATTCACCTGATTGTGCATTGTATGTTGGCGTCGCAATTTAAAGGCTATGTACCCGGAGTGGTCACCGCAGTCCCGTTACTTCCGTTTTGCTTTTATATCCTTTGGATTTCAAATAAATTCCTTTCTTTTACCACAGCTCAATTATGGATCAGTTGTGTAGTAGGCGCTATTTTGATGCTCTTAATGGTGGCTGTTTTGCATAGATGTATGAAATCGTTTGAAACTTTTATCAAGAAGTGGGAAGTTTAATTACCCACAAATAGCAAATTTTAAGGAGGTCTTTTGCATGGAGTTGGAATTTAAACAAGGTATGTATCACCTAAATCCTGATCCTAATTTTAACTTTCAGCTTAACCGTGTCATTCTTTGGGATGGAGGGGATTTAAACGATGTGATGCAGGCTGCCAAAAGGATTACAGACAGCACAAGCTGGAAACAGGAAATGATTTACCTTGGGGATCATGCACTCTCTCAAAACAGAATCCCTCAGGCAATTGCATATTACCAGATGAGCGAATTTTTTGATGGAAATCCTGGCAACAAGGAATACTATATAAAAGCAACGGAACTGTTTTATGAGTATTACCATTCTTATTTCGATGAGGGACGTGTCCAGATAATTCAAGTTCCATATGAAGATGTTATGCTGCCAATCATGGTTGCAAAAACTCAAAAACAATGTAAGGGCACCATTCTTTTACACGGTGGTAACGATTCATGCTTTGAGGAAATGTTTTTGCTGATGTTATATCTTTCTGAACACGGGTATGATGTATATCTATTTGAAGGTCCTGGACAAGGCAACGTTCTTCGTGTTCAAGGGAAACACTTTACATATGCTTGGGAACGTCCGGTCAAAGCAATATTAGATTTCTTTCACTTGAATGACGTCATTATTATTGGTGTTTCTTTGGGAGCTATGCTGGCCCTGCGTGCTGCTGCACTTGATAAGAGAATTACAAGGGTTGTATCTTGGTCTGTTTTTCCGGACTTTCTTGACGTGGTTCTCGACCAAATACCAAAAAAGGTAGCCGTTATCGTTCGGTTTATGTTGAAACATAATCTTCGCATCGTTCTCAGCCCTATTCTTTGCATGATGAAATTGATACGGAAGAATGACCCATTATTTCAATGGGGTGTCAATCATGGAATGTACGCCTATGGAGCTGACAGCATTTATGATTATCTGAAGAAAGTGAGTAAATATCAGATTATGGATGTGGCCTCCATGATTGAACAAGATGTATTGATTCTTGGTGCCAACCAAGACCACCTCGTTGATTACCGAATGATCGGCAAAGAAATCAACGCACTTACCAATGCGAACTCTCTCACATTTCGCCTTTTTACTGAAAAAGAAAATGCGGGAAATCATTGCAATTTAGGAAACGCCAAACTGGCTTTAGATGTGATACTGCAATGGTTGACATTTTTAAAACAGCGTGATTTAGAAGTTAGGAAGAATTGAATTCATTTCAAGAATCTCATGTACATCTATCCTATTATACTCAACATGTAACTCTTTTAACAGAAAAAGCACGTCAGCGACTTGCTGATGTGCCTTTATTTTGCCCTGTAACATTTCCTACAAGCTTAACACTTTAGTTCTGTTTTGTTCCCATCAAGGAAGCTAAACTCAACCTTTCCATCTTGATGCACGGTTAGATAATCAACCATGCTCAGCCAGACGTTTTCATCGAACGCTGTTAACAAGTCCTGCTTTTTCAAGTCCTCGATAAAATATTCAACCTCATCACGTCTTGCTTGCTTATCAACAATAATAGCTTTGACTTCTTTAAGCCTTGATTCTACAGTATTAAACCTGTTCACTAGACTCGTATATTTTTTCTCCCACATATGATACAGTACATTCCCTTCTGCATAAATTTTTCCCACTTCACACCCTGGGTGCAAAGTGGCGAATCGACTTGCATGAGCGATTAAAACATAATTCGCGAATGCACTTCGATTCGCTGAGCTTGCTCAAAGTTGAAAGCACAGTGTGCTTTCAACGCAAGCGAAGTACGTTATCCATCCTGTGCACTCAACCCTAGAGCGTAGACATGTTCCCTCAAACAGCCAAACTGCGCTCAAAAATCACAAGAACCCAGCTTAAAGCTGCCACGCATTAAACCTTTTAACGATAGCCCTCGCTAAACCCTGCTACATAAGAGCAAAAATGCACCCACCTATTAAGCCCTAGACATCAATACGACACTCTCAACGTGGTGAGTGTTGGGATATATATCGAACACACGCAAAGACTGAACGCTGTAGCCAAGCTCACTAAACGTTCCAACATCGCGAGCAAGACTAGTCGGATCGCAAGCAACATACACAACGCTTCTTGCTCCAGACTTCGCAATCTGCTTACAAACTTGAGCTTTAGCACCAGCGCGCGGAGGATCTAACACAACAACATCAGGATGCGCAAATCGGCGAACAATCTTAGACGACTTACTCGCCTTAAACACCTGCGATTCAAGCGTTTGCGCAACATCGCCTTCAAGCGCTTCAACAACATCCCTGCTAAGACCAGCACGCCCAATGTTTCGCCTTGCATTCTTTACAGCAATCGGCGCACCCTCAATGCTAAGCACGCGAGCTGGTTCAGCAGCACCAAAAGCGCCTACAGCATCATAAGCACCATAAGAATCTCCGCCAACATTAGCCAAAGTCGCAAGAGGAATCGTAAACAAACCCGAACCAGAATACAAATCCCACAAAACAGTATTCTTAGTGCGCCCACCAAGTGCAGAACGAACTAATCCCAAAACGTAGTTCACCAAATGCTCTGGAGCTGCGCGATGAATCTGCCAAAAACCGCGCCCATCAACATCGTAATCAAAAGTACGCGCACGAGATAAATCTTCATTAACAGCAACTCGCACGCGCTCGCGCAACAATGCCGATCCTGCAACCAACTCATCATTTACTATAAGCGCATAATTTTCGCCAATCGCACTAAGAAGCGCAGCCTTATCGCCAGAAACACCAAAATCCAAACCATCAACCCTAGGCTCTGGAACAGCAAGACGAATTTGCGCATTTGGCGAAAAAGAACGATTCCACAAGTCCAAAGAATCCGCAACAGCCAAAACTGCGCGCGACGCAAGCGGCATAGTATCAATCGCAATGCGATCATGCGACTCGCGCTTACGCATAGACAATCGCCCTTCATCATCCGCAACCAACTCCATGCGCGTACGCCAATTAAACCCGTTAAGCTCCTCGTCCCCTGGCATGCGCTCAACACTAACATCGCTTTCCGCAACATCCATATGCGCTAAACGCTGGAATTGATTGGCAATTACGGAAGCCTTCCAACGAATCTGACCAGGCAAAGAAACGTGAATTAAATCCGCGCCGCCAACTCCGCCGCCCTGAGCCAAAGGACCAGCGAGCTTCCATTGCGGCTCCACACGATCCGCACTAGGCTCCAAAACTTCTACAACTTCGCCAGTAAAAAAGTGCGCTTTTGCACGCATCGGCTCATCCATGCGCACAACAACCAGCTCACCAGGAAGGGCAAATCGCACGAATACAACGCGTCCTTCGAGATGACCTACGCATCTACCTTGATCCGCATATCGCTCGATTCGCATCGTTACTTGCATGTACTACCCCTTAGTTTTGCGTTTTGTTAAGCTGATTCTCTAACGCTGATTTTCTAACGCTGATTTTTGTTAAGATGATTTTACTTCACTGAATTTACATCGTTTTCATCTTCGTCAATCTGCTTTTCTTCGCGATAATTTTCTTCGCGATTTTTATGGTGAAGACGCATAAACGGCGTTGCGATAATCAAGTAAGAAACCCAAATTGCGAGTGCCCAGAACGGCAATCCCATAATCAAGCGAACGGTACCAAGCCACACAACGTGATTCGTCAAATATAATGGCACTTGCAAAACGAGCCTCAGCACAAAAACAGCAATCCACAATCCTGTCACATACATATACGCTCGCTTAAGCGGCTTATAATCGAGCCATTCGTGAAGCCACGAGCCAAAGTTTTCCGTAGGCATTTTGCGAATTGACTCAATCACAAGCCCTAAAGCAGGCACGCGCACAATCAGCGAAATAGCAAGAAGCACACCATAAACAGCGTTCGTAATAAAGCCCATCATATAGTAGTCGCGCGCTTGGTGACTCGTCCACACCCAAACAAGGCAGATTCCAATGGAAACAAGCCCACTAATTGCTCCCATAAGCGATTGCCTTTGAATAAGACGAATCACAACTTGCAAAACAGCAATCACAGCTGCAACAATAACCGTTGTTTGCACATTTCGTGTTACAACGAAGCAAATAACAAACAGCAAGCCTGGAAGCATGGATTCGATTACGCCTCGAACGCCACCCATTGAATCAATTACAGAAAATGTAGATCCTTCGGCTCCAATTGAAGCCAATGTCGCTAGTCCTGAGCGTTTTTTGGTTTGCGCAGAATCGTTGGTTTGCGCAGAATCGTTGAGTTTTACTGCATTTGAAAACTCTTGCGAAGAAAACTCTTCTTCGGATTTCTGTAAAGATTCTTGTGAATCCATTCAATTAACTTTCTACTATTTGCATTATCTAATTTCAGCAAACATTGGACCGCGTGTAAGCGTAGTTTTTACTTCTACTTGTTGGTCGTAACCTAATGGTTTATCGTCTTTTTTTAGTGCATTATTAGCATCTTCATCAGACGTATTATTTTCCCCATCTTTACCGCTATTTTCTGCATTTAAAGCAGCTTCTTTTTCTTCTCTAGTTACTGGATCATGCATAGGAATAAAATCGCGAGGCGCAAGCGGCTCTTCACCACGATTTACAACAATCCCCTTAAACCATTCGTCTAATTGTTTTGTTTCGTTATTATTATCTGCAAGCTCTGTTGCTGCAGGTCCAGAGAATACTCCGCGAAGCATCCACCTAGGACCATCAACGCCAACAATACGCGTTGTAATGGTTTTTTCTCCAACTTTTACAGGTAACAGTAGCTCAGTACCAAATTCGCCTTGTACTGTACACGCTTGACTATTACCATCAAGCAAATCTTTGCACACTTCTAGCCAAATACCAGATGTTTTAGGCGCAGCAAAAGCTTCAACTTCTACGCTTGAAGAACCATAAGTTACTGTCATACCAAGAACTTGCGATGTTTCATGCTGCTTTTTTACTCGCAACTCAATGCCTTGAAAATATGGGATATAGATTGAACCAAAATCTAGATAATCGCTAAAATCAGGAGCATCTTCATCATTGAAATCCCATGGACCAGTTTTTACCTCTACGATTTTGTCTTCAACTTTTGAAGATTTTTCTTCTTCATGTCGGCCAAATAACCAACCCATTATTCCTCATTTCTTAAAACAACAAGCACAACAATAAGCATAATGCTAATCGTCGTAAATTGCTCAACTTCACCAGATTATCATAAACAAAGCACTGAAAATATGCATATGAGCAAATGCTATTACTTTATTTATTTCAGTTAATGTGATTAATAATCACACACCGTATTTTATGGTTAAAGGCGCGTGATCCGACCATCTTGCCTCATAACTTTCAGCACGATCGATCACAAATCCGCGAGCGCTTTCCGCAATTTCAGGAGTTGCGAACTGGTAGTCTAATCTCCAGCCAACGTTATTGTCGAAAGCTTTACCGCGCTGACTCCACCAAGTGTATGGTCCTTGAATATCTCCTGCAAGCATGCGCATAACGTCCACAAATTCATATTCGTTAATCCAGCGATCAATATAAGCGCGTTCCTCTGGCAAGAATCCTGCACTTTTTTCATTAGCCTTAGCGTTTTTAATATCAAGTGAAGTATGCGCAATATTAAAGTCACCGCACAAAATCGCTTGATTTCCGCCACTTGCTGCAATATTTCGAAGCTCCCCCAAGCGTATAAGCATTGTGTCTAAAAAGCGGAATTTTTGTTGCATTTTTTGCGGATCGTCCACATTTCCAGCATGAACATACACAGAAGCAATAGTAATTTCATACCCTTCAGGGGTACGCACGTCAGTTTCAACCCATCGCCCAGAATCAACATCCTCACTTAAACCAGGCAAACCGTAGCGTTTTTCAACTACAGGAAGAGACGTAACTAGAGCTACTCCAGCTCGACCTTTTACACGGCAAACTTCATTTGTATAAGTAAAATTATCGTTTTTTATAGAATTTACGATATTTTCAGACGTACAATATCCCATTTCAATTTTTGTCATAATTGGGTCGATTGCATCCTGCGGAGCGCGCACTTCTTGCATACACCACACGTCTGGAGTATGCGCGTCAGACCAGTTAAGCATACCTTTGCGCTCAGCTGCACGAATACCGTTTAAATTCGAAGTCGTAATTGTAATCATGTAATCAACTCTAATATGTACACAACACAAACAGCTCCACCACTAAGCAACAGACATAAATCACGCAACCAACACAGATTACAAGTTATGGATTACTCAACCAATAAACACGGAATTAATAGAAAAATAAAAAGGTGCAGATTCTATAAAACCTGCACCTTTTTATCAGCTTGTACTATTTAGTCTAAACCAAGTTCCAAATTTCCTCCTGGAATTGCATCAAGCAAATCGCGAGTGTATTCCATCTGTGGATGATCGAATACCTCATCTGTAGTTGCATGCTCAACAAGCTTTCCATGCTGCATAACAACAACTTCGTCTGCAATCTGACGAACGACAGCCAAATCGTGTGTGATGAACAAATAGCTCAAACCACGCTCCGCCTGCAAATCGTTAAGCAAGTGCAAAACCTGATCTTGCACAAGCACATCCAAAGCAGATACAGCTTCATCGCAAACTATAACATCTGGGTCCAAAGCCATAGCACGAGCAATCGCAATTCGTTGACGCTGTCCTCCAGAAAGTTCGTTCGGGAATCGAGTCATAACTGAAGCAGGCATACGAACCATGTCTAGAAGCTCTACCACACGGTTTTTACGACTCTTTTTATCACCAATCTTATGAATACGCAAAGGTTCTTCAATTGAACGATAAATTGAGTACATAGGATCCAAAGAACCATACGGATTCTGGAAAACTGGCTGCACATGGCGACGGAAGTCAAGCAAATCCGAACCCTTTAAATCGGAAATATTCTTACCTTCGTAAGTAACAGTTCCACTTGTTGGCTTAAGAAGTCGCAAAACCATATTCGCAACAGTAGATTTACCTGAACCAGATTCACCAACGATAGCTAACGTCGTACCACGCTTAATAGAGAATGAAACGTCGTCAACAGCCTTAAAAAGCTCTTTCTTGCGAGGAAGCTTAAACTCACGAGTTAAGTGATCCACAGTAATAATATGCTCACTTTTTTCGAGAGTTTGCTCACCTACTACATGATGCTCAAGCAAGTTATCAGCGTTACCACCGTGTTCTTTAACAGAAATAATGCGCTGAGAAGCTAAGCTTGGAGCGGCAGCAACAAGTCTCTTTGTATACGGATGCTGAGGATGCTGCAAAACTTCCAACGATGGGCCAGACTCAACAACACGACCCTTATACATAACAACAACATGCTGCGCGCGAGAGGCAGCCAAACCTAAATCGTGTGTAATGAAGAGAACAGAAGTTCCGAGCGAATCAGTTAGTGTATGCAAATGGTCAAGAATACGCTTTTGCACAGTAACATCCAAAGCGGAAGTTGGCTCATCTGCAATAAGCAAGTCCGGTCGGCAAGCCAAACCAATAGCAATCAAAGCGCGCTGACGCATACCACCGGAAAACTCATGTGGGAACTGACGTGCACGAGTTGCAGCATCTGGCAAACCAGCTTCATCGAGCAAACCAGCAATACGATCTTCAACGCTTGCACCTACAACATACTTTTTGGCAATTTCCCAAGCTTTGTCGTCATTTACACCATATTTGATTAAATCGTCTGCTACGCGCCAACGAGTTTCAGAGCCTGGAACCCACTCTTTCTTGTAGTAATCAATAGCTTCATTGAACTTTTCAGCATCGTTATGCTCATCAAGCCCAACTTCTTTCAAAGCTTTCTTAGCAACTTCAATCAAATCTGGTAATTCTTTAGAGCCAAGGAATGTTTCATCCTCATTGCTTTTGACTTGAACAGAATCGCCTGCAAGAGCCTCAGCTAATGAAGAACGCTTCTCGTGATCAACGTCAACACCATTTGCGATTAATGCTTCTTTAACTTGTTCGCCAATACGCCACACAGGGTTCAAGTTGCTCATAGGATCCTGCGGAACTAGGCCCATTGCAGTACCACGCAAGGCAGCAATCTCTTTTGGCTTCAAACTGCTAATTTCTTTACCCTTGAGCTTAATAGATCCACCTGTAACATGACCGGTTCCAGGAAGAAGACCAAGAACAGCCATTGCAGAAGTGGACTTTCCTGAACCAGATTCACCTACAATTGCAACCCACTGACCAGGATAAACACAGAAGCTAGCATCTCTAACAGCATGAACAGCTTTTTTTGAGTCTGTTGTGAAATCAACCTGGAGATTTTTTACTTCCAACAATGGCCCTTGCTCTAGCTGCATGGCGCGAATGTCTATATCTTTACGTGTTGTATTCATAAGTTTTATTCCTCCACGCTAAATTCACGCCTTACGGCTCTTCGGATCTAATGCATCCTTTACAGCATCACCCATCATAATAAAGGCGAGCACAGTAATTGCGAGTGCAATAGACGGATAGAACAAGACTTCTGGGTTCGTAGTAAGAACATTTCTAGCGGTAGAAATATCTCCACCCCAGCTGACAGTAGTACTTGGTAAACCAATTCCAAGGAAGCTTAATGTTGCTTCCAACACAATATAAGTTCCAAGCGAAGTTGTTCCAACAACAATGATTGGAGCCAAAGAGTTCGGGATAATGTGTTTGAAAAGATTACGTATTGGAGTAGATCCTAAAGCAGTAGATGCGGTATTGAATTCAAGATTTTTTGATTCCATAACAGCGCTTCGTGCAATACGAGCAACGCTAACCCATCCAAAAAGCACCATAACAAGCACAATTTTCCAAATTGATTTAGATGTACGGAACATTTGTAAAACTACGATTGCACCAAGAAGCATTGGTAAAGCCAAGAAGATATCAGTTATTCGGCTGAGAATAGTATCAACCCAGCCTCCGAAGAATCCTGCTAACGCACCAATTAAAGAACCAACAAGTACAACCAAAATAGTTGCAAGCAAACCAACACTTAGCGATGTACGAGTACCATAAACAACTCGAGCATAAATATCGCAACCTTGCATATCAAAACCAAATGGATGCGCGGCTGAAGCTGGCTCAAGAGAGTGTTCCAAAACGCAATAATTAGGATTGTGCTTTGTAAGAATGCTTGGGAAGAACGCAACAAAAATAATTGCAATAATCAAAATTGCAGAAACAATAAACAATGGATTCCTGCGCAAAGTTCTCCAAGTATCTGCCCACATACTCGTTGCAGCAGCGGATTCGTCTACGGAATCCACTTCTTGAATAGGCGTATCGTCTAATGGTGCAACGTAGCGTTCTTGCCCCGGTAATATATCGCAATTTGAAGCATTATTTGCAATCAAATCATTTTTCATCAAATTATCTTCCATAGTGTACTCCCCTCACGCGTAACGAATGCGCGGATCAAGAGCCGCGTACAACATATCAACAAGAAAATTGCTAAATACAAATATCAATGTCAAAAGCGTGACAATGGAAACAACAAGGTTTCCTTCTCCTTTTAGAATCCCTTGATATGTGAGGAATCCAACGCCATGAATGTTGAAGATCGTTTCCGAAATCATTGCACCGCCCATAAGAGCACCCAAATCCTGACCTAAGAAGGTGACGACAGGTATAAGCGAGTTGCGCAAAACGTGACGAACAATAACAGAGCCTTCTTTTAAGCCCTTTGCACGAGCTGTACGCACATAATCGAGCGAAATATTTGAAGAAATTTCAGATCTTGTAAGTCGAATGATATACGCCATAGACACAGAACCAAGAACCATTGCAGGAAGAAGCAAATCGAAGAATCCAGGATCGTTACTAGCTGTAACTGGTAATATGCGCCATTTAACACCAAATAAGTATTGTCCTACGAAACCTGTCACAAATGTTGGAACAGAAATAAGAAGAAGAGATACAACCAGAATCACACTGTCATACCACTTGCCTTTCTTCAAACCTGAAATTATGCCAAATATGACACCAAATATTGCCTCGAAAGCGAATGCCATAATTGCTAGTTGAACAGTAACCGGGAATGCACGACCAATTTCATCGATAACTGGTTGACCTGCAAAAGTATGACCAAAATCGAGGGTAAGAGCATTCTTTAAGAAAAGTAAATATTGAATAATAAATGGTTTATCTAAGTTATACTCGGCTCGTATTTGTGCAGCCACTGCAGGATTAACAGGTTTTTCTCCAAACATTGCTTTTACTGGGTCTCCAGGCAAAGCAAATACTAAAGCATAAACTAATAATGTTGTGCCGAGAACAACAGGAATCATCTGCAAAATACGACGCAGAATGTACTTACCCATCGAATTCTCCTTGAATTGTTAAAACTTACTCAAAAAACAACAAAGTGCCGCTCCAGCTCAATAGTTTTATTTAACTAGTTTAGCTGGAGCAGCAATTTCGCAATAAGCGATATTAAATTATTAAGAGGAACCAACTAGTGTTACCTACTAACTTTCTAAAAAGTATGTAACACTATGCTGTTTTCTTAATTAGCTACCAGCTTATTTGTGAAGCTGATAGTACAGCGGCATATTCTGCCAATCCATTGTGAAGCCCTTCAAAGTTGGAACCATCACAGCCTTAGCGTTCGAGTAGAACAATGGGACAGATGGAAGATCCTCAAGAAGGATTTCGTTTGCTTGCTGATAGAGCTTAATAGCCTCTTCTGGCTTAGCAGATGCAGCTTTCTTAAGTAAATCGTCGAACTTTGGATTCTTATAATCACCTTCGTTGGAACCATTGCCATCAGCTGCAACGGAAGCAAATTCCTGAGTCAAGTAATTTTCTGCACTTGGATAATCTGGCATCCAACCTGCACGCCATGCACCCTTAATCTGACGCTTAGCGCAAGCATTACGGAATTCCTGGAATGTAGGAATTGGAGTGGTCTCAGCCTTGATTCCAAGATTATTCTTGAGGGAATTCACAACAGCATCAAACACAGACTTTGCATTTCCATCGGCATTGTAGGAGAAAGTAAGAGATCCATCATACTTAGAAATCTTATCTGCCTTAGCCCAAAGTTCCTTAGCTTTCTTTGCATTAAATTCTACGTTCTCATGACCCTTAAGATCAGCCTTATAGCCTGGAGTCAATGGAGAAGTAAATTCGTTCGCAGGAGAAGCAGTGCCATTGAGAATCTTGTTGATAATCACCTTACGGTCTATAGCCATAGAAATAGCTTGACGACGAAGCTTACCTTCTTCAGTCTTTACATCAAAGTGCGGGAGACTTGAAGGAATAGTGAACTGTTGGATTACAGAACCTGGACGGTTGTAAGCCTTAACAGTTGTATCTTTCTGGAAAGTCTTAGTTTGGGTATCTGGAATATTATCAGTCATATCGAGGTTTCCAGCCTGCACATCGCGGTATGCAGCGTTACCATCTGTATAAACCTTGAAAGTTACGCCATCATTCTGAGCCTTACGTGGACCATCGTAATCTGGGTTCTTCACAACTTCAATCTGCTTGTTGTGATCCCAAGACTTGAACAAGTATGGACCAGAAGAAACAGGCTTTTCGCCATAAGCCTTTGGATCCTTGTAGAAGGATTCCGGAAGTGGAGCAAATGCCAAGTAGCCAACCTTAATTGGGAATACAGAATCTGGCTGTTCCAAATCAACGGTAAAAGTATTTTCATCAACAACCTTCAAACCAGAAAGCTGTTCGTCACCCTTAGTACCATCCTTCTGCAAATCAGCATAACCCTTAATGGTTTGGAAGAAGGAAGCACACTTCTGAGCATTCTTAGCGTTAGCGACGAAGCTCCAAGCTTTCACAAAGCTTTCGGCTGTAATAGGAGTGCCATCGCTGAACTTCTTTCCTTTCTTAACCTTCACGGTGTACTGGGTAGCATCAGCATTTGGAGTGATGCTTTCAGCATCCTCATTCACAGGATTACCTTTTTCATCGAAAGTTACCAACGTGGAATTAACCAACATGGCAGGACGAGCGCCAGCATTTTCGTTAATATTTCCAGGGACTAATTCGTTTTGTGGCTCAGAGTTTGAAACGGTAATAATAACCTTGCCACCGTTTGTTTGTGCATTCTTAGCGGAAGAGCCACAGCCACCAAGTAACATTGCCAGCGAGCAGGCAGCAGCAGCGAAAGCCAAAGCCTTATTCTTCATATATTTTTCTCCTAACGTCTGGTAGGCAGGATTGTCATATCACAAAAAAGCCAAACATCAGCTAAAACATAAAAATCCATCCGGTTTTTATTGCCAGATGGATTCTCGCAAGCCAATGACGAGGCCTCTTCGTTGATTAAAATTCAATGATACGTATTTTTACAAACAATGCAATAGTAAAAGAAAATTGAAAAAAATATTGTATATTAGTAATAATTAATTATTTAAGTCTAGATTTAATTATAAATACCGAAAATTTTATTATTTATATAGTAAAATTTATTGTTTTTTATAGATATATGTATATTACAAAAATGTAAATTAACATATTTATTATGTAAAAAACATGTTAAATATGAATAATTGAATGTTTAAAACATTTACTATCATGCACGCGGAAAAGCTTGAGAATACTTACGTTTTAAAGATTCAATAGAAACATGAGTGTAACGCTGAGTAGTATTAAGCGATGAATGACCCAATAATTCCTGCACTTCGCGTAAATCTGCCCCTCCATTCAACATATGCGTAGCAGCACTATGCCGCAAAGCATGAGGAGAAATATCCGGAACATGCGCACTTTTAGCCTCGTCATGCACAATCTGCCTTACCAAACGCTGATCAATACGCTTTCCGCGAGTACCAAGAAATACTGCCTCTTCAACAGAATTTCGCAATAAAATTTCTCGTCCATCTTTAGAAATCCAAGCAGATAAAGCTTTATAAGCAGGAACCCCAAAAGGCACAACACGCTGCTTATTTCCCTTACCAGTAACTTTTATAGTGTGCGAGGAAAAATTAATATCCTGAATATTTAAACTAGTAAGCTCACCAACACGAATACCAGTCGCATATAAAAGCTCCAGAATTGCAGCATTGCGAAGTCCTATAGCTTTCTGATTTTTGGGACACGAAGTTGAAACATTAGCTTTAGAATCAACATTATTCATTAATGATTCTGCTTGATATTCATCCAAAACAGATGGCAGCATATTTTTAATTTTTGGCGTCATTAAAATTTCTGCAGGATTACCGCTTATGTATTCAACATGCTGACACCACGCAAAAAAACCACGCACCGCAACTACTTTGCGAGCCAAACTTGAACGCGCATGACTTCGCGACTCATCAGCCATCCACGAACGCAAATCATCCGTAGTAAGCTCCGAAATATTATTAAATCCGTGCCGATTACACCATGCTAAACATTGCAAAATATCACTGGCATAAGCTTTCTGCGTGCGTTCACCCAAGCCTTTATTAGCACGAACATAATCAATATAATCATCTATTAAACTCATATATTTAGAAGGTAAGCCTAAGAAATTTTCAGAAACAAATTTATTGTTGCTCATACTTAACTCACCCTTCCATAAAAGTTTAAAACAAAACGTTTGCCATATACTTCAGTCACATGCATAATACAACAAGGAGCATGTTATGAACACACAAACACGGAATTTAACTACACTACCACAGCAAATACCTGCAGGCTCGCGCATAGTAGTAAGAACTTACAAAATTATAGAAGACAATAACAATGGAACACAAAAAATCGAGTATCATGATGCAATTGGGCACGTACTCGAGTGGGACGGGGTAATGCTTCATTTACTTCGAGATCCTGCAGCAAACGGCACTAGAGCTGCCGAAGAAATGTTCATTGATGCCAAAACTATTTACCGTTTAAAGCCAATCCCAGAACGCAAATTCCAAAAGCCGCTTAGTCTGTAGAATTGTCTGATAAGGAGCAAGTTTTACACATTTCTCAAGGAAGCATCTGAGCGCAATAGCAGTTGCGAAGATTCGTTGATGTTAAATCCGGAAAGTTCAACAATGGATTCTCCTAAGCGCGCGGATTCTAATAATTCCTGCTGCCAATTGATTTGAGAATCATACTTCCACAATCTGCTATTTGCAGCATCGCTTTGTTGCATACTAGTTTTAGACGAGTTGCGCTGCAAGTATTTATATTCTCTCCAAGATTGAGCTTTAGCAAAAAACTCTTGCTCTAAAGCATCCGCGGTTTCAACATCATTATCTAACATATTTGCAGCAAAAGTTAGCTCAGAAATTACGGAACGCAATAATTTCGCAGTATTATGCCGATTTTCACTTACCATAGCACGAGTGCGTTGAGGATCAGTAAGAGCAACTCGTGTCATATCTCGCCAGGAACCTGCAGATAGTTGTAAAGCAATAGCACGATTAGATTGTTCACATAATACGTTTGCAAGAGCTGTTGCAACAACATGAGGCATATGAGAAATAAGAGCTGCAGAATTATCGTGCGTTGCATCATCCAAAACTATTGCGCGATTCTTGCATAGCGAAACAATCATTTGCAAAATATTTCTAACTCGCCAAAACTCAGTAGAATCATCAACAGTTAAAGCCCACAAAGCACCATTTAAAAGCTCACCACTAGAAGCTTTCCAACCAGTAAATTCACTACCAGCCATCGGATGCGCACCAACGTAGCAATCTTGCAAACCTGCTGCAGCAACCTGATTTCTAACTAAAGTTTTTACGCTACCAACATCGCTAATAGTTGTGCAAGATTTGTCAATATAAGGTGCAACTTCATGCAAAATACTTGGCATAGCGGCTAAAGCATTGCATAAAATCAAAACATTTGGACGAAGTTTAGCTAAATCTTGCACATTGTCTACGCAAGTAATTCCTAAACTTTTAGCTTCGTCATAAGGCTCATTATGACGATTCCATGCATATACGTTGCAATTTGCCAGTTTAGCAAGTCGTTTTGCAAGAGATCCACCAATAAGACCAAGACCTACAATACCAACAGAAAAATTTTGAGAAAATTCAGCATCGTCTACCATAATAATTCTCTTTCTGCACGCATTACGTTCAAATTACGTAAAGCATCAACTGAAGGTTCAACGCACACTCCACCATGAGGTAGCATCCAATCATCCATCACCGGATTCTTGCGTTTATCAGAAGAATACACTGCTAAAACTCGAACCCAATCACCATGTTCAACAACCTCTTGAATCATATCTTTACACATAGAATCCCAAGGAGCAGAATCAACAGTTGCAATAAAACTGTATAAACCGCCTCGCCCTTTAATCGGTCTAGACATAAAGGAAGTCATATTAAGACCATGATCACGCACAACATCAAGCAAATTTGCTAACACGCCAGCACCTGTGCAACGCGGAATAAATGCAATAATTGAGGAAAATGATGAAAAGTTTTCTCGCTGCACATTAACAAAATCTAAAGCCTGATCTCGAGGAGCTAGCACTAAAAACTCAGTTCGCGCGCCAGAAAAATCTTCAACTGCTTCACTCACAATCTGCCTATTGTATAAATCAGCACAAATTTTAGGGCATAAAGCAACTTCTCCAGGAACTAAATCCCTACAAGCAGCAGCATTTGAAGACGCAGTTTTTTCTTTCAATCCACGCTCTTGAGCAAACTTACGACATTGTGCCAACGCATGCGGATGAGCAACAATAGTAGAACAGTTATCGATTGAATCTGACTTGCAAATAACAGCATCAAAACTAATATCGACTCCTACGCGAGCAATACCAACCATATTCTTTGCATCAATTAGTAAATCTAAATTAGGTATTACAACGCCCTCAATATTGTTTTCCCACGCAATAACACCCCAATTGTTATGCTCTTCAATTTCACTAGCAATACTAAGAACATTCTCGCAAGCAATTGGAATAAGTCGCAAATTCTCAAATGATTGTAACTGCTGCTGAACTTTTAAAGCTGCTTGATGAGTAAAAGAACCTTCCGGCCCTAAATAGCATAATTTACGTGAGAACTTACTGTTACTACTATTCATAAGTATTCCTTAAAAACTGTTGCAGTTAAGAATATTGTAATCAAGACTACTGTAAAAAATACTGCTTAATACTTCTTTGTATGCAAAATTCACAGCGAAGTCACGCTTAAATTATTGCAAATTCTTTGCTCATTTCACTATTCAATAACAAACCAACGCTGAGGCATACAAAGCAAGACTAAGTGAGCAACAAGAACGCCGTAAAGCCAAAAATATCCAACATATTGCGAACACCATGGCAACGGTATTGTGAAACCAACAGGTACTAGAATTGCACTGCCAATAAAATCTAATGCGAGAATCCAAGCAAACGCGGAGAAAACTATTGCGTGAATAAGTAATCCACTCCAACCACTACGAGATCTTGCACACCAAGCAGACAAAAACAGCAAAAGCATAGATAATACGAATCCGTAAGGAATGTTATCCATTGCACCGCAGCGATGAGCAAAAGTACCAATCAACGCGCATATTACTGCAGAAACACACGTGGTCGCATACCTGCCCCACGAAGGCAAGCGATGCGACCACGGTTTCGACGACATAATAAAACCTAACGTTCCATTACTAATTGGTATATTGCGATTATCATGCAGCGTTGTTGTTTTGACGACGCTGCTTAGCACGCCACTTATACCATTCGTCACGGCTCAAAATAATCTTGCGCACGCGAATTGCTTCAGGTGTAACTTCCACGCATTCGTCTTCGTTAGCAAAGTCAAGAGACTCTTCCAAGCTCATCTTGATTGGCGGAGTCAAGGTCTCGAGAACATCAGCGGTTGAAGAACGCATGTTAGTCATGTGCTTAGCAAGCGTAATGTTTACATCCAGCTCATCTGGCTTGTTGTTAATACCAACGATTTGTCCTTCGTAAACTGGGCTTTGTGGATCAACGAAGAATACGCCACGAGCTTGCAAACGCTGCATAGCATAAGGAGTTGCAACACCCTTGCGGTCACAAACCATGGAACCATTCTGACGAGTCACAATCTGACCAGCCCATGGAGCATAACCGGCGGAAATAGAGCTTGCAATACCAGTTCCGCGAGTAGCAGAAAGCAAAGCAGTGCGGAAACCGATAAGACCACGCGAAGGAACAGTAAATTGCAAACGAACCCAACCAGAACCGTGGTTGCTCATAGAATCCATGCGACCCTTGCGATCAGCCATAAGCTGAGTGACGGTACCCATGTACTCTTCTGGGACGTCAATCGTAGTGCTTTCCATAGGCTCATTAATTTGACCATCAATAGTCTTGGTAACAACCTGAGGACGACCAACTGTAAGCTCGTAGCCTTCGCGACGCATCTGCTCAGCTAGCACAGCCAAAGCAAGCTCGCCACGACCTTGAACTTCCCAAGCATCTGGACGCTCAGTTGGAATAACCTTAATAGAAACGTTACCAATAAGCTCGCGATCCAAACGATCCTTAATCATACGAGCAGTAAGCTTATGATCCTTGCCTTCAGTTCCAGCAAGAGGAGAATCGTTTACTCCGAAAGTCATAGAAATTGCAGGATCGTCGACATGAATTAATGGAAGCGGCTTTGGATCGTTTTGGTCAACGATAGTTTCGCCAATCATAATGTCGTTTACGCCAGCAACAGCAACAATGTCGCCAGGACCTGCAGAAGCTACAGGAGTGCGCTCCAAACCTTGAGTGCGAAGAAGCTCAGAAACACGGAAGTTTTCAATGGAACCGTCGACGCGAGAAAGACCGTAAGTCTTGCCCTTTTCCAAAGTTCCGTTGTAAATTCGCACTAAACCGAGACGACCCAAGAAGTCAGAGGAATCAATGTTTGCAACATGAGCTTGAAGAGGAGCACCTTCTTCGTATTCAGGAGCTGGAATGTTCGAAATAATAGAATCAAACAATGGCTCCAAATTATCGTTATCTGGCAAACCACCATTTTCAGGCTGATTAACAGAAGCATAACCAGCTTTAGCAGCGCAATAAATTACTGGCAAATCAAGCAAAGCGTCGAGATCGAGGTCAATACCTTCCTCGACAACATCCTGAGCCAAGCCAAGAAGCAAATCTGTAGATTCGCCAACAACTTCTTCAATACGAGCATCTGGACGATCTACCTTATTTACGCACAAAATAACAGGAAGCTTAGCTTCCAAAGCTTTACGAAGCACAAAGCGAGTCTGTGGAAGAGGACCTTCAGAAGCGTCAACCAACAAAACAACGCCGTCAACCATAGAGATACCACGCTCGACCTCACCACCGAAATCAGCGTGACCTGGAGTATCAATAACGTTAATAGTGATACCTTCTGGATGACCATACTTTTCAGCTAATGGACCTGTGTACTGCACAGCAGTGTTCTTAGCAAGAATAGTAATGCCCTTTTCGCGTTCCAAATCATTGGAATCCATAACGCGATCTGGAACTTCTTCACGCTCAGAAAATACGTGCGACTGCTGAAGCATGGCGTTTACCAGAGTGGTCTTACCGTGGTCTACGTGCGCCACAATTGCCACATTTCGAATATCACCGCGAACAGTCATCACAAACCTCTTCCATTCTTCGCGTTTAAGTAATTATTAACATGCAACCGCTTAAGCTATAAATATCGGCTGAAACAGTAGCTATATACATTATTGACAAGCACCCAAATAGGTAAACTGCCAAACCGCACCGATTTTACTAGTGAGCGCAGACAGCTTTTAATCCACACTAACGCAGAACAACAAGAACTTACGCAACAACACCTTTAGCAATAAGCTCACGCGCAACTTCGCGGTACTCTTTTGCAGTCTTGTGTTCAGGAGCAAAAATAGTGATAGGAACTGCAGCAACTGTAGAATCTGGCAGCTTAATAGAACGCGAAATCACAGAGTGCAAAACGCGATCTTGGAAAGCTTCATAAATGCGCTGCAACACTTCCTCACTATGAAGTGTGCGAGTGTACATAGTGACAAGAACTCCAAATACTTTAAGATTTGGATTAATACGAGATTGTACCTTCTCAATTGATTGCATAAGAAGAGCCACGCCTCGAAGAGCAAAAAACTCTGCAGCAAGTGGAATAATCACACCATCAGCTGCCGTTAACGCGTTTACAGTAAGCAAGCCGAGAGAAGGCTGACAATCGACTATAATAACATCGTATTCGTCGCGCACTTTGCGCAATACACCTGCTAATATTTGCTCTCGTCCTACTTCAGTTACTAACTGAACTTCAGCTGCAGATAAATCAATATTTGCAGGAATAATATCAATATTTTCTGTTTCAGTATGACGAATTACGTCGTGAACATCTACAGACGAATCAAATAATGCCGTATAAACTGTATTATCAAGCGCATTTGCGTTAATTCCAAGTCCAACTGTTGCCGCACCTTGCGGATCGAAATCAACAATCAAAACGCGACGACCATACTGACTTAGTGCGCCAGCAATATTAATGGAACTTGTAGTTTTACCAACTCCACCTTTCTGGTTGCACATTGCAATAATGCGAGCAGGACCATGTGAAGTTAACGGCTCTGGTGCATGAAAAGTTTCGTATTCGCGTCCAAGTAAATCAGTAGGCATGTTCCCCACTTTATCAACAGGTATACTCACGAAACTCTGAGCATAAAATTATTTAGCTCGAGGATGACTCATTACGTAAGCTTCAACTAATGCGTCGGGACTAATATGCGTATAAATTTGCGTAGTTGTTACGGAAGCGTGACCAAGAAGCTCTTGAACTGTGCGCACATCAGCACCACCTGCAATAAGATGCGTGGCAAGAGAATGACGCAGCGTATGCGGATGCAATGGTTTGTCAAGTTTTGCACGCTCGCCAGCTTGCGTTACTATTGCCCATGCTGATTGACGAGAAAGTGCATTACCTCTCTTATTTAAGAAAATTGTGTGCAATTCACGTTTGCCCTTTAACGCTAATTCTGGGCGAGATTTCTCCATATAGTTACGAAGAGCACGAACAGCACAACCACCAATCGGAACTAAACGCTGCTTAGAGCCTTTACCTGTAAGTTTTACAACAGATTCGTTTAAATCAATATCTTCGAATTTTACGCCAACTGCTTCCGAAATTCGCGCTCCAGTAGCGTATAAAAACTCGAGAAGAGCAGTATCTCTAATCGAAATAGCATCGGAACTTCCAAAATTCCCTGCAGCTTCAATAACTCTATTTACTTCTTCAATACTTAAAACATCCGGCAAGTAGTCTGCTTGTTTTGGAGCTTTTACTTGCGCTGAAACGTCAGCTTGTATGTCACCATGAGCAAGCATAAAGCGATGCCACTCGTGAATACTTGCAAGTCGACGCGCAACTGTCCTAGTCCCCAACCCTAATTCATTCAAAGTTCGAATGTATGATTCAATATCTAATTGAGAAATAGTAGCAATATCTTTTATTTTTCGTTCGTCGCAAAGCCAGCATGTGTAATCTTGCAAATCTGAAGCGTACGCAGATACTGTTTTTTTAGAAAGACCACGCTCAATATCAATATGCGCAATAAAGCGTTGAATATGAAGTGCAAACTCTTCAGGAATATTATTTTCCCTATTGTCAGAATCAAGATTTGAGCGCATAAAAATAATTATAGCTAATAAGTAAATTTGTTGATTTAAAAGAAAAAGCCCACCTAAATTGGTGGGCTTAAAATAGAACTCTATTAAAGCAAAATCAGGCTTCAACTGGAGCGTTTACATCAGCTGGCAATGCAGCCTTAGCAGCTTCGACAACAGCCTTGAAAGCTTCAATATCGGAAACTGCGAGCTCAGCAAGAGCGCGACGATCCAATTCGATGCCTGCCAAGTGCAAGCCCTGAATGAAGCGATTGTAAGTGATGCCTTCAGCGCGAACTGCTGCGTTAATGCGCTGAATCCACAACTTGCGGAAATCACCCTTGCGAGCCTTGCGGTCGCGGAAGTTATAAGTAAATGAGTGGAGCAGCTGTTCCTTTGCCTTGCGATAAAGACGGGAGCGCTGACCGCGGTAACCAGAAGCCCTCTCAAGAACAACGCGACGCTTCTTGTGAGCGTTTACTGCGCGCTTTACTCGTGCCATAAGTATTCCTCAGCTTTCTTAAAAATTTTCGATTGCGTATTCGTTTACAAGCAATTCTTACTTGTTACTTACTTAACGAGCAAGCCCTTAAGCTTCTTGCTCTGCGCAGTAGCCAATACTTTATCTTCAGAAAGAGCACGACGCTTACGAGCCGACTTGTGCTCCAAGTTGTGGCGCATGGCGCTACCATCGTGCATCACCTTACCGGTACCGGTAAGACGAACGCGCTTGGACGCTGCGGAATTAGTTTTCATCTTCGGCATTGCTGCCCTCCTTGTGATGTTGATCGGATTGCATAGCATTTACTGCAGCTGCAGCTTGTGACTGAACCTCTTGCTTAGCTGCAAGACGAGCAGCCTGACGAGCTTGACGCTCAGCGCGAGATTCAGCGCCACGACGACGTTGCTCAGACTGTGTATGAATTTTCTTGCCTTTTGGAGCAAGAGTCATAATAATATTTCGACCTTCTTGCTTTGGCGCAAACTCTACTGTGCCACTTTCAGAGACCTCATCTGCAAGTCGGCGCAACAATTCAACGCCACCAACCGGACGAGATTGCTCACGGCCACGCAACATAATAGTTACTTTTACCTTGTCTCCGCCGTTCAAGAAACGAAGCACATGACCTTTCTTCACATCGAAATCATGATCGTCGATCTTGAGACGGAAACGAATTTCCTTAACCTCTGCGACGGTCTGATTACGACGTGCTTCACGAGCCTTAATCTTTTCGTTGTACTTGTACTTACCGTAGTCAATAAGCTTGGCTACTGGAGGCTTAGCAGTAGGTGCAACTTCGACAAGATCGAGGTTAGCTTCCCTTGCAAGGTTTAACGCGACAGAGGTTGCGATAACTCCCACTTGCTCGCCCTTTGGACCAATAAGGCGCACCTGAGGGACTCGAATTTCCTCGTTAATGCGTGGTTCGTCGCTAATGATGACTCCAATCCTTCTAAATACTTGTAAGATGTAATACACCAAGAAGTCCAAGAGCTTAAGATTCACCACTTCATATCAATAAAACGCTATATAACAGCGCAGCAAGCAGCACAAGAGCTAACTTGCGTGACCGAAGTCATGAACCCGAAACCACAGTAGGCTTCCAGGTGGGGACATCCCACTTTCTTGATTACTCAAGCCGAATATTCATTTTACTAGAAGCCTTGACAAAAAGCAGCCAACACACGAAACGCGTTTTGACTGCCACAAATCAAAGCTAGAACTATGCGATTTCTACGCTAACTGCATTGGCTCAGGCTTCAATCCATCATGATTAAAGTACACATCATACCAAGTCAGGAATGTGTAAACTGTCCAAATCTTACGACGATCGTCATTTTTCTTTGCATAATTATCGTCAATCATACGAAGTAAAGCATCTCTATCGAAGAATTTAGCAGCATCGTCACTTTCAAACGTCTTACGGACAATCTTATAAAAACGTTCCTCACGCAACCAATCCTTAACTGGCACAGGGAAACCAAGCTTTTCTCTGTCATACCAAGCTTTTGGCAAATGACGGGACGCAGCTTTTCGGAAAGCAAACTTCGTATTTTCATCAGTAATTAAATATTTAGTAGGAACTTTTTCTGCAACATCCATAAGAACACGATCAAGCAAAGGCACGCGAAGCTCCAAAGAATGTGCCATAGTCATTTTATCTGCCTTAAGCAAAATATCTCCTGGCATCCATTGATGCATATCAAGATATTGCTTTTTCTTCACTTCAGAAAGTCCCTTACCAGCAATTCTATTGTAAATAGCATCAACAATGCTGCGAACGCTAGGACCCTTGCGATACTCAGGCTTCAAAAGTTTTACAGCATCTTCCTCATTGAAAACCTTTGACTGACCGATAAAATGCTCCTCAGCTGGAGCCAAATTAGCGTACAAATGCCACGCTCCATGGAAATGCTTACCCTTTGCAGCTCGACCAATCGCGTAACGCAACTTTTTTGGCAACTTTGCAAGCATGCGAGTCACAACTTTAATAAGTTTAGAACGCGTATGAACACCATAATCAATGTATCCTGCAAATAATTCATCTGCTCCCTCACCGCTTAGCACAACGCGTAAATCTTGCGAAGCTAATTTTGCAAGGAAGAATAATGGGACGCAAGAGAAATTAGAATCAGGTTCGTCCAAATACCACTGAATTTGTGGGAAATAACGGAATGCGTCAGCAGCGTCAATAATTTCAGATTTATTGTTTAAGCCAATAATTTTTGCCAATTCGCTTGCTTGTTTGGATTCATTGTATCTTCCACCAGCAAAACCAATAGAATATGTGTGTTCAGGGCGCGCAACAGCGGCAACATAACTTGAATCAACTCCAGAAGAAAGGAACGAACCAACTTCAACATCCGCAATTTGGTGAGCTTGAACAGAATCACAAACTGTTTTATCAATAGAATCAACTAATTCATTCAAGCGTTGCTTTGTTTCTTTGAAATTAGGATCGTAATATTGCTCAATCTTCATTTCGCCATTCTTATACGTAAAGCAATTACCTTCACGCAGCTTAAAAACGCCCTTGAAGAAAGTTTCGTTAATTGCAGGATATTGGAATGTCATAAACGGCTTAAGCGCATTTTCGTTAAGTTCCTTCTTAAAATCTGGATGGCGCAGTAAAGATTTAATTTCGGATCCGTACATAAAAGTACCATTCATTTGCGCATAATAAAAAGGCTTAATACCGAAATGGTCGCGAGCGCCAAACAATTCTTGAGTACTCTTGTTCCAAATAACAAATGCAAACATTCCGCGTAAACGATTAAGTAAGCCTTTACCCCACTCTTCGTATCCGTGCACTAATACTTCTGTATCGCAATCAGTATGGAAAGTGTGACCAGCTTTAATAAGTTCTTCGCGAAGTGGCTTGTAGTTATAAATCTCACCATTAAAAGTAACTGCAAGATTCCCATCCTCGTTGTACATAGGTTGGGATCCACCGTGAAGATCTATAATGCTAAGTCGACGAAAACCAAGTGCTGCGTGTTCGTCAATCATAGTTCCATACTCGTCAGGACCACGATGCGCAATCACATCTGTCATATCTTTTACAATTTGGCTTTTGACGTTAATTGGGGTGTCATTAATGAACCCTGCAATTCCGCACATTTATTTCTCCTCGTAGAATATACAACACAGCATTACGTTAGTCTACTAGCAAATAATTAACGAAAATCCATAATAACTTGGAAAATCTAACTTGCCATGCAATATTACACCAAGCACTTTATGTTAAGCGAGTATTAGTCTAAAAATTCCTGTATTTGCCGGAATAAAAGCAATAAAATACGCTAAAACCAAATCCAAAAAATGGCATAAAACATAGTCAAATGTTGGTTAACACTACGCTTATAAACTCTTGTTATAAATGTATGTCATCAGTACAAATGCAGCGTTATTATGTTGCTATGGAACCTTTGCAACGCTGCGTAGTATTAGCAGCAGGAGATTATTACGATCATACGCGTGAGCATGTGCCAGATCGCGCTTTAACAATTGCAGCTGATGGAGGCTGGGATCATGCATGTAAATTAGGTTTGCATGTGGATGCGCTCATCGGCGATTTTGACTCTGTTAGATTAAAGCTCCCTACTGATGCAGTTATTACTAGATTGCCTGCAGAAAAAGATGATCCGGACTTACTTTCTGCGTTGAAAGTCGGTTGGGCTAAAGGCTCTCGAGAATTTCATATTTTCGGAGGATTAGGTGGTCGAGTTGACCATACTATTTCTAATATTCAACTTATGGTTCGTTTAGCGCGTCGCGGTGGAATTGGATTCTTGTACGGCGACGGTCAAATTGTTACAGCAATACATGATGGATCTCTTGATTTTCCAGCATCATCTGGAAATGATTTGCGCATAGTTTCCGTTTTTTCTCATACTCCAGTTTCTAATGATGTAAATGAAGTTGGATTAAAGTATCAGCTTAAACACGCAACCATGCATGGAGATGCAGTACAAGGTTTAAGTAACGAATTATTAAATGATACGCCGGCTCATATTGATGTTCATGAAGGAACACTTATTGTAACCTTCCCTATTAACGCTCCATTGCCACAAGTGAGCTGGTTTAAAAGACCAATTGGAGATTTAGGCGAAGTTGATGCTTCTATATCGGAAGCATTAGCAGTTCCTCTTGAAAGTGAGACTACTCCAACATATTCGACTACTGCAGCTGCTGAAGCAATGACGTATAACGAATAGCGCAAACTTTAGTTTGCACAAATGGCTGACGAGGATCTTTTACTTGAAAACTCGTCAGCCTTTTTCTTTTTAAAATTACACGCGTTGTTCAATTGAACAATATTGATTCGTAAAATGTTATACAAAAACGCAACTGGAAACTATCAAAAAATTCACAAAAACACTCATAAAACACAGCATGTTAACGCTCACTGTTCTCACAATGCACAATTGCAATAAAAGTGAGCTATATTACAACTCTTCGTACATACCGCACACTAAAATGAACACCGTTAATTCAAATAACGATGACCTAAATGCGTGAGTTTTCATCGCGAAAATAGCGCGGCTTAAAACGTTGCGCACGAGGTCTCACTCAAGGGAGAACCACATGACAGTCAAGATTGGTATTAATGGTTTCGGTCGTATCGGTCGTCTCGCATTCCGTCGTATTTTTGAGCTTCAAGCTCGCGGCGGTCAAGCAGGTGACATCGAAGTCGCAGCCATCAACGATCTGACCACCCCTTCGATGCTCGCCTACTTGCTCAAGTATGACAGCACCCACGGCACATTCCGCCACGATGACGGCACCCCAGTTGAGGTAACCTCCACCGAAGACGCAATCGTTGTAGATGGCAAGACTTATAAGGTTTACGCCGAAAAAGACGCAAATAACATTCCATGGGTTAAGAACGATGGCGTTGAATTCGTTCTCGAATGCACCGGTTTCTACACTTCTGCAGAAAAGTCCCAGGCTCACTTGAACGCAGGCGCTAAGAAGGTTCTTATTTCTGCTCCTGCTAAGGACGAAACCACTCCAACAGTTGTGTTCGGTGTTAACCACGAAATCTTGAAAGCTTCTGACAACATTGTTTCCGCTGGTTCTTGCACCACCAACTCCATGGCCGCAATGGTGAAGTTGCTTCAAGATAACTGGGGAATCAAGTCCGGCTTCATGACCACAATTCACGCCTACACCGGCACTCAGATGATTCTCGACGGTCCACGCGGCTCCAAGCCACGCAACAACCGTTCCGCAGCTTGCAACACCATTGAGCACTCCACCGGCGCTGCTAAGGCAATCGGCAAGGTTGTGCCAGAAGTTAACGGCAAGCTCCAGGGTCACGCACAGCGCATTCAAGTTCCAGACGGCTCTGTTACCGAGTTGACTACTGTTCTTGAGAAGCCAGCAACCACTGAAGAAATTAACGACGCTTTCAAGAAGGCTTTCGAAAACTGCGAGTACTTCGGTTACAATGCAGACAGCATCGTGTCTTCTGACATCATCGGCGACACCCACGGTGGCGTTTTCGATCCAACTCAGACCGACGTGAACACTGTTGACGGTGTAACTTTGGCTCGTACCGTTACCTTCTACGACAACGAGTACGGCTTCACCTCCAACATGATTCGCACCCTTCTTTACTTCGCTGAAATCTCCGAGTAATTT
Source organism: Gardnerella sp. KA00771 (assembly GCF_049244045.1). Classification (NCBI taxonomy): domain Bacteria; kingdom Bacillati; phylum Actinomycetota; class Actinomycetes; order Bifidobacteriales; family Bifidobacteriaceae; genus Gardnerella; species Gardnerella sp. KA00771. The sequence continues at coordinate 470,810 of NZ_CP058368.1, read as the reverse complement.
CGCTAAGCATCAATCAGCAATAGCTGGTTGTGCGAATATTTAATATATCAAAAACCCCTTGTGCTGCTTTCTAAGCTACACAAGGGGTTTATATGTTAAGTCAACAGTCGGTATAGCATATCATGTAACAGAATTTGATGGCTGAGTATAAGGCACGGTAACAAAATGAGTAAAAAACATGCAGAAACCGGAAAAGCAACTCCTGCTATTGCGCAACTCGAAAACGCAGGCATCACCTTCCGCATAGCGCAATACGAGCATGACGCTGATCACATGGACGACGGCTACGGAATTGAGGCTGCTGAAAAGCTAGGCGTAAGCGCAGCTCAAGTTTGCAAAACTCTCATGGTTGACACTGGTGAAAAGCGAGTAGTTGGAATTGTTCCAGTAAACGGACGTCTCAATATGAAAGCAATTGCAGGAGCCGTACACGCAAAGAAAGCAAGTATGACAAGCCCAGAAGTTGCGCAACGAGAAAGCGGCTACGTAGTTGGCGGAATTTCACCATTCGGACAAAAAACGCACCATGAAACAGTACTAGATAGTAGCGTAATGCAATTTGATGAGATTCTTGTTTCTGGAGGAAAACGAGGATTGGACGTAGTTCTTAATCCTCAAGATATCGTAACATTATTAAACGCAACTGTAGCTGATATAGCAGCATAAGCAACATAAGCTTTATCACTGCAAATATTGCTACCAACAAGTGATTACTCGCACGGGATTAGTACGTTGGCAAATATAACGTCTTGGCAACGTGCGATAATCCCTAAGGTTGTTCATTAATCGTTAAGGAGTGCATTATGGGTATGCGTGGCCGCAAGCGCAAGGCGCGTCGTAAAAAAGCAGCGAATCATGGTAAAAGACCAAATGCTTAAACTATAAATTCGCTTATACATACTGTAAAGCCCACGTCAATCGTGGGCTTTTTCGTTTTAACATACTTTTATTCACTAGAATAATCAGAAAGCTCACGTTTGAGTTGCATGCGAGCGCGGTTAAGTCTGCTCATAACAGTTCCTATTTTTACGCCTTCTTCTTGGGCAATTTGTTTATAAGATTTACCTCGAATAGCGACTTCAATAAAAACTTTTCTACGCTCAGGCGGCAACTTACTAAGCGCAGCAATAATCTCTTGTGGAGCAAACCCTTCTAAATATTCTTGTTCAGCAGAAAGCATTCCTTTTGCGCAATGATTAGAAGCCTCATAGATATCCCAATCATTGTAGTCACCAGTTTCATCGTTAGCACGTTTAGGGCTTCGTTTTGCTTTCGCGTACTGATTAAAATACAAATTTCGTTCAATCCTGTTAATCCAGGCAGCAAAATTCGTGCCAGGCTGAAAAGTTTCAAAAGATTTAAGAGCGCGCTCAAAAGTATCTTGCACTAAATCTTGCGCATCCTGCGCATTTTGCGTAAGACGCATAGCTTGAGTGTACAAAGGATCAACGCAAGTAGATACAAGTTGTTCAAATCTTTTGCGTCGACTTTCCATTGCAGAACTTTGCTTAGTATCTACTAAACGATCACTAAATAAGCGAGCATTACAATTTTTTGCATTTTGTTTTTTAACTCTTACGCTTTTAGAGCACATAACATTTGTCTTCTCGATTTGCTCACTCATATAGTCAATAATACTTTTACTTTGCACATATCGCTACTGATTTATCGTATTGCATAGTGTAGCGCAGCGCGAGATGATAACACATCGCAGCACAATAATGCAGCGCGGCATAGTGTGACATTGCGTGACATTGCGGTAGTATTGTGACTATGCCAACTCATATTCAAGAATTGTTAAATGCTTTAGATTTAGCACCTAAGCAAGCTGAGAATACATTACTTGCTGAATCATGGTTACTTGGTTTCGACACTGAAACTACAGGTGCAAATATTGGTAAAGATGCCATTGTTTCTGCAACTCTAGTATTACGCAATCCTGAACTAGCTCACGATGGAGATGTGGTATCAACTTGGTTAATTAACCCTCATCAGCCTATGAATCCTAAGGCAAGCGAAGTAAATGGTTTCACAGACGAATACCTTCAAGAACACGGCGGAGAGCCTGAAGAAGAACTTGAATTCCTTGCACGCGCAGTAAGCATGGCTCAAGCTAAGAATATTCCACTACTTGCTTATAACGCTCCATTTGATATTGCAATGTTACGTCACGACTTGAAGCATTGGCATCTTACTGCGCTAGAAGAACGCGCAACTTGTTCAATACATGCACTAAACGCTAATGACATTCTTACTGTTGACCCTCTTGTTATCGATAGGGCTGTTTCTAGAAGATCCGGCAAGCGTACTCTCACTATTACATCTCAGTTTTACGGGGTTGAACCAATCGGAGATTTCCACGATGCTACAGCAGACACAGTTGCAGCTCTTGATTTGATTGCTCCAATGAGCAAACTATATGAGTCAGTAAGTTGCATGAGGCTGAATACTATGATGGATTGGCAGCGCGAAGCTTATATTAATTGGCGAGATAGCTTCAATCAATGGCTGCAATCTCACGGACGTGAGCCTATTACTGGAACATGGCTATAAAACATTTGGTGAAAAGAAGTAAATTATGATCATGCATAACACGTTGTCACTAGCAAACGCAAGTGAAATTTTGCAACACTATGGATTGTTACGCGAAATGATTCAATATGGTAAAGCAGAAGATACTAATACTGCTAATGGTGCTAATACTAAAGAAAAAACTATAGACTCTACTCATTCTCGCAATGAAATATGGTCTTTAAATCCGTATTATTTCCCAAATATTGATGCAGATAAGTGCTTTACTAACGCAACTTACGATACTCGCGATATTAAATCTGGAACACTTCTGTTTATTAAAGGCAATTTTAAGTCGGAATATCTTTTAGATGCAGACAACAAAGGACTTACTGCATATGTTGCTGAACAAAGCTACGCACAATACACAAAAGCTGTTGGTTTAATTGTTACGGATGCTAAAAAAGCAATGAGCGTGCTTGCAGCAGCATTCTTTGGAAATCCACAAGAAAAACTCACTATTGTTGGAATTACTGGAACTAAAGGCAAAACAACTACAGCCTACTTTACTCACGCTATCCTAAACTCCCATTCGCACGGTAAAGCAGCACTGTTTTCTTCAGTAGATAATTGCGTAGACGGAAAAAATTACGTTGAATCTAATTTAACTACTCCTGAAAGTTTTGATGCTTTCAAAATGATGCGCGAAGCTGTAGATAACGGCATGAAGTATCTTGTTATGGAAGTTTCTTCGCAAGCTTATAAGGTGAATCGCGTATACGGTCTTAAATTCGATGTTGCAGCATTCTTAAACATTAGCCCAGACCACATTAGCCCTATTGAGCACCCAACTTTTGAAGATTACTTGTATTGCAAACGACAAATTATTGCAAATACTAAGCGTTTAGTACTAAATTCTGATACAGATCACGCAGATCTTCTTTTACAAGATGCGGAACGCAACAATGTGCTCGTAACAACTTTTGCTCGCATTAAAAAAGATGAAATAGAAGGCGATGCTTGCGAAAATGACAATTTCGATGATCTTGACGACGATCGCATAAATTATTGCGCGCCTGCTAACGATGACGATTACACGGAATTACTTACTCCTGACTACATTGCAATGCCAGTAGAAAATAGTGAATCACATTGCATCGCTATGCGAGACTCAAGCGAAGACGACGACTATGAAGATAACGACTACGAAGAAGACGTGCACTACTGCCCTATTGACGAATTCGCATTGTCTATTGCAGGAGATTTTAACTACGAAAATGCTTTAGCTGCAATCGCTATTGCAGGAGAATTGGGAATTAATCAGGATACTGATTTACACGCACTACACGCTATTGAGAATGTGAAAATTTCTGGACGCATGGAAGTTTTCAAAGACACGCACTCAAACATGATTGCGGTTGTCGACTATGCGCATAACTACATTTCTACAAAATCAGTTCTTGACTTTGTAGAAGAACGCTACGGCAAATTTAATCCTCGAATTACGCTAATAACTGGTTCCACAGGAGATAAAGCTGTCGACCGTCGTAAAGAAATTGTTGAAGCCGCGCAAAACCGCATAGAACAGTTTATTTTCACTACTGAAGATACTGATACTGAAGACGTAATGCATATTTGCGAGGATATGCAAAGTTATGTTACGAACCCAAATGTTTCTTCACGCATTATTATCGACAGAGCTGAAGCAATAGAATGCGCTTACAACGATGCAGCAAGTAGCGAACAAAAAAATGGAAGATTAAACATTCTTCTTGCTATCGGTAAGGGCGATGAACGTTGGATTAAAAACAAACGAAAGCATGTGCCGTATGAGGGTGATTCATTCGTAATAAAGCGTCTTTTTGGTCTGTAATACGCTTATGCGAAAGTATGAAAATATACGAATAAAATAAACGCAATTACTACATAAACTAACTAACAAGCTAGCTAACAAACTAAATAACAAACAAGTTAAATAACAAATTAAAACAAATGAAGAAGATACAAATGAAGAATCAACGATTTCAACCTGTGTTACTCGGTAGCGATATAAACGCATACGGCATGGCTCGAGCATTCCATGAAGAATATGGCATTACTTCAATTGCTTTTGCGCACTTCCAACTTTCACCTACGAAATTTAGCAAAATTGTCGATGTGAGAATTGTTCCAGGCTTTGGAGAACTTCCTACATTCCGCAATACAATGCTTAATTTTGCTAAATCATGGCATCAAGAGCATCCTAATACCAAACTTCTGCTTATTCCTTGCGGCGACGTATATGCGAACCTTCTAAGCCAATGCGGTGATGAATTGCACGAATATTTTGCTTTCCACACATTGCCAAATTCGCTCAATCGCCAGCTTAGCCTTAAAAGCTCATTCTATAAAACTTGTGAAAAATACAATCTTCCTCATCCAAAAACTAAAGTTGTAAACGCTCAAGAAGTAGCAGCGCACGCTTATGAAGATTTGCCATTCAGCTTCCCTATTGCTATGAAACCAGCGAATAGCACTAAATGGCTTGATATTGATTTTGAGGGACGTAAAAAAGCTTTTATTATCAATACTCCGCAAGAACTTGATACTCTTATTCAACGCTCGTACAAAGCTGGCTACGATGACGAAATGATTTTGCAAGACTTTATTCCTGGAGACGACAGCCGCATGCGTGTGCTAAACGCTTACGTTGATAGCAATCATCATGTGCGCATGATGTTTCTAGGACACCCTCTGCTGGAGGATCCAACTCCAGAAGCGATTGGCAATTATGCAGCTATTATTCCAGACTACAATGAAGAAGTTTTCCAAAATATTAAAGCATTTTTGGAAGATATACATTACGTTGGCGTAGCTAATTTTGATATGAAATACGATGAGAGAGACGGAAAATATAAGCTTTTTGAAATCAATTTACGCCAAGGCCGTTCAAGCTATTTCGTCACTTTAAACGGATTTAATATTGCTAAATATTTTGTTGAAGATTTAATTGACCATAAGCCTTTTGACGGAAATACTGTGTTCGGTCGTGGAGAAAAGTTGTGGATGGAGATTCCGCGATCGATATTTTGCAATTATGTAGCAGAAGGCGATGAAAAGAAGCGCGGTCTTAATATGATTCGTCGCGGCGATTGGGGCACTACGCTAGAATATAAAAAAGATATGAATCTGCTACGCTGGTTGATGATTCGTCATATGTTTTCAATTTACACAAGGCGTTACGCAGAATTTTTCCGCAATAAAGCGTGAAAATTATTACGTAACTTTGAAGGGAATATGAGACAATGAAACGTCCGTTTTTTGCTGTACTTGGCGGCATGGGCACACTTGCAACAGAAAGCTATATTCGTTTACTTAATAAAGAAACGCATGCACATAACGATCAAGAGTTTTTAGATTATGTGGTATTCAATGATGCTTCTGTGCCAGATAGAACAGCATATATTGTTGGCGAATCATCCGAAAGCCCATTCCCTACTCTTGCAGACGACATAGCTAAAGCAACTGCGATGGGTGCTTCATTTATTGTGCTCACGTGCAATACTGCGCATTACTTTTACGATAAGTTCCAAGCACTTACCGACGTGCCAATTATACATATGCCGCGTGGTGCTGTAGCTGAAGTTTCTAAACGTTACCCAAAGTCTAAATGTAACCGTATTGGATTCTTAGGTACTGCAGGGTCGCGTAAAGCTGGAGTGTATCAGCGCGCTATAGAAGAAGCAGGATACACATTCGTAGCACCCGACGACGATTTACAAAAACGCATTACATCACTTATTTATGATGATGTAAAAGGCACAGGTAATCTTAATTTACGCCGTTACGAGTCCGTTTTAAGCGACATGCTTGACCCTGCAGGAGCGTGCCGTTGCGACGCACTTATTTTGGGTTGCACAGAATTAAGCGTACTTAATGAAGCTTTTCCTCTTCCGCAAATACCGTTAGTTGACGCTCAAGCAGTACTTGTAAAAAATACTGTAGAAAAAGCTAAATCTTTGCGAATGAAGTAGCAGAAATAGCTTAATTTTCAGGACTCGTCAATATTCGGGTGAATTGCAACGCGCTGATCTTTAGGCTTTTTTAAATCCGGATTCACATGCTCAACAAGCATTGTGCGAGCATCTCCTGCCGTAACAAAGCTTCCGCAAATAAGCACGCCGTGACCGTAGCCCACGCCAAGCTCATCGTCTTCATCAACAAGATTCACAGCCGTTTGAATAGCATCCGGAAGCTCGTCAACGCGAATCACACGATCCCTGCCAAACACGCCTACAGCAACCTTTTCAAGATCTTCCGGATCCATTACACGGTCCCGCCAAGAATTACGCGTAACAATAATCTTCGTCAAAATAGGTTCAAGAACACCCAAGTATTCTTCAACTTGCTTATCTGCCATCATTGCCACAACGCCAATAAGCTGCTCAAAATGATAGTTTTCTTCAATAGTTTCACGAAGAGACTCGGCAGCATTCACGTTATGTCCACCATCAATAATGATTGTCGGCGAAGTACGAACCTGCTCAATACGCCCAGGAACCTTAACCTGACTTAAAGCCTCTGCAACTAAATCGCCATCCAAAGCACCACTTACAGGCAGCACAACCTCTGCAGCGGCAAGAGCTGCCAAAGCATTATGAGCCTGATGCTTGCCAAACTTGTCAACCGGAACATCCTCATAAGTGCCAAGAGGTGTACGCAAAGTAACAACCTGTCCACCAACTGCAGGAGTACGAGACACAACTTCAAGTTCGCCATCGCCATAAGAAGAATCGCGCAATAATGTAGCATGGTTGCGCTCTGCAACTTCCTTAATAATTGGCAAAACCTTAGCTTCATGCGGCTGAGGACCCAAAATAACAGTGCAATTTGGCTTAATAATACCAGCCTTCGTGCGAGCAATCTCTTCAACAGTGTTTCCAAGCCATTGCATGTGATCCATATCAACCGGCCCAATAATTGCAGCATCAGCATTCATAACATTAGTGGCATCCCATTCGCCACCCATGCCAACTTCCATAACAGCAACATCAACAGGAGCGTCCGCAAAAGCCCAAATTGCCATGGCTGTAAGCACTTCAAAAAAGCTCATTTTTGGCTTACCGTCAGCTTCCATGCGAGCGTCAACCATGTCGATAATGTCTTTCATTTGATCCCACACATCAACGAACTGATTGTCACTAATTTCCTGTCCGTCAATCATAATGCGCTCGTTTACGCGCTCCAAATGTGGAGAAGTATATAATCCGGTTCGCAAACCGTATGCTCGACAAATTGACTCAGCCATTCGAGCAGTAGAACCTTTGCCGTTCGTACCAGTTATGTGAATAACACGCATAGACTGCTCTGGATGACCTAAAATATCGAGAATAAGACGCATGCGATCCAAGTCGAGATTAGTTTTATTGTGTTCTGGAGCTCGACTCATAATATTGCGTTCGATATCAACAATTCGCTCATTATTGCGATTTGGATTTTCAATAGACATAACTACTCCCCCTAATTTTTACGCTCGCTTACTCATTTTCCAACAATCTAGATTAGTTGATACCAACAACACACGCATATAAATATGTTGTGACAATATTCACATAGCAAAAGCGTTTTATACGCACTTTGTAAATTGCGTATAAAATCTTGCTATTTTGCACTAAAAAACTCGCATAAAACACTAAATAAGACTATGTTAGTTTATTGACTGTTTATTTACTATTTGTATAATTTGCGCAAGCAAAAATTAACAAGCAAAAATTAAGGAGTCTCATAATGGCAGAATATACGCCAACTGAGCACGGCGAAGAGCTAAAAGCTGACGGCACGCAAAAGGCAGAAGATCGCGTAAATAACCGTTCACTTCGTCCAAACAGTGATTCTTTTAAAGATTTTATGACGAATAACTGGGATAACCAGGAGCCAGAAGTTAAAGCTCTTGAATCTAGCAAGTACATTCCAGCTCGTTTAGAGGCTCTTTCAAAGCGTTTCCCAGGTGAACGTTTAGTTATTCCTGCAGGACAACCAAAGGTGCGTAATAACGACTGCGATTATGCTTTCCGTCCAGACACTACATTTGCTTACTACACTGGCTTAGGTCAAGACTATGAGGCTGGTGCTGTGCTTGTTATGGAGCCAGTCAGCGAAGACAGCGAAGAAGCTAAGGCTGGAAAAACGCATGTACCTGAGCTTTTTGTAGCTCCACGCGCAGATAACAGCACTTCAGCATTTTACAAGGATCCTCACTACGGAGAATATTGGGTTGGTCCTCGCGCAGGCTTAAAAGAACTTAAAGCAATGACTGGCATTGAAACGCGCGATATTGCAGAACTTGATGACGCTATTGCAAAGAACGTAAGCGACGATGCTAATGGTGAAGGCATTCGCGTGCGAATTGTTCGAGAAACCGATCCTGAGCTTACTGCAAAAGTTGAAACAATGCGAGAAGCAAGTGGATTTACTGATGAAGATGCAAACACTTGCGCAGACGACAAATTGCACGAATTCGCTGCAGAAGCACGAATGCTTAAGGACGACTACGAAATTCGCGAAATGCGCAAAGCTATTGCCGCCACAAAACTTGGTTTTGACCGCATGCTTACGCGTTTGCCTAATGCTTTGGGTCATGAGCATTCCGAGCGCATGATTGAGGGTGCTTTTAATTCTGTTGCTCGCGAAGAAGGCAACGAAGTTGGCTACGACACGATTGTTGCTTCCGGCAAGCACGCGCCAATTTTGCACTGGATGCGCAATACTGGCGTTGTTTCCAGCGGAGAATTGCTACTTATTGATGCCGGCGTTGAAGTTAACAGCCTCTACACTGCTGACATTACACGAACTTTCCCAACGAACGGCAAATTCACTGACTTGCAAAAGAAGCTTTACCAGTGCGTTCTTGACGCTCAGCAAGCCGGTTTTGAGGCTGCTAAGCCAGGTGCAACCTACTCCGATATTCACCATGCTTGCATGCGCGTTCTAGCTGAACACTTGCACGAATGGGGAATTTTGAAAGTAAGCGTTGAAGAATCACTTTCGCCAGAAGGTCAACAACATCGTCGTTGGCACGCTTGCGGCGTTGCTCATCATCTTGGTTTGGATGTGCACGATTGCGCACAAGCACGCTACGAGTCTTATCAGGGCGCAAAAATTACTCCAGGAATGATATTCACTATTGAGCCAGGATTATACTTTGCAGCTAACGATTTGATGCTACCGGAAGAAATGCGCGGAATTGGAATTCGTATTGAAGATGATGTACTAATGACTGAAAACGGTCCAGAGTGGCTTTCTATTGACATTCCAAAGCAAATCGATGATGTAGAAGCATGGATGGCTGAACAAGCTCACAAAAGTGATATTTTTCAGCATTAAGCAATAAATCAAAATAATAGAAAAATATAATAAAAAAGAATAATAATAATATAGTACGCCAGCATAAGCTAAGTTAAACGTACACAATATAGCACTTATGGTGCGCTCTATAGAAACGTAACACGCATTGCGCATATTACTTATCGAAAGGGCGCACCATAATTGTTTGTATAGCATTTTTACAAGCAAAATTTGCATCAAAATGCTTTTGAAGAAGCGAGAAGATATTTAGTAAAAAGTATAGCTCTACAAACTTGCTGCACTGACGCGTGCGAAAGGAATATTATGACTAAGCCAATTGTTCTTTCACTCGGCGAACTTTTATGGGATTTGCTTCCACACGGAAAACGTGTTGGCGGAGCACCAGCAAATTTTGCATATCATGCACAGTGTCACGGAGCGCAAAGTTGCATGATTAGCGCTGTTGGTCAAGACCAACTCGGCGATGAGCTGATTGACAAAGTGAACAAAGCTGGCATCGCTTCAATTATTCAACGCAACGCTTGGCCAACAAGCACTGTAGAAGTAACACTAAAAAATGGAATACCAGAGTACACTATTCTGCGAAATATAGCATGGGATCATATTCTTTACACTCGAGAACTCATTGATTTAGTAGAACGAGCAGATGCAGTATGCTTTGGCACTCTAAGCTTACGTTCTCAAGAAACTCACGACACAATTTTGCAATTGTTAAAGCATACTAAGCCTGGAGCAATGAAGTTCTTCGATATTAACATTAGAAGCGATCACTACTCTAAGGATCTTATTGACACATTACTTCAAGAAGCAACAGTATTTAAGCTTAACGATTCGGAACTATTCTTATTACGCGATATGTTCAATATTCGCGACACTTCAGACGAGGAAGCTTGCAAGTGGTTCCAAGCTCGTTACGGACTAGATTATGTGATTCTTACAGGCGGCTCTACTTTTAGCACGATTACTACTAGCACTGGAGAAAGCTCAACTATCCCAACTCCACACGTTGAAGTTCTTGACACAGTTGGTGCTGGAGACTCGTTCTCAGGAACATTTGCAGCGCATATTCTTAAGGGAGAAAGCTTGCAAGAGGCGCATCGCGCAGCTGTTAATACTGCAGCATTTGTGTGCACTCAAGAAGGAGCATGGCCTAAGTATCCAAAACAAATACCAGATTACTTGTCAATGGCAGAAAATAACAAATAAAACAAAAAATAAAATTTAAATTATAAGATGCAAAAATGCCACTTCATAAATCATAATGAAGTGGCATTATTAATATCTTGTGGGGCCTCAGGGGCTTGAACCCTGGACCGACGGATTATGAGTCCGCTGCTCTAACCGACTGAGCTAAAGCCCCACGCTAACAAAGTTAGCAACGACTAGATTAGCACATACCCATAAACGTCGCCAACTCAGTGAGTCGAATTTTTGACCTTGCTTAGGATTACTGAGCTTGAAATCCCGATGATTTCAAGCTCGGTCAGAGCGTCCAGATGCGAAGTTATCAAGAGCACCAGTTTTACGCAAAGCCAAATACACAAACCACACAAGCACTCCAGAAAGCAACAATCCACTAATAAGCTCTGTAATCATATGAATCGTAATATAAGTAGAAGCTTTGGCCTGATACTTAGTGAAGCTTAAGAACACACCATACTCAAAAGCCACAAGCAAACCAGAAAGAGCACTCAAAGTCAAATTAAACTTTCGCAAACGGAAAATTAAGAACGGAATCTCCGCAAACACACCCTGTAAAAGTGCGGAAATAAGCGTATCTCGCATATTAAACGGAGTTCCAAGTAGCACCTGTACAAATGCTGCAACAACATTTACATACACTGCAGAACCTGGCTTACGAATAAGCAAAACTGCAAGAGTTCCAGACAAATACCAAACACCATGCGTGATGCTTGCAAAACCAGGAAGAACAGCTGCATTCAAAGTACGAATCAAAGGAATAAACACCAAGCCATAGCCATACAAGATAACGCCAAAAACAGCAGCAAGAGCAGCACCTAATGCGATATCTGCAACACGCCAACGCATGCTCACAACCCTATTAATACTAGAAGCAGCATTACTATCCACTTGATCCGTTACACAATTAGATGATTCTAACCCATTATTATTTGTATTGAAAATATCGCTCATAGGAAATCCTTTTTTAAGCTGCTGCGCATTGTAAATTACTGAATTGAATACTTCCTGACCTACGCAGCCCGGGCAGAAGTACCAATGAGAAAGTGTATCACCTCTAAAAAGCACAACATACCTTTTGTGATATTTAATACATTGTCAGATCTTATATCGATTTATAGAAAAAATATATGAAAAACTAATTGCTGCGCAAAATACGAAAAATAGGGTAAGCAGCAAAAATAGAAATACGAATATCAGAAATACAAAAAACGAAAAACGCCGCTGAAAACCCAGCGGCGTTGTAATTTGTACCCCCTAAGAGAGTCGAACTCTTGTTGTCAGATTGAAAGTCTGGTGTCCTAACCGTTAGACGAAGGGGGCTTCGAACCAAACCATATGATATTAACACTCAAAAAAGCAGTACGCAACTCACGGCGTGTTGAGGCTAAGTACAACTGCAAAGCTACGAGAACAGCGGCGGCAGAGCATTATTGTGCTATGTAGGTGAAGTCGTGAATCGTGCGACCAGCCTCCAAGCCTTTGCGTTCAAAATTCGTAAGAACTCGACCAGCAAAACGCTCAGATTCGCTAAAATCTGCGTGTGGAAGAGTTGCAGCGGTGCCAGCTGTACCTTTTCCTACGTGCTCAACTGGAAGACTTACGCTTAATTCGCCAATATTTGCAAAATCTTCGCGAGAATCCATAATCTCATGCACATGCAAAGCATAGTCCTCAATATCTGTAGCAATGCGCCAAACGCCCTCTTTACGCAACGCCTGATGGATTGTAGAGGCAAGCTCTGGTTGCACAATACGACGCTTATGGTGACGCATTTTAGGCCATGGATCCGGGAAGAAAGTCCAAACTTCTTCTAAAACTCCACAGTCGCACGCAGCGAAGAAATCAGGAGCGTTAATTTGCGCAATACGAAGATTAGTCAAACCTTGCTTTCCAGCAAGAAGCATTGTGTGAGCAACGCCTGGATCATAAACTTCAAGCGCTAAAAAGTTAGTTTCCGGCAAACGTTCAGCTGCGGCAACAATGTTTTCGCCTTGCCCGGAACCAATTTCAACAATAAGCGGATTATCATTCCCCCACTTATCGCTAATCCAATCATGCGTAATGTTCAAATTTCCGCGCAATCTAAATGAGCCAGGTGCTTCAGTAACGTCTAGCAGGTACTGACTTGCATAACGCTCCTGAGCGTGCTGTAAACGCGCATCTAAGCGCCCAGAACGACGCACAAACGACAATACAGTGCGTTGCTTGGCTTGCATAGTGTTTTCGTTTTCATTTTCAGTGCTCATGAGATTACTTTCGTTATTTGGGTTACATGCCTTTAGTTTAAATTCGCATGATTTTAGTCATGCTCGTACGCATCGCTTTTATGCTACCAAAAAGTATAAAAAAGCAGCGAAAGTTGTTAAACAAACGCTGCTTAATTAATTCTTTAGCAAATACAATTTTTAGGAGAACAAGTCACGCGCAGTATTGTCGTTCGGAGCATCCTCTACTTTGATATTCACTTGTGCTGGGCTTAGCAAAAATACCCTAGGAGTCACACGCTCAATAGAGCCACGAACACCAAACACAACTCCAGCAGAAAAATCAACAATACGATACGCAACTGATTCAGTTACACCAGTAAGGTTTAAAACCACTGGAACACCGTCACGCAAAGCACGACCTACCATTTGCGCATCATCGTAAGACTTAGGATGAATTGTAGTAATACGACTCATACGACTAGCATTCGCACGGGCAGAACTGCCACGCAAATCATTACCATGTTGCGACACAGCAGGAGTTACCGAGCGATCATTATCGAATGACGTTTCTTGAACATCAGATTCAGCATAATCATCATCCTCAGGCACATCTGCCATACCAACGTATGACATCACGTTCTTCATAAAGCCAGCCATGAAGCAACCCTCCTCTCGTTACGCTTAACGCAGAAAATCAGGAATATCTAATTCGTCAGGTTCAGCAGTCTGCTGTACAGGAGCTGCAGAAGGAGAATATTGCTGATTCATTGCAGGCTCAAACATAGAAGGCATAGAAGCAGGTTGTTCTACTTGTGGAGCAGCTTGAGCTTCCTCTTTGAAAGATGACGTAGACTGTGCAGGAGCTACAGGCTTAACATCTGCTTGCATATCAACAAACTGACCAGCTTTAGCTGAGGACTCCTCCGCCTTAGGATGGGCATCAAATCCAGCAGCAATAACCGTAACTCGAACCTCATCGCCGTAAGAATCATCCAAAGAAAGACCCCAAATAATTTGAGCTTCTGGATGAATAGCTTTACGAACAAGTTCAGTTGCAGCAGAAGCTTCCTGAAGCTTCAAATCACTTGGACCTGCGATATTAATCAAAGCACCGTGAGCACCCTCAATGCTTTCTTCCAGCAATGGGGAGCTAATAGCGATTTCAGCTGCCTGAGTTGCACGATCCTCGCCCTTTGCAGCACCAATACCGAACAATGCGGTACCTGCTCCGCGAAGAACAGCTGTAACATCAGAGAAATCAACATGAATGTAAGAATTCATGGTAATTAAATCAGTAATGCCTTGCACACCTGCGAGCAATGCAGTATCTGCAGTCTTAAATGCTTCAATAATTCCAATAGTACGATCAGAAATCTCCAAAAGACGATCATTTGGAATAACAATCAACGCGTCAACTTCTTTGCGAAGATTTTCGATACCAAGTTTTGCAGATGCAGCACGTTGCGGTCCTTCAAAACCGAATGGACGTGTAACAACAGCAATAGTCAAAGCACCTTGCTGATGAGCTGCACGAGCTACAATCGGGCTTGCACCAGTACCCGTACCACCGCCTTCACCGCAGGTAACAAACACCATGTCAGCACCCTTAAGTGCCTCTTCAATGTCTGATTGATGATCCTGCGCAGCCTTAGCACCCTTTTCAGGGTCAGCACCAGCGCCCAAGCCTCGGCTCGAAGCATCAGATAATGAAATCTTTACATCAGCATCAGAACGCAGTAAATCTTTAGCGTCAGTATTAATGGCCACAAACTCTACATTCTGTAGACCCTCGCTGATCATCCGATTGACGGCGTTACCGCCGGCACCACCGACGCCGACTACCTTGATGATGGTTTTGTCGTTGAAATTGTCAGTCTGGGCAATCTCGCTCACCGTTATCTCCTGTCACTCACGCACGTTTACACAATATTTTAGCGCAAAACGCTCGATACTGACGACGTTTTCACAATAAACTGAAAAAATGTCACTGTTTTGATAATACACCGTGCTATATGCAAATATGAGCACAAGGTGATTTTAATAGAACATTATCGAAATAATCAGTGCAAAAAAATGACGAAAGCCCTAGAAAACACTAGTAACTTGCATCCATTGGATCATCACCAAATAACGCCTCTCGCTCTTCGTGACTAGTTGTACGAGAATCTAACCACCCATACGGCAAATGAACTTTTTTAGCAAATCTAACTCGCCCACGCGGCGTGTCTAACACTTTTTCTGGCAAACGAAGAGAACCGTCAAGCATATCGAGATTACGTTGAACATCCTCAATCGACTCGCACTCCATAAACGCTTTACGAGTGCCACCACCAACAGGAAAGCCCTTTAAATACCAAGCGACATGCTTACGCAAGTCGTGAACAGCCATACGCTCGTCACCATCATAAAACTCAACTAAAAGCTTCAAGTGACGCAAAATAACGGAACCAACTTCTGTCAAAGTAGGATTCACACGATTATCGCTACCTTCGCAAGCATTGCGAATATCAGCAAACAACCATGGGCGACCTTGACATCCTCGACCGATAGCAACGCCAGCGCAGCCAGTTTCCTTAAACATTGCGAGCGCATCTTCCGCACCCCAAATATCACCATTGCCAAAAACTGGAATATCGAGTGCTTCTACAAGCTCGCCAATACGCGTCCAGTCTGAATGACCACCATAATATTCTGCAGTTGTACGAGCATGCAAAGTTACAGCAGCGCATCCTTCTTCTTGCGCAATATGACCAGCTTGAATAAAAGTTTCATGATTCTCGTCAATTCCAACGCGGAATTTAGCCGTAACAGGGATTCCTGCTGGTTCGCAAACAGAAACAACGCGATGCAAAATTTCTTGCAACAAATCAGTTTTCCAAGGAAGAGCAGAACCACCGCCGCGTCGCGTCACTTTTGGAACTGGGCAGCCGAAGTTTAAGTCAACGTGATCAGCCATGTTTTCGTCGACAACAATTCGAGCTGCTTGCTCTACAATAGAAGGATTTACACCATAAAGTTGCAGCGAGCGCACTTTTTCGCTAGGCGCAAAACGGCATAAACGCAATGCTTTTGGATTTCGTGCAACTAAAGCTCGAGCTGTAATCATTTCTGCTACGTAAAGCCCGTCCGGACCAAATTCGCGGCAGATTACGCGAAATGGCCAGTTAGTGATCCCCGCCATTGGAGATAAAACAACAGGAGTTGCAATATGAACTTTCCCTAAATCCACTGGTTTTATAGAAAAATTCATATTGCTTTAACTCCGTTCACTATAATAATAATTTTGCTTATTAATGCTTAAGCACTACTCAAACGCGTATTAGTATAATCCGCCAGCAGTAGCGATTTGTACAGGCTTAGACTCGTCTTCGCCAGCTTCTTTAGCAATATCCGTAGTACCGTCGGCTGCACGAGTACCAACGATTTCAACAGGGCCTTGCGGATACTTAACACGTTTTTCGTTAATTCGGCTAGCGACGTAATCTGCAACCTTGTCCAAGGAAACACGCTCTTGTTGCATAGTGTCGCGCTCGCGAATTGTAACAGCATGATCTTCTAAAGTATCGAAGTCAACTGTTACGCACAAAGGAGTACCAATTTCGTCCTCACGACGGTAGCGGCGACCAATAGCACCAGCTTCGTCGTAATCGATAACCCAATCATGCTGACGCAAATCTGCAGCCAAATCTTGAGCAACAGCTTGTAATTCTGGCTTCTTACTCAAAGGCAAAACTGCAGCTTTAACAGGAGCCAAACGAGGATCAAGTCGAAGAACAGTGCGCTTGTCAACTCCGCCCTTAGTGTTTGGAGCTTCGTCCACGTCATAAGCATCAACCAAAAATGCCATAAGCGAGCGCGTAAGACCAGCAGCAGGCTCAATAACGTAAGGCACATACTTTTCGCCAGTAGCCTGGTTGAAGTAGCTCAAATCCTCGCCGGAATGCTTAGCATGAGCAGACAAATCGTAGTCAGTACGGTTTGCAATACCCTCAAGCTCTCCCCAATCCGAACCTTGGAAGCCAAATTTGTATTCAATATCGACAGTGCGCTTGGAATAGTGGCTGAGCTTCTCCTTAGGATGCTCATACATGCGCAAGTTTTCTGGCTTAACACCCAAATCCACATACCAACGCACACGAGTGTCAATCCAATACTGGTGCCAAGCTTCGTCGGTTCCAGGCTCTACGAAAAATTCCATTTCCATCTGCTCAAACTCGCGAGTGCGGAAGATGAAGTTTCCAGGCGTAATTTCGTTGCGGAAAGACTTACCAATATTCGCAATGCCAAAAGGCGGCTTTTGACGAGCAGAAGTCATGACGTTCTTAAAATCAACGAAAATGCCCTGAGCTGTTTCTGGACGCAAATAATGCAAGCTATTTTCGTCTTCAACCGGTCCTAAATGAGTGCGAAGCATCATGTTGAAGTCACGTGGCTCAGTCCAGTTTCCGCGAGTACCACAATCTGGGCAAGCAATGTCTTTTAATCCATTTTCTGGCATCTTGTCGCCATGCTTTTCAGCATAAGACTCTTCCAACTTATCTGCACGATGACGCTTATGGCAATTCAAGCACTCAATCAAAGGATCGTTAAACACGGAAACGTGACCGGAAGCAACCCACACCTGTGAAGGCAGAATAACGGAAGTATCCACTCCAACAACATCTCCACGCGTGGTCACCATGTAGCGCCACCATTCGCGCTTGATATTATCTTTTAACGCAACACCGAGCGGGCCGTAATCCCACGCAGAACGCGTGCCACCGTAAATTTCGCCGGCTGGGAACACAAATCCTCGACGCTTAGCCAAGGAGACGACTTCATCAAGCTTTGAAACAGCCACAATACACCTTTTCGTAAAACTAGAAAATTCGGGTGAAAACGTTGCTATTATAGAAAAACCCTGTGACGCTTGTAAAATTGTTAAAGTAATGCAAATTTATAAGTTTGTTGACGCATTATTTGGCGTTGTCTTGTTTTGCTAGATTTGCATAAGATTACGATTTTAAAGGGATTGTTACTATGAGTGAAAATAATAACGAGAATACAAACGACCACGCGAACGAGCACAGAACTAACACGGTCGCGGCGTTGTGCATTGCTCCAAGCGGAGTCGGAGACGAGTTGAGCGAGTACGTGGCGGATGCTGTACAAGTAATTCGCGATTCTGGATTAAAGAACGAAACTAACGCAATGTTCACGAATATTGAGGGCGAATTTGATGACGTTATGCGCGTTGTGAAAGATGCTACGATGACTTTAGTTAGTAAAGGATACCGTACTGGAGTAATACTAAAATTAGATATTCGCCCTGGTTTTAGCAATCAAATTGACGCAAAAAGTGCGCTTGTAGATAAGATTCTCGACAAACGAAATAAAGAAGAATAAAACTAAAATCAAATAATCTCAAAACTCAAAAAAGTTATAATAAAACAAAAGAAAGCAGGAATTTATGCTGCAACTTACGGCAGTTCAGAAAATATTATCCGATTTAGATGAAACCCAAAGAGAACGAGAAAAACAATACAAATACTTTCATCAACATCCTGAACTGTCAATGAAAGAAGATCATACAGCTCAAACAATTATTGATATTCTTAGCGAAGCTGGGATTGAAACAAAGCGAGTTGGAAAAATAGGCGTTGTGGCAGAGATTAAAAACGGCGAAGGTCCTGTTGTTGCTATGAGAGCGGATATCGATGCGCTTCCAATTAAAGAAAATTCAGGAAAAGATTACACTTCAACAGTTAGTGCGCAAGACGAAAATGGCAAAACGGTTGGAGTTTCACACGCTTGCGGTCACGATTTTCATATTTCCAGCCTACTTGGTGCCTTGAAGGCTTTTAATGAGCATAAAGATGCTTGGAAAGGAACGTATATTGGCGTTTTTCAGCCTGGAGAAGAAACAGCTCAAGGCGCAAAAGACTTGGTGAAAAATGGCATTATGAGCATGATTGCAAAGCCTGACGTTTACCTTGGTCAGCATGTGTTGGGCACTATTCCTGCAGGAACAGTCGGTATTCGTTCGGGCGCGTTCTTAACTACTGCAGCTTCGATTCGCGTGCACATTTTTGGTAAAGGTTCGCATGGTTCTATGCCTGAGTTGAGCGTTGACCCGGTGGTTGTTGCTTCGTCAATTGTGCTTAAATTGCAGACGATTGTTTCTCGCGAACTTGCAGCTAAAGATTACGCAATTGTTACAGTTGGCGCGCTTAATGCAGGAAGTAAGTCGAATATTATTCCTGATGATGCCGAGCTTTTAATTAACACAAGAACTTATAGCGAAGATACTCAAAAATTTGTGCACAATGCTATTGAACGAATTGTGCGTGGAGAGTGCGAGCTTGCAAGATGTCCTAAAGAACCAGAGTTTACGTATTATGATTGCTATCCGCTTACAAATAATGATCAGAATGCATCTTTGCGCGTGCGTAAAGCTTTTGATGAATACTTTGGAGAAGATTCTGTAGATATTTCGCGCGCTTCTGCTTCGGAAGATTTTTCTATAGTCGCGAACGCTTTTAAAACTCCTTACGCTTACTGGGGCTTAGGTGGTTTTGCGGATATGCAGAATGCTCCTGGAAATCACAATCCGGCATTCGCCCCAGATTTGCAGCCCACTCTTAATCGCGGATTAGAAGCTGCAGTTGTGGCAGCTTGCGCTTGGCTCACTAGCGAAAAGTAACAAATCTTAGTGAGATACTAGGCGTTTTTTACGCCACCAAACCTGCGGTCGCGATGCGCATAGCGGTCAATCGACCTCCACAGCACTTCGCGGCCGTAATCCGGGAATAGTTCCGGCACAAAATCAAGTTCCGCGTAGGATGCTTGCCAAGGCAAAAAGTTGCTAGTGCGCTGCTCGCCGGAAGTGCGAATCACCAAATCGCAATCTGGAATATCCGGATTATACAAGTGCTCAGCAATCATTTTTTCACTTACACGATCGCCTTTAATTTTGCCATTTTGAATTTCTTTCGCGATTTGCGCGCAAGCATCCGCAATTTCTGCACGACCGCCGTAATTTATGCAAAAAACAACGTCAATAGTTTTATTATTTTTGGTGATTTCTTGCGCTTTTTCCAACTCGTCAATAACAGACTTCCACAATCTAGGGCGCCTTCCTGCCCAACGAACGCGCACTCCCCACTCGTTCATTTGCGCAACTCTGCGGTGAATAATATCCCTAGAAAATCCCATTAAAAAGCGCACTTCTTGTGGAGATCGCTTCCAATTTTCGGTAGAAAAAGTGTACAAGCTTAAGTAACGAACTCCTGCTTCTATAGCTCCTGCAATAACGTCAAAAACTACCGGTTCTGCAGCTTTGTGACCTTCGGTTCGAATCATTCCGCGCTCTTTTGCCCAGCGTCCGTTTCCGTCCATAATCACACCGACATGACGAGGCACTTTGCCCTTAGGAAAATCTGGTATGTGAGAAGGGTCACTAAAAGGAGCCGCTGGAATATCGAGCGACTTATAATCCACGTTTTCAAAAGCCATACTTACGAATGTAACAACCCCATCGAACGAATAGGTCGCTCAAGATAATATTCAGCCCATTGCTGAACGCATCGCATAGTAGAAGAATCAACCGACACTCCGTCAAGAACAGACCAGTTTCCTTGCGCAAGAGCACACAATTGCAAACGCGTCGAATTAGCACAAACTATTGAATCCGGAGTGTGATCACTTGCACACATCATTCCACCTGCGCAAGGCGAAAAATAGCATAAATCTTCATTTTTCCCACATACAACACAAGCTTGTAGTCGCGGAGACCACCCAGCTAATGACAATGCTCGCAATATATACGACACGCCAATAGCATCAGGAGAATGCTTATGCTTGGACAATGAAAGTAAAGCCGCAGTAAGTAGACGATACTGCCCTAGCGTATCTTGATATTCACGCCTGTATTCATCTGTATATTCGTTAGAAACAAGCAAATCCACAACTTCAAGCATGACGTTTGCATACTCATAGGACGTATAATCTGCACAAATTTCACCAGCATAAGCAGCAATAGAAACAGCCTGCGAGACTACATCCAAAGATTTACCTTGTGCAAGAAGCAAATCAACACGCATAAGCGGCTCAAGACGACCACCAAAACGTGATTTAAGCCTACGAACTCCCTTTGCAACAGCACGAACTTTGCCATGCCGCTTAGTAAGAAGCACAACAATCCTATCCGCTTCACCTAAAGGAAAAGTACGAAGCACAACAGCTTCATCGCGATACAATGGCATAAATCAAACTATATCTTTTTAATAGTTAGATTAATTACGATCGTTATTTTCCGAATCATCGTCGCCTTGAGAAGAGCTACCGAAATTAGTAGATTCATCAATATGACCAATAATTGGGAATGACAAATCTGGAATATCTAAACTCAATGGCTTACTCGGCTGCAAATTAGAAACATGCAACTCCGGAATATTAAGCGAAGAATGCTGCGAGGAATGCTGTGCAGAATCTTGAGGAGCAAATGATGGAATTGATTCATCAGGAGCAGGAGCCGCAACAGGCTTAGGCGCAGATGAATTATTGCGATTACGAGCTGCAGGAGTGAAAGAAGGAGGTAGCACAGAAGATTCAGAAGAGTTTCGCATTACTGTAGCGCTTTGCAAAAGCTCGTCATTGCTATCAGTATCGTTAAGAACATTAGAAGGCTTACTTGCAGCAGCATGAGGTGTAAATATTGCGCGCTCAGACTTATTTAACGCTTCAAACGAATCATTAGAATCTTGATTAGCATAATCTACAGGAGCAAAAATGCTTTGTTTATCATGATTTGGCACGCTAGGTATTGAGCGAGGTGCAATCTTAGACAATCTATCCGCAGTGTCTTCATCATCCACAGCATCCTCAACAGGTTTGAATATTGAAGAAGCAGAAGGTGCAGTGGCAGAAGCGGAAGAAGCTGCAGAAGCAGCACTGAAATCAGATGCAGGCTTTATTGAAAGAGCAAATGATGGAACAGGCTCTTCAGAATGGTTATAAGATTCCGTAGATTCTGAAGATTTAGCAGGCTCTTCAGCTTTAGTTACAGGAATAACAGAAGGAGGAACAGAAGCAGGAACAGAAGCAGGAGCAGAATAAGATTCAGATGCTGCTCGAGAGTATGAGGAACTACTATTATCCGCATCAACATACTGTTCTACACGCTCAAAAGATTCCAAGCTGCTAAGCAAACGCACACAAGCGTTTAAATAATAATCAACTTGACGCTCATCATAACCGTGCTTACCGTTTTTTTGCGTAAAAATCACATTAGAAACATAAGCAGAATCAATATCTTGTAATGTTTCTTTGTCCGTTTCCCACTCAAGCTCATGACCAAGCATAAGAGCAATCTTATCTAATGCTTGATCGACCATAATATCCACTTGTTTACGCGCATAAGACGGGTGATGCGAAGAACCACGATCAAAACGATCGCGATAATCTCTTTGAGCATGTTGCAAAAGTTTACGATAAAGCGCTTCTACACGAGCTTTCCATGCAACTCGTCCGCATTGCGCCAATTCTTGCTCAGTGCACTTATCTACTACCGCACGTTCCAAACGCGATAACGCAGCATCAACTTG
This sequence comes from Gardnerella sp. KA00771, assembly GCF_049244045.1. Lineage (NCBI taxonomy): Bacteria > Bacillati > Actinomycetota > Actinomycetes > Bifidobacteriales > Bifidobacteriaceae > Gardnerella > Gardnerella sp. KA00771. The sequence goes on along the minus strand of NZ_CP058368.1, from coordinate 447,961 downwards.
ACCAATAATGTAACCATTACGCTCCAAGTCAAAAGAAACCTCTTGAATATCTTTCTGCGTAAGTCGAGCTTCATCGCTTTCGTACAAAGTGTGAGCACGCTCTAGAAAAGCATTCACCTGTGCGACGTTATATCCTAACTTACGCTTACCCACACGCTCCATTGCTGAAGCATTACGAGCGGTATCAGGTTTCTGAGCCATCGAATATCGACCTCCTGAGCACATGTTCTTATTCAGTATACTGTACGCGATTGTTACGACGCGCGCCACACGTTGCATTCGTACACACCATCATGTATGTTTTTAATTTGTTGCAAACGGGCGATTAGCTCAGCTGGCTAGAGCGCCACCTTTACACGGTGGATGTCGGGGGTTCGAGTCCCTCATCGCCCACTTTCTGCTCTTTATTTGGTTTCTGCTTTATTTGGTTTATTGTTTTATTTCACATTGCAGCTTGGCAATTTATTTGCACCACGACCAGAACCAATAGCTTTTAACGCTTTGTAAGCATCATCCAATGTTTTTACACTTACAACGCGCAAACCTTGTGGCACATGCCCAACAACTTCATTGCAATTATCGTAAGGCGCTAAGAACCAAGTAGCCCCATCTCTTTTAGCTGCAATCATCTTTAACCGAATACCACCAATTGCACCAATTTTTTGCGATTTTTCAATAGTTCCAGTTCCGGCTATCGTCTTACCACCAGTTTCTTGTTCAGGAGTAAGCTTGTCAAGAATTCCTAGAGTGTACATCATTCCGGCAGACGGTCCACCAATATCTTCAATATGTAAACGAACTTTTACATCTTCTTTTTTAATTCCAAGATGCTTAGACGCGTACTGTAACGCAACATTTTGAGCAAGGCTTTGCGAATCATTCATCTCGTTTGTGGATTCCTTCTCATACTCGTCAGCACTCTGCCCTACTGGCACAATAGCTTCACGAGGCAACAAACTTTTATGAGGATCCATCCACGAAATCAATGAATAAAATGTTGAAACCTCATATCCAGGAACACCAGAAACATTGACAGTAATCAACAATAATTTACCAGTATCATGATTTTCTTTTACTCGAGAACCAGACATATCAATCACAGGAGTATTTGATAGGGATCCTAAAACATCCTGCGTTGGACCAGGCTCTTCTACGACGTATGCACTTGGAAGCGACAACGCAAAAATCGCAACAATTACTGTAAAGAATCCTGCAAAATATCGCAAAGAATGCGAAGTAATGTACAAAACTAAAGCATGAGACAGCGAGCGCAAGGATCTAAAACACGCACGGAATACACTAGCACCTGTAGAAAAGCGAAACATGCTTGTATCATGACACAAGCCCTATATAGTTTTGCTTTAAAATATATTTGCACGCAAGTTATAGCACATAAAACCATATTATCGAGTAGAATATTTGTATTAAAAAATATTTTTATTAAGAAGATGCGCTAAACTCGCATATAAAGACGTGTAAAATACGTATAAATACTTATAAAATACGTACAAATACGTGCAGATACGAAACGTATAAAAATAAAAACTGTAAATTATGCAACACGTGGCACGAGAAGGATACGCTCATGAATGACGATGCAATTCACCAATGGCTCATTGAATGCTTTGGGCCAATACAGGGAGAAGAAGCATGGAAACAACTTGATCAGCTTCCGTTTGAGCTACGCGAACAACTCTTAAATCAGAATCCTGATAAGCTTCCTAAACCAGACGAAGTTCGCGGAATGATGCAAGCTTTTAGTGCAGGCGGTCTTAATAATCCATACGAAATGGAAGCAACACTTGAAGAAGGGCCAATTAATCGCAAGTTAGCGCAATCTATTGCTTTACAGCACGCTAATGGCGATCAAGGAAATGTAAATGCAGACGTAGCAGATGCCACACGAAGAGCTTTAAGCCAAGCGAACTTGTGGCTAGATATAACGTGCAATTTCAATCCTGCTCCTGGAACGCCAGAAGTATTGTCTAGAGCTGATTGGGTAGAAAAAACGCTTGAAGCTTGGGTTAAATTCGCTAATCCTGTTGCAAAATCAGTAAATGAAGCACTCACTTCTGTTATTGAAGAGCGATTCCGAGATGTGGATGATGCTGAAGTAAAAGGATTATTTGCAGGAGTTGTGCCGATTCCGTTGCCTGAAGGAATGAATAATCCAGCGCAACTCATGAAACTGCTTGGAAACACTTCGTTTGCTATGCAACTGGGTCAAGCAGCTGGAGCACTTTCACACGAAGTACACGGCAGTTTTGATCAAGGTCTTGCGCTGTTGCAAAATCCTGCAGGCGGATTAATTCCATACAACTGCATTGAGTATGCAAAAGTGTGGGAGTTGGATATTACAGAAGTCATGAATTATTTGGCTTTGCGAGAAGCTGCACACGCAAGATTATTTGCATCCGTGCCATGGCTTATGCCACGATTTGAAGCACTGATTATTAAGTACGCAAACGGAATAAGTATTGATTTAGAGGCTATGGAAGAACAGCTTCGCGACGTGGAAACAATGAATCCGGAAGCAATTTCAGGAGCTGTTAATTTGCAAAATATTGGCAGCAATGATTCTGAGGAGCAGCGTCAAGCTTTGCACAGTTTGGAAACTTTGCTTGCACTTGTTGAAGGTTGGGTTGATTGCGTTACATGGCAGTCTGGAATGGCTCATATTGTGCACATTGAGCAGTTGCGAGAGATGATGCGTCGCGAGCGAGCTGCAGGAGGACCTGCAGAAGTGACGTTTGAATCGTTACTTGGTTTGCATTTGCGCCCTCGCCGTATGCGCGAGGCATCGCAATTGTGGGAAAAGTTGACTCGCGAGCGCGGTATTGAAGAGCGAGATAGCTTGTGGAGTCATCCAGATTTGTTGCCAACTTTGCCGGAAGCTAGCGAAGTTACGAAAGACGCTAGTAATGAAGGTAAAGCTGGTAACGCAGGTGACGAAGTTACGAAAGAAATCGATGCGGAGGATGCAACGAAAACTGCTGCAAAAAATGCAATAGAAACTCAGTCTAATCAAACTAATGAAGCAACTGAAAAAACTAGCGAAAGTCACGAAAGTGCAGACAGTTACGAAAGTAACAAAAATACTGATAACGCTATCGAAAATGCGCCTATCGAAAAATCTTTTGAAAAATTAACAGAAGACGATTTAGGCACAAATGATTGGGATGCTGAACTTAGCAAGCTTTTGGAAGAGGATGCACGCCAAAAGAAGCAAAACAGCGAAACCGGTAACGAAACTGACGACGAATCCGGTAACGAAGCTGGCAACGAATCCGGCAATTCCGACGAAACTGATGCTGACGGCGAATAAAACTCTTGTAAAACTCCTGATTCAATAACAATCCAGCTGAATAATCGACATCAACGCTCAAAACGGCATAAACTGTGCAACTGTGTAAAGAAAAGGTCGGTCTCAACCAAAAACGACCAAAACTTTACACGAGCGTAAAATTTATGCCGCGAGATTAAGCCAGAAAGCGGCTAGGCACGCGATTCATGCCAGTTCCACTGTCTTTTCTAGAAGCGTAAGAAAGATGCAAAGTCTTTTCTGCGCGAGTTATTGCAACGTACATAAGTCTGCGCTCTTCTTCCAAAGCACTGTCATCAGTCGTAGAGCCAAAAGGAATAAGCCCTTCAGAGCAGCCAATTACGTAAACATGCGCAAACTCTAAACCTTTAACAGCATGAATAGTTGAAACAGTAACAGTTGAAATATTAGAAGATGCAAAAATGTCAGAAATACCTTGAGAACCGTAGCTTTGCGCATCCTCTAAAACATTTCGCTGCCACCCCACGTCTTTTCTCACGCGATACGGAAGTTTTGCTGCTTTTAACGCTTTACAAACTACTTGCTGTTGAGCATTGGTTCTCGTTAGTATTGCGCACTCCCCAAGATGCGCAACGCCGCTTTTTACAAGTTTTGCAATTTGCTCAACTACACCCAAAGCTTCTTCAACATCGGTTGCAAAAACTTGCTGGCTAACACGAACGCCGCCTTTTGTTGCCGCCTTAACTTTTACGTAATCCTTTTTATGCGCAGAAGCCGCAAGCACTCTATTAGCAAGACCTACTATGCGTTCTGTGGAGCGGTAGTCGGTATTCAAACTAATATCTGCTCCAAGAGGAGCAAATTCTTGCGGAAATGAAAGCAAATAGTAACTATTCGCACCTGCAAACGAGTAGATTGTTTGCGCAGGATCGCCCACTACGCAAATATCGCGGTTCTGCCCCATCCATAATCGCAACAATTCGTGCTGTAAAGGAGACACATCCTGATATTCGTCAACTGTGATCCATCCGATTGATTGCTTAATACGGTTTGCAGCTTCCGGAAAATTTCGTAAAATATGGCAGCAAAGTAGAAGAATATCGTTAAAATCGATGCAATTATGCGCATTTTTTTCGGTTTCGTAAGCTTCATATATATCGACAAATTGCTGCGGCTCTAAACCTGCAGGAGGCAAACGGTGCGTAGAAGCGCACACACGCAAGTAATCGTCAGGCGCAATAAGCGAAACTTTCGCCCAATTAATTTCTGCCAAAATATCGCGAGTTTGCAACAAAGTCATATCCGCAAAATCCGGATAACGCTTAAGCGCAGAAGCTATGATTTGCTGAGAATCATTCATAATTGATGGAAATTGTGCTGAACAGACGTCGTTCCACACGCTGCGAATGTGTTGCAAAGCCGCAGAATGAAATGTTGAGACGCATCCAACATTACTTACACCAAGAGCCTCAATACGCGATCTCATTTCCGCAGCTGCTTTTACAGAAAAAGTAACTGCCAAAACTCTTTCAGGATCCCACTTACCAGTAGCGCAAGCATACGCAATTCTGCGCGTAATAGTGCGCGTTTTACCAGCTCCTGCACAAGCTATAATGCGCACTGGCCCTTCTAGTGCGGTAGCAGCTTCGCGTTGCGAATTATCCAACCCGTCTAAAAGTGCTTCTGGAGAAGTCACTTGAGAAGTTTTAGAAGTCACTTGCGAAGGTTCTGGTGAAGAATTCATAATTCTATTGTTGCAGCAATAACAACACTTACGCAACAAGAATAAAAATATGTGTATAACTTACAAAAAATTGGCAAAATTTCGGTGCTTTGTATTACTGTGGGAGTGTGACACAACTCAGTAGATTCAAGTTGGCAGCACTGGCATCTGCAGCCATGCCCGAAGTACAGTTTGCAGGAACGCGCCAAAGTGAGCAAGTTAATGCCACTGATACCGCGGCTGGAATTTCTCACGCCGTTGTGCAAGATATTTCCGGTAAGCTTTACGACGTTTTTATCAGTGCGGATAGTAAAGGTCGCAAGCGTTTGCATGACCGGGCTCGTGCAGCATGGACTCTTGAGCACAGTAAAGATTTGGCAGCTTTGGGATTCGCTTACGACACTATGCTCACGTTTATGCCAGGAAAACGCGAAGATGCTAATAATAACGCTGGAAATGTTGCAAATAATGTAACCGATGAAAATTCTACAGTTGTTGGCACTCAGCAATACACACAACAGCAATCTACACAACAGCAATCTACACAACAGCAATCTATACGAATGTCAAGCATTATTGCCAACAACAACGATGAAGACACTGTGCTTATTTGCGAACATCTTGAAGGTAGCGCTCGCGACTTGCGTCTTCTTACTACTGACGATTGCGCAAATGTTGGAACTGCAATCGGCGCTATTCATCGCCTGCGCCCTACTTTCGTAACGCGCGGAAAATACTCTGCTTTTACTACTGGTCAAATTCGCGCACAGTTAACCGGTTGGATTAAAAGACTTCGTCAAGCCGGTCATATTCCAACCGAAATTACTGACAGTTGGTCAAGAGTGTTGGAAACTGAAGGATTGTGGTCATTTGAAACTTGCCCAGTACACGGCGGTTTTATGGATGGCGACATTTTGTTTGCTGGCTCAACAATTACTGCTGTAACAAATTGGCAAAGAATGCAAATTAACGATCCTGCGCGCGATTTGGCTTGGATTTTTGCAAAACTTAACGAGCAGCGCCGAAACGCAGTGCTTTCTGCATACGGTAGAATTATGGGTTCTCGTTTAGATAGTTTGATTATGCTTCGCGCAAACTTGTGGCTGCAAATGGAACAAGTTGGCGATTTTGTTCAAGCTTTGCAACGTGCAGATAACACCAGTATTATGCGTTTTAAGGCTCAAGTTGAGCGTTTAGCGCACGAGCTTAGTCGTATTAGCAATGCACAAACTGCTAAAACTGGTCGTGCTGCAGGAAATCCCGTCTCGACTATTACAGTTGGAACGCTTCTTGAAAATGACAATACGCAAAGTCGCCAAATTTCTAAGAATAATTCTACTGAAAACCAACTAAACACTGGAAATAGCGACGAAACTCATGAGCGAGACATTACTTCAGAAAGAAATACTGAGTTAAATAACACTCAAGACGAGACTTACGATAGCAACAAAACTATAAGCGACGATACTCATGAGCGCAAAGTTCAATATGCTGGCACACACGCAGCTAACGCTGAGGAGGCTGAAAAAGCAGCACAACTCGCTGACGACACAGCAACTCAAGTAATTACTCATGTAAAAACTCAAACAGTACACGAAACCGCAGAAACTATTGTGCAAACTGCAATGAGTAAATCTGCCGATAGCAATGCTAGTGCTGAGCATGAAAACGTTAGTAACGCTGGTAGCAATGAGGAAGCTAAGGACGCCAAGAACAACAATGATTCTGAGGTTAAGGATGAAGTTATAGTTGAGCGTGACAGTAAGGTTGATAGCGCAAACGAGACTTCTTCGGACTCAAAACTTTCTGAAGATACAGAAAGAAATACGCAAAAAAATGACGATAAACCAGAAACCGTAATCATCCCTCTGCTAGAGCGTGAAGAACGAGCAATGCGCGACGCACAAGCAGACTTAGACTAAGATAAATAAAATACTAAATACTAATTAAAACGATAAATAGCGTAAAAAGCAAAAGGAGCATGTATGCGAGTTGTTTTAGGAGTAAAAAACGTTTCTGATTCCATCGATTTTGAAACCAACCAAAGTGCAGAAGAAGTGCGCAAAGTGATTAACGATTCCAAGGATATGCTTGAGTTTACGGACGTAAATGGGCGCACTATTATGGTCTCAGCTTCGTCGCTGTCTTACGCGCTCATCGGCGATACACCAAAGCATTCAGTAGGTTTCGGAGCACTCAACTAAAATAACGAACTCTAGCCAAACCTTCTGAAGCTTTGCAGTATTGCTCTGCAGAAGCTAATTACTTATTGCTTAGTGAGCACTAGCATCTGTGCTACCGCATACGCTACTCTGGATGTACCTACAACGCACACAACATAGCCTATTGCGCGGCTCTAGTTGCATGGAATGTTCGCGTGGGTAGAGATTTGAGATTTTTCGCACTGAGCGCGGCGAACGTCAGAGCCTCAGGCTGCTGATTCGCCAAGCGAAGAAGAAAAATCGAAAAATCTCTGCGATAGACACGGTTATTAACGATTAAACACGCAGAGTTTGGGGGATTTCTTTACGAGCGCTAAAAGAGGACTGAGAAGCTACATTCTTTAAAGAAAGGCGAACACAATAAGCACTTTTAGCAGCCAGAGCGCACGAAGGACGGGACGCGCGAGGAAAGAAATCCCCCAAAACTCGTGCCACATTAAACAAATAGTAAATAAGGAATTTAGAGCTTATAGCCGCGCAAGAGTATTTCCGATACTACTTCGCGGCTTGTTGTTTCTTCGCCCAAACGATTTGGCTTACCGTAGCCATGCCAATCCGAGCCGCCCGTCACAAGCAAATCGCACTTACTCGCTAAAGAAAGCAGTCTTTCACGCTGTGCTTTAGAATTTCCGCGATGATACACTTCTAAACCGTCAAGACCAGCTTTAGCAAACGATATAATTTGATTATCCGAAAGAAGCACGCGGTTACGCGTAGGGTCGGCAGGATGCGCAATAACAACAACCCCTCCAGCATCTTTAACAGCCTCAATAACTTCACGAACATTTGGAGAAGGAGTTGGTATATAGTACGGGCTGCACGGAGAAATAGGCCCAGCAAAAGCTTCAGAACGCGTTTTATACACGCCAGCTTTTACTAAAGCATCAGCGATATGCGGCCGCCCGATCGTAGTTAAGTCACCGAGCTTCGCTTGAGCCAAAACGTCATTCCAAGTAATTGGAAAATCGCGCGACATACATTCAACCATACGCTTTGTGCGATCAAAACGACGCTTCCTAGTAAGCTCAAACATGCTCACAATCATGCTATTTTTCGGATTGTACTGGTATGCGAGCATGTGCACAAACACGCCTGAGTCTTGCGCAGTAATCTCCGAACCAAATAATACTGGCATATTCGAAGCTTTAGCAGCCTCTTGAAAATCATGCCATCCTGCAGTTGTGTCGTGATCAGTAATAGCAACACCTTGCAAACCAACGATTTTAGCTTGCGTAATTAAATCTTCTGGAGTTGCAGTACCGTCTGAATAAACAGTATGACAGTGCAAATCCCAGCGTTCGCGCGCAAAACTCATCATGCTGGAGTTGCTATCGCTAGCATGATTTGATGCGTCACGTTGGTTGTTGCTTATTGCGGTCATATAATCATCGTAAACTGTGCCATGTAACGAGAAATGAATATGCACACATAATTATTTGCTATTATTTATTATTATTCACATCATTCGCAATTAGTAACTTTTAGGAGCAGCAATGGAGCAAACTGACGTCGCTAAAGAAAACTATGAAACAACACTTAGCGGATGGAGGCACTCTGCAGCATGGACGTATGGCATTATGCTATTTTTCTCTGCAGTAGCACTCGTAACTTCGCTTATACTTTCTGCTGAAACCCTTGCTTTAGCGCGCGCACCTAAAAAACTGCTCAGCTGCGATTTTAACAGCGTTGTGTCCTGCTCTAGAGTTGCACAAACTTGGCAGGCAGAAATTGTGAAATTTGGCGAATTAAGCTTCCCAAACGCATTCTTTGGAATTGCTGCAGAAAGCGTATTCGTAACGCTCGCAGTTATTGGAATGATTCGCGTACGCGTGCCGCGATGGTTCGCAATCTGCACTTGGCTTGGTGGGTTATGCGCTCTTGTCTATGCTTACTGGCTGTTTTCGCAATCTATGTTCGTAATTCACGCGTTGTGCCCGTGGTGCATTGTGCTTATGTTCTCCACAACAATGCAATTTATATCTTTGACTCACGCAAGCGTAAGTTCGCAAAAGTTGCTTGTTAAGCGTTTTAGCTTGGTTGAAAGCTATTACCGTTTGCGATACGACTTGCTCATAGACGTGCTTTGGATTGCGGCATTGCTTACTTTGATTTTGTGCCAATATTCTAAAGTATTTTTTGGCTGAATAAGAGCGATTTTTAACGCAAAATCTTAACGCAAGTCTTTCAGCACAAGCTCTTCGCAAGTTGCTGCATGCGCAAGCTTGTATCCGAATTAGTAAGAGTTATGCTGCCTTCTTGAGAATCGCTTGCAAGCTCATTATTAAGTTCCAATATTTTGCGCAAATGATTAATAGTTCCTTCGTTGCCGTCAACAATATTCGTGCGCGCAGGCAAAAACTCGCGGAAATAATCCCTATAAAACACAAAATGAGTGCAGCCCAGCACAACCGAATCGATACTGTCTAAATCATACTCGTCGAAATACTTGTGAAGAGCAGCAAAAACTACATCACGATTACTAAGCTCCCCACGCTCAACAATACGCACTAAATCAGGACAAGGCTGCGAAAAAATCGTGTTATTTTGCGAAAAACGTTGCAGCAAATCCGCAAACTTGCGCTCGCGAAGAGTAAGCGGAGTTGCAGCTACGATTACGCGCTGAGGCTCACCTTTACCTAAATCACAAGCTAATTTAAGCGCCGGCTCCATACCTATGGTAGGTATATTGTAATGCGCGCGCAAATCGTTCACAGCTGCGGAAGTGGCAGTATTACAAGCAATTACAACAGCTTTTACATTTAAACGAACAAAATGCTCGACGATTGCAAAGCTTAACTTTTTAACTTCTTCAGGCGTTTTAATGCCGTATGGCGCGTTTGCAGAGTCGCCGAAATAAATAATTCGCTCATGCGGCAGAGCAGCATGCAACTGACGAGCTACGGAAATGCCTCCAAGCCCAGAATCAAAAACGCCAATTGCTGCCGACGATGCCATAAACTACCTCCTAAAAACGCTTACTATCGTAATGGCGAGTGTCAACATACTAGGAAAACATACTACGAAATATATTGAACGCTGCCATTTCTAATTATGGCAACTTCGCTAGCAACTTCTTGCACAACGCCAACATCATGAGTAATAAACAAGCATGCGTAACGGTATTTTTGTTGCAAATCATGCAATAAGTTAAGTACACAACGTTGCACTGTTACGTCAAGCGCAGAAGTTGGCTCATCCACAATAAGCAGAGAAGGCTGCAAAATCAACGCTCGCGCAATACCTACGCGCTGTCTTTGACCTCCGGAAAGCTCGTGAGGAAAACGGCTTGCGAATTCAACTGGCAGTTGTACTTGATTAAGCATTTCTTCAACGCGCTCTAAACGCTCATTGGCATCAAGATTCGTGTGTAAAAGTAATGGTTCTGCAATACTCCAGCCAATGGTTTTACGCGGATTTAGTGCGGAACCTGAATCTTGAAAAACGTATCCAATTCGCGATAATGCTTGGCGGCGAGCTTTATTGTTTAATCTGTTTAAGTTTTCTCCATTAAGTAGCACTAATCCTGAATTTGGTTTGATTTGCCCAGAAATAAGCTTTGCAATAGTGGTTTTCCCAGCTCCAGACTCCCCGACTAAAGCTAGTGTAGAGCCAGAGTTAATGCGCAAGTTTGCATTAGCGAGAGCAAGCTTATTTGAATTTTTGCTAAAACGAGCATGCGAATACTTCACACTTACGCCTTGAACTTCAACTACTGGAGATTCAGATCCTGGAGATTCAGAAATATTCTTAGCAATATTCTTAGCAATTGCTTTTGCTACTTCTTCTATACTTTCATAAGAATCACCACTTGAAGCATATTGCATATCAAATTTAGGAACAGAATCTAGCAAAGTGCGCGTATATTCGTGCTTAGGATTCGCAAAAATATGCTGAACTTCGCCAGATTCCACAATATTCCCGCCTTGCATTACATACATTTCATCTGCGAGCGCGCGCACAACACTCATATCGTGCGTAATAATTAATACAGCAAGCTGTAATTTCTCCGACAAATTACGTATAAGACGTAAAATATCTCGTTGCGTGGTGATGTCGAGTGCTGTTGTAGGCTCGTCTGCAATCAAAACTTGTGGACGATTTATTAAAGCCATAGCAATCATCGCACGCTGGAGTTGGCCGCCAGAAAGCTCATGCGGATAAGAACGATACACGCGCTCAGCATCACTCAACTCAACCTCGAGAAGCTGCGAAATCACACGCTTCTTACGCTCTCTTTGGCTAAGCTTTCCTGCTTTTTCAGGATGATATATTAGCGCTTCTTCTATTTGCTTGCCAATTGTTTTCACAGGATTAAACGCACTGGACGGCTCCTGAAAAATCATGCCAATCATGCCACCGCGAATATGCTCATAAGAGACATCTTCGCTAAGCAAATTTATAAAAGATTCGTTAGCATCTGAAGCGTTAAGAAGCGCCGCATTCCCTTCAACACGCGCATTATTATCGAGCAATCCCATAAGAGCCAACGCAGTAAGTGACTTTCCAGAACCGGACTCGCCTACTAACGCAGAAACCATTCCATCACGCAATCGCATAGAAACATTGCGTGTAATTTGCCTACCGTCAATCGAAACTGACAAATCTTCAACGCTTATAACAATTCTTTTACGCGCATCCAAATCTTTATTATCCAAAGCTTGCGCATCCAAATTCGTCATCTTCAATCACCTATTCAAAGACACAGCTGCATAATTAGGGTAAGCAGGAAAACTTCCGATGTAGAAATTCTCAACACCGCTTCCATGAATAAACGTATTATGCGAGTAAATAAGCGGAACAACAGGAGAATCTTCCATAATAGCGTGATCCGCCTTTTGCCACAGTTTATGAGCCGAATTCTCGTCAACAGTTTGCACAGCTTCGCGAATTAAAGCATCTACTTTAGGATTCGAATAACGAGAAATATTCCAGTTACCGCCGCCAATTTGCGAAGAATCAAAAAGCGGTCCCAAATTCGCAAAAGCAGAAGGAAAATCAGGCTGCCACGAAGCCAAAGCCAAATCGTAATCTCCGGAATTTGACGTAATTGCATCCGTAAAGTTTACTGCGTCAACAGTTTTAATCGTCACTTTAATACCAGCTCGCTTTAAACTTGATTGCACAGAAGATGCCACTTGCGTTTGATCCGGACGAGCAATCAGAATCAACTTAATATCGGTTTTACCTGATTTTTTCAACAGTTGTTTAGCTTTCTCAACGTTCCCTCGAGGATCTTCAGAATACAAATTAAACTGCTTTCGACCAGAAATACCAGGCGTAATAAGCGTAGTAGCAAAACCTCCAGCAATTTCGCCGCCCTTCGCAGTTCGATACGACTGCTTATCAACAGCATACTGAATCGCTTTTCGAACATTGATATCCGTTATTCTGCGCGTATTCATAGCCAAATATTCAAGAGCACCATCACTACTAGTAGTTAGCAACTTGCGAGATTGAGGATGCGCTTGAGCTTGTGCAAGCTGAGCAGGCGGCACAAAATCAGCCAAAAATGCGGCTTTTGTATCCGTATTTCCTTGAATCATAGACTGAGCTGAAACAGTAGTGTCTGAACCAAGTTTCCACACAATTTCATCTGCAGAAGCTGTGCGAGTACTGTCAAGCTTGGAATCCCAATACTTATTGCGTTGCATTACAACTTGCTTTCCAACTTCGTTCTGCACAATCCTGTATGGTCCTGAAGATTTCGGCCTTTTACTATATGTCTGAGCATCGCCTGAACTAGTTGGAACTGGCACAAATGCAGCCAAAGATGTCACCCACGGCCAATCTGCAAAAGGTGCTTTCAAATGGAAAATAATCGTTTGATTATCTGGAGTTTCAATCGAATCAAGCGACTTTCCGTCGAATGGTCCTCTATAGTTTTCAGCTCCAACAAGAAGAGTTTTGTGATATCCAAAACCACCGCTTAACGAATCTGCAAACGAGCGCTCAATACCAAATTTAATATCGTGCGAAGTGATTTCGGTTCCATCTTCATACTTAACACCCTTTTTAAGAGTGTATTTCCAAGTTTTTCCGCCGTCACTTGTTGTGCCAGTATCCGTTGCCAAATCTGGAACTACGCGCGTTTGCTCGCTTGAATCCGGACTTACTTTCCACGTAGTAAGTGCGCGGAAGATGAAATTATTTGACGTAATTGGCAAACCCTGACTGCGCGCTGGATCGAAATTCATATTCGTATTTGACGTAAATATTGTAAAAGTTCCGCCTTTTTTAGGATTAGAATTTAGCACGGAAGTGTTCGTAATACTGGTTTTCCCAGAGTTGTAATTTGTGCAAGCTGAAAGCGAAAGTAGTGAAATTGTAAGTAGTGAAAAAGCTGCTGTTGAAGCAAGAATTTTCTTTGAAGCCGTATTATTTTTGAAAATGAACATAATAATCCCCTTATTTCTTTAATCTTTTCTATTTAAAATTTAATTCTTTAAAACTCGCGCATAAGCTATTTAACATTTTTGAACTTGAGAAAAAGTGAGCGAGCTGACACGAGCAGCATCAAGCAAACGCAAGCGCTTAGTCCTCGCCCACTAACAATTTCACTCGAAAGGCACTAACAGACTGCGGCACGAGGATCGATGAAACGATAACAGATGTCAACAATAAGATTCGCAACAATCACAAGCGCAGCCGCAAAAAGCGTCACACCAACCAGCACTTGCAAATCAAGATTTTTAACAGAATCAAGAAGTAGCGAACCCAAACCTTGCATAGAGAAAACTCTCTCAGTAATCACAGCACCGCCAAGCAAACCGCCTAGATCCAAGCCAAACATTGTTAGCACAGGAAGCATTACGTTAGGCAGAGCGTGACGAGTTATAACTTTCGTTCGCGGCATACCCTTAGCCAAGGCAGTGCGCATATAATCCTGTTGCAACTCGTCAAGCATATGAGCACGAGTAAGTCGCGTATAATAAGCAGCGTTAAGAAGTGCCAAAACAATCCACGGAAGTAGCAAATGCTGCAGCCAACCTAAAGGATCATCCGAAAAATTCACATAACCGCCTATAGGGAAAATTGGCAGATACACTGCAAAAGCAAGTATTGCAAGCATACCAATCAGGTAAGCAGGAGACGAAATCCCCACTGAAGAAAGCGCTCTAAATGCACGATCAAAAAGCGATCCTTCTTTAGAAGCAGAAATCACTCCGGTTACTACACCAATAATTACCCAAAGTAATGCAGCGCCAATCGCCAAAGAAGCTGTCACAGCAAAACGGCTCATAATAAGATCTGTGACTGGTTCGTTAAGCGTGAAGGACCAGCCTAAGCATGGAGACGAGCAGATAATTGCGGCACCAGCGGCTGAAATTCCTGAGGATGCAGAATTAGTTCCAAATTCTCGTCCAAAAAATATCCCACGAATATAGTTTCCAAGCTGCTCATACCACGGCGCGTCCGTGCCCATAAATGCGGAAACTCGCGCCAAACGTTCAGGAGTGCAAGGCTTTCCGCAAGCAAGTTGCGCAGGATTCGCTGGGAGCATAAAGAAAATAAGGAATAATACAACTGCAATCAGTGTTAAAACAAGTACCGCGCTTGCTGAACGCTTTATTAAAAACGTAAGAAAATCTACGGTTTTGCTAATAATTCGCGAGTTTTTTGCGGATTCATTATTGCTGTTATTACTAATATTTTGTTGCATATTTTTCTTCTGCGTATTATTTACATTCTGCTTATTGCTGATATTTTTCGTACTGCTATTACTATTTTTTGTATCGCTATTACTAATATTTTCCTTATATCTCATGCCGTCGCCGCCTTTTTAGCGCGAGGCTGAAGAGCACTAGCCAAACCGTCACCAACAAGATTAAAACCGAAAGTTAGCAAGAACAGTGCAGTTCCAGGGAAAAGTAAATACCATGGGTCAACTAAAACCCACTGCACAGCTTCCGCAATAGCGCGACCCCACGAAGGCGAAGGCGGATTCATACCAACGCCAAGGAAAGACAACGCAGCTTCAGCTCCAATTCGTCCAGGAATAAGGAACGTTACATTCACAAGCAACAACGGCATCATATTTGGCATTATTTGTTCACGAAGAACATGCCACGTACCGGCTCCCATTACGCGAGATGCAACTGCAAAATTGCGAGATTTAAGCGTAAGAGTTTGAGCGCGAACTAAACGCGCAATACTTGGCCAACCAAAAAATCCTAAAACAAGTATTAGTAGAAGCGGACGCGGAAAATCTTGCGGCACAACAGCAGACAAAGCAATCGCAAAAATCAGGAACGGGAAACCGAAGAACACGTCCATTGTGCGCGAAAGCAAAGCATCTGCAAAACCACTGAAATACCCTGCAATCATGCCGATTACGATGCCAAGAAATAGCGATATTATGGTAGAAGCGACGCCAATTCCAAGAGATACGCGCGCGCCATGAGCCACAATTGCAAAAATATCAAGACCACGAAGTGGCGTAACACCAAACCAATGCTGGAAATTAATGCCACCAAAACCTGTTGGAACAGAATTAAAATCTAAATATTCTGGATGCTCATCATAAGGATTATTGCCAGTGATTGCAGTAAAAGCATCGGCAAAAATTGCCAAAATCACAAAAATTGCAATAATTATACTTCCGATAATAATGCCAGAATTATTTCCAGTAGGAACGGTGACGCTAGATGAATCACGCTTATAGCGTGAACGAAATACACCGACCCTTCTCATCTTTACTCATTTCGTCACCTGCACTTTCTTTTTGAATATCATGCAATATAAATTAACGCAAAACACAAATCGAGTAAAAATTTGTATTGTTGTCTTATCGACACTATAGGAACCCATAGAAAACGGGGTGTCACATTGACTCGCTTTTCGATTAAGCGTAGCGCGAAAAGCGACCCAATGCGGTAGCGCCGACTCAATGCTGAAAGCACAGTGTGCTTTCAGCGTCGGCGCGCACTCGATTACGCTTTCTTTATTCTCTTAAGAAAGCGTAATCTGACGACCAACAATCCAAAAAATGTTAATTAATTGCCCTTGCTTGAAGCTGCATTGTGCGCTTCAAGCAAGCTCAATGCGGTAGCGCGCTTTTATAAATAGCCTTTAACCACAATGCGTAAAAAATCTAGGAAAGCCGACTTAAAGCATTTACGATACTTAATACAAAACAACAATCATTAAAAATAGTTTCAATTGATGCTATTTTACGTTAAAATAGACGATAGAAGGTGAGTATGAATTTTGAATACGATCCTGCAAAGAGCTTAAAAAATTTAGCTAAACATGGTATCAGTTTCAAAAAAGCTCAAATACTTTGGAATAATGAAATAACTGAAATCGAATCCAAAAATTCAGGAAATGACGACGCTCGCTACTTAGTTTTTGGAAAGATAGACAGCAAACATTGGACCGCAGTAATAACAAAAAGAAATAATCGAATTCGTATTATTTCTGTAAGAAGATCACGAAAGAAAGAGGAACAATATTATGAAAAACACCACAAAGAGTAAAGAAATAAGCGGAAAAGAAATTGATAAAAAATTCGATAACGGTGAAGACGTACTTGAGTACTTTGATTTGGAACATCCAACTATACAAAACCACTCGAATGAACAAAAGCACGTCACATTTATTATGCCTGAATGGATATTGAGAATAATGAAATTCTTTAGAATAGCTACAACGCGGTAGTCAATAAAAGAAATAAATAAAAACAAAACGTGCCGACGTATTGAAATACACCGGCACGCTTTGTTTAGTTAATTAGCTGTTAGTTGTGTTTTACGCACGCTTAAGAGTTACGCTAAGCTCAGTTGCGCTAGAATCAGCCTCAACAATCTCGAAGCTCGTAGCCAAAGTCTCCTCAGCAATCAAATCGCGGAACTGCTCAACTTTAGCAACGTCCGAAGCTGGCACGCTCAAAGTCAAAGCGATTCGGTCACTAATATCCAAACCGTTCTCCTTACGAGCATCCTGAACAGCGCGAATAGCGTCGCGAGCGTAACCTTCAGCAAGCAAATCGCTAGTCAAAGCAGTGTCGAGCATAACGAAACCGCCAGTTGGCATTGCAGCAGAAGCCGTATTCGCAGCCGCTTGAGCATCCGAAGATTCAACGCGATTTACAAGCTCATATTCGCCCTCAACAAGCGCAACTTCGCCGTTTGGAGTCTGAACAACAGGAGCGCCAGACTCGTCAACTCGCCAATCGCCACTCTTAGAAGACTTAATAGCAAACTGCACTTGCTTGCCCAAACGAGGGCCAGCAGCGCGCGCATTCACCTTAAGCTCGTGAACAATCTTCAAGCCGTGAGAGCTTGCGTCTTCCAAAGTGCAGAATGTAACATTCTTCACGTTAAGCTCGCGCTCAAGAACCTGCTCGTAAGGCTCAACAGCAGCAGTATTTTCTGCAACAACCGTCAAGTTTGCCAATGGCTGGCGTACGCGCAACTGTTCCGCCTTACGCAACGAAAGCGCAGAAGACACAACCTCGCGAACCTTATCCATAGCAGCAACCAAAGCATCGTCATGAGCAAGAACAGCACCAAGCTCAGTGACTGTTCCAGCCTTAGGGTTCTTCTCACCGTCTGAAAGAGTTTCAGGCTCCACCAAATAAGGCCAATCAGCCAAATGCACGGATTCGCCACCGGTAAGACCGCGCCAAACAGCCTCAGCTTCCATAGGAGCAAGAGGAGCAATCGTGCGCATGAACACTTCCAACACAGTGTAAAGCGTGTTGAAAGCAGTCTCGTCTTCATTCCAGAAGCGGTCACGACTGCCGCGAATATACCAATTCGTAAGCACGTCAATAAAATCGCCAACTGCTGCGCAAGCATCGCTAATCGCAAACTCGTTCAAGCACTTTTCTACGCGCTCAACAAGCAAACGCGTGCGAGCAAGCAAATAACGATCCATGTTGCAAAGTCCTGCAACCTCATCCGCGCGAAGACGACGAGCGTCATAACCCTTACCACCGTTTGCAGCATTCGCATACAAAGTGAAGAAGTAGTACGAGCTCCAAACTGGAAGCATAACCTGACGAACAGTATCCCTAATGCCGTCTGCAGTCACAATCAAATTGCCACCGCGCAAAATTGGCGAAGACATGAGGAACCAGCGCATTGCGTCCGAACCGTATTCGTTGAAAACGCCGTTCACATCTGGGTAATTGCGCAAATGCTTACTCATCTTCTGACCGTCGGAACCAAGCACAATGCCGTGGCAAATCACGTTCTTATAAGCCGGGCGGTCGAATAGAGCCGTAGCCATAATGTGAAGCGTGTAGAACCAGCCACGAGTCTGACCAATATATTCAACGATGTAGTCACATGGGAAGTGCTCTTCGAAGAATTCCTTATTTTCAAACGGATAATGGAACTGCGCGAAAGGCATGGAACCAGACTCAAACCAGCAGTCGAGAACATCCGTAATACGATGCATTTGCGACTTTCCAGTAGGATCGTCTGGATTTGGACGAGTAAGGCGATCGATATACGGGCGGTGCATATTCACATTGCCGTCGTCATCGCGCGGATAGTCGCCAAAATCAGCCTTAAGCTCTTCCAAAGAACCGTATACATCTACGCGAGGATACTTTGGATCGTCACTCACCCACACTGGAATTGGCGAACCCCAGAAGCGGTTACGGCTAATCGACCAGTCGCGCGCGTTAGAAAGCCACTTACCAAACTGGCCGTCCTTAACGTTTCCAGGAATCCAATTAATCTCCTGATTAAGCTCAAGCAAACGCTTCTTAATCTTCGTAACAGACACAAACCAACTAGAAACAGGCTTATAAATAAGCGGAGTTGCGCAACGCCAGCAGTGAGGATAGCTGTGCACGTAGCTTTTTTCTTGGAATAGCAACGCGCGCTGATCTTCCGGCATTTGAGCAAGCGGACCGTCTCCTGCACGCAAGTTACGCAAAATAGGCAAGTTCGCGTCGAAAACGTACAAGCCTTCGTAATCTGGGCAGTCGCTTGTAAACTTGCAGCCTGCGTCGAGCACGTCAACGCTGCGAATTTCGTGCGCGTTAAGCGTGTTCATATCGTCCTCGCCGTAAGGAGCCTGGTGAACGAGACCAGTACCTTCAGCGGTGTCAACATAATCTGCGGTGAAAATCGTAAAAGCGTTAGAACCAGGAGTGCCACCCTCTGCGAGCGCAGATTCGCTTGCAAAGTATGGGAACACTGGGTAGTAGCGCCAACCAGCCATCTCAGCGCCCTTAAGTTCGCGCACAACTTCGTAATTTTCGCCAAGTTCCTTAGTGTAGGAGCCGAGCAAAGGCTTACCGATGTAGAACTTTTTACCTGCGAACTTGCCTTCAGTTGGGCGAACTTCCACGTAGTCGATGTCTGCGCCAACTACGATTGCGAAATTGGTTGGCACAGTCCAAGGAGTAGTGGTCCAGAATACTGCGTAAGCGTCGGCTTCGTCGCGAAGCTTAACGGCAACGGAAACGGTAGTATCCTGACGATTCTGGTACACATCCGCGTCCATGCGAAGCTCGTGGGCTGAAAGTGGAGTTTGGTCCTTCGGGCAGTACGGAAGCACGCGGTAACCCTTGTAAGCCAAGCCCTTATCGTAAAGCTGCTTAAATGCCCACATAACGGATTCCATGTATGGAATGTTCAGCGTTTTGTAACCGCGCTCGAAATCAACCCAACGAGCCTGACGATGCACGTAGTTTTGCCACTCGTTTGTGTACTTTAAAACGCTGGCGCGGCAAGCATCGTTAAACTTTGCGATGCCCATTTTTTCGATTTGCTCAACCGACTCGATGCCGAGCTCCTTCTGCGCTTCCAGCTCTGCAGGAAGACCGTGAGTATCCCAACCAAAAACGCGGTTTACTTTGCGGCCGCGCATAGTCTGATAGCGCGGAACGACGTCTTTTGCGTAGCCTGTGAGCAGGTGGCCGTAGTGAGGAAGACCGTTTGCGAATGGAGGTCCGTCGAAGAACACGAACTCGTTTTGACTACCCTTGCCGGACGGACGGTATTCGATTGACTTGCGGAAAGTGTTGTTTGCATCCCAGTATTGGAGAACTGATTCTTCAAGCTTTGGGAAGGAAGGATTTGGTGCAACTTGCGCGCCGGAGTTTTCTTGCGTTGATGCTGAAACACTTACCTTTGGGTATACGTGATTTGCGGACGTATTTTCGGACGCGTTTGCTGCTGGATTAGTGGATTCGCTCACTGTGCTCTCCTCGCTCAACAGGGTGAATATTTCCCTGCGAGGACGACAGTTACTGCCGCGGTACCACCTCGCTTGCTATAAGATGATTACGTAACGTGTATCGCAATGCATAACGCAAGTGCGTAACACAAATATGCAACGCAATCGAACTATTCCCATAGCCTCTCGTGTTTGGCTGTGCGGGCCAACCCCGTCGGTTCTAATAAGCGAAAACCTTACGAATCCTCGCCGTTCTTCCGAAAACTCCCCGCCGATAACGGATCATCGCTTAAGTTAGAAATAATCTAACACTATCCCCTAACATTAGGAATAATTTCGCGACTCGCGAATAATTTTCATGACATTTTCATGACATATTATCCAAAAATGCCTTAGCTTCATTAGCATTGCTAAAAGCAATGCCATCGTCAGAAATTTTGCCATTCATAATTTGATTAGCGTGATTCATAGCCTTAAGCGTTGCCTCGTTTGGAACAGACAAGTTACTATTCTCTTTAATTTTATTTTTCCAATCATAAAATTCATAAATACTAGACATTCCAATGCATTCAATAACATTTTTAGAGCAATTTGGCACTTCAACACAAAGCGCACTTAATAATTTCTCAATCTTCTCTAAAAACTCTAGATAATAGCTAGTTTCTAATAATATGTCGAAATCTTTAATAAGTTGAAAGACTGTTGCATTATCACTATGCGGTCTAGCACAATACAAACGTTCATCGTGCGCACAAATATTTCTGAACTCTTTAATTCTTCTATAAATAGAATCAATTTTTATTGACGTAATATCTTTTTGAGAACAGTGTGAAGAATTATAAAGTTCAGTATATTTTTTAGCAACCAAACCTCTCACGCATTTAGTTTGCGCTTTGTAAAACCAGAACATCTGTCCGAAAGTCAAATCATTAGATAAAACCCATAATGGAACTTGCCCATCGTGATTATTGATACAATGTCGTATCTACTCTTTTCCTATATTTAATTTTTGATTATTTGACTTATTATTTTCTATAATTCGATTAAATGCTTTAATTAAACCACCTGATTCCTTTGGATCTTCATAGTTAGTTTCATTAAGGTAAGCATTAACTTCATTACCGTGCATTTGGCTAAAGCAATATGAACATGATGACCTTAACAATGCTTCTGCTCTAGTTGTAGCTGCAAAGATAACACTGCGAAGTTCACGATCAAATTTAAAAAGATAATAAATGTGTTCAAACTTTGTTCCTTGAACATATTTATTCGAATTTTTTGACTCAAGAAATGGATTTTTATATCCATTTACAACGCTATAGTAACCTTCTCTTTCAAGTATTTCCATAGCTTTAATCTCATCAGGAAACACTACTCCTCTAGACTTAAGTAATTCTATTTGTTGTCTGATAGTAGTAAAAGGTTTATAAATCACCATCATCCCCACCAATCCCCCGCTATTAGATGCACAAAGAGCCAATCAATCGCTTGATTGGCTCTTCGCGAACCAGACACTGCCTGGCTTCACCACTACTCAATTATACGAAAGAAACTAATATTTGTCAACAAAAAATAGGCGAATTATACAGCACACAACACCATTGCACAAATATAAACTGCACAACGTCCACACATAAAAGTGCCCCGGATCAGAATCGAACTGACGACACCCACTTTAGGAGAGTGGTGCTCTATCCACTGAGCTACCGAGGCAACAAATGGCAATTATACACTATGGCGTGTCACTGCGGCGCGCAGCAGAAACGGCAGAAACGGCAGAAACAGTGCAAGGGTGAGTAGTTTATGCCGCTTTTTCGCAAGAATCCGACCAAAACGACTCAGTCGCGAGTAGTTTATGCCGCCTGAGCGCATAATCAGCGAGTGCTAATCCTCAAGATTCGATTGCGTGCCAGCCGTAGCTGCCGTCGCCGATTGTTCCGCTTGTGCCGCGTCCAACTTAGCGCGAACCGTGGCAAGCAAACCCTGCGCGCGCTTTGCCAGCGCCTCGCCAATCTCCCACTGACGCATGGACTGATCTAGTGTCAAACCGCCAGCTTCCAACGCTTGAACCGCCTGAACCAGCTTTTCGCGAGCCTCTTCGTACGGCATCGTCTCAATCGCAGCGCGCTCTTCTTTCGTAAGTGTGCTTGCAAATTCTGTGTTTTCTGCTGATTCTTCCGCTTTTTTCGTTACTTTCTCACTCATATCTAACCTTTCGTTGTATCTAAATAAATATCTAAAATATCTAAAAAATTACTTACTTGACTTTTTACTTGACTTTATGAAAGCAGACTTAGTAACAGCCGACTTTGTTCCAGTCACCTTGCCAAGAACCACGCCACTTTTAAGCGTAACCGTCATATCGTCGCCAACTTGCGCTAAAGCCGCGTCGTCAAGCACTCGCCCACCGCTAAGCTGCACAACCGCGTATCCGCGATTCAAAGTCGATTGCGGACTTAACGCAGTCAAGCTTGCGTGAGCCTTCTCAACAGTCAAACTCGCGTCGTCAAGAAGTCGCACCAAACCGTGACGCATTCGCTCAACAGCCTGCTCAACCAAGCGCTCGTGCGGCTCAAGCATAGTGCTCGGGCGCGTAAGACTCGGGCGATTCGCATAACCTTCAACGAGGCGAATCTCATTGTCGACGCGCGCAGAAATTCGCATGCGCATAGTTTGCAACGCGTTATCAATAAGCTGCCACTGCTCGCGCACGTCCGGAACCACGCGCTTTGCAGCATCCGTAGGAGTTGAAGCGCGCATGTCTGCAGCCAAATCGATAAGCGTCCAATCGTCCTCGTGGCCAATTGCAGACACAATCGGCGTCGCGCACGCGGCCGTAGCGCGAACCACGCCTTCGTCTGAAAAACCAATCAAATCCTCAAAGCTGCCGCCACCGCGAGCAACGATAATAACGTCAACCTCCGGGTCCGCGTCGAGGTGCTTGATTGCGGCAATAATATCCGACGGGCACTGCACGCCCTGCACGTGCGCGTGAATAACTTTGAAGCGCGTAACAGGCCAGCGCAAATTCACGTTCGTAATAACATCGCCCTCCGCGCGAGCTTGAGGAGCGCACACAAGTCCGATGCACTTAGGAAATTCCGGCAGCGGAACCTTATTTTCAGCGTCAAATAAGCCCTCGCCCTTAAGCTTTTTTCGCAACTCGTCAATTTGCGCTTTTAAGTCACCGGCACCGACGCGGCGGATTTCGTCTGCAACGAAGCTCAAACGCGTGGCTTTTACCCAAATATCCGCCTTGCCGTGAACGACTACGCGGTCGCCCTGGCGAAGTTCGCGCGCCTGCTGCACGAAATTGCTGAAGCCCATTACTGAAATCGACACTTCTTCATTACTGTCGCGAAGGGTGATGTAACCGGAAGAAGCGCGGCGCATGTTAATTTCGACGATTTGACCCTCAATCCACGCTGCTGGCCATCGTTCTACGGCGCTGTGGAACTTTTGACTTAAAACGGCAACAGGCCATGGATTTTCGGCAGTCGTGTCGGCGGCTTTTAGAGGGAGCTGTCGCGGCTGAGCTTGCTGCGGCGTAAGTAGTTGCGGCGACGACTGAACTTGTTGCGACTGCGACTGTGCTAAATTTAGCAGCGGTTGTTGCGACGGTTGCGGCTGTTCAAGCTGGGCATCATCCTGGAATAATTGCGGCATCATATTTGACGAGGTCATGTTTCCAGCTTGACCGCAAAGAAGGACAAACGCGCGCTGCTGCATATGCGTGACGGAGAGATTAGATACGAAAAAACCCAAGCAGTGAAGCTTGGGTTTTGCTTGTGCCCCCTCAGGGATTCGAACCCTGGACACGCTGATTAAGAGTCAGCTGCTCTAACCAACTGAGCTAAAGGGGCGTTGGTTATCTTGGCTCGTTTCGCGAACCGAGTAACTACTATACTCAGAATGCGCTTGCGCGCAAGCCGGCGTGTCGCATTAGTGTATCGAGAAGCAGCACAGCGCGCTTCTCGATACACTAATGCGGTAGCGCTTGCTCAATGTGGAAAGCCCAGTGCTCTTTCCACGCAAGCGCGCACACGATTACGCTTTCTTTATATTCCTAAGAAAGCGTAATCTGACGACCAATAATCCAATAAGACACAAATATAATTGCCTCGCTTTTCGCTTAATGCGTAGCGCGAAAAGCGAGGCAATGCGGTAGCGACGACTCAATGCTGAAAGCACAGTGTGCTTTACGCGCGCGACGACCTGCTTGAGCGCAGCATTTTGCGCGAAACCGCCAGCAAATGCCCGCCTTGCACACTACTCACACCATTCTTCTTTCGCAACGACGCAATCAGCATCATCGCCATCAACACCGCAGACATCACCATCGATATCACAAACAACGTCATCCACAACGACCACTGCATATGGTCGCCCGGCACGTTAGCAGGATCCGGCAACACACGATACCCCGTCACGAGCAGCCTGTGCGTGTTAATTCCATACGGGGTACACGTAATCAGCGTCGCCAAGTCGCGCCCCTTTTCGCGCCGCAACAAACGAATATCGTTCGGCTCCACCACATTTATGCGAAACACTCTGTATCGAAGAGTCTTGCCTTGCACGT
This sequence comes from Gardnerella sp. KA00771, assembly GCF_049244045.1. Taxonomy (NCBI): domain Bacteria; kingdom Bacillati; phylum Actinomycetota; class Actinomycetes; order Bifidobacteriales; family Bifidobacteriaceae; genus Gardnerella; species Gardnerella sp. KA00771. The sequence goes on along the minus strand of NZ_CP058368.1, from coordinate 423,017 downwards.
CAAAGTAGAAGTAATCACCTTTTTTCAGCGTGTTTAAATCGTCGAACATTGTGGCATCCGGCATACCCGTATGCGCCGTCACAACCGTGTGCCTGCTTTTGCCGCCCACCGGCAAATCCGTGCCGTACAAATGCCCCGCTCCCATCGCGAGAGTATCTTGAGTAGTTCCATGGTAAATCGGCAGCCTCACGTCAATTTTCGGTATTTTCACAATGCCCATAATCCCCATCGGCTCACTAAGCACTTTTTCGTACTCTTTATATTCGGGAGTGTCCATGTAGTCGTTATTGCCGTTATACGGGTCCGCGCTAATAATCGCCTTGTGGCGAGCGTTGTATTCACGCGCTTTTCACAAAATTTCCGCGCGATTTTCTTTAGGCTTTTCCTTATTTAATTTATCGTACTCGATTGAGAGTTCTTTGGCAGCATGGTTGTTGACCAAAGTAGAAACCACAGGATAGCTGAAACACAAAATGCCAATAGTAACAAGCGCAATCGGCTCAGCCAGCTTGCGAAGTGTGGACATTGGTTTTGGGGAAGATTGCTCTTGTGATGATGAAGATTGCGAAGACTGCGTAGACTGCGCAGATTCAGTATTTTCGGAAGATGCAGCGATTCCAGAGCTTGCGGAAGATTCCGCACTTTTGGAGGACTTATTAGCGCGCATACGAGCCAGCCGCTTAAATAGCGCGCGAGCAGACTCTGCAAAATCAGCTAGCTTCATGATTCCTCCAATAAATAAACAGGGAGCAAAGAGCACTCCCACCTTACTAGAAGCTGAAAGTGCTCTTTGTTTATTTACTTCTGTTATTTATTTTTGTTTATTTATTTACTTATTTTGTTTATTTACTTGCTTACGTGCGCATGATGGCGGCGAGTTTTAAACGTTACAGCACCGCTTGCAAACAACACCATAAACGTCACAACCATGCCAATCACACTGCTGCCAGTCATCGCCAAGTCAGAAGTCATCTTCTTGGCGGCAGACTTAGCGTCAGCCTGCTCCTTTTCAGCAGCCTTCTGCTTTGCAGCAGCGTTGCCAGATGCAGCACCTGCGTTGCCATTGGAAGAACTTGCGTTGCCATTGGCAGCGGCATCGCCGGATCCAGCGGATGCGCCCGCATTAGTAGAATCCGCATCATCCTTTGAGGACGACTCCGAATTATTACTGGAATTACCTCCAGTAGTAAAGGATTTTCCACCATGATTACCGCCGTGGTTAGAGCTGTGGCTACCGCCATGATTACCACCGCGGCTATTATTGTTGGTATCACCGCTGGCATTACCGCTAGTATTACCGCTAGTATTACCGCTTGCATTACCGCTAGTGCTGCCACCGTTGTTGCCACTACCGTTACCGTGACCCGTGCTTCCACCTTCGCTATTACCAGTATTACCAGAGTTACCAGTATTACCAGCATTACCGCTACCATTCTGGTTCTGATTATTCTTATTATCAGAACCAGTTTGGCTGCCACTATCAGAAGAAGCAGAGGAAGATACAGATACCTCTCCAGAAGCAATCTGGTTACCATTTGCATCCATAAGTAAGATTGTGTGCTTACCTGAATATCCGCTAGGAATCAAAGCCTTGAAATAGTACTTACCGTTTTCATCAGTATGCACTGTCACATATTCATGACCATCTTCACCCTTAAGATCCTTAGGATCAGAGTAAATGAACGCATACATGCGATCACCGGATTTGGCTTTCTTCACAGCTTCAGGCTGTCCAGAAACATAAATCTTTACTTCCTTTCCAGCTGTGACATTCTTGGTTTCTAATCCAGCAAGAGACTTTTGGATCTTTTTTGTAGAAGCAGGAGGAATTGGTGCAGAATCAGTTTGAGTTGACTCATCCTTGGTTCCTGAATTACTTGGCTTCGTTGGATTCTCACCAGGCTTCACACCATTCTTCACCGTGAATGTATATGCAGTAGCTCCATTTGCATTATTACTTGCGTCACTTGCTGTATTACCAGCAAAATCGGTCGCCTCAATAGTGATAGTGTGAGTACCATCAACCAACTTCTTAGTAGGAATCTTCAACGTTAATGTTGTAGAACTTGGCTTATCTGGAGTTGGATTATCGTTAACCTTAGAAACATCCACTAATGTGTCCTCTACTGCTGTAGTTGGAAGATAATTTTCCGTATACGCTACTGGATGACCATCAACCATAACGCGCAAAGACTTCAAATTATCATCTTCTGCTTTAACAGTAATTTCGTGACCATCAGTGATTTCTTCGCCTTCAACCAAACCTGCTTTAACAGTAGGATCAACTTCATCAAGAACAACTGGAATCACACCAAGTAAATGAGATTCAACCTGATCACTTAAGTGCAGCAGCAACTTATCACCATTGTCTACTTGAATGTCAGTTGAGAATTGGCGACGAGTTGTTTCTTTACCATTCGTGTCCAAAGTGTAGAAATCACCTACAGAATCATTATTAATTCGCAAACTTTGACCGAAAGCATCATCTGATACATTTCCACTGAAAGTCACTGTGTCACGATTAGTGAACAACGTGTGACCATACAGTTTTGGAGTATCGAAATGTGCTGTTGGAGGCGTAATGTCGAAGTAGAATGCTGCAGGAGTATCGATTACATTCGTTTCATCGTCTTCATCAGCATCTTCGTCAGTTGATTTAGTGTTCACCTGCAAGCGGAAATCATTTATACCCGGATGCATTGGAAGCTTTACACTAAACTTTCCGTTCTTAATTTCAGCACGCAATGGGTTTGGAGTTACAAGATTCTTAGTTGTAGCATCAAAACGCGAAGCTGGAGTAAACACCACGCTAGTCACTTTGGAACTCACATCACCTTGAGCAACAAAGTAATCAGTGCCAATAACGTCTGGACCATTATTCTTCTTATGAATTAACCACGCATAAGAACCCATAGAGCCAGCATTAGTAAGCATGAAATCTTTTGTTGCAGCTGCAGGTTTAGGCGTAGGAGTTGAACGACCAGCGAGAGCCAAACCTATAGTTGTAGTGTTTTCAGCAGAATCAGTAGCTACAAGAGTTACCATAACAGCTTTAGCGGCAGGAGTAATAACTGTTTTGAAGCTACCGTCTTTACCAACAGTTACTACTTCTTCAGTTTCTTTACTAGCTGCAGCTGTATCTGCTTGCTTCACATTTGCATTAATATTCGCTGCTGAAGTTGTATTAGCACCAGAAACAGCTTTAGTAGTAGATTCAGAGGCAGAACCAGAAGCATGATTGTTCACAGAACCAGCAACTGCATTAGCTGCAGTAGTGTTGTCAGCAGCCTTTTGATAATTAAGCGTTAGCTTTACAGTATCTCCAGGAGTATCAGTTACTTTACCAGCAACAGTTACTTTACCATCTGCAGCTACAGGCAAATTACCCTTGTTGTCAAGACCATCAACAGTAATCTTAGGTGTTTGTGCATTAAACTTTAAAACAAGTTTCTTATTGCCAATACGGTCACCCTTACTATCAAAAGCTTTAAGCATCACAGTATTTTCACCATTTTTCAGTGGCACAAACGCATAGAAAGTATTCTCACCCTTGCGCTTTTTAGCTAATTTGACTTCCTGCTTTTTACCGCCTTCAGGAGTCACATAAGCTTTTATAGAAGCAACATCTTTAGTGAGATATCCCTCAAGATAGAACTTACCATTAATATCTGGGTCGGTCTTACTTTCTTCTAGAGCATTAGCTTTAATTTGTTGAGAAGTAAGTTTTTGTTCATTTGGAATAATAAACTTCTTGTTCTTCTTAGATTCTTCTGAACCATCCGGTTTCTTCACAGCATATGTGTCGAATACCTTTTTAACCTCAGTTGAATTCATAGCATTGTCTCGAACAAGCACATCTATGTATTGAGCTTCATTACCAATGTGAATAGTCTTGCACACTCGCGTACGAGTTGCTTCATTCAACGGGCATTGAGTGTCTTCATCACCATAGTTCAAGGCATCCTTTACACCAGGAAGATGAATAGTTGGTACGCCAGGATCAGGGCTTAACTCATCACTAATAACAATCTTCACATTGCCGTTAGCATCACGATCAGATACTGTGACTTTAGGTCCATGATTATCGATTGCTACCTTCATGTCATAAGTTTGCCAATCAAACTTATCTCCTAAGCGAGCTTGAATACGATACGTGTACCATCCGTCAGGAAGAATTTCAAATCTACTTGTTTTTGGATTCCACACAGACCCGTCAAAATTTCCGGCTAAGCCATCGGTTGCTCCAACATTAGAAATAGTAGAACGATTCACGTTGTGTTCTGTTCCAAGAACAATCTTAGTTTTATTATGTGAATCCAACACAGAATATTTTACTTCAGATGCACCGCGGAATATAGCCATAGATGGAACAACATAATCCATCCAGCCATCTCTATTTGCAGGTGAAAATTCGCCAAGTACATAAGGCTTCGTTTCATTATTAACCGGAAGTTTACCCATAAAACCAGCTACAGAAAGCAATGATGTCGTAAGATCACTATGGCTTGCACTATAGCTTTCTCCCGGTTTTACCATTATAGGTTCATCGTTCCAATCGCCAACAAAGCCAAGATATGGCACAGAAACATCTGGCTGAGTATCAGTAAGGGATTCAAATCGCACCCAACCTTCAATATAATGATTGCCTTTAGAACGATTTGGGCTTAACGTAAACTTAACATCAGCGGTTTTGCCAGGCTTTACCGTAACTTCACGCGTTTTTGATTGCAAGGTTTCAGTATTACTAATAGAGGTTACTGTATCTTTATTTGCCTCATTAGACTCATTTACCACATCCTGATCTGGGACAGCAAATTTTACTGGAGTCTTACCATAATTATGCAAAGTAACTGTAAAGTTGCGATTAGAATTCACGTTTTTAAGAGCAACGTACGAATTGCCGTTGACTGTTGCAATCACGTCAGTAGCAACAGCTTTATCTACCTGAGCTAAGCCAGCACCGATTTGACGAGGAGCATAAGGAATTTTCTTACTATTTGCAGAATCTTTATGTCCAATAATACTTGCTGTATTCATTAATGCTTGGCTTACACGGGTAGCCATTTCAGACTTTTTAAGATCAGGGAAACGCTTCTTATAGCTTTCCATCACCAACGCTGAAAGACCGGAAACGTTTGGAGCAGCCATGGAAGTACCAGACATGCTGGTGTACTTATTTCCATTCTGCGTAGACCAAACATTACCACCGATACCAGCAATCTGAGGTTTAAAATCAAATTCTGGAGTTGGACCCCAAGAAGTAAAGCTAGAAGGCTTCCCATCATCCGGATTGGCGATAGTAACGAATTGTTCAGTGAAAGCTATCTTTACTTTCTCACCTTTATCTAATGCTGCTTTAATTTCCAATGCATAAGAACGAGGAATAGATGCACCAAAGCAATTTTTGATTTTCTCCAATCCGCCCATTCCTATGAATAAGGATGAATCTTTGTCGTGATTGTAAACAATCACACCTTTAGCACCTTTAGAAATCGCATTATTAAACTTTTCAGTAAAACTGATATCGCCACGTTCTACGAGAGCATATTTACCTGTAAGATCAAGATCCTTAACATCAGCTTTAGTAGCTTTTTTAGCATCCACAAGTTCATGCTGAGATAGTGCATCCGTTAAAGAACCAATAGAATAGCTGTACGGCAAAGTATGTGACTTGCCATCTTTTCCAACCCAATTTGCAGACTGCTGAGTAATATTTGAATTTTCTACAGAAGCAACGCTGAAAGCAGAAGGATAAGAAGATGGTGAACCAAGAGTTGCATCATCCCACTTACCTAGAACATCGTCTATGCCACCACTTTCAGAGAAGTTCAAGCCGGAGTTTCCTGCAGAAATAACTGGAAGCACACCAGCTTCGTGAGCCTTCTTTAAAGCGAGAGATGTAGCATTAGAAGTTCCACCAAAACCGTTATCTGATCCGAGAGACATGTTAATAACATCAGCACCAAGCTTTACAGAATCCTCGATTGCAGCAACAATATCAACATCACGAGCACCATGCGAACCCGGCACGTTTGAGAATACTTTCATAGCAAGCAGCTGAGCGTTTGGAGCTATGCCATCAACACGATTATGTTCAGATGCAGGAGCACCAGTCTCATCGCCGTTAGCAGCCACAATACCAGCAACGTGCATACCGTGCTGTTCCGCACCCGAGTCTGTGAAATTAGTATTTTCATCAGCGTAATTGAAACCTGCAGGCACTTTGTCGGTAGTGTTGCCTTTACCTGTTGGTTGTAATCGAAGATGCGTCTTAGCTGAAGCGTCAAGCTTCATATCTTGGTGAGTTGGATCTATGCCCGTATCGATGATGGAAACCAACATACCAGTGCCATCAAGATGATATTTTTTAAACGCAGCTTGCACACCTTGCAAATTACGTGCAGTATTTTCCATTGGATGATATAAACGTTCTTTTGCGACAGAAACTACACCTGGCTCACGTTTCAAATCTTGAACGTGTTTTTCAGGGAGAGTAGCTTCAAAAGCACTCATTAAATAACCAACTTGGCGACGAACCGTCATATTGTACTTTGACTTTACGCGGTTAATTAAAACATTCTGCTCATGAATGTTGGCTTTTTCGTCATAATTCGTGAGTTTCGGATGATTATTTTTCAACGTAACAACAACAGTCACTTGAGCATTTGAATTTTTATTAAATTGATCTTTTTTACTGTAATTCTCAAAAGCTTTAGCAAGAGTTGGATTAACATGGCGTAAATCTTCTATAGACTTAATCTCACTATTATCTTTTAAAGATGAATCAAGCATCTTAGAGACAAGTGCATTCCCATCTTTTTTAGTTTCATTATCATTTTTTGCAAATGCCGCAGGAACTGTACCAAGCGGTACCATAAGCGTCGCCGCAGCCACGCCTAATGCTGCTAAACGAGTCAGATATGACGTTCGTTTGAACTTCATAAACATACTCTCCTTCAAAATGGTGGTTGTTATCCCGGAAAAATTTCGGTTCTAGCTATCACAAACTCATGCCAGCTGCCAAAATCTTTCATACTGGCTGCCAAAATTTTTCATGCGGGTGTAAATATTTTTGTTACGCTAGTTTGAATCATTTCCGCTAAATATCGCATAAGAGATATACCCCCCCCCATGCAAACAGCAAATAATGGTGTATTTTTGCAAGTGCAACAAAATATTTTTCATATACTCTAGCACTTGTTTAAAGAGAAAAAATTTTTTTAACTTGTTAATTTAGCAAATAAAATTTGAAAAATTTGTATTTAGGATAGAAAAAATGGCTAAATTACGCCATTTCCTCGCAAACACTTTTCCACAAGTAACATGTAAAAAATCTGTAGTTAACATATAATTTACAGAATTTTTCAACAACCTTGCATTGTGTCAATATTTTTTTAAAAAATATTGCTGATTTACCAACTAATGTTGGTTCGTTGCGCAATATAAACCGTAAATTTTTCAGCCAACCAACGATATGTGCAAACGAGCTAAATTTTATGCTCGCGCGAACGTTATCTCACGTTTGGAGCAACAAACCCACAAAAACCCTCCAAACACGAAACAACCATCCCACATTTGGAGGATTATCTGTTGCAAATCGCTCCATTTACGAGGAACTTGTCTCACGTTTGGAGGATTTGCGCTACTTTGGCACTCCAAACGCGAGGAAAGTTTCTCACATTTGGAGGGATTAAGGCTGCGTAGCACTCCAAACGCGCGCAGTCACAACGCTCACTTACGAAACTCGCGTTGGAAGTCCACTGGACTTCCAACCCAAGCGAGTTTCCGCTCCGAATTGCCTTCGCGCGCGCAATGCTGCGCTCAGGCAGGTCGTCAGCGCACACAAAACACAACCTAGTTCCTAAAACACAGCCACACGAACCTACCCTGCCTTCGTCTTTACTGACGAAGGCAGACCTCGCTTGCGTTGAAAGCCCACTGGGCTTTCAACTTGAGCAAGCTCGGCGCTCCGAATTGCCTTCGCGCGCGCAATGCTGCGCTCAGGCAGGTCGTCGCGCTACTCACGACGCAATTTACGCAGCATCTTACGCGAAAGAATCAGCAAATGCTTGCCGCGAATGTCGAGCTGTCGCCCTCGCTTAGACGTTGCAACAGCAATCATCATGGACAAAACAATCAATGAGAACGCCATTGCAATCACGAATAGCGTCATCCAAAGCGGCCATTGCACGTGGTCATCCGGCGCCTTCACAGGGTCCGGCAGCACACGATACCCCGTCACCAAAAGCCTATGCGAATTCACGCCATACGGGGTACACGTTAGCAGAGTCGCCAAGTCGCGCCCCTTTTCGCGCTGCAATAAACTAATATCGTGTGGCTCAACAACGCTGATGCGGAACACTTTGTATCGTAAAGTTTCGCCTTGCACGTCGAGGTAGAAATAGTCGCCCTTCTTTAAATTCACCAAATCATCAAACATGGTGGCGTCAGCAAGACCCGTGTGCGCGGTAATAACTGTGTGGCGGTTCTTGCCACCAACCGGCAAATCCGTGCCGTACAAATGACCAGCGCCGTGCGCTAAAACTTCCTGCGAACTGCCGTGATAAATAGGAAGCTTTACGCCAATCTTCGGAATTTTTACAATGCCGATAATGCCCATAGGCTCCTCAAGCGCCTTAAGATAACGCTTGTATTCAGGTGTGTTAGTTATGTCTTTTTGCCCATCCGGACCATACGGATCCGTGGTAAGCATATTCTTGCGAGTTTTATTGTAAAGCTTCGCTGCACGAATGTGAGCGCGACGCACGTCACCAGCCTGATCGTGGTTATACTTGTCGTACGCGTTAGAAATCTCCTTCGACACGCGATTATTCCAAAGCGTTGAAACAACAGGGTAACTGAAGCACAAAATGCCTGCCAACACGAATGCGATTGGCTCGACGATGCGGCGGAGCTTGGATTTTTGCTTAGATTCTTGCTTGGATTTTTGCGCACTTGCGGTAGGATGTGCGCTTACGGAAGGTTGCGCGGAAGAGTTTGGGTCTGCAGGATTAGTTTCGGATGCAGTAGTTTCGGATATAGCAGTTTCGGAAGAGCTAGTTTCAGCAGTACTAGTTTCAGCAGTGCGATTCTTGAAAAGCTTACTTACGATGGGGATATTCAGAGCGATTTTGTTGAGGAAAGCATATACTTTAGCAACAGCATCGTTTAATTTCATGCTTCCTCGTTTCGTGAGTTTTTTGTTGGATTTAGATTTGATTTACGATTTATTGATTTTGCGCTCGCTAGTTAGTTCAATTAAAGCGCACAAATATAGAGCCGGGAGCAACAAGTCGCACCCAGCTCCAATATTTATGCCATGCAAACAGATATTTACATTCATGCAGCAGTGACTGCTGATTTTTCTCAGCAGTCATCAACTACAATCAGGCAGCCTGCTGCTCTTCATCCTTCTTGCGGTTGCGCAAGAAGATGAACATACCAACAGCAACCAAGCACATGCCAGCAAGAGCGAAGATGATTACGCCTGCGGCACCGGTCTTTGGAAGGTTGAACCAGTTGTGATCTCCATCCTTAGTAGGAACGTTAGCAATCTTAACAACTTGAGCCCCATCCTTCGAAGGAGCAGAAGTCAAAGTTACTTCATAAACCTTGGTAGAGCGAGTAAAGTTCTCAGGAGCAGAAGTCTCAACAATGTAGAACTTCTGACCAACCTTAGCAGAGTAATCTTCCGTTACACCATTCTTAGTAGATTTCTCACCAAAACCGCTAAGAGAAGTCTTGCAATTATCTGCATTAGTAGGATCATCAGCACACTTCTGTGCTACTTTCAGAGCATTGGAATCAGTAGCAGAATCACCGTTAGCGCCAGCAAACACCTTGAACTTTGCAGCATCAAGCTTGGTTGTTTCACCTTTTTTAGCATCATACTTAAGAATGTGGAACTTACGGAACTCAGTATCTGTAGTTGTATCAGGCACAACTGGCTCATGGTTTTCACCAGTTTTTCCACCTGGGATGAAGCCATACTTGTTAGAAAGCTTATGATCACTACCCGTAGTTACTGTAGAGGCAATCTTGAAGTTAAAAGTCACATGAATCTGTGGCTGCTGCTGAGCATTAGTAACCGCATTCAACTTTGTGATAATCTTCTCAAGACCAGCATCCTTAAACACGACAGAAATACGAGTTCGAGTATTATCATCAGGAGTTGCAGCTTTCGTTACTTCATAATCAGTGCCTTTTATTAACACATCAGTCTCACCGTCAAGTTTAACTTCAGCAACTGCATTTTCATTAGCATTCTCATATGCTGTAGTTAACGCATCATCAAAGATTGCATACTGGCTAAGATCTTCTTTAGTAAGATTCTTAGCTTTACCGTCTTTATCAAGGTTGGTTGCCTTAGTCTTGTTTGGTGTAGCGTTAATTGTATATGGCAAAACATCACCAACACCAACCATGTTCTTGGTATCAGCCGCCTTAGAAATAGCGTCCTTCACGTTGTGGTTCTTAGGAGTTACGCTTACATCGTAAGTGTACTTGTTGTTAGTAGAGCTCTTATCACGAGTAATCTCTGGAACTGTCATGAAGAATGGAATAACATCAGATGTGTAACCCTTAGGCGGATTCTTTTCTTCAATACGATAGATACCAATGGAAAGATCAGCAAACTTTGCCTCACCCTTAGAATTAGTTGTTTGATCTGGCAATGGAGTTTCATATGCAATAGTGTTATCAGCAACAGTAGCACTCTTGTTAAGTTTATCTACTTTTTGTGCTAAGGTCTCCCAGTCATCTCGACTAGTTAAATTAATGGCAGTACCATCAATTGTCTTAACTTTCTTAGCAGAAAATACAGCGCCAGGAACACCTGCCTTAGTAGTATCATCCTGTTTGTGAATGGTAATGGAACCCTTCTTAGTGGTAGCTTCATTGCCAAGATCCCATGGGGCTTTTTCAGCTGCTGTAGGACCCGTAGCAAATGCCACGTTGTTTGCCACCACGGCGCCGGCGACGCACAGCGTACCAGCCATTGCGAGCGAGGCGAATGCCGCCACGCATTGTTTAGTGAATTTATTCACTTTCTTCTCCTTTATATCAGTGCCCTTGTGGGCAGGTTTTGAGGAAAATACGTTTATTGTTTTATTTTGTGTTGCGCACGGTCGGCGGAGTCATCGCAAAGCCGCATAAACTCTGTCGGCGGCTACGATTTGCGCCGCGCGCAGCAAGATTAAATCCGAACCATGCTCCGGCATAAGTACCATCACTACGTAACGCGTAATGCCATTGCCAGCACATGGAACTTTGATACTGCAGTTTTTAAGCTGCAGAAAATTTTCATCAGCATCGCCACCTTTCGCTACGTCGCCTTAAAGCGCGAAGCTTTTTGGCAGTTTTGCAAATAAAATCTCTAAGCAGTGTCTTACGCAGCAACGTCTCGAGCATCGCGCGCCCCCACTTGGTTTGTTCAAGGAAGAACCCAGCCGCCATCACGCCCGTGCCAATCACAGCAAACGTACCAAGCAGCACATTCCAGTTCATTCCGCCGGTCTTTGGCAGCGCGAATTTAGGCGGATCGATCACGGTCACATTAACAGCAATTCTGTTCCAGTCTTTTCCAACGGTTACGCCGGTAAGCTGAGTTGTTTGCATATTTGTAGACGAATACTTTTTATCAGTACTAAGCCCAGCATTAACAGTGTCATTAAACACCGTCAGCGCATTCGGCTTCAACGCAAACACAGCGCACGTGTAATTTCCAGCCTTTTGAGGTACGCCAGCAATATCGTCTTCACTGCGAGACACAGCGTTTTCTATGCTGTTCGGATCTTTATCATTCTTCGTAAAGCCATACAGCAAGTTAGCCATGCAATTCTTACTGTCTTGACTGCAAGACTTTCGCTGCTCAGCACTTGCAAAAGCCCACGGCTTTACATCTTCGCCATAATTCTGGTTCAGATGCATATTGAGCGTATCGTCAAGCCCGCGACTCCACTTTTGCTCGCCTTGCTTAGCACACATCATACGCAATGAAATATCGCGACGATCCTTCAAGCTCCACGCGAGCACATACGGATTTTTAGTAAGGCTCGTGCCGCTCATGACGGTAAGAGAATTGGCACCACCAAGCTTGTCATGTTCAGGATCAGCATCTTGAGATCTGAGCAATGTCATCTTAAGATCCTTGTCAGCTCCACTGAGGCCTCCAACTGTAACTTTCGCATACACAGGCTTGCCGTTGTTACCAGAATCCGGGTCGTCCGAAGTGGAGCCATCCGGGTAATGGATGACAATCTCTTTCAAGTACGCTTTAGGAGTAACAGCTTGATCTGGGTGGAAGGTCACTTTGCCGTAACGCGTGCCGTCATCCTTGGAACTGTGCTTGCCATTCTTTTGCTTGGAAGGATTGTCAGGCTTATTGCTCTGCTCACCGGTGTTATCTGCGGCGTTGCCAGAAGCCCAATACGACCAGTCTAAAGACACCTTGTTTCCAGCAGTGCCGTCATTATTTACTTCAAATCCGTGAGTAGCATCCTTAAACTCAAACCAAGTTCCGTCCGGAAGCGCACCAGCCTTCACAGCATCCTGGTATTTATCCGCACCGTTAGCACTCTTAACGCTTTGCGGCACAGCATTCTCAACCTTTTGACCAGCCGTAACGCTCACATCAACATACTTCGGGTTGTAGAAGTGGTTGTCGTTGTGAATGTGGATTGGTATTGCGCGATACTCGTAGTCAACACCTTTAACCGCGTTTTTGTTGCCGTTATTACCATCAAGCTTCCACTTGAAGTCTTTCAAAGGATCAGTGTTATTCTTACTTGCATCTTTGTTAAGTGCACCAACAGCTGCATCGAATCTAGCAAGCAAATCGTTATTGTCTGTCTTAAACTGTTTTGCTTTAATCGCGTAAACTACGCATTCGTAGTCGCCGGATTCGTTAGCCTTGCCTTTAATCCACCCACGAGTACGCTCAGTGGTATCTTTTGAGTTACCATTTGCAATGTAATCGTCGTATAGCTGCCTATCAGGGTGGCACTGACTTGCATCCTTCTCGCAAGCTTTCTGCGCTGACGCATCTTCAGTATGATCCCAAATCTTTACATCTTGCATCTTAATACCAGCAATACCGCCCGACTGGTAGTGAGACTTAGTGCCGTCTGAATTGATCTTATTGCAAATTGTGCGCAAATTGATTTTTCCAGGCTTATACTTGGACCATGAATCAAGCCAACGGGTCGTCTTTTTAGAAGTACTAAGTTCCTCGCCCTTAGTGAGTTTGATGGTAGTATCATTCCAGTCGCCGCTACCTTCACGATCGCCAACATTCAGCCGTAAATTACCAGCATCCTCATCATGCGATCGCGTAATGTCTACCTTCGCATAAATAGGTTTACCAAGATTACCAGAGTCCTTATCTTCAGAAGTGGAACCGTCCGGATAGTGCACAATAACCTGCACTTTGTCAGAACCAACAGGGAACCACTTGTGCGGTCGGAACGTCACCTTGCCAAACTGACCCGTGCCATTCTTAGCTGAATCACCAGAGTCAGCTTTATTATCTTGATCATCCTCAAAGAATGTGTAGCTTAAAGATTTCTTAAACTTAAACCAAGTTCCGTCCGGTAGATCACCTTCGCGCACATCGTCTTGCAACGTATTAGCATCGTTGGCATTCTTCTTGCTCTTAGGCACCTCAGTGGCTTGTTTGGTACCAGCCTCCATGCTAATAGTCTTATACTCTGGGTTGTAGTAGTGAGCATCACTATGCACATGAATTGGGAAGGTTACCGAATCCCAATCGATATGCCTTTGAGTGGCTTCTTGAGGACTATCTTCACTACCCGGCTTATCTGTTAAGACTGATTTAATAACCTCTTCAAACTTGCGATCAGCAGGTTTCTTTACAAAGTCATTTACAGCTTTATCAAACTTATTTTGTAAATCACCATGCTTACCATCTTTATTTTCAAGGTCTTTAATAGCGTACACAGTGCACACAAAGTCGCCATTTTCCTTAACCTTGCCATGTAACCAACCCCAAGTGCGCTCTACGGTATCATGCTCATCACCGTATAAGTAAAGGTTACGGTTGCAGTTTTTACCATGAACCGTACATTCATACTTATTCTTTTCAGTAGCTCTTGTCCATTGTGATGGTTGTTTATCAATAAATTCACCGCTTGTAGTATTACCTTTTCGACCGGCAAGTGTCAGACCATTAATACCATCAATCTCATAGCTTTCAGGTTTACCAGTTTGTGGATTCTTTTTATAGCAAAGCATGCGCTGATAAATTTTTCCTTGCTTAGCACTTGACCATGAGTCAAAGAACATTGGCTTAGTGTTACCAGTAGCGTCGCCTAACACTTCATCTTTACGGAAACGCATACCATTTTTATCATTGTTTTCAATTCGTCTTCCGCCATATTGCGAATAAACATTGAGCTTTAAATCATTTTTTTGGATCGGTTGACTAGTTACCTCTACAGGCGCATATACAGGCTTGCCAAGATTACCAGAATCCGGATCTTCAGAAGTGGAACCATCTGGATAATGCACAATTACAGGAGCAAAATATTCACCAAGCATTACAGTTTTTTCTGGAGAAAAAGTAACTTTGCCATATCTAGCGTCAGTAGTACTATCTTCAGGCTCATCCTTGCCTGATTTCTTGTTACTTTGCTTATTGACAAATTTATACCATGTAAGAACATGTTCATTATCTTTAGGATAGGTTCTTAGCTCAAACCAAGTGCCTTTTGGCAACCTAGTACCATTCTGCACAAGCTCCTGTTGACTCTTGTCATTACCTTTCACGCCGTTAGCACCAGAATGGCTTACTGGAGCAGCCGATTCTTTAGACTTACCACCAGCCTGCACATATACCTTATCGTATTGAGGATTATAATAATGCGCGTCGGAGTGAACCTTAATTGGCACAGTTCTAGATGTATAATCAACATCTTCTCTTAACCCACTGAAGGTATCAGAATCAATGATATTAGTAGAAGAACCGTCTTTCTTTCCAATATCCTTATTCTTCTTTTCAGCATCCTCAAATTTCTTCAAAGCCTTAGGCTTCAAAGCATACACAGTGCACTGGTAATTGCCAACCTTTAGTGGCTTTCCTGTGATGCTACCACGCGTACGCTCCATGGTTCTGTCTGTGCTATCAAATAATTTGTTTGCTGCACAGCCCTGACCATTTCGGCACTTTTCTTGTTCCTCATCAGTAGCATGAGGCCACGGTTTTTCACCATTTATTGTTATTCCATTAATACCGTTAAGATAAAACTTAAGATTCAGAAGATTTGTAGTATCAGCACACACAGAGCGAATAGTAATATCGCCAGGTTCCTGCACTGACCAAGAATCTATCCATGGGTGTGGAGTAACATCACGATTCTTGCGGAATACGAATCCATTGGTATAGTTAATCTCTTGACCATTTTGGTTCTTATGAATATGGAGCTGCAAGTCACCAGTGCCAGGGTTATCTCTTGTTACATACACTTGAGCATTAACTGGATCACCATGATTACCAGAATCTTTATCCTTCGAAGTTGAACCATCAGGATAATGCACAACTACAGGTCTCTTCTCAGGCTGACCAGTTTTAGAAGCAGGAACCCACTTATTTGGGTGGAAAGTGACAACACCAGTGGACTCGTTATTAATCTTTGCCCAAGTTGGTGGATTTTGATACTTATTATAAATTTCTGCCTTAAACTTAGTGCCAGATGGGAATTGTTTCCCTCCCCTGTCTTTTGGATTTGGAGAATTCTTTTCTTCACCAGCTTTTACTGTAGTATCGTCATAGTAAGGGTTATACCGGGACGCCTGCGAAACAACGTGTATATCAACGCCTTTTACCTTCACAATTGAATTGTTCATTTTACAATTGTTTGGCTTAGGGTCAGGATAGTTTATTTGAACTTCAAAATGTATAGTTTTGTTTCTATCAGAAGCCTTAGGACTATACTTAACTTCGCCTGTTTTTGGGTTAATATATGCTTGACCAGGCTGCATATTATTAGGATTATTAGTCTTAGTAACACCGGGCGGAAGTATCTCACTATTTCCAATTCCATTCTTTTTAAACGTAAATTCTATTCCAGCATCAGTTGGAATCATCTCAGTCGTAGTTCTGCCCCCATGATTTGGCATGTCCTTATAATATTTAAAATCGCCGTTATAAGAATCACCAACCCACTCACCAGTATTTATATACGGTTTCACGGAAGTAACTTCACCGTAAACAGCGTCCTCTTTAGACCTCTTTGGGAATTGGATGTCATCATCATTTTTAGGATTTAAACCATACTTAAACTCTTCCAAGTCTGGTATGCCGTCGCCATCATGATCATACGGACCAAAAACTGTAAACTTATGCTTATCTCCATAGTAGGAAATCCAACCTGCCATAAAAGGTAACTTATAAGGGTCACTGCCTTCTTCAACTTCTGCAGTAACAATCCAGCGAATAGAATCTACAGCGTTATCTTGTTCCCAAGATTTAAATAACCTACCAAAATTACCAGCTCGACGCCATGTATCTACTTCACATGTTGCATCTGTACCTAAACCACATTTTTCAATAGATGCTTTCCAGAAATTCTCATAATCACTATCACCTGGTAAGCGCGTAGCATTAGTATAACCATTAAAATCGCTTGGTATTTGATCTTTGCCTCGTTCTTCCCAAACAAACCTTTTGCCTCTACCACTGTAACCAGCAAATTTTGTACGATACCTTGTAATTCTTATGCTATTATCCTTGATGTTTTTTGGAAGAATAAGATAAAAATCAGGTCTACCATCATACGCATGTAGAGCAGTATTTTCATCACAATCTACATTTGGATTTTCTATTTTTTTAATTCTGCATCCATTTGCGTTAAAAAGAACATTCCAAGTGATGGTTGTTTTTTTCTTTCCATTAACGGTTACTGTATTTATATCTGGAGACTGAACATCGAAATCTCTATATACATCATAACTCGCAATAGAGTTAGGAGAAATATACCCATTACCAATGTAATCCCAACTAACATTAGCTGCATTAGCTTCTTTCATCGGCGGCACTATGAGCATGGTTACTATGGTGGCGGCGGCTACGAACATTGCGAAGAGCGCGCGACGAAGAGTGTGGGCTGGGTGAGCGGTGCGAGCGATGGTGGTAACGTTGTCGGAATTGGCTGCGCTGTCGGAAATGACTGCTTTGTCGAAAGAAGTGCTGGCGGTGCCGAAAGTACTGGCATTGCTGGAAGAAATAACTGTGGTGCTGGAAGTACGAACGGCGGCATCACGCTCGCTGGTCTTATGCCAGACCAAAGCGCGCGACGCAAGACGACCCACGCGTGATGCGAATCCACGGAACTTTGCTGGTAACATTTTCTCGCCTTCCTAGTCCTCCACTGCTGCACAAGCCGCAGTATATCTCAAATTCCAACTCTCTAATCTTTAAGACTTCACGCACTCAACCTGCATGCGATGCCAATGCTCGGTGCACTAAAACCTTGTACGCACACTACTGCAAATGCCACAGACAGAGCCAACCACAGGTAGTCCAGTATAACATACCTGCATGCCCTATATACAAGCATGGTTGCTGAAAAGCCCCTAATATTTATACCCCCCCCCCATGAAGGATTTCAAGCAAAACACGTATTATAATTGTGCATATAAAAAATTTCTATAATTCGCGAATATCGCTAAAAAATCTACTGTAAAACGCATTTATAATGAATAATTTCCGACGCCAAAACGCAAAAATCGCGTCTTCGGCGTGTCTAAAAACCGACCACTTTCCCACACAAAGTACTACATGTTGTTATAACGCACGCATCGCACCACTATATGCTGTGCTGGTATATGCTCTGTGTGTTGTGTGCTGCGCTGCTGTATTCTGTGTGCTTCGTCGCTATATACTGTGTGAGATTCGTCACTATATGCCATGCTATATATACTGTGCAACGCGAAAGCAGGTCGTCGCGTCAGCAAGAAAATCCGACAGAAACTGTGCAGCTGTGTAAAGGAAAGGTCGTTTGCGCGCAAAAAAAAAATCGGGGCAGATGCACTCTCGCACTTCCGCCCCCCAAAACCCTAAGGTTTTCAAGCATTTTCAATTTTATCTTTCACATATCCAACTGTCAATAACAGTACAAATAAAAGCAAGCAATGAGTTAAATTTACTCGCTTTATCATACTCTTTTGTGTACTCAGATGCCTTTTTTATAAATCCTCCTGCAATGTATCTAATAATGCTTTTTTGATCATTCACGCATTCATCACATTGATAATTCCTAGACAAAAATCTCTTATACATATATGCAGTTATCACTATTTCTTTCATCTTCGCATTACACATATTCGATCGCCTCGCACGCTTATTGAACCCTACAGCTTCAATAGCTTTACTTACTTCTTCAAGCAAAAGCACGTTGTCAAAACTCTTTTCAGTAATTCCATCCAATATTGAATTAGAATGAGCACAAGCATTACGCACGGATTTTACCCTGCACAATAAGTGATGCTCCTTCTGCATCTCTCTACTACCCCATCTTTTTGCGCAAAAACGATAAAATCTTAACAATGTTCCAAATGTAATACCTTCAACAAATACCCAAATTGGCATTCCACCTGCATACTTTGCCGCCGGTTCTCTGCTATATTTCCCATCTTTAAGTCGTTCTAATTCAGCAATTAGTATTTTGCGGTCATCGTTATAAAGACTAGACATGTAATCTTCAACAATGGAGTATCCATCTTCTTCAGGATTTTCAGTAAACATTTTCATTAACTTAACTTTTGCCTCATGCTCTATAGCTAAAGTTATTAGAAGCAAAAGTATTTGAAACATCCTATTAAGCTGCTCTATTTTGCATAATTGATCAAAATCCAAGTCAATATACTGGCCATCCCTAGATCCACCAACTCTCTTGCTAAACAATTTTTTATATGAACAAGTCTCAAAATAATATGAGAAGATTGAAAGGTAGGAAATTGCAGAATCTTCAGATTGTTTGTTAAAAGTTATACCTTGCTTCTTAAGATGTTTTATCTGATCTATTGACGAAAGCTTCACAGGCAATTTACTAATTGCACATGTTTTCTTTATATCCGAATCGCATTGATTGTCCATACTATGTATTCCCCTTTTCCAAACTATGGATAAATATCTTTTATTTTTGCGAATACTACCCCAATAGCATTCGATGACTCTTTAAATGCACCAGCGCATATGCAAATATTCTACAAAACACTACACGAAAAGCAACGAATAGACAGGCACGACCAAAAGTAGAAAATCAAAAGTGGGCCTAATGGGATTCGAACCCACGACCTTCTGCTCCGGAGGCAGACGCTCTATCCACTGAGCTACAAGCCCGCAACTCGAGAAAGTATACACGCTAGTGAGGATGCGCGACGACCTGCCTGAGCGCAGCATTGCGCGCGCGAAGGCAATTCGGAGCGCCGAGCTTGCTTAGGGTTGAAAGCACAGTGTGCTTTCAACGCAAGCGAGGTCTGCCTGCGGCTTTATTGACGCAGGCAGGGCAGGTTAGTGTGGTTGTTCATTGTGAATTCGGTTGTGTTTTGCGTGCGCTGACGACCTGCTTGAGCGCAGCACAGGGCGCGCGAAAGCAACTCAGAGCGCCGAGCTTGCTTAGGGTTGAAAGCACAGTGTACTTTCAACGCAAGCGAGGTCTGCCTGCGGCTTTATTGACGCAGGCAGGGCAGGTTAGTGTGGTTGTGCTTTAGAAACTAGATTGTGACTGGGGATGCGAAGCAAAAAGCGACAGAAACTTTACAGCGGCGTAAAGGAAATAACGCGCCGCTAGCAAAAGCCGCTATCAAAAGCAGCCATCGCGCGCATAGAAAAACTCACGCGCCGCCAAGGAAGGCGAAGGTGCCGAAGTAAAGCGCAGCCACAACAGCAACCGACGGCACAATCGCGCACACAGCAAAAATCCACCAGTCGCGCGCACGCACACGACTCACGCGAGCGTGCGAACGCGCACCAATTCCCCCAAAACCGCGCGCTTCCATAGCCGTGGCGAGCGTCGTCGAGCGTCGAATCGAAAGCACAAGCAGCGCAAACGACTGCGGGAAGAACGCCCTCACGCGATGCTCATCACCCAAACCGCGCGAACGCCTCGACGCAGTCAGCGCCGCCCAATCATCCTGCAGCACGCCAAACAGCCTAATTCCAGCCAAACCGCCGTACACGAATCGATCCGGCAAATGCAGCACCTGGCTGAAAGCATCAGCCAAATCCGTAGCATCAAGCCCAATCACCATCACAATCGACGGCACGCCAATCGCCAAAATCCTAAGCGAAGTTGCAACAGCCAACATAGCCGAACGATCCGTAGCATGCATCAGCCACCACTGGAACCAAGTATTTCCGCCACTTTTGCCGTATAGCAACACAGTGAGCGCGGAAGTCGGCGCACCCACCCACACAGGCCACGAAAGGCGAATCACACGCCATGGCGGAAGCTTAATGCACGCAAAAATCACAAATTCCAACAGCAACGCGACCGAAGCAGAAACGCAATCAAGCGTAAAAAATAGCGGAATCGAAGCCGCGAACGCTCCAAAAATGCGAAATACTGGATTAATTGACGCGAGAAGCGGCGATTTGCTTGAAAGTTTCGCTTCCTCGTCGCGATTGTTTACAGCGCTCACTTTGATACGCGAAATGTCTGTTGCGCCGGTAGTTGCGGAAAGCGCTTCGGAAGATTTCACTTCGGAAGCACTCACTTCAGCAGCACTCATTTCAGCAGCTTCAGCTTTCGCATCCGGCACAAGCTCAACCAAGCGCGCACCCAACGCCTCAACCAGCTCACGGTCGTGCGTCACCACAATAATGCTCACACCCTCGCTACGAAGGCTTGCAATCAAGCGAATAATTTGCAACCAAGTTTTGCGATCCTGCCCAAAAGTCGGCTCGTCCAAAATCAGCACACGCGGAGCCGCAGCAAGCGACGCCGCCACAGTCAGACGACGCTTTTCACCTCCCGAAAGCGTGTACGGATTCGCCTTCGCGTAACGAGCCAGACGGAATCGCTTCAGCAACTCCTGAGCCTTCGCGCGCGCCTCATCCGCCGAAACACCCGTGCGAAGCGGCCCCAACATAACCTCATCCAACACCGAACCACACGCAAACTGATGCTCCGGATTCTGAAAAACGTACGAAATGCGCTTCGCCAAATCAGGCGACTTCCACTTCATTGGATCCGTACCATTCGCGCCTTGAGCAAGAGCATCACTCGCCACAACCTCGCCGCTTACTGCCGGCAAAAGACCAGCCAAAGTGAGCGAAAGCGTTGATTTTCCAGCACCGTTCGCGCCGACCAAAGCCGTAATCTGTCCGGCTTTAAACTCAAGATTGATGTGACGCGCAATCGGCTCGCTATTATGGCTGATTGCGAGGTCCTTCGTGAAAAGTAGCACTTCTCCGTAGCCTTCTGCTGGATCGCAGTTTTCGTAATATTTTTCAGAAGATTCTGCATTTGCGGAAGAATTACTTACGGAAGATTCATTTGCAGAAGATTTTACGTTTTTCTTGTAGCGTTCCGGAAGCCAAATACCCAGATCCTCAAAGTCCAAATCGGTGCGATTAAACACCTCGTCTGGCGTGCCGTCCGCCACAATCACTGTGCGCGAAGAAGCCACGCGCGCAATATCGTCATCGTGAACGGTTTCGTTGTTCGCAGCTTTTCCGTTCGCAGCTTCATCATTCTCAAGCCCAAGCACAACCACGCGGTCAATCATGTCAATCCACGGCTCCGCGTGATGCTCCACAAGCACCATCGTGGCGTGCGTCAAATCCAAAACCGCGCGCACAGCACCAACAATCTGCTGCGTGCCATCCGGATCCAAATTCGCAGTCGGCTCGTCCAAAAGCAGCACACTCGGCTGCATAGCGAGCGCGCCAGCAAGCGCCAAACGCTGCATCTGACCGCCGCTTAAATGCGAAGTTGAGCGATGCAATTGCAAGCCATCCAACCCAACTTCTTTAAGACTTTTGCGCACGCGATCCCAAATTTCGTTGCGCGGAACGTTCATATTTTCCGGACCAAACGCAACGTTATCCCCCAAACGCTGGAAAATCGCCTGTGCATCCGGATCTTGCAAAACCAAACCAACGCGACCGCGCGCACGTCGAACCGGCACGCCGTCAACCAAAACACAACCCTCGCTCACACCACCATCGGCATCTTCGACGAGAGTGGTTTGCTGGGATTTTGCGCTATTTTTCGCCACAAAATCATTGCCAATAAGACCTGCCGCGCCGCTTAAAATCGTGGATTTACCGATGCCTGATGCACCAAGCAGCAACACGCGCTGCCCCGCCTTAATCGTGAGGTCCAACCCGCGCACAGCAAAAGCGCGACGGGAAGCATGACGATAACCCCAATTCTCAAAACGAAGTTCAGCGTTACTTGCGTTAGAAGCGTTATCACTAGCTCTACTTGCGTCACTAGCGTTGCTGATACTCTTGCGATCACTTAAATCTGTTGGAAGGAAAGTTTCAGATTCTTGCGATTGAGTAGCATCAGGCATAGTAAATCCTTTATGGCAATGATAGATTTTAGTTATTTCTTAATACGTTATTCGCTATTTTTCGCGTATTTCGCGACCGGACGCAAACTGATCCAACGCGCCGGTCTTAGCGATTCCCACATACAAGAACCACATTAAAACACCAGCAAACACAATTCCGGAAACCACTGTGCTGGCGAAGTATGGAAGACCATACTTGCCGAATACGCTAACAGCCTGTAACTTACCGAGGAAGGTGTAACCCCAGCAACCAATGCCAGTCAATGCGCCGGAAAGAATCATTGTGTTCAAATTCCACTTCTTGTAAGCGAAAATAATGAACGCAATTTCAGCAAACAGACCCTGAACCACTGCAATAGCGAAGGTTTCAGCACCACCCCACTGATTGCCCATCAAAGCTTCGAGCACGCCAGCTACGACTTCAGCGTAAATAGCAGCACCCGGCTTACGCACGATTACTGCGGCCAAAGGAGCAGCGAAGAGCCAAAGACCGTTAATAAGACCTGCAAAACCTGGAAGAATGCTGTTTAGCGCAGTCCATGGAACCTCACTAAAAATGGCAACAACCCAATAAATAAAAGCAGAAACAACGCCAATTACGGAAGCAACTGCGATGTCTGCAACACGCCACTGCATGTTGGACTGATAATTTTCTTCTGACATAAAAATGTGCCTTTCTTGTTACGTGTTGCAATGCGTTACATTGTGCGCAATGCAATATTTTGCGTTACATGTGTACATTACGATGTTGTGCGTCAAACGCGTTACATCGTGATGCGTTACATGCAATACTTTGCGTTACAAAGAAACCTTGCAACACCTCTCCAGGCACGGGAAAAACAGACCTCCGTGCGCCGGTATTACCCGGATTCACGTTCAAGCGGTTTTCTCTCAGCTCTGAATGTTCACGCTTGCATAAGCGAGATAACACAGAGCACCCGTGTCGATTGACGATTGTACGGCACTGCGTCGACGCCAACCCTCCAAACGCGCGCGCTGTGCTGCGCTCAAGCAGGTCGTCGCATCAATAAAAATGTGCGCAAGCGACGAACAAACGCCACTTACGCACGCAACAATAAGGCTAAAACACTAAAATTTACTTAATTTACTTACCGCGCATTGCACGACGGCTGATGCGCTGAGGACGCGTTGGATCGATGCCCTTCGGAATGCCAAATCCACTCTTGCTTTGCAACGTGCGCAAACGCTCATTCAAAATCGCAAGCTCTGTCTTAGTAAGGAAGAATCGGCGGTTCGGATGAATTTTATCGAACAACGCAAACTTGTGCTTCACAGGCTGTAGCGTCTTCGAGCGCAACACCTTTCCGCGCAATTCTTTAAGCTTCACCTGATTTTCGCCATTACCAACAGCAATACGGTATACAGGTATATTAGATCCGGCAGTAACGCTTTTAATAGCGTGCTCCTGTCGATCCATAGCATGCATTAAACGCTCGTAATTACCCTCACCAACGAGGAAAATTCCGTTAAAACCAGTGCCTCGCCAAAGCGCATCCTTCGTGCGCGCGTCCACCCACACAGGCTGCTGCGGAAAAGTAAAACCGCCCTTATTAATCGCAGAAATAATGCCAGCAGCCGCACCCGGGCGACCTTCCAACTTTGCGTAACCAACTTTATCTGCGCGCTTCGTAAGTACAACAGTAAACAGCAGCAAACCAAGCATCGCCGCTGTAATAAGCATCATAATCCACATCAAAATGGACCAACGAGATACAATTCCAAGAATTACAGCAACCAAAATCGGTGCAGCAAACGCGCAAGACAACCACAAAGGCAGCTGCTTATCGTCAGAATGCGTGTACTTATAAATACGTATAATCTGCGAGAACATGCCCTGCTTTTTCTTAGGCTTCTTCATACCTTGCGTCGCGCCCTGAGACGCGCCTTGCGATTTGCTTTGTGCTTTATCTTGTGCCATGCGTTTACCCCATGATATTCGCGTTATTTTGAGTATCTCAAATAATAATAGTAGCTTGTGCAAATATTAATAAATTTGCACTTACTTGTGCACTTACTTTTACACTTACTTTTACACTTACTTTTACACTTACTTCGGCCAGTTACCACGCTTTGCGCTACTCGGCTTAGGCAAACGCCAGCGACGAAGCTGCATAGCGCGGCTGAATGCGTACATGCCGGAACGCGATTTGCGCGACACAGCCACATCACCAAAACGACGAATCAGCTCCTTACGCAACTTACGCCACATAACAAACATGTCAATTACAGATGCAAACAAATACGCGTACAAGAACACTGCAAAAACAAAATAAACAATCACAAATTTAGATAGCGCAAACAAGCAAATCATAATCAACACTGCAACTGGTATGAAAAACTCGCCAATATTAATTCGAGCATCCACGTAATCGCGAATATACACACGCCACGGAAGCTGCTCAATTTTTGGCATATGCGCCAAATCGCCAGTGCGCATTGCGTTGTATTGCAAATTCTCAGATTCGCGAAGACGAGCGCGCGCGCGTTTTGCACTTTCCTTGCGATCTGCCGGCACTAGTGGACGAAGCTTTTGCGCCTGAGCAGCGTTGCGCTTAGGAGTTGGCGCGTTTTTTTCGCGAGATTTCGTCGCTACGGACGATTCTGCATCCGCTACTTTCTTTTGCAACGAAGGAGTAGACGCGCCCTCATTATTGGCAGTTTTCTTTGCAAATGGATTCCATGTCATGTTTGCAGATTACTCAACAGACTAGACGCATGCAGACGCGGCGGAAACGGCAGAAAATTTACAGTAACGTAAAATTTCGGTCGAGAATCGCCACAAAAACGGCAGAAACTTTACGCGCATGTAAAGAAAAAGGGGTACATATCAAAAAACGGCAGAAACTTTACAGCGTTGCAAAGTTTATGCCGCCTTCGCGCAAAATTAGCCAGAATTACTCGCCCAATCGATCCAAAAGCAGCGCTTCCGTCACAATATTTCCGCGCAAACCAGAAAGCGAAATCGACTCGTTCGGGCTGTGTGCATTAGACTTAGGGTCTTCCGGACCCGTCACCAGCACCTGCGCCTTCGGGAAGATGCGCTGAAGCTCAGGAATAAACGGAATCGAGCCGCCCTCGCCCTTGTTTACCGGCTCCACGCCGAAAGCATCGCGCATAGAAGCGAGCGCATCCTTCGTTGCAACAGCATCCGGATCCATTGCCCAACCCATGCCGTTATCAATCGGCTCTGCAGTAACTTCCGCACCAAAAGGCGCGTGAGATACCAAGAAGTCACACAACGCTTTTTGCGCTTCTTCCGGACGCTGCGAAGGCGCGGTACGAAGCGAAAGACGCAACTTAGTTTCGTGCGCAATCACATTAAAACTGCCCTCAACAGGATGTGCGTCCATGCCGATTACCGTCAGGCTTGGCTTAGTCCACATGCGCGCGGCGAGAGAACCGGTGCCTGCAAGCTTATAAGAATCGACCACGGAAGCGTCGGCGCGCACTTGTGCTTCGTCCAAATCGCGCTGCAAACCGCCAACCGGTTCCTGTGCTTCAATTCCAGGAACTGCCAAGTCGCCAGCTTCGTTGTAAAGCGAGGCAATAAGCATGGAAGCGAGCGTGTAAGCGTCCAAAATCGGACCGCCAAACTGTCCAGAATGCACTTGATGACCAAGTACTTTAACCCTTACATCCACGTCGGTATTTCCACGCAAACTCGTTGTAAGACTTGGGATTTCGGCGGACCAATTGCCGGAGTCGGCAACGATAATTACGTCGGATTCGAACTCGTCTTTATGCGATTCAATGAACGGGATGAAGCTTGGCGAGCCCATTTCTTCTTCGCCTTCGATGAAAACCTTAATATTTACGCGCAAATCGTCGCTTAGTGCGCGCAAAGCTCCGTAGTGAATTGCGATTCCGCCGCCGTCGTCAGCTGAGCCGCGTCCGTAGAGGCGACCGTCGCGCTCTGTGCCTTCAAATGGGTTTGTGTTCCACTCGGATGGGTCCGGAACAGGCTGCACATCGTGATGCGCGTACAGCAAAACCGTTGGCGCACTTGGGTTTACGATACGAGAGCCGACCACTTCAAAAGCCCCCGGAGTGCCGTCCGGATTCGTGGACTGCTCAACGCGCGCGTCAATACCAACCTCACGCAATACCCCAGCCACGTATTGCGCGGACTTTTGCATATGCTCGCCGGCAATACCCTTAGCAGAAACCGCAGCCAGCGAAATCTTCTTATTCAACACGGAAACTACATCATTCCAGGCGTTTTGCACGCGAGCGCGCACGTCTTCGACAGCCAAATCTGCCATAAATCCTCCCAACTAAAAGCAACAGAGCGGTAATTGATGCCTGTAAAACTATACCTACAAATTTAAACTATATTCGCAAACGTGAGAAAACGCTCGCACTATAAGTGCTCGCTTATAGCGCGAGCGTTACCTCACATTTGGAGCGTTTAGTTTAGTCAGCCCTCTCAATGCGCGCGGCAACCCAATCGACGATATAAGGCGCGCACTGCTCAACCTGATCCATCGCAACCTCAAATTCGCGAGGACCTCCGTACCACGGATCAGCCAAGTCGAGCAACATCTCGCGACCAGGCTGCGGCTTAGGAAGCGACGGATCAAACGCGCGATACATATGCACAAGTTCGCGCTTTTGCACAGGCAACAAACGCAAAAGCGAGCGCATATGCGAAGCCGTCATAGGCAAAAACAGGTTCGTTTCCGCAATCTCATCCGCTTCAATTCGATGCGCAAAATGCGAAGCAGGAAGCCTGTATCCGCGCTTAGTTAATTCCCTTTGCGCGCGGCGATCAATCGGATTGCCATACTCTTCGTCGCTTACACCACTGGAACGCACAGCAACGACGTCGCCCAATCCCCTCAATTGAAACTCGTTGCGCAACACGATTTCCGCCATTGGCGAGCGACAAATATTGCCTGTGCAAACCGTCATGACGGTATATGGGTGACGCGCGTCTACCTTGATTTTGCTTGATTCTTCAGTCATGCTTCCTCGTTTATTTTGCTGTCTCGTTTACTTTGCGATTCTCGTTTACCGCGCAGGCTCATATACCATAGACCGGTATCGTGCAGGATTGCTTTCGCTACCAACCTTAAGCAGCGCTTCCTCAAACTCACCTTCGCGCGCAACATGCCATTTTCCTGCATCAACTAATGCATGAATGTTCGGAGCAAACGTGTCCGCTGCAACTTTCGCATCGATTTGCGTTACGTAAGCTGCGTCCGCGTGATAATTCGCGAGCATCTCGCGCAAAATCGCAGCACCGCCAATAACCCAGATTGCGGAGCCGTCTTGCGGCAAGTCTTGCGGCAAGTCTTGAGATGCGCTTTCCTGATTTTCCAGCGCTTCCCTATTTTCCAGCCATTCGCGCGCATAATCCAAAGCCGCGTCAATGCTAGTAAAACTACGCGCTCCATCCGCCACAAAATCCGAATTATGCGTAACAACAATATTTTCACGCCCAGGCAACGGACGGAATTTCGGCGGCATCGCATCCCACGTGCCACGACCCATAATCACAGGGCAACCGATAGTCATCGCCTTAAAATAGCGCAAATCCGGCGAAAGTCGCCACGGCATACCTCCGTTTACACCCATCGCGCCTGGCTTGCCGTCCAAACCAAAAGCCTCGCCCCAAATCAGTCGCACAGGGAAATTATGCGACACGCTGTTTGCCATATACGCACCTCACACGCTAAATCAAGCTAAAAATTAAACTAAATCAAGCAAAATAATTCGCAACCAATCAAACCGCAATCAATCACACCGCAACCGGCGCTTTAATCGTCGGATGATGCTTGTACTCAACCACCTTAAAATCGCTGTAATCGTAGTCAAAAATCGAATCCGCCTTACGAATTTCAAGCTGCGGATACGGGTATGGCTCGCGCGAAAGCTGCTCAAGCACCTGCTCAACGTGATTGTCGTAAATATGGCAGTCGCCGCCCGTCCACACGAACTCACCCGGCTCCAAACCTGCCTGCTGAGCCATCATCATCGTCAAAAGCGAGTAGGACGCAATGTTAAACGGCACGCCGAGGAACATATCGCAAGAACGCTGGTAAAGCTGGCACGAAAGCTTGCCGTCGGCAACGTAGAACTGGAAAAGCGAGTGGCATGGCGGCAACGCCATATGCTCAACTTCCGCAGGATTCCAAGCGCTAACAATCATGCGGCGAGAATCTGGGTGATTCTTCATAAGATCCAGAACGTTTGCGATTTGGTCGATTGTGCGGTTTGGATTTTCCGCTGTCGAAGCCGGCCAACTCCTCCACTGCACGCCGTAAACAGGGCCCAAATCGCCGTTTTCGTCCGCCCACTCGTCCCAAATATGAACGCCGTTTTCTTGCAACCAACGCACATTACTCGAGCCTTTAAGGAACCAAAGCAGCTCGTACGCAAGTCCTTTGAAAAACACGGTTTTCGTGGTGATAAGCGGGAAGTATTTGCTAATATCGAAACGAATTTGCTGGCCAAAAAGTGAGATTGTGCCAGTGCCGGTGCGATCTGATTTTAAAGTGCCTTCCGTAAGGATTTTTCGCACTAAATCCTCGTAAGGAGTTGGGATGCTGGAAAGCGGTTTTTGTGGTACGCGCGCGCGAATTGCGGCAAGTTCTTCTTCTGTTAAAGCCATGCTGCCATGTTAACAAAGTGCTAATAAATTTAAAGAATCGCGCTCGTAAAACCATATGCCTACCGCGCAAAACGCTAACTTCTGCAATTGAACGCAAAGTTACAATCCTTACGATAACATGAACAAATACGACTACAGCAAAGGAGCAAAAATGTCTAGAAGATTATGGGTAGAGCGCAACGAAGACGGCACTTGGGAAGCACACAGCGACGACGGTGTGAGCTTGAAGTTTGGTCACGGCGAAGGCATGTTCAACCCGGTTGAATTAATGCAAATCGCTTTAGCTGGTTGCACAGCTCTTAGCAGCCAGTACGCTGCAGAACACGCTATTGGAGAGGGTGCTGGAGCGCGAGTTGTAGTAAACGGCACGTACGACGCGGAAGAAGGCACATACTTGCGTTTTCAAGAAGACGTCACTCTTGACGCAACTTGCGCAAAACCTGCACTCAGCCAGGAAGATGCGTCCGCACTAAAAGAGCGCATGGAACGCCACATTTCCAGGGGTTGTACTGTTAAACATACGCTCGAAAAAGGCGCGCAAGTTAGCGTAAACGTTACGGTTCGCAGCTAGAATAAGCCAAAAGTCGCACCAAAAGTCGCGAAAAATCACACTAAAATTCACCACGTGTGGCACAATTGAGTACACAAGATATTTGCGCAATAATGACGCTACGCATGCATGTATGCAACCGGAGGAAACTTTGAAAATCGCTATTTTTACCGAAACGTATCCACCGTACATAAATGGCGTCGCAACACAGTCTTATATGCTCAAAAAGATGTATGAAGAGCTTGGGCATGAAGTGCTAGTAGTCACGGTCGGCTCCAAAAAACAGCGCAAAACCAAGCTTGAAGATGGAGTTGTTTACGTTCCGGGCATATTGCTTAAAAAGCTTTACAAATACCGCGTTGCGCTTCCGATTGGTCACATGCGAAAGCAACTTCCTCTTAAATTTAAGCCGGATGTCATTCATATTCAAAACGAATTTGGCATTGGCGAAATCGGCTTGGAAGTAGCAAAAAAAGAGCATATTCCCGTTATTTACACGCTTCATACAGAATACGATAAATTCCTGTTTTACATTGGCTTAAAGCATTTTACTGAGTTCTCTCGCAATATTTCGGCGAAATATTTTATGCGATTCTCGAAAAATGCCACAATTATTACGAGCATGTCTCCTAAAGCACAGGCATATATTGACCGTCAGAAGGTTGATAAAAAAGTAATTGTGCTGAATAATGCTGTGGAATATAAAAAGTTCCTACCAACGCCTGAGCGACTTGCATTCCGCAAAGCTTTCCGCGAAAAATATGGCGTTTCTGACTCTACTAAGCTGTTTGTTTTCGTTGGTAGAATCGGCGCTGAAAAAAATATTTCAGAATTAATTGACAACTTTATGTATTGCGATTTTCCTCGCGAAAAAGCGCGCTTATTTGTTATTGGCGGCGGTCCTGATTTGGAATCGTTGCGCAAGCGCGTGGCAGATAATGGTTTTGACGACAGAATTTGCTTGCTTGGGCCTATTGCTCACACGGAAATTCCAAAGTATTTGCACGCAATGGACTACTACACAACCGCATCACTTTCCGAAATGCACTCACTTTCGATGTTAGAAGCAATGGCTTCCGGTCTGTTTGCGCTTGTAAAGCATGATGTACCGAATGAGAAGCAGATTATCAGCGGTCAAAACGGGTATCAGTGGGATACTAAGGAAGATTTTAAAACTGTTTTTAGTAAAGTTTTGAATATGAGCGAGGCTGAGCAGGCTCAGCTTAAGGCGAACGTGCTCGAGTATTCGAAAAATAACGATTTTAAGAGCCAAGCGCGTGAGCTGCTTAAGATTTACAAGCGCGCAATCGAGATGAATAAAGAAAAGCTCGCTGAAAAGAAAGCTAAGCGAGATGCCAGGCGCGCGCGTTTTATGCTGAAAAAGCGCGAGAATACTGAAGCGGAGTCGCAAGAGCCGCAAAAGCCGCAAGACTAGATGACCTGCGCGCTCCAAATGTGGGATAAAATCCCCGGCAAATGTGGTCAGCTTCGGCAAAACCAACAACAAACGCCAGTAAAAACTCCGGCAAATGTTTCACTACGCCGGTCTTCAGACACGCGCGCAGCGCGACGACCTGCTTTCGCGCTGCGATTTTAGCGCGCGAAGGCAATTTGGAGCGGAAACTCGCTTAAGTTGGAAGTCCAGTGGACTTCCAACGCGAGTTTCGCGCGCGAGCGTAATCAGCGCGAGCGCAATCTGCACGAATGTCTCAAAACAAGCAAAATGAGACCCTAATGCAGTACGCAATCTGCACTAATGTCCGAAAACAACCAAACAGAGACAATAACGCAGTAACTCATCTGCACCAGTGTCTCAAAATGGGCAAAATGAGACACGCGCGCAGAAAGCAAGTCAACGCTAGTAATTCAATGCTCAAGCAGGTCGTCAGCGCACACAAAACACAACCTAGTTTCTAAAGCATAACCACACTAACCTGCCCTGCCTTCGTCAATCGAGACGAAGGCAGACCTCGCTTGCGTTGAAAGCACACCGTGCTTTCAACCCTAAGCAAGCTCGGCGCTCCGAGTTGCTTTCGCGCGCGCTGTGCTGCGCTCAAGCAGGTCGTCGCAGCAACGCGAGCGTTATCCCAAGCAGTCGTTGCATTATCGCAGCGGATCGATTGTTTGTTCAATCTCCTTAGCAGCTTCTTTACCAGCCTTCGGCACATCAACCTCATGCACTCCGGAAATATCGTCAATAGACGCTTCAGAATGCTGCTTTTGCGCTGCCGCAACCTGAGCTGCACTAAATTCCACATACTTGCGCGGCACAACGTACACAGGCCTCGAAGAATGCTGCAACAATCCCTGGCTAATCGAGCCAAGCAGCAAACCGGTAAAGCCACCGCGACCGCGAGAACCAACAACCACAAGATCATGATTCAAACTAGCTTGAGTCAAAGCTTCAACAGCAGAACCAGGCACAACAGTTCGATGAATTTGCAAATCCGGCAAACGCTGCAAAATTGGCTTCACGCGCTCCTCAAGATCCTCCATGTACGAGCCCATAACAGCGGTATCGCCCTCAGCACCTTGCACTCTTGGCACTGCAGAAATAACATCAAGCTCAGCATGCCAGCTATCCGCCAAATCAGCCGCAATTTCAAGAGCTTTAAGCCCCCACTTCGACTCGTCAGAGCCAACAGCCACACGCGTAATCGTATTATTCAAATGAATACGCTGACCGTCATCGTCAGTGTAAGGCACAACCACAATTGGGCAATACGCATAAGCTGGAAGCGAAGAACTAGTTGTGCCGAGCAAACGCTCTGCCAAGCCACCTTTGCCGCGATTGCCAATCACAATAAGCTGATAGTTACGAGAAAGCTCCACGAAAACCGAAGAAGGATCGCCCGTAACAATTAGCGTAGTCGCGTCAACACCCTGCTCAAGAGCAACAGCTTTTGCTTTAGATAGAATTTCTTGTGCATCGTGATGAGCTGCATTATCGTCACCAATCGCAGTGTAAGTGGCATCAAAAGAAACAGCAGCATAACTCGGCAACGAATAAGCGCAAACAATTTGCAATTGCAACCCAGCATGCTTTGCGTAATTTGCAGCCCACCAAACCGCTTTATAGCTCGCGTGCGAGCCGTCAACTCCAACCAATACAGCTTTTTCTGGGATCATTGCCAACCTCCTCATACTTGCACTTGCGACAGCAGCGTCACTCGCGCACAACTTGTAAATACTATTGTAGCGTAATTTTAGATTGAGTGTTGGCCAGTTTTGCGATATATGACTACAGAAACTCTACAGAAGCTATAGAAACTACAGAACGCGACGAATAGAGTATCCGCCTGGGAACACGCAGCGGATAGGATCGTACTTAGTGCCAGCAAGCTGCGAATTAATTACCATGCCGTTACCAACATAAATAGAAGCATGCTGCGCATTCGCGATAATATCTCCAGGCTGCGCTTGAGCCAAACTTGGGATTGGGGTTCCAACAGTTGCCTGCGCTCCAGAAGTACGAGGCAACGAAACACCAACACTAGCAAAAACATACTGCACAAAACCGGAGCAATCCCATCCAGCAGGAGTATTGCCACCGCTACGATATGGAACTTTGCCTAAGAATTGAGTAGCAAAATTCAAAAGAGAAGCAACAGACTTATCGTCAGGAGGAACTACAGAAGCAAGAGGAACCTGCTCAACACCACTGCGGAAACCAGAACGGCTTGCAGCAGCATTTCCAGCAAAAGCACGGCGTGCCACTTCAGCAGCTTGTTCGCTAGGAGTCTTAGTTTGAGGTACATTCAAGCTTTCTATGCCACCCCAATGAGAATTTGTATCGACATCAGTAGAAGTAGATTCAGTTAAAATATCGCGAGGCACATTCGTCACCTTTGGAAATGCGCGCGTAGAAGTGACAGCTGACTCGGAAAGCTCATGCGAAGACTCTGCCATGGCGAATGGCGCCATAACAGTAAGCATTGAAGCTGCAGCGGCAGCTGATACAAAAACTGAGAAAATTCTACTTTGTTTTAGCATACTTTCCGTAGTGTATCATCTGGGTATTACATACGAGAAAAATAGCAACGCCAGTAATAAGCAAACTAATTTTAGCAAACCAGCTCTAGTAACGAAACTTCAGTAATGCAGCTTTAGTAATGAATAAACTGATATTGAGAAACTTCCTTAGCGTCAAACTTGCGCGAGAAAGTTCGTCCTTGGTAAGAAGCGCCACATTCAGAAGTTTCAATAGAACCGTCTGAATTAATTTTTTCAACAACTGCAACGTGCCCATAGAATGGATCAGAACCAGCCTGACCCGAGCGGAACACCATGATATCGCCAACATGACGAGCGGAATTATCTACCCAATAGCCAAGACTGCGCGCAGAATCAGCCCACATATTTCCGTTGCCAAAATGCGAGCCAACAGGCAAACCTAACTGATGGCGGCGAATATACACCCACCACGTGCACTGGCTGAACTCATACGCGTTACCGGTATCCCCAGTTGCGTGATTTGGATTAAAGCCCTTCGGCAAAACGTCAAAGTCTTTATCTATCAACAAAGCAACCTTAGGATTATTCGCAGCAGAACGCGACATTTCCGCAATATTAAAGCCTGAATCAGAACCTAAATTCCACGAATCAGACTTCGAAGATATAGTAGAAAAAGTGCCAGGTTGTACTGAATTAGCAACCTTATTGGCTAAGTTTCCATGCTTCGAATCCGAGCGAGCAGAACTATCTTCATTCGCGCTATTTGCAGCATCAGCAGAGCCCACATTATGCGATTTTTTAGCAGCATTCTCAATAGAGTCAACAGCATTATTAATAGTCGCCATAGGATCAAGAGACTCGCGCTGGCTAGAACGCGAAACTGTTGAAGATGCGTCGCCAACTGCAGTCATAGACGGCTCAAATTCGGAAGCGCGAGCATCAAAACTATTAACCTTAGTTAAAGCCATAGTAGCTGCAACAGTACCAACCATTGCAACAAGAGAAGCCGAAAGTATTACATTGTGACGACGCTCATTAGCAAGCTTAGACAACCTAAGCGCGCGCCTGCTTTGAGGAACAAGCTCCTGCAAACGCTCAGAAACAGCTTCTGGAAGCTCTACAACAGCACCATTGCTAGTAGCAACCGCAGCCAAACGCTCACTAACACGATTAGCCTGAACAGAACGCATACCGCGCACACTATGCGCACCATGCGCGCCATGCTGAGCTACAAACAGCGAAAGCGGCGAATCACCACGCCTCTTTGCTTTTGTGGCACCATGTGCAGCATGTCTCATACTAATCACTTTCTTATGTTAAACGTGGAACGCAGCGCACAAACGCTACACCCCCCAACTGATTTTCTTCCAATCTTCTATGTGAAAGGTTACAACGTGGTTAGGATGTAAGAAACGCACACAACCTAAATCCGCCAATTTTCGCGCTTAAGCTGCACTTGTCACACTTAGACTTCGGTAAGTTGTATGGTTGGAAGTATGAAATTTGCACCTATAGTTAATCCTGATGCACGAAAAGCAGTACCAAAACCGCTGCGCGTTGATTTGCGAAAGGTTTTTGCTATAGGAACGATCGCGTGGTTAGTCGCAACAATGATTGCGCTTATCGTTGCGTTATTGCATATTACGACTTGGTTTCCTGTGTTGTTTTGCGTATCGGGAACAATTATTGGCGTTCTGCTATTAATCTGGGAACATTTTGACCGCTGGGATTACAGGCGCTTAGGAAAATAGTTTATTGCTGATTTGCTAACTTGCTGATTTGCTAACTTGCTAACTTGCTGCTTATTTATTTGCAATTGGTAGCGCAAAACTTACGGTAGTACCCTGCCCCGGCATACTCCAAAGCGTAATATTTCCGTGGTGCGTAAGTGCCACATGCTTAGCAATTGCAAGCCCTAAACCTACACCATCCTGGCTTTGACTATTTTGATTATTCGCACGATAGAATCGTTCAAAAATTCGCGACTGATCTTGCAAATCAATGCCAACTCCGCGATCTACAACACGAATCACAGCGTATTGACCATCTGTTGAAAGTGACGCAGATAGCGAAACTGTAGAATTTTTTGGAGAATACGTAATTGCATTCTCAACTAATTTCCGCACTGCAGCTTGAATTTGCGAAATTTCACCGCGCACGCATAAGTGCGAATCGACTTTTGACACGACGCGTACGCAACAATCCTTAGCAAACGCAGCAACTTGATTTTGCACATACGACAAAACATCATTCAAAGAAAATACTTGCGCAGAATCTAAATCAATAGGATTTTGAGCGCGAACCAGCCATAACAAATCTTCAAGCATGTGCTCAAGTTTCTTGGAAGATTTACCGGCAATTTGCGCAATATCTTTAATTTTTTGCGCAGATACCTGTTCGTTTTGCAAAACTTTCGTAAGCTGAGTTAAGTTGCGAGTAGATCGCATTAACTGCTCAGAAACGTTGGAAATAAAGTCGTCGCGAGTTTGCGCAAAACGGTGAGCTGCACTCGTATCCTCAATAATTACAACTACAATACCGCCTCCAATGCTTCCAGCCGTAACAGTAAGCCAATTAGGGCGCGAAACAGTGGTTGACTCTTGAGGATTTGCGGTTATTGACACATAACGCTCAGGGGTCGAAGTAACCAAAGAGAAGCGCTCGAATCCGCCAGAAGCGCGTACGGAATTAACAGCTTGAAGAACGCGAGGCTGACATAGCGAATCATCGCTAACAACACCTAGCAAATAAGCTTCAGAACTTGCGCGAATTACGTCATTGTTGGCATCAATGACAACAGTTGGCATGTCGAGCATTGCCAAAACTTGGGACGCGTCGTCGCTGATGTCGTCGCTTGCGTTGTCGCTGATGTCGTCGGTTATGTCGTCGCTTTCGTCATACTTTGCGCCATACCTTGCGCCACGAATATAATTAAACGCTCGCTTAAAAAGACGCAAAACTGTAGAAAACCAATCCGACATCAACACACACAACGAAAGCACAACGCACAACGCAAGCACGCCGAAAGCAACAAATACAACAATCACAACCGCAGAAGAACCTTGAGGCATACTCCTATAATCTCATATTTTGCGCGCTTTTGTAACTATGCAACTAAAAAGCGGCAGAAACTTTACACGGCTGTAAAGTTTCGGTCGCTTCGTTACCAGCGTCGTCTATAATTACATAGGATGCCTGACTTATAGCGACGTGCAAACTAGGCGTTCAAATAAACTCACAGCACTGAGAAAGGACGCACCATGCGAGTAATTTTCAACGAAGAAATGAAGGCGATTGCTTCAAACCTTGAACGCATGGCAGAACTTGTAGCAAAAGCTATGAACGATGCTGGAAGCGCGCTTTTAAACGCGGATTTGGAAGCTGCTCAAACTGTTATCGATAAAGACGCAGACTTAGACGCTTTAGAAGCAAGCACTATTGACCAATGCTTGACTTTGCTTGCTCGCCAAAACCCTGTGGCAACAGACTTGCGCGAAGTTGTAGCTACAATGCGATTAGCTGCAACGTTTGAACGCATGGGAGATTTAACAAGTCATATCGCTCAAATTACTAGACGAACCTGGCCTGAATCTGCTATTGCGCAAGAAGGACGCGAAACTATTGTTGCAATGGTTGATTTCTTGCACGAACTGTCAGGCCGCTTAACGACCATGGTTGCAAATCGCGATGTGCAAATGGCGGAAACTATTATTGCTGGCGACGATGCGCTCGACAAATTGCACGAAAAGATTTTTGAGCTGGTAGAAGGCGAAAATTGGAAGGGTACACGCAGGCAGTTAATTGATGTCGTTCTGCTTAGCCGCTTTATTGAGCGAATTGGAGACCATTGCGTTGCCGTCGCAAGGCAAATTGTGTTTATTGTTTCCGGATTCGATCCGTCCAAGAAGCCGGAGCCAGATAAAGACACGGTTGTAGCGTAAAGCGGTTACAGCGAAACGCGCTACGCACTTTCAAGTTACTCAAAGTGCGCATGAAAATAAAAGTAAACAAAAAGTAGGTTTGCAAATTAATTGCAAACCTACTTTTATTTTAAAAACTAACTTAAGCGCTCCAAAGCCAGCGAATCAGAATCTCACTTCTGACCCTGAGCAGCCACAGCAGCAGCGCCGGCAGCAGCAGCTTCTGGATCCAAATACTCACCGCGAGGCTTGATTGGCTTGAAGTTCTCATCCAACTCGTAAAGCAGAGGAATAGCGGTTGGAATGTTCACCTTGGAAATCTCTTCCTCGCTCAAGTTATCGAGCATCTTAACGATTGCGCGCAAGCTGTTGCCGTGAGCAGCAATCATTACAGTCTTGCCGGACTTAAGCTCTGGAATAATATCCGACTCCCAATAAGGAGTTACGCGAGTCACAACGTTTGCCAAAGCTTCAGTTTCTGGAACTGGATCGCCTGCGTAACGAGGATCATTCGTCTGAGAATACTCATCGTTTGGATCAATCTCAGGAGGTGGAGTTGCGTAAGAACGACGCCAAATCATGAACTTCTCATCGCCATATTCCTGACGAATCTCAGACTTGTTCTTACCTTGCAAAGCACCATAATGACGCTCGTTTAAACGCCAGCTGCGACGAACTGGAATCCACAAGCGGTCGGCTGCATCAAGCGCGTAATTCGCGGTATTGATAGCGCGGCGAAGCAAAGAAGTGAACACGATGTCTGGAAGAACGTTCTTCTCTTTAAGAAGCTCGCCACCATGCTTAGCTTCCTCAACACCCTGCTCAGTCAGCGGTACATCAACCCAACCAGTGAACTGATTGGTCTTATTCCATGCGCTCTGACCATGTCGGAGCAATACTAATTTGTATGTCATAGTTACCTAGTCTATTCGTTTCGTACGACTACTTACAAAAAGTAAACAAACACGAAAAATTTAATCAAAAAAGTCGCCGAACACTAAAATAGCATTCAACGACTTTTAAGATTAATTCAACTGATTATAACTAATACAACTAGCGATAATCACAACTAGCGAAGAGGCTTCACGAGTGGGAACGTAATTGTCTCGCGAATAGTTGCGCCAGTAAGAGCGATCAGCAAGCGATCAATACCCATTCCCATGCCGCCAGCAGGAGGCATACCGACGCCGAGAGCCTCAATGAAGTCCTCGTCAATATCCATTGCCTCAACATCGCCAGCCAAAGCATCCTTAGCTTGAGCAACAAAGCGCTCGCGCTGCACAACAGGATCGTTAAGCTCGGAGTAGCCGGTTGCAAGCTCAAAGCCACGCACGTACAAATCCCACTTTTCGACCATTCCAGGCTTCGTACGATGACCTTTAACAAGCGGGCTCGTCTCAACTGGGAAGTCGCGCACAAACGTTGGCGCGTAAAGCTTATCCTCGTAGAAGTGCTCCCACAAGTGCTCAACCAATTTGCCGTGATTCTCCACTTCGTCGCGCTCAACACCAAGCTTGTCTGCAATCGCACCCAAATGCTCAACGGAAGTTTCCGGCGTAATCTCCTCGCCCAAAGCCTCGGAAAGCGAGCCGTACATGGTAATCTGCTTCCACTCGCCGCCAAAATCGTACTCTTCGCCATTAAGCAAAGTCACCTTAGTGGAACCGAAAGCATCGACAGCAGCCTTCTGAATCAGCTCCTTGGTAAGAGCAGCAATCGTATCGTAAGTGCCGTAAGCTTGGTAAGCCTCAAGCATTGTAAACTCTGGAGCGTGAGTTGCATCCACGCCTTCGTTGCGGAAATCGCGGTTGATTTCGAACACGCGCTCAATGCCACCAACCAAGCAACGCTTCAAGAAAAGCTCAGGCGCAATGCGCAAATAAAGATCAATGTCGAAAGCGTTCATGTGAGTTGTAAATGGACGAGCAGCAGCACCGCCATGAACCGTTTGCAACATTGGAGTTTCGACTTCCAAGAAGTCATGACTGTCGAAAGTGCGGCGAAGCGAAGCCACAGCGCGCGAACGCCTGCGAACCATATCGCGAATCTTCTCGTCCGCAATCATGCCAATATAAGGCTTGCGCGTACGAGTGTCGTCGCTTAATTCCTTATGCAAAGCCGGAAGCGGCTGCAAAGCCTTAGCCGCAATCGCCCACTCGGTTGCAAATACAGAAAGCTCGCCAGTCTTAGAAGAAATCACGCGACCACGAACGTACAAGTGGTCACCCAAATCCACCATCTGCTTAAAACTTTTAATGGACTCCTCACCAATTTCCTTCTTGGAAACCATCGCCTGAATCGTAGTACCGTCACCGGCAGAAAGCTTAACAAAGCACAAGCCGCCAGCGTTACGCAAGAAAAGCACGCGACCTGCAATACCAACCTCGGTATCGGTTTCTTCGCCAGCTTCAAGCTTGCCATCGAAATCAGCACGCACCTTTTCGATTGTGTCAGTAACGTTAAGATGCACAGGATAAGGCTGCACACCCTCCTTAAGCATCATTGCGCGCTTAGCAACGCGCATCTGTACCTGCTCAGGATGAGCTTGTGGCCCAAATTCTTTATTGCTTGGGTCGATTGCTTCATCCAAGGTTGCGCCTTCGTTTACGCGCTTGGCGATTGCCTCGTCTTGAGCGAGTAACATTTCGGCATGTTCAACAGTGTCAATTTCATTGACGGTATCTGTTGCTTCGTTTTCTGCTGCATTTTTAGCGGCAGATTCTGCGGCACTTTGCGCGGCAGACATTGCAGTATTGGTGTCAGTCATAAACGCTAATTGTAGCCAGTAGGTAATACAGGTTTTATACGCGACTTGCAGTGATAATTTGCGATATGTTTACAAAGAAATTCCGCAGCCTGTAGCAATATGCTTACGCGGGACTTACTTTGCGTGACTTGCTTTGCGCGACTTGCACACGCTTTACAATAATTTGTATTAGCCAACCTGTAACATTACGGACGTTGTTGGAACTTTTATGCGCATATGCTTTCGCTAGTTTCAGCATCGGGCTGTAGCGCAGTTTGGTAGCGCGCTTCGTTCGGGACGAAGAGGCCGCGGGTTCAAATCCCGCCAGCCCGACTTTTGATTTCTAGAATCACCCTCCACCCACGCACACGCAATTCCGACATTTCCTATACGCGGCTGTAAAATTTCTGCCGAATTAAGGCGCGTAGGCGATATTTCCTTTACACGTGCGTAAAGTTTCTGCCGCAATTTGGCGTGAAAGCGGCAGTTTCTTTACATGGCTGTAAAATTGAAGTCGATTGATTGTGAACAAGCGCAATAGCAAGGGGGCTTTGATGGAGGACGCTGCGCAATTTTATAACGAGCTTGACGAAATGTTCGCGAATCACGCGAGCGCAGACGCGATTGAAACGTATCTTTTGCGAAAACTTACCGAAGCCAATCCCCTGCAACTGTCTATTCTCAACGAACTCATGGGCTTTTACCGTTCGCGCGGAGAGCACACAAAAAATCAGCCAATCATCAATCGCGCTCTAAATCTTGCAAACAAAATGCAGCTAGCTGGCACGGAAGCTGGCACAACTACGCTAATTAACGCCGCCACAAGCCTTCGCGCGGCAGGCAGCTACGATCGCGCCGAAAAAATTTACACTCAAGCTCTTAACGAATCCACCGAAACGCTCGGCACTAAAAACCGCAAGCTTGCCGCGCTTCACAACAATCTTTCGATGCTTTACAGCGAAACCGGTCGCACGCATGATGCAATTGAGGAGCTTAATCAGGCGCTTGAAATTTTGCAAAATACGAGCACGGATCCTGAGTGCGACATCGATATTGCCGCCACGCACACGAATCTTGCGCTTTCGATGCTGCAGGAGTGTACGAAGGAGCATACGAAGGAGTGCTCGCATCCCAACACCAGCACAAACAGCAAATCCGCAACTCTTGAATCCGCTTTTGAACACGCTTCGACCAGCGTTCGCATGTATATTGCGGGGAATAACGAAAATCAGCCGCACTACGCTTCTGCATTGGCAGGCTTTGCGCAAGTACAGTGCGCGCGCGGAGAGTACGCTCAGGCTGAGGAAAGTTACAGTAAGGCACTTGATTTGATTGCGAGATGCTACGGAAAAGATAGCGAATCTTACGCGATTACGGCAGAAAATTTGCGACAAACGCGCAAGTTGGCAGAAAAAGTTACGAAAATATCCGAAAAAGTATCTGCAAAATTATCTACAAAAATTCAAGAATCATCAAGCCAACAAACAGAAAGCCAACAAACAGAAAACCAACACACAGCAAACAATAACATAAAAACCGGCATGCAATTAGCGCAATCATACTGGCAAACTTACGGAAAGCCGTTACTTGATCAGCCAAAATTCGCGAGGTACAAAAATCGCATTGCAGCAGGATTAGTTGGTCACGGTTCGGAATGCTACGGTTTTGACGACGAAATTTCGCGCGACCACGATTTTGGTCCCGGATTCTGCTTGTGGCTTACTGACGAAGATTACGCGGAAATTGGCGCGGATTTGCAAAACGCTTACAACGCACTTCCGCAAAAATACGCCGGTTTTGAATCTCGCAACGAAACGCAGCGCGCCAAATCATGCGAAAGCAGCAAGCGAGTCGGAGTGTTCAGCATAAGCGAATTTTTCGAAAATCTAACCGGCTTCCCCACTGCCCCGGCCGCAAACGAGCCGCACTTATGGCTCTCATTAAGCGAGTCAACGCTTGCAGCAGCGACGAACGGAAAAATTTTCGCAGATCCTCTTGGCGAGTTCTCAAAAGCGCGCCAAAGCTTCAAACTCATGCCGAACGACGTGCGAATCTCACTAATCTCGCGCAGACTTGGCATGATTTCGCAAGCCGGCCAATACAATTTCCCACGCATGATTGCGCGCAAAGACGCATCCGCAGCATGGCTTTCTATCAACGAATTCGTGCGCGCAACTGCTTCCCTCGTTTTTCTGCTCAACAATCCTGTAACCGCAGGCTACTTGCCTTACTACAAGTGGCAGTTTGCGGCATTGCGCAAGCTCAGCAATCGCATGGCATCTAGGCTTCCGGAAGTATGCAGCAAACTTGAGTCGGTAATGCGACTTTCTTCCGCTGCTTGTTTTGGCGGCGACGGTTCCGGCGGCGACGGTTTTGGCGAAGGCGGCAAAGGAGCGGGAATTGCGCAAAAGCAAGTTACGCAAATAATTGACAGCATTTGCGAAGATATTGTGCGAGAATTGCAATATCAAGGCTTAAGCGATTGCGACGAAACTTTTTTGGAATGGCAGCGGCCGTACGTTGAAGCGCATATTAATTCGCGCGCTGCGTGCTTAAGGAGCTTATGATGTGCGATTCATCAGTAAATTCGAAAGCGCAAAAGCTTGCGAAAGCAGAAAATCTTGCGGAAGAAATCACTAAACTCGAGTGGGATCAGTTTCAGCTTACAGAAAACGAAGGCGGACGCGCGAATTGCCAAGGAAACTGGCCAACTTTTCGCATTATGCGCATGAGTCAGTTTTTGGCGTGGCCGCTGGATTTGCAGGAGTCTTATAAGCAGGATCTTGAGCGCGCAAACAGCAACGGCGGCAATTTGATTACGGAAAAGTATGCGCGAATGATGGAGTCGACTGCGCCGGAAATTTTTGAGCGCACGATTAAGCCTTATATTAAGCCAATTTTGGAGCCTAGAAAAAGCGCGCAGGAGCAGATTATTTTAACGCAAGTTGAGTGGGCTGCGGATTTTCGCGAGCACTACCCGCATTTGGGTTTTGCGATGCGCGTGCTTAAAACTAGCGAGGATACGGCAGAAAATACATCTTTTGAAACGTATTTGCGAGGCGAATTAAGCACGTATTCTGACGCAACTTTCGCAAAATACCAGCGTTTTGTACATAACTTGCGCGCGGAAAATATAAATCTTACGCAAATGATTATTGCGAATACTGTGCGAATGTATGGATACGATTCGCTCGAAGCGGCCGAGCGTGCGCAGATTAGAAATGCAGCTTAAGAATAAAGCAGCGACGCTGCAGAAGCTGCGCGAGAGTCACTTTCGAGAAAAAGCGCGGAAGCAGCGGAAAGACCGGTTTGTTGCAAAAACGTGCGGTAAAGCATTACGTCGGGTTTGCGCAAATGCGATTCGTAAGATGCACAAACGCCGTTAAGCTCGCCGAGTATTGGGCAAGTTTTGCGCGCGCAATTTAACCAATCGCAAGAAGCGTTACCAAGTGCCCACACGCGCACGCCGCTCGCAATCAACTCACGCGCCACAGCCGAAGCATCCGCAAGCTCGCCTGCAAAACCGCGCTCGAAACGC
Source organism: Gardnerella sp. KA00771 (assembly GCF_049244045.1). Taxonomy (NCBI): domain Bacteria; kingdom Bacillati; phylum Actinomycetota; class Actinomycetes; order Bifidobacteriales; family Bifidobacteriaceae; genus Gardnerella; species Gardnerella sp. KA00771. The sequence continues at coordinate 379,136 of NZ_CP058368.1, read as the reverse complement.
TCAAAATACAAGCGATATAGCCATGTAACTGCCGGCCCGTGATGCTCATCAAACGAATCCAGCGCTTGCTTGCAACTCCACCCAGCCTCGCGCAATGACTCGTGAAACTCAAATCCCCACTCAGGCTCGAAACTAAAAAGCACTTCCCCAATAAAATCCGGATAATCCGCAGCCAGAGTGCGGCGCGCATCCCAATCCACCAGCAATTGCAAGTCGAAAACAACGTCAGTTATTTTGCGCAAAGCATACTTGCGAATACTATTTTCGCGCACATCACTTATTTCGCGAATATCACAGATACCGCTTGCACTAACTGCCTTTATTTCAGCGCCCATAATTCTCACTTGTGCAATACGTTGCTCTCAAAACAAAACAGCACACCAACCAAATACTCACACAGTTGGCGGAATACCAGCACTCATCGACGCAGCGCCAACTACGCCAGAACCGTACATTCCTGCAGCAAAATTCGCTTGCAAACTGTTGAGATTGTAGCCAAGCGCCTCAAGCTGCGCGCGACCGTCCTCATTAATGTTTTCAACGCTCCAACGCGGCTTCCACGTCCAATCAATACGAAACTCTTCCACCAAGCCTGCGAGCGCATTCGCACACTCATCCTCAATCAATTCAGTTAACGGACATGCAGGCGTGGTAAGCGTCATAGTAATAATTGCGCGCCCAAGCTCATCAATTTCAATGCCATAAACCAAGCCTAAATCAACCACGTCAATGCCAAGCTCAGGATCCACAACATCGTGTAAAGCGTCTAAAATATCATCTTCTGTAACTCGGCCAATGTCATTCGCGCTTAAATTCGCAGGATGCGTTTCATACATCACCTCAGATGCCGATTGATTTTCTTCCATAATATTCCTTGCTTTGCTTGTACCAAATTTCGATTTTACAAGCTGCCAAGAATTTGCGGATTCAAGTTTTGTGAAGCTTTTGCGATGCTGTCTTTTAGGCCTTCCCACGCCAAAAGCGCGCACTTAATTCGCATTGGGTAGCGCGATACGCCTTGCAAAACCATTGCATCTTCCAGCGCATCTTCGTCCTCTTCGCTTTGCAAACCTTCTCCGCGAGATTCCATAAGCTTGTGGAAAAGCGCGTCTAATTGTAAGGCTTCGTCAACTGATTTTCCTTCGACTAGATCAACCATCATTGAAAGGCTTGCTTGCGAAATTGAGCAGCCGTGACCGTCCCACTTAATACTTGATACTATTGGTGTTTCGTCATTATTTGCGCTGCGCGAAAGCTCCACGCGCATGGTAACTTCGTCGCCGCAAGTTGGATTGAATTGGTGCGATTGACCTAAAGCAGAGTTTTCGTCAGATATAACAGCGCAACTTTCGTGAGTATTATTTAGGGTGATTTCGGCAGATTCTGTATTTTTTGCAGATTCAGTAGATTCTTGAGTTTCTTCCTGCAGCTCCGCTTTTGCGAGCGCGTCCGTGCTTTCGAAATGAGTTTTGCCATGCGGATTTCGCGCAGCATCCAAAATCACTTCTTGGTACATGCTTTCTAAGCCGTCACCAGCCGCATCACCTGTACCAAAACCCATATCAAACATACGCTCTCCTTACCTACTCGCTAATTCGCTAACTCGCCAATTCGCTTTGCTAACACGCTAACTCTCCAACTCGCTCGCTAACAATATTATGCGCCAAAGTAGGCGCGAACGTGTGAGACTGCTTCAACAAACGCGCGAGCCTCGTCAACTGTGTTGTAAACGCCAACAGAAGCGCGATTCGAAGCATACACGCCAAAATGACGGTGAATCGGCTGAGCACAATGGTGTCCGACGCGAATCGCAATGCCCTGCGCGTCCAAAAACTGTCCAACATCGTGCGGATGCACACCTTCAACTTCAAAAGCAACCGTGCCAATTCGATTCTCTAAATCAGCCGGCCCCAAAATGCGAACTCCCGGAACGTCTTGCAATTTTAGCAATTCTGCAGCAATTTCCCGCTCATGCTCTGCAACTTTATTCATGCCCACCGCGCGCAACCAATCCGCTGCAACGCCAGCCGCAACCATTTGCGCAACCGGCTGAGTTCCAGCCTCAAAACGGTAAGGCGCATCCATGTATTGCGCCGGCTTGTTAAGCCACGCAAGCTCTACCATTGAGCCGCCAAAATTGGCAGGTGGAAGCGCGTTCAAAAGCTCGCGGCGACCATACAAGAATCCAACTCCTGTAGGACCATACATTTTATGCGCACTAAATGCCGCAAAATCAACGTTTAAAGTGTGAAAATCAACCGGAATATGAGACACTGACTGGCATGCGTCGAGCACAAAAATCGCACCAACTTCGTGAGCGCGCTTGCAAATCGACGAAACATCCGTAATCGCGCCAGTAACGTTGCTAATATGCGTAACTGCAACGATTTTCGTGCGCTCGTCAATAATTGTTCGCAAATAATCCGCGTCCGTGCGCACGCGGCCGTCCTCTGTTACGTCAATCCAACGAAGCTCCGCTCCAGTGCGAAGAGCCAGCTCTTGAAATGGTAGCAAAACAGAGTGATGATCTGCGCGAGATACGACTATTACATCGCCTTCTCGAAGCACAAAATTTTGGCGGAAATCAGCAGAATCATCGCTGTCTTTTTTGCAAATTCTCGCCTTCGCACTAGCGTTACCAATAGCAGTTGCGAAAAGATTAAACGCGCCGGTCGCGCCCGGAGTAACAATAATTTCCTCGCTGCCAGCATCCGCGCAAGCTCCAACGAGACGCGCAACTTTCGCACGCGCTTCTTCGAACGCAACCGTGGAAAGTGCCGCCAACTCGTGCGCTCCCCTGTGCACACCAGCGTTAATTGTTTCGTAAAACTCTTTTTCGGCGTCGATTACAACTTGCGGCTTTTGCGAAGTAGCTGCAGAATCCAAGTAAATCAAGGGTTTTCCGTGCACAGTATCGTGAAGCGAAGTGCCGTGAACCGTGCGACTTAAAATCGGAAACTGCGAGCGCAAATCACTAAATTCTCGCATAATATTTTCTGTAGTCACTGTAGTCATATTAAACCGTTTTTTACGCTATTTTGACGCTATTTTTACGAATATACAGATAGATTAAACTGTATTTGAACCGCGCTTAAGCCAGTGCCGACTCAGTTGCACCTTCCGGCAAATACTTGTCGTAGCCTTCTTCTTCCAGCTCGTCCGCAAGCTCCGGTCCTGCAGTCTTTACAAAGTGACCTTGCGCAAAAACGTGCACAATATCCGGCTTAATATACTTGAGGATTCGCGTGTAATGCGTGACCATCATAATGCCCAAACCGGTGTTCTCTTTGGCGCGATTCACGCCTTCAGACACAATTCGAAGCGCGTCAACGTCTAGACCAGAATCAGTTTCATCCAAAATTGCAAACTTTGGTTTCAAAAGCTCTAATTGCAAAACTTCCGCACGCTTCTTTTCGCCGCCGGAGAAGCCTTCGTTTACAGAACGCGACGCAAATTTTGGATCCATTCGAAGCTTTTTCATAGCCTCGCTAAGTTCTTTCACCCAGCTTCTTAAAGATGGAGCTTTGCCTTCGACTTCAGTTTTTGCAGTACGAAGGAAGTTCGTCATAGATACGCCCGGTACCTCTACTGGATATTGCATTGCGAGGAATAATCCAGCTTTTGCGCGCTCATCAGGAGTCATTTTCAAAATATCTTCGCCGTCGAGAAGAACTTGACCCGAATCGACTTCATACTTTGGGTGTCCTGCCAAAGTGTAGGCAAGAGTAGACTTTCCAGATCCGTTAGGACCCATGATTGCGTGAGTTTCGCCAGAATTAACTGTAAGATTTACGCCTTTTAAGATTTGCTTGCGACCTTCTTTTGTTTCTACAGAAGCGTACAAATCCTTAATTTCCAAAGTTGACATAATGTTCTCCTATTCTTCCGTTCTTGCAAGACGGCGCTCAATCGCCTTCATTAAGTGATCAACAATTTCCGGAACGCCAATTTCCTCAATCAGCTCGTTAAAGAATCCGCGCACAACAAGCTTTCGAGACTCAACCTCACTAACTCCGCGCGACTGCAAGTAGAAAAGCTCTTCGTCGTCAAATCTGCCGACTGAACTTGCGTGACCGGCACCAATAATATTTCCGTTTTCAATTTCCAAATTCGGCTCAGAATCGGCGATTGCTCCAGGAGTGAGCACCAAATTACGGTTCAACTCGTACGAATCTGTGCCAGGAGCTTCCGGCTTAATAAGCGCGTTTCCAACCCAAGTTGAATGCGCACCCTTTCCTTCCAAGGCACCCTTGTACACTACTCGCGACTTGCATTCTGGATAGTTGTGCACAACCATCGTGCGGTGCTCAACATGCTCGCCTGGATCCACAAAATACATGCCGAGCATGTTCAAATCACCCTGTTCGCCACCAAAATCCTGATCCATGCGAATACGCACAACATCTCCGCCAAGAGTGACCATCGTGTGGCGAAGCGAAGCTCCCTCACCAACGTGAATACGCTGATTTCCAACGTGTTTACTGCCCGAATCCCACTCTTGAATAAAGGTAGTAGAAACGTGCGCGTGCTTTCCGAGGATGATTTCCACACCTTCAGCAAGTTTTGCGCAGCCGGTATGTTCGATAATAATGTCAGCATTCGAGCGAGAATCCGCTTCGATTACTAAGTGCAATGCGTCAAGCGTATTAACATTATCACCCTGAATTTTCAGTACGATTGGCTTTTTGATTTCGCCAGATACGTGAAGCACGTATGCAGATTTCGCTGTATTCCACGCGACTGCAGCTACGCGATCAGACGGCTTCATATCGGTATGAGGAGCCTCGTTTTTCGGCTTTACTTGCAAACTTACGGAACCGTCGCTACCAACGTAAGAATCATCCAATGCAGCTCCACCAACACCTTCAAGAGTTACTTGAATACTATTAGATGGTTCAAAACGCTCGAAAAACTCGGAAATTCGCTCAACTGGAGTATATCGCCAATCTTCCTGCTTTCTAGTTGGAATCGCAAAATCTTCCACATTAAACGAGCGCACGGATTTATCTGCGCTAGAAGGCATTGCTGCAGGAACCGCATACGGATCATTAGGGTCTGCTATAGGAATATTAATTTCTTTTTCCGTCATTTTATTGCCTAAATTCTCTTTTAAATCTTCGCTCATCAGCCCACGGATCCTTCCATTTGCAACTCAACTAAGCGATTCAACTCAAGCGCGTACTCCATTGGCAGCTCGCGGCTAATCGGCTCCACGAAGCCGCGAACAATCATGCCCATAGCCTCTTTTTCTTCAAGCCCTCGACTCATCAAATAGAAAAGCTGATCCTCCGAAACCTTGGAAACAGTGGCCTCGTGAGCCATCGAAACGTCATCTTCGCGCACGTCAACATGCGGATAAGTATCGGACCTGGAAAAATCGTCAACAAGCAAAGCATCGCACACAACAGACGAACTAGAGCCCTTCGCACCCTTAATAATCTTCACAAGACCGCGGTAAGCTGAACGTCCGCCGCCGCGCGAAATCGACTTAGCAACAATCGTAGAACTCGTGTGAGGAGCTAAATGAATCATCTTCGCACCAGTATCTTGATATTGTCCGCGGCCAGCAAAACTCAAAGACATAGTCTCCGCTTTTGCGTAAGGCTCGGCAAGAATACAAGCAGGATACTTCATAGTAGCTTTGGAGCCGATGTTTCCGTCAACCCACTCCATTGTGCCGCCCTCGCGCACGTAAGCTCGCTGAGTTACCAAGTTATACACGTTATTTGACCAGTTTTGCACTGTTGTGTAACGCACACGCGCATGCTTTTCCACAACAATTTCAACGTTTGCAGCGTGAAGCGAATCCGTGGAATAAATTGGAGCCGTGCAACCTTCAACGTAATGCACATAAGAGCCTTCGTCCGCAATAATAAGCGTTCGCTCAAACTGACCCATGTTCGGCGTATTAATTCTAAAGTAAGCTTGAAGCGGAATATCCACGTGCACGCCTTTTGGAACATACACGAACGAGCCGCCACTCCAAGCCGCGGTGTTAAGAGCTGCAAACTTGTTGTCGTCAACAGGGATCACGGTTGCGAAATACTTTTTTACAAGCTCCGGATACTTTTGCACTGCCGTATCCGTGTCAACAAAAATCACGCCTTGAGCTGCCAAGTCTTCGCGAATCGAATTGTAAATAACTTCCGACTCGTACTGTGCTGCAACGCCTGAAACTAAGCGCTTTTTCTCCGCTTCCGGAATGCCTAAGCGATCGTAAGTTTTGCGAATATCTTCCGGCAAATCGTCCCAAGTTTTTGCTTGATCGTGAACCGGGCGCACGTAGTATTTAAAATCGTCAGCGTCAAAACCGCTTAAATCCACGCCCCAATCCGGCATTGGCTTTTGCAAAAACGCGCGGTAGCCTTGCAAGCGAAGATCTAGCATCCACTCCGGCTCGTTTTTATCGGCAGAAATTGCGCGAACAACCGACTCGTCAATACCTTTTTTTGCAGCCTCGCCTGCAGCGTCCGAATCGTGCCAGCCGTAATTGTAATCACCAAATTCAGCAACAATTTGCTCATCTTGGCGGATTTTCTCTTCGTTTACGCGAGCGCGATCTGCCACATACTGGCTCATTTCAACGTCTGCAGCTTTATTTTTTGCTAGATTACCATCGCTTGCTGCAACGCTTGTATCGCCAGTAACGCCAGTATCATTCATATTGCCAGTATCGCTCATAAAGCCTGTAACACCTCCATACTTAACGCACACCTGCGCGCGGTACGTATCAATTGGCAAAAGCTGCTCCCCAAGCGCTACTTTTGCACTCTCCCCACTCAATTATCACCTATCTAAGGTTACCTCGTAATGCGATTTCTTGGTATAGCCGTGTTACGCGCAAAACGTAATGTTTATCACAATCTAATAAAACAAAAACGGCAGAAACTTTACGCGCGTGTAAAGAAAAGATCGGTTGCGAATGAAAAAGCGGCAAAACTTAGGAAAACCCAGTCTTACCGCTTATTTCTATTTACTTAATTCTTACTTAAGCCTTACTTATCAGCCTTACTACTAGCAGCAGCTTCCTGATGTTCCAGTGCTGCCGCAACCAATCCAGCAAACAGTGGATGAGGCTTAGTTGGACGAGACTTAAACTCTGGATGAGCTTGAGTTGCTACGTAGAATGGGTGAGCTTCCTTTGGAAGCTCCACAAACTCAGTCAAATTACCATCTGGGCTTTGGCCGCTAATACGCAAGCCAGCTTCGCGCAAACGATCCTTATATGCCACGTTCACTTCGTAACGGTGACGATGACGCTCAGTAACATGCGTAGTGCCGTAAAGCTCAGCAACAATAGAACCTTCTTCAAGCATTGCAGGGTAAGAGCCAAGTCGCATTGTGTGACCCATATCTCCCTTACCAGCCACGATATCCTTCTGCTCTTCCATAGTCGCAATTACTGGATCGCCACAATCCTTCTCGAACTCAGTGGAATTAGCATCCTCAAGCCCAAGCACGTGACGAGCGTACTCAATAACCATAGATTGCAAGCCAAGGCAAAGACCAAGCGTTGGCAAACCATGCTCGCGAGCGTAACGAAGTGCGCCAATCTTACCTTCAATACCGCGAATGCCGAAGCCGCCTGGAATAACCATGCCGTCCATTTGGTCAAGAGCCGCAGCTGCACCTTCTTGAGTTTCGCACTTGTCGGCAGCAACCCAGCGCACATTCACCTTAGCCCAGTTTGCAAAACCGCCAGCTTTAATAGCCTCGGTAACAGAAAGGTAAGCATCCGGCAAATCAATATACTTTCCAACGATTGCAATGTTTAGCTCATGCTTTGGATGATGCACGCGCTCAAGCAAATCTTCCCACTCGTTCCAATCAACATCGTGGAATGGAAGCTCAAGCTCGCGAACAACGTAAGCGTCCAAGCCCTCGTTGAACAAAATCTTCGGCACATCGTAAATGCTTGGAGCGTCGACGCAGTTCACAACGCCTTCAGCATCGACATCGCACATAAGCGAAATCTTGTCTTTAATAGCCTGATTAAGCGGACGATCGGAGCGCAAAACAAGCGCGTCTGGAGAAATACCAAGCTGACGCAGCATCATCACAGAATGCTGAGTTGGCTTAGTCTTCAACTCGTGCGCTGCAGCAATATAAGGTACCAAAGAAACGTGCACAAACATGCAGTTTTCAGGACCTAAATCGCGACGAACTTCGCGAGCAGCCTCCAAGAATGGCTGGGATTCAATATCGCCAACTGTGCCGCCGATTTCCGTAATAATCACGTCTACATCGTCGGAAGCTTGCGCGCGCATACGCGACTTAATCTCGCCAGTAATATGCGGAATAACTTGCACGCACTGACCCAAATATTCGCCAGCGCGCTCCTTACGAAGCACAGATTGATAAATCTGACCTGTAGTTACATTCGCTTTCTGGCTTAAGAAAACATCGAGGAATCGCTCGTAATGACCAATATCGAGATCTGTTTCTGCACCATCTTCCGTAACATAGACTTCGCCATGCTGGAATGGGTTCATTGTACCCGGGTCAACATTGATATAAGGGTCAAGTTTTTGTTGTAATACATGCAATCCGCGACTGCGTAAAAGTCGACCTAAAGATGATGCTGTAAGGCCTTTTCCGAGGGACGAAACTACGCCACCTGTGACAAAAATATGCTTTGTAATATGCTCCTGAGAGTTACCATGTTGTCTTCTAACCATGGAACTCCATGGTATCTTCGAGCCTCGACGCTGGGTGTTGATTCGCAAAAAATCGAACAAAATCAAACAAGATGCGCAACAGCTTCCAAAGCGAGCTTATAGCCGTATAATCCCATGCCTGTAATAGTGCCGGTTGCAACAGGACTAATTACACTAATTTTACGAAAAGCATCGCGCGCAGCAGGATTAGAAATATGCACTTCCATGAGCGGAACTCCAGCATCCAAAACCATGTGAGCAGCGTCCGCGAGCGCGTAACTGTAGTGTGTAAAAGCGGCAGGATTCATAACAACAGGCGTATGAGTATCGGCAGCTTCGTGCATCCAGTGAACCATTTGCGCTTCGTCGTCACTTTGGCGCACTTCTACTTCAAACCCAAGTTCCGCACCCCACTTTTCGCATTTCTCGCGCAAAGTTTCAAAGTTCTCACTACCGTACACGTCCGGCTGACGCACGCCTAAACGACCTAAATTCGGTCCGCTTACAACAAGCACTTTTTTTGTATGCTGATTTTCCATTTTTACCTCGCAAGATTAATTATTTTTGCTTATAAACGCGCTCAAAAGCTTCACGAACAGCTTCAATAGGCGGATTGTCTAAATGCATAGGATTAGAAATACCATCCAAAATTACGAAACGTAGCATGTTGCCGCGCGCTTTCTTGTCGCGATGCATAAGGTTAAGCACACACTCAAAAGCAGCATCCGCATCTTTGGCACACTGCCACGAAGTTGGCAATCCAAGCGAATCCAAAAGCGAACGATGATACGCAACGTCTCCCGCATCCAAATATCCTAAAATTTGCGCAAGCTCCGCCGCAAAAACCATGCCAACAGCTACAGCGTTTCCATGACGCCAACGGAAGTGCTCAATCTGCTCAATAGTGTGACCAAGCGTATGCCCGTAGTTCAAAAACTCGCGCAAACCCTGCTCTTTTAAATCGCTCGATACGTGATACGCCTTTACTTTAACTGTACGTTCAATAAGCTCCACGAGCAGTTCATGAAGTTCGTTATTATTTTCTAAATCATCCCCATTAAATTCACGCAAAAGCCTTGCGTTATTGGCATCGCTAAGAATCTTCAAAATTTCGCCGTCGCGAATAAAACCAGATTTTGCAACCTCGCCCAAGCCTTCAATAAGAATATCGTTTGGAAGAGTTGCAAGCGTAGAAGTATCTGCTAAAACGCCAGCTGGAGTGTAAAAGCTGCCGACTAGATTCTTTCCAGCATCCGTATTAATACCAGTTTTACCGCCCGTAGACGCGTCAACCATCGCAAGAAGCGAAGTAGGGCAGTTTACATAGCGAATTCCACGCATCCAAGTTGCAGCAACAAATCCAGCGACATCCGTTGCTGCTCCTCCGCCTAAACCAACAATTGCATCCGAACGAGTAAAACCAGCTTCTGCCAGGTTAGCCCACAATCCACTTGCAACTTTAATAGTTTTTCCAGCTTCTGCATCCGGAATTAACATGTCGAAAACTTCGTAACCAGATTGGCGCAAAATAGTTCGAGCTTTGTCGCTATGACGCTGAACAGGTTGCGTGTGAACTAACGCCACTTTAACTGGCTTAGTTCCAAGCATTTGCGGCAGAAGTTGCATTGCACCGTCACCAATTCGCACATCGTATGGTTCAATTCCTTCACCTGTTACGTGCACAATACGTTGCATAATCATGCTCCTTAATTTTTCTGCAGCCATATACGGAGTCGAACCTTTTGTTTGCATGTGGATATTCGATACCGCTCTAAAAACAGGGTCTCTCTGCTCAAATAATTCCATCCAACGCTTTTGCGCATCTTCTCCAGAAAACATAGGACGATTATTATTCCAGCTTGCGCGCTCAATAGCCTCTTTAGCATTGACTTGCAAATACACAACGCGACCGCCACAGCGCATATACTCACGCAAAACTTTTTGAGTTTCTTCACGCATAGGCGCACCTCCACCAAGCGAAACTATTCCCTTTGTAGAATCTTCTATAGGTGTATCTCCCAAAATTGCCTCTCGCACTATGCGAGCTTCTATTTTACGAAAAGCATCCTGGCCATATTCCTCGAAATATTGCGGTATTGACATATCAATATCGCACTCGATCATGTCATCTGTATCATAAAAAGGCAGATTCATAAGATGCGCAACTTCGCGGCCAACACGCGTTTTTCCAGCAGCAGGCATGCCAATAATAACAGCTAGCGGAAGTTTAGTGTTGCTCATTTCATATTCTCCGGCCAGGAAGCTACGTAAGACTCCACATTTCGGCGCGTTTCTTGCAAAGAATCTCCGCCGAATTTTTCCAAAGCATACTTAGCTAAAGTAAGCCTTACCATCGCTTCTGCAACTACAGAAGCAGCTGGCACAGCAGTGAAATCGGAGCGCTGATTAATAGCTTGAGCAGCTTCGCCAGTAAGCACATCCACTGTGCGCAAAGCGCGTGGAATAGACGGAATTGGCTTCATTGCAGCGCGCACGCGAATAATTTCGCCGTTCGACATTCCGCCTTCAATTCCTCCAGCTCGATTAGTAAGACGCTTAATTTTCCCATTTTCGTCTGTTACCATTTCGTCGTGCGCGGCCGATCCGGGGCGATCTGCTTCTGCAAAACCGTCACCAATTTCCACGCCTTTAATAGCCTGAATTCCCATAAGCGCGCTCGCGAGAGCCGCATCCAAGCGACGATCCGACTCAACGTATGTGCCAACTCCTGCAGGCATGCCGTAAGCAAGCACTTCCACTACTCCACCGAGCGTATCTGCATTTGCTTTTGCTTCGTCGATGCGAGCCATCATTCGCGCTTGCGCATCTTTGTCAAGAGTGCGAACTGGAGAAGCATCCAAAGCAGCAACATCATCTGGTGTTGGTAAAGCTAAACTTTTGTTAGTGTATTCGCCGCCGATGCCGATAACATGCGCAACTGTGCGCACGCCTAAAGCTTGCTGTAAAAACGCATCAGCAATAGCACCCAAAGCAACGCGCGAAGCTGTTTCCCTAGCGCTCGAACGCTCTAAAACTTCGCGAGCATCATTAAAACCATACTTGCGCATACCAGTTAAATCCGCATGCCCTGGACGAGGGCGGCTCAAAGGAGCATTTCTGCCAACTTGCTCAACCTCGTGATCCAAAGGATCTGCACTCATTACTTCGGTCCACTTTGGCCACTCTGTATTCGCGATTTCTACAGCAATCGGAGAACCAAGCGTTACGCCGTGGCGAACTCCAGTTAAAAGACGCACTTTGTCTTGCTCAAACTTCATACGCGCGCCACGACCATAACCAAGGCGACGGCGAGCAAGTGCCGAAACTACATCATCGCTAGTAATATGCACGCCAGCCGGCAAACCTTCAATCATGGCCACTAACGCTTCACCGTGCGACTCCCCTGCCGTTTGCCATCTAAGCATGCCATTTCTCCTTTCTCAAGCAATTTACGCGTCTAAATACTCTACTCTACTAACTACCAAGTATTGAGCTGGTTGTTATTGACAGCAATGCTGCGAGTATTGCAGATATTGCTTCTACTGGTACGAATGGTATTGATGCGTTGATTGGCGAGCAGATTTTGCAGTAAATTTTCCATAGCAAAAGCCAAAGTAAGCCAACTGCTCCAACTAAAGCGAACCAGTAAATTAAGCAGTAAAAGCCGAATAATACCAAGGCTTGCGCAATCATCGACGCGCTCGTAACATCTCCGAAGCCAATAGCATTTTTTGCGGAAATTTTTCGCATACTCCAGTAAATTACAAAAATAATTACGCAAGAAATCCAGCCGAAAATAAGCACGCTAATATTTCTAAACAAAATAACCGAATATATGAGATTCGCAAAAGATTGAAAAATTCCTGCAATAACAACCCAAAGTCTTGGCACTACGCGACTTTTTATGTCTGTTGCGCAAACTGAAATTAAACATGTGAGCGTTGGCAGCACCGATAGTATCGTAATAATTAATTGCTTCATTAAAGCAGATTACGAAAACTTGCGAAACTGTTACAACCTCAAAACATATATGTGGTTAAAAGCTATATTTTTATTTAACAGTTTAGTTACCTTCGGGATTGTTGCGCTTGTACTCGTCGCGGAACTTCAAAAAGTCGTCTTTGTTATCCGCAAACTTCGTTTCGCCAGTTTTCAAATTCGTGGTGACGAAGTAAAGCCACGGACCGTCTTGAGGCTTAATAGTGGCAAGAAGAGCGTTGTCTCCAGCAATGCCAATAGGCGTAGGAGTCAAACCCTTATGAATACGTGTATTATACGGATTATTTGCATCGTCAAGCATTGCTTGCGTGAGTTTAATAGGTTTTACTCCCGCGCCGTAACCAACAGTAGAATCCATTCCTAACGACATATCTTTTGCCAAACGGTTCAGTATTACGCGAATAACTTTGCCATAATATTCGCGATTATTCACTTCAGCTTCGGCAATAGATGCCATAATTAAGGCTTTTTCTCTATCTTTACCTTTAGGAATTCCAAGAGAATCAAGTTTTTCAATACGCTTTTTTACCATTGCGGAAAGAATAGCATCCGCACTTTTCATAGCTTTTACGTTATAAGCTCCAGGCTCTAGCCAGCCTTCAACACTACCGTTTGCTTCAGCAGGCAGAATTCCTGCAGCACCATCAGCTAACGCAGCCTTGAATTTATCTAAACTTATTCCAGATAATGTTGAAGCTTTTTGCAAAACGTCTGCTGCGTGATCCCCTGCACGAACTTCAAGGAATCCGCCTGCTTTTGTTTGATCTGAAAGAATATCAACTACATCAATAGCAGCCATATGTTTTTTCAGTGAGTAAACGCCAGGATACAAAATTTTATTATTTGCAGAAACAGCTGAAGTAAAAGCTGATTGAGATTTAACAACATTTGCCTTAACTAATTTGTTGGCAACGCTAATAGCACCCTCGCCGGTGTCAATAGTAAACTCAACCGTTCCAAAGCCTGGGCCTGGCCAATCTGCAACAGACTCGCTATTTTGAGATAATTTCCACGCGCGAACCGCACTGTATCCAAAATATCCAACAACAGCTAATACGAATACGAGCAGAATAGATAAAACGACTTTTGCTCTACGCCTGCGTTTTTTTGCTTCAAGACGAGCTTTAGCACGTTTTCTGGAGCTAACAGTCGAAGACTTGTATTTAGAAGAATTAGATGATTCTGACGACGGCTCGCCATCATGCTCAGTCCACTTTGCATGTTTGTCAAAAAATTCATCAAAATTGTCAGACACGCTATTCTCCTCTTCGCTATTTCTGCTTTTATTCGATTTTCAAAACTACTCTGCATTATTTGCGTCAAGCGCAGACTGCAAAATCAACACTGCCGACTGCTGATCTACCATTGGACGATGCTTTTTAGTAGAAAGATCCGCTTGCAAAAGCTGACGATGAGCACTTACTGTTGTCAAACGCTCATCTTTCCAAACTACTTCTGGCATATAATCCAACGCCCAATCTTTTTCGTCATGCAATATTTGCATGCGTTTTATTAGATTCTTCCCCCAGCGCAGAGCTTTTTTAGCAGATTTTCCTTCAGTGCCATCAAGTTGCAAAGGCAAGCCTATAACAACTTTTTCTACATTGTTATCTTCAATAACTTCAAGCACTTCATCTATAGCATGGAAGGAATCTCCAAACACTTGCACATTACCAATAGGATGTGCAAAGGTGAGACCAGGGTCGGAAAGTGCAAGTCCGACCCTTGCGTCACCTAAATCAATACCTAACCACACCATATTTCGTGTTGCTTTTGGTATAGATTCGTAAATTTTTAAGCTGTAAAACACGCACTAGGCGAGCTTAGCTACTTCTGATTTCGCAGCTTCGAGAGCTTCATCAAGCTTAGAAGCATCTGTACCACCGCCCTGAGCGAAGTCTGGCTTGCCGCCACCGCCGCCACCAAGCACCTTGGAAGCAGTACGAACCAAGTCGCCAGCCTTAGCACCAAGACCGCGAGCAGCTTCGTTTGTAGCTACTGCAATCATTGGTCGATCGTCTTCATTAACACCAGCAAGTGCAACAACCACTGGAGCATCTTCACCTAAACGAGCACGAATATCTAGGACTGTCTTGCGCAAAGCATCGAATGAGCCAAAGTTGCCAACATTCTTAAGAGCCAACTTAACTTTTTCGTTACTATTCTTTACTTCATCAACTAATGTTGGTACAGCTTCATTTAATTGAGCTTCGTAAACAGAAGCAAGCTTACGATCAGAATCCTTCATCTTGTTAAGCAAAGATTCCAAACGTTCAACCAACTCGTCTGGGCGAGCATTAACCATGTCTGCTAATTGCGCAACCAAAGTGTGCTCGCGGGCGCCATACTCGTACGCTGCCTCGCCGCAAAGAGCGTCGATTCTGCGCACACCAGAGCCAATAGAAGACTCGGAAAGGATTGTAACCATACCAATCTTTCCGGTGCTCTTAGCGTGAGTGCCACCGCAAAGCTCGCGGCTCCAACCGTCGCCGATTTCAACAACGCGCACAACATCGCCGTACTTTTCGCCGAACAAGTGCATTGCTCCAAGCTTAAAAGCGTCGTCGATTGGCATTTCCTTAGGAACAACCTGCAAATCGTCGCGAATACGCTCGTTTACGCGAGCTTCAACGCGAGAAAGCGCATCCTTATCAACAGCCTTTGGCCACTGGAAGTCGAAGCGCAAGCGGTCTGGATCAACCACGGAACCGCGCTGAGTTGCCTGTGGACCAAGCTCTTCTCGCAAAGCCTTGTGAAGGGTATGCGTAGCAGTGTGGCTTCGAGCCAAAGCAGCTCTACGAACCTGGTCAATATTGGTGTTTACAGGAGCACCAACGCTAAGAGTTCCTTCGGTAAGTCGGCAGCTGTGAACAATCAAATCCTTGATTGGTCGCTGAACATCGTCAACTTCCAAAATCGCGCCGTCATCGGAAATAATCTCGCCCTGGTCAGCAATCTGGCCGCCGCGCTCAGCGTAGAATGGCGTGCGGTCGAGAATAATCTCAACGTTTGCAGGAGCAGTAACGCTTTTAACAGAGCCTTTACCTGCTTCAACAATTGCCAAAACGTTAGAACGGCTGGAGAAGTCAGTGTAACCGAGGAAGTCGATTGGCTTTTCGAGCGACTTCTTAATATCGTCGTAAACGCTAACGTCCACATTGTGACGCTTCTTCAAAGCGTCAGCGCGAGCGCGACCTTTCTGCTCGCTCATAAGCTCGCGGAACTTAGCTTCGTCCACTTTAACACCCTGCTCAGCTGCCATCTCCAAAGTCAACTCGATTGGGAAGCCGTAAGTATCGTGCAAAGTAAACGCGTCGGAGCCGCCAACCATAGGGTCATCCTTGTGCTCTTTCTTAGCTTTTTCAACAGCCAAATCGAGAATAGTCGTGCCCTTTTCAAGAGTGCGACGGAACGCGTCTTCCTCACCGTAAGCAGCTTCGCTAACCTCATGGAAAGTATCATTAAGCTCTGGATAGCTTGGTTCCATAGCAGCTTTAGAAACTGGGAAAAGCGTTGGCAAAACTGGATCTTGCACACCAAGCATACGCATTGCGCGAACAGTTCTGCGAAGAAGACGACGAAGCACATAGCCGCGGCCAACATTACTTGGGCGCACGCCATCGCTCATAATCATCAAAGCGGAACGCACGTGATCTGCTACAACGCGGAAACGCACGTCAGCATCATTATTATCGCCGTACTTTACGCCACTAAGCTTTTCTGCAGCTTCAATAACTGGGTAAACTTCGTCAGTTTCGTAAATATTTTCCTTACCTTGCATAAGGTAAGCCAAACGCTCCAAACCAGCGCCAGTATCAATATTCTTTTGATCGAGTTCGCCAGCAATATGCAAATCAGTCTTAGATTTGACGTTATCTACCTGGTAGTTTTCAAAAACCAAATCCCAAATCTCAATAAAACGAGATTCGTCAGCAGCCGGACCTCCATCGCGACCATACTTAGGACCGCGATCCACGTAGATTTCGGAGCATGGACCGCCAGGACCAGGACCGCCGGTAGTCCAGAAGTTATCTTCCATACCGAAAACTTGCATATGCTCTGGGTCGAAGCCTTCGTTCTTCCAAATTGCGCGGGCTTCATCGTCGTCAGTATAAGTAGTAACCCAAAGCTTTTCAGGGTCAAAACCGTAGCCGCCCTTATCTTGAGGAGTTGTCAAAAGCTCCCAAGCGTAGTGAATAGCTTCCTCTTTAAAATAATCGCCAAACGAGAAGTTACCAACCATCTGGAAGAAAGTGCCGTGACGAGTAGTCTTACCAACTTCGTCAATATCTAGAGTGCGAACGCACTTCTGATTCGAAGCCATACGACGCGAAGGAGGCGTCTGCTCTCCGAGCAAGTAAGGAATAAACGGCACCATGCCTGCGATAGTAAATAACGTAGTTGGGTTCGGCGAAATAAGAGAAGCCGAAGGAACAACCATATGACCATTCTTAGCAAAATAGTCAAGATAACGCTTTGCAATTTCTGCTGTGCGCATACGTACGAACTCCTTGTGTAATTTTTAGCAAGACCCACGCAAACCGTCACAAATAACCGTCACAAACAAAAGCCACATGCAACGCCCACACGAAATCGTGCCGCATGACGCACGACGCAATCATGCAAACATTCAATATAGTACTTCAATACTTAACTTAACTAAACTTAGCAAAGTAACGAAATTATGAAAAACTTGTTTTTTATTTAAAATTCCCTATTTCTACGATTAGCATAACGAGAATTAAGCTCAGCTTCATGCTCTTTACGGCTAGTATTGAAATCTTTAAACAATCCCATTACTGTGCGCAATGTGATATTTTTCGGTTCCTCATCAAAAATAAAACGACTAGCAGAAGACGGCATTTTTGCTTTAACATATGCACGAGCCTTCGTAACTGTAAGAACACCAATTACAATGCCAATAAACATCCAAAATAAACGCTTGAACATTACTCTCCCCTGCCTGCATTATTAGTTGCATTCTTATCAGAGGATTCTTTTGAAACGTTACGATTGGCACTATTCTTGTCTGTTGGCACAGTCGGCTTATTGAAGAAAGAAGAAACAGTATCTTTTAGAGCGTAACCAGCAGCTGCAATTTTTACGAGCGGTTTTCCAAGGAAAGCACCATACAAATCAGTAAGAGCACCAATATTCGTAACAGTTGTGCGCGTAGCTCCTGAAACAGCGTTTACATCGTCAAGAGTCTTATTAACTTGCTTAATCGTCGTCACAGACTCGTCAATTGCAGGCATCGCATGCTCACCCGACTCTTTGACAGTTTTCGCAATCTGATCGAACAACTTGCCCAATCTAATTAGCGGATAAATCAAAAAACCCGAAAGCACAGTAAACGCAATCGCGGCAATAAGAGCAGCTATGTCTCCAACGCTCATCGTAACCTCTTTCTGTACCATTTTTGCTTAAGACTTCACCGCGCTGAAAGCTAATACAACAGCAAATCAGACTACAGTTAAAACCATTCGCAATGACTTAAGACTAACGAACGGTAACGACGCATACGTTAAGAAAGCTGTAGCAAAAAGCTACTCGTTGTAGCCTTGAATAGTAATAGCGTTATCAATAGGTTTAGTAGTGTCAAAATCGAGCCTAGTTACGCTTCCGTTTTGAGGGCGTTCGCTTAAATCGTAGCCTGCAGGCGCAAAACGGTGCATAAGACTTAGCAAAGTGTTGCCATGCGAAATTTGCAAAACATTATCTCCATCGTTAAGCAAAGAATTTGAAGCGATTAACGCAAAACCTTCTTCTACGCGAGTCCAATATTCGATATCTGACTCGGCATCGTGGAAAGGATCCGCTTCTTTAAGCATGTCACGAGTGGCTGCAAGCCCAAATTTTTCAACAATTTCGTTATAAGTGTGCGCTCCGTGAGGCGCTCCTGCAGCCCACCAAGCCATTTGCATATCTTGACCTTCAAAATAGCCGTAGCATTGCTCACGAAAATGCATATCGCTTACAAGCTTTGGACGCGCGTTACCGGCAGCTTCATTTACGTCGAGAATACACTGAGCCGTGATTTGCGCACGCGTAGTATCCGAGCAGTAAGCTGCAGCAAAAGTAATATTTTGCAGCTTTTTTGCGGCAGTATCCGCATCTTTCAAACCTTTTTCAGTAAGCGGAGAATTTGACCAGCCTTGCAGTCGATTATAGCGATTAAATAGCGTCTGTCCGTGACGCACTAAATAAAGATGCAGCAACATAGCTCCATTATTGCACTAAGCGGTACATAACTGTCGAAAACACCAAACAAACCGATGAAATCGACAAAAACGCATTGACCCCTGCCACGCGAATGCGCAACAGGGGTCAAGCGGTATGTCCTTAAGAATTAAATCGGCGAATTAACGAGCGTAGTATTCGACGACGTACTGAATGTTGACTTCAACTGGAATCTGATCGACTTCCGGCTTACGAGTCAAAGTAGCCTTCAAAGAGGCAAGATTCACATCGAGGTAACCAGGAACTGCTGGCAAAACGTCGCGATGAACGCCTTCTGCAGCCATCTGGAATGGAACCATGGTCTGGCTCTTGGCACGAACCTGAATGGTCTGACCTGGCTTCACACGGTAAGATGGGCGATCGACAAGATTGCCATCAACCAAAATATGACGATGCACAACAAACTGACGAGCCTGGGCGGTGGTGCGAGCAAAGCCTGCACGCAAAACCAAAGCATCAAGACGAGTTTCCAAATCGGTGAGCATTGCGTCACCGGTCTGGCCTGCAGTGTGCGTACCCTTCTCGTAAGCAGCACGAAGCTGCTTCTCGGAGATGCCGTACTGAGCGCGAAGACGCTGCTTCTCGCGAAGACGTACTGCGTAATCGGACTCGGTGCGACGACGAGTGCGACCGTGCTCACCTGGAGCATATGGACGCTTCTCGAAGATACGCTGAGCCTTTGGGGTTAAAGCGATGCCGAGGGCGCGAGAAAGACGCACCTGACGGCGAGAACGCTGAATATTAGTCATAACTAATCCTTTAATTCTGTCGTTATCTGAACGGAACGTGAACCAAGTTTTTAGTCAATCGCAAAATCGCCTAAAAATTATTCACGCTGAGCCGGCCTCTCCAGTGCTTCTTCGTGCTAACACACGAACGCGCAAGTATTAAAACGTTGAAATAACGCCATAACTACCGCGCGCCGACCCACTGATGGGCTAAGGCTCCAGATGATGCTTACACAAAATAGGCATCGTTTCTGATTCTACACACCACTAAGAATAATTGTTGATATTTTTCGTACTGAGCGCGAAACTCACGTTGTAAGTTCCTCGGCAAATGTTCCACAAACCAGCCAAAACGCTCGCGCGAGTAACGCGCTCGCTTGCGAAACTCGCGTTGGAAGTCCACTGGACTTCCAACTTTAGCGAGTTTCCGGATTGAAGTGCCTTCGCGCGCTACGCTTCAAGCGCTCCGGCAAGTCAATCCGCAATCCATTGTGTATGTGCGATCCGCACAGCGAGCAGCCTCAACATCGTGAGTTACCATGAGCACTGCCACACCATTTTTTGCAGCCTCGCGCAACATTTTCACAACTATGCGAGTATGCTCTACATCCAAATCGCCAGTAGGCTCGTCAAGAATAAGAAGCTTTGGATTGTTTATTAGCGCGCGCACAATCATTACGCGACGCATTTCACCACCCGAAAGCTCATTTGGGTAGCACCACAGTAAATCTTCAATATGCAATTGCTTGCAAAGTTCTAACGCGCGAGTCTCGTTTAAATCTTCGCTTACTTCAGACTTACTTACTTCAGCCTTACTTATTCCAGACTTACTTACTTCACAAGCACTAGCTGCAATTTGCACAGGTAAAAGTATGTTGTCATGCACAGTAAGATTTTGTAAAAGCGTCTGCGATTGCGTCACAAAACCTATATCACATGCGCGCAAACGAGACATTTTTGCATCACTAAAAGTGCGTTCAGAAATCTCTTCGCCGCAAACTTTTACACTTCCATGCGTTGGCTTCAATAACCCAGCAATCAAATTTAGTAAAGTAGATTTTCCGTTACCTGACTTTCCAACGATTGCCACAAAATCGCCGCTATTTAGCGCAAAACTCACGTTATTTACTGCAAAAAATTTGTGTTTTCTGCGCATAAATTCGCGAGTTACACGAGTAAGCTCAACAACAGGTAAAATATCAAACTCATTACTTGGCAGTTTTTGACTCTTATCTTCCATACTTACTCACCTGATCTAAGTGTCAAATACGTTTCGCGCATAGCAATGCGCAATGTGGTAAGTGCTGAAGCTACAACAACTGCAACAAGCGCAAGTAGCACAGACGCTAACATAAGCACTGCTACTGGTAGCGCAGTCACTTCCAAATACGGAAGCTGCAATTGTTCAGAAATAAGAGAACTGTAAGGGAACAATATAAGACTTGCAGACGCAACACCCAATACTCCACCAACTAAGCCAAGTATCGCAGATTCCCTAACGACAACGCCTAAAAGCATATTTCTTGTTGTGCCAAGTATGCGAAGAGAAGCAAACTCTTTTTTGCGCTCGTTTACAGATGTTGAAAACACTGCAACTAAAACTAGCAATCCAACTAGCCAGCACGCAGCAATTATAAAAGTCAACGTGCGAGTAAAAACACCAAGATTAGCTTGCGTAGTTGCTGTAATTCCGCCCGGAAAAACTATGCCAATGCTTGAAAGACCAGTTGTTTTGCGAATATTTTTTGCAACTTCTTGCGCGCTGTAACCCTTTTGTACTTTTACAAGTACTGCAGAAACTGCTTTTTTAGCATATTCCTTTGGAATAGCAGTGTGCCCTACTTTCGTTGAATACTCAACTACTTGCGGCACACTTTTGCGTCGCACAAACACTGAATTATCAATGCTTGTGCCGGTTTTTGCAAGCTGTGCAGCTACAGGCCATTGGTGTCCAAAAAGACGAACAGTATTCATATAAGACACGATTACATTTGCGCCAGCAATCATCTCGCCTTTTTGTAACTTCTGCTTATGTTGAGAATAAATCCAAGGACCTATAACAAAATCAGAATCGGGATCAAAACCAATAATTTGCAATTTTTCAGCGCAACATCCTGCAGAAAGCGAAGAAATATACGTTTGTACACTCGCCTTTTGCACACCCGGAGAGCGTCTTACTAAATTCTCAATATCGTTAGTGAAATAAAAAGTGCTTGAACCACTGTTTGTAAGCAACGCTTCTGCTTTAGTGTGCGTACCTTGAGGGATAACCATAATATCAGCTCCCATGCGTTCTCGCATACTGTTCAAACCGCGTTCAAGATTCATAGAAATCAGCGAGCCGCCGAAAAATATTGCAGACAAGCACGCAGATACAACAATAAGTGCAGCAGTGCGCAATGGCTTGCGTCTAAGATTTTCCAGCGGCAATCGCTTTAGCGTAATAGTGCGCATAATTTTGCTTTATTAAGCTTTTCGAACTATTTGAACTATTAATCTTCTTTATTATCCAAATACACGGAAGCAGCCGCGAACACCAATGCGAGCACAGACAGAACAATCAGCGTTGGGCGCATAACTGATGCACAATGCATCATTGGGCTCTTGCACACGCCAATAAGGAATGTTGTAACAGCAATCATAAGTAAAGCGTTCACAACTACAGCAATATTTAAACCAATGCGAACATTTTCTTTAACAAATAACGCAATAATTCCAAGTACTGCAATAACTAAGCCGATTCCAACAGCTGCACGACCTGTGTAGTAGCATGCCATAGGTTGCATCATCATATGCATTTTGTGCATGCCTCCGGTTGAGCATGGCTTTGCAAACGTCAATGGTGCAATGGCAATAAGCAAGCCGAAAATAATTGCAGGAATTGATGCGAATAATTTGTTTTTCATAATTTATACCTCATTAAATGTATGTTTTTATTTTTTAGTGTCACATTTTCGTTAATGCAACACGCTTCTCAGCGCTCACACCAGCAAACGCCACGTCCTTGTTAAAAATTTATCTTACATTAAAGTGCATAAATAAAAGATTTTACAATTTTTCGATTGGTGCAACTCTAAGCATTAGTCGCTTTACTCCATCGGAGCCGAAATCGACTGTAATAATTGAGTTTCTGCCCTTATCTTGCGTTGCTAACACGGTTCCTAAGCCGTAAGTATCGTGAGTAATTTTGTCGCCAACTTGGAAGTCTTGAATATTTAGATGATTGTCTTTATTCATAACTGCAGAAGTTGAACCAACTTTTGTTGCGCTTGTTGAAGTCGCAGTTTTTGCAGTAACTTTGCGCGTTTTTACTGCACTTGACTTAGACCAATTCGATTTAGAATAAGACGAGCCGTAAGAAGAACCGTAAGACGAGCCGTAAGACTTGCTATAAGACTTTTCGTAAGAGGAGCTGTAAGAACTCGAGCCATACGATTTATTTCTTCCGTAAGACTTAGAGCCATGCGATTTTTCAGAACCGTAAATGCTTCCACCATAAGTTGTTTTTTCACTAAACGCATCGCTATAATCGTCATCCCAGCCGCCAAAATCACTATCAAAATCGCTATCGAAATCATCGCCACGCCTAGACGAAGCGCCCCAACGCTCAACATCAGACTCTCTGCGCTTCCAATCAATCAAATTATCTGGAATCTCATCCAAAAACTGGCTTGGAAGCATATCTTGAGCCTGCCCCCATTGCGCACGAACAGCAGCACGAGTAACATACAAACGCTGCTTAGCTCGAGTAATACCAACATAAGCAAGACGACGCTCCTCGCAAAGCTCGCCATCGTCTTCCAAAGCGCGAGAATGCGGAAAAGTTCCCTGCTCCATGCCAGTTAGGAACACAACCGGATACTCCAAGCCCTTAGCCGTGTGAAGCGTCATCAACGTAACTTTACCAGTGTCCTCATTTTCATCCGGCAATTGATCCGAATCAGCCACAAGCGCTGTCGTTTCAAGGAATCCAGCAACACTAGCATCCGGCGTATTCTGCTCATACTCAGCTGCAACCGACTGCAATTGCGACAAATTATCCACGCGAGCGGCATCTTGAGGATCTTCAGAACGTTGCAAATCCTCCAGCAAACCACTGTCGTTCAGTATGCTGTCAATAACTTTAGAAGGTTTCGAGTCATCGTTTTGCATACAAGTAATTAAATTGTGCATAAGCTCGCGGAACTCTTTAAGCTTGGTTGCAGTGCGAGTTGGCATGCCTTCGATTGACTCCAAATGCTCCAAAGCTTGCCAGAAGCTAACTCCTTGTGTTTGAGCGTAAAGCGTTAGCAAAGCCTCCGCACGCGCTCCAAGCCCACGCTTAGGCACATTCAAAATTCGGCGCATATTCACATCGTCATCTGGGTTTGCCATAGATTGCAAGTATGCGAGCGCATCTTTTACTTCGCGACGCTCGTAAAACTTCGTGCCGCCAACAAGTTGATACGGAAGACCTGCTTTAACGAGCGCATCTTCCAGCGAACGAGACTGTGCATTAGCGCGATACATAATCGCCATATCCGAATAAGCAACGCCCTCTTCACCTGCTAATCGCGCTATTTCTTGCGCAACCCAAGCTGCTTCCTGTTGAGCACTGTCTGCTGCATAACCAGTAATTGGAGTGCCCTTACCTAATGCCGTCCACAATTTTTTAGGCTTTCGTCCTTGATTATGCGAAATAACTGCATTTGCAGCATCCAAAATAGTTTGCGTAGAGCGATAATTTTGCTCAAGCATAATAGTTGTAGCGTTTGGGAAATCTTTTTCAAAGTCTTGAATATTGCGAATATCTGCTCCGCGGAAAGCGTAAATCGACTGGTCGGAGTCGCCTACAACTGTGATTGATGCAGGAGTGTTATTTTGCTGAGATGGATTTGCACTATTTTGCTTTACATCCACTCCAGCAAGCTCGCGAATAAGCTCGTATTGAGCGTGATTCGTATCCTGATACTCGTCTATAAGAATATAGCGGAACTTACGTCGGTAATATTGCGCAGCTTCTGGTACTTCGCGCATGAGTTGCACAGTTCGCATAATTAAATCGTCAAAATCAACCGCATTTGCTTGAGATAAACGATGCTGATATTCCGCATAAATAGTTGCGTAGACAGCTTCAGAATTGCCAGCGTGCGCAATTTGTTGACCTGCAACACCAGGCTTGTAATCGTTAGCATACATGTCTAGTTGCTCACGCCAAGTGATTAAACTATTTTTGCAATCCGAAATCTTGCCCAAAATGCTGCGTGGCGTAAAACGCTTAATATCAACGTTAAGCTCTGTTGCAATAATTTTTACTAATCGCTCGCAATCGGAAGTATCGTAAATAGAAAAGCCTGATTTTAAGCCAATATACTGTCCTGATCTGCGAAGTATTTTCACACATGCAGAGTGGAACGTCGAAACCCACATAGTATTTGCTTCGCTACCAATAAGTTTGCTTAAACGTTCACGCATTTCGGCAGCTGCTTTGTTTGTAAAAGTGATGGCAAGAATTTGGCTTGGCCAGGCACCTTTTTGGCTTAATATCCAAGCTATTCTTCGCGTAAGAACTCGCGTTTTGCCGCTTCCAGCTCCTGCTCCAATAAGCAGTGCCGGTCCGTCGTATTGGACTGCTTGAGATTGTTGCGGATTTAAGCCGTCGAGTAGTTTTTGCGCGTCAACTGCAACTCTAGAATGTGCGGAATTTTGAGAATATTCTTGAGATTCTTGAGGAAGCAGTTCTTGTTGGGCAAGAGCTTCTTGTTGGGAAGGCACTGATTCTTGAGGAGGCACTGATTCTTGATCAGACGCATATTCTTGCTGCGTAAAATCAGGCTCTTTAGCATAAGCGTCAGCATACTCGTCGTAACTGTAGTTGGCATAATCATTCACATCCGCAACATTCTCGTAAAAACTATCGTCAGAATCGAACGAATCAACTGGATTCCCCAACAAATCACTTACATATCCGTAATCGCTATCTTTTGCACTCATATTTGCATTCATACTTGCGCCCATACTTACGCTCATACTTGTACTCCATTAATTCCGCCAATTACCTACGTTTTAGCTTCAGCAATAAAACGCCCCCACGTTTTAATTGCGCACGTATTTAATCAGGTTTACCACATGCTGCAGTCGTTTTTACTCGTATTGTGTCACGAACTTGGGTATGCTTGAGCGTACTGCAATGTAATTGTTCGTAAGAAGGGGCGCATCGTGCAAGAACTGGAAGAACGCATTCTCCAAGATGGTATCGTAAAACCAGGCAATGTATTAAAAGTAGACGCTTTTTTGAACCACCAGTGCGATGTGAATTTATTTGATCATATGGGAGCCGCTTGGGCTGAGCATTTCCGCGACGCAAATATTACTAAGATTCTTACGATTGAGGCTTCTGGTATTGGAATCGCATGTGTTGCAGCACGCCATTTTGGTGGAGTTCCTGTGGTTTTTGCAAAGAAAGCTCAGTCGATTAATCTCGATGGCGACCAATACGTATCTACGGTATTTTCTTTTACAAAGCAGCGCGAGTTTCCGGTGATTGTGTCACGTAAGTATTTAAGTGCGGAAGATCGCGTGCTTATTTTGGATGATTTTTTGGCGAACGGCAAAGCTTTGCAAGGATTAATCGACATTTGCAATCATGCTGGAGCTAGCGTTGCAGGCATTGGAATCGCTATCGAAAAGGGCTTCCAAGGTGGTGGAGATGCGCTTCGTGAAGCCGGATATGACTTGGATTCGCTGGCAATTGTTGATGCGATGGATCCTGTTGACGGCTCGATTTCGTTCCGTAAGTAGCGCTCCGACCTGCTTTCGCGCTTAGAGCGTAGCGCGCGAAAGTAACTCGGAGCGGAAACTCGCTAAAGTTGGAAGTCCAGTGGACTTCCAACGCGAGTTTCGTAGCGAGCTTATTCCTCACGGCTATTGGTAGCCGTTCGGCTGATTTGGCATGTGAAGCACACCGTGCTTCACAATTGAGCCAAATCACGCTTTGAAGGAGCTTGAAATCCCAATGATTTCAAGCTCGGTCAAAGCGCTGCGCGAGCGTCCTTCGCTCAGTGCGAAAAATCTCAAATCTCTACCACACTGGTATTCGTGCAACTAAAGTCACGAAATTAAGCTGCGGTTTGGTGTGTGATATGTATGCCCGGTGTGGTGTGTGCAGCAGCATTAATGATAGCGTTCGCTAATCAACAAGTAATCACTTTTCACAAAAACATAAACTCACTGAAGTAAGTCTAATTGTGAAGGAAACGAGAAAAATTTTTCGCAAATGGTAATTTTGTCGAAAAATACGATAAAGTAGTCCGGTTGGTATACTTCAACACGTATTGCAACAAACAATTGATTAGGTGGCTAAACATATGACTGAAGTGGTGATTGCAAGCGCTGTACGTACGCCTATTGGCAAATTCGGCGGCAGCTTATCTTCGCTTTCCTCAGTTGATTTAGGAACAATCGCAGCAAAAGCAGCAATAGAACGCGCTGGAATTAGCTCACACGACGTGGATCAAGCTATTTTTGGAAACGTATTACAAGCAGGCAGCGGACAAAACGTTGCTCGCCAAATTGCGTTAAAAGCAGGATTAGATACTTCTAGCTGCGCAATGACAATTAACGAAGTATGCGGATCCGGCTTAAAAGCAGTGCGCTTAGCACAATCCGCAATCGTTATGGGAGATGCGCAAGTTGTTGTTGCAGGCGGCACTGAAAGCATGAGCAACGTACCGTTTTACGCAACTAATTCGCGATTTAGCGGACACAAATACGGGAATTTTGCGCTTATTGACGGTTTGCAACGAGACGGTTTAAACGATGCTTTTACTGGCGACGCAATGGGCGTTACTGCAGAAAATGTTGCAGCAAAATTTGGTATCACTCGCGAAGCACAAGATATTTTTGCACTTAAATCTCACCAAAAAGCTGTTGCCGCTATTAAAAGAGGCGATTTTGCTTCTGAAATTGTGCCAGTAACGCTTGCAAACGGAACTGTTATAACTCGCGACGAGCATCCTCGCGAAGATACGTCTTTAGAGCAGTTGTCGAAATTGCGCACGCTTTTTAAAGCGTCGGAAGAAACTGCGGACGCAACTTGCGAAGTTGGCGAGAACGAAGTTTGCAAGCACGAATCGACTGTAACTGCAGGAAACGCAAGCGGAATTAACGACGGAGCTGCAGCTCTAGTGCTTATGAGCAAAGATTACGCGCAAGCGTACGGAATTGAATATCTTGCGCAAATTGTGGGATTCGCAGAAGGCGGAATCGACCCAGATTTAATGGGATACGCTCCAAAACATGTGATGGAACGCATGCTAAATGCGACCGGTAGCAACGTTGACAACATTGATTTATTCGAAATAAACGAAGCGTTTGCAGCGCAAAGCATTGCCGTTGCGGAGCAACTTCATATTGACGAGTCAAAACTAAACGTACGCGGTGGAGCAATTGCACTCGGACATCCGCTTGGCGCTAGCGGAGCGAGGATTTTGACGACGCTTATATACGCTTTGCGAGATAGCAATAAGTTAAATGGAGTTGCTGCGCTGTGCGTCGGCGGCGGAATCGGCGTTTCTATGCAAATTAGAATGCGAAACAATCAAGTCAGAATGTAAAACAATAAAGTCAGAATGCAAAGCGATCAGAAGCATTCGTAGTCTACAAATCATGAGGTTATTTCGATGGCTGCTTTTCGTGAATTAAGCGTGGAAAATCGCATAAAAACCTTGCAAAATGAGGGCGCAATTAACGATACCGAGGCAGCATTTTTGCTTAAACAGTTTGCGGAAAGTTCCGATACTACAATTTCTGCAGACGTTGCAAATCATATGATTGAGCATCAAATTGGAAAGTATACGCTGCCGGTTGGCGTTGTGCGTGGGCTGATTGTGAACGGCGAAGTGTGTGACGTGCTGGTTGCAACTGAGGAGCCATCCGTGATTGCAGCTGCGTGCAATGGGGCGCGAATTGCTGCAGCGACTGACGTTGGATACGGAATTATTGCGCGCTCCCCACAATACGTGACTACAGCACAAATAGCTTTTGAGGACGCAGACGGAAGCGTGGCGGCGCGCTTGAGCAGAATCGTTGAAGATAAAGAAAAGGTTGCAGAACTGTTGCGCATTGCAAACGCGTCACACCCATCAATAAGTAAAAGGGGTGGCGGCGCGCGAAAATGCCGCGCTTCAGCTTTGCACGGCTTCGCAAAGCTCGAGATTGACGTAGACACATGCGACGCAATGGGCGCAAACACAGTGAACACTATGGGCGAAGCCGTCAAAGCCCAGCTGGAAAGCTGGCTCGGCGTGCAGGCGCTAGTTGCAATACTCACGAACACCAGCCGCGTTGCCAGCACAGCAGAAGTGCATATACCGGTTGAAGCACTAGCATCCAGGCGGCTGGAAGACTCTGAACGAGAGCGCGAGGGAAAGTGCCTTGCGCGCCGAATCGCGGCATTGAGCGCGCTTGCCGCCAGCGACCCTGCACGCGCCGCCACGCACAACAAAGGAATCCTAAACGGAATCGCAGGAGCCGCGCTCGCGTCCGGGAATGATACGCGAGCACTAGAATCGGCAGCACACGCGTGGGCGGCGCGCTCCGGTCGCTACCTACCACTGTCAAAGTGGAACACCGAAACTTTAAACGGAAAAACCATACTCCACGGCAGGATTGAAATTCCGCTACAGATCGGCATTGTCGGCGGCTCAATCTCATCGCTTCCAATGGCAAAACTCGCGATCAAAATCGGCAAATACAAAAACGCAAACGACTTTAGAAATACGCTTGCCGCGCTCGGTTTGGTGCAAAATCTTGCGGCTCTTCGCGCACTAGCAGGCCCTGGAATTCAAGCAGGTCACATGGCATTGCAGTCTTCAAACCTGGCAATTGCAGCAGGTGCCAAAGGTGCGGAAATCGCAGAAATCACGCATAATATTTTGCAACTTAGCCCTGCAGAAAGAACTACAGAAAAAGTTACGCAATTACTTCAAAAGTTACGAGAATCAAGTAAAAATTAAGAAAATTTAAGGGTTTAGGACAAATGAGCACACAAAATATCAAAATATCAGCAACCGCAGCAGCCAACACAACCACAACCTCCGCAACCACTCCCCTTACCGTCGGCATTGACCGCATCTCCTTCGCAACGCCGCACTATTACCTAAACCTCGAAGAATTGGCGGAACACCGCGGAATCGACCCTAACAAATTCACAATCGGAATCGGTCAAAGCGAACAATCCGTGCCACCAAATCACCAAGACATCGTCACTCTCGCCGCGCAAGCCGCATTCCCACTACTACCATACATCGATAGCAATCGCCTCAAAATGCTCATCGTCGGCACAGAAAGCGGAGTCGACGCAAGTAAATCCAGCGCGCTATACGTTCAAAATCTGCTAAAACTCACGCCGTGGGTGCGCTCTATTGAAGTAAAAGAGGCTTGCTACGGCGGAACGGCAGCTTTGATGATGGCATGCGATTACGTGCGCGCGCACGCAGAAAAAAATCCGCAAGTGCTTGTTATTGCAGCCGATATTGCGCGCTACGGGCTTGCTACCCCTGGCGAAGTTACGCAAGGCGCTGGGGCTGTGGCAATGCTTGTGAGCGCGAATCCGCACGTGCTTAAAATTAACGACGACAGCGTTGTAAAATCCGCGGATATTCAGGACTTTTGGCGACCTGTTTACCAAGACACCGCTCTTGCTCGCGGCAAGTTTTCAACCGAGCAATACATACAATTTTTCTGCGAAGTTTGGCAAAAGTATTGCGCGCAAAACGATTGCAATTTCAACGATTTCGCCGGATTGTGCTTCCATTTGCCATATACGAAAATGGGTTTGAAAGCACTTAAGGCTGCGATGGATTCTTGCGCAAATTCTTGCTCTGATTCTTGCGATAATAGCAACCTAAGCGAGTCGTCGCGCAATCGCTTACTTTCGCGCTACGAAACCAGCACGAAGTACAGCCGTCGTGTAGGCAACATCTATACGGGTTCCCTGTATTTGGGATTGCTGTCTTTACTTGAGTTAGACGAATTTACTTGCGAAAATAGTGATCTTACTGCACTTAAAAGCGGCGATAAGATTGGACTATTTTCTTATGGTTCCGGCGCTGTTGGTGAATTTTTCAGCGGCACGATTGCGCCAGGATTTAGAGATGCGCTGTTTGCGCGCGAGCATGCGGATATGCTTGATTCGCGCGTGCATTTAAGCGTTGCTGATTACGAGGAGATGTTTGAAAGCGTTGCGCCTTACGCTCCGGAAGATTTCGAAAGCAGCACGTCTTGCCGCGAAGGTGCAAGCTTCTTCCTGGATGACATCACATCGCAAGAGCGTCACTACTCCGCGCGCTAAAATCTAGCGAGCGCACGTTTCGATCGGATTCTCGCTCGCAAACGACCCTTCCTTTACACGACTGCAAACTTTCCGCCACCTTCACGCCCTTTCCCGTCAATCGAGACGAAGACAGACCGAGCTTTCACTAAAAGTGCAGCGCACTTTCAGTGAAAGCTCGGCAGAATAAAAAAGCTTCAAGCGCGAAATGCAGCAACACAAACCTGACACACTGCGTTAAACACACTAGCCCACACTTTCTGCGTCTTTATTGACACAGAAAGACCTCGCTTGCGTTGGAAGCACACTGTGCTTCCAACCCTGAGCAAGCTCAGCGAATTAAAAAAGCCTAAAGCAATTTCACATGCTTTAGGCTTAGTTAATTCGCGGATGAGGCGAGATTCGAACTCGCGGTAGGTTTCCCTACAACGGTTTTCAAGACCGTCTCCTTAGACCGCTCGGACACCCATCCATTTGCGCACGAAAGCAATCAAATTGCCGCTTTCAACGCACAAGTGGTAAGCATATCATCACGTATAGAACACAACACACAACACCCAGATTCAAAAAGCTTATCAACTAAAAAATAAAGCCCAGGCAATTTCCCGGGCTTTGTAGCTAATTAAACGGTTTTTTGAAACAAACGCCGTGTTTGTGCACGAGTAAACTCACGCTTCCCACTTAGTTGGCTCAATGACTTCCTTGCCACCCATATAAGCCTGCATTGCCTTTGGAATATCAATCGAACCATCTTCATGCTGATGATTTTCCAAAATAGCCACAAGCCAGCGAGTAGTAGCCAAAGTGCCGTTAAGCGTACTAACTGGGCGAGTTCCGCCATCTTCCATACGTTCGCGCACATTCAATCGGCGAGCCTGATACTCAGTGCAGTTAGAAGTAGAAGTAAGCTCACGGTAACGTCCTTGCGTTGGAACCCAAGCTTCACAATCAAACTTACGAGCGGCAGAAGAACCAAGGTCACCTGCAGCAGTATCAATAATGCGGTAAGGCACTTCCACCTTAGCAAGCATTTCCTGCTCCATACCGAGCAACTTTTGATGCTCAGCGCGAGAATCTTCCTGCTTGCAATAAACGAACATCTCAACCTTATCGAACTGATGCACACGAATAATACCAGAAGTATCCTTTCCAGCAGCACCAGCTTCACGACGGTAGCAGCTCGACCAACCGCAATAACGCAAAGCACCATTGCTTAAGTCAAGAATCTCATCCTCGTGCATGCCAGCCAAAGCAACCTCGGAAGTACCGACCAAATACTGATCATCTGGTTCGCGCAAACGGTAAATCTCGTCCGCGTGAGAATTCAAGAAGCCAGTTCCGCGCATTACTTCTGGACGAACAAGCGTTGGCGTAATCGCAAGCGTAAAACCGTGCTCTTCGGCTTGATCAACAGCCATAGTAAGCATTGCGATTTGCAAGCGAGCCACAGCACCGCGCAAGAAGTAGAAGCGAGATCCTGCAACCTTCACGCCGCGACGCATATCAATTCCAGCAACGCCAGTTCCAAGAGTCAAATGATCCTTTGGCTCAAAACCTTCAGCTGCAAAATCGCGAGGCGTACCAACCTTCTTAACTACAACATAGTCGTCTTCTCCGCCTTCTGGAGCTTCATCTTCAACGATGTTAGAAAGCTTCCACATTGCCGTAGTGTAGTCGGCAGTAGCTTTTTCGGATTCAGCTTTGTATTCCGCAACTTTCGAAGCTAATTCTTTAGTTTCGGCAATAAGCGCAGTCTTTTCCTCCGCGCTAGCTGTTGCAACCTTCTTACCAATAGCTTTTTGCTCGGCGCGAGCTTCTTCAAAAGCCTTAAGAGCGGTTCGGCGCAAATCATCGCTGCGCAATACTTCATCGACGAGCCCAACGGATTCACCGCGCTTGCGCTGCGATTCCTTAACTACGTCGGCATGTTCACGAATAAATTGGATATCAAGCATGACTCCTAGCCTAGTGCCGCAAGACGACAGATAAGCGCACTATCGGCAACTTTATGCAAGGCGGCACGTACAATAAAGCAAATACGCAAAATATCGAGGGGGTAATATGGCAGCAATACATGCTACTACAGAAAATTTTGAGAAGATTGCTTCGACAAATGAAATAGTTGTTGTTGATTTTTGGGCAACATGGTGCGGTCCATGCAGATCTTTTGGTCCTATTTTTGAGAAGGTCAGCGAAAAATATCCCGAAATTCCTTTCGTAAAAGTTGATATTGACAAAAGCAACGAGATTGCTGCAGCTGCTCAAATCCAAGCTGTTCCAACAGTAATGGTTATTAAGCGCGGCGAAGTTATTTATAGACAAGCTGGAGCATTACTAGCTTCTGATTTGGAAGATTTGGTTGAACAAGCTAAATCTTACGAATCTGATGATTCTGAATCCTGATTTATAGACTATGCCATGAGATATAATACGTGAGGTTTTGCATATACGTTTTGCACATACATTTTAACGCATGTTTCTCATGTTTTATTAGTCTACGTTGCGAGCGTTTGCAAGTATCAATAGAGTAATTGCAGAAATAAGGAGGGTTATGGCCAGTCACCGTAAGCATACTGTTACGCTTGGTTCACTCAGTTTACGACAGTGGGCTAGAGTTAGCGCGGTTATTTTGGGCTTCGTTGCTTTGGTGATACTTGGTTTTGCCTCGCGAGATTTTTACGCTTCGTCTAAAGGTCACGCTGTTCAGGTTACTTCTTATTCGGCAACCGATTCTTCGCAAGTTTCTCGTAGTGCTAGCCGTGGTATGTTGCATAATGGTGCGACTTCATATATTAACGTTGTTATAAATGGTCATCATCGTACTATTTTGGGCACTGATTTCACTGATGTAAAATCCGTTCTTGATGCTGGAGATATCACTCTTGAGCCACACGATGTTGTTACTCCATCTCTTACAACTAAAGTTAGCGAATCAACTGTTATTACGATTAATCGCGCAGGCGCAAAATTAGAGAATTCCGACGACCCAATCGCGTTTAACGTCGTTAAAAAGGAAACTGCTGCACTTCCAAAAGGTACTGAGAAGGTGCAAAGTGAAGGCGCTAACGGCGTAATGGAAACAGCAAAAATAGTTACTCGAGCTAAGGGAAAAATAGTTTCCTCTAATATTTTTGCTTCTTATGTTAAAAAAGCTCCAAAAGATAAGGTTATTCTTGTTGGAACTGGCGGCTCTTCTGCCGCAATTGGCTTAGCTGCTTCTATCGGTACGACTGTTCCTGCTGGCGAGATGCAACAATGGGCTCACGACTGGCTTATCTCTAACGGTTATAGTGAAGCTGATTTTACTGCAACAGTATTTATTATTTCTCATGAGTCCGGTTGGCGCGTAAACGCAATGAATCCTTCTGGGGCCTACGGTTTACCTCAAGCTTTGCCAGGCGGAAAAATGGCTTCTGCTGGCGCTGATTGGGCAACTAACTATCAAACGCAGCTCCGCTGGTTCTGGAATTATTGCAATGGTCGTTATGGCTCCATTCAAGGCGCTTACAATCATTGGCTTTCCTACCACAGCTACTGATTAGAATCAGTCTAAATATCATTGTTTTGCGCAAAATAAATTTTTAAATAACTTTTGTTTTGCGTAAATTAAGTTTTGCAATTTTTGTTGTAATAGATAAGAGAATAGACTTAAGTCGATTGACTTTTGCCACCTATGCTTAAAAATACGCTTAAGAAAAACTATGTTTAAGAACAAAAAAGGATGTTTTATTTTGACGCACTCAACATGGCTGTCTAATAAAAGCCAAGATCTCAGTCATGCACTAACAGGCGAAGAAGCATACAATAACAATCGTCTTACACGTCCTGCTTTAATTTCTCTCGCTATTCTTACGTTTATTACATTTATCGGCAATTTCGCACAATTACAACTTACTGCAGCATTGCCAACAATAGTTCAAGAATTTGGTATAAGCGTCACAACTGGTCAGTGGCTTACTTCTATTTTCCAGCTGATTATGGCAATTATGGTTCCACTTACAGCATTTTTAACAAGACGCTTTTCTACTCGCCAAATTGTTATTACTTCCATGTCGCTTTTTACTTTTGGATCCGTACTTGCATGGCTTAGTAACGACTTTATGATGGCACTTGTTGGTCGAACTCTTGAAGCTATTGGCACTGGCGTAATGTGGCCTGTTTTACAAATTACCGTATTCTCCGTCTACCCTGTTACTCGCAGAGGTATGGCAATGGGAAGCGTTGGCATGGCTATGAGTATTGCTCCAGCAATCGGTCCTACTATTGGCGGTTTGCAAACTGATATTAATGGATGGCGTTCTATTTTCTGCTCTCTTACTATTATCGGAGCAATATCCGTCGTTTTGGCAGTATTTTTCTTGCATAATTTTGGAGAACACGATCTTAACGCGCATGCTGATTTCTTCTCGGTTGGCCTTTCGGTTATTGGCTTCGGCGGGCTCATGTTTGGATTCACTAATATTGAAGGATGCGGAATTTCACACCCATTATCTTGGGCTCCTATGATTATTGGCGCTTGTGGAATTGCTTGGTTTATTACAAGGCAGTTGCGAGCGCAAAAACGCGGTCACACTCCTCTTCTTGGTCTTAATGTGCTTAAAAACCGCTACTTTATGGTAGGTACTATTTGCGCTTGCCTTACATTTTTTGCTTTCAGCTCAATTATGGTGCTTATTCCGCTTTATATTCAGTCTGATCGTGGTTTTTCAGCAACTATGAGCGGCTTAATTCTGCTTCCTGGAGCGTTCGGCATGGCTATTTCGCAGTATTTTGGCGGTCGTATGCTAGATCGCTTTGGAGTGCGCCCAGTTGCTATGGCAGGCTCTATTATTCTGTTTTTTGGCACTGTAATGATGAGTCTTATTGACATGGATACGTGGATTTGGTGGATTTCCATTTGGCAGTTTACTCGCCAAATTGGCATGGGATTCTTGCTTATGCCAATAACTACGTGGTCGCTTAATTGTTTGCGTAAGGAAGAACTTGGCGATGGTTCGGCTGTAACTAATACTATGCGTCAGCTTTGGGGAGCTATTGGAGCACCTGTTTTAGTAGTTACAATGACAGTATTGACAACTCTTCACCATTCTGGCACAGGTCACGCTGCCGATGTTGCTGCTAGTATTTTCGGAGTTCAATGGACTTTGCGCATTAGTGCTATTATTACAGGAATTATGGCTCTTATCGTTATTTTTGGAGTCAAGGGCGAAGGCACGGGTTCTGCTCACAATCTTGCGCGTAGAGCTATTGATCGCATGCGCGTGTTGCATATTCCTCATTCAGCAGAGCATCACGACGTAATGCACGATCACACTCATAATCATTACTAAACGCTTATTAAACGCTTACTAAGTCACTTTACGAATACCAAACTGAGAAATCCTTACTTTGGTAATTTTTGTGCAGAACAGTTATGCAATACGCTTTCCATACTCTGCTTTTCTTCGCGAGTTACAGTTAAACCATATTTATACTTAACAGCTATTTGCCTAGCAACATATTCGCACCTGAAGGTTTTGTTTGAAGGAAGCCAGTAAGCTGCGGACGCGGAACCTTTTTCTTGATTAGCAGCTCCTTCAACCGCGAGTAGGTTCATCATATCGTTGCCAAATTTTAATCGTTTTGCACGATTCCATTTCCACGCTCCAGATTCCCACGCATTTTGTAATGCAACAACATGATCTATTTGAACTAATGCACTGGTTTTTCGCCCACGCACGAAGTGAATATCTTTGCCAGTATACGGATCATGCAACAAGCCGAAACGCACTTGGCAGGATCCTGCGTACTTGTATTTCACATTTTGTAAATCACGCGCTAAAACGTCTTCCCTAACGTCACATCCATTACCGTCATCGTCGGTAGTACGATATCCGAATACTTGACGCTCGTACCCGTAACGATAAGGCTTAGATATACGCAATTTTTCCAATGCTTGCGCAGCTTCTCCGCTTGCTTCATATTCTCCTGTAATTTTCCCAACGCTACTGTTTATTTTAGGAAGCAACAAGCCAATAACAATCCCACATAAAACAGCAAACAGCAGCATCCAGAACAGCGCAAGAAACTGCCTCTTGTTACAACGATTACGCATGCTCAGTCCCCCAACTCAACTTATGCATATTCAATATTTTTTAAATTAAAGTTAGCTACTGCTCTTAACTCTCATAACAGACGGTATTCTTTGTAAAACAACATCTACAACTTGCTGAATCATAATTACCAGCAAAACCATTGCCATAACAGCATAAACCGTACTCCATGCTGGAATATTAGCTGGCACCGGATGAATGGTGTGAGAAACTACTAGTGCGGCTACAGAAATGCTAATTAACGATATAGCAAGAACAAGTGCCGACATGCCTCCACTTTTACGAGCCAGACGCATTCTTTGTTGAGAAACTTTATGCATTGAAGTAACCATTCGATTAACGCAATGCTCACCTTGCCTAAATGCAAGTACTTCATCGATACCAAGCTCAATATCACTTACTTCATTCTCAACTTCATGCTGTTCAATGCGCACTTTATTTGCAATATGCTTGGAGCGTATAAGTAAGTATCGAGGAACAATAAACATAATAAACACGCACGAAACAATAGCTACATAAGACAAATTCGCATCGAAATAGTACAAAACAACCATAAGAGGTACAACTGCAAATATCATTCCAACATTCATGCTGATATGAGCTTTATGCCAATGTTCGTGATGCATATCTACACCTGCAAATGTTGTAACAAGAGTTAATGCACGAACTGCCATACAAGCAACAGCAACAAGCACGCACTGTTGCATTACAAAACCAAATATTGGACGTCCTGCAACAGCAAACATTGCTGAAACAATAGCAACAGGAATACATACTGCAGAAACAAGATTGAGAGCAGTACTAAACATTGATATAAAAGCAAAAATAGCACGTTTGAACTTTGAGATTGTTCTCACTTCATAAGTGTAAGCAATACTTGCAATAGAAGAAATATGCTTGTTTTTATTAGAATCTTGCTGAGCTTGCTCAACATTATGCGAGTTTTGCGAGTTTCGTGATTCGTTTAATTGATTTAGTTGCGTAATATTTTTAGAACTATCGTTAGCAACATGACGATACGATTCTACAGTTGCTATTTCGTCCGTTGAGCTAATGCCATCATCATTTGGCATTAATACTATTACATTTGCATAACGCGCTATGCGACGCAATATTTTAACAATTTCTTCAGCCTCATGATTGCTAATATCACATTGGGAATAATCAAAAACGTACACTTTAGTGTGTCTTAAAATTGCTCTAGCAAGAATAACGCGACGCTTTAAATCTTCAGAATTATAGGATGCTTCAGGATTATTAAAAAGTCTATCTATTGGCATATCTAGACCGTCGTAATCGGCATAAACAACACCATCTATTCGCACAGCTCGCAATGCATCCCACATCGCAGTAGTCGTAGCTGTTGGAGCAGCCAAAAGTAAGTTTTCTCGCAATGTTGTGGAAAATAGATGACTTCGCTCGCTAACTATAGTAACAATATCTGCTAAAGCTGCAGAACTTGCATCGTTCAACGACAAGTAAGATGCACTATCGTTTGCGTCAAATACTTCAGAAACTACAAATGGAGAAACGTCGTCTTCATGAATATCATAACGGTCGCTATAAGAAAGCAATATGTCAGCAGATTTATTAAAACCTGTTCCAGAAAGTATTTTCTCACGCATAACATGATGATATTTACTTGGAATAACTTGCAATTCACCAGATTTTGCAATTATCGATAAACGCTGAGCTTCATTAGTATTCGCATTATTTTCCGAAATATTGCATCGCATACGCAAAGCAATATTGGTTGAGCCATCAGGCAAAGATAATGTTGAACCATCGTCACTAAATGCTATTGGAGCAGGAGAATCAGTAACCATTTGCAACAATGCTTCAACATGATTCAAACCATGAACAGCATGTTTAACTACATGCATATTCTTACCAACAATTCTCAGTGGCTGGACGCTTAACATTAACAAAGGCATTGTTAACAGAGCTGCAGCAAGACCTACACCTTTAACGGAAGATAACCAAACAGTTGCAACAATTGCGAGTCCAGCAATAACATAGGCAAATAATGCACTTACACAACGCCACGATACTGGGCTTAGTGCCAACGAGAATATAAGAGAAGCAACATTAAACAATGCAGCTAATGTGCAAATCCCAGCTATAGCAGGGTTAACTGTAAATAGTGCTGCAGAAACGACTACAGGAACAGGAATAGATGCAATAATTTGTGGAACTAAAGAAGCAACAAAACTTTGTATTGCAAAAATATCTTCATTTACGCGCAAAGAAGTAATGTCATGAGAATCTTCAACATCCACAGAGCGTAGAGATAATATTGCGCGCAACATTTTAGGGCGCAAACGCATAGCTATTCGCGACTCAATTTCTGCACAAACAGTACACGACCAGTAAAAAACTGCATATTTCAGCAAAATAATAGCAGCTAAAACAATAATGTAAGACGTAAATTCAACAGAACTCATTAAAGAAGTTCCAGTAGAACGAACAGGTCTTAATACTGGAGACAACATCCCAACGCAAACGTAGACAAAAGCTATGTTTACAAGATAAGAAATCGCAAGACACGCCGACCTTAAAACAACTAGATGCTTAATTCCTGGCACGAACGCAAAGCAGCGATTTATCATCTCCTGATCCTTTTTCTTTATTCCATATTTATTCAAAAACCACACACTCCCAACAGATGTTAAGATTACGCTTCACACACACCATCAACACGCCGACAGCCGCGTAATTATGCTGATTTTAAGCCATTTTGCCAGATATTAGCATTAAGAAAATAAAGTTGTTTCACAACTGTTTCACGCAATATTTAAATAATCAAAAAAATAATTAAAAATACCATTTTTAATTCTATTCTCAATAATTTTTTAATACAATTTTTGACGATCGCAAAATTATCTCAATACTGCACCAATAGAAGAACGCAATTTTAAGCTAGCAGGTATTTGTCCAACTCCATGAGACATATCTGGGAATGCTGGTTCAGGCCCATGATTCATTAATCTCAAAGCTTCACGCACTGCCAACGACCCTAATTGCTGCATATCGAGACTCACAGTTGTAAGAGGTGGGAAAAAATCACTTATTGCCGGAATATCGCCGAAACCAACAACACTAATATCACTCGGAATTTTCAAACCGTGCTCATACAAGGAACGCACAACTCCTACTGCCTGCTCATCGCTTGAAGCAACAATAACAGTCGGCAATGCAATGCCATCTATACCAAATTTCTCAATCATATGATTCATTCGCGCGTAACTTTCAGAAGACTTCCACGAAGTACATTGCACAATATGCGAATGAATACCTTGAGCAGTTGAAAGTGAACGCCATGCAATGAGTCGCGTTGCAGCACCTCTCCATTGTGAAGGACCTGCTATATAAATGGCATTTCGATGTCCATAATGCGCAATAAGTGACACAATATCGTTCATTGCGCGAGATTGATTAATCCCAATCATTGAATACTCAACGTTGCTATGAGAACGCAACATATTCATGCCTTCATGCGCGCTTATCGCACCATGAGTAGCAGTAACACATACGCACGGCTTAAGAATACGCGTACGACACAGTGACGTAAATATTGCGTCTGTTGGAGCGTCAATTATTAATCCGTCGACATTTTGCTCTTCAAAACTCTCGCATAAATCTTGAATATCACTTTGTTCACATAACGTTTCGTTGACCATGCTAATAGAAAGAAAAAGACCACGAGATTTTGCTTGCGCTTCTATAGGAGCAATAATGTTTCGAGATGTTCTATTTTCTGCACCAACGATAAGCCCTAAAGTACGCGACCTCTTAGTCGCTAATGCGCGCGCTGAATTGCTTGGATAATACCCAAGTTGCTCAATAACTCGCAGAACTTTAATTCGCGTGTTAGCAGAAACATCAGGAGAATTATTAATAACGCGAGAAACAGTTTGATGACTTACGCCAGCAGCATGCGCAACATCGATCATTGACACGCGTTTTGCTTCATTTTCTGCCATATATACCCCTCGCTTATAGATGCCAAGACAGTCTATGCAAATCGCTAGGTCCTACTTTTTTAATGGCATTGCGATGAGCTAAAGAGCCGTAACCCTTATTACTTGCCCAATCGTAGGCTGCATATTTCGGATTTTTAGCAAGAGATACCATAAGATTATCCCTAGTAACTTTTGCCAAAACTGCAGCTGCAGCTACGCTCGCACACTGTCTGTCTGCTTTTACTAAAGTATGGACTTTTACAGGCTCAGGAATGTAAGGAGCGTCAAAAGTATTTGCGACTTTGTCAATATAATCGCAAGGTCCATCCAATATTGCTGCAATACGAAAGTTTGAATTCTCACGCGTATTCTCACGCGTATTCGCATTTACGCTAAAACTTAGCTTTTTAATATCTTCCTCAACTTTAGAAATTGCTTTTAATGCAGCAACACCAAGAGCATAGCTAATACCCCACTCATCAATTTCTGTGTTAGTGCAAGACCCGACTGCCCAAGTTGTACACCATTTTTGCAACGGTTCATAAAGCTCTTCTCGACGCTTTTCACTCAGCAATTTAGAATCAGCTAAGCCTTCAGGCATATAGTTTTCTTTTACTTGTTTAATTCCAATAACTGCAGCTCCTACCATCACAGGACCTGCAAGAGAGCCTCTTCCTACTTCATCAAGACCAATAACCCAATCATAGCCTTCGCAAAGCAGATCTTGCTCATATTTAAATGATGGAACAAGCGGTATATTGGATGATTTATTTGACATAATTAAAATCAGTAGATACAAGTCGCGCTAACACAATTTCGTTAATACTCATTGCGTTAATACTTTTTATTTTGCAGGACGATCAGGCACATCTTTAAAATCATCATGGTGTTCGTCTAAAAGACCAATTCGATCAAGCGGCCACGATCTAAACACAGCAACGCCCTCGATTTTGGAAATCGGAACTAAGCCATCATCGCCATCATTGCGATGATATCGTGAATCCGCAGAATTAGAACGATTATCGCCCAAAACAAACACGTGACCAGCTTTAACTTTTACTTTAAACGGAAAAGCACTCGGGTCAACACCAGGACGAATATAGGAAGATTCTCGTATTGGAACACCGTTTACAACAATAGGCTGCCCAGCGCCTTTACACTCAACAGTATCCCCAGGCAAACCAATAAGACGCTTAATTAAATCCTTGCCAACAACACCGGAAGAATTTTCACCACTCAACCAATGTGCAGGATCCTCAAAAACAACAATATCTCCACGCTTTAATGGGAATAAGCGCGGAGTTAGCTTAGTCGTAATAACATAATCACCAATATGAATAGTATCTAGCATAGAGCCAGAAGGAATTGTGTAAGCTCCAAATAGGAACACACGAATAAGTATCACTACTAATACTGGAATACCGAACCATGTTATAGCATCGCGCAAAGTTAGGCGGTCATTTTTAGCACGCTTAGAATGTGCAAAATGCTTACCTTTTCTATTTTTGCGCTTAAACATGCGAGAGCCGGAAGGTAAATCTCCTTCCGGCTCTGGTGGAACCGGTGAAGGATCTATACCATGACCCGCTACTGAAACGATATGAGTATCGCTAATTTGCGTGTCATCAGTCATAACAAATACCCTTCACATAAGTTCTATTTTACTTAGCAGAGTTATCGCGACGCTCAGCAATACGAGCAGCCTTACCACGCAAAGCGCGCAAGTAGTACAGCTTAGCGCGACGAACGCGACCGCTACGAACCAGCTTAATCGAATCGATAGCTGGAGAATGAAGTGGGAAACGACGCTCAACACCAGTGCCGAAGCTCACCTTACGAACAACGAAAGTTTCACGCACGCCAGCACCCTTACGAGCAATCACAACGCCGGTGAAAGTCTGAATACGAGTGTTGTTGCCTTCCTGAATCTTAACGTTGACGTCAACGGTATCGCCAGGACGGAAAGCTGGAATTTCTTCAGCAGCCTTAAGATGCTTAGCATCAAATGCTTCTACAGCATTTACCATAATATTCCTCCATCGCCGCCGCATATCGACGCATAGTAAGCGTTAGCAACAAATGTGCTACGCAAATCTTTCCCCAAAAAGTTCGCTTTTTAGGGGACTTCCGATCCGCGCAATCTTAAATAAGAAGCGACTAGACCTAAAAGATAAAAGAACTATGCGGCATCCCTTTATCGAAAGCATACAAGTACCAAATTTATGCTCAATAATGGACATTATTGAGCATAATTCCGCACTATTCCGCACTATTTCAGCGCACAACTCCATCGAGAGGAGCAGTTTCAACTGTACGAGTCAACTCGTCATCATCAGCGTCATAATCAAACAACTCGCCGTAACGACCCCAGCTAATTGCAATATCAAACTGCTGACGCGCCAAAGCATCCGTGTGCTTACTGCGCAACAAATCCAAAATCAGCTCGCCACGAAGCTTTCCGTTACGATTCCTACTCAAAGCTTGATCAATTGCGTGCACAAGAGACGCATGTTCAATCGCAAGACGAGCAAAAACTTGCTTACTGTGCAAAATATCGGCATTATGCCACTCTTCACCCTCAGAAGTGATAGTAATATGACCATTTTCTGCAGTAAGCAAATTAAGCATCGTGCCAGCATCAACAAGTGGGAACAAATCATCAATCTCAAACGACAAATCAGCTGCCAAATCAGCCAAATCAATGCCATCTGGGCTTTCAGAAATCACGTCAAGCAAACCAGCCATACCACCTGGTGTAGCGTTTGGAAGCAAACGAACAGCCACAGGCTCTGTCTTTGTCTCACCTGCTTCAGCTTCATCCTCACTTTGCTTATCTTCATCTTCATCGTCATGGTGGCGCTGAATAAGCATATCTGCAATTGCTGCAGCTTCGTTATCTTCAGCATCTTCATTAGTTGCATTATTTGCTTGATCTTGAGAATCAGCATCTTCGGAAGCGTCTTGCTCTGCAGTGCTTTCTGGAGCAGAACCAGTCAAAATAGCATACAAATTATCAACCATCGCTTCAAATTCAGCACTGTGCTTATCTCGAGGACGAGGCAAATCAACATTCACATCAGCAATTAAGTGACCTGGATGAGATCCAAGAACCACAACGCGATCAGCCATTTGCACAGCTTCTTCAATATTGTGCGTCACAATAAGCACAGACTTAATATCTCGCTCCTCGCTAGACCACAACTTAAGAACTTCCTGACGCAAGTTTTCAGCAGTAAGCACATCGAGAGCAGAGAACGGCTCGTCCATAAACAATGCATCTGGTCTCAGCACCAACGCGCGCGCAATACCAACTCGCTGACGCATACCGCCGGAAAGTTCCTTAGGATACGCTGTTTCAAAGCCATCCAAACCGATTGCATCAATTGCAGCTAAAGCAAGCTCAGTACGCTTTTCTTTACTAACACCTCTAGCACGCAAGCCAAGTTCCACATTGTCTTGTACTGTAAGCCACGGCATAAGAGCGAAGGTTTGAAATACGATTGCAACTCCTGGGTTTGGGCCTGTCAGCTCGCGTCCGCGATATGTTACTGTGCCTTCTGTTGGCTGCACAAGACCAGCCATTGTGCGTAGAAAAGTT
Source organism: Gardnerella sp. KA00771 (assembly GCF_049244045.1). Taxonomy (NCBI): domain Bacteria; kingdom Bacillati; phylum Actinomycetota; class Actinomycetes; order Bifidobacteriales; family Bifidobacteriaceae; genus Gardnerella; species Gardnerella sp. KA00771. The sequence goes on along the minus strand of NZ_CP058368.1, from coordinate 334,549 downwards.
GATTTTCCAGCACCAGAACGTCCCAATATTGCCACGATTTCACCCTCGCGAAGAGTGAAAGAAATATCGTGCAAAACGTGCTGAGTAGTGCCACTGTCAGAAGTGAAGCTTTGACTGATGTGCTTTGCGTCGATAATATCGCTTGTAATTGAGGATTGCACCTTTTTTGCATTGCTCTTTAAAGTATTCATAATTTTGCCAATCTTTTCCATAAAATTTTGTTATTTTAAGCGATTTATTAGTAAATTTATTAGTCGATTTGTTAGTCAATCTAATTCAATACGTAACGTTTTTCGGAAATACGTTGCATTGGCGACCAGAATAATCGGTTGCTTAAAACAACAATCAAGCTCATAACAGTTACGCCAACTAAAGTGCGCGCAGAATCTCCTAAAGTAGTTGCATTAGTAATATATGCACCCAAACCCTGAGTTTCCATGTGGTTCTTTCCATATTCCACAATCTCAGACACAATCGAAGCATTCCAAGCACCGCCTGCAGCTGTAATACCGCCAGTGCACCATGAACCGAAAATAGACGGCAAAATAAGCGTCTTCCATCGCAAAGTACGATCCAAGCGGAAGCTGCGCGTCATTTCACGCAAATCATCCGGAATAGCACTAGCACCTGCAATAACATTGAACAGAATGTACCATTGCGTACCAAGAGCCATCAAAATAATACTTCCCCAACCAAGATCAATATGCCAAGACATAAACCAAGCCATAGCAAACGGGAAGATGAAGTTTGCTGGGAAGCTAGCAAGAATTTGCACTATAGGCTGCATAATACGCGAAATCTTAGGATTCATGCCGATTACAACACCAACAGGAACCCAAATAAGCGAGCTTATTAAAATCAACGCAGCAACGCGCATAAAAGTGATGCCACCAAGCATGCCTGCAGTAATGAACTCATGCAAACCTGCAGTTGTATACACAAAGTAAAGCATATGGGCGGCGCCAGCAGCCACAATAATTAGCATAATAACGTTGAATACCCAATCACCAAGCTTATGCTGAGCAGCCTTATGAGGCCACTTGGAGCCTGTGCGACCGAATGGGCGCGTTACTTTTTCAAGCCACTCGCGAATTGGCAAAAACAGCTTACTAATAACTTCATCTGCATGAGAGTGACGAATAAGAGTCAAAATAGCACTGTGACGCTCATTATCAGATGCGCTTTGCGTAATGCGGAAACGCTCAGCCCAAGCTGTAAGCGGTTTCCACAAGAAGAAGTCAAGTGCCAAAACAACAATCACCATCGACACAATAGCCCACCAAATAAGACCAAGCTTATTTTCGGCAGCAGCTTGTGCCACAAAACTACCGATGCCAGGAAGAGCGTAAGTGTGATTATTTACGGAAATCATTTCCGAAGCTGTAAGGAAGAACCATCCGCCTCCAACAGACATCATGCAATTCCAAAGCAGCGGAATCATTGCGTTAGGCATGTCTAGCACCCAGAAACGTTGCCAATGCGTGAGTTGCAAACTACGAACTGCCTCATCCAGTTCCTTTGGCTCGCTGAGCAGCGAACGGTGGAACGAAAAAGTCATATTCCATGCTTGACTCGTAAAAATAGCAAAAATCGAAGCGGCTTCAACACCAAGCATCGATCCAGGAAAAATTACCAACCAAATAGTGACAGTTGCCGAAAGGAAGCCAAGAATTGGAACTGATTGCAAAATATCTAGAAGAGGAATAAGCACCTTGCCAAGCCTACGACTGCGAGCTGCAAGAGAGCCATAAACAATAGTAAATATAAGAGATGCAACTAATGCGATCAGCATGCGAAATACTGAGCGCAAAGTGTAGTAAGGCAGATTGATTAAGTCCGTGGATACCTTAGATGGTATGCCACTTGGACCAATCGGCTGATTTATGCGCTGAATAAGGAAGGCAGTTACGCCAAAAACGGCAATAATGCCAACGCACACAATAATATCCGACCAGAAACGAGTGTTCTCGTCGACTTGCGCACCTGCGCTTTCTTTGCGCGAAGTTGTAAATACGGTCATAATAAAGTCCTCGAATAGGCAATAAGTGGGTTCACCTTCATGTATTTTTTATTTCTATTCATTTATTACGCAGATATCTATTGAGATTTCTATGCGGATTTCTATTTAGATTTTCGTAAATTCTTGCGTAAAGATCTGCGTAACTTTTCTTGTGTAAATTCTTGCGTAGCCGTATCACCATTGATTACGTTACAGGCGCAAATAACTAGAACTCACGTTTTAACTTCGTAAATTATATTTCGCAAGTTGTATTCGTAAGTTATATATTTCACAAGTTTTGCAACCTAAATTCGGTGATTGCCGGCTTCATATATTCAGGAGGAACATCCGAACTACTACTGCCAATAGTGTCGGAGCCTTCATCAGTACGAGTACTAGAATTATGGCTTTTACTGTCATGTTTCACGGCAAATCACCTCCTTAAGTTAGTGCGCTGCCGGCGCAAATCTTCATCATTGAATCGGAGGTTTACAAGAGAACAGAGACGCACCAAAACACACAAATGCATGTTAAGCGTGCCACGTCGTTCAAGCTTCAGCTTCGCAGGGCGGTGGCGTTGCATTAGTCGAAGCCTTAAATTCGACAACGACTGTTAACCAGCGTGCAGTGTCTCCACTGTGTTGCGGCAGCAACCCTTATCCCCGTGGTAGCCTTACCTACCGACCGTGCTTATTATAAATTATTGTTGCAGTTGTGTCAACATGCAGCAAAACACATTGCAATGCACTTGAGACCTATAAAACTCAGCGACAGATGCTAAACAAAAAGTCTCTTGACGAATTAACGCCAAGAGACTTATAAACCAACAATCACTAAAAACGATTGCTTATATGACTACTATCTTACTTGCGATGAGCGCGATAGAAGCGAATCAAGCTCTGCGTAGAAGCATCCTGAGCTGCCAAAGCGTCATCATCCTGAGAAATTGCAGGAGTAATCTGCTTTGCAAGCTGCTTGCCAAGCTCCACGCCCCACTGATCGTAAGAATCCAAGCCCCAAACAGTGCCTTCAACGAAGGTGATGTGCTCGTAGAGAGCAATCAATTCACCCAAAGCGAATGGGGTCAAAGCTTCGCCGAAGATGGAAGTGGTTGGACGGTTGCCGCTGAATACGCGAGCTGGAACGATCTCTTCTGCAGTGCCTTCTGCGCGAACTTCGTCAGCAGTCTTACCGAATGCAAGAGCCTTGGTCTGTGCAAGATAGTTACCCAAGAAGAGCTCGTGAACGTCCTGATCACCATCCTTAGTAGGATTTGGCGTGTTCACAAATGCAATGAAATCAGCTGGAATAAGCTGAGTGCCCTGGTGAATCAACTGGTAGAAAGCGTGCTGACCGTTGGTGCCTGGCTCGCCCCAGAAGATTTCGCCGGTTTCGCTTGTTACAGGAGTACCATCCCAGCGAACAGACTTACCGTTGGATTCCATAGTGAGCTGCTGCAAATAAGCTGGGAAGCGGTGCAAGTACTGATCGTATGGAAGCACAGCGTGGGAAGCAACCTTGTAGAAGTTGCGGTACCAAACGTTGAGCATACCAAGAAGAACCACAACATTCTTCTCGAATGGGGTTTCAGCAAAGTAAGTATCGATTGCGTGGAAGCCCTTCAAGAACTCCTCAAAGCGCTCTGGGCCGAGAACAACGGCCAAAGAAGTACCAACAGCGGAGTCCACGGAGTAACGACCGCCAACCCAGTTCCAGAAGCCAAAGGCGTTGGTTGGGTTAATGCCGAACTCTGCAACCTTTTCAAGGTTGGTGGAAACAGCTACGAAGTGCTTAGCAACAGCTTCAGCCTTCTTTGCGTCGCTGCCGTCAATAGCGCCGCACTCCTGAAGCTTATTAAGCAACCAGGTACGAGCGGTACGAGCGTTGGTCAAAGTCTCCAAGGTGGTGAAAGTCTTGGAAACAATGATGAACAAAGTGGTTTCTGGATCCAAATCCTTGGTCTTTTCGGCCATGTCGTTTGGATCAATGTTAGAAACGTAGCGAGCGCTAATACCAGCGTCAGCGTATGGCTTCAAAGCTTCGTAAACCATGACCGGACCCAAGTCGGAACCGCCGATACCAATGTTTACAACAGTCTTAATGTTCTTGCCGGTAACGCCCTTCCAAGCGCCGGAGCGAACTTCGTTAGCGAAATCGTAAATGCGACCCAACACTTCACGAACATCTGCAACAGTATCCTGGCCGTCAACAATGAACTTGCCAGCATCCTCTGCAGGACGACGCAAAGCAGTATGCAAAACTGCACGATCTTCAGTATTGTTAATGTGCACGCCGGTGTACATTGCCTTAGTGCGCTCGTCAAGCTTAACTGCCTTTGCAAGATCTGCGAAAAGCTTCAGAGTTTCAGGCTTAATTAAATTCTTAGAAAGATCGAAGTGGAGATCTCCAGCTTCGAAGCTCAACTTATCCACGCGATTTGCATCCTCTGCAAACCACTTCTTCAGGCAAACGCCTTCTGATTGCAACTCGTCGTAATGCTTCTGCAATGCAGCCCACTCTGGGGTTTTTACGGCGTCAACTGGCGGATTGATGGCCATTGTAAGGTCCTTTCATTTCTTCAACTGACGTGACAGCAACCGTCACTATAGTCCAATTCACAAGATACTCACAAAAGCAGACAGAAACACGCGAAGCTTAACACAAAAATGAACACAATCACACTGATAATTTACACATAAAAATTTGTAGTTTGAGGATGTGCAGTGCTCCAAACGCGCGCAACCTACCCTGCATTTGGAGGGTTATCTGTGGTTTATCACTCCAAACGCGAGGAAATTATCTCACATTTGGAGCATTATCTGTTGCACGACGCGCCAAATTGGACAAATTCAAAAATATGATATATAGTGTTTGATTTGTGCGCGAGTCGCGAATGCGTCTCGGGCAACATGCCACTTTAGCTCAGTCGGTAGAGCGTCTCCCTCGTAATGAGAAGGTCGACAGTTCGATTCTGTCAAGTGGCTCTCTGACTCACTCGAGTGTATTAATACTTTTGATTTGTTTTTATTCGCTCGATTGTTTATATGAGTCTATGCGCGAGTGGCGGAATGGTAGACGCGCAGGATTTAGGTTCCTGTGTCTTACGACGTGTGGGTTCAAGTCCCATCTCGCGCACGAAATTTTTCGCTTATTCAGTAATAAATAATGCCTGCAACTCCGGCAAAAGCGCGCGCAAAGCATTACCTCTGTGCGAAATAGCATTCTTTTCTTCTTGAGTCAGCTCTGCACTAGTCAAACCTTTCATTTGCACACCATCGCGAATAGGCTGAAGATCTGGCACAAACAGCGGATCATAGCCGAAACCATTAATTCCGCGCGCCTCGCACAACAAGTGACCAACCATTTCTCCGACTCGAACAGTCTCAAAGCCATGAGAATGCGACATAACACTGCCTTCAGGAACCTCACTGCACCCATCCGGAATAGCAAGAGCTGCAGCACAACGAAAACGAGCAGTACGACATTGATCTGGGATATCAGAAAGTTGGCGCAAAAGAAGCTCATTATTAGCTTTATCATCTCCATGCACACCACTCCACCTAGCAGAAAGAATACCAGGGGCAGCACCAAGCACATCAACGATAAGACCCGAATCGTCTGCAATAGCGGGATAACCTGTTCTTGCAGCAACATCACGCGCTTTGAGCAAAGCATTCTGTTCAAAAGTCACGCCAGTTTCCACAGGATCAGGCAAGCCAAGAGAACCTGCAGTTACTAACTCGAAACTGTCTGCAAGTTTCGACAATTGCTCCTCTAAAATTTGCTTGATTTCAACGAGTTTTCCCTCATTATGTGTTGCCACAATAAGCTTCACGCCCGTTCTCCTTCAATCTCTTCTATTTTGCTAAAGCGGCTTTTTGAGCAGCTTGCAATTCACGATTACCTTTAGTTGCCAAATCAAGTAACGTATTTAATTCGTCGCGATTAAATGGACGATGTTCTGCAGTGCCCTGAATTTCAATGAAAGTACCGGAACCTGTCATAGCTACATTCATATCTGTCATAGCTTGACTGTCCTCAACATAAGGCAAATCCAGCATAGGAGTGCCGTTAATAACGCCTACAGAGACAGCGGAAATAGAATCCTTAATAACATTTGCAGCAGAGCGAATATGACCATTCTTTTCTGCCCAATGAAGCGCATCTACCAAAGCTACATAAGCTCCAGTTACGGAAGCAGTACGAGTTCCACCATCCGCTTGCAACACGTCGCAATCAATTTGAATCTGGCACTCACCCATCGCTTTCATATCGACTACACCGCGCAAGCAGCGACCAATAAGACGACTAATTTCGTGAGTGCGACCACCAATTTTTCCACGCACAGATTCGCGATCAGTTCGCTCAGCTGTTGCTCTAGGAAGCATAGAATATTCGGCAGTTACCCAACCCAAACCGGAATCTCTACGCCAACGAGGCACACCAACCGTAAAAGTTGCGGTACACATTACGCGCGTATTGCCACACTCAATAAGCACAGAGCCTTCAGGAACATCAGTAAATTTACGTGTTATGTGCACAGGTCGGAGCTCGTCAACATCACGACCGTCAACGCGAATTGGTTTTACAGATTCCAACATATCCTTGATTTGAGTCATACCTCACAAATTTAGCACGTGGCTGTTATCTTCTATTTCATCTTCTTAGCACGCAGCAATTTTGTACTAAAGCTGCTCAGAAAGCTCCATCCACTCATCCTCAAGAGCACTTGCTTCTTGCTCGTTTTTTTGGAGATCTTCGTTAAGAGATTGAAGTCCAACAAAGTCACTTGGGTTATGCGCAGCCATTTGCGCTTCAATTTGCGACTTTTCTTCTTCAAGCTTTGTAAGTTTTCGCTCGATTGCTGAAACTCGCCTTGCAGCATCGTGATAGGCTTTGCCGGTAAGTTTGGGCTCAATTACTGTACTTTCTGAACTTTCTTTAGTTGTAGAATTTGCAGCACTCGAAGCATTCGCAGTACTTGAAGCGCCAACAGTACCAGTAGTACCACTACTATTTTCGTGATCGCGTTGCAGCTTTTCTACAATTTGCAAATACTCATCTACACCGCCTGGAAGGTGACGAATTTTGCCGTCAATAAGCGCAAATTGCTGATCTGTTACGCGCTCAAGCAAGTAGCGATCGTGCGAAACAACAATCAAAGTGCCAGGCCAAGTATCGAGCAAATCTTCCATAACTGCAAGCATGTCAGTATCGAGATCGTTTCCAGGCTCATCCATAATCAGCACGTTTGGTTCGTTTAGCAAAATCAGCAGCAGCTGCATACGTCGCTTTTGACCGCCCGAAAGATCCGCAATTGGTGTCATAAGCTGCTCGGGCTTAAAACCAAGCCTTTCCATAAGCTGACCTGGGGTCACTTCTTTGCCATCAATAATATAGCTAGGCTTATAGCGACTTAAAACTTCTTTTACTTTATATTTTCCAAGCTTTTCAAGCTCTTCTAGCCGCTGCGAAAGCACGGCAAATTTTACAGTCTTGCCAATATTTACGTGTCCAAGCGTAGGCTTTAGAGATCCGTCAATAATGTTTAATAATGTTGATTTTCCTGCTCCATTCGCACCCACAATTCCAAAACGATCGCCTGGACCTATAAGCCAAGTTGCATCGTCTAAAATCATGCGTCCAGTAATAGTTTTGCGCGATGCAGCTGAAGTTTCTGCAATGTTTTCTACGCTCGTAGCAGTATTTTCCGAAGTATTTTCCGCAGAATTTTCAAGAGAATTTTCTTGATTTTCGTCAACGGCAATAGTAACGCTTCCCACGTGAGTTGGTTGCGCAAAAGCAGATTCTACGATATCGACTTTATTTGATTTTTCTGCATTATCTTCACCTAAAGATGCGTTTTCTGCAATATCCGGATCGATATTTTTTAACTGCTGAGCGCTATCGAAAATTTGCGTAACGTCAATTAAATCAACAACTTGCTTACCAAGACGCGAAGTTGCCATTTTCTTCAATTCAAGAGTGTCTCTTAGCGGCGGCACATCTGCAATAAGCTCGCGCGCTTGCTTTACGTGGAACTTTTGCTTAGTAGAACGCGCACGAGCACCCCTGGAAAGCCAAGCTAACTCTTTTCTCGCCAAATTCCTGCGACGCTCTTCGCGCACATCCGCTTGGCGTTCGCGCTCTACACGTTGCATCATATAAGCGCTGTAACCACCCTCGAAAGGATCAATTACGCCGTCGTGCACTTCCCACATCGAAGTGCAAACCTCGTCCAAGAACCAGCGGTCGTGCGTCACAATCAAAAGCGCACCTTGACCGTCCTGCCAACGGTGAAGAAGATGCTCTGCAAGCCAATGAATCGTCACAACGTCCAAATGATTCGTAGGCTCATCCAAAGCCAAAATATCCCAGTCGTGCAACAATAATCTTGCTAAATCTGCGCGCCTGCGCTGACCTCCAGAAAGCGTTCCAACTTTCGCTTCCAAATTTATGCCGCCAAGAAGCGCTTCTACAATTTCGCGCGAACGCTGATCTGCAGCCCACTCGTAATCTTCGCGATTTTCAAGAGCAGCCTCGCGCACAGTTGCGTTATCGTCCAATGGATCGCGCTGGTCCAACATGCCAAAAGTAAGCCCTCCGCGCTTCGTAACGCGACCAGAATCAGGCTGCATTTTACCGGCAAGTAGTCGAAGTAGCGTTGACTTTCCGTCGCCATTTTTTCCAACAATACCGATTCTGTCACCTTCAAAAACTCCAATAGTAACGTCTTTAAAAATCGTTTTTGTAGCAAATTCTAGCGAAACTCGTTCTAATCCCAAATCATACGTAGGCATAATCCACAAATATAGCTGAACACTTATACGAAAGGATATAGAAGGAATATGGAAAAATGCAATCGCAAATGCGAACGCGAAGCTTAAAAGCGCTTGTGTTGGTAGTAGGACTATAATAATACGTGCTATGAAAACTCAGAACAATCAACAGAATATGCAGAATATGCAGAGCAAACACAATCAAAATAATCAAAACAACTCGCATGTGCAACACAACGAAGATGGAGTTTTGAGATTAGATGGCGGTGAAACACGTCCTGGAGACCCAACACAGGAACTTTTAAACGCTTTAGGCACAACTATTTCGCCGGATCTTTTGGTAGAAGCACTCACCCACCGCTCGTTCTCGCACGAGCATCCTGGCACACGAAATTATGAGCGACTTGAGTTTTTGGGCGATGCTGTGCTTGAGTTAGTTTCTACAGAAACGCTGTTTTCTGCACACCCAGACATGACTGAAGGTCAGCTTGCGAAGATGCGAGCGAAAGCTGTGTCTGAATGGGCGCTTTCTGCTGTTGCGCGCGAAAAGCTGCATGTTGGCGCGTATATTCTTCTCGGTCGCGGAGAAATGGAGCAGGGCGGAAATAATAAAGATTCAATTTTGTGCGATATTGTTGAAGCACTTATTGGTGCAACTTTTGTTGAACATGGAATTGATGAAGCTCGCAGAGTTGTGCATCGTTTGATTGACGACACTTTGGCGGAAGTGCTAACTGAAGGACCAGCTCTCGATTGGAAGACTTCGCTTACTGTCAAAGCTCACGATATGGGTTTGGAAGATCCAGAGTATCGAATGGCTGTTTCTGGGCCAGAATACGCTCCAGTATTTGAAGCTCGCGCGGTTTTGGCACATAAGGATGGCGACGAAGTGTTGGGAGTCGGAAGTGGCTCTAGCAAACGAAAAGCGCAACTCGCAGCCGCCGAAATCGCTTGGCACGCACTCGACGCGCGTAAGTAACTACGAACTTTACCTGATTTGCGAACTTTGTCATCGATACTTCGAATACGATAAGCGACTATCAATCAAAGAACGCTAGCAGTATTGCTCTGCCATCACTACAGCAAAAATAACTACCGCACCACAAAAAACACTAACTATTTTCTGAGTAGTGAGGGGTGGGTGTTGCTTGGTCGAGCAATATAAAAGCGGAGCGATAGCAATATCTTTTTGATAAATAACTATTTTTGAAAGAAAGTAACTAAAAAACTAAACTTAACTATGCAACCGCTAAGTCCAAATAAGGTATAAGAGCGTAGCGCTGTCCTCACGGCTAATTGCCGCTCGGCTGAGCTTGCGTGGAAAGTCCACTGGACTTTCCATCTGAGCAAGCTCACGCTCCGAGTTGCTTTCGCGAGCACAATGCTGCGCGAAAGCAGGTCGTCGCGCAAGCAACCCCACCCCTCACAGCCACAATACGCAAGAAAAAGAAAAACCCTGCCACCCGTCGATGGCAGGGTTTCTATTAATAAAACCTACTTGGTGTGCTCGGAGCGAATAGCTTCACGATAAACACGACCACGGAAGGTTCCGCAAGATGGGCAAGCCATGTGTGGGAATGCCTGAGAACCGCAGTTCGGGCAAGTCACAGTCTGCACGGCAGACGCCTTCCAATTAGCGCGACGCGAATGCGTATTAGCACGCGAGGTCTTGTACTTAGGCAGTGCCATAATTCTTTCCTCTATTTCATTCAATCGATTGAGCTTAAGCGTTCTGTATATTACAGCAAGCGCCGTACAAATTGCTAATTTACGTGAACTTGAGTGAGATTTAAGCGAAATCTGTTTTGCGCAAAAGCTCGCGCTCTAAGCGCTCGCTACGAAACTCGCGTTGGAAGTCCACTGGACTTCCAACCTAAGCGAGTTTCCGCTCCGAGTTGCCTTCGCGCGCTAAATCGCAGCGCTCAGGCAGGTCGTCGCGCTTTTCATTCTGCTCAAGCTGAGCTTTCAAATCCTCTAAAGCAGCAAAACGAATATCCGTAACGTCATGATGATGATCTGGATGCTCGTTTAAGTTTTCGCCACACTGAGAGCAAAGTCCGCGACAATCCGGCTCACACAACGGTTGCAACGGCAGCTCACTTACCATCGCGTCGCGAATAAGAGCCTCAATATCCGCAAAATCACCACCCGCAACTAGAGGATACACATTGCCTGACTCGTCATTTTCATCCCAAATTTGCGATTCAGCTTCATCCGCATCGCCACGAGTATTGCGATTATCCGAACGATTAGAACGCGAGTCAGCATATGGAAAGAATACGCACACATCCACTTTCCAATCGCGACGAAGCGGCATCAAGCATCGAGTACATTCTGCATGCACCGGGGCAGTAATACTGCCCTGAAACATTAAGCCGTCAACCACAGCATCAAAATCGCCATCAACCATAACATCACTGCCTGGCTTTACGCCAATAACGTAATCTCCAATACCTTCCGGCGCCGGAAATACGCGATGCAACGACATGCTACTACCAGCGCGCGCAGCCATTTGCGCTACTGGAACAGCCCATGGTGATTGGGATGGATGCGAAGCCATTACTAATTCCTTTCCTCTTCATCATCGTCATACAATGATGAGCTAATGTCATTTTGTACGTGCGCTGCAGCTCGACGACGATCTTCCAACACTCGCTGACCCGCTTGCACATCTTGTTCTAATTTATCTAGCTGCTGCTTTAAGCCTTCCATAACAGTCGCGCAATACTGATCCGCACCTTGCGTAAGCTTGTCTGATTTTGCTTGCGCAGTAGCGAGAATATCGCGAGCTTTCTGTTTTGCTAAAGCCGTTACGTTTTCTTGACCTGCTAAAAATTGAGCACGCTCTTGCGCTTCTTCAATTATTTCTGCAGATTGAGATTGCGCTGAAGAAACAATAGAGCTTGCTTGTGCTTGCGCTGTACGCAAACGTCGCTCTGCTTCTCGCATTAACGCAGAAGCTCGCTCCAATTGCACAGGAAGCATATCTTTCAAACGCGCTAACTGGTCAACGAACTCATCGCGATCAATTTTTACCATTCCTGCAGCAAACAAAACATTCTTGGCTTCCGAAAGAGTTGCTTCCATTGCGTCAATAATGTCGTAAACTGTAGTAAATTCAGCGCGGCTCTTTGAACGCGCTTCATCGCTTATTGTTTCTGCAGCTACTTTTGAAGTTTCAGATTCATTTTCCTCAAAGTCGATAACGCCACCATCTTCTCGCTCTCGTAAATCTGGAAGAGGGAAAGGAGAAAATGATGCTGGCGAAGAAGCTGCTTTGCTATTTTTCTTGTTCTGATTTGCACTATCAACGCCATTATCTCGCACATCTTCCGCAGCAGAAACACTTCCAACTGCCGCAACAGATGACGTTTCTGTATTGTCAGCATCTGCATCAACTAATAGGTCGCCTTCACGAGCACTTCGCACGTCGGAATGTGTTGTATTTACAACGCCGTCTTGAGCATCTTCTTCATCTGCGAGAACCGGATGTAATGGAAGCTTTTGATTGCGATCAACTTGCACTTCACGCTCCATCGTGTCGTCTCCTTCACTAGATAATCCAGAAGTCACGTCAGTAAGTTCATTTTTATTTGTCATCTTCTACTCTCCTGTTCAATTGTTCAGCATAGATGAATTATTATCTACGCCTAATGATTGCTCACTAAAAAGCTTTTTTAATAAGGGTATTACGTTATCTGGAACCATGCCAGTAACATTTCCCCCATGACGAGCAACATCTTTAACCACAGAGCTTGAAACATGCTCAAGCACAGGATCAGCAGGTAGGAAAAGCGTTTCGATACCTGCTAATTTGCGGTTCACTAGTGCCATTCCAAGTTCTGCCTCATAATCACCGTTTTGACGTAAGCCTTTTACGATTACTGTAGCACCAACTTTTGTACAGTAGTCAGTAATCAAACCAGCTGTTGAAGTTACTACTATTTTGCAATCGCGATTGAAGCTATTTTGAGATTGCGGCAAATTATTTATTGCTTCTTGAATAATTTTTACGCGCTCAGATTCAGAAAATAACGGAGTCTTTGCGGCATTTACCGCAACTAGCACATGTACTTCATCAAATAGATGCGTACAACGTTGTATTACGTCTAAATGGCCGGCAGTGACTGGATCATACGAGCCGGGGCACACAGCTATAGTCATGCTTTTAGATTATCACCCATTGCGCTCAGAACAAAAATATATTAAAAAATAGCGTTACTTTTATCGTTAAAGATAGAAGTAACGCTAATACGCAATATAAACTACTTAAATACGCAGCATAATTACTTAAAAATTAAACTTTCCTAATTCCTCGTATATGCGCTTGCATTCAGGGCAAACTGGGTAGTCATTTGCTTCGTGTCGAGGAATCCACACTTTACCGCATAAAGCTACCACTGGTCGACCAGTTAAGCGCGACTCTTCAATTCTGTCTTTTGACACATAGTGCGCAAAACGATCTGCATTACCACCATCATCTAGACGAGCATCTTCGTCAACTTCTGGACGTTCTAGAACAGAAGTGCTTGTGCCGGAACCAGAATCTGGATCTGCGGATTGCGAACCAGATTCCATAACAGCATCTAACGCATTATCTGCTTCTAAAGATGAAAACATATCGCATCCTTTCGTAACGCATTGTGTAACGAATTTCGTAGCGCACTAAAATTTAATTGAATTTTATTAGCAAAATCAAGCATAAAGCATTATCGCAACAAACGCTCAAAAAAGCTGTCAGAAACGTTAGTCTTTACGCATGAATTATTTACGAATTATTCGCGAAAATTATTTGCGAATCTTATTTAGTTATTTAGTAAAGTTTAGTTTTAAAAAGATTAATTTATAGTACTTTTACAGTACTTGAATTTCTGTTGGTATTGCAGGGTCTCCGCGCATCAAACTTTGCGCAGCCAAAGGCAGTCGCTTCAAAGCAGAAGCGCAATAATCCTGTGCGCGCATAATCGCATCGTGACCCATAAACTGTTCGTCAGCTTCACCGTCGACCATGTAATCAACTAGCAGATTTTCCCACGAATCCTTAGGCTTAAACTGAGCGAGCGCAACTTCCGAACCAGAAATCACGCGTTCGCAATCAGCTACACCGCAAGAATCGTTGCTGTAATCGTATGAACGATACGCCAACTTACGTCCAGGCACAGTCGCTTTATTCTTAGAACGCTTAGCAACAGGTTGCATTACACCATCTGCTCCCTCGCGCTCAGTAAGCTTATAAACCATTGCGCAAGTTGGAGCACCGGAGCCGGTTACAAGCATTGTGCCGATGCCGTAAGAATCCACAGGCGCATTTTGTAAGGAAGCAAGAGCATACTCGTCCAAATCATTAGTAACTGTAATCTTTGTGTTTTTAGCACCCAACTCGTCGAGCTGATTTCTTACGCGACGAGCCAAAGCGCACAAATCTCCAGAATCAATACGAATTCCACCAAGATCAGGGCCTGCAACTTCCACAGCTGTCTTTACAGCTTCCTCAATATTATAAGTGTCAACAAGAAGCGTAGTGCCTTTGCCAAGAGCGGCAATTTGAGAAGTGAAAGCGTCACGCTCAGTGTCGTGAACAAGAGTAAAGCAGTGAGCTGCGGTTCCGATTGCCTTCAATCCGTAAAGTTTTGCAGCAAGCAAGTTTGCGGTTCCCTTAAAACCGCCAATAACCGCTGCGCGAGATGCAGCAACTGCAGAATATTCGTTTGTGCGACGGCCGCCCATATCCGTGCAAGGACGACCTGCGGAGACAGAAACCATACGTGCTGCGGCAGACGCAACCGCGCAATCATAATTAAGCACAGAAAGAAGCACAGTTTCAAGCAAAGTGCACTCACCAAAAGTGCCTTCTACTTGCAAAATTGGCGAGTTAGGGAAGAACATCTCCCCTTCGCGATAACCGGAAATTTTACCGTGGAATCGGAAATTTTCCAGCCATTCAATGGTTTCTGCGCTAACAATTTTACGATCACTTAAGAAACGCAAATCATCTTCCGAAAGATGGAATTTTTGCAGCTCTTCCAAAATGCGACCCATGCCGGCAACGACTCCGTAACGACGACCTTGAGGCAAGTGGCGCGTAAAAATTTCAAAAACGCACTTGCGATTTGCAGTGCCGTCTTTAAGAGCAGCGTCGAGCATAGTGTATTCATACATGTCCGTCATAAGAGCAGATGAAATCTCAGCCATGATATTCCTTTCAGTAACGAACAAAATAAAAACTAGTTACTAATTACCAATTCTTTGGGAGTGGCGTATTCGCGCGAGTAGTTAATAAGTATTCGCAACGTAACACTGGAATCATATTAGCTCTATCTACTGAGCTTGTTACTTGGCTGATACTTGGGCTGTGTGGGAAACAGCGAGCGCGACGATATACCTGAGCACTGCGCAACGGATAACGCTCCAAATGCGAGATAAGTTCCCCACATTTGGAGTGCCAAACCACAAGCTCGCACTATAAGCACTCGCTTACGAAACTCGCGTTGGAAGTCCACTGGACTTCCAACCTAAGCGAGTTTCCGCTCCGAGTTGCTTTCGCGCGCGCTGTGCTACGCTCAAGCAGGCCGTCGCGCCAACGCGAGAAAAGTTGCGCACGTTTGGAGTAATAGACAAAGCAATGCCAAATCGCAGTATAAAGAAGCATTTATAATAGCAATTATGCTTAATAAGAGTTTGAACGAAGAGACTGCAAAAGTTACTAAAGCCGCAGAAAACCTGCACTTATACAACACGGCTTCACATTCAACGAACACTTTCGTACCTAAAAAGCATGGTCAAGTAGGCATGTACGTGTGCGGCGCAACAGTGCAAAGTTCTCCGCATATTGGTCATATTCGCGCAGCGATCGCATTCGATATAATCCGTCGCTGGATGCTGCGTTTAGGATACAAAGTCACGTTTGTTAGAAACGTCACAGATATTGACGACAAAATTATGAAAAAAGCCAACGAATCAGGGCAAAATTGGTGGGAACGAGCATATATTTACGAGCGCGAATTTACAAAATCCTACAATACTTTAGGAGTGCTTGCGCCAACAGTTGAGCCACGCGCAACAGGTCATATTACAGACATGGTTGAGCTGATTGAACGCTTAATCGAACGCGGTCACGCATATGTTATTAAAGACAATGACGGAAATCCTACTGGAAATGTTTATTTTGACGTGCCAAGTTGGGAGCATTACGGCGAATTAACGCACCAAAATCAGAACCAAAATGAAACTTGCGCAGATGAAGCCGCAGCTATCGCAGACGCGAAAGGTCCAAGCGTAGACGCTGCCGAAAACGATATTTACAATCCAACAGATCCTGCAGATGCTTCACCAGACAAACACGATCCTAGGGATTTCGCACTTTGGAAAGCACCTTGCGATTTCGATCAGCCGGATGCGCGCTGGAAAACTCCTTTTGGCGAGGGACGCCCTGGTTGGCATATTGAATGCTCTGCTATGAGCCATCGTTATCTTGGAAATGATTTCGATATTCACGGAGGCGGCCTGGATTTGCGTTTCCCTCACCACGAAAACGAAATGGCACAAACGCGTGCTGCTGGATGGGAAAGCGCCAATGTGTGGATGCATTCAGCATGGGTTACCGCCAAAGGTGAAAAAATGTCAAAATCGTTGGGAAATGGGCTTTCCGTACCAGTAGTTTTGGCAAATAATTCGGCTTGGGTTGTGCGATATGCTTTGGGAGCAGTGCAATATCGCGCAATGTTGGAGTGGTCTGACCAAGCTTTGGTGGAGTCAAAATCGGCTTATGATCGCATTATGAACTTCCTCGAGAGAGCTGACAGATTGCTTGACAAGAAGCCAACTTGCGAAGAAGTGCGCTCTGTTAACGCAGACGAGCTTCCGGAAGATTTCACTCGCGCTATGAACGATGACATTAACGTTTCTGGCGCAATCGCAGAAATATTTACTACAATTCGTCAAGGAAATACTCTTATTGACGACTGCAGCAAAGATTCTTCACAAGCACAAAGCGAAAGCGTACAAAAGCTCATATATTTCGCTGTTTTGCAAGTGCGAGCTATGTTAGATACTTTGGGCTTGGATCCTTACGCAAAAACGTGGGCTTCGAACGATAATCAATCGCCTGCAGAAGGCTCAAACGGCAAGGAAAGCAAAGAACACTCAGCTTTGGACTCTTTAATTACTTTGCAACTTAAAGCTAGAGCAGATGCTAGAAAAGCAAAGGATTTTGCTACTGCAGATGCTATTCGCGACGCGTTAAATAACGCAGGAATTGTAATTGTCGATACTTCGCAAGAATCATCTTGGCATTTGCAATAAACGAAAGTAACGCAAAAGTATTAGTTAGCAAATCAAGTTAGCAATTGCACAAAAGTTACGTTAGCAACAACAGGTAGAATGGAAAACTATGGCAGCATTTAGTTCGTTAACAGACCGCCTTTCCAATGCTTTTAAGCATTTGCGCAGCAAAGGCAAGCTATCAGAATCCGATATTGACGGCACAATTCGCGAAATTCGCCGCGCACTTCTCGATGCAGACGTTGCGTTGGAAGTAGTCCGCTCATTCACTGCTCGAATTCGCGAGCGCGCTCTTGGTGAGGAAGTTTCGCACGCTTTAAACCCAGCTCAGCAAGTTGTGAAAATTGTAAACGACGAGCTTACGCAAGTATTGGGCGCAGGTGTAGATAGGCAACTTAATTTTGCGAAGTATCCTCCAACTGTAATTATGCTTGCAGGTTTGCAAGGTGCGGGTAAAACTACGCTTGCTGGAAAGCTAGGCTACTGGCTGAAGGATGCAGGCCATACTCCTTTGCTTGTAGCAGCAGATTTGCAACGACCTAATGCAGTCACGCAGCTGCAAGTTGTTGGCGAGCGCGCAGGAGTTCCTGTATTTGCTCCAGAAAAGGGCGTGCAAACAGGCGGAAGCGCGATTTCTTTGCCATGGTTCACTAAAGGCGACCCAGTTAAGGTTGCGCGCGATTCTATTAATTATGCGCGCGAAAAAATGTATGACACTGTGATTATTGATACCGCAGGTCGTTTGGGTGTTGACGAAGAGCTCATGAAGCAGGCACGCAATATTCGCGATGCCGTGCAACCGCAAGAAGTGCTGTTTGTTATTGATGCAATGATTGGTCAGGATGCTGTTCGCACTGCTCAAGCTTTTAACGATGGCGTGAACTTTACTGGCGTTGTGCTTTCTAAGCTTGATGGCGACGCTCGAGGCGGTGCTGCACTTTCGGTTGCAAGCGTTACTGGAAAGCCGATTTTGTTTGCTTCTACAGGTGAAGGTTTGAAAGATTTTGAAATCTTCCATCCTGATCGAATGGCTTCACGCATACTCGATATGGGCGATATTTTAACGCTTATTGAGCACGCACAGAAGCAGTTCGACGAAGAAGAATCGCGCAAGGCTGCTGCAAAAATAGCTGAAGGCAGCTTTGGTTTGGATGACTTTTTGGAGCAACTTCAGCAAGTTCGTAAGCTTGGCTCAATGAAGAAGCTTTTGGGCATGATGCCTGGAATGGCTGCCCACCGTCAAGAGCTTGAGCAGTTTGACGATAAGGAAATTGACCGCACTGAGGCGATTATTCGCTCTATGACTCCTCAAGAGCGTAGAAATACAAAGATTATTGACGGATCTCGCCGCGCGAGAATTGCTGCCGGATCAGGTGTGAGCGTTTCGCAAGTTAATGCACTTTTGCAACGTTTCGAACAGGCTGCAAAAATGATGAAGCGAATGAGCGGTGGAGCTGGAATGCCTGGCATGGGCGGCATTCCTGGATTCGGTGGAGCCGGCAGTAAGTCGAAGCGCAAAGACAAGAAAGGCAAGAAGAAGGTCGGAAAGTCCGGAAATCCAATGCGCAGGGAAGCTGAAGAGCGCGCGTTGCGTGAGCGTCTTTCTGGCGAATCTACTAGCGACGATGTTGCAGGTTCTGCTTTTGCAAAGCCACAGCAACCAAATCTTCAGAATCTTCCTGAAGGACTTAAGGAACTTATGAATTCCGAAGACGCAAATCAAGATAATCAACTGCCACCTAACTTTGGCGGCGGATTAGCTGGCTTATTCGGTCGATGATTTTAGTATTGGCGTTTTTGTGGGTTATATTTGTGCCGCTTCTTTTGTGGCAGCTGATGCGTTGGCTGCCAGCAGGTGCGGATAAATATAACCCACTTCCGTATGTTATTGCGTTGCTTCCACTTGCAACTTACGTTGTGGGAGCACTGTTTTTGTGTAATTTTGGCGCTTTTTTGCTGTATACATGCTGCGCAGAGAAAGTAACGAAATCGCTTAATTTAGCACAATCTTACGCGAAATCTTACGGATATTTATGCGTTGCTTACGCTGCGCTATTTTTGATTTCGCTTAAGTCGCATACGCCGTACTGGTTTGAAAGATTGCGTAGGTTGCACGAAAGCAAATCGTCGCGCAAAAGCTGCAAGGAACGGCATCAAGAAATACGCGTGATGACTCTTAACTGCAGATACGGAAAAGCGAGTGCATCCGAAATAATAGAAATAACGAAAAAATATCACGTAAATACGTTACTTTTACAAGAATTAAGCGAGTCTTTAGTAAAAAATCTTGAAAAACTTGGAATATACGAAATTTTTCCAACTTCGTGCGTAGGTGCGCAAAGTGAGCATAATAACGGCGGATTCAACGCTATTTTTACGCAATATTCCGCGATTTCTACTTGCAATAATTCCGTAAAAATTGAAGCTGCAAGCGTACCAAGCGTTACAACTTGCTTAGATTTTGGTGCAAATGAAAAAGTTTTGGTGAAATTTGCTTCTGCACATCCAAAGTCACCGATGCGTGGGTGTGCTGCTTGGAGTAATGGAATTCGCGCACTTGCGACTATTGATTCTACTACTGATTCTTTCGCCGATTGCACTAACGAATGCGCTGACGAATCTACTTCGAAAACTTGCGATTTAGCAACTCTTACTATTGTTACTGGCGATCTTAATTCCACAGTCGACCACCCAAGCTTTCGCTCGCTTTTGAAATACGGATTTACAGACGTTGCGCTTTCGCTTGGAAAGCGTCTACGCACATGGCCTACATGGCTTAAGTGGCCAAATCTTACACTTGACCATGTGCTATTTTGCGCAAAAAACTGTAAATCTAACGCACTATGGCAAAAGAATGTAGTTGTCGACGGCACTGATCACTTAGCATACATCGCAGCAATCGGCCTACAATCACTAGATAAAAACGTCCAAGCGCGCAGGCATAATAGATAAGTTATTCGCGTGAATCGGCGCCCTCTTCCCGACCACGTGAGGAACATGTGGAAGCTCGCAAGGAGTGCCCCACACCCGAACGAAATTCCACGACTCTAGTTATAAGGAGAGCCATTTTGGCAACCAAGATTCGTCTTAAGCGATTGGGCAAGAAGTTCTATGCCTTCTACCGTGTAGTCATTTCTGATTCACGCAACAAGCGCAACGGTCAGTCCATCGAAGAGATCGGCGTTTACGATCCAAACAAGCAGCCATCTATGATTCAGATTGATTCTGAGCGCGCACAGTACTGGCTTGGCGTTGGCGCACAGCCAACCGAACCAGTGTTGAAACTCTTGAAGATCACTGGTGACTGGCAGAAGTTCAAGGGTCTCGACGGTGCCGAAGGCACGTTGAAGACTTCTGAAGCTGGTCCAGACGCACAGGCTCGCGTTGAAGCTGTTGAAGCTGAAGCTCAGAAGCTGAAGGCCGCTAAGTCTGAAGCCGCTGCTAAGGCTCAGGCTGCAGCTGAAGCCGCTGCAAACGAAGCCGAAGAAGCCCCAGCTGAAGCTGCGGAAGCTGCCGAAGCCGAGGAAAAGGCTGAGTAATCATGCTGGCTCAAGCTGTTGAACATCTCATTAAGAACATCGTGGATTTTCCAGATGACGTGTCGGTACGTTCTCACGAAAATGCTCGCGGCGAATTGCTTCGAGTACGCGTGAATCCTGAAGATATTGGTCGCGTTATTGGACGCAATGGTCATACCGCTAATGCAATTCGCATTGTTGTGCAAGCTTTGAGCAACCACAATGTGCGCGTTGACATTATGGACGTACGTAAGTGAGATGAACGTGGCATTAGACCAACAATCTTTTGACAACCCTCAGCAAAGTCGTAATGACCTGCTGAGGGTTTGTCGTATCGGTAAAGCCCAAGGTTTAAAAGGCGAAGTTACTGTACAAATTTTTACAGATGAGCCTTACGAACGTTTTGAGCCAGGAAATGTATTGTGCACTGCAGACGGCGAGCGCGAGTTCGTTATTGAGAACGCAAGAACATTCAAAAATCGTTGGATTTTACTATTCGAAGAATCACAAAATCGCAACGATGCGGAAGCACTTAATGGCACTGAATTGTATGTGCATGCGGAAGATGCGCAAGAACTTGCTGCCGAAAATGCTTGGTATATTAAGGATTTGGTCGGTTTGCAAGCGCGTTTGTGCGAAGAAAATCAGCTTGGGCTTACTCCTAAAATTATTGGAAAAGTCGTGGATGTGCTCGACGGCGCGCAATCGTTACTGAAAATCCGTTTAGATCATCCGGTTGACGAAGAACATAAAACAGCGCTCGTGCCATTTGTTGAAGCTATTGTGCCGGAAGTTGACGTTGCAAACGGGTATTTGACTATTAATCCTCCTGGCGGTTTAATTCCGGGGCTTTCGTAGTTTTCATAGTTTTATCAGTTTTCGTAGTAGAGTGCCTTATGATGGACATCGATATTATTTCCGTATTCCCAGAATATTTTCGCATGCTAGACCTAAGTTTGTTAGGCAAAGCGCAAAATAATGGTTTATTGCAAATTCGCGCATACAATTTACGCAAATGGACTCACGATGTGCATCAATCTGTTGATGACACGCCGGTTGGCGGTGGTGCTGGCATGGTTATGAAACCTGAGGTTTGGGCGGAATGCTTAGACGAGCTGCTTAGCTTGCCAAAATCTGAAGTAAAAAATACGTGCGATACGTGCGATAGTTGCGAAGAAGCAAAAATCGCGACTAATAAAATAGACTCAACTAAACCAATTCTTATATTCCCGAACCCTTCTGCCCCACTATTTACGCAAAAAGACGCAACAGAATTAAGCAACGCAAATCATTTAGTATTTGGATGCGGCAGATACGAAGGCTACGACGCTAGGATTCCAGAATATTACCGAGCGCAAGGAATTGACGTACGCGAGTATTCAATTGGCGATTACGTGCTAAATGGCGGAGAAGTTGCAGTAAGCGTTATGCTTGAGGCAATTACACGCTTAATCCCGGGGTTTATGGGAAATCCTGAGTCGATTGTTGAAGAGTCGTACACAGGCTCGGACGCACTTTTGGAACACCATCAATACACGCGTCCAACTACTTGGCGCGGTATAAGCGTTCCGGAAATACTCACTTCCGGAAATCACGCCAAAGTTGATCGTTTTCGTCGAGATGAAGCTATATCTCGTACAAGCGAAATTCGACCTGACTTGATTAAAAAATTGGACTGCCACAAGCTAGATAAATCGGATCGAAAAACGCTTATGTCGCTCGGATGGGAAGTTTCCGGCGAACATCCGCGCAAAAACTGTCAATAGTTTCGAATCATTTTAGAAACAAACGCAGAAAATCAAATCAATCGCGCTTAGGCTGAATGAACAGCACGGAAGTTTCTCCGTAATTACGCGTATCAAACAGCTCCCAGCCCTCAGGCATAGTCGGCAAAACACTTCGCGCGCTACGCTCCAACACAATCAACGTATCCGCAGAAACGCTCGCAACTCCGCTCGCAATCATCGAAGCCAATAAACTTTCGCAATCCGCAGTTTCGTAAGCATAAGGCGGATCAATAAAAACCAAGTCAAACGCTTCCCCACTATAATCCGCAACGAACTGCTCCGCGCGCTTTCGAAGAACCCTCATAGAAAGCGCAGAATCCCAAGCCTTTGAACTCTGCAACGCTTTCGACGTACGAAGTATCAGCGCAGCCGCTTGCGAATTTGCTTCAACAGAAACAAGCTCACGCGCGCCACGAGATAGCGCCTCAACTCCTAACGCACCTGTGCCGGCGAATAAATCAAGAACGCGAGCATTGTGCATAACATCCCACGAATCGAGCCTAGAAAATATCGCTTCTTTCGTGCGATCTGTAGTAGGTCTTGTACACGACTGCGCTGAAGTAAGCGGCAAAGATTTAAAACGTCCAGCAATAATGTGCATTCTTCTAGCTTATCCTCCCCCTCCCGACAGTCATTGTTACTCAATGCGATTTTGTGATTATTTAGTATTGTCTATGAGTTTTAAACACATTTGTTGGAGAATTTACTGGCATTTGTTTTCGGTTTCGATACTCGCTTTACAGCTGTGTAAAGGAAGTGTCGCGCGCAGAAAGCAAAAAGCGGCAAAGCATAGGAAATCCTAGCTTTACCGCTTAATTTTATTCACTTAAGATTACGCAAACTCACGCGTCAATCTTACTTATTTACTTCTTCAGGATTCGGGATTAAGAAGGAGCAAGCAAACGCAAGCGCAAGTAACACAATGCCCGCAACCATCGAAGCCATGTATCCGCCTGTTGCACCATTAGTTCCTGCAACATTCGTCATCACAGCGTAAAGAATTGCAAAGCTTAAGCCAGCACCCAAGTTAAAAGCACCAGCGTTCATGCCTGGCAAGTATCCTGGATTATCCTTTGGAGAAAGCACAATACCAAGTCCGTTAAGCATAATGTTTGCAACACCTGCGTAGCTTACGCCCAAAGCCAGCGAAAGCGCAACCAAAGACCACACCGATGGATTATTAGCAACATACATACCAAACACAACGCCAATCACACTGACAATAATGCCAGCACGAAGTACCAAACGGTAACCAAACTTGGCAGCCAGCATACCAGCCACAGGCCCAAACAAGAAGCCAATAATTGCGTAAGGCGTCAACGTTGCAAAGCTCACCACGTCAGCACCCAAGCCAGCACCAAACTTAGCATCCTGAGCAAGCTGCGGCACTACACCATTCATCAAAGCAAAAACGCCAGTCATGGTAAGCAGCGTGCAAGAAAGCAAGCCCCACGTGCGACGCTGCTTCATGTAATGCGTCGAAACCAAAGGAGCAGCAATCTTTCCTTCAATTCTCCAGAAAATCGCGAAGAAGATTACAGCCACTACCACAAGGCCTGCAACCATAGTCAAGTTAGCATTTGCAAGCTTATCAATTTCATTAATAGCAAGATATGCTGCAAGGAACGCAATACCAAGCGTCACAACGCCCAACCAATCCATCTTTGAAGTTTCCTCCGCATAAGATTCTTCAGCAGCAACAATCACCATAATCACTGCCGCTACAGCAATACCTGCCATAGTCCAGAACACCGAACGGAAACCAAACTTTCCAGCAAGCCAACCGCCAAGCAACGCATCAACGCCAGCAATACCACCGTTTACAGATGTCAAAATTGCCATTAGCTTTGCGTAACGCTTTTCTTCAGTTACGCGCACGCGAAGCATAATCAAGCACATCGGCACTACAGGACCAGAAGCACCCTGCAAAATACGTCCAAGCATCAAAATATTCACATCTGGAGCAAGCGCAGACACTACGCAGCCCGCAATCGTTGAAATCAAAATGCCAATAAGCACCTTCTTACGACCGACTAAATCAGATAAGCGCGGCAAAAACAGTGAGAATAAAGCAGCAGCAGTAAAGAACACTGTTTGAGTTAAGCCGATTTGCGTATCGGTTGCGTGAAGCTCTTTTGTCATTGTTGCTAATGCTGGAGAAAGCATTGAAGCGTTGAGCTGGAAAGCAAAAATAGCAACGAGTAGCGCCGTCATTAACGCAACAATTGATCGCCCACCCTTGTCTAGCATGGAAGGCGTTGGAGATGAAACTTCAGTCATAATAGCCTCATATCAAATTTCGTATAAATTTTATTTTCGCGCAACTTTGCCGCTTTATTTTCTTTCGGTAAATTTGCAGTATTGTTGCGCAAAATATCGTGAATAATTCTAGTACAAATCAGCCGATACGCTTCAGCGCGTCAATAATCAAATCCCAGAATTTATCGAAATCAAGTTTGGTTGCAACTTGCGTATGGCATTCTTCTGCGGATGGTTCTGGTCCGCGCAAATCTGCAACGGTCATACCAACTGTTAATTCGCCCTTAATTTCAACGTCTACAGGGCAGCGACGAGTAGCCACCACACTGTGGTCAATCAAATAAGCAATCGTGCAAGGATCATGAACTGGCGGATCAATAAAGTCTTGATTATCCTTATACGCTTTACGGAAGAAGTCCATCAAACCGCTAGCAAACGCAGAAAGAGGCGTGCCAATAGCATTAATCTTTGCTTGCACTTCAGGAGTGCAAAGTGCCTGATGTGTCAAATCAAGACCGACCATAGTAATAGGCCAATCCTCATTAAACACAACATGCGCAGATTCTGGATCAACCTTAATATTAAACTCAGCAACCGCGCTCCAATTACCAACGTGATATCCGCCGCCCATGAGCACAACTTCCTTCACACGTCTTACGATTCGTGGCTCAAGGCGCACTGCCATAGCAATATTGGTGAGCGGACCAGTTGGTACAAGCGTAATCGTGCCAGGTTCGTTGCTCATAATCGTATCAATAATCCAATTTACAGCGTGGCCTTCGTCCAATGGTCGCGTTGGTTCTGGAAGCGTTACGCCGTCTAAGCCGCTTTCGCCGTGCACGGAAGCCGCAACTTCCAGAGGGCGGACCATTGGTCGGTCGCAGCCTGCGTGAACTGGAATGTGAGTTGCACGAGCCATTTCGAGAGTTGCACGCGCATTATACGTGACTTTTTCAAGGCTTTGGTTGCCGCCAACTGTAGTTACGCCGAGCAACTCAATATTTGGGTTACCAAGTGCCAACAGAATAGCCATGGCGTCATCATGGCCAGGATCGCAATCTAGGATGATTGAAGTCATCATTACTCCTTCGTAGATAACTAACTTCTTGTTAATAACTTACGTAAATAGTTTTCAGTTATTTTTGCTATTACGTTTGCTACTAACTGCTGTTAATTTATGCGTAAATTGCTCTATGATCCATGCTCGTACGCCACTACGCATTTCGCTGCACATACGCTCCATTGCATCATACAACACTAATTACCTAACATTTGTTTATATAACTAAACAAATGACTAATAACAAGTATAGCAGACCTACTATTGTATGCAAGAAAAATTTACAAGATTAATTCGTAAATTAAATAAAAGAAATAAAATCAGCGCAAAAAGCACTAATTAAATGCGCTCATGAATATTCGTCATGCGTTGAGAAATAAGTTCTGGATTAAACAACTCATGTACAGGCTGCATAGATTCAGTATTCAAAGCTGCAGCAGCAACCGCAAATCTGCCAGTTTTTGAAGAATCAAATTCGTTATATCGCGCGTAAATAAGCGCCGCAGTAGCAGCATCGCTAGAACCGTTGTCGTTGCCGACTGCTTCAACACCAACATTGCTATTTCCGCGAGTTAGCATCATTCTCTGGACGCGCTTAACTGGGACAGGATAGAACGACACTCCCTCATCTGCAACACCATAAGCAACTCCTGCGCGACCGGCATTTACAAATACACGTTTTACTCCACGCTTGAGAAGCACATTCGCACAGCGAATTGCAGAACGCTCGTCAACAGCATTAACGCCAGTTAAAGCCTGCGATTCAGCAGTATCTAAAATAAGAGTGTCAATACGAGACAATCTAGAAAGCACTCGAGGAGCTTTTGCATCCGTAATTGCACGAACAACAATAGGACGGCGATAACGGTCACATAGCCACTCAATTGACTTTTGCGGAATATTAGTATCCAACACCAAAATATCAGCATTTTCAATAATGGACATGCGCTCACGCAAAAAATCAGGAGTCATATGGTCGTAAATACTCATATCGTCTAAAGCAAGCAAACGCTGACCAGAAGCGTCACCAACATACATGTACGAAGCAGTCATCGACTCAGGAAGTTGCTTCGCATAACCAATATCTAAGCCGTTTGCAGCAGCATCAATGCGGAAAAGCTCTCCGTTGTGATCGCCACCGTAGACAGAAACCATGCTTGTGCGAATATTAAGACGTTCCAACGCGACTGCAATATTCCTTCCAACACCGCCTAGCATATAGCGCACACGGGAAGCATTAGACGTGTAATCCATCAAATCTCCGCAAGCAATGCCAAGAACATCCATGCTAATTCCGCCAACAACAGTCACATAACTTGGAGGAGTAACAATATATCCCTTACCTCGTAAATATCCTTTGCGAATTAAATTGGAAATATGAGCAGCCACACCTGAACGAGTAATTCCTGCGAGATTTGCAAGTTCCTGTTGGCTAATCATCGGGTTTTGTTGAATCCAAGTCAAGATTTGTTGTTCGCGTTCGGTCATTGTCGCCTCATCTCTATTGTGATTACAAATGATGCCTACTATCTAGGATATTCACAATTCTCATAATATGCACGTAAATTTATGTAATTTTGTTGTTTTTTTATATTATATCCAACAAAAGTTGATATTAATTATCAATTAAAAATAGTTTCTTACCGTATTTTTTACTAAATTAAGTGCATAAATATGCAATAATTTTTTCTTTATACTTTTTTTATAGGATAATTTATTCATACAATATTGTAATCTTTATAAGATATTTTGCGCGCAAATTCAGAACTTTAGAATTTTAATTGCTTACGATTTGCGCACTTCCACCTCTCGTAAAATCAAGCACTGCACCTGCAAGATACGGCAACGAAACAAGATGAGTGTCTTTTTGCAAAGTCTCCAACGCATCTTCACGAGCCATAGCGATAATCTTTGCATCCTTAACAACTCGCAAAATCTTCAAACTCGAGCGACCACCCGACTGCTTATCGCCAAGAACATCGCCAACATTGCGCAATTCCAAATCTTTCTTAGCAATTACGGCACCATCTAGCGAATTTTCAACAACTTGCAAACGTTCTTGAGCAAGACTTCCATCCTCAGTTTGCGCAACCAAAAATGCCCAAGAATTCGTGCCACCACGCCCAACACGTCCACGCAACTGATGCAATTGCGCAAGACCAAAACGATCCGCGTCAAAAATCACAATGCAACTCGCTTGAGGCACATCAACACCGACCTCAATAACCGTTGTAGCTACAAGAACTTGCACATCTCCGCGCGCAAAACGTTCCATCGTTTCGCGTTTCGTAGCATCATCGTCGCGACCAGTAAGCTTAGCAAAAGTAACGCCTTTAAATTGCGGCAAAGCTGAAAGCCGCTTCAAAATGCCGTTAACTGTATGAAGTTTGCGCAAAGAATCTGCGTTATTTTCTTCAGATTGATTAGATTGCACAGATTGCGAAACATCTTCAAAACCTTCAGATTCATCGCTATCAAAATCCCTACCAAAATTACTAACAGAAGCACTACCAGAATCCCTACCAGAATCCTCATTAAAATCATCATCAATATGCGCGCAAATAACATACGCACGCTCACCTGCATCAATGCGAGCACGAATATGCGCAAACATTCTCGCCATAGTATTCGCATCCGATTCTTGCACAACAAAAGTGCGAATAGGTTTTCTACCTCCAGGCAGTTCAGTTAAATACGAAGCATCCAAATCACCGAACCACGTCATAGCAGCAGAGCGCGGAATAGGCGTTGCAGTCATTACTAAAAGATGCGGTGTAAAAGACTTTTCAGCACTATTATGCGAATCTACGCTCATTTTGCGCAACAAAACATCGCGCTGCTCAACACCAAAACGATGTTGCTCGTCAATAATTACCAAAGCTAAATTAGTCGGCTTAAAAGTCGACGAGAACGCTGCATGAGTTGCAACAATAAGCGAAGGCTCTCCACTTGCCACACTCGCTAGCGCACGTCTGCGATCCGCAAGTCTCATGCCGCCAGTTACGACGATTACAGGCACTTTTAGATTCGCGCGCGCAATCATTTGGCGCAAATTTTCGGCATGTTGAGACGCCAGAACTTGAGTAGGAGCCACAAGCACAGCCTGATAGCCTGATCCAACTGCCTCGAGCATTGCAGCGAGCGCAACAACTGTTTTTCCGGAACCAACTTCACCTTGAAGCAAGCGACGCATCGGATGGTGCTCACGCATGTCACGTACAATCTCATCAATTACATCTTTTTGACCTGCAGTAAGCTCAAACGGCAAACTTTCCACAAATTCATTTCTTATAAGAGAATTATTACAAGATTTTGCTTGATTATCTTTAGAATCTTCACGAGATCGCAATACAGCTACTTGGGAAATAAAAGCTTCTTCATAGCGCAACGAGTCAACAGCTTTATAAAATTCGTCAACTGATTGCGGATTATGAATTGAGTATATTGCTGACGCTCTAGTCATGAGGTTACGTTTTTTTAGCACTGATTCAGGCGTAATATTTGGGATTTGCAGGGATTCAGTAGCGCAAGATGCGGAAGATGCGGAAGATGCGGAAGATGCAGAATCTTCAGAAAGTGCAGACAGCATAGAAAGTATTGTTTCGTGAATATGCTCACTAGAGATTCGCGAATTTGCATGATACACGGGCATAGGAGCGCTCATACGCGCCAAACCATCTTCCACGCTTCTTACAGTATCGCGAGATTGATGCAAGCTATCGCTTTCTTCTGCAGCAGATACAGTAAGAATTTGAGGATGCATAAATTGCAATTTACCATTAAAAGCGCTAGACATGCCGCCAACAACAACCATTTCGCCAACATGCATCTTTGCGGAAAGCCACTGAGCGTATTGACGATTTTTAGAAAAATAAATAAGCTGAGCTACCACTTGCATATCTTGCAAAACGTTAATTTCGATTCTAAAACCGCGACGAGCGTTCATAGGCACAACGTTAATTGACTGAACTTGCGCATAGAAAGCCACTTCTTCGCCAATTTTTACATCTTTTAAGTTCGCAATTCTCAGTGGACTTGTGACTCTAAATGGGTAGTAAGTTAGCGCGTCTTTGACTGTGACTATGCCCAAAGATTTTAATGCAGAAACGCGTCGCTTATTGCTGATTATTGCACAAAGCGAAGTATGCATTTTGGCTGAGTTCGTGGGCGTATTTAGCATATTTCGATTATAAATCATTCGCAATCAGGAATATAACGTGCGCACGAAAAAATATGCAAATACAAAAAAGCCCCGAGCAACACTCAGGGCCTTACAATTTAAACGCAATACAATGCGCGAATCACGCCTCAACGCGCTGAACCTTGCCAGCCTTAATGCATTTCACGCACACACGAAGGCGAACGTTCTCGCCATCAATGGTGGTGCGAACCGGCTGAAGGTTCGGGCGGAAGGTGCGCTTATTGCGGATATGCGAATGTGAAACAGTGAAACCAGTCTGAGGTCCCTTGCCACATACTGCGCAACGAGCTGCCATAATTGGACTCCTATTTTCTTTGACTTGCAAGTCTTGCGTCATTCAAACACACGAACTACTTACGCAAATTACTTACGCACATTGCATAAACAAATAAGCACGCTTGAACGCACAACTACACAAGTATATCACTTACCAAGACAATCCGCGCGCACGAACTCAGTCTTTTCTTGTAAATCCTTGACTGTCTTGCATCCAAGAAGAGCCATAATCACCCTAATTTGCTTCTGCCAGTTATCAATTTGCAAAGAAAGCGCATCCTCACCTTCATGCATAAGCGTATGCAAAAACTCGCCAGCGACACCAACTGCAGAAGCACCCAAAGCCAACGCACGCACAACATCCAAAGGCGTGCGAACTCCTCCACTTGCGAAAACTTCCATATTTTTTAACGAATCACACTTGCGTATGTCAACCAGCGACTCAACAGTAGTAAGACCCCAATCAGCCAAATAATCACAGTCGCCTAAGTTCCTGCGAGCATTCTCTATTGTTACAAAATTAGTTCCGCCACGACCAGAAACATCTACAGTGCGCACTCCAACATCTTTAAGACGATGAACATCTTTAGCAGAAATTCCGCATCCAGTTTCCTTCACAATCACAGGCACGCTTAGTGCTTCGCACGCACTGACAATAGACTCAATATTGCACAACCAATTTCGAAAATCGCGATCGCCTTCTTGCATAACCAACTCTTGTGCAGCATTTAAATGCACTTGTAACGCATTCGCATGAATCATGTTTACAGCACGCAATGCATCAGACGCACTAGTTCCAGCGCTAACATTTGCCATCACAAATCCATGTGGATTTTCGCTTCTTATGACACTGAAAGTGCTGAGTAAAGTTTCGTCTCGAAGAGCAGCACTCAAAGATCCACTCGCCATAGCAACAGAATTTTTTGCAGCAACTCTAGCAAGACTTGCATTCACTTTTTTAGCAGCATCACTTCCGCCGGTCATTGCGTTAATATATATCGGCGAGCACCAATGCACAGAATCGCATACTTCGCTTCCTAGCACGTTCACGCTAGCGTCAATTTCTTCAAGCGCAACTTGCGGCAAAGCATTCGGCACAAAACGCACTTTGTCAAAATCTGAATCTGCACGAGTTTTATACTGCTTGTCCGCAAGCGCAATATGCGCGTCTTTGCGGTTTTGTATTGTGCAAGATTGAGCAGATTGTGCATTAGGTTCGCGACTCTTAACAAACGCGTCTAATACAATATTTTCAGAAGGCTTACCAGTTCCAAAAATTTCCGTAACATCAATATTCAATGGCTTTATTCCATTGGCTTCCCAAGTAGATTTCATAGTTTCAATTACATTATTGTCATAAATTGTCGACAGCGCAATTGCACAATCTCCCCCGCCTGCGCCGCTAGTTTTTGCAGGAATACCGGCACAAGTCGCAATTTCAATAAATTTTGTAAGTTCATGTGTTTCGATAACAGTTCCAGTAAGAGCACTTAATTTTTGTAACAACGCACGATTTTGAGCAAAACCGCTAGAAATTTCGCTTATTTCAAACTTTTCAATTGCGCGCGCAAGTTTTTGCACGCAAATCTCACTTTGTTTGCAAAAATCTTCGTAAGTAAAAAGTTGATTTTTATTGTCAAAAGCACTAGTTTCGACGCTACTTTCCGTACTACCTTCAGCACTAGTTTTAACGCTACTTTCTACGCTACTTACTAGCTTTGCGCTAGACGCAGGAGAACCAGTCCACCCGACTAAAAGTTTTAGCGACTTATCTACATTTAAACGCTTAACTTCCAGTCGTGGCCACTTTTTGTACAACAACTCACCGAAATCAGAGCATCCGGATTTTACTAGCGTCAGCTCAGCTTCAAGCCACTCTCGGTTATACGCGCGATACATAATCCAACCGCCATAAGAGCTGGCAGCAACATCTCCACCGCTTCCGGATTTTTTAACACTCGACGACGCAATCAATGCTAGCTTGCAAATTTCTGGAGTCGAAAGATTCAAATCATACCATTTGCACAACGCGCGGATAACTGCAACAGTTACTGCAGCAGAAGATCCAAGACCGTATTTTCTACCAGTTTTTACATCATCAAGTTCGCTAAAAATATGCACATTGTAACTTTTTCGGTTAATATTTGGCGCACATTTCTCACTAGCATAAGCGTCGACTACGCCCATTGCAGCGAGCACATAAGCATATTTTCCGTCGTTTTGTATTTCAATACTTCCGTCGGATGCACGCGCCCAAAGAAGCGGTTTATATTTTTCAGCATCTGACGTAATCACACCACAATAATTTCTGCTACTAGGCGCATTTTTCTGCAAATTTTCGCGTAACTCTTCGTTTAAGGTTTCATCACTTATGCTAACTGTTACATAACGATTAACAGCAGCAACAATTGCAGCACAGCCGTCAACAACAGCATACTCGCCAGCAATATAAAGCTTTCCTGGGGCACTAGAGCGCACTTGAGTCATATTATCCGCCTATTTTAAACTCGTACTCACCGTCACAGCGTCACCTGGCAGCGCAATCGCAAATTTCGGCTCGCAATATTCTGTATTACAAAAAACGCTAGAATTACGTAAACCATCCTCAACTCGCGAGCGCAACTGACACATCGCACGATAAGCATCATCTCCAGAAGTAAGCACCTTCACATTTGGACCAGCATCCATCGTAGACCACACCAGCCAACCATCTTTTCGCATATTTTTAACCGCTTCAAGCACAATATGCGTGCTGCTAGTTAAATAATTCACCGACGGAACAGCATTATGCATAGTTTCGTGCATTCCAAAAGCATTGCGTTCAACAACCTCACCCAATTGCTCAATATCTGCTCGCTTAATTGCGTTTTTAGCAATTTCAAGATCGTCTTTCGACTGCTCAACCCATTGCATATACGTTGGCGAAGTTTCAACCGTTCTGCGCATCGCTTCTCGGCTAGAAATCGGCTTTTTGCTATCGTCCAAAGTAACAACAATCATAGCAAGGTTTAAATTTTTAAGCGCAACTTGTGCGTTTTCAATAGGCTCTGCGTAAGATGTTTCGTCGTCGCAACCTGCATGCCAAATTGAAAGTCCTCCAAAAATCGAACGACAAGCTGAACCAGAACCACATCTTGCAAGTCTAGAAAGTTCTCGTGGAGTTAGGTTTAATCCAGCAGCGTACGAGGCAGCAGACGCAAGAGCTGCAAAACCAGACGCGCTCGATGCAAGACCGGCAGCAGTTGGCACAATATTATGCGAAATAACGCTTGCTTTCGTTGAAATTCCTGCAATTTCACGCACCAAATCGAGCATAGCGACTACGCGACGAAAAGGTTTTGCAGACGGCGAAATCTTTTCATTATCTAAAGTAAAAGTATCTTGTTCAAGATTATTCGCAAAACTTACGCTTGTAGTTGTAAACAAATCCGAAAGGGTGAGCGAAAGCGAGGAAGTATAAGGCAAAATCAGCTTTTCATCGCGCTTACCCCAATACTTAATCAGCGCAATATTCGCGTTTGCTTTAGCAAAAGCTGAGTTGGGTGAAAGACTAGCGTCAAACGTTATTTTTGGCTGAATTTCAACATTTTGCATACTGTTCCTTTTGCGGCAGATACGTAATTCTCGTTTGTTAATGTGCTAGTCAATGTTTTAGCAAAACAGTGCGCACAAGCTTCTTTTCTTTAAATAACTGTAAAGTTTATGCTACATTTCAAGTAAAAATAAGATTCAATTTATTGCAGAATCACCTATATTCACAATCCAAGTATCGCAAGCTCCTGCATTTTTAAAAGCTTCACTCACTCGCTTAGCAGCATCCTCACTATCAGCCAGCGCAATGACACATCCTCCACCACCTCCGCCAGTAAGTTTTGCACCCAACGCGCCATGTTTGCAAGCAGCATCTACCAAAGTGTCAAGTTTCGCAGTACTTACGCCCAAATCCGCCAAAATACGGTGTGCGAAAGTCATTTGCTTACCCATATTTTCAATACGACCAAACGCCAAATCATCTTCTGCAACAGCCGCAATCTCCCCCAATTTATTGAGCTGCGCTCCAACTTCAACAGGATTCGATTCTAAACGAGAACGCAAAGCTTCAACTGTTTCGCGAGTCATTCCTTTGCATCCAGAATCCGCCAAAACAAGCCACGCACGCATGTTAATTTCCATGCGATCAAAACAGCCACGACTAAAACGCACAGGCCAGGAAGCAGCGGTTGCAGTGGCATCCAAGCCTGAAGAACGTCCGTGAGCCACGCACTCAGCAGTCTGCGTCAACTTAAAAATCTCATCATCGCTAGCTGAAACGCCATAATAGTCAAGAATCGCACGAATTATAGCACCAGCAGCAGCCGCAGACGAGCCAAGACCTCGTTCTGCTGGAAAATCAGACTCGGTAAAAATGTGCAAATTCTCACCGCTCCACCCTGCAAACTCCAGCGACGCGCGAATTGCTGTTCGTATGCTATTAAAGCGCGTAGGAATTTCGGAAAGTTTGCCAGTAAAGTCAAGGCACGAAAGAGTTATATGTGAATCGAGATTCGTCGTAGATGCTAAAGATTCGCGTGATGCAGATGCTAAAGATTCACACGAAGCAGAAGATAAAGATTTACACGATACAGGTACTAAAGATTCATTGCAATTAGTTACTACAGCGCGCATACGCAAGTTTTTAAGCGGCAAAGCTATTGCAGAATGACCATAAACCACGGAATGTTCGCCAAAAAGAATAACCTTCGCGCAAGTTTCGCCGTATCCTTTGTGATTGCTGTATTTTATTGCGTTTTCGAGATTCGTAATTGCGGAAGGTGTAATTGCGGAATTTTTACAAGCATACTCTTCGTCATTGCGAATAGCAGATATGCTGGCATCTTGCGCTTTTGCGTTCATACTAAACTCGTCGGCCAGTTCATATTTGCTTTCCAGCACAGTTTGCATCTCCTTGATAATTTCGTAATTTTCCAACTGTTCTAATTTAGTCGAGTAGAACTTAAAAAACTACGTTACGCACGTGACACTTACAACACATTCACATTTTCAAAATATTGCAGCATAAAAAAACTCTGCGCAGCATCGCAATGAGAAAACTCAATACAACGCAAACGCAGAGCTAATGCTTAAGTTCAATCCACATGTATTACAAGCAGAAAACCACTAAAAGCAAGAATCTGCTTGCTACAACATGTTTTGTAAAATTCACAAAGCTACTTACTCAGCCACAACCTTAACAGTAAAGGAAGCGGTGATTTCCGGATGCAACGTTACGGTTGCTGGGAACTCACCAGTGGTCTTAATAGTAGCAACCTTAATTGCGCGAGCCTCAACTTGAGCCTTGGAAGCCAAAGCGGCAGCAATCTTCTCGGCAGAAACGCCACCGAAAAGCTTGCCGGATTCGGAAACCTTAGCAGAAAGCTCCACAACGGTACCTTCAATCTGAGCCTTAGCTGCAACTGCCTCTTCACGAGTGGCGACAGCCTTGGCAAGACGAGCGCGACGCATTGCTTCAATCTGGGAAGCAGCACCCTTGTTCCATGCAAAAGCAAGACCCTGAGGAATCAGGTAGTTGCGTGCATAGCCAGCCTTAACTTCAACAACGTCACCAGAGTGACCGAGGTTGGCAACAGTCTTGGTAAGAATAACCTTGGTTTCAGCCATATTCCTATCCTCTCAATCAGCGACCGGTAGTGGCGTAAGGAAGCAAAGCCATTTCGCGAGCATTCTTCACTGCCTTCGCGATCTTGCGCTGTTCCTGCACGGTTACGCCGGTGATACGACGGGAACGAATCTTGCCGCGGTCAGAAACGAACTTGCGCAGCAAAGCAACGTCTTTATAATCAATTTCAGTAATCTTGGCAGCCTTCAAAGGATTTGGCTTCTTTTTGAAAGGCTTGACCGGTGGTTGCGGCCTTTTGCGTGACATAAGATGTCCTCTCTCAAATCTGTTATGCTTTTTGTTCGCATAACATATAACTGATGATGTATTTATAAGGATTAAGTAAGCGCGTAAATAAGTGCATAAATAAACAAATAAATACGCTATCTATAGCTCAACTAAAACGCTAGAACTCAGGTTCTTCAGAATCGCCGCCAAAATCAGAATTGGCACCGAAAGTTGAAAAACTATCGTTTGTTGGCGCAGCAGCACTCCACGGATCAGCCGCTGAAGAATTTGCGGAATGTTGAGAAGCGGTCTGGCTAGCAGCATAATTTGCTCCGCCAGCATAACCTGCGCCAGCAGCATTTGATGCGCGCGAGCCACCAGCAAAACCTGTTGAAGAGCTTTGGCGGTTAACTTGCGCAGTTGCATAACGCAAAGATGGACCAATTTCGTCAACCGTAAGTTCAACAACTGTGCGATTCGAGCCGTCTTGCGCTTGATACGAACGCTGCGACAACCTGCCTTGAGCAATCACGCGCGTGCCTTTAGAAAGGCTGTTTGCACAATGTTCTGCCAAGTCTCTCCACGCTGAGCAACGCATAAATAACGCAGGCCCATCCTCGAACTGATTCGTATTACGATTAAACGTTCTAGGTGTGGATGCAATGGTAAAGCTCGCAACAGAAGCACCGTTGGAAAGTGCCCTTAATTCAGGATCCGAAGTGAGATTTCCCACGACGGTAATAATCGTTTCACCTGCCATATCGTGCCTTTTCTTTCTCGCTTTACTCGTAATCACATATCAGTGATTACTGGCAATTTTGTGCGCAACTTATGCGCGGTTGTTTACGTATTTATTTAGCTTAACTAGTTTTTATTTAATTCACTAGAGCTTACTTAGTTTTGCTAGTTTTTACTTAGCGTCCTTGCGAAGAATCTTCGTGCGGATTACAGATTCATTAAGGTTCAAAACACGGTCAAGTTCGTCACTTACAGATGGCTCGGCAGTGTAGTTCACCACAACGTAGTTACCTTCGGTTTTGCCTTCAATTTCGTAGGCAAACTTGCGGCGACCCCAGTAATCGGTGCCGTCAACGGAACCGCCCTCGTTGGTGACAAGCTCAAGATACTGCTCGGTCAACTTCTTAAGACCGTGCTCATCCAGCTCAGGATTTGCAATGAACATCAGTTCATACTTATGTGCAGACATCACCCACCTCCTTCGGACTATCGGCTGTGGACCTTCCACAGCAGGAGTGTGTTTGCAAAATATGCGCGATATGTTTGATGATAAGCACCAAAACCGCACACAACTTTGCTATTTTACAGCACGCTCATGACGACGAGAGTTACGCGCTTAAACGATGGTGTCAGGCGGCAGAAACTTTACAGCAGCGTAAAGAAAAAGCCGCGAAACCAGCAAATAACGACAGAAACTTTACAGTTGCGTAAAAAGAGGACGAAGACGTGAACACGAGCGTGCAGAGCACAAAATTGTCATAAAAAAACTTAGTCTAGCGCACCTTTCAGCACACTAGACTAAGTAATTCACAGAAAAACCGACTCAACGATCAACCAATAAGCTAAAGCCCAAATGATTCATCACTGAATCAGATTTCAGCTTAGTGACGGATCTTGCGAAGAGCAGCACCCATGCCAGCAAGCACAGAAGCAGCAACAGCAGCCAAAGCTACAGCAGCACCGGTCTTAGCCAATGGAGCAGCCTTCTTAGCTTCAGACTTCTTATCAGACTTCTTGTCGTTAGCCTTGTCATCAACCTTCTGACCATGACGCTTGAGGTAGTCAGCGACAGCCTTGCACTCGAGAGAATCCTTACCGTAAAGCTTCACACACTTCGCGTAATCCATGTCCTTATTGCCAAATGGAGAATGCTCATACTTATCATTCTCGTCTTCAGCCTTAGCCTTAGCTTCCTTATCAGCCTTCTCCTTAGCCAAACGAGCATCAAGCTCTCCAGCGTCTTCAGTCTTATAGAATGACTTATTATAAGTAGGTTCAGCAGGAGCTGCAGGAGCTGCAGGAGCAGCAGGAGCTGCAGGAGCAGCAGGAGCTGCAGGAGCAGCAGGAGCTGCAGGAGCAGCAGGAGCCTCAGCCATTGCTGGGACAGCAAAAGCGAAACCAGAGAGGAGGGTGGCGCCAGCAGCGAATGCGGCGATAGCCTTCTTATTCAACATAATATTTTCCTTTCTTCTTCTCCTTCGCACTAGGGTATGCGAAGAAAAATTTGCCATTTGCGGTTTCCCGCTCGTACCAGTGAACTAGGGATTCAACCGGTAACTGAGTTAAAACTTACCGCAAGCTCTCAGAAAACTCAACACTAAAATTCAGGTTTCTCAGCATCAAAAATACAAAAAATCTTGATAAATATTCGTTATATTCATTAAAAAGCAGAAATATTTACGGCATTTTTCTGTATTTTTTGATAAAAATTACACGACACGCCATATACTGGATTTTTTTAACATTTTTTCAGCTTTCTTTAAGGTTTGAGTTTTGTGATTTCTCTAACAGCCTTATAAAACAACAAAAAACGCAATATTTAACCATCGGCACGCTTTATTTAAACATAGCAAAATTTGTTTAAACATCGGCACACTTGAAACCAAACCAAACAGCAAGAACAAAATGCCCGAGTAAATAACTCACTCGGGCATTAAAATCATCAGCGCGCAAAATCAAACTTTGCAAAAATACTTGCAAAATACTAATCAAGCAAATCGTCAGAATCTTCAGAATTCGCTAAATCGTCACCATTAGATGCATCAAGAACATCTCGCTCGTCAATAACAGGTGCCAAAACCAAATCCTTTACAAGCTCACGCGTGCGAAGCTGAGAATCAGCATCCAAACCATCGTCGGTAATAACAGTATCAACCTGATCAAAACGAGCAAATAGCGAAAGCGACGTACAACTCCATTTAGTATGATCCGTCAAAATAATCGTGCGATCCGCAATATCCATTAACGCCATATCAGTAGCAGCTTCCAAAGAATTTGGCATAAGGAATCCGCGAGGAAGAGACACAGAATGCGTGCCAAGAAAAACGGTATTCACACGAAGAGAAGCAACAACTTTATCTGCAATAGGCCCAACAAGCGAATTGGAACGCGTAATCACGCCGCCGGTAACAATAACCTCGACATCCTTCGACTCTAAAGCTTGCACAAGCTCCGCAACAGGAATCGAATTAGTCAAAATCGTAATGCCAGAAGCCCTGCGAGACTCGAGCAAATGCTGCGCAAACACATAAGCAGTGGTACCGCCGCCAATAGCAATCACATCCCCAGGAGAAACATAGTCCACAGCCAAACGCGCAATCGCATCCTTCAAACCAATGTCCATTTGCGACTTTACAGAAAACAGCGGCTCCGAAAGCAGAGTATTAGTCGTTACAGCACCGCCGTGAACGCGCTTTAAAAGCCCACGATCCGAAAGCTCTGCGATATCCCTGCGAACCGTCATAGCAGAAACGTTCAGTTCTTTAGAAAGCGCAGTAATGCGAACAGCACCGCGCGTACGGAGACGACTTAAAATCAAATGTTGACGCTGTGAAGAAATCATACGAACATTATCGCACACGTAAACGCAAAAAACAAACGTAATTGAGCGTTTCAGGGCATTAAAACGAAAAGAACGCACATTTTGTTGTCAAGTAAAGCAGGTTTTGTGAAAAATCGCACAAAAACGAACGCGTACTAAGGAAGAAAACGCACAAAATACACTAAGGAATGGCGTATATAACAATAATGCCCTACTATATAAATATGTATTACGTTTCTGAACACTCATTGCACAATGTCGTCAATAAAACAACGACAGACCTTTTTACATTCTCATACAAACACATTATTAAACCGCATTTCGTTTTTAACATTCCTCCAGACGAAGCGCATGATCGCATGATTAATTTTTGCAAATTTAGCGAGCGCACTCCTGGGTTAATGTGGCTTCTTCGCGAAATGCTTAACTACACAGACCCGGTGCTAGAAACTAACGTTATGGGTGTGAATTTTGCAAACCCGTTTGGCTTAAGTGCAGGACTAGATAAAAATTGCCAAATGGCAACCGTGCTAGAC
This sequence comes from Gardnerella sp. KA00771, assembly GCF_049244045.1. NCBI lineage: Bacteria > Bacillati > Actinomycetota > Actinomycetes > Bifidobacteriales > Bifidobacteriaceae > Gardnerella > Gardnerella sp. KA00771. Next base: position 294,412 of record NZ_CP058368.1, on the reverse strand, counting down.
AACGCCGGCTTTGGATTTGAAACAGTTGGCTCTACCACAAGCCGACCATGCGAAGGAAATCAAAAACCTTGGTATCATCGCCTTCCAGAATATGACTCTATTCTTGTACACGCAGGACTAGCAAACGATGGCAGCGAAGCCGTTGTTGCACGAGCCGAGAAAGCTTGGACGCACGCAAAATCTATGAATATGTCTATTTCTATTGCGCGCACAAACGACGACTTAGTTGGCGACTTGGAAGAAGGAATTGAAGACTACCATATTTCTATGGAACGTGCAGCCGGAAAAAGCTCAATAATTGAAGTAAATATTTCATGCCCGAACACGCGTGTGGGTGAACCATTTAGTCAGCCGGAAGCACTTGACAAATTATTCACTGATCTTGACACTATTAAGCGACCTCAGCCAACGTTAGTTAAGATGCCGCTTAATTTACACGGCGGTTGGGAACAGTTCAAGTCTTTGCTTGACGTACTTGCAGAACATAAAGTTGACGGAGTAAGTATTGCGAACTTGCAAAAGAATCGCGCAGGACTTGATGTTCCGGAAGATTGGCAAGGAGCACTTTCTGGAGGTCCTACCTACAGCGCAAGCAACGAGCTTATTCGACGCACGCGCAAAGCTTTTGGTGAACGTTTTGCTATTGCAGGCATTGGCGGAGTATTTACGCCAGAGCAAGCATATGAGAAGATTCGCTCAGGTGCTGACTTGGTTATGTTTATTACGTCACTTATGTACAGAGGACCACAGCAAATCACGACGCTGAAACGCGGACTTGCGGATCTTTTGAAACGCGACGGCTTTGAGCATGTTGCAGACGCAGTTGGTGCGGATTTGAACTAGCACAGTGCGTATTTGCGCTAAAAATGACCCTTACTTTGCTCACAATCAAGTAGCATAAGTAAGGGTTTATTTGTATAAGGAACAGCACAAAACAACTTAGTATTTAGTAAGTTAACTAGCAATTACGAGTTAACAAATACCATTTAGTAATTATCAGTTTCTGAATCACCATAGTCGTCGCGGCGAGCAGTGCCGTACTGATCTTGCGTGTTCTTTTGCGTCTTAGCTTCTTCCTGCTGTTCTTGTGCTGCCTGCTTTCTGGCGTCTTCATCTCGCTTCTGCTGATCAGTTTTAACAGTATTTTTAGGCGTGCCAGGCAGAGTTCCACCGGCAGTGTACTTTGGATCAGGCTTGCCATAATCGTTGTCAACAGGAATGTTAGCAGCTTTCAAATAGTCGTTCATAAACTGTTTCCACGCTGGGGTTGCAATATACATACCATACCAGGCTGCCCTTGTGCGACCGTTAATAGTCATGCCATTAAAGCTTTTCTGTGATTCAGCGTTACCAACTGCCACAAACGAAGCAACTTGATACGGCACAAAACCAGCTGTAGTCATGTAGTACTGCTCGTTAGTACCAGTTTTTGCGAAAGTCTTGCGACCGCCATCAAGTTGTGTAGTTGAAGCCTCGCCGCCAGGTTGCACAACACCCTGATTCAGCGCATAAGCAGCAGTTTGAGCGATTCCCTTTGGAATTGCTTGATGGCAATGCGCACTAGGAACTTTCAAACGCTTACCGTTTTTGTCAACAACTCGCTTAATAGCAATAGGATCACATGCCACGCCATCAGCACCAATAGTTGCATACACATTCGCCACAGTTAAAGGCGAAGCTTGCACAGAACCAATCGTCATAGGCGGATTAAGCGAGTTAGCAGAATACACGCTTTCCTGACCAAGAGGCGAATTGTGGTAGCCAAGTATGCGAGCAGCATCCGCGATTGAACACAGCTTAATTTGCTGAGCCATAGAAGCCTGAGTAGTGTTATGCGAGCGCACAAGACCTTGCAAAGGAGTTTCCGGATTAGTTGTGCCACCACCAGAGTTTTGAACTGACCAACTACCAACTCCGCGGAATTTGCTGCAATTAAAATCAGCATTATTATAAAGCATAGAAGTGCGAAGAGGCTGATTAATTGACTTTCCAGCAAGCATCCACGCAACCATATTAATTGGCTTCCAAGTAGAACCAATTTGCCAACCAAGACCGCCACCATCGCGCTCATCTACAGCGTAGTTCAAAGCAGTATGCGTAGGATCTGATTTTGCAGCATCCGTAGCATCATAAATACGATTACTGCCGAACGCCAAAACTTCACCAGTTCCAGGCTTAATTGCCGCAATTGAAACCTCAAAACCGCTCTTATCGTTCACAGGAATCGTATCTCTAGCAGCTTTCATAGCAGCCTTGCTAGCACGCAAATCCATAGTTGTGTAAATATCAAGACCACCCTCAGTAAGCAACTTTTCTCGCATGGCAGCAGTTTTACCAAACTCGCGAGAGTGCAAAATTTTCTTCGTCACATAATCGCAGAAGAATGCTGCGTCGCCTGCAGCTTGACATCCAATTTTAGAAACTTCCCTCTGTATGTTAAGAGTGCTTTTAAGAGGAATAGCAACAGCGGAATCATGCTCGCTCTTAGTAATAAAACCTTGACGAAGCATTAAATCAAGTACAATATTGCGCTGCTTTTGCGCTTCAGGCTGATTTGTTTCAATAGAAGGATCATAACGCGAAGGATTCTTTGTAATTGCAGCAATAGTTGCTGATTGCACAAGATTAAGTTTTGCAGCGCTCGTATTGAAGTAGCGATGAGCTGCAGTTTCTACGCCGTAAATATTATTGCTACCGAACTGCGCAATATTTAAATATCCCTGCAAAATCTCAAGTTTAGAGTATTTTTTCTCCATTTGAATTGCAATAAGCATTTCGCGTAATTTACGTGCAATAGTGCCTTCAGAAGCGTGATACTCAGCTAAAGAATCGTTATTTTCGCGAGCCTTAATCATAAGCACATTTTTTACATATTGCTGAGTTAAGGAAGAGCCACCTTGCATATCTCCCTTTTTAACGAATGTTTGCACGAATGCGCGAATAACACCTTGCATATCTACGCCGGAATGCTCAAAGAATCGACGGTCTTCACGAGCAACCATTGCTCGCTGCATATATTGCGATATGCGTCGAAGCGGCACTACAGTGCGATTTTGAGCATAAAAAGTTGCAATAATAGTTTTGCCATCAGAAGCGTAAAGTCGCGATTTTTGCGGCAACGCGGTAACATCAAAATCGATGCCGTCAACGCGAAGTGAAGGCACTACTGTTTTCACTACACTATTCACGCTCATTACGCCAGGAACAAACATAATACTTGCTGCAATACCTCCTGCAACACACAAAGTGATGTAGGTAAGGAACAGCGCTAACACACGGCGAACAGTCAGTGAATTCTTTTTCGGCATGCGTACTATTTTAAAGGTTTGCCTCTACTTGAAAACTAGCATCATAAACATTCGCATTTTAACGTTCAGCTCGACGAATAAGCATGCCAGGCTTATAGATAATAATTGACCTGCCTTGGCGCATAATCCAACCCCTGTTTGCAAAATCCATAAGCGCTTTGTTAACTGTTTCGCGTGACGAGCCAACAAGTTGCGCAAGCTCTTCTTGCGTTAAATCATGCGGCACAAGCAAGCCATCGCTCATAGGCTCACCAAATCTTGAAGCTAAATTCAGCAAAGTCTTTGCTAAACGAGCAGGAACATCCATAAAAACTAAATCGGAAATTCGCTCATTATTTGCTCGCATGCGCGCTGCAAGCACTTGAAGCATATCTACTGCAACACTAGGGTGATTGTTTAACCAATGGAATAACACGTCATTTTCTAGCCATAAAACTCTAGTATTGTTGGTAATAGATATTGCTGAAGCTGTACGAGGACCGCCGCTAGGGTCAAAAACGGGAATTTCGCCTAGAATTTCGCCAGGAGTGTGAATACTTAACAATTGCACACGATTGTCGTTTGAATGACGAACTAATTTTACTCTTCCACGCTCAAGCAAGTACATTCGATGGTCAGTATCGCCTTCATTAAAAATTGCAGAACCTTTTTTAAATGTTGATTCTTGTAAATACTGCATCAATTCTTTTACTTGATCAGCTGGAACTTGCTTAAACAATGCGGTATGTTGCAGTGAAAATTCATCGCTGTCAACGTTGAGTGTTGCCATTGCTGCTCTACCCCTTCATTAAGCAATAAGTAGATATCTCCATTGAACTACCTGTATGTAAATGAGCGCAAACGCAAGCGAAAAACGCACATCACTTGACCCATGATATCACGAAAGGCGTGGAAACGACATTTACTTTACAACGCAGTAAAGTTTCTGCCGCTTCCAACTAACTGTTTATACCCATAACATGCAGGCACCATGCGTTTTCATAAGCTAACTCCTGCCATTGCCTGTACCTGCCAGAAGTGCCACCGTGACCACCGTCAGTTTCAATACGAGCAATTGCGTCAACTCCAGAAGCTTGCAATTTAGCGAGCCATTTTAAAGGTTCCGTAACAAGCACGCGCGTGTCGTGAATAGAGGACGTGATTAAGATTTTCGGAAAATCAGCTAACTTTTTGCGACCATCTTCCATTTTTACGCAAGGCACATTTTCGTAAGGAGTATACGATTTCATATAAGCATAAGCTTCAGGATCATCGAGTGGATTGCCCCACTCATCCCACTCTGTTACAGTAAGCGGCAAAGAAGAGTCGAGCATAGACGTAAGGGCATCTACAAAAGGCACGTCTGCTTCAATTCCTGCATAACATTCCGGAGCCATATTTGCTATAGCACCCATAAGCAAGCCTCCTGCTGAACCACCGTTTGCAACAGTATGACAAGCGGAAGCAAAACCAGCATTTTGCAAAGCACGCGTGGCATCAGCAAAATCTTCAAAAGTATGCTTTTTATTGACGCGCCTACCCTGTTCATACCACGCACGACCCATTTCGCCGCCGCCTCGCACATGCACTTGCGCATATAACACGCCGCGATCCAGCAAACTCAAGCGACCGACAGAAAAAGTAGGGTCTGAACTAACTTCATACGCTCCATAACCAGTAATAAACATTGAGTCAGTTTGAGAAATTTTATCCGGACGCCACACAAGAGACACTGGCACACGCTCACCATCTCGAGCAGTAATCCAAACGCGCTTTTCAGCATAATTGCGCTCATTAAATTCACCTAAAATTTTACCTTGCTTGAGCAACACATCTTCGCCTGTTAAAGGATCCAACTCGCGAAGTTGACCTAAAGTCGCATAACTACCAAAAGCGTAACGCATACGCGGAGCTTCGTACGAAGGATTCCCAGTCATAGAAATACTCAATAGGCGATTATTGTTGATTTCTTCTTGTGAAATATTTGCGAGCGCAGCACGTGATTCGGCTTGCGCTTGATCCACAAGTTGAGAAGAAAGTTGATCCGTAAATTGATTCGCAAGCTGGGAAGAAAGCGGTCGCACTTCGCAAAAACGCCACGGTTTTGCTTGCAAAAAATCTTCAACAGCGCGCTTCTTGCTCATTACAGCCAAATGCGGCAAACCTTGAGAACGATAAGCTAGTGCCACATAATTTTTGTACATTGACAATCCGCTTATGCTCAATCCAACTGCATTTTGCAATATTTCAGGATTTTGAGGCGAATTATAAGGCTTTGTAATAGGCTCACTTCCAGCACCTTGTTGCCAAGCATCTCCCTGCTCGCAACCATAAGGAGAACCCGACGCAACACATACTCCATCCGAAAGCTTATACGTTATATGCTCATCAAACTTGCCGGAATTTCCTCTCATATCAATAATGTCAATTTCAAAATTAGGATTTTTAGCGTTATGGCACACAATCGCAATTGGAATATCTTCACCATTTTCGCCAGCATTCTCAAAGCAAGCGAAAGAAATATCGTATTCCACCCCCTCAACCGGCTCAATAACCATACGGAATTCGCCTTCAGGATTGCTCAAAGGAAGCATAAGCACGCGCGACGTAGTCTTTGAACTACTGCTGATCATCATGTATCGTTCGTCAAAACTTTCATACACGTCAACAAAAAATCGCTCGTCAGTTTCTTCAAAAACTTTTACATCATTAGAAACGCTAGTGCCAACCTTATGCCTCCAAACTTGATAAGGACGCCAAGCATCATCAAGCTTTACATAAAACACCCATTTTCCATCTGGAGAAAGTGAAGCAGAAGCAAGATTTTCCCACGATTCTTCTAACTGCAACCAAGAACATGTTTTTGTAGAAAAGTCACGAATAAAATAGTTAAAGCGTTCATCGCCTTGAGTGTCGACACCGTACAGCATTCTCAAACCATCGGTGCTCAAATCCATTCCACCGACTCTAAAGAACTTGCCACCAGAGTGCTCAGACTCAAAGTTTGCATCAAATAAAATCTCTTCACCATCAGTTGTGCCAGGTTTTGCAGAATTGTCGATAATTGGCGGATTCCAATCGTCACTATTTTTGACTTTCATACGGCATTGCACAGCGTATTGTTTGCCTTTTTCAGTACGCACGTAATACCAATAATTATTCATGCGCACAGGAACAGACATGTCTGTTTCTTGAACTCTTGAACGCAACTCGTCAAACAATGTAGAACGCAAGTTTTCTAAGTGCTTTACACGCTGTTCAGTATAAGCGTTTTGACTATTGACGTATTCCATAAGCTTAGGATTATTGCGATCTTTCATCCAAGCATATTCGTCTATATAAGTGTCGCCATGGAATTCACGTGCCGACGGTATGCGTTCTGCTGCTTTTGGCTTTGCGAAATCTTGATTACTCATAGCTACACCTCTTTTAATTTTCATTAAGTATTTTCTTCAGCTTTTATATATTAGTAACGAAATATTTTCTGCAATTCTTTAATATTACAAAATTATTTTACAATTATTTTTATACTATTTCGCGATTGCTTCCTCTATAAACGGAAGCATTACTTTAGCTAAATCTTTGCCTTGAGGAGCTGCAAAAAATGGCACGCCTTGCAAAGTACCAACAGCACCTTCTGCTTCAATTATGCGCATTTGAGCATCATCAAAATCATCAATATCACCAGAAAACTCGTTAGCATTATGTAATTTTTCGATCGCCATAGTAGGAATTTCTTGTGCATCTTCACACGTAGTATCAAGAGCATCCGAAAAAACATATGCACGCTTAGACGCACTTAAAGCAACCGCAAAATCACGAGATAATTTACGACGAAAATCCTCAACAGTAGCATGCTTACGCAATTGCCTAATACCTACTGCAAGCACACGACCTGGATGCTTACGAATAATATTCGCATACGTTAAAGGATCCTTTTGACCATCATCGCCAATAAGCACAAAACGCATACCCGGAAAATCATCCATAAGCTGAGTTGCAAATTCTAATTTATGCTGCGGTCCGTTTGGGATAAAAGTTTTAGGACGTGGATCCAAATCACGAAGAAGAAGAGGACCCTCAGGAAACTTTTCGCGATCAATAAAGTGACGAATTGAAGCCTCAACATTCCACGGAGAAGTAGAAAGATAGAAAAATGGAATATCGTCACGTAAACGCTCTAAAGACTGGAAAAACTCAGACATTCCAGTAACTGGCGAACGATGAGCAGGATTCATAATAAGCAAATTATAAGCAGCACGAATTGGCGAAGGCGCTTGAGTTACCATAATAGTGTCGTCAACGTCCGAAATAACACCAACAGGAACATTTGCGTCAATAGCAAACAAGCTCGCTTTTACAGGCTCACGATCACTAACAGAATACGAAACAACGTGACGACCAGGCTCTAAAGCGCGCTCAGTAATTAAATCTAAATACCCTGCACGGTCAGAAATACAATACTCTGCACTACCATCGCGCGAACCTTCAGGCTTATCGTATATTTCAGAATCGCCAATTTGAGCTGTTTCTACAGGAATACCGTCAATAGACAAAGCCACGCGCACACGCACAGCAGGAACAACAAGCATTGCGTAAATTCCGCGTTTTAGAGCAGAATGATGACCAAGCTTTGGAGCATACACAGTTCTGCAAATCAAGCGAGCATATCTATGCGTTCCGTATCCAATATACGGCTCAACACTTGGAAACCAGCCAAGACGACGAGCAACACGACCAGCAAGACGCATCCACATGCCGACAATAGACGTAACGAGCCTGCGACCAAAACGCACAAGCAATGGCTTATTGTCAATACACTCAGCTTTAGACGGAGTGTCAAACAATGTTGCAGTAACATGCACAGGAATTGGCGCGCTGCTAATTCGTCTAGACGCAGCTAACTTCGGAGTAGATTGTGGACTTTGCACACACTCAAGATTAGAACGCGCAGAAAGCAAAAGTTCTTCGGCGCGTTCATCTTTGTTAAGTGAGTTACCCACAGATTCGCTCATTCGCGTACCGGACCATCTGGAGTCGTGCCAACAATTTGTACAATAGTGCCACGTGGGCAATTTTCAAAAATCCAGCGAGCATCCTGCTCATACATGTTTATGCAACCATGAGAGCCGTGATTTGCAGCATCGCCAGTTGCAATACCCTTATAATTCCAAGAAGCAGTGTGGAAGCCTTCTCCACCATGGTAATAGCTAACCCAACGCACTCCAGGAGAGAAGTAAGGAGAGCCATCGCCGTTCCTACCGCGCATATCTTGTGAAGCATAACGCAAGTAAATAAAGAATGTGCCGGAAGCTGAATCATCAGCACCGCGCTTACCTGTGCAAACAGGGAATGTTTTTACAAGTTCATCATTCTTATAAACAGAAGCCGTTTGAGTTGTTTTGTCAACAACAATGCGCATTTCAACAAGCTTCTTTTCAACGGTAAACTTAGTGATTTTCGCAGGAACAGCCATCTTGAAATCATTGCCATTGCGCAAAGATTCTACAGCCTTTTTCGCAACACTATTGGAATAGTTAATTTCAACACCATTAGAACCTTTAAGCGTTGTGAAAATAAACCTACCTTCTTTATCAATTGCATCTTCTTGATTAATTTTTTGCTGATTAAGTTCTTTTGGAAGAACTTGAGACAAATAATAATCTGCTTTATCTGCATCAATTGTGTAAGAAAGCTTACGGCGAGTCGTATCTGCTTTTATACTGATCCAAGACGCAATCGCTTCTTTTGGAACCGTAAAATCTTTACCGTCACCGTTATTAAACGTGATTTTTTTCTCAAGAAGTTTATTTAAATCATTTACAAGTTTCTGCGCTGCATCAAGCTTAATAGGAGCGTCAGTGCGTCGAGATGTAACAGAAACTTTTACTGTTTTACCAGGGTAAGCAATTAACTTTTTTACTGCTTCACGAACAGACATAGTTTCTATAGTGCGACCAGGTATGCCATCCTCTACCTTGTAAGATTCAGAATCCTTGTCGAAAACTGCACTATAAGGTACAGCACGATCCTTCTCACGAATAAACTTATGCAATAAGTACGAATCCAAAGCAGAATCATCACGTACAGCTTTCAAGCTCACAGTTTGATGAACCCAAGGCATAATACGAGTAAATAAATTATCTCGCTTAGCATTCATAATAGCTTTTACAGTTGCGTTCTTATCAATCTTGACACCAAGCTGACTCAAATCTGCATCAATACTATTTCCTTGATCGTCACTAATTTCTAATTCGCTATGATCCACAGCATTCTGAACAGTCTTGCTTACAGAATCTTCCTGATAGCCAGTGAGATTGCGCGTAATAGAAGCATCACCAAAATCAACACCTGGAGCAACTCGATTGTTGAAATACAAATGAAGTGCAAAAAATGCTGCTGCTAACAAAATAACAAAAATAAGAAGCGAATACATCAACGCCATTGCGGAACGATTCGTACGATGTTTCTTTGCTTTCGGCTCTACTACTCTAAATGAATCGGTTGCAGTTGAATCGGCAGGAGTTGCATTTGCATACATGCCATAAGATGCAGCATTATTACCAAACACATTCTTCTTATTACCGGCAATATCTTCAACGATATCGTCAACAATGTCTCCAGAAGTATCTTCTTCATCGGCGACTTCGTCTAAATTATCAGCAAGAGTTCCCTCATAATTAACAGAATTATCAGCTATTTGATCTTCTACATGACTTTGAGGAACCTGCATAAAAGCAACAGTATCGTCACTAGCATCATCAGGCATATTACTAGGTGTAATATTGAGGGATTCATCTCCCTCAAAATTTTGCTGTAATTCAGCCATATTCAAAACCTCTGCTCAATAGTTGTATGCGACAGATACGCTTGCACAGTTTACCACTAGCGACGCACGAAATTAGTATTAGCGAAGCAGGAGAGCATAACTGGTTACATAACTAGCTATATAACTAACTAAATATTTAGTACAGAATTAATGCGAATAATACACGTGAAAAACGAGCAAAGAACAAGCAAAAGCAGCAAAATGCACAATTAACTAGCAACTAGCCGACACCTGATGAGTAACTAATAAACATCTAATACAAGCAATAAACGGTATTTATAAAAACAATACATACTATACAAATGTGTAAAAAACGTAAATATTCGCAATATGCCGCAAAATTTAGTATTGTAGAAAAAATAATGTGCAAGAATAGGAGGTATGCCAACTATGCCTATTCAAGCGACTATTGCTCTTATGATGATTGTATTCGCGCTTGTACTCGCTCCATTCGTCATCATGATTGTTTCGCGCGCTTTAAAACGTCATCATTTGGCAGAAAAACTTGCTCAACGACATGGCGACTCAGTGCATTACGCATTCATACTTAATCCTTCAAAACCACAAGCGAAATCGTATCGCGAAAGTATTAAAAATTATTGCAAAGAACGCAATTTAACCTACGAAATTATTGATACACAGTTAGATAAAGATGGACGCGAATGCGCTTTAGAAGCACTTTCAAACGGAGCTAACGTAGTAGTAGCAGTAGGCGGAGATGGCACGGTTCGTACTGTTGCGAGCGCAGTAAGCGGTAAAGGTCACGCGATGGGAATTATTCCTATTGGAACTGGCAATCTTTTTGCTAGAAATATGGGAATTCCAGTAAACGACGTGGATGCTGCGTTGCGTGTTGCAACTTCTCACGGCTCTAGGCAGGTTGACGTTGGGCGCGTAACGATTCTCGACAATCCAGAAGAAGATCATGGACACGCATTCTTAATTATTGCAGGCATTGGTTTTGACGCGTTAATGATTGACGACACTGATCCAAACTTAAAAAAGAATATTAGTTGGCTTGCTTATTTTGTCTCTGGCGTAAAGCATTTGTTTATGCCAAAATATCGCGCAACCGTTACCTTACAGCGTTCGAATGGCGACGAAAGCGTGCTAAAAGGATTGACTTTCCGCACACTTATGGCTGGAAATTGCGGTCAGATTCCTATGTTTTCGCTTATGCCAGAAGCAGCATATGACGATGGTGTGCTTGATTTTGAGATTATTGACACTTCGGGCGGTTTAATTGGTTGGGCTAATTTGTTCCGAGGAGTAATACACCAAACGCTAACAGGGCGCGCGCTCCAGCAGGATTCGCTTTCTGCAGGCTCAAGAATTGACCAAACGCAAGGTTTTAGCGCAGAAGTGCAATTAGAAAAAGCGGCGCCAGTGCAGGTGGACGGCGACATTTTGGGTTACACAAAACATTTGCGATTCACTGTTGACAAACAAGCACTGTGCGTGCGCGTGCCGGCAAGCGTAAAAACTAGCGTTGCTTCAGAAAAAATATAAAATACAAGCGCCGTGGCAAAATAAAAAATTATGGTAGCAAAAAATGCGGGAATGCCCGCCACCCCAGAAGATCTAGTCGACGTCGACGCTTTGGTTGGCGCTTACTATGATGAAGTTCCAAATTCCAACATTCCAGAACAGCGCGTGATTTTCGGCACGTCCGGTCACCGTGGTTCTGCTTTAAAAACTTCGTTTAACGAAGCTCATATTGTGGCAATTACACAAGCTATTGCTGAATATCGCAAAAAAGCTGGCGTAACTGGCCCTCTTTATATTGGTCGCGATACGCATGCTCTTTCTGAGCCTGCTCAAAAGACCGCTATTGAGGTTTTGGTTGCTAACGGAGTTCACGTTCGCGTGGATTCTCGCGGCGATTTCGTGCCAACTCCTGTTGTATCCCAAGCTATTTTGACGCATAATCGCGCAGCCGACGGCACTCAGCGTTTTAGCGGCGACGGCTTGGCTGACGGCATTGTCGTCACTCCTTCGCACAACCCACCAACCGACGGCGGTTTTAAGTACGATCCTGTAACAGGCGGTCCTGCCCCTGCAGAAGTAACTAACGCAATTGCAGCTCGAGCAAATGAATTGCTCGACAACTACAAGTCTGTAAAGCGCGTACCTTTCGAGGAAGCAATCAAGTCTGATTTGGTTGAAGGATTCGATTACCGCGAACACTACGTTAGCGATTTGGCAAACGTAATCGACTTCGACGTGATTCGTTCCAGCGGCGTGCGTTTGGGAATTGACCCACTCGGCGGCGCAAGCGTAAACTACTGGCCACTTATGAACGAAAAGTATGGCCTGAACATTGGCGTTGTGCGTCCAGAAGTTGACCCAACTTGGAGATTCATGACTATTGACCACGATGGCAAGATTCGTATGGATCCAAGCTCCCCTTACGCAATGAAGGGCTTAGTTGATCAGCTTAACGCTGGCGCTTGGGATAAGTACGATTTGGTTGGCGGCACCGATCCAGATGCTGACCGTCACGGTATTGTGTGCCCGAACTGGGGCGTTATGAACCCGAACCATTACATCGCGGTGTGCGTGGAGTACTTGTTCGGCGGCGCTCGCCCGGATTGGCCAAAGAATACTGCTATCGGCAAGACGCTTGTGTCTTCTTCCTTGATCGACCGCGTAGCTGCTTCTATTAACGCAAAGCTTGTGGAAGTTCCAGTTGGATTCAAGTGGTTCGTTGACCCACTCTTTAGCGGCGAAGTTGCTTTCGGCGGCGAGGAAAGCTCCGGCATGAGCTTCTTGCGCAAAGATGGTCGCGTGTGGACCACCGATAAGGATGGCTTGATTCCTGATTTACTCGCTGCGGAAATTACTGCAAAGACTGGCAAGAACCCAGCTCAGCTTCACCAGGATCAGGTAGCTCGTTTTGGCGAAAGCTGGTATAAGCGCGTCGATACCCCAACAACACTTGAGCAAAAGCAGAAGTTTGCAGCTTTGAGCGGCGACGACGTTGAAGCAACCAAGCTTGCTGGTGAGGATATTACCGCAAAGCTTACGGAAGCTCCTGGAAACGGCGCAAAGATTGGTGGCTTGAAGGTGACGACTAAGAACAACTGGTTCGCTGCTCGCCCATCTGGTACCGAGAATATTTACAAGGTTTACGCAGAATCCTTCGTTTCTCCAGAAGCACTTGACAAGGTGCTTGAGGAAGCTACTGCTGTAGTCGACAAGGCTTTAGCGTAACGTAATAATCTTGCGTAAATAAAGAAATCTACTAATTGCGCTGGTTGCAATCTGCAGTCGGCGCATTTTTGAAAGGTTTTGTCATGATTGTTGTTTCAACAGACGGTTCCGCGCTCGGAAACCCGAATGGTTCAATGGGTTGGGCGTGGGCAGATCACATTGACGAGTCTGGTAGCTCTAACGAACATCATCACACAGGCAATGCAGATGCTGGAGGCGCAACTAATGGCACAAATCAAATTGGCGAATTATGCGCGGTTTTGGAAGCTTTACGAGCACATCCTGGAAGAGAGCCGCTCACAATCGAAAGTGATTCACAATACGCTATTAACTGCGCAACTACGTGGATTCACGGATGGAAAAAGAACGGTTGGAAAAACTCTAAAAATGAACCTGTTAAAAATGCCGAGCTGATTCGAGCAATCGACGCGGAAATTACTAAGCGCGAAGGCGCCGTAAAATTCGTGTGGGTTAAGGGTCACGCAGGAAACGAAGGAAACGAAAAAGTTGATACATTAGCGCGCGGATATGCGGAAGATTGCCGAAATGGTTTGAAGGACGGATACTTGCCTTTAGAAGGCTGGAAGTCGCTTCTTGCTTCTGAATATGCAAAAGGTACGAATGTGCCAAGTGATGCGAAAATGCTTTTAGACGGCAAAATTTCTCATGCAAAATACCATCTTGAACGCACAGTTGGCGAAGATATTAATCCTGATTTTTCTGCACAAAATAGTAAAAACACTAGTGATCTAACTGAATCTGCAAATGAATCAGCGCGCGAACAAGCGCGTGAAACAAAGCGTGAAACGTTAGAAAATAGCGAAAAAGATGCACTATCAATAGAAAATAAACAAAATGTACACCAGCAAGATGCACACCAGCAAGACGCTATAACTATTGTTCAAGAAGTTCCAAAAACAAAGCAAAATGTTACGCAAACTGCATCTAAACCAGTTCAAGGATTAAGTGTTTCTGGCGTGCTGCAATTTACTCCACCACCAAACACAAGCCCAAGTTTTAACGGCGAGGCGCGCTTTATTTCCGGCACAATCAACGTAAACGGCTACGTAGAACCAGACGGCACCTTGCATTTATCTCCAACCGCCTTCTACCTTTCATAGCTATTTTTTGCAATTCGTTTAGTGTGGTGTTTGGCTGGCGGATTTCTGAAGTGGCTGTGTGAGATAGGAATTACTTGTCTCGCAGCGCTCCGCTCTTATACCTTATTTGAGCTTAGCGGTTGCATAGTTAAGTTTAGTTTTTTACTTACTTTTTCTGCAAAAATAGTATTCATCAACAAGATTATTACTATCGTTCCGCTTTTATATTGCTCGACCAAGCAATTCCTATCTCCCACTACTAATAAAACCGCTAGCGTTCTGTGGTGTGGTATGAGTGCCTGGTGTGGCACCATGCAGTAGCAATGACGCTAGTGTTCTCTAAGCAATAAATACTCAACGTCTGCAGAGCGCAACTGCAAAACTTCATGAACGTGCAAGCATCCAATCAGTGCAAAAAATCTCAAATCTCTACCACACGAATATCCCGTGAATGAATGAAGGCACAATTAAAATGCACATAGCCCTAAAAATCTGCACGCAGACTAATATGGAAATGTACGAAAATGAGGCACGCATAAAAACACAAAGCCTCTCCCGCAAATAGCGATGGAAGTTCATCGGCGAACTCGGGAATAACAAAAACAAGAAAGCAGGGATAATGGATAAAGCACAACAAGATGCGCTTAAAAAAGCAGCAGGCATTGAAGCCGCAAAGATTGTAAAGAATGGAATGATGGTTGGCCTTGGCACCGGCTCTACAGTGCGCTTCTTGGTTGACGAGCTTGGCCGCAGAGTTCAGGAAGAAGGCTTGAGCTTTACGGGAGTTACCACTTCTCGTCGCACACAAGAGCAAGCAGAAGGCTACGGCATTAAGATTCTCGACATTAACGAAGTGGATCACATTGACGTTACAATCGACGGCTCCGACGAAGTTGACAAGAATTTCAACGGAATTAAAGGCGGCGGCGCAGCTCTTCTTTGGGAAAAGATTGTGGCTATTAACTCTGACCGCATTGTGTGGATTGTTGACGCAAGCAAGGTAGTCGACACGATTGGCAAGTTCCCACTTCCTGTTGAGGTGATTCCATTCGGCTCCGCGCAAGTGATTCGTAAGTTCGAAAAGCGCGGATATAAGCCAGTTTTACGTCTTGATGCAGACGGCAAAGAAGTTCGTACCGACGAGAACAACTTCGTGGTTGATTTGCATATGGAGCGCATTGAGCATCCACAGGAGTTGGCGAAGGATTTGATTGAAACTGTTGGCGTTGTGGAACACGGCTTGTTCTTGAACATGGTTGACACCGTGATCGTCGGCGATCCTAACGGCCCTCGCACGCTTACCAACCCAAATAAGTAGCGAAACTAATCGCAACTAAATAAAACGAAAGTAGAGTCCGTAAACACGGGCTCTACTTTTTTATTACTGTTGCGCGAGTTTTTGTTTGGTGTGGCGCGAGTTTTGGGGGATTTCTCTCCTCGCATGCGCTACGACCTGCTTGAGCGCAGCATTGTGCGCGCGAAAGCAACTCGGAGCGTGAGCTTGCTCAAGTTGAAAGCACGGTGTGCTTTCAACGCAAGCTCAGTAGCGAGCGCACCTAGACCGCGCGAGCGTTCCTTCGTCGCTCTATTCTTAAACTTTTTTAACGATAAGCTCGCGTTTTATTACGCTCGCTTGCGAAACTCGCGTTGGAAGTCCACTGGACTTCCAACTTAAGCGAGTTTCCGCATTGAAGTGCCTCCGCGCACTACGCTTTAAGCGCTCCGGCAAGTCAATGCGCAGTCCTCTTTTAGTGCTCGTAAAGAAATCCCCCAAACTCTGCGTGTTTAATCGTTAATAACCGTGCCTTATCGCAGAGATTTTTCGATTTTTCTTCTTCGCTTGGCGAATCAGCAGCCTGAGGCTCTGACGTTCGCCGCGCTCAGTGCGAAAAATCTCAAATCTCTACCACACGAATATTTGCAAGACAATCCGCGAAATATATAAATAAATAAAAAGCGCCGGGAAAACCGACGCTTCAAAAAAAGTCTTACGTGCCTAAACGTTCAGACACGCATCAACGCATAGCAAGAAAATTACTTGCGCTGGTGACGAGTCTTACGCAGCAGTTTGCGGTGCTTCTTCTTGCTCATCCGCTTGCGGCGCTTCTTGATGACAGAACCCATCTGAAGCCTCCATTCCTATGTAAAGTGTGCAACTTGCCTAATGTTACACCGTTTTAACGACTTTGTGGAGTGATATTACAAAGAACATCATTTTTTACAACAATTTACATTGGGAATCTGTGATAAAAACGCTCTACTGCTTGCTTTGCGCCGTTCACTTCAAAAACAGCGGTATCGTTCTGCCACAATGCACTAGCCTGTGATTTATCATTTTCATCATTTCGCAACACATAGCTACCGGAAGTCTTGCCAGAAACTTGAATTTTTCCACTTGCGATATCAGAACCCTTAAGTCCATCAACTAACGCCTCATACTGTTTGTTTGCAGAATCGCGATTCGACCATTGAGCAACAGTTACAGACACTTCCCCATCTGGCTGACCAGTTGAGTACTTAACAGAATATTCCTCCAAAGGCGACGATTCAGTCCAAGTTGCACTAGGTATAGCGTCAACACGAGCGAAATCAAGTACGCTATCTGGCATAGCCTTAAGCAATGCCGTAGAAGATGCTGGCAAAGGTTTCGATGGTATAGAAGGCGTTTTAGGCATTACCATATGATTTTTGCTCGCAACGTTTTCGTGATTTAATGCCCAACCTGGCCACATAAATGCTGAAATTAGAGCCAAAACCACAATTACTGCAGCTGAAGTCAACACAACTAATAACTTGCTGTGTGATGAATTATTGACACTTGAGGAATTCATATTCAACGCACCCATCTTTGAAGCATTCATACTTGAAGCATTCGATTTCGACATACTTGCATTATGTCACATCGCGATGACGCTTTTAGTACGCAAAAGCGCTTTACAATCAAAAACAAATACAAAATATGATTGTCTAATAAAGCGTATAGCGTCGAGATATGGCTAGTAAATCTACTCTTCACTATTTATGCTCTGAATGCGGTTGGAGCGGCTCAAAATGGTACGGTCGCTGCCCTGAATGTGGCGAATGGGGCACAGTGAACGAGTTTAGAGAAGCGCGAGTTAGCGGATTATCTCGTACAACACGTACACCGCGCGCATATTCACCAGATAGCATAACTACTTCTAATCGCAATAGCGCACATTCAACTCTCGATTCAGCAACATCCGCGCAACCAATTAGCGAAATTCAAGCAGACGACACAATGCGCATCCACACTGGTTTTAGCGAATTCGATCGCGTATTAGGCGGAGGACTTGTGCCAGGCTCCGTAACTCTTATAGCAGGAGAGCCAGGTATCGGAAAATCAACACTACTTCTAAAAACAGCAGCTTACGTATCTAAGCAATCAAAAGAAAGCAACACTCCCCCGGTATTGTATATTTCCGGCGAGGAATCAGCAGCGCAAGTTAAATTGCGCGCGTCTAGAATTAACGCTGTAAACGATTATTTATTACTTGCAACAACAGGCGATCTTGACACTGTGCTGGATCTTATTGAAACGCATCACCCTACGCTTGCCATTGTCGATTCTGCGCAAACGATTTCCGCACAAGAAGTAGATGGTATTACAGGCGGTTCTACACAAGTTAGAGAAGTTGCGAGCGCACTTATCGACGTTGCTAAAGCTAACAATATTCCGATACTTTTAGTTGGGCACGTTACAAAAGATGGTTCAATAGCAGGACCGCGGACGCTTGAGCATTTAGTTGACACAGTATGTCAATTTGAAGGCGATACACAAACAGCGCTACGCATGCTAAGAGCCGTAAAGAATCGCTTTGGACCTACAGACGAAGTTGGCTGCTTCGATATGAGCGGTGAAGGAATTGAGGAAGTGCCAGATCCTTCCGGACTGTTTTTGTCTTCTACAGAAAACGATAATCAAGGTAAAAATGCGCAAGATGGCACAAACGACGGAACTTGCGTCACTTTTACACTTGAAGGACACAGAAGCCTGCCGATTGAAATACAAGCACTTGTAACGCAATCAGCCCTGCCCACTCCTCGCCGTGCAGTTTCTGGTGTTGATTCTAACCGTCTTGCAATGCTTACAGCAGTTTTGTATCGTCACGGACGCGTTAATTTGCTTGCAAAAGATTTGTACGTATCTACTATTGCAGGAGCGTTGGCAAAAGAGCCGTCTTGCGACTTAGCAATCGTAGCAGCTTTAGCTAGCGCTGCTGCCGGGAAAGCAGTAACTCCTAAAACTTGCGCAATTGGCGAAATGAGCTTAACTGGTCAAGTTCGCCCAGTGCCAAGAATAGAGCCGCGATTGCGTGAGGCTGCGCGAATAGGATATAAGCGCGCAATAGTTTGCCATATGCGGAAAAACGTTAATATTCCAGGATTAGAAATTATTGAAGTTAGCACAGTGCGAGAAGCGTTGAAAGCACTTGGGCTATAAGCTAAGCAAATGCCCAAGTGCTACTACTTTAAAGGATTTCGCTTGTGCTGCACACTGTTATAAGCGGCGTAAAAAGCTCCATAGTTTTAAGAGCTAGCTTATGATTTTCTGGCGTGCTTCCTGCACAAGCATCTTCTGCGATACGCACAGCAACGCCATTATCTGCTGCAGCTAAAGCGGTTGTTAGTACGCAACAATCTGTTGCGACTCCGCAAATTGTTATTTTGTGACATTCGCCTAATGCAGCTTTAAGCTTCGTACCCCACTTTCCAAAAGTTTCGCAAGTAACTACAGTGTGACCTTCCGCAAGTTCTGCTGTTTCTGGAGTGAAGTCATACATTGGGTCGTCAGGTTTTACGAGGAATTGTGGCCAATCTTTAAAATAGTCAACCCAAGCGTTTTCTGGCTTAAGCGGTGCTACATAGCGCGTGTAAATTACTCGATTACCATAGGCTTTTGCAAGTTTTGTAAAAGCTTCGGTTGTTGAATCGTAAGTGTGATCTGCGCACGCCCAAGTCGACCACTCACTTTCGCAAAAAACGCGCTGTCTGTCGATTACCACTAACCATTCGTCTTCTTTAATCATTTGAATATCCTTTCATACGAATATCCTTTTTCATTTTTATTTTTATTCTGCAATTTCGCTTGTCTGCAAACCTACTTCGCTTGTTGGCAAATCCGCTTCTTGCTTAGCAATATCTTTACGCTGGAAAATTAAAGAGCCAATTAAGCCGATTAGTAGCGCAACTATTACGCCCAAGTTTGCACCAGCCCAGCTACTTGATTTTCCGCCAACAAGCCAAAGCAAATAACCTTGCCATGTAAGCCATTTCGCTGCAGAGTTTACGACCAAACCCCATCCAACAATCGTTCCAACGCAAAGAATCGCAAAAGCTTTAACATTCCAAGCACCGTAGCGACCTTCCGGCTTATACAAGTCCTCAGTGCAATAATCTTTTTTGCGAACAAGCACATCCGTAGTAAACATTCCAGCCCAAACAGCCATCGGCACTCCCAAAGTCGTTAAGAAGCCTTGGAATGGTCCAATAAATGTGTCGGAGAAGAACGTGACATAAACAACGCCAAGAGTAGTTAGAATTGCAGTAATAATTGCTGCAACAGTTCGAGGAATACGTATTCCAAAAGATAGCAGCGCGAGACCATTTGAATAATTGTCCATAATTGCTCCAGACATAAGTCCTAGAACCGCTACAATCGTATACGGAATCAAATACCACGCTGGCAAGATTGCAGCAATTGCTCCAATCGGGTCGTTTCCAACGTTTTGAGCTAATTTCATATTAGAAGCTGCGAGTAGAAGACCGTAGAAAATTAGGAACACGTTTGCAATTGACGCTCCAAAAGTAGTCCAAAAAACGATTCCGCTATTTGAAGATTTTCTAGGCAAGTATCTAGAGTAATCAGCCGCAACATTAACCCAGCCTATGCCGAAGCCAGTCATAACGAAGAAGCAGCAACCGAGCATTGCAGGAAGAGATCCGTTTGGAATTTGACCAATCGCAGCAAAGTTTATGTGTCCCCAACCTAGTACGAAGAATCCAAGAGTGATTATTCCCGTTACAATTGTTATAACTTGCTGGCACTTCATAATTAAGTCGTAGCCGTAAATTCCAACAATTACAATTAATCCAACTACGATGATTGTGCTCACGATTTTAACACTCGTGCCACTACCCCAGCCGATCTTTTCTGCGGCTGTTGCCATTGCAAGAACGGCAGTTATTGCTAGCGAAATCTCCCATCCGAGCGTTGCAATCCAACTTAGTGCTGCTGGAATGTTTGCTCCACGTACGCCGAACGTTGCGCGAGTCAATACCATTGTTGGAGCGTTTCCGCGTTTGCCGGCTATTGAGATTACCCCAACCAGCAAGAATGATACGATTACGCCGATTATTGTCATTAATGTTGCTTGCCAGAAGGATATTGCAAAACCTAATGCCCACGCTCCGTACGACATGGCAAATACTGAAATATTTGCTGCAAACCACGGCCAGAATAAGCTTGCCGGCGTTCCTTTACGCTCGCTTTCACTGATTGTGTCTATGCCTTGTTCCTCAATGCTTAAGGAACTTTGGGTTTGTTGAGCTTTAGCTTCATCTACTTTAACTTTACTCATTGTTTCACCTAGTTTCTTTTTTAGGTTGATTTGCTTGTCTTTGCACAACGTAAGAAAAGTTAACAAATGTTGGTGTTAATAAACATTTGTTTTAATAAAATCTTCTATCTCCTTTTTCGTAGGGCACGTTGCAGGCCCGTATTTGGTAACAGCAATGGCTGCCGCAGCGTTCGCATACAAAACTGCTTGCTTAAGCGTCATTTTGTAGCCTATGCAAGCCGCAAGTACGCCAGTATGCGCATCTCCAGCTCCATTTGTATCTACTGCTTTTACTTGAAAACCTTTAATATGCTCGGCTTCTTTGCCTAAATCACA
Organism: Gardnerella sp. KA00771; assembly: GCF_049244045.1. Taxonomy (NCBI): domain Bacteria; kingdom Bacillati; phylum Actinomycetota; class Actinomycetes; order Bifidobacteriales; family Bifidobacteriaceae; genus Gardnerella; species Gardnerella sp. KA00771. Next base: position 273,069 of record NZ_CP058368.1, on the reverse strand, counting down.
CACCCAAGCTCCGCAAGATCCTGCATGAACGATGAGCGGAGCTTTTAACACACGCTGTAAACGCTCGATTTTGTATTTTGTAAGTTGATTATTAGTTGCGCAAATAGCATCTTCACTAGCACCTTCGCTAGCTACTTCGCTAACACCGTCACTAGCACATTCGTTGCATTTAGCATCATTCCAAGCGTTAAGCCTTTTTGCTAAAATCTCAGCTTCTCTAGCATTACACAACCAAATTGGCGCGTAGTCAATCAAGGCTTTTAAATCTTCATCTGAAATATTTGCAATCATTGGAGACGCATCAAAAATCGCTGTAAACCGGCGCTTGTGTTTATCAAAAGAACTCTCTAAAGCACTACTACCTAAACCGCACAAACCGCTTGTTCTTAGCATAAACCGCAAAAGCGCGCGCTTTATAGGACTTACAAACGTGTATCCGCTAATGTACACAACATCTTGCGGATTTGGGTTTACTAAGTCAAAAGCATGCTCGTCACCACTAGTTTCCGCACCTTTAGTAGATATAAAAGTTCGCTCTGCGCTTTTATCCGTAAGAGCTATGCAAAATCCTGAATCAAGCATGGAATTTTTTGTGCCAATATGCGAAATATGTGCTTCGTTTAAAGCTTTAGAAATAATATTTGCAAAATATCCTTCACCCAAAACGCCAGCCCATTGCGCTTTAGCTCCCATTTGACTTGCAGCAAATAGCATGTTGTAACTTGCACCAGCGCTCATACTATACGAGTTTGCAAATATGTCTTCACCTGGTTTAGGAACGGAATTAACTTTCATAGTTACATCTACGATAATTTGACCAAGTGAGATTACTTGCGGCACGACCAAACTTGCTTTTTCATTCAAGCTTATGTTTGATTTGTACATTGCAATCGCCTCTAAAAGCTACTATGCAGCATATTCTCTACTTTTCTCAATCTTCTAATTTTTTCTCATTAAGCACAAAGCATACACCATCTTTTCTACGTCGTAGCAGTGTTCAATTCGCAAATTCTCTAAAACGCGTTCTCGTATTTTTGTATCGAATACTTGCAGACCGTATTTTGAACCCAACATTGCAGAACACATTGCAGCAATCGTATCGGTATCTCCGCCAATCGATGCTGCAAAACACGCAGCTTTGGTTGGTTCATTTGCAAAGCGAGTTGCAATTGCGAAAGCTGCAGCTACGGATTCATTAGCTTCAACACTTGTACCACAATCATTTTGCAACATTTCAGCAAAATCATCGTCACTTGCAGATAAGCAACTCAACTCCTCAGCTTTTTTAGTGAAAAATTCGACCCTACTTATAACGCTTGCTTTTGCGCTCCAATTACCATATTTTGGAAGCGATTTTACGAATTTTATTGCTTCTTTAAGCGGATTTTCACAACCTTCAATACCTAAACTTACTGCCACAGCAACGAGTGTTGTAGATTCAATTCCTTGAGTCGTATTGTGAGTAATTAAGCATGATTTTCTGGCTGCCTTAGCAAGCGATTCACCTGGTTTGAAAGCAATGCCAATTGGTGTCGCGCGCATTGCACCACCATTAGTTGTGCCAAATTTGCCTGTTTCTTCAGGACTTACTCCATTTACAAGCGCTTTTAAAGCTGACTTAGTTGACGGTCCTAGCAAATCCAAGGAGCCTTTTTCGCGCATTGCATCTTCCCAATCTAGAAGATTTTGCGCATACTTGTTGTTGTCAATATTGCCATTATCTGCGATTATGCGTTCAGCAAGTAAAAAAGCTTGCTCCGTATCATCTGTTACAGAACCTGCTTTCATATTTGGCGCGATTGGCTGCTGACTTACAGCGTCCATTAATCTTGTAATTGGACCGCCATAAAAACGGCGTATGCTTTGAGCGCTCATGCTTTGAGTTGGCATTCCAAGCGCATCGCCTATAGCAAGACCAACAATAGCTCCAAACGCGCGATTATATGTTTCACTTTGCTCAAGATTGATTGCTGCGTTTATCATAAGTATATTTTATGCTTTCGCAAACACAACTTTAAAAGCACTTGGGCTATAAGTTAAACGCAACTAAGCGCAACTAAGCGCAATTAAGCGCAATTAAACGCAATTAAACGCAGCTAAGCAAATATCAAAATCAGACTTCAGCTTCAGCATCTGTAATCTCGCGCACTTGCTCAACATTAGCTTTGAGCATATCTTTTAACGCGTCAACTGAATCAAAAGTCTGCTGCGGGCGCAAGAAACTAGCAAACTCGATGCAAACGCGATGTCCGTACAAATCTTTCCAATCATCGAACAATCCGTAAGCTTCAACAGTGCGCTCTGCATCTTCTTCGCCATCTTTATTAAATGTTGGCTTAGTTCCAATAGAAATCGCAGCAGGCCAACGCCACGGAGAATGAACGCCTAAATGAAGCTCGTCACGACGCAAAACACTCACATCTGGAACAGCATTTTTCGATGGTCTGACATCGTTCTTATTGTCAGCATCTAAATCAACAACCCATCCTGCATACACGCCATCAACTGGCACATAGCCTTCAATTTTTTCGCCAAGATTTACTGTTGGGAATCCAATCTCGCGCCCACGCTCGTCTCCATGAACTACTGTTCCTTCAACGCGATGCGGCTGATCCAAAATTTCACGCGCTTCTTTGACTCGACCAGTAGCCAACATCCAGCGCACATTTGTAGAACTCCAAGCACGCACTTTCTTATTTGGCATGCTCTTGCTCCAAGCACGATATTCAGCTTTATTCATGCCATCAGAAGGATCTTTAGGGTCTCCAGGCTCCTGTGGAACCTCACGAACAATAGGATCAGGCACGCGAACGTCGTCTGGACCCAAATCCTCTACTTCAATAAGCTCAAAAACTCCAGTTGCCTGAGACAACTCGCGAATTGCTTTGATATCACCAGCACGACGAGCACCAAGTGCAGCATCAGAGCCAAGAACTAATGCTCGCATACCAAGCTTTCCAACGAGCTGACCTAAGAAGAAACGGTATGATTTTGCAGCAAAAGCAAGACTGTAGCGCACAATCACAACATGATCAACATCCAACTGCGACATCACACGCAAACGTTGACGCACGCTTGTAAGAGCATCCGGATCGTCCGGAAGTTTAGAATTAACGTCGCCAAAATCATCGTATAAATCAGGATTAGCATGTACTACGCTTGGACGCGGGTCAAACATGATCACCACTGAAAACGCTCCATGACGATGCGCAAGATCCACAGTACGACGAATAACCTCGCGATGACCTTTGTGCATACCGTCGAATACGCCAATGGTAACAACCGCTTTACGCTCCGCACTTAACGTTGGCCAATTAATCATGCCGTTGGCATCTGGTCGAATGTCGATGACCTTCATGATATCCTTACTATCCGCGTTCAAGCATTACTCAAGCAAACTACGCAAATTACGCAATTCGTTATTTTAAATACTTATCTAGTTTACCAGTCTTCTCGCTTGCCGGAAATACCACAATTGGTTTGATTTGATTACTTTTTATATTTTTTGTCAATTCAACTACTGCAACAACGTCACATTCCGCAGTATTTGCGTTTGGAACGTACGCTATTGCAGGATAATTTTCGTAATTTATGGCAGATTTAAGCTCAATCCAGCGTCCAAAACGCAAGTCTTTAGCTTGATTTTCATCAATGCTTAAAGTTGGAAGCGAATGCGAAGCTGCATCCATCATATTTAAGCAAATTTTAGGAAGCATATTATTTGCGTCAAAATCGTCACCAGGAACTGCTTTTGAGCGATGCTGCAATACTCCATTGCGATCAGTAAATTCTCGCATTTGAGCGCGGAGTTTAAGAACACGCGAATCAGTAACTGAAAAATCACCAACGCTCGTGCGACGAAGCTGAGTAAGATGTCCACCAACTCCCAGTAAGCGACCTAAATCGCGAGCTAAAGCGCGAATATATGTTCCACTACTGCAAGAAACTTTTGTGGATATATCGCATACGAGTTTCCCACTCACTCCCCTAGTAATTCGAGGATTACTTACTGAAAAATCACTAACAAATATCTCTCGAGGAGCAATCTCTACTGATTTTCCTTCGCGCGCTAAATCATAAGCTCGTTGACCATTAATTTTAATAGCAGAAAAAGCAGTAGGAGCTTGCATAATTTTGCCTACTAAATTTTCGCTAACAACTTGCTTAATTCGCTCAAAAGACAGTGACTTTTCAAAAGACGTGTCGTCATTATCGACATGAACCCCCGGACCTATATTTAATGCATTATCCGGAAGAATCTCACCTTCTGCGTCATCAGTAGTAGTTGCTTCTCCTAAGCGGATTACTGCTTCATAGGTTTTATTGTGCCCCAACATATAATTTAAAAGTCGCGTTGCATTGCCAAAACCTATGATTAGCAATCCTGTTGCCATAGGATCAAGCGTTCCTGCGTGCCCAACTCGCTTTGTATGCAACAAATGACGAGCGCATGCAACAATATCGTGACTTGTAACGCCCTGAGGCTTATCTACAAGCAGTAATCCTGAATCTGGTATGCACATAAGTTAAATCTAGCTACTATACGATTCACATTGAGTTTGCTTTGAGATTTAATTGTTGTCAGACGATTCAGACGTGCCTTCAAAGTCGTCGCTTTCAAAGTCATCGTCGTCGTCAAAATCGTCGTCGTCGAAATTATCATCGTCAAAGTCATCGTCAGATTCTTCAACTTCGCGTGGCTTCTTATACGGATCGACATCGCCAGCATACTTAGCATTTTCACGCAATTTAGCTAATTCTTCATCACGATGACGAGCTGCAACAAGAATATCCTCAATTTCGTGCGCTTCAGATGGCACTTCGTCATAAATAAATTGCAATTGGGGAGTCAAACGCAATCCAGCTTTTGCACCGACCAAAGAGCGCAGTCGACCGTGAGCCTGCTGCAAAGCTTGTGCTGCACGCTGACGCTCACCCTGCTCTTTACCTTCGTGACCAAGTTGCGTCCAGTAAACCTTTGCAATTTGCAAATCGTTCGTAACGCGCACTTCCGTAATAGTCACACTCGCCAAACGCTTATCATGCAAATGCGATTCCATATTAGAAGCGATTACGCGCTGAATTAATGCTGCAATACGTGCAGCTCTAGGATTCGTTCCTGCCATAATTACTTGCGCTCAATCTGCTTCATTTCAAAGGTTTCGATTATATCGCCAAGCTCAATGTCATTGAAGCTGCCGAGATTAATACCAGCTTCGTAACCTTCGCTAACGGATTGCACGTCATCCTTAAACCTACGCAAGCTGGAAATCTCCAAGTCGTTGACTGTAGCAACGCCGTCGCGCAAAATACGGCACTTCGTACCGCGCTTGACTTCGCCATCTTGAACCATAACACCAGCAATATTGCCGAACTTGGAAGAACGGAAGATTTCGCGAATTTCGGAATGCGAAGTAACAACTTCTTCGAATTCTGGCTTAAGCATACCCTTCAAAGCAGCTTCGATATCTTCGATTGCCTTGTAAATAACTGAGTAGTACTTAACTTCCACGCCTTCACGGTCTGCCAAATCAGCAACTTGACGGTTTGGACGCACGTTGAAGCCAATAATCACAGCCTTATCGACAGTTGCCAAGTTCACATCATTCTGAGTAATTGCACCAACACCGCGGTGAATAACCTGGATGCCAACTTCCTCAGAGACCTCAATCTTCATCAAGGAATCTTCCAAAGCTTCAACAGAACCAGAAGAATCGCCCTTAATAACGATGTTCAGCATGTCAACTTCAGACTTAGCGAACTGTTCCTTAAGGCTTTCAAGAGACACAACCTTGCGGCGCTTAGCAAGCTGAGCTGCACGCTCTGTAGCTGCACGCTTTTCAGCAATTTGACGAGCAGAACGGTCGTCCGAAGTAACCAAGAACAGGTCGCCTGCGGTTGGAACAGAAGTTAAACCAAGCACCTGAACAGGAGTGGAAGGAGCCGCATCCTGCAAATGCTTGCCGTTCTCGTCAAGCATAGCGCGCACACGGCCATAAGAAGTGCCAGCAACAATAGAATCACCAATGTGAAGAGTACCTTGCTGCACAAGAACAGTAGCAACAGCACCACGACCCTTATCGAGTCGAGCTTCGATAGTTGCACCGCGAGCATCCATATTTGGATTTGCCTTAGGATCAAGCTCAGCGTCAGCAGTCAACAACACAGCTTCAAGAAGCTTATTGACGTTAGTGCCCTGCTTTGCAGAAATATCCACAAACATGGTGTCGCCGCCGTATTCTTCAGCAACTAAACCGTATTCTGTAAGCTGACCGCGAACCTTTTCAGGATTAGCACCTTCAACATCAATCTTGTTCACAGCCACAACAATTGGCACATGAGCAGCTTGAGCGTGGTTAATAGCTTCAACAGTCTGAGGCATTACGCCGTCGTCTGCTGCAACAACAAGAATTGCAACGTCTGTAAGCTCAGCACCGCGAGCACGCATAGCAGTAAACGCTTCGTGACCTGGAGTATCGAGGAACGTAATCTTACGAGGTTTTCCTTCAAGATTTACAGTTACTTGATAAGCACCGATACGCTGAGTAATGCCACCTGCTTCGCGATCGATAACATTCGACTTACGGATGGTATCAAGCAAGCGAGTTTTACCGTGATCGACGTGACCCATAACAGTAACAACAGGCGGACGAGATTGCAAATCGTCATCTTCTTGCAGCTCTTCTTCGTCCAAATCGATGTCAAACTGCTGCAAAAGCTCTTTATCTTCTTCTTCAGCAGAAACAATGCTGATATTCCAGCCGATTTCTTCACCCAAAATTTGGAATGTTGATTCATCCAAAGATTGTGTAGATGTTGCCATTTCTCCCAAGTGGAAGAGCACAGTTACCAAAGCTGCTGGATTTACATCAATCTTTTCCGCCAAATCAGAAAGAGTTGCGCCTTGACGCAAGCGAATCGTAGCGCCGTTACCAGAAGGAATACGCACGCCGCCAATCACTGGTGCTTTAAGCTCTTCGTATTCACGACGTTTCGCTAAACGATTCTTACGAGCCTTAGAAGATTTACCACCTTGACGACCGAATGCGCCTGCAGCTCCTGCACGACCGCGACCGCCGCCACGCGATGGACCACCATTAGGTGCGCCTGCTGCAGCAGCCTGGAAGCTAGCTCCTTGAGATGCAAAACGAGATTCTGCAGATGGGCGAGAAGATGCACCAGAGCCAGCACCTGCGCCACCTTGACCACGACGCTGACCCGACCACTGCGATGAGCGTGCGCCACCTTGACCAGAGCGGCCACCACGCGAGCGGCCACCGCGTTCTGCACGTTCACCACGCGAACCTTGAGGTCCAGAGCCAGCTTGACCTGGACGACCACCGCGGCCATTTTCAGCACCAGGACGAGACATCGGATGAGGACGTGGAATATCTCCAGGTGTAGGAGCACGCATACCCTGCTTACGGCTAAACGGATTATTACCAGGACGTGGAGCAGATGCGCCTGCACCTTGTGCATTCTGGTGCGGACGAGGGCGAGGAGGCATCTGTGAACGATCTGAGTGAGATTGACCTTGAGCTTGCTGTCGCGATTCGCCGCGATTATCATTGCGACGATCATTTTTTCTATTTTCGCCGGCAGCAGCATTAGAACGCGAAGGATTGTTTGAACGAGTATGATTTGCACCCGGCTTTGGAACAAAATGAGAAGCTGTGTTGTGCACAGGCTGGTTAGCAGAAGAGCCAGCTACAGAATCACTGTGTGACGAATCTTTAGCTTGAGGTTTAGTCTGCGGCTTAGCTTGAGGCTTAGCTTTTGGCGCAGCAGGCTTACTTGCACTAGATGCCTTTTCGGACTTATTTCCGTCAGATGCTAACGCTGTTTGCAAACGACGAACTACTGGAGCCTCAACTGTTGAAGAAGCAGACTTAACAAATTCGCCCATGCTCTTCAAACGCTCCAACACGGTTTTACTGTCTACACCAAATTCTTTGGCCAGTTCATACACGCGCTTTTTAACCACTCAGTGTTCTCCTCTGTCTGTGGCAGCGCTAGTACACGCGACCACTTTACATTATTGCGAGCTTATTATTTATTATCGTGCGATATATCATCGTGCGACCATGATCTTATACCTCGTCTCCCGCCGGACGATGGCGATTGCCTTTCGCCCAGATTCCAGCTTTTAGCATACTCGAAACGTTGGATTGACTCGAGTGTCGCTAAATGCCACGCGAGAGACTACTTTATTTGCACACCACTAGCAAAATAAACAATCAAGAAGTGCTAAACATTGCGAAAATATCAATCTAAAAATATTTAGCACTTCTCAATTAACAATCTATTCAGCAGCAGATGCGTTATTATTCAAATCAGCTGAAGCAGGCTGAGCATTTTGTGCTTGAGCTGCAGCAACCTTCTTAGCATGCTCTTCCGCAGACTCAATACCAATCTTCCAACCAGTCAACTTTGCAGCCAAACGAGCGTTCTGACCTTCTTTACCAATAGCAAGAGAAAGCTGAGCATCATGAATAAAAGCAACTGCAGTTTGATTCTTTTCACTCACTACTTGCACTTGTGTAGCAGTAGCAGGCGAAAGAGCAGCAGCAACAAACTTTGCTGGATCAGACGACCAATCGACAATATCAATCTTCTCTTGACCCAAGTTTTCCATTACAGCACGCACGCGTGAACCGCCAGGACCAATTAAAGCACCCTTTGGATTCACACCTTCAGTATTAGCTCTAACAGCAATCTTTGTGCGAGCTCCGGCTTCACGTGCAATCGACATAATAGAAACTGCTCCAGAAACAAGTTCCGGCACTTCTCGCTCAAAAAGACGACGAACTAATTCAGGATGTGAACGTGAAACAACAATTTCCGGACCACGCAGACCACGAGCAACATTTACAACATATACGCGAATACGCTCACCATGGCGGTAACGTTCACCTGGAACCTGCTCGCGACGCGGCAAAATAGCTTCAACATCTCCAACAGCAACGTGGATATTAGTGTTATCTTTTGCGTCTTGTTGAATAATGCCGTTAATAAGCTTTCCTTTTTGACCAGAAAACGCACCAAACACGCGATCATCTTCAGCTTTACGGAAAATTTGACTAATAACTTGACGAGCCGTTGCAGCAGCTAAACGACCAAAATCATGAGGAGTATCGTCATACTCCTCTCCCAGCGTTGGAGCTGGATACGGGTTATCTTCAGTAGGTTTACCAGGAATTTCATCCCTAGCCCACACAGTGAACGAACCTGCACGTTCGTCCAATTCAACTCGCACATGCTTTGCAGGATGAGCGGTTTTCATATACGCAAGACGCAAGGCCTCGGCGAGCGCCTCGTCCAGCTCCTCGGCATTAATCCCCTGCTGTGCCGCAAGCTGATGCATTCCCGCCAAATCCAATTCCATCGCGCACGTCCTCTCGTTATAACGCATTAATTTATGATTATTAATTGTAACTATTAAAGCACACTTATTTTTTCTTCTAACGACAGTTAGCTTTAATTGTTGCAGACTTAGAACAAATACCAAATTAATAAATCGATATTGGTCACAGTCAGTGGCTATTTTAGTAGATTATGCAGACACTTTATGTTTTGTTAAATGACATGCGCAAACAAGTAAAACGCAGTATTGCCAGAGCACTCGTGCTTCTTATATGCGTTTTAATATCTCCACTGCTAACAGCCTGTGGAACATTACAAAACATTCACGTCGAGCATACAGTTCACACAGCAGCTCCAGAAAATGCATGTGCTAAAGCATACAGACTTGCGCAAAAAAAGCAGCGTGAAATCAAAAAGAACCAAAACAACACATCCATTAAGAATTTTGAAACCGCAGCAAAATATTGGAAAACTGTCGCTCAGCAATGCCCAGGAAGATTAAGTGAAAGCATTATATACAGCACGCAAGCTCAATGGGAAATGCTTTCGAAGAAAAATAGTAACGAAAATTCAAATAATGTAAGCAATAAAAGAGGAAACGAAAGCTCAGAAAATACAAAAACTACAACAGCGCAACAAATGGAGCACGATTCATACGCGAATCTTATAGAAGTAATAAATCATTACAAAAACTTCAAATGGACACATCAACCCTTAGCTCAAGCTGCAGAAGCTGAAGACAAACTTGCTTTTATTTTACAAACACTAGCAGCGAGAAAAGAGCAAAATATAACATTGGAATACAGCGATATGGCGTCGACAAACGCTCAAACTCTTATGCGAGTTGCAGGAGAAGGAACAGACTTGCGCAAAAAAGCTTACGATATTCCTCAAGAGGCGTTAGAAAGCGGAAAAACACATGATTCAGCAAGCGGAAAAGATCTGTCGATTACCGCTATAGCTTATATGGATTGCGCTAGAGAAGAGCTAGCTGCTTTTAATCAAATAATAACTATTACGTCAAAAAATAATAATGCATCCGAGAATAACGTTACTACAAAAAGCGATGATAACGATTCTGTAATACGCGCTCAACAAACTCTTAAAAATGCAACTGTGCAATTAATCACATCTAGACTGCTAAGAGCTTATGAACTTGGGTATCCTACTGATACGAAGCTTATTTTGAAGTAAAACTTAACCTTGGGGCTTTTAGCCTATAGGGCATTCCCTTTACACACAAAATAGGACTCGACTTCAAACGCGAGAGAAAGTTCGCACGGATTACGATCGCTTACGAAGTTCGGCGAATTAAAAAGCCTAAAGCAATTTTACATGCTTTAGGCTTGGTTAATTCGCGGATGAAGCGAGATTCCGACATAACACCTTATTAGCCTTACTAAACATTGGGTTTGCGACTTTATGAAAGTGCTTCACCCTGCTAAACACCCCGTTTATAATATTTTTTAATGCTTCAAAACGCTAAATAATACCATTCGTAACACCTGCTATAAGCGCTTGTAATGGCCATTATACAGCCTTACCACGCTAATTTATATGCTCATATGTTAAGGCTCTTAAGTATCAAGTATCAGCACACGAGATAAAGCCACTACATGACGCACCCTCGTACTGTTTGCGAGCGCAAAACGTGCGGTTGTGGTTGTGTGTGTTTTCTTTTTTGTGTACCCCAACGCCACCAACGCACCAACGTGTTGGAAATATTAGGGTTTGTGCTTCCCCACACGTGAACCCCACTGTCCCCAACGTTTTTTATTTTTGTATTGTTGCGCTCGCAATGTTGTGTGTGTTGTGTTTATATGAGTGCAGCCAAACACTTTGGCTTTGTGCGTTCGTGTTTGGCTGCTATTTCCTGTTACCTTTTTATTTTGTTAGGTAATATCTTTTTTCTTTTAATCGTACACGCTTAGCTTTTATTAAATCTGCGAGCGCATCATCGAGCGCCGGTCTTACTGGTTGGTCTAGGCATCTTGTTAATCCGCCTTTTGTTTCGCCTTGACCGTTGCTCTTTTCTAGTTTTCTTATTATTGACCTTTCAACATTGTTGATTATGCCTTCCTTGTTTTCGTCGCCTTTGGCTTCATATTCTTGCTTGTATGTTTCAGCGTTTTTAGTTTGCACGTAGGTATTTAACCCATTTTGCAATGTTGTAATACTTTGGCGAACGAGCCATTCAGCTTGCTGAATGTTTTTAGCTGTCACATTCAATAGGTTTGATTTATCCTCTTGCAAGAATAAGGCTATAAGGCCTGCTAGCTTCAGCACAAGTAATTGAGTATGCGAAACATTCTCACCCTTAAGCCTTTGCTTTGCATTTTCATCTACAGCCACATAAACGCCTTCAGGATAGTTAAGCTCATGCAGCTTATAACTGTATTGCCCGCTTTCCATTACTAGCGTTGTTTCAGGCTTCCCCGACCTTAGTAGACTATTTAAGTCCATCTCCGAGGCGGCATATTGCTTGAATAATGTGTGGTCAAAAGATAACCATTGTTCAGGCGCTATTTTCTCAGGCCTTCTATCAGGCGCATTAGAGTCTAGCACATCAGTCCATAAGCACCGTTGTGGCAAACCCGTGCCACCGTGACTGGTAATATCACGTATATTGGCCGGCTGCACACCAATGACGATTACGGCACGATACCCGTACTCTGGCACTTGTAACGTGTTACTCTCGCTCTTGGTAGTACAACCTATCTTAGACGTGCCATCAAGCAAGTTAACAAGCACTGGCACAATAGTAGAGCCAACACGGCTTGCATTGCCTGCAAACTCTCGAACCTCTCTAATATCAAAAAACGCGTTTTGAGTTTTATACTTGAGACGCGGTTTTTTGCGCTCGCATTTTTCTTTATCGTCACCATTGCGAGTATATGTCTCATCTTCTTCGTAGTGAACATACACGCTCGGTATAGCTTCCCCCGACGCTGTTTGGCCAACCCAAACAGTATCAGGTAATGGAACGAGCGTTTTAGCCACGGTCATAGCCAAACCCTTACCGCCACCAGATTGCGCTATCGTAATAGCAGCAAAATTCAGGCTAGCTGGACTATCACCCGTAAACGAAGGCACAACAATGTTAGGCGGTATTTCTGCGCAAACACTAGCTAAAGTACAAACCAATGCGGCGTGCGGCGACGTTCTGCACGCTCTAGCGTACTGATAAAGATTTTTAATAGTACTACTAGAGTCTAAAAACTCTTGCTCGCTTTCAAAAGGCTTCACGCCTAATGGCCTAAGGTCAAAAACAGGGGTAATCATTTAGTCACCTCCATGCCTTGAGTCTTCATTAGATTACGCCAACAGTCTTTCTCACATTCTGCAAGTATTTGCTCTGGTGAACTTTCATTATGTAATGGCGCGATTTCATACAAGTGTTCACGTAGTTTAGCAGCGTGCTGGCGTGGACTGTTTTCAAGAAACCATGCTCTTGACATTGGCAAACAGACGATTTCGCCAAACCTAGACATGCTATCAGGCGTATTAAGTCTTATAGCACCATTTTGTATTTTGCCGCTAAAATCTATAGTAACTATCGCGCTAGGGCACGCCATGGCAAGAATAATAATGCCTGCGAGCGCGTCAACGTCCGAGCCTTTAGCAGATATTACAGGTTTTCTACAGCCTTCCGTAACCGATGATATGGCTGCGAGCGCAAACATTCTACAGCGTCTTTCCACGTCGGAGCCTATAGCTAAATTGAATGGCTCATAAATTGCGCGCGCGATGCCATCAGTAAAGCAGTCTAGTTGCTGTTCTGTAGTCATTTTTGCAAAGTTGTATTCGCATGGTGAAGGGGTATAATTGGAACTGTTGTCCCGACCCCCTTCGATATTGTTTGCGATGAAGGGGGTCTCTTTCATTTTTCTTCCCCCTTTACCAACTTAACGAGACTGTCATAGTCGATTAAGATTTTTCGTCCCGTTGGCCTAGAGGCTTTTAACTTCCCTTGGTAGACTAATTTGAGCACGCTTCTACGGTCTTTGTAGCCTAGCATTTCCATTGCGGTTACTACAGACACGCTCAATGGGGTCGTAGATGTAGTGTGACCTACATATAATTTACTTACGGTGCCCATGTTGGCACCCCCTTTCTACCCCACCATTTGGGGGTGGAATTATGAAACCCAAAAGTGAAACGCCTTGATTTTGCAATGTTTAAGACGCTTCACATCAGGTTTCAATTGTTATGTTTCATGACACCCATTTGGGCGTCAAGGTGGTATGGAAGAGCTGCACCCTATAGTGTGGTTGCCGCCACGCTATGTAGTAGGGTGTGGCTCTTTTTGCCACTAAATGTAGATTATAGTACAAGCGTTCTACTCTATGAAGAGACTTTTCAGAACGAACAATTTCTATTCGATTTAATTCGCGATAATTGCCAATAACTATAGTAATTAAGTGTGTCGTTTCACAAAAAAGACGTTACAACACACCGACAAAACGGCTTAAAATAGCCATTTCTTGAAAAATTAAGTTCGAACCTAAATAGTTATCCACAAATTAGCGATTTTTTATATAAAACTGCGCTCGCAAACATGGTGACAACCGTAAATAATGCCTTGAACATGCAGCCTATAATGGCCATACACGCGCTAACATATCACACAGCATCAAACCCACACGCCACCATTACAAGACGGGGGGAAAGGGTATTGCTGTGGCGCTCGCAAAAAGCGCTGCCTAACTCTCTCAAATGCGCGCCATGTTCAAAAGATTTGGCACACACTAGATTATTGAACATTATTAAGCATGTGCCACAACATAAAATGCGACTACTATCATGCCCAAACCCTAGTAAAATCAGCCCATACGCACGCAAACAATAGCTAGTAGTATGCAAAGTAGTAAGCCATTGAATAAACGTCGAATATGGCACGAAAACAATGCATATAGGGGGTATACCCCCACCCCCTCATGGAAAGCCACCCCGGCGATAGGTCTAATATCTCCCTTCGTCCTCTATTCGTAACACCCTTATCGTAACAAAAAGCTATTCGTAACAATACGCCAATAAAAGCCACTACCCTCGTACCGTTTGCGAGCGCAAAACGTGCGGTTTATGAGATTGTTGGGGGTAGTGGGGAAAGTGTGGGGTGTAATGAAACCCTAATGTTTCCAACGGTTGGGGTGTTGGGGGTGTTGGTGTGAGTATTAGAGTGTTAGGTTATTCGATTGAGTTTATGAAAGCGTCTTTTGTTTCCTCTTTTATGCCGTCTGATAGTGAGTCTAATGCTTGTTTTCTTTGCTCTTTGCTCATGCCTCTTAATGCTTGAATGCGAGCGCTCATCTCCATGCTTACGAGGAACACATATAAGCCATTAGCAGCCTCATTATCATTACTGTTAGGCTTCGTGCTTTCCACGCTCTCCATGCTCTTTACGCTCTTGCTAGAAGCTGTTTTTATAGGCTCTGAGTTTAATCCTTCACTTAATTGTTCGCTTATTTTCTCGCTTGCTTTTTCGAGTGCGCCTCTTGTTGTTGAGTCTGCATAAAAACGTGCTGTTGTACGAGCATCAGAATGGCGTACTTGTTTAGCAACAACATTCAATGATTCACCACTTTCGAGCATGGTAATAACACGAGCGTGGCGGCCATCATGAGGCCAATACTCTTCCAAGCCTGCTACTTGCTTACGAGCCGGGTTGTGGTATCTACAACGAAAATTAGACGGCCTTATAAAATTATTGTTGTTCTCCGTAGTAAATATGAACGCGTCCGCCTCTTTACTCGTATACTCTTTTAATTGCTTTTCAAACAATGGTTTTAATGATTCAGGAATGATAACACTAGCTTCACTGCTCTTAGTCTTGGTACTACCCATTACTACTACTGTTTTGCCGCGCTCATCTTTCTCATCTTTCAACGAATGGCGCACATGAATAACAGACGCACCCACTTCATCATTCAATTCAATATCACGCCTCTGTAATGCCAATATCTCACCTATACGAAACCCCAAACCAAAAGCAACCCACTCAATCAACCCAAGACGCTCAGGCATGTAAGAAACAAGCTCTCTAATCTGCTCAACTGTAGGAACTACCGTTTCATGCCTCTTTTTAGGACGTGCAACATCCTTCAAACGGCACGGGCTTTTATCAATAAGCGTATTACCCTCATCATCAAGCGCATCATTAGCAGCCGAACCCATAATCTCAGATAACAGTTTATAAGCGTTCACACGAGCCGTATTATCAGGCTCACCATCAAACCAATTCTTAACATTTATGTAAGTAATAGCCCTTACTTGAATACCACCAAAGAAAGGCAATAAATGATTATCCAATAATTCAAAATACTTGTTCTTAGTAGACTTACCAAGCCTCTCATTACCCTCAACAAAACTAGTCGCATACTCACTAAACAGAATACTATTGCGCTCGCGTCTTACCTCACGCTCTTTTACCGGCAACCATTCGCCACTATGAACCAACTTTTCCTCTGAAGAAAGCCAATCTTGTGCCTCTTGCAATGTCCTAGCACCATTCGGCTTATACTGTCGCTTTGCAGAATTAGGCCATTTGTCGAGTTCTTCGATAGGTGTTAAATACGAAACCTCATAATAATGCTCACTAGGCTTATGCTTTTTCTTCCACCATGAAGGGGTTTTAATCTGACCAAAGGCGCTTTTTCTAGCCATGAGTGTTGTCCCTTGCTTCGTCCCATGATAAATAAAACTACCTTCAATATAATTCTTGCATCAGATATTCACCCCTTTATACACCCTGCTTATAATCAAAAATAATGGTACTTAATGATACAAAATGCAAAACAGAAAAACACTGAGAACAAGCCAAAAACGTTGATATATCAAGGGTTTTCGGCATGAAAAAAGGGCTTCTAGCGATTTGCTAGAAACCCTATTCGCGGATGAAGCGAGATTCGAACTCGCGGAGGATTTTACCCTCACACGCTTTCGAGGCGTGCTCCTTAGACCGCTCGGACATTCATCCACTTACGATTCGCGCAACAAAATCGCGCGCAAACGCAACTTTTCAATTGTAAACCATGGCGCGAATATAAATTTATGGCGAGTTGAAACGCTATAACTCAGCAGAATCACGGCGAGCGCGAATTTTTTCAGCGCGAGAAGCAAGCTCCTCATCAGGAGGATAAGCTACATATTCCAATGTCAATCCATGAGGATCAATTGGACCCGTCGAGCCTTCACGAAGAGGAACATTGATCTTTTCCTCAAACCAATCAAAAGAACGCTTCCCACAACCAATTTGCACACAAGCTTGCACAAGAGAACGCACCATATTGTGCGCAAAAGCATCAGCGACAATAGTAAATTCAAGCAAACCCTGCTCAACAGGCGGCACGCATCCAGTTTTAAGCTTAACGCGCACGTCATTAGCACGCGTTCCCACGCGTTCCCAACAGACACTTTTTACATCGCGAATAGTAGTGCCTCCAGGATTAGGGCGCGCAAAAGATCCAAAATCGTGAAGGCCAATCATAAGCCTCGCAGCCTGGTTCATTGCATCAACATCCAAAACATCATCAAGTTTCAAAACAAAACCGCGCATACGAGGGTCATAATCACAATAATCAGAAGCGTCGCAAATACGATACACATACGTGCGCTCTAACGCAGAAAAGCGTGCATCAAAACCAATGGGCGCAACGCTAACCTTATGCAACGAAATATCTTGTGGCAAAACATGCTTAAGCCTGTACTCGAGCGCGCAAACACCGTCCAATCCGGTATGACCTACGCATCGCAATAAAGTTTCTTCACAAACATCAAGATGACAAACCTGATGCGATGCATGCACGCCCGTATCCGTACGACCAGCAACAGTAAGACGCAACGATTCAGTAGGATCATTTTTCGGAACGTGCAAAACCATATGCAATGCTGCTTCAATATCACCTTGAACAGTGCGCAAAACCGGCTGCTTAGCCCAACCGTAAAATCCGCCGCCATCATACGCTAAATCTAAGCGAAGTCGCATTTAAAAAACCTTCCATTCGTCGTAACTAAATAATTCCGCAATTAAATTCCGTTTACAGTTGCTTACGCTTAGTATTACTTTCCATCTACAGTTACTCATAAAGCTTGCTTCACCACAGTTACTTCACGCCTACGCCAGCAACAGCAGCAATAATTCCGCGTATAAGCTCATAAGACTTCGCATCCAAGTGCGTTGCCATTCCAAGTAATTTTGGCACAAGCTCAGACCAATGAGAACCCAATAAATCAAAAGTAGGATAACCTAAACTCGACAAAACGTTATACACACTATCAATCCTGCGTTTTCGTTCCTCAACAGGCAAATCAAACATCCAAGAATTCATAGCTTTTGCGATTGCAGCAGCGCGAACAGTAACTTCATCTCGATAGTCAAAATCACCATCCTCAACATGCCAATACATGCCAAAATGTTGCATTAAACCAACAGAATCAGCCCTAGCTACTTTATATGGCAATCCATTATCCATAAGAAGCCCAATAATCGAAGATTGCGGCACAACTTTCTCTATTCGACTTGCCACGCACGAAAAAACGCTAGTATCTACTACATCATTTGCAAAACCCGGCCCATCCATTGAATAAATTTTAGATACAAGATTGCCAAGTTTTTCATTTTCCGCATCCAATCGCATAGTAGCATAGGACGCCATATTCCCACCTTTTGAATGACCTGTGACAATAATATTCGGGCTGTTATTGCGCTTGTTATTATTATCGCGCTTATTATTGTTATCGCAATTGTCACGCTTCGAATTAGTTGATTTTGCGAAAAACGAGGAAATTTTTTGTAATAAACTAGCTTTTTTTGCAATATATTTACTATATCTTTGTGTTACAGAAATTAAATATTCTGCTGCTGACTCCTGAGCTGGAATTGGGCAGCGAAAGGCCATATTAAAATCTTCTTTCCACCCAACAAGCGTATTATCAGTTCCTCTAAAAGCAACAACAATAGTATTCGGATTATCAATTCCTTCACAAGAACTAAGGTCAAAAGTAACACCAGCAAACTGCTGTTCACAAGATTCATGAGCATTCGATTTATCAAATCGTTCAAGAATTTCGCCTACTTTAATACCTCTGTAGCGCGGATTAGCTGCAACTGCAAAAAGTAACTCTTGACGAAACTTATCAACCTTAGCTACTCCAGAAGAAAACATCGACGAAAAATCTTCAAAACGTAGCAGATCGTAAATAGGCGTAGTCGAAATAACTTTTGACTCACTGTTATATAGCGGAATAGATTTTGGCATATTTATGTATGAAAGCTCACACAAAATCAAAGCATCAACAGAATTAAAACTTCTTTGAGCAAAAGTACGAAAATCGCTTCTTACTTGATCCAAAATATTCGGCATAACTTAATAATAATACAAACAAAAAACGAGCCGAGGAAATCCTCGACTCGTTTTAGCAATTCTTCAAGAAGCGATTAAACGCTTGCTTTAAGATTCACTTTACCGATGCGTAAAGCTGGAATGCAAACTACTCGGCAGCTTCTTCTTTAGCTGCAACCTTGGTAGCTGCTTCAGCTTCCTTCACAACAGCCTTCTTTGGGCTTACTGGCTCAGTTACGAGCTCAATAATTGCCTGAGGAGCGGTATCACCACGACGTGGAGCAATCTTCACGATACGTGTGTAACCACCTTCACGCTGCTTCATCTGCTCAGCAATCTGAGTGAAAAGCACGTGAACCACGGACTTGTTGCGAATTACACGCAACACACGACGACGCGAATGCAAATCGCCACGCTTAGCGAACGAAATCAAACGCTCAGCAAGCGGACGAAGACGCTTTGCCTTTGGCAACGTCGTTACGATACGACCGTGCTGGAAGAGACTGGTCGCCATATTGGCCAGCATCAGGCGCTCATGAGCCGGGCTAGAAGCCAGACGAGGGCCTTGTTTCGGTGTAGGCATTATTACTCCTTATTGTCGCATCGTTCAGGTGGGCATCAACCCGAACATCCGAACGTTACGACGATTGCAGGCGGAACTTACTCGTCTTCAGGCGAGAAGAAAGTGCCACCTTCGAGATTATTGGCGTCGAAGCCAATCGGTGAAGCCTTCAAAGACAGACCCATTGCCTGCAACTTCTCTTTAACTTCATCGATGGATTTCATGCCGAAATTACGAATATCGAGCAAATCCTGCTCAGTGTGAACTACCAGTTCGCCGACTGTATGAATACCCTCACGCTTCAAGCAATTATAGCTACGCTGAGTAAAATTCATATCTTCAATCGGTATAGCCAACTGAGAATCAGCTTCATCATGAGTTGGCGCTGGACCAACTTCAACACCTTCAGCATCAACGTTAAGCTCACGGCAAAGACCGAAAAGCTCAACTAAAGTCGAGCCTGCAGATGCAACTGCATCACGCGGTGTAATAGCTGGCTTGGTTTCCACATCCAGGATGAGCTTATCGAAGTCCGTGCGCTGTTCCACGCGGGTAGCTTCGACCTTATAGCTCACCTTCAAAACTGGTGAGTAGATCGAATCCACAGGAATGCGGCCGATTTCGCTGTTCTCCTGCTTGTTCATCTGAGCTGGCACGTAACCGCGACCGCGTTCAACAGTAAACTCAATTTCAAGTTCACCATCTTCTGCGAGTGTAGCAATATGCAAGTCAGGATTAGCAATAGTAACACCGGCTGGAGGAGTAATATCTCCAGCAGTGGCCTCACCTTTACCATTCTTGCGCAAATACATCACTACAGGCTCGTCGTACTCACTCGTGAGCACGATGCCCTTGATGTTCAGCAGAATTTCAGTGACATCTTCTTCAACACCTGGCAGAGTCGTAAACTCATGCAAAGCTCCAGAGATGCGAACCGAAGTAACGGCAGCACCTGGAATAGAGCTTAACAAGGTACGACGCAGCGAATTGCCGAGAGTGTAGCCAAAACCTGGTTCCAGCGGCTCAATAGTAAAGCGAGAACGCTGGGGATTCAGTGATTCCTCGGTAAGTGTCGGACGCTGTGCGATAAGCACTTTGGTATCCTTTCAGCTTCTGGTCGGTGGTGCACTCGCCGCCCATAAGCGGGTTGGATGGATGGATTCGTAAGAGTGCTCAGACGCGGCGACGCTTTGGTGGGCGTACGCCGTTATGCGCTTGTGGGGTAACGTCGGTAATAGAACCAACTTCGAGACCCGCGGACTGGAGGGAACGGATAGCGGTTTCACGACCGGAACCTGGACCCTTAACAAACACGTCGACCTTCTTGAGGCCATGCTCCATTGCCTTGCGTGCAGCAGACTCAGCAGCCATACCTGCAGCGTAAGGAGTCGACTTACGGGAACCCTTAAAGCCGACATCACCGCCGGAAGCCCAAGAAAGGACTGCACCGGATGGATCGGTAATGGAGATAATCGTGTTATTGAATGTTGATTTAATATGCGCCTGCCCAACCGGCACCGACTTGCGGTCCCGGCGACGCGGCTTGCGCGAGGCTTGCTTTGCAGCTGCCATTGACCCTCGTTTCCTAATGACGAATGAGTTGGTATGTCTAGACGATGGAAATATATCCGTGGCCTAGAGCCGACCACCGACTACTATCGGGTGGCCTTCTTCTTCCCGGCGACAGTACGCTTCGGACCCTTGCGAGTACGAGCATTAGTCTTAGTACGCTGACCACGCACAGGAAGACCCTTGCGATGACGCTGGCCTTGATAGCAGTTGATCTGAATCTTACGACGGATGTCAGCGTCAATCTCACGACGCAAATCGCCTTCAATCTTGTAATTGGCCTCAAGATAATCACGCAAGGTGATCAGCTGTTCATCCGTAAGATCCTTGACGCGAGTGTCCGGATTAACACCGGTCGCGGCAAGCGTTTCCTTAGCGCGAGTACGACCAACACCAAAAATGTAGGTGAGGGCAATCTCAATGCGCTTCTCATTGGGAATATCTACTCCGGCAAGACGTGCCATTGTAATTCCTTTACTGTTACGCAGGTCGTGCACCAAGTCTTCCGCACTAATAGAAATTAAGTGCGGCCTGGGCCTGCGCACCCAGGGTTCAGCTTAGGCTGTGACTTAGCGCCTTATTCTTTGTATTCCGCGATGGAAATCTGCTCAGCCCTGACGCTGCTTATGACGTGGGTTAATGCAGATCACCATGACGCGGCCGTGACGGCGGATCACGCGGCAGTTTTCGCAGATCCTCTTCACGCTAGGGCTGACCTTCATGGTTTTCCTTTGCTTGTACCTTACTTATAACGGTACGTAATACGCCCACGATTTAGATCGTAAGGGCTCATTTCTAGCACTACACGATCTTGAGGAAGAATGCGAATATAATTTTTACGCATCTTACCAGAAATCGTAGCTAAAACAATGTGCTCATTCTCAAGCTGAACGCGAAACATCGCATTTGGTAGTGCTTCTACTACCGTGCCTTCGACTTCAATCACACCGTCTTTTGCCATGAGCCTCGTTCCGTTCCTTGGGCATACTACTTTGCGCATCCGAAGACACGCCAATCTTTTATAATACAGTAAATGCGTCCCATTCAACACTCGGCGTGTCGAACAGAACGCATTTTACTTTTTAAATTTAAAAACGCACTACTTAATTAAGTGATTCAACAATGCGATTATTGATTTCCTTAATATCTCCAACGCCATCTACTTCAACCAACTGACCGCGGCTATCATAGATATCAAGCAATGGAGCTGTTTCCTTCTCATACGTTTCTAAACGCTTAGCAATTACTTCTGGAGTATCGTCAGAACGACCTTGCTCCACTGCACGCTTTTGCATGCGTTCGAGCAAAACATCGCGCTCAGCCTCGAGAGCCACAACGTGATCGAGAGGAGTGCCAAGCTCTTCCAACATACGATCCAAAGCTTGAACCTGAGAAGCGTTGCGAGGATAACCGTCGAGAATCCAGCCGCTCTTTGCATCGTCCTGAGCAAGACGATCCTTAACAATGCTGTTAGTCAGCTCATCTGGAACCAACTCGCCCTTGTCAAGATATCCCTGAACCTGTTTTCCAAGCTCAGTATGATTCTTAAGGTTATAACGGAAAATATCACCAGTAGAAATCGCTGGAATGCCATAATGCTCACTTAACAAAGCGGCCTGAGTGCCTTTTCCAACGCCCTGTGGACCCATAATTAGTAATCGCATATTCATCTCCTTAGCTCGCTAACTGTAGTTACTTAGATACTTGCTTTTGCTCATCATGCTTGAACAAGAAACCAGCATACTGGAATTGTTCAGTCTGAGCCTTTGCTTGACGCAACGTATCCAAACCAACGCCAGCAATAATCAAAATTGTTGTACCACCAAATGGCAATTTTGTATTCAAATGCAAAGCCATAATCAAAACGGTAGGAATCAATGCAACAAAGAGCAAATAAATAGCACCGACAGTATTCAACCTATTCATAACATAGCTAAGATAATGACTTGTAGCACTACCAGCGCGAATGCCTGGTATGAAGCCACCATACTCTTTCATGTTATCTGCAGTCTCATCAGGATTAAAAGTAATCTCTGTGTAGAAGAAGCAGAAGAACACAATCATTATTGTGTAAAACGCAATATACCAAGCAGAAGTGGAATTAGCCAAATTAGCTTCAATCCAATTCACCCAAGCCTTGCTCTTATCTCCAAACTGAGCAATAAGGGTAGGAACAGCAAGAATTGACGAAGCAAAGATTGGTGGAATAACACCACTCATATTTACCTTTAATGGCAAATAAGTCGAAGAGCCGCCATACATTTTTCGGCCAATCATGCGACGCGTATACTGCACAGGAATACGACGCTGAGCAAGCTCAACAAAGTCAACAAATATGAGGATAACAATCAAAACGCCACCAACAATAGCGAACTTATTCCAATCGCCATTAGAACCGTTGGTTCCCCAACCAATCTCCCAAAGCTTTGGCAAGAAGCCAGAGCAAATAGACATAAAGATTAAGACAGACATGCCTTGACCGATACCCTTATCGGTAATGAGTTCTGCCATCCACATAATAAGACCAGTGCCGCCAGTCATGATCAAAACCATGACAATAAGGCTCCACATGCTTCCGTCTGGAATAATATTATTTCCGCACTGATAATTAAACAAAGCACCCGTACGTGCTGTTACCAAAATCGTAGTAGATTGCAAAATTGCCAATCCAATAGTTAGGTAACGCGTGTACTGCGTAAGCTTTGTTTCTCCAGACTGACCTTCCTTATGAAGAGCTTCGAAGCGAGGAATGACCACGCGCAAAAGCTGAATCACAATGGAAGCAGTGATGTAAGGCATAACACCCAAAGCAAAAATAGAAAGCTGCAACAGCGAGCCACCTGAGAACAAGTTAACTAACCCAATAAAGTTCTCGCTCGATGAAGCTAATTTAACAGTGCAAGCGTGCACAACTTTATAGTCCACACCCGGAATCGGAATAAATGAACCAATACGATAAATAATTATCATAGCGAAGACGAAGAGGATCTTGTTCCTCAACTCCTTCGTCCTGAAGGCCTGGATTAACGTTTTCACCTGGGTCTTCCTCCCTTTTTTCGCGCACTCCTAGGCGCAACAGTGCAAAAAACAAACTCTGAGACGATAGTTTAACCCACGGTACCTACTGAAATAGGTTATTGGTGAGTTTTGGTGATAAAAATAGTCCCTCTAGACAATGCTAGAGGGACTATCACAGATTTATAACTGCATCAAGCTTTAAGTAGCCTTTAACTACTCTTCGCTGATGGAGCCGCCGGCAGCCTCAACCTTTGCCTTAGCAGAAGCAGAAGCCTTCATACCCTTAAGAGTCAAAGCAACAGTCAATTCACCATCGCCAAGAACCTTTACAGGATAGCCATCACGTACAGCGCCCTTAGTAATAAGGTCAGCTACAGTAACCTCGCCACCCTTTGGGAAAAGGTCAGCAAGATCTGCAACGTTGACGACTTGGAATTCCTTCTTGAAAGGACTCTTGAAGCCACGCAACTTAGGCAAGCGCATGTACAGTGGGAGCTGACCACCTTCGAAGCCAGGACGAACCTGATAACGCTTCTTGGTGCCCTTATCACCACGACCTGAGGTCTTACCCTTAGAGCCTTCACCACGACCTACACGGATGCGATCCTTCTTAGCTCCTGGAGCTGGACGCAACGTGTGCATATGCAGCATTGGTTCTTCGTTAGCCATAATCAGTCGACCTCCTCGACGCTCACCAAGTGACGAACGGCCATAACCAAGCCACGATTGACGGGGGTGTCCTCGCGAACTACGCTGTGACCAATCTTATGAAGGCCGAGCGTATGAACATTCGCGCGCTGGCGCTCAGTTGTATGAACTAAACCATGCACCAGAGTGATCTTCAAATTTGACATCACTCACCATCCTTTGCTTCAGATGCCTTGGCGGCCTGAGCTTCTTCGCGAGCCTTGCGAGCTTCGGCAATGCCAGCAGCACGCTCACGGAGCAAAGCATCAGGAGCGACTTCCTCAAGAGAAAGACCACGACGAGCAGAAATCTCTTCTGGCTCTTCGAGCTTCTTCAAAGCGTCCACAGTAGCACGCACTACGTTTACAGCAGTTGCAGAGCCCATGGACTTGGTGAGGATGTCCGTGATGCCGGCGCATTCCATAACAGCGCGTACAGCACCACCAGCAATTACACCAGTACCTGGAGCAGCTGGACGGAGCAACACAGTACCAGCAGCATCGTGACCGAGCACTGGATGAGTGACGGTGCCACGAATGCGTGGAACAGTGAACATATGCTTCTTAGCGTCAAGCTGACCCTTAGCAATAGCAGCTGGAACTTCGCGAGACTTGCCGTAACCAACACCAACAGTGCCCTTACCGTCGCCAACAACAACAAGTGCTGCAAAGCTAAAGGTACGACCACCCTTGTGGGTCTTGGAAACACGGTTAATAGTAACTACGCGATCCAGAAGCTCTTCGCCACGGTTTTCTTCACGACGATTACGACGTTCGCCGCGTTTACCCTCGCCCTTGTTACGGCGAGAACGACGATCATCGTTACGCTCCTCAGCGGATGCCTGAGTGTTCTGAGTTTCTTCAGCCACTTGGGTTTCCTTTTCGTTGTCGCTCACAGTGCCAGACCTCCCTGACGGGCGCCTTCAGCCACTGCTGCGACGCGACCATGATATTTGTTACCGCCACGGTCGAAGACTACAGCGGTGATACCCGCTTCCTTCGCCTTAGCCGCTACTAATTCGCCAACCTTGGTTGCAGCTTCAGTCTTCGTGCCAGTGAAACCAGCGAAGTCAGCAGTCAAAGTGGAAGCACTTACCAAAGTAATTCCCTTGGTATCATCCACAATCTGAGCAACCATATGACGGTTAGAACGGGAAACAACTAAACGAGGACGTTCAGATGTGCCGGCAATGTGCTTACGAAGACGGGCGTGACGACGCAAACGTGCGACTTTGGTACCCTTACCGAAAATCTTAACGCTCATATCACTTACCAGCCTTTCCAGCCTTGCGCAGGATACGTTCATCGGTGTACTTAATACCCTTACCCTTGTAAGGTTCTGGAGCACGAAGCTTACGAATGTTAGCAGCAACCTGACCAACAGTCTGCTTATCGGTGCCCTTTACGATTACCTGGTTAGGATTTGGCAACTCGAACTCAATACCTGCCGGTGGTTGAACGGTAATAGTGTGAGAATAACCGAGCGAGAACTCAATGCCCTTGCCCTTCATCACTGCACGATAACCGGTACCGACAATATCCAAAGTCTTGGTGTAGCCTTCATGTACACCCTTCACCATAGAAGCAACAATTGCGCGAGCCAAACCATGCTTTGCACGAGTTGGACGCAAATCGTCAACTGGAGTCAGAACAATCTGATTGTCAGCGACTGCTGCGGTGATTCCCTCTGGAATTTCATAAGAATCAGAACCCTTAGCGCCTTTGACGCTGAAGGACTGACCTTCAATCTTTACTTCCACGCCTGCAGGAATGTCGACGGGGAGCTTACCAATATGCGATGCCATCTTCAGCTCTCCTTTCTCACCATACGTAGGCGACGATTTCGCCGCCAATGCCTCGATCGAGGCATTCCTTCTGAGTCAACAATCCCGAGCTGGTCGAGATAATAGCAATACCGAGACCACCAAGAGGCATTGGCAAAGCATCAGACTTTGCGTAACGACGCAAGCCTGGCTTAGAAATGCGCTTGATGCCTTGGATAGAACGCTGGCCATTGGAGCCATACTTCAACGTAATTTCCAACGTCTGTCCAACCTTAGCTTCCTTAGCAGCGAAGTCCTTAATATAGCCTTCGTGCTTCAGAATCTCGGCGATATTCGCCTTGAATTTGGAGTACGGCATTTCCACGGTATCGTGCTTTGCCGCGCTCGCATTACGCAGACGTGTCAACATGTCTGCGATTGGATCTGTCATTGTCATGTGGGCTAACGCCCTTTCTCGCCGTGGTTTCCACCGCCTCTATATGAGAACTTTGTCTTCAAGCAGTGGACCTTCAGCGTCGATATTTACCAACTGGACTTCGTAACACCCGGCAACTCACCGCGATGAGCCTTCTCACGAAGGCAGATGCGGCACAGACCGAACTTGCGATACACGGAGTGAGGACGACCACAAACCTGGCAACGCGTATAAGCGCGTACCTTGAACTTCGGCTTGGCGGCCGCCTTGTTTTTCAGAGCGGTTTTTGCCATTTCAGTTCTCCTTGAATGGGAAACCGAGGTGCTTAAGCAAAGACTTGGCCTCCACATCGTCCTTGGTGGTAGTCACCACGGTGATGTCCATACCACGCTGATGATCAATCGAGTCAGGATCAATCTCATGGAACATAGACTGTTCCGTAAGACCAAAGTTGTAATTACCCTGACCGTCAAACTGGTTGCCATTGATACCACGGAAATCGCGGATACGAGGCAAAGCCAGAGTGAGCAAACGATCCAAGAATTCCCACATACGATCGCCACGAAGAGTTACGTAAGCACCGATAGCCTGACCTTCGCGCAAATGGAACTGAGCGACAGACTTCTTTGCCTTAGTTACCTTTGGCTTCTGGCCGGCAATCAAAGTGAGATCCTTAATCGCACCTTCAATGAGCTTAGAATCACGAGCTGCAGCGCCGACACCCATAGAGACGACAACCTTCTGCACGCGAGCCACCTGCATAGGATTAGTGTGGCCGAATTCTTTCTCCAAGGCTGGTACGATTTCATCCTTGTATTGTTGCTTTAAGCGCGGAGTTGCCGGCAACTCAACTGTAGTATCGGTCATGCCAGCTCCTTTCCGGACTTCTTGGCGACACGCACGCGCACGGTCTTAACCTTGCCGTCACGAGCCTCTTGCTTAACAATCACGCCAACGCGTGTAGGCTGCTTGGTCTCTGGATCAATAACCATCACATTAGAGCGATGGATTGGAGCCTCAACCGAGACAATGCCCGCCTGCTGACCCTGCTGGGTGGCGCGAACGTGCTTCTTAACGATCTGAACGCCTTCTACAATCAAACGGTCATCGGCTAGTACACGAACTACTTTGCCTTCCTTACCGCGATCCTTGCCGCGAATGACCTTCACCTGGTCGCCGGACTTAATCTTGGCTACCATATCAGATCACCTCCGGAGCAAGGGACACAATCTTCATGAAGCGCTGATCACGCAATTCACGACCGACTGGTCCGAAGATACGAGTGCCTTTTGGTTCACGACCGGAGCCGAGAATTACGGCGGCGTTCTCATCGAACTTAATATAGGAACCATCGACACGGCGATGTTCCTTGACAGTACGGACGACGACAGCCTTAACTACGTCGCCTTTCTTGACCGACCCGCCAGGGATCGCGTCCTTGACGGAGGCGACGATGATGTCGCCGATGCCGGCATAGCGTCGCTTCGATCCACCGAGCACGCGGATGGCAAGTAACTCCTTAGCACCCGTGTTGTCGGCGACATGAAGCCGCGTTTCCTGCTGAATCATTGATTCTCCTTAGCCGAGCTGGTTCTCCCCACTCACCTGTGTCTACACATTAGCAGACACAGGTGAAGCGCGGAGCCTTGCCGAACTTGTTTACTTGGCGCGCTCGATAATCGAGTCGAGACGCCAACGCTTGGTCTTGCTCAGTGGCCGAGTTTCCATAATACTCACGAGGTCGCCAATATGTGCCTCATTGTGTTCATCATGGGCTTTGACCTTGCGGGTGGAGCGAACGACTTTACCGTAAAGCGGGTGTGTCGAACGCTGCTCCAGCTCAACGGCGATTGTCTTGTCCATGGCCTCGGACACGACGTAGCCGCGACGAACCTTGCGGAAGTTGCGCTCTTGGTTCTCAGCCATGCTTACTTCTCCTTGACCTCAGTGGCGCCAGGCTCTTGGCTGATGCCGAGTTCACGCTCACGCAGGATAGTATACATCCTGGCAATGTCGTGCTTGACCGCCTTGAGGCGAGCGCTGTTTTCGAGTTGACCAGTTGCTGCCTGGAAGCGCAAGTTAAATAGCTCTTCCTTAGACTTCTTCAAGAAGCCTTCGATCTCAGCATTTGTCTTCTCGTTCAAATTCTTGATGGTGTAGTCTGCAGTTCCGACTGGCATCAGATGTCACCGCCTTCACGCGCAATAACACGGCATTTCATTGGGAGCTTATCGATAGCGCGGCGCAAAGCCTCGCGAGCGATGTCCTCAGAAACACCACCGATCTCGAACATTACGCGTCCTGGGTGGATGTTGGCAATCCAGAATTCTGGAGCACCCTTACCGGAACCCATTCGCGCACCAAGCGGGTGCTTGGTTAATGGACGATCTGGGAAGATCGTAATCCACACACGACCGCCACGCTTAATGTAGCGAGTCATTGCGATACGAGCTGCCTCGATCTGTCGGTTAGTGATGTAAGCCGGAGCCAGCGCCTGAATACCAAAATCGCCGAAAGCGATCTCGGTGCCACCCTTAGACATGCCGCTACGGGTAGGACGGTGCTGCTTACGATATTTAGTCCTCTTTGGGATAAGCATCTGCTCACTCCTTCGTTTCCGTTGCGGCAGGAGCTTCAGCAGCTGCAGCTTCAGCTGGCTTTTCAGCCTGTGCTTCAGCAGCCTTCTGCTGGTTAGCAGGACGTGCGCCACGACGTGGACGACGATCGCCACCACGACGACCTTCACGCTTACCCTGCTGAGCCTGCTGCTCTTCGAACTCACGCTCGGTCATATCACCCTTGTAGATCCAGACCTTTACGCCGATACGACCGTATGTGGTCTTAGCTTCAAAGAAGCCGTAATCAATCAAGGCACGAAGGGTCTGCAGTGGAACGCGACCCTCGCGATAGAACTCAGAGCGGCTCATTTCGGCACCACCAAGGCGACCGGAGAGCTTGATACGGATACCCTTGGCACCTGCACGCATTGCATCTTGCTGTGCCTTACGCATAGCACGACGGAATGTAACACGGTTTGTCAACTGCTCCGCAATTCCCTGAGCAACCAACTGAGCGTCAAGTGCAGCGTTCTTCACTTCGAAGATGTTGAGCTGTACTTGCTTGCCTGTGAGCTTCTCGAGCTTTGCGCGAACGCGCTCAGCTTCAGCGCCACGACGACCGATGATAATACCCGGACGAGCAGTGTGAATATCTACACGAACGCGATCACGAGTGCGCTCGATAACGATACGAGATACGCCAGCACGCTCGAGGTCATGGCTCATTTCCTTGCGAATCTTGTCATCCTCAAGGACGAAGTCACGATAACGCTCGCCAGCTTTGTTGGAGTCAGAGAACCACTTAGAGCGATGATTCTCGGTGATGCCCAGGCGATAGCCGAAAGGATTGATCTTCTGACCCATCTTTAGCGGGCTCCTTCCTTAAGCGAGACGATAACAGTGATATGGCTTGTGCGCTTGTTAATGCGCGCAGCGCGACCCTGTGCACGAGCACGGAAACGCTTAAGCGTTACACCCTCGTCCACATAGGTTTCCTTGATGACCAAGTCCTGCTCACGGAATGGTTCACCGGCTTTTTCAGCCTTAACGCGAGCGTTAGCAATCGCGCTTTCAAGAACCTTGCGCACCGGCAATGATGCGTCCTGAGGAGCAAACTTCAAAATGGTAATAGCTTCGCTTGCACGCTTGCCTCGGATGAGGTCGACCATGCGGCGAGCCTTGCGCGGCGTCACGCGAACGTGACGAGCAATTGCTTTAGCTTCCATGTGTCCTAACTCTCCTTTAGCGGCGTGCCTTTTTGTCGTCCTTCACATGACCCTTAAAGGTCTTGGTCGGGGCGAACTCACCGAGCTTATGACCAACCATGGCTTCGGTAACGAATACCGGCACATGCTTGCGGCCATCATGTACGGCAAAGGTGTGTCCAATGAAATCAGGAGTGATCATCGAACGACGCGACCAAGTCTTAATGACATTGTGCGTACCCTTGTCGTTTTGCTCGTCGACTTTCTTCTGCAAGTGGGCGTCGACGAAAGGGCCCTTCTTGATGCTACGAGTCATCTATTCGACACTCCCTTACTTGCGGTTCTTACCATTCGGGCGACGACGAACAATCATCTTGTTCGAAGCCTTCTTTGGACGACGTGTACGAACCTCGCCCTTGCCCCATGGAGAAACTGGTGGCTTACCACCACGGGTGCGACCACCATGTGGATGGTCCACAGGGTTCATGGATTCGCCTCGGGTGATTGGTCTACGACCAAGCCAACGTGCGCGACCTGCCTTACCAAGCTCGATATTGGCGTGATCGGAATTACCTACTTCGCCAACAGTAGCGCGGCAACGAGCGTCCACGTTACGAATTTCGCCAGATGGCATACGCAACTGCGCATAAGCACCATCCTTAGCGACGAGCTGAACAGCAGCACCAGCGGAACGAGCAATCTTCGCACCACCAAGTGGACGAAGCTCAATTGCGTGAACCACGGTACCAGTTGGGATATTCTTCAGAGGCAGGTTGTTGCCTGGCTTAATATCAGCCTGAGCGCCGGTCTCAATAACATCACCCTGGGCAACGCCTTCAGGAGCGATAATGTAACGCTTCTCACCGTCTGCGTAATGCAACAAAGCGATGCGAGCGGAACGGTTAGGGTCATACTCAATATGAGCGACCTTTGCTGGCACGCCATCCTTGTCCCAACGCTTGAAGTCGATGAGACGATACTGACGCTTGTGACCACCGCCGCGATGGCGAGAAGTCATGCGGCCGTAAGAGTTACGACCACCAGTCTTGCTGAGTTTGCGTACCAGCGACTTTTCAGGCGTAGAACGCGTGATCTCGGCAAAATCCGAAACCGAAGCGTTGCGACGGCCTGCAGTCGTCGGCTTATAAACGCGGATAGCCATAATATAGTATTCCTTTACTTTTCTCGGCTAGCCTTCAGTTACCAAAGATGTCAATCGTTTGACCTTCAGCCACGGTGACAATAGCACGCTTCTGGTTCACACGACGGCCGAAACCGGTGCGAGAGCGCTTCAACTTGCCAGCGCGGTTCAAAGTGTTAACGTTTGTCACCTTGACCTTGAAGATTTCTTCGATAGCCTGCTTGATCTGAACCTTGTTAGCATCTGGAGCCACTACGAAAGTGTACTGACCACGATCAGAAGCTGCGTAACTTTTTTCAGAAACAACTGGCTTAAGAATTACGTCATGTGCTGGGTTATGGACTGCGACCATTTAAATCAGGCCTCCTTAACGACAGGCTCGGTCTTAGCAGCAACGAAGGCTTCGAAGCCTTCCTTGGAGAAGACGACGTACTGAGCTGTAACAACATCGTAAGTGTTGAGCTGATCAGCGAAGATCACGTGAACAGTTGGAATGTTGCGTACAGACATCCACTCATTGATGTTCTCACGAGAAAGAACAACAGTAGTGAATTGGTTATTGGTCACAGGAGTAAGTGCTGCAACAGCTGTCTTGGTGGATGGAACATCCTTAATACCAAAGTCAACTACAGCAATACGTCCAGCATTTGCACGATCCGAAAGAACGTAGCGAAGAGCAGCTGCCTTCATCTTCTTCGGGGTGCGCTGATCGTACTTACGAGGAACTGGACCGTGAACAACGCCACCATGTACCCACTGAGGAGCACGAATGGAACCCTGGCGAGCACGACCGGTGCCCTTCTGCTTCCATGGCTTCTTACCTCCGCCGGAAACATTAGCACGATTCTTCACAGCATGGGTGCCCTGACGAGCAGCAGCAAGCTGAGCGATTACGACCTGATGAACCAGTGGACCGTGAGCTAAAACGTCTTCGTTGGAGATGCCGAAAATTTCAGCAGGAGCTTCAACGGTTCCGTTTGCATTGCCCTTAGTATCAGTGACGTTCAGAGTTACGTTTGCCATAATTATCAGGCTCCCTTCACTGCCGAACGGACGAGAACGATTGCGCCCTTAGGACCTGGAACAGCGCCCTTAATAGCGAGAATGCCGTTCTCGACATCCGAAGAAACGATGGTGAGGTTAAGCGCGGTGGAAGTCACATGACCCATGCGACCAGCCATACGCTTGCCCTTCAAAATGCGGCTTGGAGTTGCGCAAGCGCCCACAGAACCTGGGCGACGTTCGTTCTTGTGCGAGCCGTGAGTACGACGATAGGACTTGAAGCCCCAACGCTTGATAGTGCCAGCAAAACCCTTACCCTTGGTAGTGCCAGTGACATCTACTTCAGAACCCTCAGCGAACAATTCAGCAGTCAATTCCTGACCTGGCTGATAATCTGCCGCGTTCTCGGTGCGCACCTCAGCGAGGTGACGACGAGGAGTTACACCAGCCTTTGCAAAATGACCAGCCAATGGCTTAGTCACCTTGGTAGGATCAATCTGGCCGTAACCGAGCTGTACTGCGCAATAACCGTCAGACTCTACAGTCTTTACAGCGGTAACTACGTTAGTAGCAACTTCAACCAGAGTTACGGGGACGAAGAAGCCGTTTTCATCCCAAACCTGCGACATACCCAGCTTGCGGCCGAGCAATGCAGTGCGATTCTTATTCTGCGACATTACTTTCTCCCCCTTCCTACAGCTTGATCTCGATGTTTACATCCGCAGGCAGGTCAATGTGCATCAAAGAATCCACAGCCTTTGGCGTTGGATCTACGATGTCAATGAGACGCTTATGAGTGCGCATCTCGAAATGCTCGCGAGAATCCTTGTATTTATGAGGAGAACGGATAACAACAAACACGTTCTTCTCGGTCGGCAGAGGAACCGGACCCACTACTGTGGCGCCCGCGTTCGTCACCGTCTCGACGATTTTCTTCGCCGATTGGTCGATGACCTCATGGTCATAGGACTTAAGCCTGATGCGGATTTTCTGTCCCGCCATTGCCGTCCGCCCTTTCTAGCGATTCGTTTACTGTTTACCAACCTGAATTCAAGGGCACCGGCGAGAATAAACCCCTAGGGTAATTCCACATCAGTGCGCGGCATCAAAAACCTATTCATACAAAAAGATTTCGATTCAAAGTTTTTGCTTCCGCGCTCGCTTTTTTTAATTACAATATGCGAGCCTTAAAACAGGCAACTAAGTAATTAAACCATCAACCTTCGATTATTAAAAACCGGGCGTGTCGGCTATTTTCCAACAAAAAATGGCAGAAACTACAATTAGTTGAGCTTCTGCCATTATTAACTAGATATGCAAATAATTACGCCGCTTCACGCTCCAAGCGCATGCGATGGCCTTCTCCTTGAGAAACACCATAATATGCAGCAATAGCAATATCCTTCATATCCTCAATTTGCGGAATACGAGGATTTGCAGGCGCACACTGATCTTCGTAAGCACGCATGCCAATATTGTCAAGTATCGACCAGTAGTACGCTTCGTCTACGCCACAAGCCTTAAACGAAGCGTCCATTCCAAGCTTTTCATTTCGATACTCTTCAACAGCACGAGCAAGATTTTCAACGCCTTCTTCAGGAGTTTTACCAGGATCTACACCAAGATTCTTAGCGATCTCCTGATACCTCTCAAGAGCAATATAGCGGTTGTACTTTGGCCAGCTAGTTGGCTCTTGCGGAATTTGACCGTTATAGCGAATAACGTAAGGCAGCAAAATTGCGTTCGTATGACCGTGTACAACGTGGCACAAAGCACCAATAGTATGAGCCATAGCGTGGCACAT
The DNA here is from genome assembly GCF_049244045.1 of Gardnerella sp. KA00771. Taxonomy (NCBI): domain Bacteria; kingdom Bacillati; phylum Actinomycetota; class Actinomycetes; order Bifidobacteriales; family Bifidobacteriaceae; genus Gardnerella; species Gardnerella sp. KA00771. The sequence goes on along the minus strand of NZ_CP058368.1, from coordinate 238,621 downwards.
TCCTAAGAATGCAGAACCAAACGCCATTCCAGCCATAGTAGCTGCATTATGCATTTTTTCTTTTGCTTCAATCTTGCGCTGAGAATCTTCACAATTCACAGAATCGTTGAGATTTTCCCAAATAAGTTTCGAAGCGTGCAAAGCCATAGCATCCGTAAAATCATTTGCGTAAACAGAAACATAAGCTTCCATAGCATGAGTTAAAGCATCAAAACCAGAATCGCACGCCAATCGACGCGGCTGAGTACGAGCCAAAACAGGATCGACTATTGCGACCGTTGGAGTCAAAGCGTAATCCGTAATAGGATACTTGTATCCAGTCTTGTGATCTGTAATAACAGCGTAAGGCGTAACTTCAGAACCAGTTCCGGAAGAAGTTGGTATGCAAATAAGCTTAGCTTTGCTACCAAGAGGCGGAATCTTAAATGCGCGCTTACGAATATCGAAGAACTTTTCTCGCAAATCAGCGAAAGAAATCTCCGGATGCTCGTACATAAGCCACATAATCTTAGAAGCATCCATTGGAGAACCGCCACCAACAGCAATAATTGTGTCTGGCTGGAATTCGTCACGCATCATTGCTGCGCCACGCTCAACTGTTTCAACGCTTGGCTCAGGCTCAACATAATCAATAATACGGAAGCTAACGCGATTATCTCGAGCACGAAGCTGATCAACAATCTTATCGACTACGCCAAGCTGCTCCATAACTTTATCGCACACAATAACTGCGCGCTCAACGCCATACATATCCCTCAAATAACGAATAGCATTCGGCTCAAAATAAGTTTTAGCCGGAATCTTGAACCATTGCATATTATTATTCCTTCGTGCAATACGCTTAATATTAAGAAGATTTATAGCTTGTACGTTGCCAGAAACGGAATTTCCACCATAAGATCCGCATCCAAGAGTAAGCGAAGGAGCAATCGCGTTGTAAATGTCTCCAACGCCACCAAGAGATCCAGGAGAATTCCAAACAATTCTGCAAGCATGCATACGAACACCATATTCGCGCACAAGATCTTGATTATTTGTGTGAATTACAGCAGTGTGACCAGCTCCATGCACAAGCATCTGTTCACACATCTTGAAGCCTTGTTCCTTATTTTCTGCGCGAAGCATTGCGTGTACAGGAGCGAGCTTTTCCATAGTAAGCGGCTCCATTTCGCCAACTTCTTTGCACTCTGCAACCAAAATCACAGCATCTTCTGGAATTTCAAATCCAGCTTCGTGCGCAATATATTGCGGAGACTTACCAGGAACAACAGAATTAAGTTTTGGCGTATTTCCAGAATATGCAGTGCATCCAAACATATATTGTTCAAGTTTAGCTTTTTCGTCAGCGTTAACAAAATATGCTTTCCTGCGCTTCAATTCGCGAAGCAATGGCTCATATACATCCTTATGCGCAATAATTGCTTGCTCTGTTGCACAAATCATTCCGTAATCAAAATGCTTTGAAAGAATCAAATCGTTTGCAGCACGCACAATATCAACATCACTATCGACATATGCAGGAGCATTTCCAGCACCAACACCAAGAGCAGGTTTTCCTGAAGAATACGCCGCCTTAACCATTCCAGGACCGCCTGTTGCAAGAATAGTTGCGATCTTTGGATGTTTCATCAATGCACCAGTAGCTTCAATTGAAGGATGCTCAATCCACTGAATGCAATCTTTTGGCGCGCCTGCAGCCACAGCAGCATCGCGAACAATTCGAGCTGCTTCAGAAGAGCACTTTTGCGCGAAAGGATGGAATCCAAAAATAATTGGGCAACGAGTCTTAAGTGCAATAAGCGACTTAAAAATAGCTGTAGAAGTTGGGTTTGTAACTGGAGTGACGCCTGCAACAATACCAACCGGTTCAGCTATTTCGTCAATTCCGAGAACATCGTCCTCGCGAATAATACCAACTGTTTTTTGACCTGCTAGATAATGCGTAATATGTTCGCATGCAAAGATATTTTTTGTAGCTTTATCTTCTACTAAACCACGACCTGTTTCATCAACAGCCATCTTTGCAAGAACCAAATGTTTATTCAACGCTGCCACTGAAGCTTTAGCAACAATATGATCAATTTGCTGCTGATTAAGCTTCTCAAACTCATTCAAAGCGACAGTTGCTTTTTCAACAAGTTTATCAACTTCATTTTGAGCAGCTAACGCAATGTCATCAGCACTAGCAGTTTTGCCAGTTTCGGCTTGGTGTTGTGCCTCAACCATGAGTATCCTCCTCGATAGTTCCACCAGCGGTATCAATAGACTTATGAACAAACTAATTTAGTATTCACCGCTAAATATGTGATACAAGTCACAATTTAGTCTCTTTGCTGTACTTTCGCATCTTTGAAGCGAGTTGCGCTATTTATGAGCGAGCTTTATCCTCTATTGTTCGTTATTTGTTCTTTTTTGTAATGATTTATGTTCGATTAATAGATAAATTTTTCTAGAATGTCAATTTTGACAGATAATTACACACTATTTATAACATTTACTCAACAAATTTAATAAATAATAAAAAATACAAAAATGGCTCCCAGCAAAACCAGGAGCCATTTGTAAATATAAATTCGCGAAACTTAACGCTTCGAGAACTGAGGTGCACGACGTGCCTTGTGCAAACCAGCCTTCTTGCGTTCCACAACGCGAGCGTCACGAGTCAAGAAGCCAGCCTTCTTCAAAGCAACACGGTTTGCATCGCGATCGATAGCATTCAATGCACGAGCAACACCCAAACGAATAGCACCAGCTTGACCAGTGGTACCACCACCGTCAACGAGGACTACAACATCAAACTTGCCTTCAAGCTTGAGCAACACGATTGGTGAATTCACTTCGCGCTGCAACAAACGAGATGGGAAGTACTCCTCCAAAGTGCGACCATTGATAGTCCACTTGCCGGAGCCAGGAACCAAGCGCACGCGGGCAACAGCTTCCTTACGACGACCAGTGCCGTAGCCTGGCTCGATGGTGGAAGTACCAGTACCTGCACCAGCATTGGTTTCAGTGGTGTAGCTAGTCAGTTCTTCTTCGTTCTCAAGAACCGCGGAGTTGTTATTTTCTGCCATATCTATTCTCCTTGATCTCACTTAGCCTGCTGAGAGACCTGAGCGATCTCGAAGACCTGTGGCTTCTGCGAAGTGTGCGGATGCTCAGCTCCGGTGAACACACGAAGACGGTCAAGCTGCACCTTAGCAAGACGATTCTTTGGAAGCATACCCTTAACGGCAGCCATGATAATACGCTTTGGATTCCTTTCCAAAAGCTCTGCATAGCTATCACGACGAAGGCCGCCCGGACGACCAGAGTGGGAATACAGTTCCTTGCTCAACTTGTTGCCAGTCAAAGCAATCTTTTCAGCGTTAATAATAATAACGTGATTGCCAGAATCAGCATGAGGAGCAAACGTTGGCTTATTCTTACCACGCAGCAAGATTGCTACCTGAGAGGCCAAACGACCAAGTACCACGTCAGTGGCATCGATGATGTACCAGTCATGAGTTAAATCTGCTGGTTTCGGTGTGAAAGTCTTCACAATCGTACCTTTTCTCTATTGTGTTTCGAGCGTATATCTTCTTGGTTTATAGAAAATATTTTACTCATAATCCGTGGGCTCCCTGAAAGTCCTCGATGGCGAGTGGGAAAAGCGCTTTGAAGGACCCCTTAGGGAAACACAACAATCTGCAAGTATATCGCCAAGTGGCGACTACTTGCAAATGTATATTTTATATAAGGCTGAGACGAATACAAAACAAATTGCTAAACAAATTGTCAAACAAAATAAATCACAAAATGTTATGCATTCATAATCGCAGAAAGCGACTGCACTCGAGGCAAATCAAACATATTATCCAAGGACACAGGATTGCCTTCACCATCAGCTAATGGAATACGCCAATTCGGATACTCGTCATTCGTTCCAGGCTGATTTTGCACACGACACTCTCCAACTGCATCGACCAAAGAAGCAGCCAACAATCTGGAAGGAGCAGCCTTCAAAGCGCGGTACAATGCTTCAACAATCTCCTGAGTATGAGCATCCTCATCCTCAAGCAACTGAGCATCCAAATAACCACCTTTGACCAACATTCGCATCATAGCGCGATGCTCTGCCTCAGCTCCAGCGCGGAATTCTTCAACAGAACCAGTAAGCAAGTGCAAGCGCTCACGAATATTAACTTGCTCATAGCGCAAATAGCCGGCAGCAGGAGGCAAATCATGCGTATTTACAGATGCAAGCGTCATTTCGCGCCACTTGTCTGGAGTACGGAATTCGCCGTCACGCTCTTCGAACCATTCAACCGTGCAACCAAGCACAGCCTTCTTGCGCAACACTTCCAAAGCATTTGCGGGCAAAACACCCAAATCTTCGCCAACAACTACACCGTGAGCACGAGCGGCTTCAATTGCCAAAATGCCAAGCATAATATCAGCATCGTAGTAAACATAAGCACCGCCACTTGGAGCTGAACCTTCTGGAATCCACCATAAGCGGAAAAGTCCAAGAATATGGTCAATGCGAACAGCACCTGCTGAAGCAAACATTCCATGAACCATATCTCGGTATGTTTTAAAACCAGTCCGCTCAAGCTCAAATGGGTGCAAAGGTGGCTGAGACCAATCTTGACCTTGCTGATTGAAGTAATCAGGTGGAGCGCCAACAGTAGCTCCGTTAGCAAATCTCTCCGGATTCCACCAAACTTCAGATCCTGCAGGATGCACGCCAACAGCCATATCAGACATAATGCCGATTTTCATACCAGCTTTACGTGCAGCAACTTGAGCATCATGCAATTGCGTAAAAGCAACCCACTCAAGCCAACGATAAAACTCAAGAGTATCTGGGAAACGATTAGCTAATTCGCGAACTTGCTCAGAATCCTTAGTAAGAGTTTTCTCCCAGCAATCGTCACCCTTTGGAACACCCCACTTGTCGTAGCACAAGCACCAAGTGGCATAAGATTCAAGCCTGTCACCCATCTCATGCTTAAACTCATTAAAAATGCGAGCGCGATCTTCAGACATACCAGCCTTGAAAATCAGCCACAATGCACGCATTTTTACACGCCACATGGAATCACGGTCTATTATTTGCGCGTCATTGTTAAGCGGCTCAACCTGTCCATGAAGCTTTTCAATTTCTTTGCGAGTTTTATCATTTAACGTTTCGTACTCAGGAATACTTTCTGGGCTAATATACGTTACGTTTACCATTCCTCGAGCAACCGGCAGGTATGGGGATGGAGTAAGCGGAGTTATAGGCTCACCTGCATGCATTGGGTTTATTAACACAAAGTCAGCGCCAGTTTTTTGCTTAGCTTCAGTAAGAAGAGTCGCCAAATCAGCAAAATCACCAACACCCCAAGACTTCGAAGAACGGATTGAGTAAAGTTGTGCCATCCATCCCCAAAGCTGTTCTCCATTGGACTCTAAGGAATTCAGCGTATCAATGCTTTCTGGAGCACTAATAAGTGTTGCTTCTTCTTGTCTCTCACCAACTATCACACGCAATGTGTGATAACCCATTGGCACATCTTCAGGAATTTTTATAAGAGATGTTGCAACAAATTTTCCATTTACAGGGTATGCAACATCATTTTCGTTAGGAACAATAGTTAAATCGCCTTTATATTGTTCACCATTTTCCAATGTCAATGTTGCAACTGGGTATTCTAATATTCCCGTATTAACTGTAACTTCATCACATTTGCCAACAGTGTGCAAAACTGTTGGAGCAACAATACGACCGTGTCGATACGCTAAAACGTCGTTTGTAGATCTTTCTATTGTCTCATTTGTGGAAGCATCTACGCCTAATGCGCCTAAGACAGAAACTAATACGTTATCTTGAATCTCGTGTTTTTGATTATCCGAACCAATAAAACTCACGCCAACGCCCATTAATTCAGCAAGACGGTGTAATGGCTTCATTGCTACTTCTTCATCTGTTGTATTATCCATACGCTCCATTATTCGCGTTAGCAACGACTGCGCGCCGCTGATGATACATCTTCAGATTTATCGTTGCATAGTTCTTGCAGCACATTTTGTGGAACACCAGGATTTAGCGCAACAGCTCTTCGTACCATGGAAGCTAATACAATTGGAGCGTTTTCTTCTGCACTAACACCAAGGGAGGCGAGATATTTCAATGTTTCAGCACTTATGCCATCCGATTGCGCACCCTCTAAACGCATTTTCCAAGAAGCTTTTGGATTGCATAATGCAGCATTTCGAACTGCGTTACATGAATCTTTAGTAAGTCTTCCAACTAACCAATTTTTAGCATTTTTATTTTCAGCAACAGCCAAACGTACTTTATCAGCAGAATCTTCAGAAAGTTTCACTAATATGTTTGGGAAAGGCATTTCTGTAGCTAAATAAATACGGTCTTCTTCTGGAGTATTGATATTACCTGCAACTGCTTCAAGCAAGGAGGTGGCTCTAGAAAATGCCGCTTGGTCTGATCGATCCGGTAATTCTCTCCTAGCAAATTCATGAAGCTCAGCTGAATCTTCGCTATGTCGTAAATGCTCATATACAGCAGTTAAAGGTTCATAAGATGAATCGTCAATAGTGTTTGTTTTTTCATTAGTCTTTTCCATGAAATCACCTTTAACGCTTAGTATCTATCAGCTTATTACTTAGAGTACCATCTGCTTTCGGCACAACGCTTCCAGAAAAAGCATTCTGAACCATATCAAGAAATTCTTGTGATTTTAAAGTTGGAATAGCAATATTAAGAGAAATTTCAGCACCATAAATTTCGTTGTCAATTATACCTTCCATTTGGCTTACAATATGCTGCAACATTCGCAATTGTTGATATTGCAACTTGCAAGTAAAACGAGTGCACGTAATAATATCAACTATTTGCGCAGATTCTACTGCCATACTTGCTGCACGCGCATAAGCTCTGGTTAGACCACCAGCTCCAAGCAAAATACCACCAAAATATCGCGTTACTGTTACTACACAATCTGTTAAATTTGACGATCTAAGTACATCTAATATTGGTTTTCCTGCTGTTCCAGTTGGCTCACCATCGTCACTCATGCGCTCACACAATTGAGCTTTCGACGAGCCACAAATTGCAGCATACGCAACATGGCGAGCTTTAGGATTCTTAAAACGCACTGATTGCATAAATTCCGCAGCATCGTCAAGATTATCAATATGACAAATGCATCCAATAAACTCTGATTTTTTCTCTACGAAAGAAGCCTCGAAAGGCTGCGATTGCAATTGACGAACAGTGTGCAGAATATTATGCGAATTAGTCACTAGATACTACCCAATACTACGCTTTTTCGTAACGCAATAACCTGTCAATGATACCAGAAATATCTTCCATTGCTGCATCGGCACCTTCTTCGGTACCAATTTTTACAGATTCATGTATTTCTTTATTGACATGTTCCCTTGCCACTATCACTGCTAAAGAATGTAAAGCAGCAGTTGCAGCAGAAAGCTGCATAAGAACATCTTGACACTTCGCATCGTTTTCAATCATAGTATTGACTGCTGCAAGCTGACCTTGTACTCGATGCATGCGTACTATCAGTTTTTCTTTATCAATATCATAATTCTTCATCGTTACTCCGATTTATCAATTACACAACCACATAAAGGTTATAACATCATATATAAATTAATACAATAAATCGTTGTATCTATATTATGCATCATCGTATTATTTATTGCAAAATGACGCGTTAATCTACTTCAAAAAAATCTCAATAGACTAACGCGCCAAATATTCTACATTAAAAATGCGCTATTTCACTAACCGACGCCTCATTGGAGGAATCCCGCCATGTCGCGCTCCACCAGACATTCTCCCATGCTTAGGAACTATAGATGAAAAACGACCTAACGATAAACCTGAAGCAAAGGTTAACGTAATAACAGCCAGAAGTATCACAGTTACTGAAGAAGCACCAGTAACAGCAAGCGATGTTGGAATTGTATTACTTCGATTAACATAATTCTTATTAGCATTTTCGTTGCTATTTGTGCTGTCGTGTTGATTGGAAGCATTATCATTCACATCATTTTTCGAATCAGTTGAATCATCACTGCTAGCCGTTTCATCACTGCCAGTTTTACTATGATTTTCTTCTACATTTTCTTTGTTTTCTTTATTATTCTCCTCATTTTCATCATTCTTAGAACGATCCTCGCCGCCGGAAACTTGCACAGTCTCTCCTTCTACACCCAATGCGTGAGTTGCTAAAGGATTACCCTGAGCATCGTAAACTTCAGCTTTCCAATAAACAGTTCCTTCATGATCTAATGTAATATCTGCAGAACTTACAGAAATAGAAGACTTTTTACTTTCTTCAGCTTGTTTATTTGTAATATTTACGCGAGATTGAGGCATTTTTTTCTCAATTTCAGCAGATATTACAGTTTCCTTAGTCTCTTTAGTTTCCTTAGCTTCCTTAGCTTCCTTAATCTCCTTAGTTTCAGAATCACTGCCCTTCTTAGCATCACCATTCTTAGCATCGCTACATTTAGCTCCACTAGAATCACTCTTATTCCCCTTACCATCTTCATACTCGTATGCACTAAACACTACGTAACTTCCTTTTGGCAACGTGCCAGTAATACGAGCATTATCGTGAAACTTTTCACCAGCCTTAACTTTTTCATCGCTTACTCTAGTTGTAACAGATACAGGGGTAGTTAAAACATCCGGTTCAACTAAGGCACGGCTCCACAATCCGTCATACGCGGATTTATGAGCTAAAGCGCGTGAAGAACCAGGAAAATCATAAACAAACACATACCATCCTGACTCACTATTTTTATTAGCGCGAATATGCACGTTATTTTCCAAAACTTTCGGCTCAGTAGTAGACCTATCAGTTCCAGCAATAGGTCTAAGCGTAATATTTCCGTTGCCAATCTTGTACACGCCATTAACTGCAGGAACATCCCACTTTGCAATCAAACGATGATGACTATCTTCTTTTGGCTCTTGATAAGACGGCTCGCCTTTAGATCCCGGCATATAATTTTCGTTGTCTTTTTTAGTAGGATTTTCGCTACCTGCACCAGCCCACCAAACGCGAATATGCGCTTTTTTATCTTCATTAAAGCCGTAACTGTTATTTCCCTTAAAAGATCCGTAAGTTTCAGGAAGACCTCTTACAGTAATCTCATTAACAATTTCCGTATTAAGCCCAACAGTTTGCTGCTTAGCAACAATATCTGAGCTCACGGTTGCTTGATGAACAGCCGTAGTGTCTGTAGAACCAAATAGCTGCACAACATCATCTTTCAGAAACTCTCGGTCAGATTTATTCTGAGAATCGCGAGAAATAATCCAAACCCATGTGCCAAACAAACCTGCTTCTAAATCATTTACTTTATAAGCTTCTGCTTTATCAAGATCAGATGATGTAATATCGCCATTAGCGCGTTTTGCTACTGCAGTTATAGTTTCGCCAGAATTAGAGAAATTAGCTTTAGCCGCAGCAACTTGGCGCAAATTAGGCATAGAACGCATGCGATTCAAGTACTCTTTAGCAGATTCACCACTATTTCGCTGTTGAATATGCAAAATATCTTCAGCTGAACCTACAAAATAGTAGCCTTGCGCGCGAAGACGAACATTTTCTGGCCAAGAATCATTTCCTGCAACACTGCTAGTTACAGTACTATCTACCTGCTCTCCTGCACGCAGCTCATGCTTTGATATTTTCGACTTAAGTAACGGCTGGAAAGTTTTTTCTACACCAAAAGAAAAATCTTGCGGATACCATGTATTTTCAAAAGATCTAATCACATCTTGACCATCTGGAGAGAATAAACGTTCAGCTTTTGGAGCGTTAAAAGAAACTTCAATTCGAGCGTTTCCAGCATCAAGTGCGTTCCAAGTAATATCTAAACCTTCTTTTTTAGATTTTCCTTCAAAAGACTCAGATCCGTTAGCAAATTTAATAAGATTATTTGAGGATTTTACTTTAATAGGTACTCCTCCTAAAGAATCTCCATTAGAATTTTGCAGACTAATATGCATTACGCCAATGCGCTTGCCCTTAGTGTAATCATTTTTTAGCACAGCCTTAACCGGAGTTTCTTTAACACCCTGCTGCCACAACTTATCTGCCTTATTCCTTAAAGTTTCTGTTTCAACGTCTACAAATCCGTTTTCAACAGCCTCCTTCCATCTATCTTGATTAATATCAAAATGATTATGAATCATAAACGCCAAAGCAGCCTGAGTTAAATCATCGTCATTGTTGTTGTGCGTTTTAATAATATTTGCAGCAATACGATAATCTTCACCATTCATCTGCTTAATATTGCCTTTGTAATCTATAAACACGGAAGATTCCATGCAAAAAATAGAATTCTTTCTACCCTCCCACTTATCCGTAACAGGACCGAGCCTTAGCCTTGCAATCTTTTCGCTTAGCCATTCAACAGTATTCGACTTTTTGTAATAATAACCCGTTAATTTATCGACAGATCCCATAGCAATTTGCGAACAAAGCACCGAAGGAACTAGTACTGCGGAAGTAAACAATGCCAACATTTTGCGAATATTTTTTTGTTTCATGAGGTTTCGCAATTTATTCGCACAACTAAAATTAGTATGCTTCCCCAAATATGTTTCCATAAAAATCTCCTTTAACCCAACCCTTAATGCAATAGCGAATTATGAGAATAATTTTCTATTTGCATTGAACACTAGAGTAAGCGCTCATGACATCAACTATGACTTTAGAAAAGATTTGCGTAAATATTTTTTTAGTATTGTGGTTAAAAGGTAGTATTTGGATAAAAGTTATGCACAAATCCACAATTTTGCTTAAATCTCTTGCCTAAATTTTTGCCGTTTACCCGCCGCTTACCCAATTTTTTCATGTGGAGATTTTTAAAAAACAAAAACTCCGGACTGCAAAAAGCAATCCGGAGTAATCCGCGGAGTCAGAGAGATTCGAACTCTCGAGCCGCTTACACGACTAACACCTTAGCAGGGTGCCCCTATCGGCCACTCAGGCATGACTCCACTTGTTTACTGTACATAACAGCAACAGATTGACACTATAGCACCTCTTAAGGACTGTAAACAAGCTTGGCGACACACTTTAAGATAACATTTAATATAACAATATCCAGTGCTACACAGGATTGTGATCTCCAGAAAACGTTACAACTACAGCAAACATAACAAGAATTATTCCTGCAATATCAGTCAATGTTGGAATTTCACCAAATCCCATTCCAATAATAACCGCGATTGCAGGATACAACGCTTGCATAACAGAGTATTTTGCAGAAGTAACACGTTTCAATAAAACCTGATCAAGCAAAGTTGGGAAGAAAGAAGCACATATTGCAATAACCAACATTAACGCAAGTAAAGCAAAAGAACCACCAGGGCGAGCAGCCCAAGTAGCTTCTGGTTTAGGCGAAATAACATGCTGCACTGCAGGAACAGCAAGAACAACAGATTGCAACAGCCAACCAATAAGAGCTGCAACACTTACACGATCAATAGCGTGCGAACTTTTTGCCAACATGCGACCTGAAACAATATATAGGCCCCACATTGAACCGCCAACAAGAATGGCGAATAACCCAATTAGAAAATGCGGGCTTACTGAACTATGTATAGAAGCGCTAGCTAACAGCATAATGCCACAAACAGCAATCACAATTCCCACACGCTCTCGCCATTCATGACCTGTAATAACAGCTACAAGCAAGGGACCTATGAATTCTATAGTTACCGCAACACCAACAGCCATGCAACTAATAGCAACATAGAACATAGTGTTCATAGCAACTAACGACACGCCAACAGCTGCAACAATCCCCCATTCTCGTAGCGTTTTTGGCAAAAGACTACGTTTGCTGCGAGAAAATGGTCTTCTCCAAGCCAAAAGCAACAATGTCATAAATCCTACGCGATACCACACTGCATACAGAGGATCCAATTGGCTAAAAGCTACTTTTGCAACAGAAGTTGCTGTATACACCATTGAAGCCTCAATGACGATAATAAGCAGCACAGGCATGCGATGTAAAAGATTGACGACAAATTGCTTCATAGCAACAACCCTACATGAATATTGATTCGACATACGCTTTTTTACAAAAACATTAGTTTAATCCACAAATTTTTTCCATAAAATCGAACGTTTGTTCTATTATAAACTTATGAGTACAGCACCGAGAGTACAAGCAGCGAAACGTGATTGGGGGCACGACACCTCAGGTTGTAACATACTTCATGTCGACATGGATGCATTTTATGCTTCTTTAGAAGTTGCAAGACACCCGGAGCTTAAAGGAAAGCCGCTTATTATCGGCACAGGCAATCGCGCTGTTGTTTCTGCAGCAAGCTACGAAGCGCGCGCTTACGGCGTTAATTCCGCTATGCCCGTTGTTAAAGCTAGAAATCTTTGTCCACAAGGAGTTTTCTTGCCAGTTGACATTCCTTACTATTCAAGCGTTTCCAAAAGTATTTTTGAAAATATTTTTTTGCATATTACTAATCAAGTTGAAAAAGTTTCTGTTGACGAATGCTATATGAATGTTAAATCGGCTTTATTACAGTGGAAATCGCCTGTAAATATTGGAACTTGGGTACGAAAAGAAGTATTTGAAAAGTATCATATTACATGCTCGGTTGGCATTGCCAGCAATAAACTTATTGCAAAGATGGCTTCAACTAACGCAAAACCTAACGGAATGCTTCTTATTCCGCAAAAATGTAATGAAGATTTTGTGTCAATAATGCCATTGCGCGCAATACCAGGAATTGGCTCATCTTTAATACATAAGCTTGAGGATTGGGGCTTATCTACTGTTGCGTCGCTTAAAAATGTTGACGAAGCAACGCTTACTCGCATAACGGGTTCGCAAATCTTAGCAAGAATGATATATCAATCAGTTAGGGGCATAGACGAGCGCACTGTGACTGCACATGCCCCTGAAAAATCCATTGGAACTGAGCGAACTCTTGATACAGATACCACGAACGAGAATGCTGTTAAACAATTACTACAGCAATGCTGCAGCGAAGTAACTCAACAGTTGCGAAACAGAAAACTTATGGCACGCACTATAACGTTAAAACTACGCTTTGGCGACTTGCATTATGTTACTAGATCTTCTACTTTGCAAAACGCAACTGATTCAACACACGAGTTTTACGAGCATGTCGTTGTTTTGCTTTCTAAAGCTAATCCAACTGTGCATAATTACATTCTTGGAGGCAATAACACAAAGCTTTTAAGCCCAGTTCGTTTAGCTGGTGTTACAGCGAATAATCTTGTGCCAGCAAACAAAGTTTCACTTCAGCCTTCTCTAAACGATATTCTGGAGGAAAATACTCGCGAATCTAAAAATCCTACACAAAACATCATGTCCACAATGAATAAAAATACTAGATTGCGTCACGCAGAACACGCTTTAGATGCCGTTCGCAAAAAATACGGCAACAACGCTGCCCACATTGGATTGTAAACTCGCGCCACATTAAATAATACTTTGCAAATAATTAATTACTTGCTTTATCTGAACGCGGAGGCAAGGCTGCAACGCGAGCTTCATCCCATCCGGAAGCTCCAGCATCTGTAGCTCCTCCCAAATCTCCGAGCTTGTCGAAATAATCAACCGCAGCATCGCGATACCACTCCCAGTCTTCTGGCAAATCATCTTCATAAAAAATAGCTTCTACTGGGCAAGCCGGTTCACAAGCTCCACAATCCACACACTCGTTTGGGTTAATATAAAGCGTTCGATCGCCTTCATAAATGCAGTCTACAGGGCATTCATCTACACACGCTTTATCTTTTACATCAACGCAAGGCTCTGCGATTACATATGGCATAACGCCCTCCTTTCTGCTTTTATGCAACTTTTCTATTATAGAACATTTTTGAAAAGTCTATGACACAAAAAGTCGGCATGCGATATAACCGTATGCCGACTTCTTGCTAAATAAATAATTTATTAATTTTGACTATCTTGCGAGGCCGCAGCAGTCGCCTCAGCTTGAGCTTCTGCACGAGCCTGCTCCTCTGTTTCTCCTTCAGCTACCTTCTCTGCAGCAGCAGCATCTTGAGCAAACAAAGTTTCAACCGGAACACCGAGCTGCTTAGCTTTACGCAACTGCCTGCCAAGCAAAGAATTGCGGTAAGAGTAGCCGAAGTATACCGCAAAGCCTATTGCCAGCCACACTGCAAAACGAATCCAAGTCAATACAGACAAGTTAAGCATGAGCCAGAATGTAGAAAGCGCTGCAAACAGCGGAAGCCATGGATTGCCAGGAACGCTAAATGAACGGTGCAAATCTGGTCTGCGCATACGCATAATCGGCACACCAGCAGAAACAAGCAGGAATGCAGAAAGCGTACCAATGTTCACCATGTCGGAAAGAATGCCAATATCGAGAGTGGAAGCAACGACTGCCACAACAATACCAGCAACAATCTGAAGTCTTGCAGGAATACCACGCTTGCTTACCTTAGAGAAGCTACGTGGAAGCAAGCCATCGCGGCTCACAGCGAAGATAATGCGCGTAAGACCGAGCAAAAGCACCATCACAACGGTTGTTAAACCAATAACAATACCGAGGGAAATAATCTTTGCAGCCCAAGTAGCACCCACAAGTTCGAAACTTGTAGAAAGCGAAGGAGCGGCTTGCTTTGCCAAATCCTTGTAGGAAACCATACCAGTTGTTACGACTGCGACGAGGATGTAAAGAACAGTAACAATAAACAATCCAAGACCAATGCCTCGTGGAATGTTCTTGTGCGGATCCTTAGTTTCTTCTGCTGTTGTTGCAACAACATCAAAACCGATGAATGCGAAGAACACGAGAGCCGCGCCGGAAAGAATACCTGGAACGCCATAAACAGCTGGCTGCATGCCTGTTACCCACTGCCACAAAGGTTGTGCCATAACCCCAGAGACTTCTATTCCCTTTACACTTGCAGCGTCGGTTGCAGGTGGCACAAATGGCGTAAAGTTGGAAGCTTTAATGTAGAAGAAGCCCACAACAACCACGAATAGAACGATACCAATCTTCAAGATTGTTAAAGCGCCGTCGAAGCGTGCAGAAAGCTTAGTTCCAAGGACAAGCATAGTTGTAAAGAATGCAACGATTATGATTGGAGCAACATCAATAGTGAAACCACCTAAGTTAAAAGTCGTGGTCATATTCAAACCGAAAAGCTTCATTAAATCGTTAAGATAAACGCCCCAATACTTTGAAATTACTGAGCCAGCCATCAGCATTTCCAGGATCATATCCCAGCCAATAATCCAAGCAATAAGCTCACCAACTGTAGTATATGTAAACGTATAAGCAGATCCAGCAACTGGAATCATAGATGCAAATTCCGCATAGCACATTGCAGCAGAACCGCATACAATGCCTGCAATAATAAAGCTAATAATTACAGCAGGACCAGCATGGAATGCTGCAGCCTGAGCGCCGACAGAGAAAATACCGGCACCAACAGCGACAGCAACACCCATAACTGCCAAATCCCAAGCATTTAATGTACGTTTAAGATGGCGTTCACCATCCATAGTCTCAGCGATAGTCTGTTCAACAGACTTTTTTCTCCATATTTGCATAATAAACGCACTTTCGTTGAGGTATAGGTATAAAGGTATGCCGCAATCAGAAGCGCATCAACAAATTTGCGAAACAGTTGCGACTTCACCTATATAAAATTTCTACTTACTTTTCTTTATTTATTCCTGTAAATGTAATTAAATAAAAAATTTATATAGATAATGTAGGTAAATATTACACAAAACATTGCTTACACGGTAGTTTTACCGTGTGTTCCTTTATTATTTGTGAAAATTTAAATAATAAACTTATATATTACTGCATAAAACGCATCATATTCGTAAAATTTTCAGTTTATAGAAATATTTATTACAACAGGTTCAGGAATAAGCGTTACACCAAACTTACTTTGCACACCACGGATAATAGTTTTTGCCAAATTTGCAATATCTTCACAAGAAGCATTATTACGATTGGTAAGTGCCAAAGTATGCAATGAAGAAAGCCCCGCAGGCGAAGGTTTCCCATTTTCTATAAGCCTAAAACCCTTATGGAATCCAGCATGGTCAATAAGCCAAGCTGCAGAAGTTTTTATACCATGCGATCCATCTTGCATAATTGCATCAAATTTAGGAGCATCTTCTGGCAAAGTATCGGCTTCACTAGTACTAAGCATTGGATTCATAAAGAAACTACCGCAACTATGACGATCACTGTAAATATTATCGCCCTCTAAAAATTCGCCAGTAACATAGTCTTCACTTTGCAATCGCAAAGCAAATTCAACACCTTCAGCACACTTTGTACCACGCATCCACGGCTTATCGTAACGAGAAGCATCCTCAAGCATGCCTTTAGAGGCACGAACGCGCAAAACTTCACGACGTATTGCTGCTGTTTGCATGCGCTCACCCAATTCTACGTGCAAAGCATTAGCTAATTGCGAATGAGAGACAACGCCGGTTGAATTATGTTTCAAACAAAAAGTAACAGACAGCACAACGTAACGAGGAGTAGGAAAATACGAGTCCGCAGGAACTCCTACTGAAGAGTACATGCTTTTTTTAAGCAATGAAGTGCGATACCCAAAATTTAAAGCATCCTTCTGCAGCTCTATAGTTGATTTTGTTTTGCGGTCCCAGACTTCTACGGAAGTAACACTTTGAGATACTTCTTGACCATAAGCGCCAATATTTTGCACAACAGAAGCCCCAACAGTGCCTGGTATGCCAGAAAGACCTTCTACACCCTCTAAGCCAAGAGAAATCGTATGGGAAACAAAATCATCCCAATTACAACCAGCTTCAGCATTGATATGCACTAAATGAGCACCACTTTGCAAATCAATGCCATCTTCTGAAGGTGCTGCTTCATCAAGCACATGAATATCACGTCTAGCATCTCGCACAACAACGCCATTGAAATTCTCATCGCTAACAAGCATATTAGAGCCGCCACCGATAACGCATAAAGGCAGACCAAGCTCATCAGCATCTTCTACCGCTTCAATAACAGCAACGCGACTTTTTGGCTCTATAAAACGCGCAATTTTGCCACCTACGCCAACAGTTGTTATATCTGCAAAGGATGGATTACTTACTAAAGATGCTTGCATACTCATGGTTTAAATATTAACAGCAATAAATAACAAAAACCCCGCATTAAGCGGGGTAATAAGCATAAAATCTGCGCAACCAGCAATAAGCTTAAACAAGCCAAAATCGTGAGCGCAGTAAGCTGAAGATTCAGCGAGTCTCGCGATGAAGCGTATGCTTGCCGCAGCGTGGGCAGAACTTGTTCAACTCAAGACGATCAGGCGTATTGCGACGATTCTTCGTCGTGATGTAATTACGCTCTTTGCACTCCGTGCATGCCATCGTAATGCCCGGACGGATGTCGGCGCTCTTGCTTGCCATTTCGTTCACCTCTACAATTCATTATTGGCCAGCCAGTCTCCTACTGGCCGTTGTAGCGAGGAAGAGACTCGAACTCTTGACCTTACGATTATGAGTCGTACGCTCTAGCCAGCTGAGCTACCCCGCCAGAGAGCCTCGAGTGAGAATCGGACTCACGACCTCTTCCTTACCAAGGAAGTGCTCTACCACTGAGCTATCGAGGCGTGGCGGGTAGTGGATTCGAACCACTGAAGCACGAAGCGGCTGATTTACAGTCAGCTCCCTTTGACCACTTGGGAAACCCGCCAGCAGTCTCCGTAAGAAGTGAACTTCAAACGGCAACTTTGTTATTTTGCCACGAAATCGCGACTAATGCAAGATTAAGACACGCCGAAAGCAAAACTTTTATGCAAAAAGCTAGTTATTTAGCGAAAAACCTTCTTTTTTTAAATTTTCGCAAACTGTCAAAACCCTGTCATTAGCCTCGCGCTCGCCGATACTAATGCGAATACCTTCACCAGCAAAAGCGCGAACAGACAATCCTGCAGCAATAAAATGTTCTGTTGCACGCTCGGTATCTGCCCCAAATGGCATCCAGAAGAAGTTTGCATACGCATCTTCAATATTCCAACCTTGCTCGCGCAAAGCTTCAAGAATGCGCTCACGCTCAGCAACAAGAGATGCAACACGAGTACTCATCTCCTTGCTTGCGTCATCTTCCAAAGAAGCCAAAGCTGCGACCTGCGCTATTTGAGACACTCCAAATGGCACAGCAACTTTACGCATACCGTCTACGACTTCAGCCGGAGCAATACCATAACCAATGCGCAAACCTGCCAATCCATAAGCCTTGGAGAACGTTTGAGCAACAACTACATTTGGATACTCATGGTACAGTTTTATGCCATTTGCAGTGCCTTTTGCTGTGTTAAACTGCACATAAGCTTCGTCAATAAGTACGAGAACGTCGCTTGGCACAGCATCTAATACCTTGCGAGCTTCCTCCTCGCTAAGCGAAGCAGAAGTTGGATTATTAGGATTATTCAAAATAACCAAACGCGTGCGATCGCTAATAGCTGCAATCATAGCGTCAACATCATGGGAACCATCAGCACGATTAGGAATCTGAACGCTTGTAGCACCAGCTCCAGTCACAATAATCGGATAAGCTTCAAAGCTTCTCCAAGGATATATGACCTCATCTCCCGGACCTGCAACTAAATCAACAAGCTGCGTAATAACTTCCGTAGAGCCGCAACCAAGCACTACTTCGTCTGCAGTCACACCAAAACGCTTAGCAAGTTCTTCAACAACTTCTGTGCCACGCATATTAGGATAACGGTTTATTACATTAAGAGCGCGATTTGAGATCGCTTCTTTTACGCTTTGCAAAGGCTCATAAGGATTTTCGTTACTAGAAATCTTATACGCACGAATGCCGTCTAATTTAGGAGCTGGCTTACCCTGCTTGTAGCTAGGAATTGTATCTACAATATTGCGGTGTTTGTATGTCATACTTCTCCATCATACTCTACACATGCCTTAACTGTGCAATAGTAAAAATCCGACCAAAACCTTACAACCGCGTAAAGTTTCTGCCGCCTATCCAAATATTCCACAGACATTCTTACGTACCGCAATAAAAAACGCTGGGAACAACGTTTCCGTCATTTCCAGCGTAAGTTTTATTGTTTCAACCGGCTAAATACTAGCCAAGAATTGCAAGCACATCACGAGAAGACACGATTAAGTAGTCCTCACCTTCATAATGCACTTCAGTTCCGCCGTACTTGGAATAAAGAACCTTGTCTCCAACCTTAACATCCATAGGAATGCGCTCGCCCTTATCGTCGCGACGACCAGGACCTACGGCAAGAACTTCACCCTGCTGTGGCTTTTCCTTGGCATTATCTGGAATATACAAGCCAGAAGCAGTCTGAGTTTCCGCTTGAGCTTGCTTAACAATAATCTTATCCTCCAACGGTGTGAGCTTAATCGACACTGTTGCCACCCCTTTCATAAGAGATACTATTTCGTACGCAAGAAACAATCCGACGAGGCTGACGATCACGTCCGCAACCGCACTTACGTTCTATGCCTCATAATACCGCGAATTTAGCACTCTAACAACTCGAGTGCTAATCTTTTAAGAAAATTTTTAGAAAACTCTTAAATCATGCATTTCGACGAGCAAGAACATCATGCAAATTTGCCACGCCGAGTGAGTCTTCAGAACTCTCTGGGGCATCCACTTCGCTCACTTTTTCTTTTTCGTGGAACTGAGAAGAGTTTGTAGCAGCAAAATTAGCAGCGTCATCGGCATTATCAACATTAGCAACTGGTACAGCTTTAACTACTTGCTTAGTTGACTTAATTTCCAAACTTTCTGGAGTACGAGATGCTAAATTAGCATTACCTGAATCAGACTTAGTTTGTGAATCAAGCGAGAACGAAATTAAATCTTGATTAGACTGATAGTTTTGCTCCGAAGCCACAAAAGCGTTAGAAGAATCGTATGCGTCTTTATTTTCCGCCTCAACGATATTAGACTCTTTAGATTCAGATTCTTCTTTATACAAACGCTCACGCAACGCTGCATTGCGCTCTTGCTCCGCACGATGTAACGCAACACGAATTTCGCTCTGCTCCATAACCGAAGTTTCAGTATTGTCACGAGACGCATCATTTCGAACAGGCACTACAGTCTGAGATACAGAATATTCAGCACTGTCGTTTTGAGAAATCGCATCACTACTGTTGATTTCTCCATTAAAATCAGAATCAGATGCAGAAGAATAATCTTTCAACTGGCATATAACAGCACTATTGTGGCGTTCGCACAGCTCATCCTCAGCTTTGCATTTCGAAGCAGCGCGCATTGTTGCAATACGCGCCTCCCAAGCACGAGCATGCTTAGAAGCACGAGCTCCAAAATAAAGCACTACTGCCAATATAGCTCCAGGAATAAGAGCAAAAACTGGAGAAAATATACCAGAGCATCCTGCTAAGAATACAACAAAAGTCAAGGCAGCAAGCGCAACTACCAACACACAACGGCGGCGTATTGCAGCACGCCTAGCAGCGCGAATGCGCGCAATATATTCAGGAGTTAATGTTCGTTTTTGTTGTGTCGGTTGCATACAAGCCCCTTTTGCCAACATACTAGTACCGTCGCAAATGCGCGCAGTACTCCACTCACCTACAAGATGAAGTGTTGGTGAAAACCTATCCTCGCGATGTTCAAGCATAGACTTCATGCCGTTAACCGTGCGTTTAGGCAACCACCCGAACCATAAGGCTACGAGGATGACTAATACGAGTACCGCACTCACCGATTCATAACCCATAACTATTAATATAAAGAAGTCATAGGATGTGTAGCAACATAAACATTTCGGCGTGTCGCCAAAATGTGGGATTATTGCGCGCGACATCACACAATATGCTGTGCCGCAATCATTCACTAAGCAAATTTAACACCTATAATAACTGTCATAGTATGTACTAGGATATGTGAAGGAACAGTAAGTTTCTACTTACGTGCTCGTGTAACTTCGGAGGGACTTTTGCCTACTTATCATTATCGTTGCAAGCAATGCGGATACGATTTTTCAGAACATCAATCATTTTCAGATGACCCTATTACCATTTGCCCTCAGTGCGGAAAAGATGCAGTGCACAAAGTGTACTCTGCTCCTCCAATCAACTTTAAAGGCAAAGGCTTTTATCGGACCGATAAATGATTTTGTAAAATTATAAATATTAATTATTGTTTAAATATTGCGCGCTAATAGGTTTTATCCACAGCGCGCAATTTTTCTTGCTCTTGCATTTTTTATATTTCAAAATGCAGGTATGAGCATAAATTTTTCTTTATTTAAATCTCAAAATAACGCAAAAAATAGTGCGTTATTGCAGCGAAGACAACGCGCTTTCGTGCGGAAAATCATTATTGTGCTATGTGCTGGAATGATGGCTTTACTCGTTGTGTCAACTATTATTGACTCACAAGAAACTCAAGTTATAGCAGTAGCTAAACACAATATTCAGCAAGGTTCACGCATTAGCGTAAACGATATTGCATACGTTCGAGTGCCTAAGCATAAAGTATTTAATCAAGCGCTATCTAATAATATAAGCGCGAATGCTTCTATTATTGCAACATGCGAAATACGTAAAGGCATGCCAATTTTGCAAACACTATTGAGTAAAATTCCGCGCATTCCAGAAGGATTCACTTCTATTACCATTCATTTAGCTAGTGCAGATCACACACTGCTTCCTGGCGAAAAAATTGATCTAGCTTTTAGCAAGCCGGTACAAGATGAAGAAATTTCTAACTCTAAAAATGCAGAAAGTCACAACAGCGAAAAATCTAAAAGCAGCACTGTAGAAAATAACGATAAAAACAAAAACCAGGATATTGAAGAAAACAATATTTCAGAAATTGATGAACACTATGTTAGCGTAGTTCATAATGTTACGGTAATGCAAATAACTCAAAGCACCCAAGTTTCACAAAATCAGCAAAATACTACCACTCTTGCTATGCCTGCTGCAGATGCGTTGCGATTATTACAAGCTCAGTCTGCAAACCCCTCTTTGGCAATTGTTGCCATGAAATTGTCACAATGAGATTGCCGTCATGGAATACGTACACGATTAGTAGAAATCAGCGGTAATTATTAGCAATTAGCGATAATGACCAGTCAGCAACAAGCAGCAACAAGAATAAATCATTCTGCTACTTCTCGCGTATTTCAAGCTCAACTAATACGCTCGGAAAACACCGCCCAGTGAGGCGGCAATTCGCTTAAAATACGATTATCGTCGTCTTGATTACGCTGTTGCAAAGTAAGCTCGTCAGAAGGCTCGAGTTTAACGCCATCTGCATCAAAAAGCTCCGAGCCTTCACGAACAACCCTAACTGACCTGCGGGGAGATCTTCTATTGGGATCGTATTTACTCATTCGTTGTCACCATACAATTCCCCGAGACGAGAAACAACACGATCAACCTCTTTTTCAGGATTGACAAAAGCTCCAACGCTCCACACTGTCATAACTGACCAGCCCAAGGACTCCAAATCCTGAATAATCATGCGATGACGTTCACGAGTTGATTGCACGCTCATAAATTGCGCATCATCCGTAAGCACAGCAACAGCAAATGACTTGTCCGCAAGTCCAACTACTAGAGGAATTCTAACGCCATTATCGAAGCCATAGTTGACTGCAACTTTTAATCCACGCGAGCGAATACGCTCAGCTAAATCAGTAAATAGCACATTTCTTTGTGCAGCTTCTGCAGCAATTTGCGCTTCAACATCGTTGGCATCTTCTGGACGAAGCGGCTTATCACTTAACTTCTCAGCCCATTGCAAAAGGTTCTTCAAAAGCTTTGGACCATCTTGGTGCAAACGCTCATCTTCCATATCTTTAGATGTAAACGCACTAACAATATCTAGATGACGACGAGCTAGAGCCAAAGCGTCAAGAAGCATACTGCTTCCACCTTCTTCTTCAAGCAATCCAAACTGCTGAAGAAGTCTGCCATGAGATGTTTTTGCATAGCAAAGCGACATAATTACATCTGTTGCTATTGCTCCAGAAGCTTCATTAACGCCCAAAAGTCTCACATGTCGCAAGAATCTAGCCATGTTTTCGTCTTTAATAGACAAAGACTTCAACTCTGCTCCCAAACGACTGCGGAACACGTTTGTCAACGTAACTACGACAAGCACATAGCTTGAAGGAACAACCGTAAACGTATTCGCACGCTGACGAATAAGCTCAACTACTTCATCAATTTCACGCTGGCTGCTTTCAATAAGCCCAGAAGACATTACTGGAACTCCAGTTGCTTCAATTTGATGCAAACGAACTTTACCTTGCAAACGCTCAACAGGAACGTCGTGACGCAACTTTCCGTAACCATGTTCTTCCAAGAATCGCGCTAAACGAAGCGAGCGCCTTGTTGCTCTAGAAACTACTGTTACAGATGGTAGTAATGAAATAAGCGAACGCAAACTTTCAGAACTTACTGTTTGCTTATGCGCTAAAACTACTACTTGACGAGCACGAGACAAAACAGATAGCAACTCAATATTTGATATATGAGATGCCGAATCAATTATTACAGTATCTGCAATAGGTCTCAACGGAGTCATCATAGTAAGAGTAGATGGCATAGCTACAAGTATTGGTTTCGCAGCCAACACAAGTTCCGCATAATTGCGCAATAATTTATTAAAAGTAATTCCAGAACGGTTTCCTGCAAGCATAGTATGTAACTGATTAGCTTCTTGCGTGTGCGAGAACAATAAATCGCACAAATGCCTCATAGCTTCTTGCTGAACCATTGGACCGATTGAACGCACATGTTCTGTATCAACTTGCACGAATCGATCAGAGACATCTTGCATTGCGGAGCCATCTTGGTGAGAAATAATTGCAGAAGAATTAACGATATCTTCAAAAACAGTAGTCCACCAAGCCAATTGCAACTCACCGTCAATTGCATTACCCGTAACGTTGCGACGACGCAAATCGCTAACTAAATCAGATAAGCCCGCTTTGCTGAACTCACGCTCCAAATTGCAACGACCAGGGAGAGTATCTAGAGATGCTCTGTCGTCATGCAAATCTTGCAAACGAGCTTCAAGCTGCGCAAATTCAATATTTTCAAGATCTGCGCCCTTAAGAGTTGTTGCTAACACTGCATCAAGAGCAACTAAATGCCTTGCTAATAATTCTTGAGTATTTACAATATCATCCAATTTTGGAGGCAAAACAGGCCATCCGCCGTGAGGCACGAAAGTACGCCACTGAGCTGCTTGCTGCGCAACAATCTTTAATGCCTCATGCAAATCATCGACTTTAGCTCCAACTCTTAGCAAGCTGCGCGCTTCTCGAACATGATGTCTACGTTCCCAGAAGCCCATAATTGTGCCTTCGGCTTTACGCTGAACTTTCGGCTTACTCGCTTCAATCATTGCATCTAAATCGCGCTCAAAAATTTCAGGCTGGAATACGTCAAGTACACGTCGCAAATTTTTGAGAACTGTAACTTGACGACTCCACTCACGAGCTGTTGTTGGCACAGGGAAACCACAGCTTTGCACAGTGCTTTTAACTTGTTCTCGAGTTGCTGGAAGAAGCTTAAGAAGCACGTCTACAACACGCTGATATACAGATATAGCTTCATTTTCGTCAAATATCGACGCGCCAAACCAAGGAGTATCTTCAGGATTTATCCTAAACTCTCCAAGTTCATCGGCTTGGTGGAATTTCTTCGACCACTCTTCAATATGACCGGTCATGGCGTGCGCTGCGGAAACATCTAAACGCACATGCGTAGACGGATGGGTTGGAAACATTGCAATTGCTGCAAGATTCTGGATTGTTTGATATGCAGATACTCCCCAAGTTTCGTTGATACCATGAAGATCGCCTAAATAACGAGTAAGGCGAGAACGCACTCCAACCAACTCATCTGCAACCTGCTCAAATCGTGAAGTCGCAATACTATGTCTAGCACCAACTGCTGCAATCAACTGCGCATCGACATGCTTAGCAATATGACCATCCGCAACGTCTAATGCTAATGAGGAAATTTCATGCGTATTCAACGTGTAACGGAAACGCCTCTGCTGCTCAACAACATTAGGCACATACAACACAGAACGTCCTGCAATCACAGAACGAGAAGCAATCGCAGCAGCAATCGCAGCTGAATCTGAGCCCGAATCAATATCCACGAACAGAGAATTTCCAGAAGCAACAAGATCCGCTGCATAACGCACAACGTTATCTACTTCACCAACTTCGCATTCGCTATGAGGATCTGCGTCGAAAGGACTATATTCTAGCTTATTTGCAGACTGAAGCTTATGAATAGCTCGATCATCGCCAGCCATAGCGTCAATCATCGCATTTCCAACATTGCCAGATTGCAAAGCGTTAATAATTTGTTCACTTTCTGCTACAAAACGCGAACCAGCATCTGTAAAGCAGCCAAGTATAATATCGCGCTCAATATCAAAATCTGTAAAAGCTGATCGAGCTTGCTTACAAATAGCATCAAACACTACAGAAGTTTCTGGCGTTCCACTTTCATATTGAGATCCGTCGAATAAAACATCTTCCCTAAGTTGAACACCACGCTCACTTAAACGCGACACAAGCGAATTGTTCAGCCCAACACTTCCAGAGAAATAAATAGTGGCGGAGGTCTCATCTTGATTAGTGTCACGAACAACTTTCACAGGATACGTAAGAACAGGCACATGGTTGCCATTCCACGATGCAACACCAACTATTAAAGAAAGTTCGGAAACGCCACTTTCGTGTGCTTTTGCGTCTCTATCTTCAAAAACTCGATCTAGCCTTCGCCCAGCAGCCCGCAACATTCCAGCGTCTCGGAATAAAGATTTTAATGTTACTTTTCCGCTTGCAAAAAGTTGCGCAATTCCGGAAGGATGAGCATGCGTCAACTCTAATTGTGCAGCAAGTTGCGTTATATCTTCTAGTGGAGAAGGAGATAGCTGAGCCTGATATTGCTGCTTCCACCCAACTATATGTTGTAAAGCGTTAGTACGAGCGCTGTTGGTATTGTTAGAGCCAGATTTTTCTAAAGAATCATCTTCTGACGTAGTATTTTCAACTACTGTATCAGTAAAAACTTGCTCTGACGAATCCTGCTCCACGTTGTTTGTATCACTCATATTCCCACCCTACTTGCTTACTGTTCAATAGCTTTGCGATATGCACTATAACCGCTGTTTCTAGCTAGTGCAGCATCTACTTCAGAATTACCTTGAGCTGCGAGCCACGCGTATAAGTCATCATATAACCCAGTGTTTGCAGCCAAAAACGGAAGCAACTGCGAATATTGCGCCATCTCAAATTGCTTTGAAAAATCACTACTTTCTTCAGCTTCTTTTGACGTAAATCCGCCGGCTTCCACTACATTTTCTTGAGAGTCAAATTCGCCTTTTGATACTTTTTCAAATACGGAGCCTGGCTCAAATGCAGGTGTGTACTCCGCATCAGAATTGTTAATATCGAGATTATTAGAGTCGAGATTTGTAGTACCGAGATTCGTAGAGCCAAAACTGTTAATATCGAGATTATTAGAACCTGTATTTGCACCATTAAAAGCTGAAGTATTGGCAATATTTTCAGCAAAAGTTTCAGTTGAATTTAATGGAGATACTGGAAATTCTTGAGAACTTTCGTTTTGCAATACATTTGTTTCCGGATTAACTGGCGTAACCGGAGAAGCTTGAGCAACCGGAGAAACCTGAGCAACTGAATCAGCTTGATCAACTGCAGAAACCGAAGAAATCACAGAATCTTGTTGCGAAGGTTCTTCTTTAGTTGAACTTTCTTGCTGAATCGCTTGCGCATCTGCAAATAAATTACGCGGCTCTACAGGAGCCTCCTGCTGTTCTCGCATAACAGGCAAAGTTACATCATGATTGATTGGAGCAACATCTGTTTGCGAATCATCATTGAGCTGAGTATGATTCTGCATGCCTTGTTTCCAAGACAATCCAGGATGCGAAACTGATTGAGCATGGAAAACACCTGTTGGCTCACCAGCGCGCAAATCAAGAATTTGATCTACTGATAAATCTGAAGCTGCAGGCTCATCATGCGATTCATCTGTAGCATAAGAGAACAGATTACGCACTGCGTTATCTTTTTCAACTTCAGCAGATTCTTCTTCTACACGCACAAAATCAACAGGAACATCACCGAATTGCATGCGCATTAAGTTATCTGGAAGCTGAAAATCAACATCAGGCTCTAGACGCAGCAAATCACCATTTGCGCTGACTAAATATGTACCGTTAGTTGAATGCAAATCTCGTATTGTTGCCACGCCTCGCATGTCTACAATTAGCAGCGCATGCCTCTTTGACATAGAACGTTTATTATCCACTATGTCGACGCGCGCGAAACCATCTTCACGCAACGGGCGTATAGGCTTTCGACCAATCTCTACAGACTGACCTGCACCCACACGTGCCTGCTCGACACCACCAACTGTAATCATCCAGCGCTGCACGGTTTGTCGCTCACTCACGTGATCTGCTCCCTTCAAAAAACACACTACTGACTATTGTGTCATGCTTTGTGTATATTGCGCTAGTATTTGTTGATTTTAAGCATAAAAATATCACATATTCATATTTGAAGATTTTACAAGAAAATTTATAAGGAATTTTACTAGAACTTTTGCAAAGAATTTTATTTGCAATAATTTTTAAAATCTTTATGCAAATGGAAATAACAAAAGGCTCGGAAGAAACTTCCGAGCCTCGAAACTTGCGATATTACCAACCGTCCCTAGCGGAAAGCAACAACGCAAAGTGCTCAGCATTAATCGGTTAACGAAGCCTGAATCAATAGTAAAAAAGGAAATTTGGCAAACCATATCAACAAGCAAACGCAAACCAATTAATTGCTGTATAAAACTAAAAGATCTACACAGCGTGCAGAGCACAAAATTTTTTACAAAAGCACTTAGTCTAGCGCACCTTTCAGCACACTAGACTAAGTAATTCACAGTAAAACCGATTCAACGATCAACCAGTAAGCTAAAGCACAAATGATTCATCGCTGAATCAGATTTCAGCTTAGTGACGGATCTTGCGAAGAGCAGCACCCATGCCAGCAAGCACAGAAGCAGCAACAGCAGCCAAAGCTACAGCAGCACCGGTCTTAGCCAATGGAGCAGCCTTCTTCTCGGAAGACTTCTTAGCTTCAGACTTCTTATCAGACTTCTTTGCGGCAGCCTTGTCATCAACCTTCGCATAACACGCGCGGCAGAAACTTTACGCGCAAGTAAAGAAAAGGTCGCAGCGCAACAAAAAAGGCGGCAGGAATAATCCTACCGCCTAATTTTCACTATACACGCACGCATAAAACTGCGTTACGCGCAAAGCAACAAAAAGTTAGAACTACTTAAGTTCAACGGAAGCGCCAGCCTCTTCGAGGGCAGCCTTAGCCTTCTCAGCGTCTTCCTTCTTAGCCTTCTCGAGAACAGCCTTTGGAGCGCCGTCCACGAGAGCCTTAGCTTCAGCCAAGCCAAGGCTGGTCAAAGCACGCACAGCCTTGATGACTGCAATCTTCTTATCGCCAGCAGCGGTGAGAACGACGTCAAACTCGTCCTTCTCTTCCTCAGCAGCACCAGCAGCAGCTGGAGCAGCGGCAACAGCGGCTACAGGAGCAGCAGCTTCGACATCAAACTTATCTTCGAATGCCTTGACGAACTCAGAGAGCTCAACGAGGGTCATTTCACCGAAAGCTTCAAGAAGCTCTTCGTTAGTGAGCTTAGCCATAATTGGCTTCCTTTCTTACTTGGCCGGGCATACCTTATGCCTTACGACCATAACATTTTTACATTTGGTTGGTCTCATGCAGCAAGCTGCAAGGGAATCAAGCGGCCTTTTCCTGCTTCTCGCGCAAAGCGTCGATTGTACGAACTGCCTTGGTTGGCAATGCGTTGAACAGGTAAGCGGCCTTGGACATGGTGCCCTTGAGCGCGCCGGCCATTTCGGAAAGCAACTGTGGGCGCGACTTCAAGTCGGCGAGCTGCTTTGCACCTTCGGCATCGTAAACGGTTCCATCTGCGAAACCGCCCTTAATGACGAGGGCTTTATTCTCTTTGGCAAAATCACGCAAGGTCTTAGCAGCCTCAATGAAATCACCCTTAACGAAGGTGACTGCAGTTGGACCGGCGAGAAGCTCGTCGAGACCTTCAATGCCCGCTTCCTTAGCAGCAATACGAGCAAGCGTGTTCTTAGCCACAGAGTAGGAAGTATCGCGGCCTAGCTTTTCGCGCAGAGTAGAAATCTGCGGAACGGTAAGCCCGCGGTACTCGGTGAGGTAGATAGCGTCTGCATTACGGAAAAGTTTCGTAAGCTCGGCAACTACCGCTTCCTTTTCGGGCCTCTTCATGGCGTTCCTTCCTAAATTGGCCGTAGGTGAAAGAAATGCATCAAGCGTAATAAACAGGGCAATAAAAAAGCCCTGCGCACTGGCAGAGCAACATAAGAAACACTAAAATGTGCTTAAATTTTCGACTCATAACGAAATTCGCTATAAATCATCGCTCAACCTGTGCTGGCCTGACACATCAATTTCAGGAATTTTTAATTCCGCCAACGGTCTGTGGTTTACGTTGGGTAAGTCTAATACGCCGTTAGGACAATGTCAAG
Source organism: Gardnerella sp. KA00771 (assembly GCF_049244045.1). Classification (NCBI taxonomy): domain Bacteria; kingdom Bacillati; phylum Actinomycetota; class Actinomycetes; order Bifidobacteriales; family Bifidobacteriaceae; genus Gardnerella; species Gardnerella sp. KA00771. Next base: position 208,944 of record NZ_CP058368.1, on the reverse strand, counting down.
AGAAATACTATAGAAATAAAAAAGAGGGCATGTAATTTACATACCCTCGAATTTTTTAATTTTTACTTTTATATTTTATGTTTCACAAGTTCACTACTTGCAAAATGCGCCTTACATTAAATGCACATTTTACAGCACTGCATTAGCAACGAAATCAAGCAAGAACAGCAAGGAAACAATCCAAAGCATTGGATGAACTTCCTTAGCACGCTTCTTGCAAGTCATAACTAAGCAGTACATGATGAAGCCTGCAGCGATGCCGTAAGAAATGGAGTAAGAGAACGCCATAAATACGGCAGCAAAGAATGCAGGAATTGCTTCGGAAATATCGTCCCAAGCAATTTCCTTCAAGGAGCTTGCCATCATGCAACCAACAACAACAAGCACGCCTGCAGTTGCTGCAGCAGGAACTGCAGAAGCAAAAGGCGCAAGAACAATAGAAAGCGCGAAGCAAATAGATACAACTACGGAAGTCAAACCAGTGCGACCACCGGCACCAATACCAGCAGCAGATTCTACATAAGTAGTGGTGTTAGAAGTACCGCAAATTGCGCCAACAGAAGTAGCAATAGAATCAGCAAACAATGCGCGATCCATCTTGGAGCTAAATCCGGAGCCGTTTTCAAGAGCCTTTTCGTCAGTCTCAGAGAAGATACCTGTACGACGGCCAGTACCAATAAAGGTGCCGAGAGTGTCAAAAGTATCCGACATTGAGAATGCGAAAATAGTTACCAACACAAGCGGCAAACGAGCAGGATCAGCAAACAAAGATGCAAAACCCTTATCGCTAAAAATAGCACCGAAAGTAGTTGGAAGCTGAGCAAAAGCATCAGTAACAGACACTGCATTGTTCAAAGAAGTCAATCCCAAAGGAATACCAATTAAAGAAGTTGCAATAATTGTAATAAGCAAGCTTGCGCGAACTTTAAGAACTGTAAGAACAATAGCAAAAAGAAGTCCAATAAGGAATAACCAAAGCACAGGGTTATTCATAACAGCAAGACCTGGAATAGCAGCAGTTGGTTTACTCTTTGCAGCGGCGGCAGGATCCTTGGAAGTAAAAGTAATCAAGCCAACACTCATCATGCCCACATAGGCCACAAATAAACCAATGCCACCGCCGATTGCTTGTTGAAGCGAAGTCGGGATGGCACGAATAATCATTTTACGAATTTTAGTAACGGTAATAATAATGTTAATTAAACCGCACAAGAACACCATGCACATGGCCTCTTGCCAAGTAAAATGCAGGCCGAAGCAAACTGTGTAAGTAAAGAATGCGTTAAGACCCATGCCAGCAGCCTGTGCGTAAGGTACGTTAGCAAACAAGCCCATAACAAGGGTACCAATGATTGCTGCGATGATTGTAGCGAGGAAAACGCCACCTTTAGGCATGCCAGTTTGGCTTAAAATCATTGGATTTACGACGATAATATACGACATTGCGAAGAATGTAGTGAGACCTGCAGTGATCTCCGTTGATACATTCGTGCCGTTTTCTTTGAGATGGAAGAACTTTTCCATATACTCTCTGTTCCTTGGTTTACAAGCGCAAAAGACCAGAAAAGCGCGGCGAAAGCACTTGAGCAATCGCGTACGCAATTACATTTGGGCATTCACGCAGAGGTTACTGCGACTCGTCGAATGAACGAAAGCATCACAAAATCTCACATAAAATTATGAAAATTGCGAAACCTTTGAACAACCGAACAGCTCTGACCTTACGCGCACGTGCTGACCAAGGAAATACACCGAAATCAAAGAAGTATATAACAACTCAGCCAAAACGACCGGAAATATAACGCTCAGCTTCAGCGTTGCGCGGATTGTTGAACATAGTAGTTGTGTCTGCAAAGTATTCCAAATGCCCCGGCTGACCTACAGCTTTCAAATTAAAGAATGCCGTGTAATCCGCAACACGCGCAGCCTGCTGCATGTTGTGAGTCACAATCACAATCGTGTAGTCACGCTTAAGCTCATTAATCAAATCTTCTACAGCCAATGTAGAAATAGGGTCAAGAGCTGAGCAAGGCTCATCCATAAGTAAAACTTGCGGATGCACAGCCACAGCCCTAGCAATGCAAAGTCGCTGCTGCTGACCGCCAGAAAGACCAATACCCGGCTTATCTAAGCGATCCTTAACTTCATTCCACAAGTTCGCGCCTCGTAAAGCCCACTCAACTAAATCGTCAGCATCACTCTTAGCAATTTTGCGATTATTCAAACGAACTCCAGCGAGCACGTTTTCTCGAATAGACATTGTTGGGAAAGGATTTGGACGCTGGAAAACCATGCCAACATCGCGGCGGACAGCCACAGGATCCACGTCTTTACCGTATAAATCGCGGCCTTCAAGAAGCACTTGACCTTCTACTCGCGCGCCAGGAGTGATTTCGTGCATGCGGTCTAAAGTGCGCAAAACTGTTGATTTTCCGCATCCGGAAGGTCCGATAAAAGCCGTCACTTTATTTGGCTCAATATTAATATTTACATCTTCTACAGCAAGAAAATCACCATAGTAAATATTTAAGTGCTTCACATCAATTCGCTGACCCATTTTATGCTCACTTTCTAAAAATTTAATTCGCTTTGCTTTGTTTTATTTTGCTTTGCTTTAACTCACTTTATTTAAGATTTACTTCGCTTTATTTCGTCTTTACAGAAAACACTCGAGCCACAACTCGCCCCAAAATATTTAGCAACAACACCAACACAATAAGCGTTAAAGCTGCAGCCCACGAGCGCTCCATCGGAATTGACGTTACACAAGAAGCCGGCGCATTAGCTGGACAATTCGCAGAAAGTTTGGAATATTCTTGGTAAACGTACACCGGCAAAGTCGTCATTTGCCCATCAAATAAATTGAGATTCGTGGAAGCAATAAAGCCTGAAGCCATAAGAAGTGGCGCAGTTTCGCCAATAACGCGCGCAACCGCAAGAATACAGCCAGACACAATTCCCGGAAGAGCAGTGCGCAAAACGATTTTTGTAATTGTGCGCTGCTGAGTAACTCCCAAAGCAAGAGACGCCTCGCGCAAATCGTTAGGCACGATTTTTAGCATTTCTTGAGAAGACTTCACAACTGTTGGAATCATAAGAAGTGAAAGAGCCACAGATCCTTCAAAACCATTGATTGTGCCAGGACCAGCAAGAAGAGCAAACATAGAAAATGCAAACAATCCAGCAACAATAGACGGAATACCACTCATAACGTCAACAAGCAGATTAATTATGCGCGAAATTTTGTTTCCGCGAGCATACTCAACCAAATAAACAGCACACATTAAACCAATCGGAATTGAAATAACCATAGCTCCTAGCGTTATTTCAAGAGTTCCAATAATCGCGTGCAAAATTCCGCCGTAACCGCCAGTTCCAGTAGCATTTCCGCCCACAACGTAAGTCATGTTATGAGTGAGAAAATCAAAATTTAAACGCTTAATACCATTGATAATGGTTGTTAAAAGCAAAGAAATAAGCGGAATAAGTGCCACAACAAAAGACAAGAAAATCAGCACGCGCATAAGCATGTCTTTACGTTTGCGCGCAGCTATGTGTGAGCGAGTTGGGCGGAATTTGTTGAAGTCAATAACCGGAGCCGCAGAATTTTCTGCGCGATTTTCTACGCAATTTTCTGCGAAGACTTCAGCACCTTCGTTAGATTTATTAATTTGATGCTCCATTTATGCGCCCGCCTTTCCGGTAATTTTGCGAGCAATAAAGTTGACTGCAAAAGAAATAACGAACAAAACTAAGCCGGTTGCAATAAGCGCACTTACACCAAGTCCGTTCGCTTCCGGATACTGCGCTGCAATATTTGCTGCAATAGTTTGATTTTGAGAAGCCTTGAAAATATTGATACCAAAAGTAAATCCAGGAGACAAAATCATCAAAACTGCCATCGTTTCACCCAAAGCACGACCCAGCCCAAGCATAGAAGCCGACACAATACCAGACTTTGCAAACGGCAGAACCGCTAATCTAATCATCTCCCACTTTGTAGCGCCAAGCGCGAGCGCACCTTCTTGCTGCAAACGCGGAGCCTGCTGGAAAATATCGCGAGCCATAGAAGTAATAATCGGTAAAATCATCACAGCCAAAACTAATGCAACCGTAGCAGCAGAACGAGAAGGATTAGCCGCCGGACCAGAAAATAGCGGAATCCAGCCAAAAAGTTTAGAAACCCAATCCCAGAAAGGATACATAGCTGGAACCAAAACCAATCCGCCCCATAAACCATAGATTACGGACGGAATCGCAGCAAGCAAATCAATTACTCCACTCAAAAGCGGAACAATTTTTTTAGGCGCATAATACGAAATAAACAGAGCAATACCAATTGCCACAAAAAATGCGAACAGCAGCGCGAGCGCAGACATAAGCACTGTGCCAAAAATAAGCGGAGCCACATAGCTTATAAAATCATGCGCTTTACCACCAGTAAAATCAGCAAACACATGACTTACTTGATTGTGATTTCCACTTAATAACGGCAAAGCACGAAACAGCAGAAATACTGCAACTGCTGTAAGAACAAGCAAAATTAGCATGCCACAGCCTGCAGCCACGCCTTTAAAAAGACGGTCTGCAAGATGAGTGCCAACATAATTTTTGCTATTGCTCTCAGAAATTTGAGCAGTTTCGTTTGCACTATTCGCAACTGCTTTCGCATTTTTCGTAGAACTCAATCATTCTCCTTTATAACCGATACGTTCATAATATCAGTTTGTAAAGTTTTTACTTTCCTGTTTTAACAGACTTAATCGATGCGTTAATTTTGCTTACCAAATTTTGTGGAAGTGGAGCCGTTCCAGCAGCAGAAGAAGCAGCATTCTGCCCTTCCACGCTAGTTACGTAGCTAAGCCAAGACTTCACAAATCGAGCAGTTCCAGCATCTTTATAAACCGGGCAAGCAATATCGTAAGAAACTAACACAATTGGATAAGCACCCTTAGATTGCGTATTGTGATTAATTTTCATAACAACACGATTAGGATATTTTGCAGAAGCGTCTGCGTCAATTTCAGAATCAGCTAAAGTTTGCGAAGCAGCTTCCGGAGAAATCTCATTGTAAGTATCCCCCACCTTCACTGCAACAGTACCGAGCTTACCGACCTGTGAAAAATCAGCGTAACCAATCGCACCATTTGCCATGCGAATAGTAGATACAACGCCCGAAGTGCCCTTTGCACCTTGACCGACACTATTTGGCCAGTTTTCAGAAAGATCATATTTCCAATCGTCCGGAGCAGAGTCTTTCACATAGCTTAAGAAATTCTGCGTTGTACCGGACTTATCGGAGCGGTGAACAACAGTAATCGGGGTGTCTGGAAGCTTTAGCTTAGGATTCTGCTTCTTGATATCGTCATCATTCCAGCGCGTAATTTTTCCGTCGAAAATTTTAGCAATCGTCGAAGCGTCCAAATTAATATGCTTGCCAGCATCCGAAACACCTTTAAGGTTGAAAATAATCGCAATTGGTGAAACATACACGGGCACATCGAAAGCCGTAGTTCCATGAGCACAAACCGACTTAGACTTTTCAACTTCGTCATTACTCAACGCTTTGTCTGAACCAGCCCAAGCCGTGGCACCAGTCATAAAAGTGGTAACGCCAGCACCAGAACCAGTAGGATTGTAAGCAATTTTTGCACCCGGATTTTTAGATTGGAATCCTGCAATCCACGCTTCCATTGCAACCTGCTGGGAAGAAGCACCCGAGCCTTGGAAATTGCCGGAGATCTTAGTGTTTTGCGAACCTGACGCATTGGAATTATCAGCAGGAACATTGTCTCCGCAAGCAGCGCAGGTTGCACACAAGCCGAAAGTTAGCGCCGCCGCAGCAATACTGCGGAACTTAAGTGCGCTTTTAGTCGTATTAAATTTATTCATATTTGACTTATTCATATCGTTACGCATATTCTTCTTTCCTTTCGCGAAGAATTGCCTTGCGCCCCACCACATTTTCGCGTTCCTATAGCCGTATTGCGAATTGGGCGCATTTTCTTAATTAATCCCTATCTTTTTTTATTAACGCAACCATCGTAAACAGGTGGGTAAAACCTCACCGGCAAAAATAAAGTGGGTACCAAAAATGGCGGTATTTGGCGCTATATTTAACGCGACTTAAGCAAAATGAAGGTCGGCGACCACATCAGCGTGTCGAAATGCTACAAATTGCGAAGAATATTTACCGTAATTTTTGCAGCAGTGTCCGCATACTCGGAAATATCAAAAGTGTGAAAATCCTCGTATTTTGTATCCGCATTATCGCTCATTGCGCGCACAACAAGTGCAGGAACGTCGTTACGAGCAGCCACATGCAAGACTGCTGCGCCTTCCATTTCCACAGCATCCGCTTGAGTAGCTGCAATTACCTCCGCTACTTTTTCTGGCGAATCAACAAAATATCCGCCAGATGCAATAGTGCCAGCAATATGCGTGATTTTCATATCGGTAAGCACTTTGCTAGCTACTTTAAGAAGATAATCATCCGAATGAAACTCGCTTGCAAACGGCTTCCATTGACCGATTAAGCGCATATCGGTATCGAGATATTTTACAGTTTTTCCAAGAACAACATCGTTCGTATGCAAATTTTTATTAAGATTTCCTGCAATACCAGAAAAAATTACGACTTGAGGGTTATATGCGTCAATAAGATATTGCACAGTTGCAGCAGCATTAACCAGACCCATTCCGCCAACAGTAGCCGCGACTTCGATTTTACTGCCATTCGCCGAGTCAAGAGTGCCGCAAGATACATCAAGACTTGCAGAGTGATCGTGAGTCACGTTTTCAAGCGCACTGGCAATATGCGCAACTTCTTCCTCTAAAGCACCAACAACAGCGACTTTCGTAATTTTCTCAGTACTAGACATTAGCAGAATCATCCTTTTTTACTTCGCTACTTACGCATTTATCGTTATTCTTAACCAAAAACACGCATACTAAAGTCATAATAACAAAAGTCAAAGTCGCAATTTTCAGCAATGCTCCGCACGTAAAATCAAACCAAGGATTCACAACAGGAACATTGAAAAACGCAATAATTTGATTCTGCAGGGCAAGAAAAGCGAAAAATCCGGCTATAAGCAATACACAAACTAAAGTGCCAACAATGCGACGCCATCCGTTAGCAAAAACAAGCAAAGCAATTCCAGTTACAAACGGCATAAAAACGCTAAACCACAATGCAGAAAACGTAACAAGCGTATAACCAGCACTATGCGTGCCACGATACCATGCAAAAGCCAACAAAATAACACCAGTTGCAATCAAAGCTAACAATATATAACGCACCACCGGTAGTGCTTTACACATAAAACCTTTATTCGCATTATTCCCATTATTCGCTTTATTCAAGTCTTCGTTATACATTTCAACACACTCCCTTGTACGCAAAATATAATGCAAAAATAGGCGGCAAATACAGTAAGGAACATAAGCCAAGTAGAAATTAATTGAGATTATCTTACTACAATCTCTAAGCTCTAAGCTCTACGGCGAGTTGCTACAGATTTATCTAAAATTCTTAGCAAATTGGCAGTATCTTCCCAAGAAATACAACGATCCGTAATAGACTTCCCATATTCAAGTTCGCTAAGAGGAGCAGGATCCTGATTACCACCCTGTAAGAAGCTCTCCATCATCACGCCCTTAATACCCTGCTCACCCGCAGCCAAACGATCCGCAATCTCACGCACAACCTCAATCTGGCGACGCTCATCCTTGCCAGAATTACCATGCGAGCAATCCACAACAACACCATGCGAAGCCATGCAACCAGTACCCAAACGCAAACGAATTGAAGCCACAGCAGAAGCAACCGACGCAGCATCATAATTCGGCCCCTTACTAGATCCGCGCAAAACCACGTGACAATCAGGGTTGCCAAGAGTCTGCACAGCACAAGCGCGACCAAGATGATCAATACCAAAGAACGTATGATGCTGGCTCGCAGCTAAGCAGCCATTTACAGCCGCAGAAACAGAACCATCCGTAGCATTCTTAAAACCAACCGGCATAGAAAGACCACTAGCAAGCTGACGATGAATCTGAGACTCAGTATTACGCGCACCAATCGCACCCCAGCTCACAGCATCCGCAATAAACTGAGGGCTGGTCGGCTCCAAAAATTCAGTAGCAGCAGCCAAACCAGCATCCAACACGCCGAGCAAAGTCTTACGCGCAAGCAACAAACCCTTATGAATATCATGCGTTCCGTCAATATCCGGGTCGTTAATCAAACCCTTCCAGCCAAGAGCTGTGCGCGGCTTTTCAAAATACACGCGCATAACAATAAGAAGCTCATCTTCAAGCTCCGAACGCAACTTAGCTAAACGACTCGCATAATCAAGAGCAGCCTTAGGATCATGCACAGAACACGGGCCAACAATAACCAACAAGCGATCATCTTCGCCATTCAAACAGCTACGAATCTCATCGCGCGACTCAGCAACAATATCCTGCGCATACGGCGACAATGGCAACTCACCAAGCACCTGAGCAGGAGTTGGCAAAGGCTCCAGCTCAAGCACGCGGCGGTTTATTATGCGATCCACACCAACCTGGTCTTCCCAGCGCTGAAACTTCGCGGAATTAAGAGGGTTACGCCCCTCCTCAACTTCCTTCTTTACCGCGCGAGAAGTACGCTGCTCAGCTGTAGAAGCCATTTGTCACCATCCTATAAAAACTGTGCTTGGTGTGATCGGTGGGTGCGAGGAGAGAATCAACCTAACTTGGTGGGGTCGGTGTACGCATCTTGAAATAAAGATGCGTGCACCGCCGAGCTTGCGTTGAAAGCACAACCACATTTGATGTGGTCGGTGCTTGCATCTTGAATAAAGATGCAAGCACCGCCGAGCTCACGCGAAAAGCACACTGTGCTTTTCGCAATAGTGAGCGCGGCGCTTTGGCTTAGCTTAAGCGCCCAATGCGCTTAAGCTAAGCCAAAGCGCCCATTGGATCCCACGCCGGTAATACGATTGCTGGTTCTTCTAGGGCTTTGCGATATTCTTCCGGAAGCAGATTCTTCGGCACTGCAACTTCGTACACATACTCGGTAAACCAGTCGTCACTCATCGTAAAGTAACCCTTATCTGCAATATCAGTGCCCCAAGAGTTCTCTACGCGCCAACGGCGAGTAGTCGTACCATCATCAGCAACATCCACACCAGCAAAAGCCATAGCGTGATTCATCGCAGAATCAGCAAAACGCACACGCGCTTCCTTATCCAAATCAAAATCAACGCCATAAACGCGACCATACTCGAACAAATCAGTAGCCCAAGCGCCATTCTCGCGATCCATCATAGGATGGCAATCGGCACCAAACCACACTGGAATGCCCTTCTCAACCAAAATCTTACGCACGCAATCCTTCATAAACTGGTTTGGCACGTTCAAATATTCGGTTGCGTCTCCGCCAGCAACATTACCCAAATGCTCAATAGCAATCTTCTTGCCCTTAGGATGTTCAGCTCGAGGATCGTCAACCAAGCACACATAATCCTCAAGACCAGCATTCACGTACTTCTTCCAAAACTCAACTGGCGTAATCTCACCATCGCGATGGAACTTGCCGTCGCTATCAGTCCACTCCCAATCGAAGCTCTTAGGTGGCTCACCCAAGTGAATTGTCAAAATCCTGTGACCTGCAGCAGTAGCATCCGCAATAATCGCATCAATTTCAGTGGCATTCGCATACATATGAGCAACAGCAGTATGCAAAAGCGCACGCAACTGCGTATTCATAGCACCAGTATTCTTAGAAGAAGCAGTTTCTGGGAACAAATCCTTAGGAACAGCACCATACTTCTTGTAAACATTCATAGCCATGGTCCACTGGCCGCCATCGCCCATAACGTCATGCAACAAATGCTGAATCAAACGAGAATCTGAAGGCTCACCTGCACGCACCAAAGCAGCAACATCCTTCAAGAAGTAGTTAATTCGCTCAAGCTTGTCGTAGTACATCGCATAGTTTTGAGAAAACTCAAATTCCTTCAATCCAAGGGATTTCTTCGCAATGAAACGAGCCACGTTCAACGAACTAAACAGCCAGCAACGGCCAGAACGATCCTGATGTGTTGCATCTCCGTTATCAACAATGGTAGAAAAACGACGCTGCAATAAGCGCGCACGATCATAATTACGCGCGACTTTATCAATACCAGCAGCAGTCACACCATTCATAGCTAAACGGTTTAAAGGATTTGCGTCAAAATCCTCACGCAAACCTTGTAATTTTTCATCAGTTAGAGCAGTGATTTCAGTCACAATGCTACCTTTCCTGTTAATTATCAATATTTATTTCAAATATTTATTCAAATACCAGCACATTCTAGCGTACGATGTTTAAGCCAATCTACAAATTTTACAATATTTTCTTTATTGATTATCTGTGTCTTGGTCTTCTTGAGACTCGTTAGCTTCTTCAGATTCAGCCAACGCAGCTTGAACATCTCGCTGAGCCTGCTTCGCATCTGCAGAAGATTGAGCATCCGACGAATCCTCATTATCGTCAGAAGCTTGCGCAACTTGTTGGTTTTGTTGAGCATCCCCAAAATCAAATCCAGAGAAAGCATTCGCAAACAGCGAACGCAATTCCGTAACGCGCTGCGTAATAGTTGCCTCACGATGCTGCAATTGGGTTAATCGAGTCGTCATGCCATCAAGCTCTTGCTGCGCTGCAGCTCTACGCTCTTCAACCTGAGCAGTTGCTTCCTGCATAGCTTTGCGCACAATATCAGCAGCCTGACTATCCGCAGCCTGATGCGTTTGCGCTGCATATTCGTCAGCTTCTTGATGAACAGTTTTTGCGCGAGCAACCAAAGCATCTGCTTCTTCCTGAGCTGCTCTTTCTTTCTCTTTCAAACCAGAAAGCAAGGCATTGACTTTCTTTGTAGCTTCCTCCTGTTGAGCAGCAATATCTGCTCGAATCTGCTCAACTTCTGCACTAACTTGGCTTAACGTACGCGTGCGTTCAACTTGAGCATCATCTGCAATTTCTTGAGCTTTAGCAGCAGCAGCATCCGTAATTTCGCCAGCTTTGCGCTGTGCGTCAGCCATCATCTTCGAAGCGTGTTCGCGCATATCAGCAAGCTTTTTATTTGCTTCTGCAAGAGCAGATTCAATCTGATCGTTTGTTTCAGCTTTAGCACGTGCAATCTCTTCGTTTGCAGCCGCACGCTGCTCAGCAATTTTTTGCGCAGCTTCCGACTTAAGTTGCGAAATGCTGCTTTCTTGCTGAGCGCGCTCAGAAGCCATGCGCTTCGTATGTTCTTCTTGAGTGTTTTGTAAAGCTAATTCTGCAGCGTCTTTTTGAGCTTGCACATCTTTAGCAGTAGTATCGCGCAAACGTGCAGAATCTTCTTGTGCAGCTTGCATAAGTTGTGTCGACTTTTGCGTGGCATTGGAAAGCATTGTGTCTGCTTTAGTTTGTGCTTCTTGCATTAAATGTGCAGCATCCAGTTTTGCATTGTTCAGCAAAGTTCCAGCTTGTGCTTGTGCATTCTTTTTAATTGATGCAGCATCTTGCTTAGCGCGCTCAAGCAATTGAGAACTAGTCTGCTCTGCAGATGCCAGCAATTGTTGCGCATTTGCACCTAAGGATGCAAAAGTATTTCCGCTTTTTGCACGTTTTACATTATTTTTTTCTTCTTGCAATTGCGCTTGTAATTGCAAAATTGATTCATCGCTTGAACGCACTTGTTCACGCAGACGAGAAATAGTACGCTCATAGTTTGCAAATGCTTCATTTACCTTGTCTTTATCGTACCCACGCAACGCGGTTGGAAATAAATCAGCCACCATAATATTCCTTTCACAAGCCCCCACACAGCTGCACAAAACGCTGTGCTACACCATCAGAATCAACGCTATCACTTACAAGCAAAAAACACTCGTGTGTTGCGCACGTTTTTGCTAAGCTCACACAACTGCACTTACTACCTAGCTCAAATACAGTAATGTTTATATAGCATATGCGATTATTTGTCGCGAATTACTAAAGCAAGAAGTCTACCTTCATGCGATTTTCCAGCTAAACTAGCACGTCGATGAGAATACCATAGCGGATTTTCCAAAGTGCACATTGGGTTTTGCAAATTTTGCAAACGTTCCGGCAAAGACTCGCCTTCCCCATCTACTTCGCAAATCGCGCGCAATTCCTCATCTTCCTGCAAATATTGCGTAGCTGCAGTAACTCTTGGCAAAGCGTCAACAATATTCGCAACTCCTGCGAGCGCTAAATCAATGCGTGCAGCTTCAGCAATATCAATACCAATTCCACCGAAACGCGTTTTTGTTACAGTTTGCGGATAACGTTTTTCAAAATCGCGCGCAATACTCTCACCAACTTCGTAGCAATCTCCACAAATACACGGACCGAGCACTGCTTCTATACGAGAACGCTCAGCTCCCTTTTCGCACATTGCTTCGATGACAGCATCAAGCACTCCAGCCATCAATCCTTTTCGTCCACAATGCGCTGCAGCGATTACTCCAGCTTCGTCGTCCGCAAGTAAAACTGGCAAACAATCTGCAGCAAACATTCCTAATGCAAGCGAGCACGCAGTTGAAACTTGCGCATCTGCTTCAATTCTCAATTGCGAATCCGCAAAACCTGTTGCATCAAAGCCGTAAGAAGTATTCCATGAATCTACTACACTATCTGCGTCAAATACTTCTCTGCTATGAACTTGAGCAACAAGCGACAAGTCAGCTTGCAAAGCTTTTTGTAAAGCTGCGCGATTGCTTGCTACAGCCTCCTCACTATCTCCTGCGCGTCCGCCTAAATTAAGTGAAGCAAATAAGCCTTCAGAAATTCCACCCAATCTAGTAGTAAAAACTGCATGAGTGCGAGACCCTAACGGCACTGGAATGGTTACAGGAATTGGCGTACCGTCCTCATCTTCGTGCGGCAATGGCATACCAGTTACGCTTGTTTCTTGCATTTTATTGTTTTCTTTCAGCCTAAATAAGCCAATTCTTCATTGCTTAATTGCAAATCAGAAGCTTTCAAACTATCTAAAATTGTAGCTGGTCTGTGAGCTCCAGGAATGACAAATATGTGATCGCCTTTAGCGAGCTCCCAAGCCAAAACTACTTGCTGATAACTTACGTTATGATCTTCAGCAACTTTGCGGAATGGATCGAAAAGATGCTCGTCATAAGGATGACGGAATCCACCTAATGGACTCCAGCAAACAAAAGCAATTCCAAGCTTTTCGCAATATTGCAACGTATCTTCATTCTCTAAATGAACTGGAGAATATTGATTTTGTACTGCTACTAGCTTTTCTCCTAAAATGTTGCGCGCAATATCGATTTGCTCCACAGAAGCGTTAGAAATACCGATTTCTCGAGCCACACCTTCATCAAGCAACTCTTGCATTGCTTCAATAGACTCATTGTATGGAACTTCTGGATCTGGCCTGTGGAAGTAAAGCAAGTCAATAGTGTCAACGCCTAGAGCCATTGCAGACTCTTTGGCATGCGCAATCAAATGCTCTGGCTTACCATCCTTACCCCACGTTGGTCGCCCGTCAGTAAAGTTACGGAAGTGACCGACTTTAGTAGCAACCAAAATAGAAGATTTGTCGCCTTTCCAGCTTTCTAAAGCCTCACGAACAAGCTTTTCGCCAGTTTGTTCTTCACCACCAGAGCAGTAATATGCCCAAGCTGTGTCAATATGCGTACAACCTGCATCAAGAGCTGCGTGAATTGTTTCAATTCCCATATCGTGACCAAGATTGTTTTCTATTGTCAATGGCATTTCGCCAAAACCAATAGCGGTTGTATCAAACGAACCTAATGCGCGATGCATAACCATATTTCACCCCTATTTTGTAAGTTTTATATTTTTCGTAAGTATTTATTATTGCATTACGCTACTTTACGCAGTCACAATATTTTACTACTTTTTATATTTTATTTTATTGCACAGATTGCATAAAACATTTAAATAGCTATCTAAAAGAAATGCCTCCAAACGCAAACGCAGCTTGAAGGCATTTCTACGAATATTTATTTTTATTTAGTATCTAGCAATAATTTTGCTTTAATACTATTTGCGCAATTAATCTTCCTCAAATGGATCAAAATCGCGACGCACGCGGCGACGAGGACGCTCTGCGCGCTCTTCACGAGCCGAACGATACTCGTCATAGTGATCGTCATCAGCTGCATAACGCGGCTTTCTATCAGATACGCGACGATTTTCTGAATCTCGACGATTTGAGCGATCTTCACGGTCGTCACGATCTGCACGATCTTCACGGTCGTCACGATTTTCGTAACGATCGTCACGATCATCGCGCACGCGGCGACGAGGACGTTCATCAAAATCGTTATCGCTGTAACGGTTATCGCGATCCGCACGATCTGCACGACGGTCGTCTCGACGAGTGTTGCGGTCATCATAACGGTTATCGCGATCCATGTATCGGTCATTTCGATCCATGCGATCTCGATCGTCACGGTCATCGCGCATGCGGCGACGAGGACGCTCATCGCGATCTGCACGATCCGCACGGTCATGATTATCGCGATCGTCACGGCGAGAACGACGGTAATCGCCACGAGAGTCACGAGAATCGCGATCGTCGCGAGAACTGCGGGAACGATTTTCACGCGCTGCTGGAGCAGAAGATTCTTGATCTTCAAAACCTGGAATAGCCAAAGAAATTTTGCCACGCTCATCTACGCTTTGTACGATAACTTCAACATTATCGCCTTCCTTCAGCACATCTTCAACAGTGTCAATGCGCTCACCATTTGCTAAATTGCGAATCTGTGAAATGTGAAGCAAACCGTCAGTTCCAGGAGTCAAATTCACAAAAGCTCCAAAGCTTGTGGTCTTAACAACCTTGCCTGTGAAAGTTTCACCAGCTTTTGGCACACGAGGATTTGCAATAGAATCGATGATTCCCTTAGCTTTCTCAGCAGCTTCTCCGCCTTCAGAAGAAATGTAAACAGTACCGTCATCTTCAATAGCGATTTCAGCACCAGTTTCTTCCTGAATTTGGTTAATCATCTTGCCCTTAGGCCCAATTACCTCACCAATCTTGTCTACAGGAATTGTGGTTGTAATAATGCGTGGAGCGAATGGACTCATCTCAGCTGGGCAATCAATGCATTCGTTAATAACTTCAAGAATCGTTGCACGAGCTTCATGTGCCTGCTGCAAAGCGGCAGCTAAAATATCAGCTGGAATACCATCAAGCTTCGTATCGAGCTGCAAAGCAGTGATGAATTCAGAAGTACCAGCAACCTTGAAGTCCATATCACCAAATGCATCTTCTGCACCGAGAATATCAGTCAAAGTCTTGAAGATATGCTTTCCATCAACATCACCAGAAACTAAGCCCATAGCAATACCAGCAACTGGAGCCTTCAAAGGCACGCCAGCAGCAAGCAAAGAAAGCGTAGAAGCACAAACGGAACCCATAGAAGTAGAACCGTTAGAACCAATAGCTTCAGACACCTGACGAATAGCGTATGGGAACTCTTCGCGACCTGGCAAAACTGGAACCAAAGCCTTCTCAGCTAAAGCACCGTGACCAATTTCACGACGCTTTGGAGAACCAACGCGACCAGTTTCACCAGTGGAGTATGGAGGCATTTCGTAATTGTGCATATAACGCTTAGTCTGTGGACCAGAAAGCGCATCAACCTGCTGCTCCATCTTAAGCATATTCAAAGTAGTCACACCCAAAATCTGAGTTTCACCACGCTGGAAAAGTGCAGAACCGTGTACGCGAGGCACAACATCAACTTCTGCAGAAAGCGTACGAATATCGCGCAAACCACGACCATCAATACGATAATCTTCAGTCAAAATACGACGACGAACAATTTGACGCTGCAATTCTTTAAACGCATTGCCGAGTTCCTTTTCCTTTTCGGCTTCGTCCATATCAGTGAATTCTTCAGCGATTGCAGCACGCACGCCTTCCTTAATTTCAGCGATGCGATCTTGACGAGGAAGCTTTTCAGCAATAGAAAGAGCTTCATTCAAATCAGCATGAGCAATCTCGTCAATACGAGCATAAAGTTCGTCAGTATATTCTGGGAAGAGTTGGAATTCCTTAGTTTCCTTAGCTGCAATACGCTTCAACTCATTTTGAGCATCGCAAATAACCTTAATAAATGGCTTTGCAGCTTCCAAACCTCCGGCTACGACTTGCTCATCTGGCTTGGTTTGACCATCATTGTAAATCAAATTCCAAGCATTCTTACCAGCACCAGCCTCAATCATTGCAATAGCAACATCGCCGTTTTCAATCACACGACCAGCCACAACAATCTCAAATACTGCACGCTCGCGCTCACTCCAACGTGGGAAAGCAACCCACTGGCCATCAATCAAAGCCAAACGAACGCCAGAAACTGGGCCCTCAAATGGCAAACCAGAAATCATAGTAGATGCAGACGCCGCATTCAAAGCAATAACATCGTAAGCATCATCTGGATTAATTGCCAAAATTGTTTCAACAACTTGCACTTCGTTACGTAAAGTGTGTGGGAACAACGGACGCAACGGGCGATCAATAATACGGCATGCCAACGTTGCTTCGTTAGAAGGACGACCTTCACGGCGGAAGAACGAACCTGGAATCTTTCCAGCAGCATACATTTTTTCTTCCACATCAACAGTTAATGGGAAGAAGTCGTAATTTTCCTTCGGACTAGATCCTGCAGTCGTCGTCGACAAAATCATGGAATCGTCATCCAAATATGCGGCAACAGCACCATCTGCTTGCTGAGCAAGTCGACCAGTTTCAAAGCGTAGCGTACGCTTACCAAATGAACCATTATCAATAACGGCTTCTACAGCCTTAATTTCGGGACCCTCCACGGGTTCCTCCTTTTCTTAACTTACCTAATCAACCAACATGCGTAATAACATTGACGACTTCGCATTATTACTTATATGCGAATATTTGCACTCTTTGCAACACTTGCGTTACGTCAATATTTCGTAGTGTTTTTTGTTTCGGTTACTTCAATCATCCGTATTCAGTTATACATCAATCTTTAATTATTTTTTGAATTATTCGTTAATTCTTTTTAGTTATAAATTTTAAATATTGTTCACAACACTTACCCCAAATCTGTGAATATGTGAACAATTTTTATGCGTACACGTACCTGCGTACAGCACAAAGAATACAAAAGCCCGAGCTAAGCCCGGGCTACAAGACTATCGACGCAAGCCAAGTCGTTCAATCAAAGAACGATAACGGTTGATGTCAACACGCTTCAAGTAATCGAGAAGACGACGACGATCACCAACCATGAGCAACAAGCCACGACGAGAATGATGATCGTGCTTGTGCTCCTTCAAGTGCTCAGTAAGGTCAGCAATGCGCTTGCTAAGCAAAGCGACCTGCACTTCTGGGGAACCCGTGTCACCCTCGTGCGTCGCGTATTCGTTGATAATATTCTTCTTATCTTCAGCCGTTAATGCCACGGCGTCCTCCTTAATATCACTGCGCGGTGCCACAACCTTCTGCTGTAGCGCTCTCAATCCGCGGGCGTTACACGCCAAGTCTCTATCATACAACCACTTGCAAACAACTTATTTTCGCAAAATCCAAATATTACATTGCGGTCATAAAGCCACCAAATAACACAACTAGAATTGCCAAAACCTCAATTGCATAAAACATTATGAACGACGCCCAACTACGCGTAAGAACATTCAAAGCCGAGGTTTTAGGAACAATGACAAGCAAACCAACAAAAATGACAGCAAATACAGCTACTCCAATACCTGCAGAAATAATGCCAAGATTTGCCGCATTCGCTAAACCTGAAGCATGACCATAGACCACATACGTCGAATACCAGAAGCTCATGTTTAGCATGCATAATCCGGCAATAAGTTGTTCTAAAGCCAGAAAAACAGCAAACATTATCCGCCAAATCCAACGATGAGTGTCAATCAACGCCATAGCAAGACTTGTAAAAGCAGACACTGTGATTACCCACGAAATAAAAACAACACCTTGCGAAGATAATCCAGAGCAATGCGAAATAACCCACGAAGTATGACGAGCTGCCATAGTGCGACCAATCCAATACGGAATAACAATAGCGACAAGCAGAACGCCAAAATAAATCCACCAATTCTTTGGATTAGAATGCTTACGAGAAAAATCAGCAATCGACAAGTCTGTTTCCGGCAAACCAATGTTTACATATTCGTCAGGAATGTTGCTTTTCGAATCATCATTCTTTTTTAAAACTTCATTAGCATTGATTACACGAGCAGAACGTTTCCTAGGCTTTAGCGGAGCAAAACTTTGTGGATATTCACCATCATGCTCATCATTTAACTTCATACGTTACTTCTCCTGCCAATCTTTAATTGCCAAGCAATTTCTCAAGTTTTAACCATGCAACATTACATTACTAACTATTATTGTATGTTATAACGCAATTAACTGATAGCGTGTGCACAAAAAGTGTCAACCGTTTATGGCGACTGCTAGGCTCAAAATAACAGTTGTTTCGCTTGATTTTTAATTAACAAGCGTCACTAAATACGCAAAATTTATGACAGGACATTATGGGATTTATTCATTTTATTGTTAACCTACTCAAGGATCCACGCTCAGCTATTGCAAGTTGGATTGCAATGGGCACAGCTCCAGCATTAGGCCTTATTTTTCTCATTGTTTTTATTGAAACAGGCGTAGTATTCTTCCCATTCCTTCCAGGAGATTCACTTCTTTTCGCAGCAGGGTTTTTTGCAGCTCCTGACGCTCAAACAGGTCATAGCGCGCTTCCACTTCCACTATTACTTGCCGTAGTGTGGCTAGCCCCAATTATTGGCGATCAGTGCAATTACTTTATTGGTCATTTCTTCGGACGAAAGATTGTAGAATCCGGGAAAGTAAAAGCGCTCACTCCAGAACGAGTTGCAAAAACCGAAAAAATGATTGATAAATGGGGTCCGCTGGCAGTATTCTTGGGTAGATTCTTCCCATTCATACGCACTTTTATGCCGTTCATCTCCGGAATTTCTGGAATGCGTTGGATACGCTTCACACCATTTTCTGTACTAGGCGGTCTCGTTTGGTCGTCGCTTTTCACATTTCTTGGATATTTCTTCGGCAAGATTGATTTCGTACAGAAGAATTTTGAATTAGTAATTGTTGCAATTTTGCTTATCTCGCTTGTGCCAACTTTTATTGGTTTATACAAAGCGCACAAAGCAAAGAAAGCAGCAAAACTTAATAAAGAAAACAAATAAACTAGTATTTTAACTTACGACACTCAAGCACGCTGCACTACAAGAAATGTTGTTTTTATACAAGCTTTGTAGTACAGTGTGCAGAGTTGTCGTAAGATGATTTGTCTTAGACATTGGGGCTATAGCTCAGTTGGTAGAGCGCTTCGTTCGCATCGAAGAGGTCGTGGTTTCGATTACCATTAGCTCCACTGAGCCCACTGCATTCATTCCACCGCAGTGGGCTTTTTATTTTTCTCGCACAATGCCTGTCAAATCTAGCAAAACTAATTAGAATAGTTTACTGATTGCTAATTTTCTTTTTAAAAATAATGCTAATTCCTAATGCAGCACAAAGAATTGCTATAATTCCAGTGCCAATATAAGCCACAATTTCTATATAATTTACCGATTTTCGCTTAAAGGAATCAGCATTTTCAAAAGATTTTTCCGATTTTTTCACTTGCGAACGAGCTATCCAATCATCGTTATCGGAGCTATTGTCGGAATCATCATCTAAACCATCATCAGAACTATCAGCATCTTTACTCTCGCTATTTTTAGATTTTTTATCTGCTTCAGATTTTTTTACAAGCTTATTTGCAATAGAAACAATTTTTACATTTTTATATTGCAAAGTTGTTATATTTCCCGCATAATCTGCAGCTTTTACTAATACGTCGTGAGTAAAACCGTCTGGTTTTAGTTTTATAGATAAAACTGATTTATTCACATCTTTACCGCTCCAAATACGATTTGTTTTACCATCAACATCGATTGTTACATATTGCAATGCTATGTTATCTTTTGCACTAATACGTAAAATTTTTCCTTCTTTATTAGTGCGATAAGTAGAATTATTTTGCATATCAAACACTGTTGTGATTGGAGCAAGATTATCTACTGTAAATTGCATGGAAGCTGGTGCAAATTGCAACATTCCTTCCTTTTTGCTAACTGCACTTTCGCTACAAGAATGATTGCCTGCCTTGTCTACTGACATAATGCGCACACGATAATGAGCGTTATCGGCAAAATTCCGTTTAAAAATAGTGTAAGTCAATCGTTGCCAGCCACGATCTGTGCGACTGTTTACAGAAAAATCCTGTTTTGATAAAATCTTCTCTACACCGTCTTGTATAACACTAATTTTTGCAGGACTTGCCAGTCCGCTAGGATTGAGTTCTTCAATATGAATATCTTTAGCATTTTGCAATTGTTTACGATTCATTGCTTTAGTGGAACTATCTATACTAAATGAGGAACCGCTTCTATTTATAGAAAATTGCAACTTACCAGAAATAACATGATCTACTAAATCTTTAGCACTCCACTGAAGCTGATATACGTCATCGTCTTGAATTCCATTATAAAAACCTGCGTATTGCACACTTACGCTTTGCGAATCAGCTTTTCTAGACACAAAAGAACGCAATTCCTTAGCATATCGCATTCTTCTCAGCGAATACGTTACGCTTGCAGGTTTTAGCCAACGATCTTTTATAACTAATGTTGGAACTACAGCATGAGAATACGCTCCGCCTTGTTGCACTCCAGTAATAGAAACAGTTGGCGAAAGCGTATCAATAATGAATTTATTACTGATAGAAGAACTCGCATTACCCGATAAATCTTCAACACAATAGCGAACATCCCAAGAAGCATCCCCCGAAAAAGAAACATCAGCATACCACACGTTTGTATGCACACCATCGTTTTTAAAGCTTTTAGCTGTAAGTACCATAACCTGTTTACCATCAGCAAAAACTTTCGCAATAGGAGAAGAATCGTGAAGCAAATACGATAAAACGAACAAATCGTCCTGTATCAATATTCTTGAAGCTCGATTATTACGAAAATATTTGCCTTCATACGATGCGTTGTTGTCATAGCTAACACTCAAGCGAGGAGCAGTTTTATCAATAACAATATATCGTGAACGCTTGCTATAAGAGTTATCTTTTGTTAAATCTGAAGCATTCAAAACTGAATCAGGAATACTTAATATTGGCTTACGAGAGCGCAATTTGTTGCCAGAAAGTTTACTTTCATTAGAAATATAGTTAGTTTGCTTTGAAACATGAGAATTAGAGTCAACTCCTCCCCATATGCGTTTAGGATGCATTGTTACAGCAGCAAGTCTTATAGAGATATCTTGCAAATCGTATATTCCTTCTTTTTGCAATTCAACTCTTACTATTCCTAATACTCGAGGTCGGATCTTATAACGAATATTAACTAGCGACGACACCGCCTCAATCTTAGCTAAATCAGCTTTGGCACTCACTATTTGATATCTTCCAACGCTAACAGTAGCTTTATGCGCGTTCCTGATTTCCGAAGCGTCCAATCCATCAAAAGTTATAAGTAGCGAAGCAGCGCGTTTAGTAAACATGTACTCGCCTTGAGTGCGAACAGTTTTCTGTTTTGTCATAACAGAAACATTTGCTATATGCAATCCTTTGGCTGCGTTATAGCTGCTTTTTGCATACGCAATAGAATTAAGTGGCAATAATGCAACAACTATAGCAGCACTAATAAATACAATAATCCCAATATAAACGCCAATGCGAGCGCAGCCGCATTTAAATCGCTTGAAAAACCACAGATCCCCCAAATTTCTTTGTTTACACATTTATTCCCCCCTTTTTATTATTTCTTTTATTTCTTTTGCAAAAAAGCTAGATTAATTTCGTCTTGAACTTTTTTGACGCTATCAATTGCGTTTTTCTTTCTACTTACAGCCTCATCATTTGACACATGCGCTTGTTTAAGAAGATATTCTGCCTTGTCGCACATTCGCTGGATCTCTTGTTTACTGGCTCCGCTTTCTAGGAACATCGGCAACCACGAATGAATTGACTGCAAAACTAGTTCTCCAGTATCCACGAATAAGACGTCTCCGTGATCTTTCTCAACAATTTGCATTAACTGCTGTAATTGATTCACATAATTTTTATATGTTTCTACGCTTGCACAATCTTTAGAAACATCAACAAGTTGCACATAAGCGTCAGAAATAGCGATGTACGCGCTTAACATTTTTTGATTTGAAACAGTATGCGATATGTCATCAGAATTAGTTTCTACATCTTGCGAAGACGCTTCATTTGCATCCTTTTCATATTTTTGAGCCTCTTGGAACCATACTTTTGCTACTCGCATACGAGATAATCGTTCTGTTTGCGAAACTTTTCCAGAAAATCCTGCAAAATAGTACCAATACGCTTTGCCTATTTCTATAGAAATATTCAACCAATCTTTATTTACAGGACGCAAGTTTTGCTCGTATTTATTAATCAAACCAACAAAACATTGCTCTTCGTTGGCACTCCATTGCTGATCTGCAAGTTGAATTTGCAATAAAATTTGGAGAGGTTTAAATGATATTTTGCTTATATATTTCTTCTTGATCATACTATTTTGCACTTGCATTGCATGAGAAATATAGCGACACGCAATATCCGAATTGCTTTCACGCTCAGCTAATTGCATGTAAGAATCGTAGCTTTTATTATTTTTGCGTATTACCTCAATTCTTTTACTACTTGGCTCACCATCAAAAGATTGCTTATTTCGATTTACAAAAGCATTCCCAACAAATAAACCTAAGCAGTTGAATAAAATTACTATAAAAACTAGTACTACAACAATTAATGCCGTAATTGCATAGCGCTTTTTTCTAGGCTTAGAACTATTTTTGCATTGTTTGCGTCGCAATACATTCGTAGAAGTGTCGCATTGTTGTGAATGTTTTTCTGTATGCTCACACGCTTCCAGTGCAGAAAACATTTCGTCGCAATCTTTATATCTATGAGATGGTTTAATAGCTGTAGCTATTGCGAGCACAGACACTAATTGTTCTACTACTTCACGATTCTCATGAGGCAATAGTACAGCAGATTGCACGTTTGTTTTAGGCACTTCAGTTGGCAATAATGCGTAACGCAATGTCATTCCAATCGAATACACATCGCTTGAAGTAGTTGCTGCAGAGTTTTCGTTCAAAATTTCAGGAGCGGTAAAAATATTAGTAGCAAATCGCGCGTCGCACTGGTCTATTGTGCGTAAATCAAGCACTCCCCCGTTTGCGTATAATTGCGTTGCAGCACCAAAATCAATCAAACGGACTGTGCCATCTTCTGAAATCATAACCTGAGAAGGCTTAAGATCACCGTATATAATTGGCGGATAATGCGAATGTAAATAAGAAAGTATTGAGCAAAGTTGCATACCTAAATCAAGAACAGTTTCAACATTTTGCAATCCAGATTCTTCTACAATAGATTTTAAAGAACGTCCCTTTACATAATCGCGAACAGCATAAGCTCTACCATTTTCTTCAAAAAAATCAACAATTCGCGGAATAGCTGGATGATCGCATTCCTTTAAAACATTCGCTTCAGCGCGTAAGGATTGAATAATATGCTGTTGATATTCTTCGTCTCCTTGCAGAAACGTTTCTTTAACAGCCCATTGCTTGTGCAAAACGGTGTCAACAGCAAGAAAGACTGTTGAAGTGCCACCACGCCCCAGCTCACCAAGCAGCTGATAGCGTCCGCCTACACAAACCATCGTTACGCCTCCGCAATATTGAAAACTCCAATTACTCATCAAATATTTCAGTTAATTTTTTGAGTAATTGAATTACAGTTGCGACTACTGTACCGATAAATTTATGCGTAAAAAAGCTTTTTCTGGCATTGTGGATAAAAGCTTATAAGCCTACAAAACTCACGTTTTGTAGAAGAAATAGAAGAATATATCAGTCGATATTAGCACCCAAAGCTAAAAGTTTGCCTCTAAAATCTGCATATCCTCGATCAATTAGCGAAATTCCGCGCACATTCGACGGACCTTGAGCAGTAAGAGCTGCAATCAAATGGCTAAAGCCTCCGCGCAAATCAGGTACGTCAATATCTTGACCTGTCAACGGAGTAGGCCCGAAAATAACTGCAGAATGCTTGTAATTGCGCTGCTGGAACCTACAAGGAAGCGAACCTAAGCATTCACGATAAAGCTGAATCATAGCTCCCATTTGCACAAGTGGCTTTGTGAAGCCAAAACGATTTTCATAAACAGTTTCATGCACAATACTCAAACCCTTCGCTTGAGTAAGCGCAACGACAAGAGGCTGCTGCCAATCAGTCATAAAACCAGGATGTACATCGGTTTCAATAGCAACCGGATGCAAATCCCCACCCGGATGCCAAAAACGAATTCCTTTATCTGTAACATCAAACTGTCCGCCAACTTTACGGAACACATTTAAGAAAGTCATCATTTCTGGCTGAGTTGCGCCCTTAATAAACACATCTCCGTGTGTTGCAAGAGCAGCAGAAGCCCAAGAAGCTGCTTCGATGCGATCAGTTAATGACGTATGAGTGTATCCTTGAAGCTCTTTTACTCCCTCAATACGGAAAGTACGGTCAACATCTACAGAAATAATCGCACCCATCTTTTGCAAAACGGCTACCAAATCCATGATTTCTGGCTCAATTGCAGCTCCGGAAAGCTCTGTACGACCTTCTGCAAGAACCGCTGCAAGCAAAGTCTGTTCGGTTGCGCCGACAGAAGGATAAGGCAAATGAATTTTAGTGCCATGTAAGCCATTAGGTGCAGTAATATGAATACCATCCTCGTGATCTTTATCTACATTTGCACCAAGTTTACGCAACGTCTCAAGATGAAAATCAATTGGACGGCCGCCAATATTGCATCCTCCAAGCGCAGGAATAAACGCTTCTCCAAGACGATGAAGAAGAGGACCAGAGAAAAGAATTGGAATACGAGACGAACCAGAAAGAGTGTCGACGTCAGCTACATCTGCGAGCTGCACTTTTGTGGCATCAATTGTTACAATGCCTTCAGGTCCATTAACTTCAACGTCAACACCATGCAAACGCAACAAATCAGAAACTACATGAACATCGCGAATTTCAGGAACGTTTTTTAGAACAGACTTGCCAGGTGCCAACAAAGCTGCAACCATAGCCTTGCTAACAAAGTTTTTTGCGCCACGCACTTTAATAGTGCCATTAAGCGGCTTACCACCTTCTACATGCAACACATCTGCAGCGTCAATGCCACTATTGTTGTTCTGCTCAGCCGTATTGTGTGCGGACACATTTACCTCTTTCGTTCGCGCTAAAACACTATTCACTATAATACCGGCATATTTGCCAACGCGCTCATGCAATCTATTAAAACTGATTAAATTAGCGCGTAGATCGTTGACGCCATCGACGAATCAATCTAGTAAGTAATGATGGTTTACGTAATAAATCCACTTCTGGCAATTCATGCTCAGACTCAGCTGTAAGAGCATAAGTATAGGCTTTTTTGGAAGAAGGTTTGCCAACAAGATTCCCAAATTCAAGCATTTGCGTACGCGGTTCAAACGGGTGACGAATATCAAATTCAAGCAAGCGCACGCCTCTTTTAGCAGGTTCAGGACCGTAAGATCCAAAACCACATGTAGGAGTGGCAACAAATAGCATATTACTCTCGGGATCTTTAGCTGCGAAAGAATTGCGGTGATCGTGACCGGCAATTAGCGCAAAAGCTCCTGCATCAAGCAAAGCAGCGTATTCACCACTATCGACGTCAGGGCAGCTGATTCCTTCACCTAAATACCCATCGGGCAGAACATGTTTTTCGTCAAGAGCATAATAGCGACCAGCAAAAGTACGATACCCTTCAATAGCATGTTCGCGCGCAGCAAGTTCTTGCGGAACTTCACGAAGAACACGATAATATTGCGGCAATGGAAAATGCTGAAAAACACAAATATGCTCAGGCAAATAAGAAGAAAGACCAGAAATAAACTCGATAGTTTTTTTAGAAGGGCTACCATATCCGCCGGATTTAGCATAATCTCCAGAATCAACTAAAACTATTGAAAAAACAACCTTTTCATGCTTTTCATCCATAACAGGCAAGGCAAAAGTACCAGGCTCACATGTAAAAATAATCTGCTTTGGCAACACACATTTTGTCGATTGCATAGCACTTGCAGAAGATACATTAGAAGCACTGCGATTCATGCAACATGGAAAATCTTGATATATCTTATCAAGCTCTTCATTACTCAGACCGCACTGGAAATCATGATTCCCATAAGTAACAACCCACGGAATACTGCGATCTTCTAGTGGCTTCATTAACTTAGCAACAAATTCGTGCACCTTATCAACCAATTGCTTCTTATCAGAAGCTGAAATATTGGAAGATTCCTGCCAGAGTCTACGCTGAAAAGTTTTTGCAAATACTCTTTCATAACCTGCAATCTGGTTTCCAGTAAAAACTACAAGATCTGGTCGCACAGCATCGCAAGCAGAAGCAATAAGTCGAATAGTATCTTGTGAAATACGTAACCCATCTTGAACATCTGCACACTGAAGCACCCGGAATTTACCAGAAAGATGGAACTGCAAACGTCCTAAACGAGCCGAAATAGATAAAGGAAGTGCCGCAGATGCATGAGCTTCAGATTGTGCAGAATCAGTCATACTTTAAGCATACGGCAGATATGCCGCGACTCACTCAATTTTGTGCGCAAGTTTACATAAATTATTTACATTCAAAAATACTAAATTAAGCAAATACTGATAATAAATAACCTAAAAGCGATAAAAACGTGCAATTTCAGTAAAATAGTTACAAATTCACAGACAATTCACAGGTAATCGCATTACTGCACTCAGCATAAGGTGGTTATTATATATACATCAAAGGGAAATAAACTACAAGCAAGTAGTTGAATTTGACTTTAATAACTTAAACCTCTCTTCTTCTCTTCTTTCTCTAACCCCGGTCACGCACCGGGGTTTTTGATTTTAAGGCTACATAAGAAGCGTGCGGCAAGCGTGGTAAACGGGAGTAAACGGCAAAAACTGAGCATGTATGTAAAGAAACTGCCGCTTTCACGCCAACAAGCGGCAGAAACTTTACAGCCGTGTACAGAAAAGGTCGCGCGCTGAGACAAATCGCAGTAATACAGATAGATAACAAAAAAGCTCTCGTTCTACGAGAGCTATTCGCTGGGGTACCTGGACTCGAACCAAGAATGGATGAACCAGAATCACCTGTGTTGCCAATTACACCATACCCCAATTGGCAAGCTTCGCGGCTCTTGGAACCGTTCCGTCTTCGTACCCCCGACCGGATTTGAACCGGTGTTGGCGCCGTGAGAGGGCGTAGTCCTAGACCGCTAGACGACGGGGGCTTTCATTTATCAGCTACGCCTCTTGACGCAACAAATAGCGACTTTACAACATAAAGCAAATACTTGCAACCGCGGCGTGTCGAAAATATATTAAGCATAAAACAAATAAAAAGGCGGAAATGCAGCAATAGTGCCACACTCCCGCCTTATTCAAATTTTATTTGCGCTTATAAATTATTTGTAATTTACAAATGCTCGCGCAAACCAGCCAAACGCGCCAAAGTCACGTCTTTGCCCACGATTTCCATGGACTCAAACAGTGGAGGCGAAACGCGACGACCAGAAAGTGCAACTCGCACAGGGCCAAACGCCAAGCGCGGCTTGTAGCCAGCTTCCTCAACAAGCTTCTTGTTCAAAAGCTCGTGCAAGGAATCAGTATGCCAATCAGAAGCATCAACGTCCTTCAAGGCAGCGAGCGCAGCGTCAAGAACCTCTCCTGCAGATTCCTTCAACTGCTTACGAGCGTCGTCATCTGGAGCAATGTAGCCATCTTCACTTAACAGGCTGCCAACCATTCCAGCGACCTCGCCAAGCAAACGCACGCGAGGCTGTACAAGAGGCGCAGCAGCGGTGAGTACTTCACGCTCGCGGTCAGTTAACGCATCCCAATTATCCGCACTAACTACGCCATCCTTATGCAAGTAAGGCACAGAACGGTTCAAGAAATCTTGCGGATCGAGCATACGAATATGCTCAGCGTTAATCGAAATTGCTTTATCCAAGTCAAAGTGTGCAGGATTTGCCTTAACGTCGCGCACATCGAACTTTTCAACCATCTCGTCCATAGTGAACACGTCACGATCAGGCGCAATAGACCATCCAAGCAAAGCCAAGTAATTCAGCAAGCCTTCTGGAATAAATCCGTTATCCCTATGCAAGAACAAGTTGGACTCTGGATCTCGCTTAGAAAGCTTCTTCTTACCTTCGCCCATAACGTAAGGCATATGGCCGTAAAGTGGAGTTTCCTTAGCAATACCCATTTCCATAAGGTAACGGTACAGCACAATCTGACGAGGTGTGGAGCTCAAAATATCCTCACCGCGCAAAACCACATTCACATCCATTAACGCATCATCAACAGGGTTCGTAAGCGTATAAAGTGGATCGCCATTCGGACGCACAATCACATAATCTGGAACAGATCCGGCTTTAAAAGTAATTTCACCACGAATTAAATCGTTAAAAGTAATGTCTTCATTTGGCATCTTCAAGCGAAGTGCAGGTTTGCGACCTTCGTCGCGGAAAGCTTGCTTCTGTTCTTCCGTAAGATTACGATCGTAGCCATCGTAACCAAATTCAGCAGGACGGCCAGCAGCAATATTACGCTCCTTAATTTCTTCAGGAGTAGAGAAGGATTCATAAGCGTATCCTGCTTCAAAAAGCTTTTGTGCTACGTCTTTATAAATTTCCATGCGCTGGGACTGGCGATACGGTCCGTTATCTCCGCCAACATCAATGCCCTCGTCCCAATCAATATTGAGCCAACGAAGAGCCTCAATAATCTGCTGGTAGCTTTCCTCACTATCGCGCTCATTATCGGTATCTTCAATACGGAAAAGCAATTTGCCGTGAGTATGGCGAGCCTCCGCCCAGTTAAATAGCGCGGTACGAACCATACCTACGTGAGGTGTACCGGTTGGCGAAGGGCAAAAACGCACGCGAACATTCTTTGGAAGTTCAGGCTTTGCGGATTTTGTTGCATTATTAGCAACTTCTTGAGTTTCCTCGATATCAGTCATAGGTTCCATTGTGCCGCGCGTTACGGACGTGCAGCATTCGCATCAAACA
This sequence comes from Gardnerella sp. KA00771, assembly GCF_049244045.1. Classification (NCBI taxonomy): domain Bacteria; kingdom Bacillati; phylum Actinomycetota; class Actinomycetes; order Bifidobacteriales; family Bifidobacteriaceae; genus Gardnerella; species Gardnerella sp. KA00771. The sequence continues at coordinate 179,686 of NZ_CP058368.1, read as the reverse complement.
TAAGTCAACCTAAAAACTAATCAAGTGCCTGCGTAGATTCTTTATTACCCTCAACGTGCGCAAACTTCGCAGCAAGAGCCTCGCGGGACTTTCTATCATCCTCTTCTTTTGCGAGCTTCTTCGCAACTTCAGGATCCCACAGCACGTCTTCACGATGCTTTCCCCACTCTGAAATAAGCAGCGGCGAAATAAAATTGACCAACGCACTTATATCGCCACTTATATCACAATTACACTTATCGCTAGAATTGCGCACACAATCAACAATCTCACGCCATTGAGCATCCTTGAACATCATTCGCGGCAAACCAGCACACTCACATATTTCGTTAATATATAAGAAGATTGGTAAAGTTTCGCAAATCTCGTTAGTTTTTTTAATTAGATTTGTTAATAAGCTTAAAACTACAATAATTTTTTGCATTTCCAATGATTTATTTTCATAACAAGAAACCATTTGTTTCGCATAATTAATTGCAAAGTCAATATCGCTAATACTCCAATTACCTTCAACATTTAACGTATCGGCTGCTGCATTTATTGCATTAGAATCTTCGGCAGAATGAGATGCAATCTTACTAAAAATGGAATTTATATTATTACTATTTTCTAGTATTGCTTCTTCTGCTTCATCATAGTTAGGCTCATAGCATGAATCCATATTGTCGTAAGCATCGGCGGCAGCAAGTAGCGCGTCTACTATTTCTTGCGGACGTCCAGGAATTTCATCCGCACCTTCATACACAAATTCAGCATCCGGCACAGTAACATCAAGATTCGTGAGTATTCGTGCTATTGCTCGCATTGAGCGCACCTCAAGATTTTCCGCATATTTTGCGTCGTTATCTAAGTGTCGCGCTTCCGTCAATGGCCATAATTCCGTTAGTTTTGCGGCAGATTGCGCTGCATCATTCAGCATTAGCATACTTTTTTCATTATTTTTAATATCTTCAGAATCTTTGACAGAATCAACAGAACTAACCATTTCAATGCTCCTTCGCATTATATGTTACTTACTTCACTCGCCCAGCAGGATCAACATACGTAATTGAAAGCACACGCAAAGTCTCGCAATCGTAAGTAATAGAAGTAATCGAAGCTAAAGCCGTGTGACGAAGAAGCATATTATGTTCAGCGTGGCCGGTTTCCAGTAGGTGTCTATAAGACCAGATTGGCGACTCATGAGTAACTGCAACGATTTGCTCACCCGGATGCTTACGAACCTGCTCGCGCACAAAATCGCCAACTCTAGTGGCAATACTTCTGTAGCTTTCTCCCCAACTTGGCTTCCACAAATTCGCAACAAGCTTCCAATTGTTGTTTTTCCACAGTGCGCCTTCACCGTAACCTATGCGTTTCCCGCGGAAATTATTTCCAGCTTCAATTAAGCGTTTATCTAAAATAATGTCGCTTTCTTGAGATTGCGCAGAATCTTCGTCACAGTGCGCTTTTACATAGGCAGAATCTGCAATATTGCGCAAAGCATTTTCGATTTCACGCGCTGTTTCACGTGTTCGCTCAAGAGGAGACGAATAAATTGCAGTAATTCCGCGCATTTGCGGAACAGTGGCAATATATTTTGCTGTAGCTTGCGCCATTCTCACTCCGCGAGCAGAAAGATGAAATCCAGAAAGACGCTCATACAACACGTGATTTGGATTATCAACTTCTCCATGACGCACAAAATGAATTGTCGTAGCTGGCATTGCGTTCTACTTTCTGTTTAAAAGATTAAATCAATTACTTGCGATTTTTTGTATGATTAAGCGACCACATTCCCAAACGGTGAGCAAAACTCGTATCTTCTTGCGCAACATACCCAGGCTGTTGAGATTTAGTATCATCGAGCAGCCACTTTCGTATAACAAAATTCCACACAGCAACAACAACAGTAGCTACAAGTTTTCCTATATTTGTGCGCAAAACGTATACTGCAGATCCGCGTAGGCTTTCAACCATTCCTAACGTACTAGCCCAAATAATCAAATCGTTTATAAGCAAACCTATAACTGCGGAAATAACAAAAATCAGAAGCTCCATCCACTTTGCCATATCTTCACGATGTTTAAAGACGTATTTCATACTGGCAATATAGTTGAAGATAAGTGAGATTACGAAAGAAATCGTACCCGCAACCACATTATTTAAGTGCGCAAGCATTAATAAATTGAGTAACGCAACGTCAATAATAAGGGCAATAATGCCAACAATTCCAAACTTTACAACCTGTTCAATAAGCTTTTTCATAATATCCATTAAACACGCGGCTGCTAACAAATAACATATAATTGTTACGTAATAAAGCTTACCAAATTTAGCAAAGGAGCGATTATGCCAGTTATTCATACTCATGTTTCTGTAAGCACAACACCTGCCCAGCGCGACGCATTAAAAGCTGCTTATGGCAAAGCAATTAGCGCAGTTCCAGGAAAAAGCGAGCATTGGCTCATGTGCCCATTCGAGGACAATATGCCGATTTATTTTGCAGGAGACAATACTAAGCCTGCAGCTTACGTTGAGGTGAACGTGTTTGGTTCCAGCGTGCCAGGGTCTGCTTGGGAAAAGTTAACTGAGCAGATTATGGCAGCTTTAGAGCGAGAGCTTGGGATTCCACAGGATCGCACTTATATTCGTTACACTGCAACTACTGACTGGGGTTGGAACGGCGGCAACTTCTAGGCGCAAGTCGCAAGCCTCAATTAGCAAGTCGCATAAAATCGCCATATCTTGTTACGTAAAATACGCATCAAAATATGGCGATTATTATGACGTCTACGCGACGCTACAAAACTTTAGGATTGCTCACTAAAATTAGGTTCGTCAACAGTAGATTTAGCGGATACAGCGAAGTCAGCAGGCTCGTTAAACTCAGCATCGCTTGAAGAATAATAATCGTCGCTAGCAACACTGCCTTCAAGATCTGGACCAGCAGCTAGACGAGCCACCTCTTCCATGTCCTTGTTTTCAAATAAAACCATGCGGACATAACCAACAACAAATCCAACAACAGCAGGGCAAACCCACGCCATGCCAAATTCTGAGAACGGTAGCCAGTTTTGAACAACCACCAACATATCGTTCATATGCAATGCACTGCGTAAAGCTTGTGGCAAACTATTCAAAAAATCATATACCGCTGCAACACCAGTAAAACCAAGCGTCCAAGCGTACACGACTTTGGAATTTCCAAAAAGTCGACCGCACAAAGCCAAAAGAATCAATACGATTGACAGTGGATACAAGAACATCAATACTGGAACTGCATATTCGATGATTGTGCTCAAACCAAAGTTTGCAAGGCCAAACGAAACAAGCGTAATCAACACAGACCAAACGCGATAGCTAGGACCCTTAGGGAATAACTTAGAGAAGGTTTCCGAGCAGCTTACAATTAAACCAACTGCCGTCTTTAAGCATGCAAGAGTAACAGTTGCAGCAAGAACAAGCAAACCAACGTTTCCAAGATGGTAGCGTGCAACTTGCGCCAAAGTTACGCCACCGTTTTCAGCAGGCTTAAACAGTGCACGGCTACGCACACCGACAACAACAATTGCGACGTAAATCAACGCCATAAGCAAGCAGCTAAAGAATCCAGATCGCACAGTATTCACTGCCACATCTTTAGGGTCTTTTACGCCAAAGGATCGAATAGTACTAACAACTATAATGCCAAAAGCCAAGCTAGCTAAAGCATCCATTGTATTGTAGCCATCTAAGAATCCTGTAAAGAATGATTCATTAACATACTTCCCTATAGGAGCAGCATCCGCAGAAGCGCCGCTTACAGGAGAAAACAGTGCAGTAAATACCAGAATACCTAAGAAAACCAGGAATATCGGCGTAAGAACTTTACCAACCCATGTAAGTATTCCGCTAGGCTTCATAGCAAAGAAGAATGCTAACGCGAAGAAAACCACAGAGAACAAGAACAAATACAATTGACCGTTTCCGTCTTGTGGAATAACGCGCTCCAAACCAACAGTGTACGAAGTTGTTGCGCAACGAGGAATTGCAAAGAATGGTCCGATTGTTAAATACAGCACACAAGTAAAGAACATGCCGTATTTTCTGCTCGGCTTACTAGAAAGTTCAAAAAGACCGTTTGCACGACTCATTGCAAGAGCCGTAACACCAAGCAATGGCAAACCAACGCCAGTAACAATAAAGCCAATTGTTGCAGGCACGAAATTAGTTCCTGCATTAGCTCCAAGGAACACAGGGAAAATCAGGTTTCCTGCGCCAAAGAACATACCAAACAACATGACCGCCACGTACGCGGACTCAATAATGGTCAAGTTCCTTTTTTTCGGGGCACTATCTGTGCTGACACTTTGTGTTGTGACGCTCATGCTTACACCTCCCATAAGGATAAATTTGTATTTACATACTATTCAGCTAAATCTCTTACTTTGTAATTTTGTGGATTTAAAGCAAAAATAATATTAGAGGGTATATTAATAAATTGCATGTACTTAATCGATAGAAACTTATAATTCGTGCGTGTCTCTAATAAAAAATAAAAAAGGACGCTGGCAAGCTACCAACGTCCTATGTAATCAAAAATGCTCTATAGCTTTGCTCTAAATCTTATATAAAATAAGCAAAATCACATCTTTTCTGGAGCAGAAACTCCAAGCAAATCAAGACCAGTTGCAATAACTGTGCGCACAGCAGCGTTAAGCTTTAAGCGAGCTGCAGCACGAGCTGGCTCTGGGCACTTTGCAATGCGCTGAGCTTCACGCTCGGCTTCTGGCAAACGATTTTCAGGGTCAGTTAACTCCATTGGTACAACACGCTCAAGGTTGTACCACTTGTGGTAACTTGCTGCCAAATCCTCAAGGTAATGCGCAACTCTGTGAGGAGCGCGCAAATCGCCAGCTTGAGCCAAAGCAGCAGGCCATTGAGCCAAAGCAGCCAACACTTCGCCGTCAGTCTCGGTATTAAGCAAGCTTAAATCAGCGCCATCTTGCGTAATTCCAGCGTCAGCCGCATTGCGAGCCACATTGCAGCTGCGTGCGTGAGCGTATTGCACGTAGTACACAGGATTATCGTTGCTGTGAGAAGCAAGCAAATCCAAATCAATATCAACGCTTGTGTTGTAGTCGGTGCGAGCAAGCGAGTAGCGCGAAGCGTCAACGCCAATTGCATCAACTAAATCGTCAATCGTAATAACGTTTCCAGCACGCTTGCTCATGCGCACAGGTTTTCCGTCCTTCATAACGTTTACAAGCTGACCAATAAGAATCTGCATGTTTTCGCCCGGCTTGTCGCCAAAAGCCGCGCACATTGCCATCATTCGGCCAATATATCCGTGATGATCCGCGCCGAGCATGTAGATTGCTACGTCTGCAGGATTCTGCTCGCGGTGACGCTTGTTGCGATAGTACGCAATATCAGCAGCAAAGTAAGCGTAGTTTCCGTCGGACTTAATAATTACGCGATCCTTGTCGTCGCCATGCTTAGTGGATTCAAACCAAGTTGCGCCGTCTTTTTCGAAAATATCTCCACGCTCACGCAAGTCTGCAATAGCGCGCTCAACTTCGCCATCCTCGTACAGGCTGTTTTCGTGGAACCACACGTCGAAACTAACACGAAAATCGCGCATAGACTTACGAATTTCCGCAAACATCATTGGAACTGCGCGCTTGCGGAACTCTTCGCGCTGCTCGGAATCGCCTTCGCCAAGAGGCAATCCTTCCTCGTCTTTTCCAAGATCAATTCGCGGCAATGAAAGAACATCAACGCCGTCCGCATTCGCTTCTTTTATAACAGAGTCCGCAATTTCGTTAATATACGCGCCTTTGTAGCCGTCTGCAGGCGTTTCTTCGCCATGAGCTGCAGCAACTAAAGACTTTGCAAAACGGTTGATTTGCTCACCGTGATCGTTGAAGTAGTATTCGCGCACAACTTTTGCGCCGTTCGCTTCCAAAACTCGAGCCATAGAATCGCCAACTGCAGCCCAGCGAGTTCCACCAATGTGGATTGGACCAGTTGGGTTTGCGGATACAAACTCAAGATTCAAAGTTTTGCCGCTCAAATGCGTATTCTTGCCAAAAGCCGCACCCTGCTTTAAGACTTCGTCTACGACCGCCGCCGCAGAAGCAGAATCAAGCGTTATGTTAATAAAACCAGGACCTGCCACTTCTACGCGCGCAATACCTTCCGCTTCTTGCAAACGCTCAGCAAAAAGTTCTGCTAAATCGCGAGGCTTCATACCAGCTTTTTTAGCGAGTTGCATAGCAACGTTCGTAGCCCAATCGCCGTGTGCACGATCTTTTGGTCGCATAACTGCAAGTTTTTCGGCAGCAGGAATCAAATCTTCTGTTAGATTGCCAGCTTTACCACTTGCTACTAAATCTTTAGCAATTTTTTCAATTAATTCACTTAAGCTTTCTGGATTCATGGTTTACAGTCTAGCGTTACCGCGCGATGCTTCGCGATTACAACCCATTGGATTGCATTATTCTGAGTGTAAGGTAATATATGTTTTACACGTTTTACATTGGAGATTAAAAATGGTCGCAACAATTACAGGATTAAGAGTACCCTCTAACGTTTTAGATCGTTATGATCAGCTCGCTAAAACCACTCACCGCACCCGTTCATTTTACATGAATCAAGCACTAGAAGCTCAAATTGATGAACTTGAACATGAATATGGTCTAATGGCAGATATTGAAGCATACAAACGTGGAGAATTAGAAACATCCCCACTCGACGACGTGGTGAAGCGCCTTGACTTGGAAAAGAAATAAGTGACGATGCTTAGTTATTAAATACACAAAAAGCGCTGGAGTCGAAGATTGACTTCCAGCGCTTTTGTTTTGCGATTAATTATTTTCGGTTACTTGCAACTACTTCTTTTTTGCAGGAGCTTCGCCGAGTTCGCTTTGAGCAACTGAAACGTTTACGTTAGCTGCATCAGATTCTGCAGAATCAGAAGCAGATTCAGATTCAGAAGCAGAAGAATCTCCAGCAACTGCAGCCTTAACAGCGTTAAGCTTTACTTCTCCAGTAACGCGACCAGCTTCAGCAACGTCATCCAAAGTCTCCTCAACAGCCTTGTAAGCGTTTTCTGCAACGTTCAAAGTTACTTGCAAAATAGGAGTCTTCATAGAAACTTTTGCTTCAGACTTAATCTTGCGCAAAGCAGCCAAAGCTTCACCCGCGTAAGCCAAAGTGTCTGCAGAAACTCCGTTTGCAGCAGCCTCATACGCCTTAGCGCATGGCCAGCTAGCACGATGCACGGATCCTTCGCCGTCATGCATCCAGCTCCACACTTCTTCAGTAGCGTAAGGCAAGTAAGGAGCAAGCAAGCGAGCCAAAGCATCGAGTGCAAGACCAAGAGTTGTGCGAGCAGACTTCACAGCAGCTTCACTTGGAGTGCGTCCAGTGGATTCTGCAGTACCGTAAGCACGATTCTTTGCAAGCTCAATGTAATCGTCACAGAACTCCCAGAAGAATGTTTCGATTGCTTCCAAAGCCTTAGAATGCTCGTAAGATTCAAGCGCATCAGTCGCAGTACGAATAACGGATGCAAGCTTTGCCATAACAGAGCGATCCAAAACTTCCGTAACATCTGCAAAATCCCAATCCGCGCTGGCAGACTCAAGAACCTGATGCTCATCATCTTCGCGACCAATTGCGAGCGCAAACTTCGTAGCATTCAAAAGCTTAATCGCTAAACGTCGACCAATCTTCATTTGACCTTCGTCGTAAGTTGCATCCAAGCCAAGTTTTGCAGAAGTTGCCCAGTAGCGCACAGCATCCGCACCAAACTCTTCGATTGGCTTATTTGGCACAACAACGTTGCCCTTAGATTTAGACATCTTCTTGTGGTCTGGGTCTAGAATCCAGCCAGAAAGCGCAGCATGCTTCCAAGGCAAGCAGCCGTTTTCAAGATGCGCGCGATCAACCGTACTAAACAGCCAAGTACGAATAATATCCTGGCCTTGTGGACGCAAATCCATTGGGAAAGTAGCCTTAAACAAAGCTTGATTTTCCTCACCTGGCTCTTCCCAACGAGTCACAATTTGTGGAGTTAAGGAAGATGTGGCCCAAGTGTCCATAATATCCTGCTCAGCAGTAAAGCCATTTGGCTGGTCGCGCTGAGATTCGTCGAATCCTTCTGGAACATCGATAGTTGGGTCGATTGGCAAACGATCTTCGCTAGGCGTCAAAGGATGCTCGTAGTCAACTTCCCCATTTTCATTTACTGGATACCATAATGGGAATGGCACGCCGAAGAAGCGCTGGCGAGAAATAAGCCAGTCACCGTTCAAGCCGTGAACCCAATTCTCATAGCGCACGCGCATAAAGTCTGGATGGAAGTTAAGTTCCTTACCGCGCTCAATAAGCTCAGCGTTCAACTTTTCGTCCGTACCGCCGTTCTTTAAATACCACTGGCGAGAAGTGACGATTTCCAAAGGCTTATCGCCCTTTTCGTAGAAGTTCGTCATACGCTTTGTTGGCTTTGGATCACCTTCCATATCTCCAGCTGCTTGCAAAGCTTCAACAACTTCCTTGCGAGCGGAGAACGTGGTTTTACCGGCAATTTTCTCGAACATTTCGCGGCCAGACTCATCCGTAATCCAATCAGGAGTGGTCATCACAATGCGGCCGTTTCGCTGAATGATTGGTCGAGTTGGGAGATTCAAGTCACGCCACCACTCAACGTCGGTTACATCACCGAAAGTGCAGCACATTGCAATGCCTGCACCCTTGTCCATTTGGGCAGCAGAATGCGCCAAAATTGGAACTTTCACCTTAAACAGTGGCGAATAAACTTCCTGACCAAAGTACTTCTTGTAACGCTCATCTTCTGGATTTGCAATCAAAGAAGTGCATGCAGCAAGCAATTCTGGGCGCGTAGTTTCAATATAAATTGGCGTGCCATCTTCAAAACGGAACGCGATCTTATGGTAGAAACCAGGATATTCGCGCGATTCAAGCTCTGCTTGTGCAACTGCAGTCTGGAAAGTCACATCCCACAAGCCAGGAGCATCCTTCTGATAAGCCTCTCCGCGAGCAAGATTGCGCAAGAACGCTTTTTGTGCAACTCGGCGAGGCTGCTCACCAATAGTGTGGTAAGTTTGCGACCAGTCCACAGAAAGACCAAGCCTACGCCACAAAGCTTCAAAAAGCTTCTCATCCTGAGAAGTTAAGCGTTCGCAAAGCTCAATAAAGTTCTGTCGGCTTACAGGAACCTGATCTTTTGCCTCAATCTTCTTACCTTCAGTACCTTCAAAAGGAGGCTTAAAATCAGGATCATATTTAAGCGAAGTGTCTACGCGCACGCCGTAATAGTTTTGCACTCGACGCTCTGTTGGCAAGCCGTTATCGTCCCAACCCATTGGGTAGAACACGTCAAAGCCTTGCATGCGCTTATATCGCGCAATGACATCCGTATGCGTGTAAGAGAATACGTGACCAACGTGCAAGTGGCCGCTAACTGTTGGAGGTGGAGTATCGATAGAATATACGACCTTACGGTCGCGAGAATTATGGAATGCGTAAGTCTTAGCTTCGTCCCAATTGCTACGCCACTTGTCTTCAAGACCATCAACACCAACCTTGTTAGGCAATGGTGTTAAATGTGCGTGTTTTACTGCGTTATTATCCTGTTCACTCATGAACTGAATATTAGAAACTCAGCGCGACAACGCAAATCTTACGCTTTTCTATTTCACCACTATGCTCTGCAATGGCAGAAGCTGATCCGTCATATTTTTCGTATAGCCGCTTACATTAGACTTTACAGCCATAATGCTCTTTCGAGCATATAACCAGTGAGCTGCAGCATTATTGCTTACTTCGCGCGCATATGCACGAGCATTTGCCTCATATTCGTTTGCATTCTTAGAATGAACCGCATCGGTCCAAGCTTGTTGAGCACGCGCGTCTTGCAAAACGAACGGAGAACCACTTTCTGCAAACATGCCTTCATCTAAAGTACGATTGCTTGTAGTAAGCGCAAGATCATACTTACCTTCACTAATACGTTTACGCATAGTTTGTTGATCAACTTCTTCAAGATTGACCTTAAAACCGCTCACGGAACTAATCTGTTTTGAAAGCTCGTGCCCAACTCCACCTTCGCCCTGTGGAACAAGAAAATTAATAGTTCCTAAATAGCTTGCGCTAAAGTAATGGAACAAGGGAGCAGCTTTGCTTGGATTATAAGGGTACAATCCATTTAAATCTTCATAACCAGTTGAAAGAGGATCAATAGGCCCTCCTACTGGAACACCACCATTGCCATCAGCTGCAAGTACAGTTTGCGCATTCAAAGCGTATCTCGCAGCTTTACGAGCCTGCTCATCGCAGAAAATCGACGAAACTGTTGTATTTATTGCAATAAATCGTACTCTTGTGCTCTGACCCTCTACCATTTGCGTATTAGCAACAGCAGCAAGACGCTTATTTTCGTTACCTTCAAGCGGAACTGCCATTTGAATATTGCCCTTTTCCATTGCCTCAGCTAGAGCAGTATCGCTATTGAAATATTGCAAAGTAATACTTGCACAAGAAGCAGGGGTTCCCCAATATTTATCGTTGCGAAGTAATACTAAAGAATTGCCTTTATTGTAGTCACTTACAGTGAAAGGACCTGTGCCAAGAGCAGCACTTGCATAGTCGATCATCGATTTTGTGTCATAGACAATGCCAACACGTCCAGCAAGACGACGTAGAAGTAAAGCATCTGGATTATTAAGTGTAATTACTAAAGTGTAATCATCCGGATTATTAACAGTTTTAATATTTGTAAGTGCGCTATAACCAGGATAATTATTTGTGATGCCTTGTTTCAAAGATTGTAATACGGAATTTGAAGTCATCTCACTACCGTTAGAGAAATGCACACCTTGACGCAAATTAAAACGATATGTTAAGCCGTCTTTCGAAATATCCCATGACTTCGCGAGACCTGGTTGCAAACTATTATCATCGCCACGTTTAACAAGAGTTTCGTAAACATTACCAATTAAAGCTTGCTGTAAAGCGTCACTGTCGTCGTTTCTAATATCAAGAGATTCAGGAGCAGTACGTAGACCAACTTTTAGCACTGAGTTACTAGCTGGATGCATTATTGCAGCAAAAGGCGAATGACCCTGGTACATTTGCCATCCACACCACAAAATGCCGCTCATTATTACAGACACAACCACAAACACAACCCATGGTATCCAGTCTGCACTAGTACGAGTATGATATGACCTGGAAGCGTGACACGCATATTTGCCTGTTCTTGACATAACCTACAGTCTATATCAATATCTGAATTGGGAACAACACGCTTTAAATAATTGCCGACGGACATGTTGTATTTAAAGGGCATGAAACACATTTTGGATTCCGAGCAGTGCAAATTTTTCTGCCATGCAAAATAAGTCTATGAGAGAGATTAGTCCACTCTTTAGGAGCAAAATAAGCAGTTATTTCGCGCTCAATAGCAACAGGATTTGGACGATTCTGAACCTTACGCCAACCAAGACGACCTGTAACACGTATTACGTGAGTATCTACAGGAAACCCCGGTAATCCAAATGCGTTGCCAAGAACGACATTGGCAGTTTTACGACCAACACCTGGCAACGATATTAAAGCTTCCATATTTGATGGCACTATACCAGAAAAATTATTAAGCAAACATGCAGATAATGAAATAATGTTCTGTGCTTTTACTCTATAAAATCCGAGAGGGTAAATAATTGACTCAACTTGAGATACAGGAGCAGCAGCTAAAGAACTCGCGTTGGAGAAAATAGAAAAGAGTTCAGGCGTCACGATATTCACACGCTTATCTGTAGTTTGCGCGCTTAATACAGTAGCAATTAGTAGCTCAAATGGATTTTTGAAATTTAATGCACACTTAGGTTCCGGTATTTCTTTGCACAATAAATCGTACTCTGCATAAATACGAGCTAATTTCGCTTGTTTTGATTCTCGCATATTAGAACTTTGATAAATCATTATTGCGCAGACTGCTTATCTGCATCATTTTCAGAATCATCTTCAATGCTGCTTTCGGAAATCTCGCTATTCTCATCTGATTCCGAAGGATCGAAGCGATAGCCAACATTACGCACTGTGCCAATCAAATGTTCATATTCAACACCAAGTTTTGCGCGAAGCCTACGAATATGGACATCTACAGTACGAGTGCCACCGTAGTAGTCGTAGCCCCATACTTCTTGCAACAAATGAGTGCGAGTAAACACCCTGCGCGGATGCTGCACAAAGTATTTCAGCAATTCAAACTCTTTATAAGCTAAATCAACAGGATGACCATGCAAACTCACTGTGTAGCTACGCATATCTACAACAAGATCTCCAGAACGCATAGTTCCATTGTCTGAATTGAAAGAATCATCAATTTCAGAGCCTTGCGAATGCACAAATAAATCATCAGAAGATCCGTGTTGCAAAGAAGCCAAACGCAAACGACCCTCTACTTCTGCCGGAGAAGCATTAGTAAGCACAACATCAGAAATGTTCCACGAAGGATTTACTACAGTAAAACCACCCTCAGTTATAACTAATATGACAGGAACCGTGATATTTGCAACACGCAGAGAAGAACACATTGATTTAGCGAGAACTAAATCCTCACGCGCATCAAGCAAAAGAATGGTTTGTGCAGGTAGTTTTGCCAAACTTGACGTATCCAAAGAAAGTAAACGCACTTTATGAGATAACAAAGTAAGTGAAGGTAAAACTGAAGAGGGAGAAGCACACGAAGTCATCAATGTGATATCAGTCATATGATGCCTCCAACAAACAATTGATGTAGTAGCAAATTCAGCCTTTACAGGAATTGTAAACCATACTGCGAAAAATAGCGATAAGCGCAACACTTGCATTTTCCAAAGATAAAAAATATCAACACAATAAAGCACAGTGCAGGTTATAGGCTACATTAGTAAATAAACAAAGTAATTTGTTAATGTTTTACGGACATATTACGCTTTATAAATATAAAATTACGGCACTAGGGAGTGTGTATGAGCAATGAAACACGTATCTGCAATGACAAGATGCAGAAAAATGATAATTCTTGCGTAAATGTTCAAAAACATACCCGTATACCTAGCATGAACGCATTAGCGATGTTTGTAAGCCAAATTTTTGTTGTAGTACTTCTCGCAATTGCAGCAATATTGCCAATCGCAACAGCAAAAATAACACTTATATTATGCCTTATCATAATGCTTACATTTATAGCGTTGTGGCCACTGCACGGAAATGTAATTGACCGAGCTATTGCATTATGCGCAGGAATTGCTTCTACATGGTTTGCAACCGGAGTATTAAAGGGATGGCCACCAAAAAGCGTCATTATCGATAACGAAACTGTGTCAATGAGTAAGTTCATTGCTGCAATTCACCCTTACGAACGTTGGGCTGTATCTTTTGCTCTAATTCTTGTAGCAGCAACATTTGTAACATTCTTGAGGCAAATGCTGCGCGAGAATCGCACAAATTTAGTACGAAATCTTTCGCACACGTTGACTGCAAGTATTGCTTGTGCAGCACTTCCGGGTTGGCTATTTTTGCCGTCAATTATTAGTTTTATGCCATCGCTTCGCAATTTAGACGGTGGAATACTCGTTATAGTACTGTGCATATTTATGCTAATCGCGCTATCAGGTCTTTCATATTTATGGGTTCGCAACAATTATGAAGAATACGAAACTGGAATAGTTTCACACGATATCGCCATTTCTATATTGCCAATAATGCTTTCAGGAATGCTCGTGTATATTGCAGGCCTTGGAATGCTAGTAGCTGCTTAAAATTATTTAAAGCCTATGTAACGTTACGTTTTAATTTACTTTTGAAATCACCTGCTTACATAAAAACGTCGAAAACACGGCATGTGTCTTCGACGTTTTATTTAACTTTTAATTTTTATTGTTTTACTCATTAAAAGCGAAACTTATTTTTCGCTTTCTTCCAAGCGCTTGCGAGCTGCAACGATTTCCTTCTCAGCCTGCTCAACGCCAGCCCAGAAGTCACCAGGAAGAACTTCCTTACCTGGTTCCAAAGCCTTGTACTGCTCGAAGAAGTGCTTGATTTCAGCCTTGTGATACTCGTTCACGTCATCGATATCCTTGATGTCGTCGAAACGAACGTCCGCTGGAACACACAAAACCTTGTCGTCTCCACCGGCTTCGTCAACCATGTGATACAAGCCAACAGCGCGGCACTCAACAACGCATCCTGGGAACACAGAATTTGGAATCATAACAAGAGCGTCGAGTGGATCGCCATCTTCGCCCAAAGTGCCATCAATATAACCGTAATCATCTGGATAACCCATAGCTGTGAAAAGGGTGCGATCCAAGAATACGCGACCAGTTTCGTGATCCACTTCATACTTGTTCTTAGAACCGCGTGGAATCTCTACCACAACGTTAAAAGTTTCTGCCATATTGGCTCCTTTGATAACTTTAATAACAATTCATATAACTGTTCTATCTCACTTTAGCGCGCACCGACGAACGACAGCAATAGAGCATATAAAACAAAATTTTGTTAACAAATTTCGTTAAATAATAAACGTTTTGTATCACTTACAGAAGTAGCATAAAATCACATATTTCTAGCACATCCTAGGCATAGCAACAAGACACGCTTTAAGCTATAAAAGTGTCTCAATACACAGTTACTATTGCTACGTTTTACACACGATATGTTGCATACATACCAGTATGGTTACCGAAGCGTAGGCAAGATGACAAAAAAGAGATGCGTGAACACTTCCACTGCTTCACAAGCAGGTCAATCCTTCAAAACAAAGAAGGTTCCTACAGAAAAAAATGCTAGTAAAACGACCTCAACTAATCTTTCAGCAAACGCAAATAATACCGTAGAAAAAACTATTACCGTAGAAAAAACTATTAATAGCGCAAAAGCTGAAAATAAACAATCATCTACTTTACCTACAAATACTGTTTCGAAGCGAAATAAAGCAATAGACGGTTTAAGAGCTCTAGCAATTATTGGTATTGTATGCTTTCATATGCGTCCAAGCCTTCTTATGGGAGGATTCCTTGGAGTAACACTGTTTTTGGTATTGGCAGGATATTTTTGCACGAGATCAGTTCTGCGCTATTTAAACGCAGATGAAAACGCAAAAAATGCAAAAAATATCGAAGATAATAATAAAAATACTCAAGGAATCAGGCATTACTGGGAGTATTTACTAAAGCGCGTAAAAAGAATTTGGCCGCCAACACTTGGAATTATCGCTATAACAGCACCAATTATGTGGCTTTTTTCGCCAAGTCTACTACCAAAGTTACAAGCGGATGCTCTTTCAGGCTCCGGATTCTTTAGCAATATAATGTATGTTGCCCGTAAACTTTCATATTTTGAACAGTCCGGACTACCTTCTCCTATCAAACATCTTTGGTATCTCGGACTTTTAATGCAGGCTTTTGTTATATGGCCTATTATCCTTGCTGCACTTATTAAATTCGTGCGTAGCAAGCTAATACGCATGTATATCACAGCAGGTTTAGCCATACTTTCTTCTATTCTTACTTTTACTTTTGCCTACTTATTTAACAATTACACAACTCCAGCTCGCGTCTACTATTCTCTAGATACGAGAGCATCAGAATTCTTAATGGGTGCAATGCTAGCAATGTACGGTGCTTGGTTTGCAAAACATTCATTCCACGCGTGGCTTATTCATGCATTACATTTGCTAATGGGCAAAAAGAACATATCGGTCAGCTTAGCTTCATCAGTTAAGTTAGACAGTAGTGTAGATAATTCAGCACTAACGAAAAAATCAGATAAATCCTGCGCAAATAAAGAAAAAGAGTTTATTGAAGATGGAATACCTGCTGACTTGCGCGAAGGATTACAAATTGATTTATCAGATAATAGCGTAGCTCCAGATATACAAGAACTTCCAAATAACGCATTCAATAAGCCAAAAACTGTTTTTTATAATCCACTTCATGCATGGCAGAGATCTTGCATTGGACTGTTGGCAACAATTGTGTTGTGCTACTGCTTTGTGTATGCAGAAGGCACATCTTCAGTATTTGTTTTTGGCGGATACACAATAACAGCAGCCGCTTGCACACTAATACTGTGGTCGTGCACGCAAACTGATAATATTTGCTCGAGAATATTTGCATGGGCTCCGCTCGCTTATATCGGCAGACGCTCTTTTGCAATTTATTTAGTTCACTTCCCTGTTCTTGAATTATTCAACCCAGCAAATAGAACAACTGCTGTATCTACAGGAGAGCAAGTCTTGCAAGCACTAGTAATAGTTGTACTTGCAGAATGCTTGTATCAATTATTTGAAAAGCCAATACAAGATCAACAATTATTTAAGCTTATTCGCTCTGTCTCACTAACTTTGTGCTGCATAATTATTGTGTCGTTAATTATCTTGCCAGTAAATTGGCAGGATATAGCTAAGCATAGGTCAATGCAGCTTCGCCCAGAATTGACAGCACAAGTAGAGCAATCTTCATCGTCAAATAAAAAACCTACTGCTTTTGACAAAACTAATTCTAAGCAAGAAACAAAAGAAAAAGCAGTTCCAAAAGGTGTGCAAAAGAATGTAGTAAAACAGTCTCTTCCACCTACACCATCGAAGTATCGCATTCTCTTCCCTATTGCAGAAAAAGTTCCACGAAATCTTGTTACTACTCATACGCGGATCGACAAACGACGCAATACTTGTTCCGTAAACTTAACTATGGTTGGAGATTCTATTACTGAAGGCGCTAAACCATATTTGATGCAAGTTATGCCTAACGCTTATATAGATGGAAAAGTGAGTAGACAAATTTTCCACGGAGCTGATGAATACGAGAAAGATATTTCGGTAAAACACGCTGGAGATGTGGTGATTTTCGCTCTTGGAACCAACGGTCCTCCTCATGACGATAGCGTGCTTCAACACATGGTTGATGTCGCAAAAGGTAGACCTGTTTATTTCGTTACCACACGAGTTCCGCAACCTTGGCAGGATGCAACGAACGATAGCTTACGCAAGTTCGCAGCAACTCATCATAATGTTGGCATTATAGACTGGCATGGTTTGAGTAATGGTCACTCGGAATATTTGACTGACGATGGAGTTCACTTAACTCCAATCGGCGGTCCACAATACGCGAAGATGATTCGTTTAGCTGTATGCGGCGGCTGAAAATTAGAGTTATAACGCGCTAAAACTTTTTAATACTGTTATTAAGCATAATAAATTGCGTTTTGCGTGGTGAAAATAGCTACGAAATATTACGATAGTATCTATGACTGAGTTGAGGACACTACGTGATTCGCAAGACGCTAGGGAAAGCGTATCTACTTGGACGAATCCTTTGCGCGATCCGCGTGATTTGCGTTTAGCTCGCATTGCGGGTCCGTGCAGCCTAGTAATTTTTGGCATTACTGGCGATTTAGCACGCAAAAAACTTATGCCAGCAGTATATGATTTAGCTAATCGCGGACTTTTGCCTCCAGGATTTGGTTTAACTGGTTTTGCGAGACGCGATTGGACGGATGAACATTTCGTAAACTTTGTGCGCGAAAATATTGAGCAGCATTGCAGAACGCCATTTCGTGAGTCAACTTGGATTAATCTCGCTAAAGGCATACGTTTCGTACGCGGCACCTTTGATGATGCGTCCGCATTTGAGCGTTTAAGCAAAACAGTGAACGAACTTGATCGAGACAGAGGTACTCGCGGAAATCACGCTTTTTACATGTCTATTCCGCCTTCCAGCTTCCCAGTTGTTGCCCAACAGCTTGCAGCATCAGGTCTTTCGCACTCTTCTGAGCATGCTTGGCGACGCGTAATTATTGAAAAACCTTTTGGCCACGATTTAGCGAGCGCACGAGAATTGGATCGCGTCGTTTCTGAAGTTTTTGATCCTAATTCTGTATTCCGAATTGACCATTATTTAGGCAAGGAAACTGTGCAAAACTTGCTGGCTTTCCGCTTTGCTAACGCAATGTATGAGCCGATCTGGAACGCAAATTACGTCGATCACGTGCAAATTACGATGGCTGAAGATATTGGCATTGGCGGAAGAGCCGGATACTACGACGGAATCGGTGCTGCTCGTGACGTGATTCAGAACCATTTGCTTCAACTTATGGCTCTTACTGCTATGGAAGAGCCTGTAAGCTTCCGCGCTAGCGATTTGACTGCTGAAAAAACAAAAGTATTATCTGCAATCCGACTACCTCAAGACTTGGCTGCCAACACTGCTCGAGGACAGTATGCAGCAGGATGGCAGGGCTCTTACAAAGCTGTTGGATACTTGGAAGAACAAGGCATTGATCCTCAAAGCACTACTGAAACGTACGCTGCAGTGCGACTTGACGTTGATACTCGCCGTTGGGCTGGAGTTCCGTTCTACTTGCGAACCGGAAAACGTTTAGGCAAGCGCGTTACGGAAATTGCTGTTATTTTTAAGCGCGCTCCGCATTTGCCGTTTGAGTCTACTGCTGTGCGCGAACTTGGCAGTAACGCTATTGTGATTCGAGTTCAGCCGGATGAGGGCGTTACTATGCGTTTCGGCGCAAAAGTTCCTGGCGGCACAGCTATGGAAGTTCGAGACGTTTCTATGGACTTTAGTTACGGACGCTCTTTTACTGAAAGTTCCCCTGAAGCTTACGAGCGATTAATTCTTGACGTACTTCTTGGCGAACCACCGCTATTCCCAACTACGCAAGAAGTAGATTTAAGTTGGAAAATTCTTGACCCTATTGAGGAATTCTGGAGTTCGCTTGGCACACAACCGCAACCGTATCGCGCTGGAACGTGGGGTCCAGCAGAAGCTGATGCTATGCTTGCTCGAGATAATCGCCATTGGAGATTGCCATGATTATCAACCTTCCTGATACCAATACAAGCAAAATTGCAGCAAAAATCGACGAATTGCACGAAGAGCGCGGCGAATCCGCTACTGGTCGAGTGCTCACTTTGCTTATTGATACAACTCTTAAAGAATTAGAGCATGCACTTGATGCAGCAAACGCAGCTAGTCGCGAGCATCCTTGCCGAGTTATTGCAATGGTTCGAGATTGGTCTAGCGAACACGCTGCTGAGCGCGGTGAAGTTGTGCCAAATCTTGATGCTCAAGTGCGTTTTGGCGCAGATGCTGGAGCTGGTGAAATTATTATTTTGTATCCGCACAACGGTTTAGTTCGTCATCCGGATACGCTTGTTATTCCACTACTCGTGCCAGATGCGCCGATTGTTGCATGGTGGCCAACAAACGCTCCTGAAGATCCTGCTCACGATTTGCTTGGAGCTATGGCAAGTAGCAGAATTACTGACGCACAGCGAGCAGACGATACTCTTAAAACTGTGCAAAACTTGCGCAAAAACTGGTCTCCGCAAGATGCAGATTTGTCTTGGACGCGTTTAACTCCTTGGCGCGCGTTACTTGCTTCTATGCTCGATCAACCTCCACATTTGCCTATTCTTAGCGCGAAGATTGTGGGTCCTACTCATTACGTATCTTTGCACTTACTGGCAGCTTGGCTTAAGAGTAGCTTGCATGTTCCTGTAGAAATAGTTGAAAATCCTGAAGCTCAAGCTATTACTTCCGTAACTTTAGAACGCGAGGATGGCACATTGTCACTCACTCGCCCTGCTGGCGGAGATCAAGCTTTGATTAGTCTGCCTGGACAGGCTGCACAACCTATTGCGCTTCCTATTCGCACTCTGGATGATTGCTTAAGCGAAGAATTGCGACGCATTGATCCTGACGAAATTTACGCGCAGTTGGTGCGAGATAATCCTGCAGAAAATGCGTGAATCATTACGTGAAACAATTCGTGAAACATTTTCAATGGCATAAAAGGAACAACTATGACAAATAATGAAGTTACTTTTGCGCATAACGCAAGTATTTACGGATACGATAATCGCGATGTGCTTGCAGCTGTTGCAGCCCAACGCTTGGTGACTCTTATTATGGAATCACAGAATGATGTGCAAAATCTCAATAAACCATTCCATTTACTTCTTACTGGTGGCACAGATTCAATACGCATGTTCCAAATGCTTGCTAGCAATCCACTTTTACCAGCAATTAATTGGAATTTAGTGCATATTTGGTGGGCAGATGAGCGTTTCGTAGCTTATGATAGCGAGGATCGCAATGCACGCAAGGCTCGCGAAATGTTTCTTAACTTACTTACTTCTAACAAAGCTTTGGCAGAATCTCATATTCACGAAATGCCTGCAGATGAGCGTAATGCGGAGGAAATTGCAGCAGCCAGCGACGCTGAAAATGACGCTATTTTAGATGCTGCAGCGCGCGACTATGAGGAAGAAATTGTGAGCATACTTGGCAAAGAGCCAGTGTTTGATTTAGCAATTCTCGGTATGGGGCCGGATGCGCATATGGCTTCACTTTTCCCAGGATTACCGCAGGTTAATAATCGCGATCGCATTGTTGTTGGAGTAAATCACTCCCCTAAGTTGCCGCCTATGCGCTTAACTCTTACTGTTCCTGTATTAGCTCACAGTCACTGCACTTGGTTTTTGACTGCCGGAGCAGAAAAGGGCGCTGCTTTAATGAATTCACTTTCGGGAGCTAATAATCCTGAATATCCTGCGTCTTTTGCAAACGGAACAGACGAAATCTCTTGGCTAACCACCGCAGAAACTTTGCAAGCTGCTATTGAATAACTGCATAGTTTTCTAGCAATATGCATAATATTCAGCAAGTCAAAGATTAAATGCGCTACACAAATTGGCGCAAATGCGAAAATAGCGTGTTCAAAACATGGCGCATTTGGGAAAATCGACCCCTAAAAACATGGCGCATTTGGGAAAATCTGCTTGACAAAATATGTCGCATTTGGGAAAATCTTTATAAAACCGTTGAAATTACAAGGAAAACCGCACTCGGCAACACTTGAACAAATCAAGCGCAAATTTGTAATAAAAGAAAGAGCACAAAAATCGCATGTTTGATAGAAAAATATACAAAGAAATGCTGAAATGGAAGCATGAATATGCGCCAAATTATGCGCTTTTTCTTAAAGGAGCAAGACGAGTTGGCAAAACAACATTAGCTGAAAAACTTGGCAAAGAAGAGTATAAGTCTTATATTCTTATTCGTTTCGATCAAACCGAAGAAGACATTAAGCAACTTTTTATAAACAGTCTAAGAGATTTAGATACTCTATTTAACACAATACAGTTAGCTTATAATACCAGACTTTATAAGCGAGAATCTCTTATAATACTTGACGAAATACAACTATTTCCGCAAGCTCGGCAAGCAATAAAAACTCTGCTTGAAGACGCTCGCTATGATTACATTGAAACAGGCTCACTTGCTTCTATTACAAAGAAAAGCAAGGATATTCTCATACCCTCAGAAGAGTACACGCTAGAAGTACTTCCACTTGACTATGAAGAGTATTTATTAGCGAACAATAACAACATGATTTTCCCTACTATTAAAGATCACTTTGAATCACTTAAACCTATGGGCAGTATGCACCAGAGCATAATGAAGTCTTTTAGAGAGTACATGTTGGTTGGAGGAATGCCACAAGCTGTTCAAGCATATGTTGATACAAAAGATTTTGCGAAGGTTGACTTTGCTAAACAACAAATAATCAATCTTTATAAGCAAGATATGCAAGACCAGGAAGAAGAAAACCCTAGTTACGTAACTAATTTTTTCGATAGAATTCCAGCAGAGCTTTCCAAACATGACAAACGTTACATGCTATCTCACGTAGATTCCAACGCGCGCATTAAAGAGTATAGGGATCCAATACGCTGGCTTGAAGAAGCGATGATAGTAAACATTGCAAACAGCGTTGAAGATCCGAGTGTAGCTTTGAATCTATCTACTATCAATCCTTCTTTCAAATGCTACATGATGGATACAGGACTCTTAACTTCGTTAGCATACAAAGATAAGCCTTACCTAGAAAACGAACTTTATAAGGCAATTCTGCTAGACAAATTACACATTAATGAAGGAATGATAATAGAAAATATTGTCTCACAGTGCCTAAAAGCAAATGGACACAACGCGTATTTTTACAAAAAAACAAATACCAATACCAAAAAGACAGTAATGGAAATAGATTTTCTCTTAAGAAAAAATAACAAGATTATTCCGATAGAAGTAAAATCTGGCAGCAGTAAAAATGTAAAGTCAATTACAAACTTTATGGAAGCTTTTAGTAAAACCAGCAGCGAAGGAATCGTGCTTCACCACGGAGAAATTAAGCGCGAAGGCAAACTGCTTTACCTACCGTACTACATGGCTTCTGTATTGTAAAAAGAAAGCGTCGCATGCAGAATAACAACGCATGTGACGCTTTTTACATAATTGACATTTTAAATTTTATATATACACTTTTACATGCACTAATCTTGCTTTACTTCTGGGCGATTAGGATCTGCCCACAAAGTGTGGAATACGCCTGGCTCGTCAATACGACCGTAAGTATGAGCACCGAAGAAATCACGCTGAGCCTGAATAAGCGAAGCCGGCAAACGCTTAGAACGCAAACCATCGTAGTATGCAAGCAAGCTAGAGAATGCTGGCACAGGCACACCATGCTCCACCGCACGCGCAATAACCCTACGCCAAGCAGCTTGAGACTTTTCAATTGCAGCCTTAAAGTACGGTGCAAAAAGCAAAGAAACGCTTGCTTCACCGGACTCAAAAGCCTCGGAAACGCGGTTCAAGAACTGAGCGCGAATAATGCAGCCGCCTCGCCAAATACGAGCAACTGCAGCCTGGTCAATCTTCCAATCATGCTCAATTGCAGCAGCCGCAATCTCATCGAAGCCCTGAGCATAAGAAACAATCTTAGAAGCGTACAAAGCTTGGCGAATATCCTCAATAAACGCCTTACGCTCAGCATCGTTCAAATCAAAATGCACATCCGGACCAGTCAAACCTTGACTTTCGGCAGCTTCTCGCAAAGCAACCTGACTGGAAAGTCCGCGAGCAAACACGGCTTCAGCGATACCCGTAACTGGTATGCCAAGCGAAAGCGCAGATTGTACAGTCCAAGTACCAGTGCCCTTCATGCCAGCATGATCCACCATCATCTCAACCAAAGGCTTACCAGTCTTAGCATCCTTCTGGCGAAGCACATCCGCAGTAATCTCAATCAAATAAGAATCAAGCTCGCCCTTATTCCACTCGCTAAACACATCCGCGATTTCGTCGGACTTCATGCCCAAACCGCGAAGCATTAAATCGTAGCTTTCGGCAATAAGCTGCATATCCGAGTACTCGATGCCATTGTGAACCATCTTCACAAAATGACCAGCACCATCGGTACCAATATGCGTTACGCAAGGCTCACCTTCAGCAACAGCAGCAATAGACTTCAAAATAGGACCAAGAGTCTTCCAAGATTCCTCAGTGCCACCAGGCATCATCGAAGGACCACGCAAAGCACCTTCTTCGCCACCAGAAACACCGCAACCAACGTAATGAAGACCACGCGCGCGAATGTCACGCTCTCTGCGAATCGTATCTTCAAAATAAGAGTTTCCGCCGTCGACGATAATATCTCCAGGCTCCATAGCATTTGCAAGTTCTTCAATAACAGCATCCGTAGGAGCACCAGCTTTTACCATAATGATTGCGGTGCGCGGACGCTTTAGAGAAGCCACAAATTCTTCAACAGTTTTTGAAGGCACAAAAGCACCTTCACTGCCATGCTCATTCATTAAAGTTTCAGTGCGCGAATAATGACGATTGTAAACAGCTACTGTATTTCCATGATGCGCAAGATTACGCGCTAAATTCGAACCCATGGCAGCCAAACCAACAACACCAATATTTGCCTGAGCTTGAGTCATAATGACACCTCTTATCTTGTACTTGTTTTGTTATTTGCACGCATGCTTTGCGCACCCAAGCAATCTGCATTATCTACAAAATACACAATTTTTTATTTTGCGTTACGCCCCTTCAAGAAACGCACTTAATAATTTTATAGGCGGATATGCACAAGGCTTAACAATATGCAAGTTAAGTAGTTTTAAATATAAATTTTGTGAAATAAATTACATTTTTAATCGTTAAAACTAAGCTCATATTTACTTCATAAAACACGACACGCTTACAAACACGCTATTTTTAGCTATTTTAATAATAACTATATATAGTGTTTACACAGTCGACACACCACTATAAATAGTGCTTATTCAGAGTAAGCTAACTACTTGGCTTTTGTCGATACAACACGGAATTGTAAAATTCCCCATCACCAGAGGAGATTGAAATGACTATCACAGTGTTTACTAAACCTCATTGCCCACAGTGTGATGCAACTAAGCGACAGTTCACAAAACTTGGCGTGAACTTCGAAACTGTAGACTTGTCAAAAAGCCCCGAATCACTCGAACAGCTAAAAAATGCAGGATACCGTCAAGCTCCAGTAGTCATTGCTCCCGACGCATCCTGGAGTGGGTACCGTCCAGATTTAATTGCGCAAATTGCGGATAAACTCGGAACTTCCGCAGAGACAGCAAAAGAAGCATAAGAAATGTGTGAGCAAGAAAATATAACACAACAAAGCGAACCAGAATCTAGCGCACAAGGCGAATCAATCGGAGCTGTAGTCTACTTTTCCTCAGTTTCGGAAAACACGTTAAGATTTGTGCAAAATTGCGATTTTCCAAGCAATAACGTGAACGTATATCGCATACCGCTTCGTCCTAAAGAGCCGGAATTAAACGTGCGCGAACCGTACGTTTTGATTGTTCCAACTTACGGCGGTGGAAATATTGCGAAAGCAATACCGATGCAAGTTCGCAAATTCTTAAATAATCGCGAAAATCGTTCGTTTATTCGCGGAGTAATTTCTTCCGGAAATACGAATTTTGGAGAAGCATATTGCGCTGCAGGTGATCAAATTGCAGGAAAGTGCGGAATCCCAAATATGTACTCGTTTGAACTTACGGGAACTGCAGAAGATATAGAAAAAGTAGCGCAGGGCATACCGAGATTTTTAAAACAACTCAAAGAAACAGAAGAAACAAAATAAACAAAACAAACGAAACAAACGAAACAAACGAAACAAGTAAAAGAAACAAAACAAAAAGCGTTTAAAAAAGCAAAAATAACGCATGAAGAAAGGAACAAACCCCATGAATAGCACGGATCCGATGAGCGAATCTACTTCGCTTAATCTTGATCACACTGATTCTGCAAGCACAACTGCCAGCACAACAGCAGAGCGCATTCGCAACAGTCGCGACTACCACGTTCTTAACGCTATGCTCGGTCTTTTTGACCCAGAAAAAGGCATTCAGTTTGATAAAGATCAGGAAGCAGAAAAGCTTTACGTTTCGGGTTACGTGCAAGAACACAGCATGAAGTTTGCTTCAACTCGCGAGCGCTTGAACTATTTGGTTGACAACTACTACTACAACAGCAATGTGTTCGGAAAGTACAGCGACGAGTTTCTCGATAAGTTCTACGAGCATGCGGAAGCTGCCCACCACACTTTTGGCACATTCTTGGGTGCTTTTAAGTTCTACACTTCTTACGCTTTGAAGACTTTCGACGGCAAGCAGTATTTGGAAAACTTCGCTCAGCGCGCAGCTGCTGTTGCATTGGAACTTGCAGATGGTGACGAAAAAGCAGCGACCAACTACTTAGACGAAATGCTTGCAGGCCGCTTCCAGCCAGCCACCCCAACGTTCTTGAATCTTGGTAAAGCTCAGCGCGGCGAAGCTGTGAGCTGCTTCCTCGTGCGTTTGGAAGATAACATGGAGTCTATTGCGCGCGGAATTAATTCTGCTTTGCAGCTTTCTAAGCGTGGCGGCGGCGTGGCTCTGCTTCTTACGAATTTGCGCGAACTTGGCGCTCCTATTAAGCGAATCGAGAATCAGTCGAGTGGCGTTGTGCCTGTTATGAAGCTTTTGGAAGATTCATTCTCTTACGCTAATCAGCTTGGCGCTCGACAGGGTGCAGGTGCAGTGTATATTAGCGCGCATCACCCAGATATTATGCGTTTCCTCGATACTAAGCGCGAGAACGCAGACGAGAAGATTCGCATTAAGTCGCTTTCTTTGGGTGTTGTGATTCCAGATATTACTTTCGAGCTTGCTAAGCGTAAGGAAAAGATGGCTTTGTTTAGTCCTTACGATGTTGAGCGCGAATATGGCAAGCCTTTTGCAGATATTTCTGTTACCGAGCATTACGATGAGATGGTTGCAAATCCTCGCATTCACAAGAAGTACATCGACGCTCGCGAATTCTTTATGACGATTGCAGAAATTCAGTTCGAGTCTGGCTATCCTTACATTTTGTTTGAGGATACTGTGAATCGCACGAATCCTATTGAGGGTCGCATTACTATGAGCAACTTGTGCTCAGAGATTTTGCAAACTCAGGAAGCAAGCACTTATAACGCCGACTTGTCTTATAGCCACGTCGGTCGCGATATTTCTTGCAATCTTGGCTCTCTTAATATTGCTAAGACAATGGATGGCGACTTGGGCACAAGCGTTGATTTGGCTGTGCGTGCGCTCACTTCTGTTTCGGAGCATACTTCTATTGATTCTGTGCCTTCGATTCGTCGCGGTAACGCGGAAGGTCACGCTATTGGCTTGGGTCAAATGAATTTGCACGGTTTCCTTGCGCGTGAACACATGCAGTACGGAAGCGAGGAAGCTCTTGACTTTACAGACATGTACTTTATGACGGTTGCTTACCACGCTTATAAGGCTTCTCACGCTTTGACTGTAGAGCGCGGCCACGCTTTTGCAAACTTTAAGACGAGCGCTTACGCTAAGCCTGCAGGAAAAGGCAACTACTTCGATAAGTACACAGATGGCAGCCGCTCGCTTGAGCCTAAAACTCAAAAAGTTCGCGATTTGTTTGCCCGTTTTAACGTTGCGATTCCAACCGTCAGCGATTGGGAGCAGTTGCGCGACGAGATTTTGCGCGACGGCATTTATAACGAGTATTTGCAAGCTGTTCCTCCAACTGGCTCAATCTCGTACATCAACCATTCCACAAGTTCAATCCACCCGATTGCTTCTCGCATTGAGATTCGCAAAGAAGGCAAGGTTGGACGCGTCTACTACCCTGCTGCATACATGACGAACGACAATATGCAGTACTTTAAGGACGCCTATGAGATTGGCTGGAAGGCAATTATTGACACTTATGCCGAAGCAACTCAGCATGTGGATCAAGGATTGTCGCTTACTTTGTTCTTCCCAGACACTACGACTACTCGCGATTTGAACAAGGCTCAGATTTACGCATGGCGTAAGGGCATTAAGACTCTTTACTACATTCGTATTCGCCAGAAGGCTTTGGAAGGTACGGAAATCGAAGGTTGCGTAAGCTGCACGCTGTAAGTCGTAACGCTGTGAATTTTTCGCACGCCAAATCAAAAACTTAAAAATTTTATAAAACGTAAACACAGAATCAGGAGTAATAATGACAGAACTCAGCCCAACCGAGCTTAGAAGTAGCCTCGATAAGCCTTTCGGCACAAATCGCGTAATCGCAGATGACGCTATGATGGCAGCTTCTATCACACCATCTCAGTACCGCTACCATCACGGATCGCGCGTACGCCCAGTTAATTGGAATAATATTGTTGACGACAAGGATTTGGACGTTTGGAATCGCCTTATTGCTAACTTCTGGCTTCCAGAAAAGGTTCCGCTGAGCAACGATATTCCTTCTTGGCGTTCCCTCACCAATCTTGAGCGCAAGACCACTACTCGCGTTTTTACAGGCTTGACTTTACTCGATACCAGCCAGGCAACTATTGGCGAGCTTTGCCAAATTGAGCACGCTCGCACGGAGCACGAGCAGGCTATTTACACGAATATTGCTTTTATGCAGTCGATTCACGCTCGCTCCTACTCCTCTATTTTCTCTACTCTTTGCTCTAGCGAAGAGATTGACGAAGCTTATCGTTGGGCTGTTGGCAACGACGTTTTGCAGCAGCGTGTTACCACAGTGCTTTGCGAGTATGAGAGCGAAGATCCGCTTAAGCGCAAGATTGCTGCAACTATGCTTTCTTCGTTGCTTCTTTACGCGGGATTCTACCTTCCGCTTTATTTTGCTTCTCGCGGTAAGATGATGAACACTGCAGATATGATTCGTTTGATTTTGCGCGATAAAGCGATTCACGGCTACTATTCTGGCTACAAGTTCCAGCGCGGTTTGGAGCTTAGAAGCGAGAACGATAAGAAGAATCTTGAAAAGTTCACTATGAACTTGCTCGACACTTTGTATGATCTGGAAGTTGAGTATTCTGGTCAGATTTATGAAGGATTTGACTTCCATGATGACGTTTTTGACTTCGTGCGCTACAACGCTAACAAGGCTTTGATGAATCTTGGTTACCCTGCCAAGTACAGCGAAGAAGAAACTCACGTAAGCCCAGAAATTCTCGCTGCTCTTTCTCCTGCAGCCGACGAAAATCACGACTTCTTCTCCGGCTCTGGTTCCAGCTACATTATGGGCAAGTCAGTTGAAACCGACGACGATGATTGGGATTTCTAATCAAATAGTTGATTTACTAACTGATTTGCTGAATAACTGAATAACTAACTGATTGGTTAACTAATTAATTTAATTAGTTAACCAATTTTAATTTAGTTAGGTTAATTATTGCAGCTAAATAGAGTCTATATAAAAAGCTAAAAAGTCAGAAAGCAACACAGGTCACTCAGCCTTTATGGTACACTATGTGAAAAGGAACTGGTCTTGTTGATTCGTTTATGCAAAAATCGGCAGCGATTATCACTTCCTACTCACGTTCAAACCAAGATTTTTGAACTGAACTGAGCAGGCACTAAAGTTGGAGTTCAAGTTTATAAAGATGACTAACATCCGTTAGACGCATCTACAAGAAGAAAGAAATCCATTTATGGGGAAAATGACTTATAAAAAATTACTTTGTGTTGTAGTGCTCTTCAGCTCGCTAGTGGGGCTAGCAGCCTGCGGTAACTCCGAAGCAAACAAACCAGTACCAACAAAAATAAGCCGTCATTCTACCAAAAAACATTCAAAACCAATCAAAAAAGCCTCAAAAAAGAAAATCGCCGAAGCTTTTGTAAAGGGACAAGAAGGGACTTTGGAAGCCCTAGGTGAAACTAAACGCGTTATTTGGGACGCTTATCCTGATCAGTTGGCTTACGTTAAAGATGCTTTCTATCACTGGACTCTTCAAGACGACTGGTTCCAGGTTAACACTGGCCATTATATGGTTGTAGACCGTTTGAACAGTTCAGGCATCTTATTAAAGAAACTCCAAAAAGGCATGCCAGTTAAATTAAACGGCAAAGATTACAAAGTGGCGGATTATAAAGACTTTGAGGGTGGCGGAAGCTCGGATAAGTTGCTAAAAGTATTCAAAGAGTACGTTGAGCAATTCCCTAAATCTGCTTACTTTATTCAAACTTGTCTCGATGCCAGAACTTATGGCGGACAACGTTTAGTAGTTCTTGACGTAGCAAAATAGTAAACGATTTAGCAATATAACTTAGATTAGTTTCCAAATTTTGTTGTCTTGAAAATATTGCCTGTTCATCAATATCGTTGATGAACAGGCAATATTTTTTAACTGATTACGCGACTGTATCGCATAACTTTAATTGCACAGTCGCTATGCTATACGAGTTATCGTGGCAAAAATTGCAAAATTAGCAAAAACTGCCACGATAACTTGGTATGTCACGCATTTGCTGGTTCTATTGCAATGCGTCCACCTAACGCTTGAACAACTTTCGCAATAGTTTGAAAGCTAGGATTGCCATCTCGTCTTAGGCTTTTGTAAAGGCTTTCCCTTCCAACCTCAGCTTTTTGAGCAATCTCTTTCATGCCTCGAGCTTTTGCAATATCGCCTATAGCAGCTTGCAACAAACGAGGATCGTTAAGTTCTGCTGCAGCATTGAGATACGCAATAACATCATCATCGTCCTCAAGATACTCACTCGCATCCCATTTACTTATATTTACCATTTTTTCTCCTCAATTAATTGTGCGAGAAGTATCTTCGCTTGCTTAATATCTTTACTTTGACTACTTTTATCTCCACCAGCAAGTAATAGCATTAGTTTTAAGCCTTTTTGTGCAAAATACACACGATACCCTGGTCCAAAAGTGAAACGCAGTTCACTAATACCATTGCAAACTGGATGTAAATCACCTACTGGCTTACCTGCAATTTCGCATAATCTCAGTCTCGCGTTAATTCGAGCTTTAGATTGAGTATCGCGAAGTTTTTCATCCAATTGCGATACTCATCTGTTTTAAGTATCTCCATAAAAGCATTTTATCCTGTAGGATACAGTTTTGCAATAATAAGTAAACAATCATATCAGTTATCGTGGCAGTTTTTGCTAGATTTGCAATTTCTGCCATTATAACTGATGTGTTTAGGTTGATTTTGCAGCATAAAAATTGCTACTGTGTCAAAAATAACAATTACAAGTATTTCCAATTTTACTGTGTCACTAAAAATAGTTACAGCTGATTACATGACAGTATTTTTTATTACACTGAGAGCCATTGCACAATTTATTTGTGCAGCAAAATAGCGTTTTAAGTAAGGAGTTATGCGGTGAAGTGCTTAGCAAAGACAGTAGCTGCAGTAGTTACAACAGTGACAATGTGTCGCAACCAGTGGTAGGTAAATCATTATGAAAAAGCAAATCTTGGCTTATTTTAAGCGACTTATCAAACGAGAAGCTACTTATATGCCGTTAACATTTATTGGCTTGCTTGGAATTTTTGCAATATTTAGTGGCAATACAATTGCTTACATTTCATCTCCAAATAGGTGGATTGAAACATTTGTTTTTACACTTATTGTTGCTTTTGCACGTGCCTTTATACCTGATGATCGTTATTGAACAATTTATTTCATGAAGATTAGCGAAATGCACACAGCACTTCGCTAATCTTCTATTTCATATTTTCTCAGTTATATTACGGTAGATTTTAATCCTATTTGGTTGTTTTTATTTATCAGTAACTTTTCGGTTGCTGCCTAAGATACTAATATGCAATATCCATAGATTACATTAAGAAGAAGGAATGTCATGAGTCAAAATTTTGGAGTAAAAAATTGGAATCCATCTGCTGCAGCAAATACTAGTGACGATGACGATAATCTTTCTGAAGAAGATTTTGATAAATTGACTGCAGAGCTTGAGCAATTCTTTACCAAGTATGTAGTGTTAGAAAATAATAAGTTTGTAGTTCATGACGATGCGATTATTGCCGATGGTTATGGAGAATATTTAGAAGGCTTTCACATCTTAGCAGAAAAATTCACTGCTGGTCTTGAAGAGGACAGGTAGCGTAAATTAACCACGATAAAGCGAGAGTCTGATTGATACTAGTTTAGCGGAATAACAACATTGACCAACCATGCATCATCATCTTTTTGCGCGTTTAAAGATCCACCTAAACGTTCCACGGATTTTTTGTGGAATAGTAGTCCTTTGCCAAAAACAAGTCTTCCACCAAACTTATTCGACAACGAATTCATACACATTATTTTGCATTCTCGCTCATCAACAGTAACGTTCATAGAAAAGTCAACGCTAGTACTGCAATGCTTACGAATATTAGTAAGCAACTCACTGCACATGCGAATAGCACATTGAGCTTTTTCAGTACTAACAGTTGCAGATGCAGCAAAATCACCACTCCCCGAACTTTTATCAACCACTGTTAGAGAGCCATAGTACCCAAGCTGCTCACAAATTTGCCGTTCAGCCTGTAAACGCGCACGAATATTGCATAAGAAATCAGCCAAATTCATGCAATCATTGCTATTAGAACTATAAACAAACTGCGTACTAGCAATATTTGAATCTAAAGAATCATCATACTTTTGTTCAGTTTGCTCAAGCAGGCTGATAACAAGTCTCGCTTTGGAAAGTGCATTACGCGAATGTTCAATAATCTGCTCTAACGATTCTTTTGTATGTTCATTGTTCTCAGCATATAAAGCATCCGTTGCAAGCAGTGTAATATCCGTAATCTCATTGTTCACATCGTCATGCAATTGCAACGCAACCGACGCAATATAAGACTGGAACTTACTCCGTACAATATCCATTTTTGCGCGATTATTTTCTTCCAACATGTTCAAATATTTGCGCAAAACGTAACCACAAATCATGGAAATAAGAATAAAACAAGGAAAAGTAAACGGAATGTACGCCATTTTTGCAAAGTACATAATATTCAGCGAAACTATGTACGCACAAAGCAAATACTTCCACGAATCATAAAAGCCTGCAACAAACATGCTAGCAATCAGCGCAAAAAGCACGCACGTTGCATTTACACCTGGTACTGCTAACGTTACGCAATACAAAATCGGAGTTACGAGTGATACTTGACGCGGAAAAGCAATCAAAAGAAATATTGCAAACATCCAAACGTATTGACATGCAGATTGCTGCGGGTTATGCCACAGCCCAGCTGTATTGCACGATTGCACATCCATTGACACTACAAGAATCGCCAATATTATGAATAAAGTTCGCTGAATTTTCCAGCTTTTAACCAACTCAATAACGCGCGAAAATGTTTTCATTAACATGCGTTATCCGTTTCTTGAGAAGGATTCGGATGACTCTGCAGCGAATCATTCAAATATTGCAGATTGCTAGTTTGCTCACGATTTTGCATTGCAGCAAACGCGGATATTGCTTGCACTCGGTTAGAAACATGCAATTTTTTGTAAATCCTATGAATATGTGTGTTAATAGTGTTTGGCATAAGACCAAGTTGAGCCGCAACCTGATTTGTTGTGCAACCTTTAGAGAGCAGATCCATGATTTTTAGTTCTTGAGACGGCAAAACGCTACGCGACCTTGATTTAGAAAGCCTAATAAAAGATTCTTGCGGAGTAGCAAAATCGTAAGCAACATCCTTAACACATCGACAGCCATACACGTTTTGATTATCGCAATATTGCAAAGCTTCTGCTAACCCTTTGAAATTGTCTTTAGCAACCATAGCTTGCCCACCAACTTGCGCAACCATCGAAGCGTAGGATCTACAATCGTACGAAGTCATGCCAATTAAAATGATACTGTTGTTTTGCTCACGAATTGCGCGTATTACGTCTACTCCAGACATGTCTTTCATTGACATATCTATCAAAATATAATCTGGAGTTGTTTTTGCTACTTGGCAGTATTTCAAAGCTTGCACGCCTGATTTTACGCACCATTTGCACGCGTACTCGCTCGGCAAAAGCTTGCTGAGCACGTTTCGCATAACCGCTAAAACTAGCGGGTCGTTATCTACTATTGCATACGTTTTTTGCATAATGGCTTTCTTGCAATCACACGCTACTTTTCTTATATTCTACTTTATAAACGCGCGCAAAGTAGGGCAAATCGTGTAGTAAAAAATGATTACAAGTACTGCGCGTAAATCATATGTGCTTATAATAAGTAACAATATGTGACTTTTAGTTGCGTTTGAAAATGCAGTTTCAATAATGATTGCAGCAGGATTATATGACAAAACGATTAGTAGTATTGCACTCCGCAGAAGTAGCTGCGATGGCACTTGCCTCAACAGCTGCTTTTATGCGTAGCTTTGGCTTTTTCGTTTTGTGGCTTGTTTTAGGACTTCTTTCTGTTGCATTGTATTCTTATGCATATTTTTTCTTGCGCAAAAGCGTTATTAAAGCAAAAAATGCGTATATAGAAAATAATATATCTAATCTTAACGGCGCAGGCGCTAACAGCATAAGTAGTGATGTTGAGAATATAGAAAACAACAAAGATTACATAACAACTCTTGAGCAAAAACGCAAAAAAGTCGAATCACAAAATAAGCAAATACTTAGCAATTATCTAAATAATTTAACAAATATTATTTCATGCTTTATTTGTGGGCTTATTCACGTTCCTTGGATTTATTACTACGGAATTGCAAATGGCGTCTTAACATTGGTGATTTTGTGGCGAGTAATAAAGCGTCCACAAGGTCACCCTATTGATGAAAGCGATTTGTAAAGATTTAAGACTTATTGGCAATCTACCATTACGATGAGTAATAACTTTTGAGTACATCGTATTGCTCGAAGACTTGCGGCATTTATACTAGAAATAAAATACATACGAACGAGAAGCAACGTACGCTAATTAGCTACAATGCTCACGAACAAAACAGCAAATTGGAAAGAAGGCAACTCATGAGCAAGGACTCTATAAAAGTTATTAAAAAAACGCTTATTTGGATTCTTAAGTGGGCATTATTTACAGCAGTTGAGTTCCTTCTTTTGTATGTTGCAATTATTTCTTGGAATCATGATTTTGCACAGTTCATGGACGAATACAGTGATGCTATTATTCCATTTATGGCAGCAACCGGAGCCATGGCAGCAACAATGATTCGCGACGAAGGCACTATTCTTGAAGTCAAAGATTAAGGTGGTTGTAGATTATTTTGCGGATGCGATTGAAGCCTCTTGGCGAGCAACGTCAAGTGCTTTGTTGAAGGCATCGCTAGTCCAACTTGCTCCAGCAACAACTGAAATATGCAAATCTTTCAACGGCTTTCCAACGATTTTTCCTGGAATAGCCTTTGAGAATGCATCCATATGGCCTCTTGAAATCGGCGTAAACGGATGAGGCGTCATTTGCACATCGCTAACATTCCCATTTGCAACGCTTAAGCGCACATCGAAACTGTCTTCTGCAACCGGACCATACGTAGCTTTGACTTTATAGTCGCCATCTTTGTAATTGCCAGTGTCTGTTTTAGGCTGATTCTGCTGGTTCTGAGAATCCTCACTTTGCGCAGAAGATTTAGATTGCTGAGCACCAGCATCGTACTTTCCAGAAGGATTACCGCCATCATCCGCGCTTTGACCAGAATTACCAGCGAACTCATCGTTCATTGGTACAGCACTCGGCTCACCGCAAGCAGACAACATAGCAGACGATGCAGCTACAATTGCAAGCGTAGCAACAGTTTTTGCAACTTTTTTGGATTTCAAATCGTCGCGTGAAACATCGTGAAACATATTATCTGAAACCATAAAATCATCGCCTTCAAATCTTGTATATTTTAAAACCCACGCAACTAATCATCTAAATTCGCTAATTTAGGCGACTTAGTAGGCTCATGGTCTTGCAAAGCTTCCACAACACTTTCATCAAGGTGAGCACTCGTAAACGCAGGCTTGCCACCAATCGCCTCATACGCTTTGCGAGCATCCTCGTTATTCCAACGCTCACCAACAAGCACACCGTGGTTGAGCATAATTTCTCGATCTGCACATTGAGCAACCAAAGAATCGTGAGTTACAACAATAATCGTCGTACCTTGATTGTGCAGCTGCTTAAACAAGTCGAGCACAATCTGCTCATTTTTTTCATCCAAATTACCAGTCGGCTCATCCGCAAGAAGCAACTTAGGGCAGTTGATAAGTGCACGAGCAACGCAAACACGCTGCTGCTCGCCGCCAGAAAGCTGGCTTGGCAGATGGTGAGCGCGATCCTTCAAGCCCACGCGATCCAAAGCGTCCATTGCTTGAGCTTCGTCAACAACAGAATGATAGTATTGCGCAACCATCACATTTTCAACAGCTGTTAAATGCGGAACAAGATAAAACTTTTGAAAAACTAAACCGATTACGTTTTTACGAACGTCAGCGAGTTGACCGGCATTCAAATCCTCAAGTTTGCGACCTTGCAAAGACACGGAACCTTTAGATGGTGAATCCATGCAGCCAATAATGTTCATTAACGTTGTTTTGCCAGAACCACTGGAGCCAACAATAGAAAGCCACTCGCCTTCTGGCACAGTGAGCGACAAATCGTCAACAGCTCGAAGAGATCCGTAAATCTTGGAAATATGATCCAACGTCAACAGCATTTTTGGCTTAGACTCCGCGCTATCTAACTTATTTTCTATATTCTCTGTCATATTAAATCCTTAACTAATCACTCTAAAATCACTCTAAAAGCTATTCTTCTCGAAGCACAATCGCAGGGTCGATCTTTGAAGCACGCAAAACAGGCGGCAATGCAGCAACGCAAGACGCAGCAACGCTAAATACAATAGAGAACACGACTAGCCACCAATTCACGCCCAAATCTCTCGAGAACACCATTGCAGCAAGCAAGCGCGCAAACACATACCCTACCGCAGTACCAGCAATACCGCCAACGAAGCCATATACTCCAGCTTCAGCAGTAAACTCCACGCCAATACTCCGTGCGCTCGCACCCAAAGCTTTGCGCAAACCAATTTCATTTCGACGCTGCTGCACAATCGAAGAAATCGTAGTGCTCACGCCAACCATCATCAATACTAGAACAACTAGCGATACAATGCAGAACAGGCTGCGAAGCATAGTGATAATACCAGTGTCAGCAGCAGTAACTTTAGTAACTTGCTGAGCGCGCACGCGCATAGAAGTCATGTCGTTAATACTTCTAACAACCGCATCGACGCTAGGCGCAGAAGACGAGTAAGCAATCACGTCTGCTCCGCGCTTAACTCCCGTAAGAGTATTCACATCCGCATTAAGAGCGTAAAGCATAGAATCTTCAGCACCGCCCGTATCCAAAATGCCGCAAACGCGGAAAGTTGTGCCGTGAGTATCCATAATATCCGTTGAGACTCTGCCTTCAACAAGCTTTTGTTGAGAAGATTTTTGCGCAGACTGATCTGAAGAATTTGCAGCAGAATTTTGCGCTTGATTCTCTGCTGGCTTCTCTACAGACTGATTTGTAGACTTATTTGCAGATTCACTTGCAGACTTATTTGCAGACTTATTTGCAGACTTCTCTGCTGGCTTATGCGAGCCGGCAGTATTATCCGAAGATCTATACGCAATCGCAATTCGAGAACCTATTTTTAAGCCCATCGCAAGAGCTACATCTCGCCCAACCATAACATTTCCACTGCTAGGCCAAGAGCCGTCTACATTCCAATGCTTATTAAGCGACTTTACTGAACGAACGTCTATTCCTGCTAAAACATACGGAGCTGCGTTAATACGCACGTTTTCGTAACGATATGTAGCAGATCGCATAGCACCTTTTGCAAGAACCATATCGTTTGTGTGCAAAACCATCGCGCGATCAATACCGTTTTTCCACTCGCCCTCAATTGGAGTTACGATAATATTCGCTCCATAAGCACGCATTTCATCGCTCATTTGCTGAGGCACAACCAGGCAGATTGCAGCTAAACAAAACAGCGTAGCAGCACCAACAAGCGTTGCAATAACAGCCATCAAAGCACGCGATTTTCTACGAAATACCGCGCTAAATAGCATGGTAATAAACATAGAATTGTTGGAAGTCATATAAGATTTACCTGCCATGAAGCACCTCCGCAGGACGCACACTCAAAATCGAACGAATCGAAGAGCCTGCAGCCGCAAGCACAGTCAACGCAAGCAGCACGAACACCAGAACAAATACCATTGGTCGGAACAAAATCGAAGAGCCAAACACTGTGAAACCAATAATCTGCGCCACCGCAAATCCCAAAGCCATGCCGAGTAACGCTCCACCAAACGCAATAACCGCAGTTTCCATAAGCATAAGACGAGCAACAGCACCATCACGTGCACCCAAAGCCTTAAGCAATGCAAGCTCGCCAGAACGCTCAGAAATTGAAGCAGCCATAAGATTCGCCACAGCAACAGCAGCAGCAATTAAACTCAACGCAGTCATCAAAACCATAACAGCACGCGTCTTATTTAATACGTTACCCTGCAACGCCGCAACTTGACGAACCTGCTTTGCAACAGCTCCAGGAATTACCCCCTCAATTTGGTAAGTAATCGAACTCGGGTAAGCCGTGCAATACCAAGTTTCCCACTCTTCCTGGCTTAGCGCTGCCGGATTTTTAGCAGCCTTTCGCGCTAAATCATTTTCAGGAGTAGTAAGCGCCTTTACTTCAATCGAATCAACCTTATTCGGCTTATTTGCAAGGCCTTGAGCATCGCTAGAACCTGCGTAGATTGCGTTATTGTCGTCGTCGCCAGAATCGTATACGCCAACCAAGCGCAACGAAACCTCGCGTCCGTCACGAATCAAACGCAAACGCTGGCCAAGTTTTAAGTGCAAACGCTCAGCTAGCTGCGCACCTACCATTGCTTCAGATTTATTATCTTTTGCCCAACGACCTGCATTAATCTTCCACCAAGAGCGCAAACCTCTAACACCAACAACTGTTGTTTCCCCGGAAGCGAGCGCAAGCTTACGATTAAACCAAGTTCCAATAATAGGCACTACCAAATCGCCAGAAGATTTCGCTTCAAGATTTGCATGAACAATTATTTTCGGCGCAAAATTAGTGATATTAAACGCCCAGAAAATCATTTTTATTTTTGCAGCATCAGATTCTTTTAGCGAAGCAGTAGACTCGTGGCTTTCCGCAGCCTTTAAACTCTCAGAACCATTAGTATCAATCTGCTCTCGAGAAGCATACAAATCATTTACAACAGCGCTAGATTTTGGCTGAACCACAATATTTGAACCATATGAACTCAGCTCTGCGTTAATTTTGTCTCCAACGTCATACACAACGCTAAGCATTGACACGCTAACGCACGCGCTTAAGCACACTACGAGCGCAATTAACACACGCTTTTTCAATTGCCGCACAAGAGATCGAGCAACCATGCGCATCATAAACATAGCAACTCTCCCTTACTTAAAATGCGAACTGAGCACGTCTAAATCAGCAGTATGAATTGTGATTTTGCCATGCCCAGCCTTATACGGGAACGGAATCGGATTGCAACCACCTTTAAAACCGATAGTTGCCAAATTAATTGCTACGTCGCACTTACGGCAAATAATCTTACCGTCTTTTTCATAGTAGCCTGCATCGCCGCAGTTTTCGCAAGCATCCAATCCAACGCCATACGCTCCACCATTCTTTTTAATGATTATAAAACGCATAATAGTGCCGTCTTTTGCTTTGTATTGGAAACGATGCAAATGACCATCTGAAACTTGAACGTAATTAATAGTTGCAACACCATCGTGCAATTCATACGGTTCTGGAGGCGTAAGAGTTGGTTTAATATTCATAATAGATACGCCTACAGTAAGCGTAAGTATTACTGTGATAGCAGCCAAAAGAGCTGCGAGCGCAGACTTTCGAGATTTCCTTTTAAACGCTCGCTTCGTGCGAATTTCTGCTGCATTTTCACCAACTACAGCCGTTTTAAAGCCGATTATTACAGACGCAGCAGCAGGAATCATGAACACGCTAATTTGCGCCATAATCATTAATGGAGCGTTATTAATTAGCCAAACAAGCACGCTGAAAGAAAAGTCATCCATATAAAGCAGAATGCTTCCTTGCATAATCTGCAAAAGTGAAGTTATGTGCTGCACTAGCAAAATAATCATGCTTAAAACTACAGCAATTTTGAAGCAAATAGCGTTAGACGTAGTGCGCAAAGAACGCACCATAAGACTTAAGCAGATAGCAGCAATAACGCCAAGCACAAAACCAAGCGCGCGAAGTAACATGTCTGATGTAAAAGGCGGAGTGCTTGAATCTACGAAAATAGTAAGTTGCAAAATAACATCTGGTAAAGCATAAAACACAGTAAACGCTAAGCAACATGCACCAATCGCGTTACTTATGTGCATTAAAAGCGGGCAATTACGCCAATTTTTTATTATTTTGTGTGAAAAAATAACCACAATAATTGCAGCAATATCAAGCGGAACCGCAATACACAACGCCGGCATATTAATAAAGTTTCGCTGATTAATTACCACAGATGCGCGGAGTATAGCAAAAATAAGAGCTGCGACTGTGCCTGCAGACAGCCCATACAATCTCCAACGTGCACTCAGAGGCTTATCTCGCCCCTCGCCAACAGTAAGCGATGTGCTTAATCCCATTGTGAGTAGCGCAAGAGGGAGCAGCCCAGGCATAACTGCCACAAACAGTCTGAGCATAACTCCCTCCTTTGCTATTACTTATTATTTACTAAAATTATTAATTAATCGCTAATTATTAACTAGCTATCACTACCACTGACGAGGAGTGTACTTCCAATCGTCGAAGGTTGCCTTAATTGGCTCAGTCCAGAAGCGACCAGTTACGCCGGTAGCAGGATCGACGTGAAGCATCCAACCCTTCTTTTCTGGGGATTCAATAGAAAGCACGAGCTTGTAATTTCCAGCTTTGTCAAGCTTAACGTTTGCACCGTAGTGAGGACCATCGGAAGCGTTCATCTGCATAAACGTGCCCTTACCAACGGATTCGCCGCTTGCCTTATCGACAATCTCATAATTCACAGTCAAATCTGGAATGAACTCGCCCTTACCGTAGCCAAGCTTTGTACCTTTTTGGTTAGCGTGGATATCGGCTTCAAGGTGGAAGCTTGCTTCGCTTGCCTTCAAGCCCATGCCAGCTGGAACCATGTCCACTGGCTGGAAGTACACAGCGCCAATAGTAAGAGGTCCAATGTTCTGATCTTGGTGAGGACCAACTGGAACCTCCTCAAAGCCCTTATCACCGCCCTTGTCGTCAGCCTTGTCGTCAGCCTTCTGCTCGGTTGCTTGTGACTTAGCATCAGTTTTAGCTGAATTGCCATTAGAACCGCATCCAGCGAGCGCAAGCAGCCCAGCAAGAGCCAAAGCTGCAATTGCCATCATTTTATTATTCTTCATATCTAACCTTCTGTGTTTGTTGTTAGTTATTTTTATTTAATTGTTGTTATTGGTTGTTTATTAATTATTTATTAGTTGGTTATTTGTTGTTTTGCTTATTTATTTTCTATCGCGCGTTTCCCACGACTTCGCGCAATAGATACGCAAAGCAGTGAAATCACAACAATTGCTGCCACAATTTGAGCAACAATCGTCTCAACATACGGATAGAACCCAAGCCAATCGTTAGTTGGCAAGCCTTGAATATACATTCCTTCGAGAGCATCACCCTCGATTAACGCGTGCACACCACCGCCTGCAAAAATCACTACGAGAACAGACATAAGAGCACTTGTTCCAGTAAAGAATGGGCGAATTGGTATGCGCACAGATGCGAAACGAATCAGCAAGAATATCACTACAAGAACTGCAGCAGCAGAAATGAAGCCTCCCCAAATCATAGAGTCAGCTCCGTTTGAAACTGCAAAGATTGCTTGATAGAAGATTACAGTTTCGGCACCTTCGCGGAACACCGCAAGGAAACTCAATAACGCTAAAGAAACCAAGCTTCCCTTAGAAACTGCTGCCGTTGTTTGCTCACTAATATACTTATTCCATGCTTGCACTGAAGATCTAGAAATCATCCAATTACTCGTGTAAAGCAGCATAAGCATTGCGAACAATGCAACAACGCCTTCTGTAATCTCCTGCTGCGGACCAGAGCCATTAAATAGCAAGCCGAATAGTGCAGCTACAGCAAGAGATGCCACAATTCCAGCCGCAATACCTAAGTAAATATACTTCACCATATTCTTGTGACCGGATTTAACAAGGTATGCAATAATTGCTGCAACAACTAGCAACGCTTCCAAACCTTCACGAAGCAAAATCACGAAAGCTTGACCAAATGAGCTAGTTATGAATTGCATAAATGGATTTGCGCTTGAAGATGCGCCTTTGTCTAATTTTGCTGCGTCTTCAATAAGCATCGCTTTAAGATCCGTTACGAACTTTTTAGCTTGCTCAACAGTTGCACCGTTGTTCATTGTTTGGCGGCACTCTTTGAATTGATATTCGACAGTCGAAACGCGACTTCCGCTTATTGCATTCATCACGTTCTTCTCGAAACCAAGCTTTTCGTAATACTGGTAATAGGCTTCGTTAATTAAATCAACTGCAGATGCTACTTGAGTTTTATTACCTTTTGCAGACTTGTATTTTGCAACAGACTCGTCGAGAATAACGTTCATTTCTCGAGCAACTTGACCCCACGTACGACCATTGCGCCCGAGGTTTTTCTTTTTTGCAGCATCAAGCTTTTTGCGCTCTGCTTTAATTTGCGCACGCAACTTTTGTGCATAAACATTTGGCTTATCCACTTTTAAGTTGGCATCGAGACTAGATGCAGTTTGTGCAACATCCACTGAAAGAGCCGTTGAAACAGCACTTATTTGTGAACCTTGATTTTGCTGGTATACAAGCGTTTGTAGCTGCTGGAATTGATCAGTTTGTGCCTGAACTTTATTCTGCCCGATTGCATCTCGCACAACCGTAATCATGTTAGAAGCAACGTAAACGGAATTGTATGCTGCTTCAAATCGAGTTGCAGCTCCAGAATTGTTGCCACTATTGTATTCTGATTGACCTTGTAGCAATTCTTTGTTAATTGCTTTAGAAACTTCTGTCCAGCTAGTATACGAACGATCTGCATCTGTTGCAAAAGCTGGAATAGTTGTAGCAAACGAGCTCACTATGCAACCTACCAACATGCACACAGCCAGAATCAGTGCAGCCGAGTCACGAATAATTCGGCGCACTTTTACACACGCGCGCATAACATCTCCTCGCGTTCTTCCGCGTCTTCTTGCGATTCCGCACTTCTCACGCGTTTTACGCCTTTTGCGTTAACGCATTTCCTGCATATCTACGCGCTCTACCCCAAATTGAGCGCACCCAACTAAAACTTGCCATTACAAAGGCCCCACAGGTACATAATATCGACATATCAAGTAGATTGATATAGTTCAACGCAAAAAACACGCAAATATTACAAAAATGATATTGATAACGAGAATTATCTTTCGTTTTTACTAAAGCCGACAAGCCCAACAAACTCATTAAACATGTTTCTCATACTTTCTACAATGCGACTTTTCTTCTCAGCGCGCGCCTTAGCCGCAGCGCCAAATCTGCTCATTCTAGGCATTAAATCATTAATGTCTGTACCAAGCTCACTCACTTCGCCAGCGCTAAAAGATTTCTCCATAAACTTGCGAGTCAAAGCATCGTTTAACCCTTCGCTTTGCACGAGTTGCGCCAAATCATGATTATACTTTTGCTCAACATACTCGCTCCAGCAATCAACAATGCTCAACTTGTTTCCGTTAGAATCGTAAACGGTAATTGTATCGCCAGAATCCACAAGCTTATCAAGCTCATTCTCATTAAGCTGCGCAATAAACCCTTCAATAAGCTTCTTTTTACTACGCAACTGCGGGCTAGAGTCAACCGCAACCCTAATAGAGGCAAGAACATTTTTATCTTTACAATGCTTGCTATGGTAATGTTCTACTAACATCAAAATGTAGTCAATATTTACTTCTACTTGGCGCACAAGCTCCATCTCAAACACAACGTCATCCGTAATGTCGGCGACCTCGCCTTTTTGCTCTTTGCGCTTCCACTCTTCATGCAAATCTTGGTAATGCCCCAAGTAATCTTGCATATCACGCTCTTTGATTATTTCGTTGCCTTCAAATTGATCGAAAGCTTTCAGCATGTTACGCAAGCGCAAAATATTGCTAAAAAGCGATATAAACTTTTTCTGATTCTCTTCTCCAACAATGTTGAAGCCTTGCAGCGGATACTTTTCCATAAGCTCATTTACTAAATCACTGTATCCACAGCGCTCAATTCCTTTATCGTCAACGTAACCGTTGAAAATCTGCT
Source organism: Gardnerella sp. KA00771 (assembly GCF_049244045.1). Lineage (NCBI taxonomy): Bacteria > Bacillati > Actinomycetota > Actinomycetes > Bifidobacteriales > Bifidobacteriaceae > Gardnerella > Gardnerella sp. KA00771. The sequence goes on along the minus strand of NZ_CP058368.1, from coordinate 136,089 downwards.
CAAACGTAGGGCAAAGCACAATACCTTGCGCATCTTTATCTCCAAAAAGACTTACCGCTTCGTCAACTCTATAACTCAAATCCCTAAAGCACACAATGTTTCCGAATGTTTTAACGGAATTTAAGATTCGATTCGTGCGCGAAAACGCTTGAATAAGCCCATGCATGCGAAGATTTTTATCTACCCAAAGCGTGTTCAAAGTTGTTGCATCAAAACCAGTTAGGAACATGTTGACTACAATCAAAACGTCAATTTCCTTATTTTTCATGCGAATTGAAACGTCTTTGTAATAGTTTTGGAATTTGTTATTTGACGCATCATACGCAGTATTAAACATTTCGTTATAGTCTTTTATTGCGCTTTCCAAGAATTCTTGCGAATTTGCGTCTAGCTTTGCCGTGCTTTCGGAATTTTCTTCTCCAAGAGAACCCATGCCGTTGCTATACTCCGAAGAATCTGACTCACCCTCGTTTACTGCATAGCTGAAAATAGTTGCTACTTTTAAGCGTTCGCTTGTAGGCAAGTTTTGCTGCTGCTTTTTGAACTCGTTGTAATACGCTTTTGCAAGAGGAATGTCTGCAACAGCAAAGATTGAATTAAAGCCGTTTATGTCAACTTCTTCAGAAGATTTTTTAGTCTCTAAAGTATTATGCTTATCTGCAGCAAGTTCTTTAACGTTAATAATGCGCTTGTATTTGTAAGTCTTCTCGTTGCGATACGTTTTTTGAGTAAAATGCTCAATAATGTATTGAACAACATTATGCACGCGATCTTTATGCCTAATTACATCTGGTCGATTAATATCTTTAACCAATTCGTCGGTTGCTTTTTCCAGCTCGCTCGACGTTTTTACAGTAGCAACGTATTCCACGCGGAATGGCAACACGTTTTTATCGTTAATCGCGTTAATGATTGTGTACGTATGCAAGCACGGTCCAAAGGTTTGCTCGGTTGTGGAAAGATGCGCAGCGTCGGAGCCAGCAGCGTTCGCTTCAAAAATTGGCGTGCCAGTAAACCCAAAAAGCAGAGCATTTTTAAAGTGTTTTACAATATCTGCATGCATGCCTCCAAACTGGCTTCTGTGGCATTCGTCAAAAATAAACACTATGCGCTTTTTGTAAATTTCATGACTTGGGTTGTTGCTTATAAATTTACTAAGCTTTTGAATAGTGGTTATAATAAGCCTGCATTCTTCCGTATTGTCTTCTAGCTGTTTTGTAAGCACAGCTGTTGAAGTGTTACTATTTGCGGCTCCTTTTTCAAACCTGTCGTATTCTCTCATTGTTTGATAGTCAAGATCTTTACGGTCTACAACAAACAAAACTTTGTCAACAAGATTATTGCCTTCTGCGTCTTTCAAAGCTTTTACTAGCTGCGATGTTTTGAAGCTAGTTAGCGTTTTACCAGATCCAGTAGTATGCCAAATATATCCGCCCTTTTGACGCTCTGCTGCCGGCATTTTGCTCGCATTAGCAAACATGTATTTTACGCGATTCACTATGTTTTCTGCTGCAGTAATCTGGTATGGACGCATAACCATCAAGCAATCTTCTGCATTAAAAACGCAATATTTTGTGAGAATGTTAAGAATTACGTGCTTTGCAAAGAAGGTTTTAGCAAAATCGCATAAGTCGGAGATTATAGTGTTTTGAGCATCGGACCAATAGTTTGTAAATTCAAAACTGTTACTTGTTGTGCTTTTGCTAGATCCTTTACTTTTCTGCTCGTTGTACGCATTATTGCGAGTTGAGTTGGAGTAATACTTTGTTTCAGTGCCGTTTGAGATTACGAAAATTTGCACGTATCCAAATAGTCCGCTTCCAGCCCAAAATGAGTCGCGAGCATAACGGTTAATCTGATTGAACGCTTCTCTAATAGGCACACCTCTGCGCTTTAGCTCAATATGAACCATCGGCAAGCCGTTTACTAGAACAGTCACATCGTAACGATTGCTACGCGCAGGGCCATTTGCATCATTATTGTTTGCATTATCGTTTGCGTTAACAGCATATTGGTTGATTACTTGCACAATATTCTTGTGAATATTTTCTTTGTCAATAATAGTAATGTTCTTATCTACGCCGTCATCTTTTTTGAGTATTTTAACGTTATCTCGCTGAATAGTATCTGTTTTCTTAACTATATCGTCAGTGCTGTTTGCAATATTTTCTTTGAAAAATCTTTCCCACTCGTCATTCGAAAAATGGTAGTCGTTGAGCTTTTCGATTTGCACGCGAAGATTTGCTATAAGATCTTTCTCGCTGTGAATGTGAGCGTACTCGTAGCCTTGGGATTGCAAAATGTTAATGAACTCTTCTTCGAGCTGCGCTTCGCTTTGATAGCTGCCGTCGTTGCGCGCGCTTGGCGTAAACGTAGACATTACAGTGCTATCTTGATTCTCTAACACAATTTTCATTCTGCTTCCTTCTTTCTTACTTACTCACATAACGCATTGCATATTCTACAAATTTAAATTATCTCCAATGTAAATGGTTAAATATCCCATTTTTATATTCTTCATTTTTATTCAGAAAATCTTTTATTTCAGTCTCATAATTATGATTGTTTTCTATTTTTGATACTAAATACATTAAATTTACTAATGCTGCAGCAATAGATTTATCCGTATAACCATTTAATAAAGAAGAATTTTTAACATCACGAATTGAAGGAGTCGATATTACAGTTTCCTTATACCATAATCTACAATGATGAGAACACAAATTACGCAAGTAAACTATTGAATGGATTGCTTCAGAAGATTTACGAATTTCTGTTTTTAACCCCATTGAATCAAAAAGTTTTCGCAACACATTAGTATCTTCGTACAAAGAAATCATTCGTGAAATAGTATCAAATGGAAAAGCTTCAACAGCAGCCCATATTGGTATAGGTTGTTTCTTACTCTTGTAATGTTTTATACAAACTTCGTTAGATTTTTCCAGCCATTTATTCATATTAGATAAAAGATTATTTATGCTTATATTAGATTTTTTAATATACGAATCTGAATTGAAGTATGTATATGCTCCTCCAGAGTTTGCAACGTGATATGCAAATCTAGATCTTAATGTTAACTCTACTTGTGCGGTACCTTTAAGAATAATTGTTCGCAATTCTTCATCCATTTTGTACGGCACAAGAAAATCAACATCTTTGCTGCCTGGCTTAAACTGATTATTGCCAGAAGAAGGATCGACTTGAAACACTCGAAAATACCCAGATAATCTATAGTAGTTGCAGTTATATAGCATACTTTTTAAATTATTTTCATCTGTAACTACTAATCCTCGAGTTTTCATGAGTTGAATCATATCGTCAATAGATTTTGGAGGCTTTGAATCAGCTGAAAAACAAGAAGAACCCCCAGGTTTGAGCACTGTTAGTAGGCTTAGGGGGCTGCTGTTATCAGCAAGTCTATCAGACATTTTTTACCTCCTCAATCTCTTCGGCGAGTCTCACTAGAAATGTAATTTATATAAATTGTAATACTAGATACGCTTTTATAGGTTACTTTACATAAATTGTGCATAACTACATTACGCACGCTTGAAGGTTAGGAGTTGATCGCGATAGTACTCGTACTGCTTACGTCTAGCTTCGATTTCTGCAGGCAAACCTTGAGTTAAATCATTGCACAGAGCATCAAAACGATCCAGAATTTGTACGATTTGACGCTGTACTCCTAGAGGCGGAACGGGGATTGTTACTTTACTCATAACATTACTCATGAGTTTTGCATTACCCATGCCCGAACTTACATAGTTCTTCGCATGAATTGTCAACGCATAATACACATACTTAGTGTCAACTTGACAATCTGATATATCAATAACGCCACAAACATTTGTCACACTGAATTTACCGTCACGATAGAACACTGTTCCAGCATTAGCACCATCAGTTGTCCATGTCACATACTTACCGTCAAACATGTAAGTAGAAATCGCACCAAATTGACCATTATTTTCTGTTTGAGACGAGTAAACAGGATACTCACCTGAATTATCATTTATAAAGCTTTTCGACATTACTTTACCACGAGAAAGCGTAGCAATATCGCCAATCTTCTTATACTCCACACCGTTTGGGCAGTAGCGTGAGATAAGCGAGCGTAGGGGATTATTATCGTTAAAAGTGAGTAAGGTATCTCGATAATACTCGTATTGCTTTTTACGAGCTGTAAGCTCTGCTGTAAGCTCTGCTGTAAGCTCTGTGAAATTGTCCAATATGCGGACAATTTCACGTTGTACCTCCAGAGGAGGGACGGGGACTTGAATTTTAATGAAATCTTTTTGATTCAGATTGCTACGATCGCTAATAGTCATTTTACGTATATCAATCTTGCACTTATGTGAATTGAAATATGTGCATAAATAATACGGATAAACTTGATTAAAATCCTTTATTCTAGAGGTAATTGTAGTAAATCCTATAGATCCTGCATATTCATCAGTAATAACTGCCGACGTACCTACATCACCAGTATGAATAGTGATAATGTCATTCTTTCTTAGAAGTTTACTACTATTTTTTTTAGCGAATGAATCATCAATATGTTCAATATTTTTCAGTTCAATTCTACCTTGTTGAATATCTGAATTGTGAAGTAACAAAACGCCAGAATCTCTTTTATATTTTGTTACAGATGTTGCTAATCCAATACTAACATCAGCAATATCTCCAATTTTCTTATACTCCACACCATTAGGGCAAAGCTCAGCAATTAAATCCTCAAGTTTGCTAGTCATTGAGCCACCTCGCTATTATCAAAGTTAACGCTGCCAGCTTCAATCTCGCTTACAATCTTCTCAATTTGTTCGCGTAACTCTTGCTCGCGAGCGCAAACCGATGCAATTTGCGCGTTAAGCTCCGTAATATTAATCTTTTCGCGAGTATCTTCTACTTCAACGTACGTGGAAACGGAAAGATTGTATTTATTGGATTCCACTTCTTCCAAAGACGCTACGTGCGCAATATGCTCCACATCTTGCCTAGAAGTGTACCACTTAACAATTTGCTCAATGTTCTCGTCCGAAAGCTTGTTGCTATTCGTTGACTTTACAAACTGTTGGCTAGCATCAACAAACAATATAGAAGTGTCGTTTTGCTTGTTTTTACGCAAAACCATAATGCACGTAGCAATCGAAGTGCCAAAGAATAAGTTGCTTGGAAGTTGAATCACGCAATCAACAGCATTATGCTCAATTAAATATTGGCGAATCTTTTGCTCAGCTCCGCCTCTATACATAATCCCAGGGAAGCAAACAATTGCAGCAGCACCATCTTCTGCCAGATGCGCTAAACAGTGCAACACAAACGCCATATCCGCCTTACTTTTTGGAGCAAGAACTCCAGCTGGAGCAAAACGAGGATCGTTAATCATCAACGGATTAGAATCCCCCTCCCAACTCGTGGAATAAGGCGGATTAGAAACCACTAACTCGAACTTTTTATTAGCGTCGATTTTCGGTTTTATAAGAGTATCGCCGCAAGTAATAGTAAACTTATCAAAATTCACATCGTGCAAAAACATGTTCATGCGGCACAAGTTGTAGCTAGTAACGTTCTTTTCTTGGCCGTAAAAACCGCCATTAATATTTTCAATGCCTAGCACTTTTTTGGCTTTTAGCAGAAGCGAGCCAGAACCGCACGCAGGATCTAGTTTCTTACCCATTTGGATACAATGAAACCTTGACCTTGAACTCTGAAACTATTGTTCTGTACTCTGAAACCTTTTAATCGATACTTTCCTCATCTACAAATTTCCAAACATACCCACCAGCATGTCTTTGAACACCTTTTGCTGTATCACGAATGCTTTTAGAATTTACACCTGTTTTTCTTACTGCATCTGCAATTGTCTCAAATCTTTCGATGATGTTTCCCTCATCATCCATCTGGAATACTGAGCGACCAGCTTTGTTTTTAGTGGCTTTTTCTGATTGAGCACAAGTGCTTTTTTCTAGCTTTCGCCTTGCTTTAGACTCTTGCGTTTTTCCGTTCTCTCTGTTTTATCAATGCTTTAATGGCATTGTTTCGTCTGGTAATCAATTGACTAGTTTTCATATTAAGTTTTGCTAATCTCTTGATTCCTTCATTTAAGATATCAATTTCATTGTCATAGTCTTTTGTCTTATGGAATGCCATCGCATAGGATTCATACAGCGCTGAAGCACAATAGCCATTAAATCTAGCCTTGTCAAAACAATCAATTGCTTCATCAAAGCTTCCAGATTTTCTAAAGCTATCGCCTTTTTCCCAAAATGAATAGCCATCATCAAAGCCAGTGTCCCAATCATTTACATTACGTATTTTTGATAATGAAGCTCTGCTATGAACAGGATTAATCTCTATTTCTAAAAGATCACCATTGTGTTTTTCTTCTAGTTTCTTGAATATATATTTTATTATTTCTGATATTCGTAAGCGACTTTTGCCTATTTAAGCGACAATAAAATAATTGTTCGATTGAGCGAACCACTAATTTTATGTATAATAAAGACTAGATTTTTGTACTATGAAAGAAGATAAATTATCATGCTACATTCTAAGGCAGAATGGCTTAATGATTTTCGCATCTATTCAGATTCAGTTTTGGTGGCGTTGTCGCACACTCGAAAAAGTAAAAAAGATAAGGCAAGCGAAATCAATAAGTCCATTAAGAACTACCGCAATGAAAAACTATCTTTAATTCTTAGGAAGTCCCGTTCTGAAAAGTGGGATAATGAGCGCATTCTTAATGAAATTATGTGCATGACATATGCGTCATATATTGCAATGTTGGAATACCGCAATAAGGTATGGCCTTATGAATACATGGCGTTTGCTCGACGTATTGGGGAATTGTGGGAACCGTTCTGTCGTTTACCGTTTGAATATCCTATTAAAACATTACGTATTATTGAACCCCCAAAATTTGAAGATGTTCAATCTGGAATACAAAAGAACGCAACTGATTATATCAATTCATTGCAGCTAGCTGATGATATTAAAAAAGAGTTAAAGCGACACTATTCTATACCGTGGACTATGGTTGATAGCGGCGGCATAAAATTAGCGCTTGATCTTCACTTTGAGCAGAACGGTATTCACTATAACTGTGATTTTAAAAGTGGGTTTAGTTCAAACGAAAAAGGAAATACGAACCGTCTGCTTTTAGTTGCAAGTATATATAATTCGCTTGGTGCTGGCGAAAAAACACTTTTATTTGTTCGGCAGAACGAAGATGAAAACAATCATTATCTCCAAACATTAAAGAATTCGCCTTATTGGGATGTATATTGCGCTAATGATTGTTATGAAGCGATTAAGTCCTTTACTGGTTTTGATTTGCGTAATTGGTTAGATGTAAATGCAGATTGGAAAAAAGATATAAGTGCCGATTTCAAGCAACACTTACAAGCTAACGATCTACTAAAATACTTGACGTGGTAACAAAAACAGCATATACTTTATCTTAAGTTTTATCTTAAGTAATCGAAAGGCGTGTGCTGTGTATGAAAGATACTTTTTGTTCCTACTATACAAATTCAGACGAAATTACATCCTATATGGTTAACCGTTTGGAAATAGAGGAAAACGATATTATTCTTGAGCCGTCAGCGGGGGAAGGAATATTTATTGACCAAATTTTGAACTCTAATAAAATGATTCAAATTGATGCGCTTGACATCAATGCAGAAGCAATAAAAATTCTTAATTCAAAATATCAAGATCTTCCTTCCATCACTGTACGAGAAACAGACACTCTGTTAGATGAAAGATTAGATTTGCTAAGTTCTCCGGAATTGTGGATTAAGCAAACAGATACATTGCTTGATGAACAGCTTAATTTTTTTGGTTCAATAGGTGGGCATTACAACAAAGTAATAGGCAATCCGCCTTATGGGGCGTGGCAAGATTATGATAAGAGGGCACAACTAAAGAAAAAATATCCGGGGCAGTATGTAAAAGAAACATATTCACTTTTTTTATTACGTTGCATTTCACTGTTAAGAAATGGTGGTCGGCTTTCATTCATTATTCCCGACACGTACTTGTTTTTGAATTTACATGCGAAATTACGTGAACTGCTGCTAACATCAACAAGGATAGTCGAAATCATTACTTTCCCTTCAAAATTCTTTCCGGGTGTTAGTTTTGGTTATTCTAACTTGTCAATCATAACATTAGAACGAACAAACAAAGAAAATGCTTTAAATAATACCGTAAGAATTGTACAAGGTTTTGAATCTGCTAATGAATTTCAGTTGCTATTAAATGATTCACAGCTTCCAGATAATCTTAGTACCTTTTTTGTAAAACAGTCGGATGTTCTTACAAACGACAAGCACCGTTTTATTCTTGCAGATAGTTCAACGAATGCAATAATAAACACTGCTTTAATTCGTCTTGGCGATATTGCAAACATTGTTACTGGATTTTATACAGGTGACAATAAAAGATTTATTCGCGCTGCTGATGATAGCGTGAAAGGCAGCAAGAACTATGAGAAAGTAAATCCTTCACAAATATTTAATTGTAGTTCATTATCAGGAATCAAAGAAGTTTCAGAAGGCTACATTCCTTATGTAAAAAGTGCTTCAAAAACTAGATATTATCGCGAAAAAGATGAATGGTTTGTTCGATGGGATGAAGATACTATTGAATATTATAATAGTCATCCAAAATCACGGTTTCAAAATTCAGCATTCTATTTCAAAAAGGGCGTTGCAATACCAATGGTTAAGGCAAGCACCATACGTGCGTTCTATATCGAAAATAGAGTATTCGATCAATCTATTGTCGGAATTTTCCCGAAAGATCAATCGAAGATACTGTACGTGCTTGCACTTATGAATTCAGATATTGTGAATGAACTAATTCATACTATCAATCCAACTGCTAATAATTCAGCCAACTACATTAAACAAATTCCTTATTTTGAACCGCCAAAATCAGTTTTAGAGAAAATTAACAATAAGGTAAAACATATTCTTTCCCTTGGGGAGAAAGGAAAAATTACAGAATGTGAAAAGCTACATTCTGAATTGAATCATACAATAAATGAACTGTATTCTAATTTCAGAAAGTAAATTGCTTACTCTATCCGCCTACAGCATAACGTGAGGTCGCTTTTGTAGCCCTCGAAAACATCAACCCGTATTATTTCGTACAAGTTCCCCTTATATAGAATTACATGGGTTGTTGTTATATCCGTTCTGTAATTGATAATAAACGGGGCTTCTTCTTCAACATGCGTGACAGTGCCGCATAATTCTTTCATGGATAAATGCCGAAAATACGCCCACAGCGGCGGGGTAATGGGTGCAAACTCACTTTGCTATTGCCGTATTTATCATGCGTATAGGTCTTTCCTAAAATCTCTATTTTCTTATCTTTCAATTTCATGCTGCCACCCCCTTAGATTGCACTTGTATATTCGTTGTAATGCTCATATAGCCCCACATAGCAGTCAAGCAGTGCTGCCGTGCCGTCTATTCGCTGTTTTGGGCTTTGGTTCTTGATAGGAACGATATTTCCGTTTCCGTCAGTCTGCACGCCCGTATTCGTTAAGCACCATTTCAAAACCGGGTTATTGCCGCATATAACTTTATGTGCCTGTAAGTCTGCCCCTAACATCTGCATAGGCAGAGAAAGAGTTTTTGCCTCTTGTATGCAGCGCACCATATTAAAGCCCTGCATTTGCATTTTTCTACAAAATACCTTGCAAAATAGATGTAATAATATACCCACGCCGGTAATAATTCGTATTTTGCAACACTTTACAAAACTCTGTTGTTATATCGGAATAGTTGATTGCCTTTCCAGTGCAAAGACGTATCAAGCCCCGTTCATACCACTTGTCATAAGGGATTTCATCTTGCTGCACACGTTCTGTCAGACACTCGGTAGGAATCCAGTACAGTATACTGCTGACCAATTTGTTTATAACCAAGTTTTATTAATAATGCTTGAAGATTGTCTACTGTTATCATTTTTACCTCCTTATATCCATCCTGTACATTCAATCCGTCTCGATGCTACGCCTTAGACATTAGGCAGACACTCTCTTTTTGAGAGGTCGCTTTTTAATCTTATACATCACTCAGCCTCCGGAATAAGTCCAGCACTTATAGACCCCCTAAGAAGTAAAAGAGCACCCCCTTGCCTAAGTAGCACACACCCCTAAAACCAAAAAAGACACCCCATAAAAAGAAAAAATCCAGCGTCAATTCACGCCAGACCTTCATTCACGTTCTTCTGCTTAGCCAGCCTACAATAAACCCTTATTTACAGTGTTCTTTTAGGCAACAGCCAATAGGCTTGGTATCATTTCCTGTAAAGTTATCTCGTACACGCTGGAAATACTTGATTTTCCATTGGTTCCAAGGCGCGTGAGCAGCATTGAGACTTCTGCAGGCGTAAAGTATTCGCCACCAGACTTGCCAGCGTTAGAAGCGTACAAGCCCATCAAATATTCGTAAGCATCACCAAAAGCCTCAATCACGTTGTTGTTTACACTACCAAGCTTCATCTCACTAATCACTTGTAATAACTTAACAAAACGCTTATTTCTGCCTTCAACAGTGTCTGCAAGCTTAATGTTATTCACATCGTAATCGGAGAATAATCCCTTAAAATCACCAGACGAATCAGTTCCTTGAGAAGAAGCTTCAATATTGCGGAACACGCGGCTCAACGTTTCGTTTAGATTGCTATCTTGAGGAGCGTTCTTAAGCACATTGCAAAACAGCTCGCTAGGAAGTATAAAGAAGCCTTTTTCACTAATCATTTCACTGCGAAGAGGCTCGGCATCTTCATCGCTTATTTTTGCATAATCAAAGTCTGGATCGCCGCCTTCAGATTCGTGCTCATCTTTATTGATATAATCGCATAAATTCTCGGAAATATAGCGATAAAACATTGTGCACAATACGTATGCTTTGAAGTCCCAACCATCAACAGAACCTCGCAAATCGTCTGCAATCTTCCAAATCGTGCGATGCAATTCCGCGCGTTCTTCTTCTTTGCGAGTGTCCATTTTGCCGCTCCCTATTTGTGCAATTTGTGCAAGCGCATGCGCCATAATTAAATAAACTCAATAATTACGCAATAATTACGCAATAATTAAATAAGCGTTCTTTAATATTCTACTGTAAACGCGCACAATCAGCAGCGATGTTATTTGCATAATGTTATTTTCATTGCTTGCGTCTAGCTTCGATTTTGTGCGCGCAAGCCTTGAGTTACAAAAGACACAACGCAACAACGCATTAGGCAATAAGGCGATTATTCAGCAAAAAAGCGCGCTGGGAAAGCACACGTTTTGCGAAGCGCATGATTTGGCTGCATTACAGCAAACTCAGCGCCGGTAGTTTGCGCGATTTTTTGCAAATCGCTTTCTTGCGAAATAAAAAGCGCAGTTGCGAGCGCATCGGCGTAAGCAGTCGGAAAAGCACATGTTTTAGCAGGAACGTAAGTCCAGCTTGCAGAAAGTTTTTGCGAAGGTACGCCATCTAAAGCGTTGATAAGGTGAGTTGCAACTACATTAGATTCAAAAGCATCAGCTGCAAGGCAATTTGTGTCTTTTACTTTCCAGCGCCTTCTTGCAGCAGACGAAGCACACAACGCTCCGCTTGCGATTGATGCCACACCTACCGCTTGCGTTGTGTCAAAAGGATTTTCTAGCGCAACTTTTATTTGACTATTCTTTTTGCTAAAGCAAGCGCGCATATCTCCGCCTGCGTTTACCAAAAAATCAAAATCCGAAGGAAAATAATTATTCGCAGTCGAATCGTCACTAAACTCCTCTTTAATAATCTGCATTACAAGATCTACAAAATAGCCCTTACCGGCTGCACCAAAATCAAGCTGCACTGGCTTATTTGTGTGAAGCGTTGCGCCGCCGTCATCTCGCGAAATATCTGCCCACTTAACTGGCAGAGCGCGGCGATAGTTAGAGCAACTGTAGCTGCTGCTATTATCGTTCTTGCCTGCGCTAGCTGCCGACTCCGGAACGAATTGCACAGAATTGTTGTAGCCAAGCGCAAGCAGATCCGCACCAATACAAGCGTCAAAAGCACCGTGCGTGGCATCGTAAAACTCGCTATAGATCGCAAAAAGCGGCTGAGCCCACGTTGGAAACTCAAACTCGCCGCCATGCTCCGCACAAGCCATGCGCGAAACAAGCGAATCCGCACGAAAGCGCGAAAGCACCGATTCATACTCTTCAATAAAATCGCGAATCCGATTCTGCACGCGCTGCGAAATCGGCACGCTGCTAGAGATAATAATCCCCGTGCCAAGCGCGCGCTCAATCGCCATTACATTCCCAAACATCACTTTCCTCACACAAAAACATCGCTTGCCTCACGCAAACATTTCATTCGCTTTTTTAGAAAGCTCATACCGAATAGGGCGTTCGCCAATAGAATCAACCATTCCAAGCTCAATCAAACCGTTAAGCGCACTCACAATCTTTCTCTCACCAACCTGCTCAGCAATTGCATTGCCAACATATTCGCTTAATTGCTTGCGAGTCATCGGAGTTGGATTATACGAAAAAAGCTTATTTTGCAACAAAATAGACAGAACTTCACGCTGCACTTTAGAAATTTCTTCCTCTGAGAAAAGCTCACGCAGCTTACCCATACAGTAAATAATGTGCTTTAATTGCACACTAATATTCTCAAACACTTCGCCCTGTGCTTTTACAATATATTCCAACATTGTGCAACAAAACATAGTTAAATCATTGCAATTAAACAGCTCCTGAGCTTTAGAAAAAGCAGCATAGTATCCAGATTTTTCTGCATAAATTATAGAGCTTAAGCTCAAAATTGTTGGCATCGAAAGATGCTCATGCAATTGCAAAGCAAGCAAAAACCGCCCAGTTCTACCGTTTCCATCGTAAAACGGGTGCACGCTCTCAAAAGCATAGTGGCACATGCACGCCTTAATAAGCGTTGGAACTTCGCTGCTATTCATCAAACTCAACATCTGTGTTAAATGATCTTGAATTTCTGCTTCCGTTGCATCGCCATCGTGCACTACATTATTTGCACCATCACGAATACTTACTTTTCCACTCCTAAAAATCTCGCCATCTGGAATATTATTTGCTTCTAATTCGCCCTGCATAATACTGTCGTAGATTTTTCGTATATCTTGCAAGGTTTGTGGAATCGAAGTGTCACATTCATTTGAATCCGCAAGCTCGAGAAAAAGCTTAGTAAATTCACTAAAACGCGTATGATTATTCTGCTCGTTTGCAGCATCAAGTGCTTTGGAAAGCTCTTTTCTAGTGCTGTGAACACCTTCAATAATGTTGGTATTTTGCACTTCTTTTGCAATAAGTTGCATTAAATACTCGCGCTGAGCAAACCGCGGCAACTCGTTCCACGCTTTTTCAACCGCTTTTTCAGTATTCGCAATATAATTCATATACGTCACAAGATCCGTTACGCACATTGCAAAAATCTCATGCGCATCAAATACGATTCCAGAACGATACGTCACTGGATTATCAATGCGCAAGCAATACTCTTCTTCCGCAATATCACAAGGTTTTGCATTACTTTTAGACATTGCAACTATTTTGCGTATTGTTTTGTAATCCATAATGCGACTCCGTTTACATTATTGCGTTTACATTATTGAGGATTTTGTAGTGATGTCTTGCAATATTTTGCTTGCGATATTTTGCTTATACGCAAATAACGCATTTATCACAAAATGATTGCATAACTAATATAAAAGTCTATTCTATACCTACATTTTGGCAAAATGAAGGCATAGCACACAAAAAACATTCGTCTATACCGACATTTTGGCAAAAACGCGCTATAGAAACATCGGAAGCATTGGCAACATCACACCACTCGTTTCGGCGTTCGCAATACTCAAACGCTAAATTCAATCTATGCCGTAACGCGTTTTATACGCAGCGTAATCCTTATCTTGCAAAATACTAGCCACATTCGGAGCGTATTCGTATTCTTCTTCAACAAGATGCGCAAACTGCTGCTGAGCTAAAAGCTCAACATTCAAAGGCTTTGTAATAATGTGGAACATATCCTCAAGAAGCTTCGTATCGTTAGCATCTTTAGCCTGGATTGAAGCTTCGTCGTTAACACGCTGCGTTATTAATCCCCAATCGAAATGGTATCCAGCATCTCGCGCAACTATATCCCAAAAAACGCGTTGCGTTCTACCATTGCCCTCACGAAATGGGTGTAAAACATTAAAATTATTGTAATTTACACTTAGCTTACTAATAAACTCGTCAATAGATAAACCTTGCAATAAATTATCATTTTTAAGCGTTTGCTCACAGTAACGAATCCCAACGCCCATGTATTCAAGCGGATGAAACGGTTCGCCGCCGCCTTTAGTCATATCTATAGTGCGAATCTGGCCAGCCCAATCGTAAACATCTTGAAAAAGATAATGATGAATCCACTGCAATTGCTTAACAGTTCCTTCAGCATGTGGCAAGTTTTCGTACAAAATAGAACATCTTGTGAGAACAGCATCGTTCTCATATTTATCTAATTCAATCTGATTATTTATATTAGATTTGTTCTTCAATACCCTTGTGTGAGGAATAAGATAAGGGTCAAAAACTGTTTCCACGACACACAACCCAATAACTTAATCCATCACGCCATATCTAGAACGCATTCTAGCAACAAATTCATTGCTACTTATAAGACCATTAGCATATTGATTTGCGTCATAAAGAAACTCTTTTGAAGGCGAATTGCCTTCAAGTTTGCCTGAAGCTATTGCAAGACCCAAATTTTCTTGACGCCTACGTTGCGTTTCTTTATCAATCATTTCTTCTCCCTGCCAACACACGCACCCAAATCAAAAACAACTATTAACTATTTTACTATGCACGATACATTTTGATTACAACATATTCAATTACAACACATTTTACTTACAGCACATTCTGCGATTTGACGAATCTAGCATCGGCAACATAACGCCGCTCGTTTCGGCGTAGATTATTCCAAAGATAAGCGCCATGTTATAGCTAAATCTTTACTTATTTGCACATAACAACAATAAAAAGTAAAGATAATTGCAATCTTGCATATTGAAAAGTAAAGATTCGCAAAACTTAAGCAAAAAGAAAGAGCCTTCGCACACGAACGCAAATAGGCACTCACTTTCAAAAGTGAAAAAATTTTACAGTTTTGAAAGTGAAAGTGCGAATCTGCTTGCAAACACTCGCCACGATTCTTACGACATTGAAGGAATCCGCGTAATAGACATAGCGCAATGGCTGCTCGAAACAAACACGTCGTTTCGTTTGTGAGCGTTACTTTCTCAGTCGGCTAACTGAGTTTTTAACAGTGTTTTGCCAATCACCGTTACTTTCTCAGTTCGTTAGCTGAGTTAGTAACAGTGCTTCGCCTCTGAGATCTATTTTCTTTACAAACGCGCTATAAAAACAAAAAGGCAGGAGCTTGAGAATATCCCAAACTCCTGCCTTAGAAGAGATTACCTTGCTTACACAAGTTCATAAACTTACAAAAGCAACAAACTTACATAAGCAACAAAAGCAACCTTAAATCACCTTAGCGTTAGGCAGCACGTTGCCGTCTTTATCAACGTTACAACTATGCTCAACAGCAATCGTAATATTGTCAGAGTCAACCGAGTAGAAGCCATCCGTCACCTTAAAAACGTGACGCACGCCTTTCAAATCGTCAACCTTCACAAAACCGTGATCAATCAACGCAAGCACAGCCTCATGTCCAGGAAGCACGCCCATTGCGCCATTCACAGAAGGAATAACCACAAACTTGGCGTCACCTTCCCAAACAGGATGCCTGGCTGCCACCACACTAACGTGCAGCGATTTTACTTGCTTCTCCGACATAATCACGCACCAAACTCTTGCTGCATATCGTGCCAACGACGCTCAAGATCATCAATGCCACCGATACCAGAGAATGCCTGCTCAGGAATCTCATCGTAAACACCATCGCAAATGCGAGTGAATGCCTCAATGGTTTCGTCTGCTGGCACATAAGAACCTGGACGACCAGTGAACTTTTCAGCCACATAGAAGTTCTGACCAAGGAACTGCTCAATCTTACGAGCGCGGCTGACAGTAGTCTTATCTTCCTCACCAAGCTCATCGATACCAATCAAAGCGATGATGTCCTGAAGCTCCTTGTTACGCTGCAAAATAGCCTTAACGCGGTTCGCGCAATCATAATGAGCCTGACCAACGTAACGCGGATCCAAAATTCTAGAAGTAGAAGTCAAAGGATCCACAGCTGGGTAAATACCCTTAGCTGCAATATCACGCGAAAGCTCAGTAGTTGCATCCAAGTGCGTAAAGGTTGTTGCAGGTGCAGGATCAGTGTAATCATCTGCAGGAACGTAAATAGCCTGAAGTGACGTAATGGAATGGCCGCGCGTAGAAGTAATACGCTCCTGTAATGCACCCATTTCATCTGCCAAGTTTGGCTGGTAACCAACTGCGGAAGGCATACGACCAAGCAGCGTGGAAACCTCAGAACCAGCCTGAGTAAAGCGGAATATGTTATCGATGAACAGCAACACATCCTGATTCTGCACATCGCGGAAGTACTCAGCCATAGTCAAAGCGGTAAGAGGCACGCGAAGACGAGTCCCAGGAGGCTCATCCATCTGACCAAAGACAAGCGCTGTTTTCTCCAAAACGCCAGCATCAGCCATTTCGCCAATCAAATCGTTACCTTCACGGGTACGTTCGCCAACGCCAGCAAACACAGACACACCACCGTGATTCTGTGCAACGCGCTGAATCATTTCCTGAATCAACACAGTTTTACCAACGCCTGCACCACCGAACAGACCAATTTTACCGCCCTGAACGTAAGGGGTAAGCAAATCGATAACCTTAATACCAGTTTCGAACATCTGAGTCTTAGACTCAAGCTGATCAAAAGCAGGTGGGTTACGGTGAATTGGCCAACGCTCAGTTATTTCAATGTGCTCGCCAGGCTTAGCATTCAAAATGTTGCCTGTAACATCGAACACGTGACCCTTAGTAACATCACCAACAGGTACAGAGATTGGGCCGCCAGTATCTCGCACTAAAGCACCACGAACCAAACCGTCAGTAGGCTTTAAAGCAACTGCACGCACAGTCGAATCACCAAGGTGCTGCTCAACTTCCAGCGTAATCTCGTGGACGGTATCTCCCTCGGTGTTTCCAACGGTGTTGATATCGACTTTGAGAGCATTGTAAATATCCGGCAGATAGCCGACCGGGAATTCAACGTCAATCACGGAACCCTGAACGCGGGTTACGCGACCAGCTGTTGGATCGACCTCCTGCTCAGCTTCTGGAGGCGCTGTGGTCTGATTTTCAGCCATATGCTCCTAATCCTCCTCATTATTCAGCGCATCAGCGCTGCCGATAATTTCGGTAAGTTCTTGAGTAATGGATGCCTGACGAGAAGCATTAAGCTTTCTTGTCAAATCATCCACCAAATTGCGGGCGTTATCTGTAGCCGTATGCATAGCGTTCTGTCTGCTTGCCGTTTCGGAAGCAGCAGAAGTAAGTAAGCACTCGTGAATACGAGACTGAATATACTTCGGCAAAACAGCATCCAATACTTCATCCGGGCTTGGTTCGAAGCAATACTCCACAGCTTCTGGATTGCTGCGGCTCACTGCTTCTTCACGAGCCGAAACTGCGCTCGTAGACGACAATGCTGCTGAAGGACCAGAAGCTGCTTCATAGTCAGGACGATGCATAGAAAACTCTTCACCGTCCTTCAAAGGAACCAACTCAACTGGCAGCATGCGTAACGTACGAACTTTTTGCCTCACCATATTTATAAATTCAGTGAACACAATATACAGTTCCGAAACTCCGCCTTCTGCTTCCGGCGTCATATAAGCGTCCATTAAAGTATCGGAAATCTTTTCAGCAATAGTAACGTCTGGGTGGTCAGTAGAACCTTCCCAAGTACCTGCCACATCGCGATTGCGATACTTGTAGTAAGTTGCACCGCGTCGACCGTACACGTACAGTTCTGCATGCTTACCTTCTGCATCGAGTTTTGCAAGAAGTGCTTCAGTCTCACGAATAATCGAAGACGTAAACGCACCTGCCATACCACGATCAGAAGTAAGAGCTAAAACTGCTACACGATTGCCAGCATGCTCTTTACCAAAAATAGGATGCTTAATATTTGCTTCGTGATGAGCTACCAACGCCTGCACGGCATCGAAAATTGCGTCACTATAAGGCTTAGCATTAAGCGCAATATCTCGCGCTTTAGCGATATGAGAAGACGCAATCATTTCCTGAGCCTTAAAGATTTTACCCAAAGACTGTGTGGAAATAATTCTCGATTTCAATGCAAGTTGGGAGGACATACGCTACTTCCCCTCAGGCTCGCGACTGTCTGCTTTCGGCTTAGCTACGAGCTGTTCCTTCTCAACAGGAGCAGGGTTTTCAGCCGGCGGCAAAGAATCCTTTACAATCAAAGGCTTGCCAGCAGATGTCTTAAACGTCCTACGGAAATCATCAATGGCTGCATCAAGCTTAGCTTCAGTTTCCTTAGTGAAGTCTTCAGTATCGCGAATTACTTGCAAAATGTCGGTTCCCTTATCCAAGTAATCCAACAATTCGCTTTCGAAACGCAACACATCCTTCACAGGAATATCGTCAAGCTTGCCATGAGTACCAGCCCACACAGAAACAACTTCTTGCTCCATTGCTCGAGGAGAGAACTGCTTCTGCTTAAGTAGCTCAGTCAAACGAGCACCGCGAGTAAGCTGCGCCTTTGAGGCTGCATCCAAATCAGAAGCGAACATTGCGAAGGATTCCAAAGACTTGTAACGAGCCAAGGAAATCTTCAACATGCCGGAGACTTTCTTCAAAGCCTTAGCCTGAGCTGCACCACCAACACGAGACACGGAAATACCAACGTCTACTGCTGGACGCTGACCGGCGTTGAACAAATCAGACTGCAAGAAGATCTGACCATCGGTGATAGAAATCACGTTGGTTGGAATGTATGCAGAAACATCGTTTGCCTTGGTTTCGATAATTGGAAGACCGGTCATAGAACCGCCACCCAAATCGTCAGAAAGCTTAGCACAACGTTCAAGCAGACGAGAGTGCAAGTAGAACACGTCGCCTGGGTAAGCTTCACGCCCAGGTGGACGACGCAAAAGCAAGGAAATTGAACGGTATGCTTCTGCTTGTTTCGACAGATCATCGAAAACAATCAAAACGTGCTTGCCGTTATACATCCAGTGCTGACCGATTGCAGAACCAGTGTAAGGTGCAATGTATTTAAAACCTGCAGAATCAGAAGCTGGACTTGCCACGATTGTGGTGTACTTCATAGCTCCTGCTTCTTCAAGGCTTTGGCGCACTGAAGCAATAGTAGAACCCTTTTGACCGATTGCTACATAAATGCAGCGAACCTGTTTCTTTGGATCTCCAGTTTCCCAGTTAGCACGCTGGTTAATAATCGTATCTATTGCGATTGCAGTCTTACCTGTTTGACGGTCACCAATAATCAACTGGCGCTGACCACGACCTATTGGCGTCATTGCGTCAATAGCCTTCAAACCAGTAGACAATGGTTCATCGACTGGATGACGGTGAATAACGTCTGGAGCCTGGGCTTCAAGAATACGACGCTCACTGCACTCAATCGCACCCAAACCATCGATTGGATTACCCAACGGATCCACAGTACGACCAAGATAAGCGTCACCAACCGGCACAGACAACACCTCGCCTGTGCGGTATACTTCCTGCCCTTCCTCAATGCCTGTAAAATCGCCGAGAATAACGACGCCGATTTCGTGTGCATCAAGGTTGAACGCAAGACCCAAGGTATCGTTCTCGAATGTGAGCAGCTCGTTTGCCATGCAGCCGGACAATCCAGCTACGTGCGCAATGCCGTCACCAGCCGTAACAACATAGCCAACTTCTTGCGTTGGCATGTCGGTAGGCTTATACGAGTCAACAAACCCGTCGAGCGCCTTGCGTATCAGGGCGGGATCAATAGATAGTTCCGCCATAATTCTCCTTAATTTACTACTTCACTGCCTGTGTCCAAGCACCATTTCGCGCAGAACGCTGCAACTGCTTAAGCTGCATCAACATGGTGCGATCGGTTATTTGATCACCGATTTGTATACGCATACCACCAAGTACGTTTGGATCCACAATTGGGTTAATGTATGCACGATGACCCAACTTATTGCTGTAGATTTCAATCAAACGCTTAATTTGCTTATCTGTAAGCGGCTGAGCAGTAGTGACTGTAACCAATGTTTCGCCAGCTTCACGCTCAAATCCTGACCAAGCACCACCGAAGCTACCGGTTTTACCGCTTTCGGCACCTCCGTGCCAAGTTCCTACTAGATAATGCATAATGCGCAATACAACAGGGTGCGCCTTACCTCCAATAAGCTCGTCAATAAGGCGAGACTTATCTTCCGAAGACCTATTCGGATCAGTAATCGCATCAGAAAGCTCAGGATACTTATCAATCATGTCCATCATTGACGAAAGCTCGTCTGAAATGCGCTGCGCTTCATCGTGCGCATCTGAGATGGCCTGAGCAAGCGAAGAACGCGACAAACTATCGTTTACTCGCGATGCCTTTTCTGGCATTCTTACCTCCTCGTTTCTGTAAAAAACGAAGTAATGCAAATAATACAAAATGAAATAACCGTAATTTTATTTTGCGATTATTCAGTTTTGTACATTACTTTACTTGCTTTGATCCGAATTTTTAGTGTCTCCAACTTCATCGATCACATGATCAATAATCTTGGAGCTGACGGTATCGTCATCCAATTTGGATGCAAGAATCTTGCCAGCTAAAGCTGCTGCAAGAACCGACACCTCTCCTTGGAGGCTGGACATGGCATGCTTATGCTGAGCCTCAATGGAATGCTGCGCTTCACTGATAATCTTCGCAGCATCCTTTTCAGCGCGTTGTCTAGCTTCGCCAATAATTTTTGAAGCTTCCGATCGAGCCTCTTCACGAGTCTTTGCAGCATCAGTTTGAGCTTGAGAAAGTTCGTTTTCAATCTGGCTCTTCAACTCGTCTGCTTCACGCTGCACATTAGCAGCCTTAGCCATTCCGCCTTCAATTTTTTCTGCACGCTCGTCGAGAATTGCCTGGAATTTAGGCATAACAAACTTGTAGAAAAACGCTGCAAGAACTACCAAAACTACTAATGACCACAGTACGTCATAAGGCTCAGGCAAGAACAACGCCAACTTATTACTTCCGGCTGCATATGCCATGGCTTGTCCTTTCTATTCTTTCAACACTATTCGTGTTGTGCATTGTAAGTTTTGTTCAGGCTCCCATAATGTAGGAAACGAAGCCAAGCAAGCCCAAAACCTCAATAAATGCCAAGCCGACGAACATAAACAGCTGAATGCGGTTGCCAACCTCTGGTTGACGTGCAGTAGATTCCATAGCCTTAGACACTACTATTGCCATGCCGAGTGCAGGGGAAATAGTTGCTACAGCAAAGCCAAGAATGCTCAGGTTGCCGGTCAAACCTGCAAGAGCGATGATACTATTCATTGGTTTCCTTTCTGTTGAAACAGTAACCAGTATAAACCCGTAAGATATGTAAAATCTGAAAATCTAAACTACTTTTATTAAGCAGCTACAACAGCAGACTTTTCTTCCTCTTCCGGATAACTTTCCGAAATGTAGACTGAAGCAAGCACTGTAAAAATAAATGCCTGCAAGCCAGCTACCATAATTTCGAATAGGGTAAACAGAATGCCACCAAGCAGCCACAAAGCACCGCCTAAGGCAAGGAGTTTATTGCTGGAATCCACCACGAAGAAATTGGTGAATACTAAACAAGTGGCCACCAGCAAATGGCCAGCAATCATATTCGCAAACAAACGAATTGTAAGCGAAAGTGGTCGCACAATTATTAATTCTATGAGCTGCAATGGCGAAAGAATAAAGTAAATCGGCCATGGCACACCCGCTGGGAACAATGCTTCGCGGAAGAATCGCAAAAAACCTTTTTCGCGAATGCCAGCAATAAGATATTGGCAAACAACCCACAAAGCAAATACCAACGGACAAGCAATGGTTGCGGTTGCAGCCATATTTAATCCTGGAATCACAGAACAAAGATTAAAGAAGAAAATAGTGAGGAATAATGTGGACATCATTGGCACATAGCGCTTGCCGCGTTCCTCGCCAATCATTTCGTAAACAATGTTGTAGCGCACAAAATCCATCAAAATTTCAAGCACGCTTTGGAATCTGCCAGGAACAACCTTTGCTCGCATAGCACCAATTCCAAAAATAATCATTACTACTACTGCCATAAGTAAGCGCACTAAAATAATGCGATTCATGGCAAATGGAGTGCCTTGGAACAAAATTTCTGGAGGCAAAAACTCACTAATATTAGGTAGCTCTGGTTTATTCGAAGCTACAGTAGAAGCTACAGTTGTGGTCTTCTGTAAAACATCAACCATTACATCCATAAGTGCCTCCTTATAGCAATTCGTTCACACGCCTCAATTCAGTGCCGCTCACTCACATACTCAATTCATTCATTCTTGCGGCATATATATCAACTAGATCATATGTTTCATATTTCGTAAGGCGCGGGGCACGAAACGAAAAATATATCTAATTGCTGATTGTACTCTTTGCTTGTACATAAAATTACGCAACGTCAAAATTTATTTATTCATACCGTACTTAACTCCGTCAAATGGATAAAAATTATCGGAGCGCGGAGAAGCTGGCTCATGTCTTATAGAACGTTCAGTTCCAAGCCTTCCAGCAGTTCTTAAATGAGGAATATCAGAAAGATTGTAAGGCGTAGTTTCGTACACCCAATTAAGCCAGTTGCGCCAAAGCAAATTCGCGTGCGCGCGCCAAGAAAATAATGGCTCTAATTTTGGATCGTCATGAGGGAAATAGTTGTAAGGAAATGGAACGTTGCTCAAACCTTTTAACATGTCACGCTCATATTCCTGCGCAAGAGTCATTTTGCCATATTCCCAGTGTCCTAGCGCAAAAACTTCAGAAAAATCACGCGTAGCAACTAAGCCCGGACCAGATTCGGGACCATACGTAAGAATTTGTAAACGCTGATCTGCAGAAATGCTGTCAACATCAACACTCGCTATTCTAGAATGCGGTTGTAAAGCGATTTCATCAAAACCATTTGTAAGAAAACAGTACTCATCCTGCAAATATTGCGGGAACACACCAAAAACTTTTTTGCTGAGAACATGCTTTTTTACGCCATATCGATAGTAAAGCGCACCCATTGCACCCCAGCACAAATACATTGTTGAGAAAACGTGTGTTGATGCCCAGTCAAGAATTTGCGTAAATTCGTGCCAGTAGTCGACATCTTCAAATTCCATATGCTCAACAGGAGCTCCCGTCACAACAAATCCGTCGTAATAGTTGTTACGAAGTGCGTCAAGATTTTCATAGAATTTTACTAAATGATCAGCGCTAACATGCGTTGATACATGCGTAGAAGTTTTCATAAAATCGACGTCGACTTGCAAAGGAGACTTAGAGATGAGTCTCAAAAGCTGAGTTTCTGTCTCGATTTTTTTGGGCATAAGATTCAAAATCAACAAACGAAGTGGTCGAACATCCTGCTGTTCTGCTTCTGGGCGTTCCAATGCAAAAATTCGCTCAGCATCTAATATGCTTCGCGCTGGCAATCCTTCAGGAATCTTAATAGGCATGTGTTTATTATACTCCACACTTGTTTATGTTTATTGTGCCTATGTCACTCATGTGCACGAATCGTAAAATTCTAACCAAATACAGCGAGACACGCCCGAAAGTTGACAAATTTAAATTTGCACCTATCGTAGATAGAGCTGCTAAAAGTAGCCGACGCGGGGTGGAGCAGCTCGGTAGCTCGCTGGGCTCATAACCCAGAGGTCCATGGTTCAAATCCATGCCCCGCTACGAATAAGGTCGTAGGTTCTACTTTTAAGAATTCTGCGGCCTTTTCTATTTCCGGAACACGCCATGGAGTGGCTTCATTTAATCTCATATTGACCGACGGTCGTGTCATATCTAATACTTCCGCCAATTCATTTTGCGTACGTCTTTGACCCGCCAAAAGCATACGAATATTCATTGTCACAATCTGATTCAATGTCAAATCCATTATCATTCATCTTTCTTTCCTAAAACCAACTAGCCTTTTCATCCTATCGGTTAGTTACATATATAGTATATCACATATTATGTATTTGTAAAAAAAAACGGACTTGAAACCGTGTAACGAAACAATACGTAAAATCTTTTCTCTACGTATTCTAGTCTATGTTTTTATGTTAAAAATCAAAAGAAAACTACTCCCTAATAGTTGGGAAACATATGTTACACATTGGCTGGAATATCTTGAAGCAAGTGGATATACAGAAGATACGATTAGATGCCGCTACTACAAAATCAGTCGGCTTGCACGCCTACTTAATCAGCCACCAGAAGATATTACAGGACAACAACTTGTTGAGCTTTTTGCACACCAAGACTGGAAACGAGAAACGCGCAAAGGTTATTCTTCAACAATACGCTCGTTTTACTCATACATGATTGAAGAAGAAATTATTGATGTCAATCCAACAGTAAAGTTACCTAAAATTCGTAAAGAATACGCAATACCTCATCCATGTCCTGATTACATCATTCGTGGTGCTTTAGCCCGAGTTAGAGGTAACAAGGAGTATGAAGCCATGCTCAGGCTCGGGGCAGAATGTGGATTACGACGTAGTGAGATAGCACAAGTATCTTCATCCGATATTATGATGCTTAATACTCATCCCCAGCTTCTTGTACACGGTAAAGGACGCAAAGAACGCACTGTCCCCATCGCGCCAGATCTCGCACAAATCATCGCCAACAAGCATGGATACATGTTTCCTAGCAGATGGACCGGTCACGTCGAAGCATCCTATATTGCGCATCACATCTCTCAGCTTCTTGGTAACGGATACTCCACACATAGTCTCAGACATCGATATGCCACTAAGGCATATGAAAGTACACACGACCTTCTCTTAGTATCTAAACTCCTTGGCCACGCTAGTGTAGAAACCACTCAAATATATATCAGTCTCACATTCCCTGATAGCAGTGCCATTACAGAAGCTGTTCGCCTCTAAAACAAGACAATATGAGGGGAGCACACGAGCATATTGACTTTATATCAAAAAGTTGCCAATCGTATTCTCACTACTATGTATAAAGCAAAAGTTATCGAGATTAGGAAAGAAAAATTAGAACGACACTAAGTATGTATATATCTTTCACCTGAATATTTACGTATAGTAAAAACATAGATAGAAAGACGAAGGATAATTATGGCTAATATGGATAAAAATCAGATTATTAAACAAGAAACCGAGATTACGAGACTAGATGCTATTTCTGGTCGCGGTGACCAGAAGCCAGGGAGCAAGAAGAAGCGTAAGCTTATCATCATTGCTACTGCGGTTGTTGTAGTTATAGCTTTGCTGGTTGCGAGTATGCTGGGTGTGAAGTCTTTAAGAGATTCCAAGACTCAAGCGTGCATCCAGGCAAACAGTGCGTACGCCAAAGCGTGGGCACAGTACGAGAAGACACGCCAGGATGCTGATGAAACTGCTAAGACTGTGACTAGTGTGGAGCAGGTTGCAAACGCTAAAACCTACACCACATTCACAGCCCAGCATGCTAAGAGTAAAAAGGTAAGTAAGGCGCAGTCTTTGAATTGTGCTATCTCCTACACTCAGGCTTTCAACGCGACCATGTCTAGTCTTGATAAGACTACAGCACAGCTTAATAAGACCACTAAGGCTCTGAAAAACTCAGTCGTTCAGGTCACAAAGTCGAAGAATGTGAAGGATCTTGAAAATGCTAAGAATATGGTGAAGGCGAAGCTTGATGAGATGAATAATCTGCTCTCCTCATCAGACGGTCAAGTGGCTGATAATGCTACTCGTGATAACCTGCAAAACCAGATAAACACGCTTACCGCAGCGTTGAATGATAAGAAAGCAACCGTCGAGTCTTTGACTAAGGCTCTTGAGCCAGTCCAAGGCGCAATCGACAGTGTAAACGCAAGTATACAAGCGAAGCAGCAGGCAGACGCTGCCGCAGCGGCTGCGGCGCAAGCAGCTCCGCAGGCTCGTTCCCAGTCTGCGGCTCGTACTAGCTCGGGAGCTCCTCGTTCAAGTACTCGTGGTGGGTCTTCTTATAGTGCGCCAGCACAGAATAAGAATTCGGGTGCGGTCGACTGGGATAAATACCTTGCTGACGGGAAAGCATATAATGAATTACATAGAACACCTAATCAATGTCGATATATCTATCGCTGTGGCACTGGATGGAATACCGATGGAACACCAGATGGTGACGGTGATGTAACTAATAGCAAATAGTTTCCATCTTTACTCATTTTCCCTTTACATAGTGGTTGGTTTTAGACGACTTCTAAAACCAACCATTTTTATCAATACCAAATTTTTATTGATATAAAATAAAATTTTTTCATTTTCTCAT
The DNA here is from genome assembly GCF_049244045.1 of Gardnerella sp. KA00771. NCBI lineage: Bacteria > Bacillati > Actinomycetota > Actinomycetes > Bifidobacteriales > Bifidobacteriaceae > Gardnerella > Gardnerella sp. KA00771. The sequence goes on along the minus strand of NZ_CP058368.1, from coordinate 109,540 downwards.
TACTGAATGTGAAACTTTTTGGTTTCGCATTTCATAATAAGCAATTTGAAAAAGGGAGACTTTTATGTCGCTTTTCGCTAAGCATAAAAGTATGAGAGACAAGATCCGACAAGGTTCACATCGCGCTCTTGCTGGTATCGTTGTCGCATCAACAATGTTGACAGGATCCGCATTTGCCGCTGGCGGTGCCGGATGGACAGGTGGAAACACTGGCGGATCTGGCACATATAAATCGAATACATTCTGGGTTACCGATGATAACCTAGGTTCCGCATCAGATAATGAAGCAGTGGTGCGCGCTATCCAATCAGAAGGTGTAGCCATCGGTAGCTCTGCTACCCGCGAAGCAGCAGCTAGAGCGCAAATTAACGCTGCATTATCCAAGGCTCGCGGTGATTGTGAAACAGAGTATACTGCGCGAGGTGGCACTGGTTCGGCAGACTGCCGCATCTGGGGTGTAGGCTTCACCGCAACAACAGCAGGACCAGGAATCACAAAACCGGAATATAACAATACTTCTAGCGCGCAAGCAACTGGCGCTCAATGGTTATCAGCATGGAACAACGAAACACAGAACGGTACCAGAAAATATAATCACGGCGGTAGCGAATACACAGTGTTTGATGATATTGATTCAGCTAATACACTCGCTTCATTCGCTGCTCAGGGTATGAGTACGCCAAATACTGATTTGATTGTTATCGTTCTTGCAAAAGACCAGCCTAAACTGTGGGACTTTACCCCTGATAAGTCCTGGGTAAAATACTCTAACGGCAAATGGGCAACCGTTATTGATGCGAAGCATACCAACACCACCGGTGCAGACACCCAAACCATCCTTGATGGTGACAAGCTCGGCTCTGTGGTTAACGGTAGCTTGGGCGAGAACCTGGGAGATAGCCTCGACACATTCACCCTGTCTGATGATTACACGGCTGCTGACTATTTGTGGGATCCAGATATGAGTGATGTGCATGTGTATGCTGCTCCAATCCCTGAGGCATCAACTACCGTCTCCTCAGTCGATGACATCATCACTAAGGGTACTGACGTGACAAGCCAGTTCACTATCCAACAGGCTGGCACGACCATTACTGCTACCATGACCAGTCAAGCTCTTGCTGCTGCACGTAGTCTTGCTACCCCTATGCAATACACGCTGCTTATCGGAGGCAAGGCGAATTATGCAAATGGTAAGGGTGCAGCCCAGGTACGCGCTGACGCAGGCAAAAAAGCTACGGATGAAGTCGAGTTTTGTGCTGATCCAACCACAGGCGCAGCCCTCAATTCTCATGGTTTGAAGAATAAAGGCTCAGAGTCTGCCGCGGGCAAGACAAAGACTACGAACGAACCATACGTGTGTGGTTACGTTCCACCAGTAGCAAAGGCAGTCATATCTGAGGCCTCTCAGGGTGGTGACCAGGACGATATTAATGGTAAGAGTGTCATGCCAGGACAGAAGCTGGAATACGAACTCACTAGCGAACCAACCATTCCAAACAACCTGAGTTATGCTATCGAGTCTGTTGCATTCACTGACACGTATGACCAGTATCTTGAGCTTGACAAGCAGACTATCGAGCTGCGTGACCTTGAAACCGGTCGCACCATCAGTAAGAAGAACTACACGCTTACTGCAGATACCGAGAAGCATGAGTTTACTATCGAACTCAACAAGGATTACGTGACAGCGAATATGACCGCGGGATCTAAGCATCGTTTCCAGGTTCGTTTCGAAGGCACGGTATCCAAGAACGCTCCAACAGACCATAGTGTGGATAATCAGTGGGGTTTGAAACTCAACAATAGTTTGACCTCGTCTAACGTGGTATCGAATAAGCCGGTAGAGCCAAAGCCTGAAAAGAAGGATGAAACCAAGACTGGTATCAATATTGATGGCAAGACCGCATACGTAGGAGACGATATTTACTACCGTCTCACTTTAAGCGCAGCCACGTTGAAGGACACTGCGTATAAGGTTCACCGTCTCGGCATGATCGATGACTATGATGATGAGTACTTGCAGCTCAATGACAAGAATATCGAAATCCTAGACGCAGCCGGTAAGGACGTCACCAACAAGTTCAATATCCAGGTTAAGGATGGTGTCGTCTACGTGTTCGCTAAGACCGTAGACACGGAGTATCTCGGAGATATTCTTCCAGGGGATCCACAACCAACAGATTTAAAGGCCTACGCTGGCAAGGTATTGGATGTGACAAAGGATCCTGCAATCGACCAGTCTCTCCTTGGTCAGGATTACACCATCGTGCTTCCTATGACAGTCAAGCAGGTCAAGGACGGGTATGTAGTGAAGAACACTGCCACCCAGATTACAAACGATCGCAAGGATGTAACGAACACGGTAACTAACCCGTTAAAGGTTATTAACCCGAAGAAGGATGTGACTGTTAAGGTTAATGGCGAAAGTGCGAATGGTAAGAGTATTTATAAGGATCATCAGTTCTTGTATCGTCTCGATAGCTCCAAGATCGCTGGTAACCGTGCCTACAAGCAGATCAAGAATTGGCGCATCGTGGATGATTATGATGAAAAGTTTGACAAGCTAACCGGCCAGTGGGCAGTCTATGTCAACAACGACATTAAGCTCGCTGACGGCACTGTGATCTCCAAGGGTAGCCGTATCGACGGTAGCGGTGTTGATGCCGGATATTTCACTTTCACCGAGGCTAATGGTGCGTTTACTGTAGAGGCAACACAACAGTTCCTTGATATTGCATCTGCTATGGATAGTGACTTGTCCTGGACAGCGTACGTGCAAATGACCCGTTTGGGCGTAAGCGATCGCGTAGAAAACACGTTCGTGGAAACCATGAATGATGTTGAACGCGAATCCAATATGGTGTGGACCAAGACCCCAGACCAGACCCCTGCTATTAAACTCATCAAGTACGACGCAGCATCTGGTCTTGAAGCGGGAGACCGTAACACACCAAGCGAAGCCTTGAAGTCTACCAAGAACGGCACCAAGATTGTGTTCCGTATCATCAACACCGGTAAAGTCAACCTGACCAAGATCACGTTAGATGATAAGACTATCGCAGGCTCCGGTACGGTAACTAATCTGGAGTATCCAGCAAACTGGTCTAACCTGGTATTAAAGCCTGGCGAATACGTAGAAGTCAAGGGCACGTTGACTGGTATGAACACGATGAATCATACCGACCGTGGTCACACGACTGGTACACCTATCGTGCCATGCGCATCCCATAACGATCACCCATTCGACCCAAACGGTGGAGATAATGGTAATGGTGGTAATACGGGTGTGTGCTATGACACTCCAGTCGAAGATTCTGATGATTGGAACGGTGTTACTGCTGCACCATTGGCTCAGACTGGTAGCGCGGTCGTGTCTATCGCTATCGCTGCTCTTGCAGCCCTGGGCGCAGGAGCAAGCATCATGATCACTAAGCGTAACAAGGAAAATGCTCGTAAGCATTAACCCGTAAACACGCTTAGTATTAACTGGCGAGGGGTCGCACATGCACACGGGACTATCTCCGTGCAATGGTGTGGCCCCTCACTCTATATTTTCTTCTTCCTCTATTGATTTCTTATTAATCTTTCACACGTAACGGTTCATACTCATGAGTAGAAAAGACACAGCCTTTACCCCTAGTCAACGTGCTTATCTCAACAGTCTTCCAGCTATCAAACACGCGACAGCCACACGAATCTACTACACAAGCCAATTCCACAAAGACGCTGTCCAGCAATACGATAACGGTGTCAGACCGTCTGTTATTTTTGCACAGGCTGGAATGCCGTCCACCCTCATCGGGCGCAAAAGGATTGAACGCTGCATCAACAGGCGGGAAAACACCGACTACACACAGTCCGGCATGCCAGAACAAGTACACAAGCAAGTCAGCATATTCCTCGACCAGATGGCGAGCAGAGTTGAGGGTTTTGATTGAAGCCAAGCGTTACACCTTATCCACCAATTCCACAGAAAGAATCCTGACATACGAATAGCCGGACTCTGCCAAACAGTAGGGATATCAGAAAACACGTACTACGAGCTGAGACTGGTAAATAGTTAAGGTCTAATAATGTACTACTAATTTTTATATAAAATTATTCCACAATAAGAGACACACTTGGAAAGAATGCGAATCCTGTATTAGGATTATTTGCATCTTCATAGATGAAGATGCAAATAAGATACAGCATTGTTCTTATGAAAGGAGACAAAGATGAACAAGAATAGCAAGCGCGGCGGAATCAACCCACGACCTCGACCATATCCTCATATGATTTAGGCATAATTTATCCGCACATATTCACACCAAAGGTTAATAATGAACATGACTTCGTACGAAGAAATGTTTGATGAGTATGTGAAATCAAGTGCAGCATATTGCGCTTCTCTATTTGAAGCAACAGAATATTTTTTCAAAGCAAATGCTGCACTTGAAGCCACTATCGTCAGTACAAACACAGCGAAAACATCCACCATCCATTCAATACAAGAATATTTCGAGACATGTAAAATATCGCTTATTAAAACAATTGATTTGCTACGGACATTCCAAGAAATACATACGACTATCCCTGGAGAGCAAGTAGAAGTCGATTTCGCACAACAATACTTCTATATAAAGAAAACATTATCTTGCGTCGAGCAGATTATTCAACTCTTTAGCACAGTGCGTGATGACAAGAACCTACAGCAACAGATTTGGGATAACGACGACTTTACAACATACTTCACTACTAGTGCCGATAGCATCTCTCAAGCAATAATTTGGCAATGTAATTTCGCGAAACGAGCAAACCTTGACGAATCTATTTAAACCTTACCGCGGATATCTGCGTTTAGCAGCTAGTGATTTTCTTTCTAACTATGCAACTACACTAGCCTCAACTACTATTCAATTATGGCTATTGAACTCACTTTTTATCGGTTTTCAGCAGTCAAGCCATTATTTATCGCTTTACCTCACCCTCACTGCAATAAGTGAATTAGTAGCAGGCCTTTTCTCAGGAGCACTAGCTGAGCATGTAGGAATTTTCAGGACAACAGTTGCTGCATGCTTAGCAAGAATGATTGCGGGATTATGTATTATCGCAATTGTATCGGTATCCTTCTCAACCCCATCTGCTAACAAGTTGCTCCTATTTTGGTGTGTTTGTATACTTGTAATGGTTACGACAGCATGTGATACTTTCTATTTTCCTGCTATTACTTCCTTTGTTAATCGTGTAACAAAAAATGATGATCTTATTAATGTTCTTTCACTTCTTCGCTTTACAAGCCTCATGGGTACATTAGTAGGACCAGCAGTTGCAGGTTTTGCGAGTAGTAAATATTTATACATTCCAATTCTATTTACAGAAACTATCGCATTAGCAGGAATAATAATTTTTATTTATTTTATTTACAAGCATGCAGTTAGAACCGGAATTTATACTTCAGACGTCGCAGATGAAAATCCAGAATATTCTCAAGGCTTTTTGGCAACTTGGGCTAGGGGAATGGCAACATTTGTAAAAAACCAAACGTACAGGACTTTAGCTCCATTTGCAATACTCGAAGCTATCGCATCTACTGGCATAAGCTTTGCTGGAGTCCTCTTATTCTCAATGGTTCTACATAGTGCAGAAGGATATGGCTGGTATTTAAGCGCAATGTCACTTGGGTATGCCCTCAGCTATCTCATCGCGCCAAAAGTGTCCAGCAAAATGTCCTTCTCTATGCTACTCACTCTTTCACATATACTAGTGACTCTTTCTATAATAGGACTGGCATTAGCGCCTAACGCTATAGCAGCAGCCGTGTTTGGTTTCCTTTTTGCTTTCTTCCAAGGAGTAGTAAATCCACCATTCCAAACAGTATTTATTCATGCAGTAGATGATAATCTCGTTGGACAGGTAATGTCTGTATTCATCTCAGTTGTTGCCGCTATAGGAGCAGTAAGCTATCCGCTATGGGATTACGCTTATTCCCACATGACCATTCCATCTCTACATGCAGAGTCAGGAATAATTGTCATAGCTGCTCTTATCCACTTTATACTGGTGCTTATCTGCATATTCGATAAGCGATTGCGTTCAATTAAAGCAGAATAAGATGCAATAAATATTGTAAATACGAGCACAACTACAAGCTGCGCTGTGAAAGTTCACTACAGAAGTTTCACAGCGCAGCTTATTTTTAAATTAGAACGCTTTCAATTCAGACATCTAAGTTAACCGAGTGAACCATACTTTATCTGTCATAGAGTGTTCATTTGTGCCGTGAGCAAATAGCACCAACATCTATATCTAGGATATTTATAACTGATGTCCCGTCTGTAAATTCTTTTGACTAACATCATGAGAATTAAAAGAAATATCAGCACCATACCCGGATCCACTAAAAAGTCTGGGCGGCTATTGTCTCCACGAGTTTCACTCGTGGAGACTGTACTGTTGTGGCGCAGCAAGAATGCTGCCACCGGTCGCCGCCCCCACTTTCTCGTGTTGGTAGCCCAGAGGCTAGCACACCCAGTCCAAAGACCACACGCCAGCCTTGTCACGCCACCCAACAAGCTCACCCCTGCCAGCCCATTCCACAACATGTTCCACGGGCTGACCGGAGTCGAGCCTGGAGCGTCGCACAAGGACTGGGAGTGTTCTTGTGGGTTTACGGGTGTGCCTGCCCTGGAACTACCAACACACAAGGAAAGGATAAAAAAAATGGTTACCATCAACAGCGACCACACGGTCACACTCCTAATAGGAGAGGTAGAAGCTCTCGTAGCATTCCACAACTACCTAGCAGGCTTTACCACGAAAGGATTGGACGAGAACACACTACGCTACGGTATCCAAGCATTAAGCAGTCTCCTCATCGTGCGTGACATGTTCCTTATTGATAGTTTCCATGGCTGCACCATGCAAGACTTCCTCGATAACGTTGAGCACCCATTCGCTGAGAAAACTGTCCACTATGTGCGTTCAAGCCTCGACCTGGTTTTTAGAGATGACAATTTCACCCTCGACACACGGCGCATCCATCGTGCAATAGCACTGCTGACCACCATGCTGGAACTTAAAGGATTAAGTCAGAGGGAAACTGTCACAGTCTATGGCACACTGTCATACTTGTATTGGCTGAAAAATGACACGACAAACGCTCGTATCACAGCCCAGAAAGCACTCACGATAGACGAGAAGTACTGGCTTGCACGCATCACTACTACAGCGCTCCTTCACCACATCACACCCCACTGGTGCCAGAAGTAAGCAGAGGGTTTGCTGGCAGAAAAAGAAGCGCAACTTTTTCTGCCAGCCCCTGGTGGCTTATCGCAGCCACCCTCCCGCGCGGGGCGCGTCTTACCCCTAGGGCATGCCCTGAACAAAATTCCATAAATTTTAGGGCATTACCCCCAGGAGCAAGCCGCGCTATTACCACGCGAGAAGGGTGGCTACTATGCTTCCATAAGTTCACACAAAGATGTGTGAACCAGCCGCCACCAGCAGAACAAAGAATCTGCCACCACTATCATGGCGGCAGACCCATTATCATCGCATGGAACACCTGCGGTGTACTCTCATTTTTTGCTTTTTATGACGTGTTCTTGACACTTCCCACTCTAAAAAACGGGTCACTTCCGCCAACTTCCCCGCGTCCTCCACTCGCGTTACGGACACGCGCGAAGCTAGGGCCCGCAAGGGGTTGGCTCCAGCGCATTCCGTTTTTGTCCCTTCCAGTGTTCAACAACACGAACGAAAAATAATCACACCAGGGTTTTTATATAAAACCAAACCATAAGAAAAATCATATACAAGTAGAAAGGAAAACAAGAATGAAAATTAACAGCAAGCCAGTCACCGGCACAAGCTTCGCATACGACGGATGCCACAAAATCTACATCTGCGAAAACACACAAGATGAGCAAGACGCGCAAAAAAACCGGATACACCATCCACCCCATAAGCGAGCTTGAAAACACATACGAAAACTCGTGCGACCTACGCTTCATCCACAACTGGACACTCGATAAAGACTATGTCTCCCAACTAGAGCCCGCCTTATTCCAAGAATAGCCCATGCTTCACCAGAAAGCGCCGTATTTAATGCAATGCAGAAGTCTGCAACATTATTGTTAGCAAGCTCTACGCTATCAATCGTTGTGACAAGTTTTTCGCGCAACTGTTGCGTAGTAGTATGTGCCCAATTCATTTGAGCATCAGGATTAAGAGAGCGAATCTCTTCCCGTTTTTCCTCGTCAAACTGGAGAGCTGCGGAAGGAGCATTAAACGTTACAAGATCGTTGACGTTATCATCTGGGTTGGTTAAAATATTAAGTACTTTCATCAAAAGACTCCGCATTGTTTCTTGATGAAAAGGCTTATTCGATAGCTCAGAGGTATTGCTCTGAGCTATCTTAATTTTTAGGAAAGGAAAGATATTAAAATTTGTGGCTTTGTAAGAGATTAGTTAGGAAACCCAGAGGTCCATGGTTCAAATCCATGCCCCGCTACTGAAGCCAAGAATCACACGAATTTCTCACGATTGTTGTGGTTCTTGGCTTTTTTATTTAATAACGCATAAGTCAGTCAATCTGCAATCGCCAAAATACAAGTCATCTTCATAAGAATCAATAAAGAAGTATTGCAAGGCGACGGCGAGCGCGCGCTAATCGAGCATCATCTGCAGGAAGTATGGCAAAATACTCAAGCATACGAGAACGAATAGCATCCGCATCACTCTTATGACCAGATGCAAGGAAGTCAAGCAGTCGCCCAAAAGCGTCATCAATATGACCGTCAATCATATCTACATCTGCTACTGCAAGCTGCGAATCTAAATCATCCTTATTATCGCCAGCAGCCTTTCTAACCGCAGCAACATCAGTATTAGTATTACGCGAAAGCAACAAAGCTTTTGCATGTTCACGCGATGCGAGCACATCATGAGGATCCGCTTCCATTACTTTTGCATACTCACGTGCAGCACCTTCATAATCACCCTTCATAGCAAGCGAATGAGCTTGCTCATGAGCAGGTGGAACACTCTCAACAGAATTATTCTCGGAACTATCTTGATCTGCATCTTTAGACGTTTCAGACTTTTTCTCAACCGAGGATTCCACAAAAGGAGCAGTTCCAGCAACACCAGAGCGTTCAGCAACCTGAACCAATTGCGGCAAAATAGTGCCACAAATCTGCTGTAATTCCTCATCGCTAGGTAAACCTTGCGCAATAGGCATAGGGCGTCCGCCAATTAAACCGTAAATTGCAGGAAGCTGCTGCGCTTGCAATGCTTGAGCAATACTTGGGCTTTCATCAGAGTCGATACGAGCTAACTGCATACGACCGTCAAGCGCGTTAACAGCATCCGCTAATTTCTGCGCCACATCATAATAGGCCTCGTCATTAGCTTGCCAAAGCAAAATAACAATTGGGAAACTTACAGACGTTTGCACCATCGCCTGAAAAGACTGCTCATTAACATCGATTACATAGCCGCCAGCTTTTGGAGCAGAAGAACCAGTAGAACCCGACGCAGCTTTAGCAGCTTGCTTAGCTTGAGCTTCTACACGACGCTTTACGCCTTCTAAATCTACAGCCCCAGCAAGCGAAAATCCGCCAGGATTCATGCCTTGCGCTTTGCTACTCACCATTTTTCCTCTTTTCCAAGCACACTACATTGCACTTACAAAATTTATAAAGCTTCTACCTTAATAGGCTGACGCTCAGCACCAACAGGAATAATCTTCATATGAGAACTAGCTGGAGGAACTACTAGAGCAATAACATTTACGTAAGTTACTCGCATAGTACCTTTTGCTTTACCGTCGCCAAATAATGCTTTTTCTTCATCAGAAGCAGGACGAGATTCACGCCCTTCACCAGCTTTACGAGTCCACACAGAATCTATGCGCGCAACAACCAAATCACTTCCATCGCTTGAACGCATAATGCTTATTTGTTTGAGATTTGGTGTAAAGACTTGTTCTTGAGAGCCTTTATTTCGCTCCATTCCAGCTTGCACTGCTTTAGAAAGTTCAACTAACTTTTTACGCAAATAATCGTCAGCAAAATGCTTTGCGTACTTGCTGTTTTCACCATTTTGTAAAACGTCAGCGTACGCAGCTACCGCTTCATCTGGAGTCATCACCAAACCAGTATCGTTAGATTTACCCATTGAAGAACCAATACTTGGCACAGCAAATTTAGGAAGATGCACTCCAGGGAATAAGCGCGCAACAGCCCAAAGTTTATAATTCGAACGCGCTCTCTGTTGACGTAAAACCAGCAAACGTTTTGACTGCTGATCTTTAGTAGTAGTTGTAATAGTCATTAAATCTCTTGGCCAACCAGAATTAGTTGGCACAATAGTTTGCGCGGCTTCACGCGGAATAGTGGCCTTAGGATCTAAGTTTCCAGTTTTGTTTGCAATCGTAAGCTCGCTCGTACGAATATCGAGAGCAGGTCCAGAAACTGCTTGAGATAATGAATCCACATCTTTTTCGTCGTTTGCCTTTTCTAGAGTGCGAAGCAACCCCAAGCGGATATCTTTTTCTTGCAGCATAGTCACATTAGGTAACTCTTGATTACTACGCGCTTCAGCAGGTTTCGGCACCTGCCCATCGCAAGCAGATAATCCGGTTACCATAACCGTTGATACAACACATGCTATTAATGTGACTACGTTGTTGCGCAATACGCCTCTATTTTTACTTTTTACTCGGTGAATATCGACATTACTATTACGCATTTTACTCATTTCCTCGCTCACTTGAAGAATTACCGCGGTAGCCTTTCCCATTTTTTCTGTAGCGACCGTTACCGCCGTCTCCTCTAAACCCATTTCGTTTTATGCGAGATTGCTTATCGTTGCTATTTTTAGACGAATTTTGACGTTTGTTTGATTCTGAGTTGCGATAGTTTTCGTGCTCATTAAGCTTTTTCTTACTAGATTCATGTGAAATCTTGCTATTACTATCTGAAGGCTTGACCGTTTCTAAACGTTTCTTTGCAAACTTTTCAGAATTATTAGCATTATTTCTATCGTTCTGACGATTACGCCTCTTGTTATTCTGCTGTGCATACTTATTTTGCTGCTGACGCTTATTCTTATAATCGTTCAGACTATTGCCATCCGACGCGCTTGCGTAAGATTTTTTCTTATTTCGCGGAGTCTTAATATTCTGAGAATTCCGCTTATATTGCTTATTTTCTGAATTTGCTGATTCTGCTGAATTTCCAGAATATTTCGCATTTCCTATATCTTCCGCATTTGCTAAATCTTCTCCGTTTGCCGCAGCATCCTGATTGTGCAAATCATTAAATTCATCATCAGCATTGTCTAAATCATCTAAATAAGAATTATCGTCATGTTGCTGCATAAAGCGCGTGGCAAACGCAAGCATTTCATCTTGCGCAATAACAGTAGTTTCAGCCAAAGAATCAGTAGATGCAACCGCTGTAGAAGCAGACGCAATTCGAGTTTGCATACCATTTGAGTCGCCGCTTTGCATTGAATCTTTGCGACGACGCGCATGATCTCCATGCCTTGCGTGGCTTCCAGAATCCTTCTTGTGTCGTTTGTGACCAAAAATACCAGACATGGTTCCAGAAATCGCCTCAGCAAAGGTGACTTCGTCACGCTGTGCAGACTTTACTGCCAACACTCCTGAACGGCTAGCTATTAATTGCTTATTACGACGACGATGCGGAGCCATTGCAAAAATAGTTGCAGAAAGTATAGCTAATACTGCAAAAAGCACTCCTACAAAATATAAAGGCGTTGCAAAATCTGGAATTTGATTACGACGCCACCGCAATTCTACGGAAGCTTCCGGCACATTATCCCCCAAATCAATTAGCAAAACACGTCTAGCAGCCTGCGAGCGCAGTGAAGAAGAAGACGCATCATGACTATTTGACTTACTAGCGCGAGTGCCCGATTTAGGCATTGTGCCGCTTGCAACAGCATGATCATACGACGCAGAACCAGAAGATTGAACATAATCTGCAGTATTTATTGCCAATTTCGCTAAACCAAGCTGGCATGTAACTATAGGCCATAAATTAGATTCTTGGAATTTTACGTCAGGATCCTTAATGTCCACAGAGTCACCCGCTTGCACAGAGGTTTTACCAGACACTTCAGAAACTGAAAGATTATTCCAATCACGCAAACCAGTAATTCTTTGTACTGGAGAACCTGCCACCCAGCCTCTTACGTCTTTCGTTAAACCTACAGCAACACAAATAGGCTTACGCGTATGCAAAGCAGCAACACTAATACGAACCCTGTTATCTACAAGATTCAAAACACCAGGATCAGTGACAATATAACGAGTTCCAGATACGTTAGCGTACGCAATAACAACGTTGCTAGGCTTCCAAAATGTTGCGTTAGCAACTCCAAGAACAACGCTTAATACTGCAAGCAAAGCAAAAAATGGAGCTACAACGCCGCGCATGATTTTACTGCGCAAAGTGAGCCGTCGCATTGGTCGTCGCATTGGTCGTCCTTCTGTATCAGAAGCATCTTCTATATTTGTCATAACGATACCATTCTACAGTCTTTTAATATTACTTGCATGTTTTGATGTAAAAATCAGCGTCAAGCGGTAATGTGAGGCTATGAAAAAAATCAAAACATTAGAACAAAAATCCTTTTTGCTTCGCACTTTTGCAACTATTAGTGCAGTGGCAATGTGTGTAGTACTCGCTTCATGCGGAGAAAGTTCCAACAACAAAAACAATTTAACTGATGAGAACGCTCAAAAAGCTGGAATGCAGTTGCTGGAAGGCGTAAGCGCATCTGGAGCACTTGGGAAAAAGCCTAAAATAACACTGAAAACGCCTGTAAAAGTAAAGCAAAATACTTATGCTGTTTTGCAACGAGGCAACGGAGAAACAATTAAAGAAGGCGATCGCGTATGCTCTCAGGGCATTGTGTTCGACTCCAAAACCGGCAAAGAGCTTATGAATACTTGGGAAAAAGGCAAAGCTGATTGCTCGATTTACATTAATAAAAATTCTACAAGCCGCCCATATTACGCTTTGATTAAAGGTAAGAAAATTAATACAACTATTGCTTTTGGCGTAAGTGAAGGATATAAAAATCCTTCATATGTTATGGTTCTTACAATGGTTTCGCGATCAAAGGCTATAACTAGAGCAACGGGCAAGGCTGTTACGAATATTCCCGCAAATTTGCCGAAGGTAACTCTTGATAAATCTGGAGCACCAACCTTAGATAAAAATAACTACGTTCCAGACGGAAAGCTTGTTTCTCAGACTTTGATTGAAGGAACCGGCAAAAAAGTAACTGCAAAAGACACAGTTTCTGCTCATTACACTGGCTGGACTACTGATAAAGACGGCAAATTGCATCAATTTGATTCTTCTTGGCTTCGTGGCATACCTGCAGACTTCCAACTTGCTGGAGGAGTAATCCCTGGTTGGACTAAAGGCTTAACTGGAAAGAAAGTTGGCTCCCAAGTTCTTTTGGTAATCCCACCAGAAGATGGCTACGGTAAAGAAGAAAAGAAGGACGCGCGCGGAAACGTAACTATTCCTGCAAATGCCACGCTGTACTTTGTAGTCGATATTCTCTATGCTTCGTGAGATTTGTAATTTTGCAAACTGTTGCAGAATTAACTAGCGATTCATAAATAATAAACCCCTCCTTCCCGAGGGGTTTTTACATATTTAGAACACATATTTAGAACAGACGAAGATCGTTGGACTCGACTCCACGCATTTCATCGTAATCCAATATTAAGCAAGTAAATCCACGATCCTCAGCCAAAACGCGAGCTTGCGGACTAATAGTTTGCGCAGCAAAAATACCTCTAACCGGCTTAAGTAACGGATCTCTATTCAGCAACTCACAATAACGCGTAAGTTGCTCAACGCCGTCGATACCGCCATGCCGCTTAATCTCAATAGCGACATGTACACCATCCGCGTCCTGAGCCATAATATCCACTGGGCCGATAGCCGTAGGATACTCACGGCGCACCAACGTTGCACCATCGCCGATTCGTTCAATCTGCTCAGCCAAGTAACGTTGCAAATGATCCTCAACACCATCTTTAATTAAGCCAGGATCCTCACCCAAATCGTAAGTATTATCGCTATAAACATGCTCGAGCGAAACCATAAGCAAATCATCGCTTTTAGCGGCAGCAACACGCAAAATACAGCCATCTACAACAACGCCAGCATCGGATTCGCCGCTATCTTCTTTACGTAAAACACGCATACTACAAGGAGCTACCATCCAATTAAGAGGTTTATATGCACCAAGCTCAGAAAAAATAAGTACGCTGCCATCTGCTTTAATAAGCAACACTCGCTTAGCTAAAGGAAGCGTGGCATTTAACCTACCTGTATACTCTGCACTGCAATCTGCAACAATAATTCGCACACAGCAAGCATAACAGAAATCAAGTAAAGAAGTACCTTACTTCCCCAAAGCTTCAGCTAAATCGCGATTCTGCCAATGTTGATGTAAGGCGCAGTATCCGCCGAACAATACGAGCCACACTAGTCCGCCAATTGCAGAAGCTCGCGTATCGTCGCTAATAAACAAAGTCACATACACAAAAGCAAAGAACGCTATAGTAAGAGAATTCAAAAGCTTATAATGCGGCATAACGAAGCCGTCTGGCATAAAATCAGCAGATTCACGGTATTTACGATGCGTAACCATAATCAAAATATAAATCATGATTATCACTGCCGAAGAAGCCGAAGCAAACAAAATAAACGCACCATGAATACCAGGGATCGAATTAATAATTGGTGAAAGAAGAATCAAAGCAGACGAGAACAAAATCGCGCGAGCAGGAACCTTCGTGCGTGAAACCTTACGCAACTTACCCAAAAGAGGCGAAGGTGACTCAAGCGCGATTTGATACATGTGGCGACCAGCAGAATACAGCAAAGAATTAAGCGCAGAAGAAGCAGCTGTAATAACCACAAAGAACACAAGCGCAGAAGCCCAATGCAATCCCGCGTATTGGAACACCATAATGAATGGTGACATAAATACGCCTTCCGCATTCGTAGCCCTAAACTGTTGCCACGGCACAATAAGCATAATCGCTATGAGAGCACCAACATAGAAAACCAGAACGCGTACAATAATCTCGTTAACAGCCTTTGGCAAAACCTGGCGAGGATTCTTAGTTTCCGAAACAGTCACACCAACAAACTCAATAAGCTGGTACGCGTAAAACACCATTTGGAAGCTCATTAAGAAGGAAAGCCAGCCATTTGGCATAAGCGAGAAATTGTTGAAAATATTATCTAATCCAGCGTGACCAGCAGGACTCATTACACCACCATGCAAAGGAGTTGCAGAGTAATGGTAACCAATTAAAGCCATAACTACGGCTGTGACAATAAGAGCAACAATTAGCGTAATTTTAATCATTGAGAACCAAAACTCAGTTTCCCCAAATAGCTTTACAGCTACCAAATTTATGCACACTAACGCCGCTAAAAATACTACTTCTATCAGCCATTTCCAATGACTTACGTCAATATCGAAAGTTTGGAAGAATGTGACACAATACGTACTAACTGCCGTAATTTCGCTCATACCAATAAGTACAAGCACAAACCAATACGACCATCCGGCAAAATTACCCCAACCTCTGCCAAGATAACGTGTAATAAAACTAATAAAAGTATGCTGGTTCGGATCCTTATACATAAGTTCGCCAATGCCACGCATCAGCAGGAACATAATCAAGCCCACAATAATGTAAACGAATACGATACTAGGACCTGTTAAGCTAATAGATTTTCCGGAACCAAGGAATAAGCCTGTGCCAATAGTGCCACCAATAGCAATAAATTGCACGTGACGCTTGGTAAGACTACGCTCCATTTGGTTTGCATTGCTACTTGCATTTTCTTGCGCAGATACGCGAGAAGATTGGTTTGAAGATTGATTATGAGAAGATGTGCTATTGTGCGTCTCTGCAGATTCTGTTTGTTTAGAACCTACATTAATGTCACTATTCACAGTCTCACTCATTATTACAACTCCGTTCCTTAATAGCCACGAATTTCTAATTTTATAGGAACCCTTAACTATTCATTACGCATTCCACAATTCGCGCAACTATTCCACACTTTTAAGTGAGCTTACTGGATCTATGCGATCCAAAGCTGGGTTGGTAGCCCATTGCACAATTAACGCAAAAATTAGTGTTGCAACGCCAGCAATGCAATAGCTTAAAGGAGCTACTTCAACTTCAAAATACAAAGACGGCATACGAAGCGCGCTAGTCAACAATCCTGCAATAAGCCTTCCTAATGGCAATCCAACTGCAATGCCGATAACAGTTAAAGTAAGCATTTCTTTATGCACATAGGAATGAACTTCTCTACGATAAAAACCAAGAACTTTCAGCGTAGCCATTTCGCGAGTACGTTCCGAAATATTAGTACTTGCAAGAGTAAAAAGCACAGCTAAAGCTAAGCCAGCAGCCAAAGTTACGATTAAAGCAACAACAGCATTCATAAGATCAAAACTAAAAGCATGCTTCATACGCGTAATATTCATAACAGCAAGCACACCGTCACGTTCAGAAACCTTGTCGGCATATTTAATTTTATTATTATCGCTACCTCGCAAACGCAAAATTAACGCATTATGTTTCAAAAGCTTACTGTTTTCTCCATTAAATAAGCGTTCGTAGCAATGTTCAGTCATGTAAATATTAGAACCGATAAGATTACGAACAATAGCTTTAACTTTAACCTTCGCACGTTTAAAACTAGTATTCGTCACATTAATTTCGCTACCACGAGTAATGTCCAGAGATGCAGCAGCGCTTTGAGAAAGCAACGGACCTTCATCCGTAAGTTTAACAGTTTGCAAATTATTGTTCACATCCTGCAAATTTACAAGATGAGACAAAGCTTTTGTGTCTTTTACAACAATCAACTGCACGCTTTCCGCATCCTCAACATGACGACTATTCGACTTATTTGATTGATTTTTAGCTATTTCTCCAGAGCCCACATAAGCCGGAAGTATAGTTTCTACTTTATTATTTGACTTGTCTTGCTCAACGCTTTTCTTCATATTTTGGAAAGATCCTGGAGCCGAGATAGAAATCATATCGTATCGATAAATTCCCTCGTATTGGCGAATACCCAAGGTCGCAACAGTATCGTTCAAAGCAAGACCGCAAACAATAAGCGCTGTGCAACCGGCAACTCCACCAATAGTCATGCACAATCTGCCTTTGAATCGCGCCAAATTGCGAACAGTAACCTTATTTAAGAAACTCATTCGCTTCCAAATCCAAGGCAACCTTTCAAGAAGAACGCGAGAACCAGCTTTTGGAGCTTTTGGTCTTAACAAAGCTGCAGGAACTTGCTTTGTTTCTCGCCAACTAACAACGATTGTGCATATTGCAACAGGAATCACAAATGCTAGCACACACAAAGAGCCATATAGCCAGTCATACTTCAACCTAACGTCTGGAACGGCGTATAAACCACGCAAGATTTTTAGTAAAAGTGAAGGGATTGCAAGAAAACCCATAATATCGCCAATTCCGCCGCCAACAAAGCACGCAAATAT
Source organism: Gardnerella sp. KA00771 (assembly GCF_049244045.1). Classification (NCBI taxonomy): domain Bacteria; kingdom Bacillati; phylum Actinomycetota; class Actinomycetes; order Bifidobacteriales; family Bifidobacteriaceae; genus Gardnerella; species Gardnerella sp. KA00771. The sequence continues at coordinate 91,953 of NZ_CP058368.1, read as the reverse complement.
TGCGAAGAAAGCATGTCTTGTTACTGCAGTAGAACGACCGTATCCCAAACTTAAGTATGTGCCAATAAGCCCTCGCTCTTCTTCAACCATACGAGCCATAGCAGTTAAACTCATCATCATTGCTACAACAAGAAATACTGCCGGGAAAGCGTATCCAAGTGACTGTATTGAAGCAACGTCAGAACGCAAACTAGCATAACTATCGTTAGCTATACGAGTAGATATATGCCATTGAGCTTGAGGAACACGTTTTTGAATCTCTGACTTAATTTGTTTACGAATTTGCTTTTTTGCTTGCTCTTTAACAAAATTTGGAGCGCGCTGAAGTCTAGGATCGTTTGCAATAATGTTTTTTACTTCTGAGTTAACTTGGTTGTCGATAATTTGATTACGTCGAGCTGTTTCTCGCTTAGATTGCACGCGTTCTTGAATCTGTTCAGATGCATCGTCGACAATGCCCCGATAATCTTTAGAAAAAACATTGACATGTTGAGTATCATTCAAACGTACCGATATTGCTGTATACGGCAAGCCGGTCACGTTATCAGGAGCAGCAGAAGTAAATATTGGATATCTAGACGTCACAGAGTTACGAAATGCTTTAGATTGATAGCCATCAGGATTGTTTAAATCGTTGCTATCTAGCACGCTACCAGTTATGCGCAAACGATAAGTTTTAGACTTTGAATTAGAAGAATCAAGATTTCCAACGTCCACATTTTGCTGCATGTTGACTACTATCACATTGCCAATGCTCAAGCCACTATCGTGTAAAAATCGCTGAGTTACAACAGCTTCACTATTATTTTTAGGCATATTGCCCTTAAGCAAATGCAAACGATTAAGATTTTTTTGCGATTCTACATAATGCACGAAATTCATTGCGTATGAAGACTTTGCATCATCTGTCGCGTGTGCTGTTGCTTTCCAAGAACGCTCTGCTTCAACTTCACTCACACTTGGCAACGCGCGTAATGCTGCAACATCGTCTTTAGTTAAACCAAGAGTAGATACGATTTGCAAATCATAAGCATGCAATTTCGCATACATATCGTTAGTAGCGAGAAACATGTCGTTGCAGCCTGCATAAATACCAGTCATAACAGCAACGCCAAGCATTGCAATAACCGCAAGAACACAGAAGCGACGCCATTCGCGAACCCACATTCTAATTGCGCTAATAAATACTATTGGCAGCAATGAGTGCGTGCGCTTACCTTCACTGCCATTATTGGCGTTTTTATTATCAGATTGCTTTGAAACTGCTGTTACTTTCCGCATAACAACCACCTAATCACCACTCAATATCGGCTATAGCCATAGGATGTTCTTGCACAGTTTCGTCTACAACTTTTCCAGAACGGAAACGAACAACTTTGTGAGCCATCGGAGCAATGGCAGCATTATGAGTAATAATCAGCACTGTCATGCCTTCAGTTCGGCAAATATCTTGCAATAATTGCAATACTGCCTTACCTGTTTCATAATCCAAGGCACCAGTAGGCTCGTCACATAACAATAATTTAGGTTTTTTAGCAAGAGCTCGCGCAATAGATACGCGTTGCTGCTCACCGCCAGAAAGTTGAGCTGGGAAATTATGTAGCCTTTCTTTCAAGCCAACATCAATAAGCGTTTGAGCAGGGTCAAAATGATCTGCACAAATTTGCGAAGCTAACTCTACATTTTCAAGAGCAGTTAAATTTGGAACTAAATTATAAAATTGAAAAACAAAACCAATGTCTTCTCTGCGGTAGCGAACCAAATTACGACCTTTTAGCTTAGTAACATCGCAATCGCCAACAACAACACGACCGCTTGTTGCAGTATCCATACCACCCAAAATATTTAATGCTGTAGTTTTTCCCGCGCCAGATGCACCTAAAATTACTGTAAGCTCACCGCTCTGTGCAGTAAAACTGGCATCATCTAAAGCTCGCACAGCACCAGAACCTGATGGGTATTCTTTCACTACATGATCAAAAGTTATATATGCCACAACACACCTTCACAATATGAGAAACTATAAAAATTCAACTTCTATTTATTTGTATTATCTACCGTTATATTTCGTACTATTTTACTAAATGAGCGCAAAATTCGCTAACTTACTTCAGCGATGACACTCCACATCTTTCCATGCAATACGCATTACCAAGCCAAGTATGACGAGAATTTGGCCAGACAGCACCTAAACGCGGAGCACATTGACTCATCCATATACTTGGCACACGCCCATCTGCGCTTTGCGAACCAAGCAAATTAAATCCATTCTTGCTTTCAAGCCAATCTGGATGTTGTGTTGCAATAGCAAGCCCTTCTTCCAGCGTAAGAGGCAAACGCTCATCAGAATCAATAAGCTTACGAGCAACATCAGGCTCTCGATTCAAATACGATGAGCCAGTATGCGGATCGACAACTATATAGAACGGACCTTCAGGAAACTCATACCCGTCTTTAGGAAGAAAACTTATGATATCTCGCGGAGGCATAGTAGTGAATCCAGCCATGCGATTAATACTCGTCCGAGAAATCAACGATTCAGGCGAAACTAATTCACGCGTAGGAATCAATAAAATATTCGCACCTAAACTACTATTTTCAAGCGCACATAATATAGGATTTGCCAACTTACGAAAAGCATTGGCACTCATATCAGCCACATCTGGATACCCAAGTGCCACTATACGATCGAGTTGCTGCTGTATTTCTTCAGATGCTATTGACATAATTCCAGTTTACGCAAAATCTTACATAATCGCGAGCGCAATATAACCATAATTAGTTTAGGAAATTACGCTTTTTAGCAATAATTTCCGCCAATTGCACAGCATTTAATGCAGCACCTTTTCGCAAATTATCGTTAGTGATAAAAAGTGCCAATCCCTTATTTCCATCTACTGCTTGATCTTTCCTAATTCTGCCAACATAACTTGCAGATTTTCCGGCTGCTAGCTGAGGAGTAGGAATATCGTTAAGTTCAACTCCTTCAGCATTGCTCAATACTTCGCGAGCCATGTCTGGAGTTACATCATGCTCAAACTCAGCGTTTACACTCATGCCGTGACCAGTGAAAACACCTACTCGCACACAAGTACATGAGGCTGCAAGATTTGGCAAATGCAAAATCTTACGGCTTTCATTGCGCAATTTTTGTTCTTCGTCAGTTTCTTCAGATCCGTCATCAACTATTGAACCAATAAAAGGCACTACATTAAAAGCAATAGTACGAGCAACTTTTGTAGGCTCAGGGAAATCTATTGCACTACCGTCGAAAACGAGTTTATCTGCTCCTTGGTTTAATGCAGCTTGAGCCTCATTCATGAGTTGCAAAGCACCGGCTCGACCGGCACCAGAAACAGCTTGATAAGACGAAACTATTAAACGTTTTAATCCAAAAGCATCAGCAAGCGGCTTTAATACAGGCATGCAAGCCATAGTTGTGCAATTTGGATTTGCTACTATTCCTCTTGGAATAGTATCTAAATCTTCAGGATTTACTTCCGCAACTACCAAAGGCACATCGTTATGCATACGCCATTGCGAAGAATTATCTACTACAATTGCGCCAGCTTCAGCGAATTCCGGAGCCCAAATTTTTGAAGTTCCGCCGCCTGCAGAAAAAATAGCTATATCAATTCCGTGCAAATCTGCTTTTTCTACATCTTCTACAACTACGTCTTTGCCACGATATTGCAAAACTGTGCCAGCAGAATGAGCAGAAGCCATAAAACGTAAATCTTTTATTGGGAAATCACGCTCGTCAAGCACTCGACGCATTACCATACCAACTTGGCCAGTTGCGCCAAGTACTGCCACGTTCACGCCTTTTTCGTTGATAATTGTCATCGAGACTCCCTTAAAAGTAAGCACGTATAATTTCTACAGTTTTTACAATTCTACAATTTAAATAATTTAGTTAATTTAATAATTTAATAATTTAAATTGCTTCAGCGCCCGCTTCCGCCGTACACTACTGCTTCAACCTGACTTGCGTCCAAACCGTAAGCAGTATGCAAAGCGCGAACAGCTTCATCAATTTGTTCAACAGGAACCATGGCAGCAATACGAATTTCCGAAGTAGAAATCATCAAAGTATTTATACCATGTTCACTTAGCGCAGTGAAGAAGGTAGCAGCTAGGCCTGAATGTGTTTTCATACCAACGCCAACAACAGCTACTTTTCCTACTACTGGAACGACATCCATAGAAGTAAATTTCAATTCATCATGCGCTTCTTCTAGAACTTTACGGACTGCTTCCATTGATGCTCCTGGAGCAGTAATAGAAATATCTGCTGTACCAGTAGAAGCACTTGCTTGCGCAATCATGTCAATATTTACATTTGCTTTTGCAAGAGTTGTAAATACTTTCGCAGCCATACCAGGAATATCTGGAATACCGCGAACCGTAATCATTGCCTCACTGCGATCATGAGCAACGCCAGAGATAACAGGAGTTTCCGGACCTAAATCAGGAAATAAATCGCCCATAGTCGAAAGAATATCGTGGTTTACCATTGTTACCGCCTTTAAGCTCGAAGATTATTTGACATTATCTATTAATATTTAGTTTTGTATTTTCTAACTCAGATTAGGCAAATCGTTCGGATTAATATTATTTGGAACTATAAGCGTTCCGTTCCTATGTGAGAATGAACTTCTAACATGAAGAGGCATACCAAAACGCTGAGCGTACTCAACACAACGCAACGCAAGCACGCGCGAGCCGCAAGATGACATTTCAAGCATTGAATCATAATCAATTACAGGAATACGTTTTGCAGTTGGCACAATACGTGGGTCCGCAGTAAATACTCCATCTACATCCGTGTAAATCTCACATACATCAGCACCTAAAGCAACCGCAAGCGCTACAGCGGAAGTATCCGAACCGCCTCTACCGAGAGTCGTGTCATCTCCAACTTCGTTAATTCCTTGGAACCCGGCAACAATTGCAACACTGCCTTTGCTAAGAGCTCTTCTGACACGATCAGGCTTAACCGCACGAATATGCGCAGCTCCAAACTGAGTATCTGTCATAAATCCAGCTTGAGAACCAGTAAAAGAATAAGCATGAGATCCTTGAGCATGAATAGCCATTGCAAGCAAACTCATAGAAATTCGTTCGCCTGCTGTCATAAGCATATCCATTTCGCGAGCAGGAGGATGAGTGTTTACACTCATTGCTTGATCAATTAAATCGTCAGTCGTATCTCCCATCGCTGAAACTACAACAGCAACATCATTGCCTGCTGCTTTTGTAGAAAGAATGCGTTTGGCAACACGTTGTATGGAATCCGTATCCGCTACAGAAGAACCACCGTATTTCTGTACGATAAGCGACAATTTTTACCCCTTGCTCATGTCAATATTGATAAACGCACAGGATATGCCAAATAATGGCTTCAATATCAGACTACCAACTATGCCCTATTTACTAATAATGATTTGTGCTCATAAAAACAATATTCAAAATTACACAGATTGACGACCAGAAAATGCACGACCTAAAGTGATCTCATCCGCATACTCTAAATCTCCACCAACAGGCAATCCACTTGCCAAGCGAGTAACTTTAATTCCTAGAGGATCGAGCAATCGAGCCAAATACGTAACAGTCGCTTCACCTTCTATATCAGGATCAAGCGCAAGAATAATTTCTTGAACTTTTGCATCTTTAAGACGTTCAAGTAATTGCGTAATTGCTAAGTCCCCAGGCCCAACATTTGCCATTGGGTTAATTGCACCACCAAGAACATGATAAACACCTGAATATTCATGAGTTCGCTCAATACTCATAATGTCTTTAGGTTCTTCAACTACACAAATTTTGCTATGATCACGCCGAGGATCTGCGCATACTATGCAAGGGCTCTGCTCACATACGTTTCCGCATACATCACAAAAACGCACACTTTCTTTCATGTTATTAATTGCGTCTATTAGCTCTTGAACATCTTTATCCGAAGAAGAAAGTAAGTAAAACGCAATGCGCTGAGCGCCTTTAGGTCCAATCCCTGGAAGCTTTGAAAATGCTTCAATTAAATGACCAATTGCTCCATCATATGACGATGAATTATGCACTGTAAACTACTCCTCTTGCTTTTTCTTAACGCTCATAATCGCATTTTTAGGATTTTTAGGATCAGTAGAAGCAAATTCTTCAACAGATTTAACTTCAAAAATTTGTTTAAGCTCATCAGTGCTTACAGACGTTGCGGATTCTAATGAAGCATCATCCATCGAACATTCGTCAGCAGTAGCTCCATTCGTAGGAGAAACAGTAGTCTGAATTGATTCAGTAGACAATTCTGAAGTATTAGTTGCATTCTGAACTTGAGAGTGTAGTTTAGCTTGATCCAAGACACCAGAAATAGCTTCAGATTGGTTATGAGAATGCGAACTCTTCTGTATTGCAATCTCGTCATCATGATTCATGAGCTCATCTTCAATAGAAGAGTCTTTAGTAGAAGAATCTTCCGGCATTGCAATCACATCCGACATGGGCATAGACGACATATCTGCCCAAACATCATCATCCGCATTCGCAACATCACTTAACTCATCCGCAGTATTTTCAGAAGCTACTGATGCTGCGGAGCCATCAGCGCCACTAAAACCCGAAGATTCTTTTTTAGTAGGATTTTTATTTATTCCGCTGCCATCAGAATCAGTTTTATTACTAAATCCAGCAGATAGGCCAGTTTTGCGTAATAAAATATCTCGCTTAACTTTGGCAAGATTTTGCGGATCCATTCGAGCAACAGATTCTACTTGTTCACCATTAGCAGCAACTGGTGCAGGAGCAATCATTACTTGCGCACCAAATACTTCATGCACTTCATTCATTACTACTTTTGGCACTTTTTGCCCATCATATGGAGAAGTAGTGCATACTGCGAGCGCAAATGCATGTTGACTCATAGGCTCATTAAAAGTCAAAATAAGACGCTGCCGACCTGATTGTACTGGAGTAAGTTGCACTGTAGGAACATACTCACGAGTTACATATTCACGTACGTCATCAGGCAATTTTGAAACTACTTTATCCCACATTGCATCAGTATCCATGGAATCATTCTTTGAATTAGCATTATGTGCATCGTTCAAAAACGCTTTTTTAGATTCCATTTCTTTTGTGCGTGGAGCAGATTGCGTTTCTGCTTTAGCAATAGGAGATGCCGTAGTTTCAGAAGGTAGCGAAGAATTTGAAGTACTATTATTCTCACTATTTGCAGAAACATATTTTTTATTGCTTGTAGAACCTACGAAATGAGCACCAGAAGATACTTTATTTTGAATATTCTGCTTAGAAGTTGAAATATTTTGTTGCTGCACGTTATTGATGCGCAAATTAGTTGCAACAGTATTTGAAGTTTCGCTGTCTGCAAGCAAACGAGCAACTAAAATTTCCAAATTCATTCGAGGAGAAATTGCACTAGCCATTGCACTTAAAGCATCATTAATTGTTTGAGCCATACGTGCTAAATCATGCAATGTCATGCTTGCAGATTGCTTATTCAATATTTCCAAATCTTCTGGAGAAACATCATTAAGTAAGCTTGAAGCCGCTTTAGGACCTGCAGATACCATAAGCAACAAATCACGAACTCTACCTAATAAATCTTCTACAAACTTACGAGTATCGTAGCCTCCAACAATAACGCGACGAACTACATCGTATATCGAAGCACCATCATGATTAATAAGATTGTCAATGAATTCACTAATCAATGAATTAGGCGTAAAACCTAATAAAGCAACCGCAGAATCCAAAGAAATTGAACCATCAACAGCACCCACCATAAGCTGATCGAGCACAGATAACGTATCTCGCATTGATCCTGCACCAGCGCGCATGACAAGGCGAAGAACTCCCGGCTGTGGCAGAATACCTTCTTTTTTGCAAATATCTTCAAGATATGGAGACATTACCTCTGGAGGCACAAGTCTGAAAGGATAATGGTGTGTACGCGAGCGAATAGTGCCAATAACTTTATCCGGCTCAGTGGTAGCAAAAATAAACATTACATGTTCAGGCGGCTCTTCTACAATCTTAAGCAAAGCATTAAAACCTTGCTGCGTAACCATATGAGCTTCATCGAGAATGAAAATCTTATAACGGTCACGAGCAGGAGCGAAGCCAGCACGCTCACGCAACTCTCTAGCATCATCGACACCGTTATGGCTTGCAGCATCAATCTCTACAACGTCGATAGAACCGGCACCGCCAGTAGCTAAATCTTTACAGCTTTGGCACTCTCCACATGGGTGCGAAGTTGGTCCTTTTTCGCAATTAATGCAGCGAGCTAAAATTCGCGCAGAACTTGTTTTACCGCATCCACGCGGCCCAGAAAATAAATATGCATGCGTTATTTTTCCTTGGTCTAATGCTCTAGACAAAGGTATGGTAACCTGATCCTGCCCAATAACACCATCAAACGTGTCAGGACGATATCTACGATACAGTGCAAGTGCCATGTTTCCTAACCTACCGCGACCTAACTATTTCCCCGATATATCTTAGTTAAGACTATCAGCAGCCGCCACCCGACTGCTGATATTTATATTCGTTTTTGCTACTTACTACTTATTGCAATCTTCTAGTCCTGCTCTAGCAGAAACTTCCACGTTAGAAGCAAATGGAATATTTAGCCCAACAGAAACACGAACAGTTACATCATTACTAGTAGAGTTGCAAGATTTCAAAAAAGCATTGCTTGAAGCAACAGTACGCGCAACAACCTCACACGCATTATCCTCCATCCTTTGCAACGCAGAAGCACCAGATAAAGCAGCAGAAGTTGCAACAGCATAAGCTTGATGTTTAGCTCCGAGAACATTACATAAAATAGCAGAAAGCACTACTATTGAGCAGACTGCGATCACTAGCATAATGCCAAGCATAGTGCCAGAACCGCAGTCAATGCCCTTACATCGCTTATGAATGAAATTTATTGAATGCTTCACAAAATTCTTGCGCCTACTCATACTAAAACCTGGCTTACATGACTTTCCACTAGAGGCGGCAAAATATGAAGAGGATCGGGAATAAGAGGACATTTAACAACAATATTCGCCATATTATTGCTACGACTTATTTTCACCGACGCTCCTTGACCTGCGACCGACTGCACAATACTTGCGGCAGCTTTATCGTCCTTATGAGTCACAAGATAATACGCAACTTGCGCAGCAGCATCATGACAATTCATAGTACATACAACTGCTCTACCTATGCCAATTAATACAAATAACAGTATTAATGCACAAGGCAAAACAATAGAAAATTCAGCAGTTACCGTCCCTCTGTCATAATCACTAATTTTGCGCAACAATCTTTTGCACACAATAACTTTCCGCATCATAAGCTCATTTCATCTGCTAAAACATGCCGTTAGCCGATTTTCAATGCTTTTTTCACTAAATCTGTCAACGTTGTGCGAACCGTATCTGATTTCAAAATAGCAACTAGCAGTGCAGCAAAACCAGTAGCAGCAATAATAACTACTGCATACTCAGCTGTTACAGCTCCAGAATCCTTATTTTTAAGACCTTCAGCGTACAGTTTTCTTTTTTGACACAAACGTGACTCAATATTCACTAATTGTTCATTTACTTGAAGCATAGACACAGCGTATCGTGCAACAAGTTTTTGCATTATCCCAACCATCATCTTGTACCTTTCACTTCAAACTATCCGAAATTTTCGGATAGAAATATTATTACAACTTGTTTTGCGAATGAAAATAAAAAAATTGCATTGTGGATAAAAGCTAATTTATTTTTCTAAAAATTTATTTTTAAAAAGCTAGCGCATAAGCGACATAACTGTTGGCAAAATTCCTATGCATATAAAAGACGGCAAAAAACATAATCCAACAGGAAGCAGCAATCGCACAGACAACTTAGAACTTTCTTGTCTAGCAATATTGGCCATATTTATCTCATAATGTTGAGCAAGTGCAGACAATACAGGAACTGGAGATGAACCATAACACCATGATTCTTTTAAAGATGTCATTAACCATCTAGCTAATATTTCTGAAGAATCTAAGTTTTTACGATTAGTAAATTTTGATTTATTTTCTAATTCAAAATTATCTTGTTTAGTATAAGTAGAAGACCATGCTTCATGCCACGTATCTCCTGCAAGTAAAGCATTGGAAACAGAGCAAAGCCACATGCCTTGACCACAAGGAAACACTTCTCCAACAGCACTAAGAGCCCTAGTAATAGCAACACCACTACGAAGTGAAACAATAATCATATGTAAACCAAGAAGAGGATCTACATATGAAACTTTGGAGTTACGCCATTCGTACTTAACTAGCATAATTTTACTGTTAAAACGCATACGATTATCTAATGAATCGCACTCTAATTTCAAACTCACCCATTGCCAAACAATTACAACAAACAATGGGATGATAAACAAAAGCTGCTTTGTGGATTCCATAAATCAGCCTTCCAGCGAGGCAGCATCCATTGCATGCTGAGATATTTGCAACATAGAACTAACCCATGCCAAACCCAATCCATAACATATTCCACCTATTGTTAATAAAATCCATCCATTTACTGTTGTAATTAACATCAAAATAGGGTGCCCACCTAATAATTCACCAGCAAAAAGAGCCAAAATAGGTAGAGCAGTAAGTAGTTTTATTGTTGCTTTTGGCATTGCAGCTACGTCAGCACGTAAATCTTCTGCACGCTTCTGAGCATGATATGACGCTGCCGTAGCTTCCACACATTCTGCCATAGCACAACCAAGAGTATTACTCAATTCATATGAAGCCATAAGACTTTCAGAAACAGTATGCATATGTTTTTCAAGCTGACGACGTTGATTCTTATTCATATTGCGATTCTTTGGAAAACAACGTTCATAAAGCCATTTATAAATAATTTTTGTATTAACTGCACTACTGCAAATACATTGTTGAGACTTAGAGTCACTGTGAACAATCATTGCAAAAGTAGAACCAGAACGTAATGCAGCAATCATTCCAGCAAGAACTTCTTCAATATCCATTTTTACGCTCCAAGCAACACAATCGACTACTAATTATTTGAACTGTCAACACATATGTTGGCCATATTTTCGGGAAGATTCCAATAATTTGAAAACTTAACCCATGCAGGCAAAAATTTCATGACAATACTGCCGTCAATTCCACAAGATAATTGCAAAACTGGAATGCCACACAGCAACGAAGCGCTAGAAGCGTATTGCAAAATACCGAGTTCTTTGATCATTCGACGCCCGTTAGAGGATCTCTCTACATGAATAACAACATCGAATGCTCCAGCAGCTAAAGCACATAAAGCTGCAGGCTCCAACCCAGCCAATAACCCTAATGCCATAAGACGAGCGGGAACTTTTTCTATTTCATCTGCATGAAGAGTTGTCATTCCACCCTTATGCCCGGAAGTAAACACTCTCAACAAATCAGCAATTTCTTCCCCACGACATTCACCAAGAATAATGCGATCCGGGCGCATTCTTAATGTTGCTTTTACTAATTGAGATAAGCCAATTTCTCCTACACCTTCTACATTAGCTTCTCGCGCACTTAACGAAACATGATTTTGTGTCAACTCGCCGAGCTCTCTAATTTCTTCAACAGATACAATACGATCTTCGCAATCAGCAGCAGCCAACAAAGCCTTCATAAGTGTGGTTTTCCCAGATCCAGTACTTCCAGTGATCATTATATTTGCTCGCTTTTTAACTAAAACGCTTAGAATACAAGACAATTCTTTTGGAAACATGCCTTGATCGCTTAAAGAAACAAGATTATAACGATTAACTGAAGGAAAACGAATTGACAATGCTGCTCCTTGAGATACAAGTGGTGCTAAAACAGCATGTATGCGAATGCCAGAAGTACTTGAAGCATCAGCAATAGGACACGCATCATCCAGTCTTTTGCCTAATTGTGCACAAAGCCATACAGCATATTCTCTTAACAAAGCAGGGTTGTTAAGCGGAACTCGAGTTGCGCGTTCCTTGAGACCTTGCCCACAATCTACCCACACACGACCGGACTCACTTACAACCATGTCTGTAACTCTTACATCATTGGCAAATTCCTGCAGAATTCCAAAATCGATATCACGAATATTATTTACGATCATATTTACCTCTTGAGTATTTCGAACGACGATATTGCGAACGACGATATTTAGTTACAGCATTTTTTGTATTTGATATAACATCTCCGATAAGCCAATTATTTATGCGTTTCATGGTTTCCTTCATTGAAGATGGCACATTTCGAATACCATATCCCCCTATAATGTCGGTGTACATGCGAGCATCGTGTTGCAAAGAACCAAGAAATGTAGTTGATAGATATTCAGAAGCTTCATCGATACTTAAAACATAAGATTTTTGCGTTAAACCACGAGGAGACAATCCAACAACAGCAAATTTATTAAACTTTACTTCAGAATCACACAAAGTATCTAATTTTTGTAGCAACGCTCTAAACCTTGCTAAATCAAGCACAGATAGCTCAACAGCAGCAAGAGTCGCACTGTCAATAAATTGCGGAATATTATGGTAAGACTTCATAGCAGTCTCGCCAGAACCTATATCTACAATAACTACATCAACAGCATCAGCTAAACCTCTAATAGCAGCCTCTAAAACCCAAGGTTCAGGATACTTACCATGCCATGGAGAAAATGCTAAAACATCCACATTGTCCCAATGCAATAGCTCATTGCGTAACACATAGCCATCGCATTTACCTAAAGAAGCATCAACTTCTTGCAACCTGCGGCCTTCATCTGATTCCAAACCAAGCAGAACGTCTAAACCACCATGAGTCAAATCAGCATCTACAAGAGCAACACTATGACCTTGTTCACTTATATAGCGCGAAAGAATAGATAGCGAAGTGCTTAGCCCAATGCCATCTGCAGCAGACATTCCAACTAAAATATTTTTAGGCAACGGATCTAAAGAATCACGCGCAATAAGATTATCTTCTTCAGAATTATTAAACATGCAAGACTTATGCTTAATAGAAATATCTTGTGAGCGTTCAGTGTGTTGAAAACTCTCCACATCTTGAGAACTCTTAGGCAAAAGAGTCATAACAGTATGATCGTCAGCTATACAAGGCGTGCTTTTTACACCATTAGACGCAGATTCGTATATAGATTTATCTGCAACTTGAGGAGGATAAACATAACGTTTAACATCTCTAAATGCGCCTACAGCTTCGCCATTGTTATAATTTTTATCAATCTGCTTAACGCCAATTGATTTGTTGCTTACACTCATATTCATACTCATGCGCCTATTGAAACGCATACAGCAATGAGTTTTCAACAATATTCATGCAATGTGGTTAAAAGCTCAGGAAATATTAAGAATAAGCAAATATTGCACAAAAATTATCTATAAAAACATCTATTTTACAGAATTTACAGATGGCAATACTAAATCTTTATTAACTTTCATATAGCGTTCAAGTAACTCACCATAAATTGGCTTAGTTTTTAGAATATCCGAAATAAGCAATGCGATAAATGCAGAAGCTGCAACTGGAAGCGTATGAATCATAGTTCCAGACATTTCAACAGTAAGCAAAATCGAAGTGAGTGGAGCTTTTACAGATGCAGACAACGTACCAGCCATAACGCAAACTGCAAACACAGATACAAATTTTGTATCAATGCCAAATGCTGAAACGCTAGTAATCCAGCGCGCAGCAACACCACCTGCGAGCGCACCTACTGCAAGAATAGGCATAAAAATACCACCGGGAGCGCCACAACCAAAACTCGTAGAAGTAAACAACATTTTTGCCACAAATAGCAAACAAAGCATTGCAAGACTTGCTTTTCCATATTCAGAAAGTCGCACTAAATTAGATCCGCCACCAAGAACTTCAGGCAGGAACAAGCCAACTGGTATTGCAATTAAGCAAGCAATAGCAACAGGCATCCACTTTGGCAAATATCCGTATAATGTTTGCAAACCAAGTAACGAACGATTCATTATCGAGCCTACAAAACCTGCAAAAATACCAAGAGGAATAATCCAAATATGCAAGTTCATTGGCAAATCTGGAATCTGACCAAAATCAAGAACTGGACGCAACCCGAAACAAGTTTGCGAAACAAAATCAGCACATAAAGCAGCTGCAGCAGCTCCTATAAGAACAATTGAAGTTAAGCCGTGCTGAATCTCCTCCATAGCAAACATAACTCCAGAAAGTGGCGCAGAAAACGCAGCAGATAAACCGGCTGCAGCTCCAGCAGTTACTACATAATGCTCTTTAATATCGTCACGCCTACCTTTACGGAAAATTCGAGACAACATTTGAGCACCACATGCACCTATTTGAATAGATGGACCTTCACGCCCAAGAGACAATCCAAATAAAGAACCAAGTAAACCGCCAACAAAACGCACTGGCAGAATCGTGTGCCATCGCATATTCAAACCGCGATTAACATATCCCACGACTTGAGGAATACCACTTCCAGAAGCCATACTTTCTTTACGACTCATCCAGCCAATAATTAAACCTGCAATTACAGCAAAAATTAAGCATGGCAAAATCCACCATGCGTTATGCCGGATTTGTAAATACATCCAACGCGCAAAATCCGTACCGTATTCAATACCAAGCCTGTAAGAAGCTACTAATGAACCAGAAACAACGCCGACAAATATCCCAGCTAATATTACTTTCCAACGAAGCTGGCAAAAAGTTTTTGATATTTGCTTTAAGTTATTACTCAAAAAGCTCAATGCATTCTTAAACTTCACTACAACTCGATTCTGCGCACAACACTTAACTTCTAAATACTAAATTACGTACAGTAACAATATTTGCGAAACAATATACCCAACAGAAGCAGCAAAGAATGGAACAATAAGTTCTGCAAAAAGCAAGAACACTCCATCTTTTATGCGCTTTCTTTGAATAAGATCCACACCTTCAAAAATTGCAGTAGAAAACGTGGAAAATCCACCCAAAAATCCCAAAATCATCAAATAAGCAAAACGTACTCCACATATTGCAGCTGCAACCATGAAAACATTAGACATAACACCTATAGCAAATGAAGCAACGCAATTGATAAATAGCGTTGCAACTGGAACTTCGCTTTTATGAGCAGCTGAAATTTTTTTAGTCATTGCGCATCTTAAAACAGCACCTAAACCGCCAAAAAAGCAAGGCAAAATAAACATAATAAAAACGTATAAAGAATTCATCACTTCATCACCTTAGTATTAGCTTCTGCAACAGATCGACTTTGCTTTTTGTTCATGCAATTCGCAATTCCTGTTCCAACCCAATTACCAACAAAAGCCATAAAAACGCCAAAAAGCAGCGAAAAAAGCATGCCCAAAACAACAAGCGTCATGCGTGGAGACATAAAAGACATTGCACTTTCAAACGCGAAAGTAGACATAGTCGACAATCCGCCACAAAAGCCTGTTCCTAGCGCATATTTATACAAAGTCTGCTTTTCTTGCGTTAAAGCTTTAACAGATATTGCAGTAACAAGAGCAAAAATAAAGCATGCAATCATATTCGACAAAAAAGTTCCTAAAGTAAGCTGACCAAATATAAATGATTGTCCGTCTACTTGGTGAATCGTGTGCGCATAAGAAGAAATTACTGCGCGCACGAAAGCTCCACATGTACCACCAATAAAAACTAAAAAGTATAATCGACAATTATTTTTTTTATTTTTTCCGCTTATTTTACTCATTTTCACTCTTTTTGAAATTATCGTCATAAACCAAAACGACACTCCCAACCGAGAAGTGCCGTTTTGCTAAGTTAATCATAAAATAATAAACAATTTCAGTCAGTTAGTGAGTGAACACTAATGATATGATCACGCTGCGGACCAGTTCCAATAGCAGAAATACGGCAATGAGAAAGCTCTTCCAAACGCTTTACATAACTTTGCGTGTTTTGAGGCAAATCTTCAAACTTATGAATTTGAGAAATATCCTCATTCCAGCCTGGAAGCATCTCGTATACTGGTTTCGCAGAAGCAAACAGTGATTGATCTACAGGCATTTCTTCCATACGCTGAACTGTTTCATCAGACAAAGTTACATCATAAGCTACGCAAATTGGGATTTCCTTCAAACCAGTCAAAACGTCAAGCTTAGTAAGAACAATATCCGTCAAACCATTTACGCGAGTTGCATAACGGCTTACTACAGAATCAAACCATCCACAACGACGAGGACGACCAGTTGTAACACCATATTCATGGCCTTGCTCACGCAACCAGTCACCCTGCTCATCCAAAAGTTCAGTTGGGAATGGACCTTCACCAACACGAGTAATATACGCTTTCGCTACTCCAATTACGCGCGTAATACGAGTAGGACCAACACCAGTACCCGTGCAAGCACCACCAGCAGTAGGGTTTGAAGAAGTTACAAACGGATAAGTGCCATGATCGACGTCAAGCATTGTGGCTTGTCCACCTTCAAACAGCACAGTTTTGCCTTCATCCATTGCTTCATTCAATACTAATGAAGTATCAGCAACATATTTCTTCAAGCGTTTGCCAAGCTCCACAAGTTGAGCAGTAACTGCATCAATATCAATAGGATGTTGATTATAAAGTTTTACAAGCATTTGATTCTTTTGATGCAAACTTGCTTCAACTTTGTCGCGCAAGTGATCAGCATTAAATAAATCATGCACTCGAATACCAACACGATTAATTTTATCTGCGTAAGTAGGTCCAATACCACGACCAGTCGTGCCGATCTTGTGTTTGCCAAGAAAACGCTCAGTTACTTTATCAATAACTCGATGATACGGAGTAATAACATGCGCAGCTTCGCTCACAAGCAAGCGCGAACAATCTACACCGCGAGATTCCAAAGCGTCAATTTCTTCAAGCAATACCTCTGGATCAACAACAACACCATTACCAATTACAGGCGTAACATTAGGGCTGATAATTCCGCTTGGAAGTAAATGTAATGCATAAGATTTATCACCAACAACGACAGTGTGCCCAGCATTATTACCGCCATTAAAACGTGCGACAATATCAACCTTTGAACCAATTAAATCTGTTGCTTTGCCTTTACCTTCGTCACCCCATTGAGCTCCAATAAGCACAATACCAGGCATGCCGCACCTCCATTTTTGAGCTAACGCTGCTCAAATAAGCACAATCCTTACCTGTTAAGACTATCTCTATGCCCCTACCGAATAAGAAAATGAAATATATAAAATTAAAAATTTACTATTTCAGTGCTTTACCAGCAGAACCTAACTGCACACAAGCTTCTGCTACACGCTGAGCCATGGCTTTTTCGGCTTCACGACCCCAAGATCGAGGATCATACAACTTCTTTTCGCCAACTTCTCCGTCTATTTTAAGAACAGAGTCATAATTGCTGAACATGTGACCAGCGATTGCACGAGTAAAAGCGTATTGAGTGTCGGTATCTATATTCATTTTAATTACGCCGTAACGCACAGCTTCAGCAATCTCTTGAGCAGTAGAGCCAGATCCGCCATGAAATACCAGCAGGAACGGCTTTTTAGAAGCGCCAAAGGTGCGAGTATCACAAATATTTTGATAGTTCTGATATACAGTTTTTTGGATTTCTTGCAATAATTTAGGATGCAGTTTTACAACGCCAGGCTTATAGGCTCCATGAACGTTGCCAAAAGTAAACGCTGCCATATACCTGCCACGTTCACCCAAGCCAAGTTTATCTACAACACGCAAAGCATCTTCAGGCGTAGAATACAATCTCTCGTCAATATCAGCACGATGCCCATCTTCTTCTCCACCAACAGCACCAATCTCAATTTCAAGAATTGTGCGAGATTTTTGCGAAGCATCCAGCAACTGTTCTGCAACGTCTAGATTATGTTGCAAAGGCACCGTTGAGCCATCCCACATATGCGACTGAAATAATGGTTCTTCGCCTTTTTTGACTCGTTCTGTTTCATAAGAAATTAGTGGTTGAATCCAATCATCTAAATATTGCTCAGCACAATGATCTGTATGAAGCGCAATAGTGATATTAGGATATTGAGCTGCTACTTCGTGCGCAAATTTTGCAAATGCTATTGAACCAACAACACGATTATTGAGAGATTGACCCGAAAAATAAGCAGAGCCACCGACAGAAACTTGGATAATGCCATCAGATTCAGCTTGAGCAAATCCCTGCAAAGCTGCATTAAGAGTTTGCGTACTAGTAACATTGATAGCAGGGTATGCGTAGCCACCTCGACTTGCAGCATCAAGCATATGCGCATAACGTTCAACAGTTGCAATAGTCATACTTGTATTATCCGCCTTTATTACTCAGATAGCCACGCATATGCACAAAAACATTACATACCGATATGCGAAAATCTATTTTCAAAATCTACAAACTGATTGTGATTCATAGTTCAACGCAATTAAAATAACAGAAATATCTAATCTCAAGACTGCATTTGCTGATGACGTTTCTTAGCCTCAGTAACAACAAACTCGTGATATTTCAACGCAATCGAAGAATCTAATCCGGCATTTTCCGCAATATTTAGCAAACTTTCTATTTGCTGCTGCTCTCTTTTAGAATCCTCAGGAGCAAATCCAGCTTCAGCCTTCAACTCACCAATTCGTTTCGTAGTTTTAAACCGCTCAGCAAGCAGCGCAATTATTGCATTATCAAAATTATCAACAGATTGACGCAACACAATAATCTCTTCGGCAGCAACTTTGCAACATGTCGTAAGAGATGTATCGCGCGCGTCAACCGTTGTTTCAGAAAAATCACACATATTATTTAATCGAAATATGTTTGCAGAACCATAGTTGTTTCTGTACTGACAGGGACTATGCGATGAATGGTATTAATAAGTTCTTCCAATTTGCTTGGCGTAGCAACACGCACTACCAGCATAAAACTTGGACTACCAGTAATCGAATAGCAAGCTTCAATACCAGAAATATCACGCAATTTGTTAGGTATTGTAGCTTCCTGCCCAAAATCAAGTGGCGTAACAGACACAAATGCGCTTACAGGTAAACCACGACGCTCATAATCAATTAACGCGCGATAACCAGTAATAACACCTTTACGCTCAAGCTTTTGCACTCGAGATTGAACTGCAGAAACAGACAAACCCGAAGCCTTCGCCAAACGAGTTAACGTCGCTCGACCATCATGTTCGAGAATATCAACAATGATTGCATCAGTTGAATCCATAGCTATACTAGTTTCAGCTTTATGAGGATTTCCAGCCATACGTCCTCCATTCTCCAGTCGACGCTGAATTGAGAATCTAAAACGAATCTATGTAGCGCCACATTGCAGTCTCTTTCATGGTACAGTATTTTTTACAGAAAAAGAACAAATTTATTCAAAAAATAATAAAAAATACAAATTATTACGTTAAAAATAATTTTTTCTTTTAACATCAGCCGTAATAGTGTTGTACAATTCGCATAATAAGCGTATAAACGAAGCCTATAACCTTTAAAGATTATTCTTATAAAATCAAAACCAACAATCAAAAAGGAGCACAGCATGGCAAAAGTAGCGAAACATGCAATTTCAATACCTCGTTCAGGTATTAGAGATGTATTTGACCGTGTAGAACAAATACCAGACGCTATTTCACTATGCCTAGGAGAACCAGGCGAAACTGCTTCCTCACACATTGTTGAAGCCGCGTGCAACTCATTACGAGAGGGAAAAACAAAATACACAGACGTTTTAGGCATACCAGAATTCCGCGAGGCAGCTGCAAATTATACGAATAGAGTAAAAGGTTTAAACTACAACGCAGACACAGAAATTCAAGCCGTTGACGGCGCTACTATTGGATTATATTTAGCTATTAAATCAGTAATAGATCCGGGAGATGAGGTTATTATTCCATCTCCATACTTCACATCATACGATGCAGAAGTGCTAATGTGCGAAGGAATTCCAGTAACTGTAGCCCTTAAGCCAGAACATGGAATGCATATTAATGCAGCAGAAATACGCAAAGCTATATCGCCACGCACTAAAGCCATCATTATCAATTCTCCATGCAACCCAACCGGTGCTGTAACAACCGCAGAAGAACTCGAAGAAGTTGCAAAATTATGCCAAGAATTTAATCTTTGGGTAATTTCTGACGAAGTCTACCATCCATTCGTATTCGCAAGCAATCCAGAAACTGAACCTTGCGGAAATGCTGTAGCACCATCTATTGCAGCAGCTGAAGGAATGCACGAACGAACCATTATTGTAGAAAGTTTATCGAAAACTTATGCAATGACAGGATGGAGAATTGGATATATTCTTGCACCAAGTCAAGTTATTGAGCAAACCAGCAAAATTGCAGAAATGATGCATTCTTCTGTAAATTCTACCGCACAATATGGCGGCGTAGCTGCATTAACAGGTCCGCAAGATCACGTGCGCGAAATGAGAGAAGAATATCGTGCAAAACGTCAGCTTGTTATAGACGGATTGGCAAATTGCAATGCATTGCGTCTTATAGAACCTCAAGGTGCATTCTACGTTTTTGTTGACGTTCGACCAACTGGTTTAAGTTCAGAAGAATTTAGCAAAAAACTTTTAGATGAAGAAAAAGTTGCTGTTGTGCCAGGAGAAGCCTTTGGCGCAGAAGGAAGCGGATTCGTGCGACTATCTTACGCTGGGAAAGCAGAAGAACTTAAAGAAGGCGTAGCGCGCATAAGCAAATTTGCACTTGCGCAACAAGCTTTACATGCTGCATAAAATATTAGTTATTAACGAATATAAATATAAATAAAATTATTGCCCCTTGGTAGATAATCCAAAGGGCAATAATTTTAATTCCTTACGAAATAAGAACTACGCAATAGTCGTAGAAGAAGAATTATTCGTAGCAGTGCCAGTTTGTTGAGTTATGGCAGCCAAGAAATCACGGTTTGAAGCAGTTTTCTTCAATCGAGGAATCAAAGTCTGATACGCTTGCTCTGCCTCAAGACCACCAAAGAGACGGCGCAAACGATAAATAACTGGCAAATCTGCAGCTGGAGTAATTAACTCCTCACGACGAGTTCCAGAGGCATTAATATCTACTGCTGGGAAGAGACGCTTATCAGCCAAATCTCTACTCAAGCGCAATTCCATATTTCCAGTGCCCTTAAACTCTTCGAAGATTACTTCATCCATCTTAGAGCCGGTTTCAACCAATGCAGAAGAAATAATAGTCAAAGAGCCGCCATCTTCAATATTTCGAGCAGCACCGAAGAACTTCTTTGGTGGGTACAACGCCTGAGCATCAACACCACCGGAAAGAATACGACCAGAAGTAGGAGCAGCAATATTGTAGGCTCTAGCTAAACGAGTCATAGAATCAAGCAAAACCACAACATCCTGACCAAGCTCAACCAAACGCTTAGCACGCTCAATAGCAAGCTCAGCAACAGTAGTGTGATCCGTTGCAGGACGATCGAATGTAGAAGAAATCACTTCGCCTTGCACAGTGCGTTCCATATCGGTAACTTCTTCTGGACGCTCATCGACAAGCACAACCATAAGATGCACTTCAGGATTATTTGTAGTAATTGCATTTGCAATATTCTGAAGAGTAATAGTTTTACCAGCCTTTGGTGGCGACACAATCAAACCGCGCTGACCTTTACCAATTGGGGCAACTAAATCAATGACACGTCCCAACATGCGATTAGGAGTAGTTTCTTGCTTTAAACGCTCCTGCGGATATAACGGCGTCAACTTAGCAAATTGCGGTCGAGACTGAGCTTCTTCAACGCTCATGCCATTAATGCTATTAACAGTTTGCAACGGAACAAACTTCTGACGCTGATTCCTGCGATCACCCTCGCGAGGAGCACGAATGGAGCCTTGAACTGCATCACCCTTGCGTAAACCATATTTTTTAATTTGGCTCATTGAAACATACACATCGTTAGGGCCAGGCAAATAACCAGAAGTGCGCACAAATGCGTAAGATTCTAAGACATCAACAATTCCGGCTACTGGTACGAGCTCTTCCTGAGGCTCTTCACGGCGAGTCTCGCGTAAATCATGTTCTTCACGAGAGTCACGTGCATCACGCGCATCACGATCAAGACGAACATTACGATCTTGACGTTCTCCACGCTCAGCACGACGTTCATCACGATCGTCACGTTCTACTCGATCCATGCGTTCTGAACGATTCTGTCGATCTGAATAATCTGAACGAGACTCATCGTAATCACGCGCACGACCGCGCATACGACGCTGGAAACGATCAGCACGATTTTGCTGTTCTTCTCTATCAAAGTCACGAGAAGCTACACGCTGACGACGCTGCTCACCCTCTGCGTGAGAATCTTCACCAGGTAATGTTGCCAAAATTTGATCCAACTCATGCGAATCCATCCCATCTTCTCTACGATCGCGATTATCATTACGATCTTCTGAGGAACGACGACGCTGGAATGTATTATTACGATTCGCATCGCGTCGATAATTTTTATTCCCAAAATCTTCTTCGTCTCTATAGCGACGATCTGAAGCAGCATTGGGAACCAAAACTTCTAACGCTTCTAAATCACTATTGTCTTTCGATGACCTAACATCTTCTATATCTGTACTAGTATCTGCAGTTTTATTAGCATTCACAACATCACGAGGAACACGAACACTTACACCTGCAGGCGCTTCTCCCCCATTACGAGCAGCCGTCAGTGTAGCCACCAACTCAGGCTTACGCATTGTAGATGTACCACGCAAACCCATTTGTTTCGCAAGATCTTTCAATTCTGAAAGCTTCATTTTTTCAAGATTCTGGCCTGTTGCCACAATTTTACCTTTCCTTAACTCGCACGGAATAGAAACCCGGCAAGTCTTTACATGGAAGATTACGGAAAAATCCGTCACGAACTCGCTGCTATTTCATAACAATTCATATGTACATAACAACGAACATTATGTATGCTACTACAGCTATACGACGCTGTACAATGCGACGCGCCATAGTATTTAGTATTTTATTGCAATTTCTATAAAGCTTTTAAAGAGCTACTCGCATAAACAAAAAGCGCCAATAACCTGGGTAACACCCAGTATTATTGACGCTATATCGCTAAATTATTTGCGCTTTAAAATCAAACGCTCAAATTTATATGAGAATTAATTACTACTTCTTTTCGTGATACGACTTTTCAGTATTAACAGACCACACGTTCTTCTTAGAAGTTTCTCCAGTTCGGATATCTTCTACAGCCTCAATAGCAGTTGCCATTGAATGATCTTGGTTATTATAACGATGCTGTCCATTACGACCAACGCAATACAAATTACCAAAGCCATCAAGATAATCAATCAATTCAGGCATCTGAGCGTATGTGTCAAAGTAAGCAGGATATGCCTTTGGAACTCGCTCACGGTGAGAATCAAGAACATCTTCCTCACCATTGATAACCTGCATACGAGTCAACTCGTCAATAGCCATCTTGCGAGCATCATCATCACTCATATTCCAGAAGTCGTCGCCTTCGTCGCAGAAGTACTCAAGACCAATCCAAACAGTGTTATCAACATCCTTAACGAGATATGGGCTCCAGTTGTTGAAGATTTGCAAACGTCCGACTTTATATCCAGGATCCTGCACGTAAATCCAGCAATCAGGAACAATAGGAGGATTACCAAGCGTTGGAATAGTGGTAGTATTACGCAGACGCACGCGCTTAACAAGCAAGCCTACAGTCACAAAATCGCGATAAGGTAAACCTTTGGCAACGCGTTGCATTTCTGCTGGAACTTCAGCCTTTTCGTCACCATTTGCACCCTGCTCAAGAGCAGCTACCAAATCCTTAATTGGCATAGAAGATATAAACTGGTCGGCGTGCAATTCTGAACGCTCTCCATTTGCATCTTCAACTACAACACTGGAAATCTTTCCGTCTGCTTGCTTAATAGCAACTACCTTTGCGTCTGTGCGCACAGTAGCACCGTTTTCGCGGCAACGACGCTCAACCGTTTCCCACAACTGACCAGGACCAAGCTTTGGATACCAGAATTCCTCAATTAATGAGGTTTCTACTTCCTTTTCCTTGCCTTTTTTCTTAGGGAAAAGCTTGGAAAAAGCGTTCTTCAACACTTCCACAATGCTCAAACCCTTAACGCGCTGAGCACCCCAATCGGCAGAAATCTGGCTTGGATGTCTACCCCAAAGCTTCTCTGTATAGCCCTCAAAGAACATGGAATAAAGTTTCTTGCCGAAACGATTAATGTAGAAATTCTCAAGATTAGTTTCTGGCAACTTGTGAATCATAGACCACAAATAGCTGAAGCCAACCTTCATAGTCAAGATAAAGCCCATAGAACGCAAGGTTGCTGCAGAAAGAGAAATTGGATAATCAAAGAAATGATGATTCCAGAAAATACGAGAAACGCGATGACGCTTCAACATCACTTCATCTTCAACTTCAGGATCAGGTCCACCTGCTTCCAAATCATGATGACGACCAAGCTTTTTATCATCATATGAAGGCGCACCCTGGAGAGGTAGCATTTCACGCCACCACTGCATAATACGGTCATCTTTTGAGAAGAAACGATGACCGCCAATATCCATACGATTGCCGTTATACTTCACAGTACGCGAAATGCCACCAAACTCACGCGTGGCTTCGAGCACTGTTACGTCGTAGCGGCTAGATCCGCCATCCTTAACGAGTTCCCAGGCTGCCGTCAACCCTGCCGGACCACCACCAATAATTACCACAGATTCCTTTGGGGATTGTGTATCCGTCACTTGTCCTCCATCTTAATACATCAAATTTTTACGAAAACACTTTGCGTGCTAGGTAAGCAATTCCTATACATCCTTATTGAGCATACGCGCATCACGCGATAGATTCAGGAATGTCAATGTCTGTTTTTTGTACTTCTTCAACATTTACATCTTTAAAAGTTACTATTCGTACATTTTTAACAAAACGCGAAGGGCGGTAAACATCCCATACCCAAGCGTCCGTAAGTTGAACATCAAAATAAACATCCTGACCTGCTGAACGCACATTAAAATCGACTTTATTGGCTAAATAAAATCGTCGCTCTGTTTCTACAACATAAGTAAAAAGCTTAATAACATCACGGTATTCTTTGTATAACGCAAGTTCTGCATCGGTTTCATAGTTGTCGAGATCTTCGGCGCTCATTACTTACCTTCCGTATTACGTTTGCGTCCACGACCTATAATGCGCCACCAAGCTTTTTTTGATGAACTTCCTTCAGAGACGTTTACATTGTACGGCCATGCTTCATCAAGATTATCACGATGCACAGGTATAGCCACAGAATGTTCATGCGCACTCAAAGCTTCAATTACACCAGGATTTTCTTCAATAACGTGTAACCCAAAAGCATCTAGCGAGCGAATAGCATCATATTCATCTACAAGAGTGTCCATTACAACAAAATCTTGATATTTTTGATTCTGGGCATCCCATAATGCATCGCGCGCAGTGCCTGTTTTTACAAAGCCAAGCGATTGATACACCGAAAGCGAACGAGTATTAGTTGCCGGAACTCCCACCCAAATTCTATGCAACCCTAGACCAGTCGGCTCTGATGCAAAAGCATAAGTCATCACTCTAGGCATCGCATCGCGCGAATAGCCTCTTCCTCGATAATTTTTGCCTAAAACAACTTGAATTCGAGCACTGCGAGACCATCCGTCAATATCTATAAGGAAAATCATGCCAATAATGTCGCCGGAAGCGTTATTTGAATCATCCAAAACATCAGGAACAATCGCCCACGCAATAGTGTGACGCAATTGAACATCGCCAGCAAAACGACAAGATTCAGAAGGATTTTCGCCAATAAGACTATCTTTAGTCCATTGCATAGAGCTTTCAACCCACGAATGAACCATAGAACGCTCTGAATTAGCATCCTTTCCAGTAATAACTGCAGCACCATCAAATGCGCACAAATCATCCATTCTTTGCAAATCATTGCACGTAGCTGGACGAAGGTGCGCCATCTCTCCACGAATTTGAGGAATTACTATAGATTTTGGTAACTCGCGAGAGTTAATAACACCATCATTGGTTTGTTGCATAGTCACCTACTTGTATTGTGCCTTTGAGAATTAAGCCCTTCGCATAATTCTCATGTCGCATAGTATATGATAATCCAGAAGACGAAAAATGCCTCGCAATGTTGATAAATAGTAAATTCTGCGCACCTGCTACACAAACAAACCTGATTTGAGTATGCAGCAAGTACGCAGCACTTACTTTTGAATATTGATTACGCTTTTACGTTTATACATTAGCGTTATCAAATATTAAATTTTTCAGCCTTTACGGCACTTTTCAGCCTTTGATTTTTGCCATCACAATCTTAGTAACAGCCTTAGCATCAGCCTGACCTTTAGTTGCACGCATAACAGCGCCAATAATTGCACCCATCGGCTTCATATTTCCAGCCTTAAGCTTTTCTGCAACTTCAGGATCAGCAGCAAGAGCAGCGTCAACAGCAGCTTCCAAAGCACCGTCGTCGTTCATAACCTTAAATCCGTGCTTCTTAACAACTTCATCAGGCTTACCCTCGCCAACCAAAACGCATGCAACAGTTTGCTTAGCGAGCTTATCGTTAAGATTGCCGTCTGCAATTAGCTTTTCAACTTCAGCCACATCTTGCGGAGTAATAGGCAATTCTTCCAAAGTCACGCCACGAGTGTTTGCTTCGCGAGCAAGCTCACCAAGCCACCACTTCTTAGCACCTGCTGCAGTTGCACCAGCTTTAACGGTTTCTTCAACCAAATCAAGAGCATCCGCGTTCAAAATATCGCGCATTTCAAGATCGCTAATGCCCCATTCGCTTTGCAAACGGTTACGGCGCTCGCGAGGCATTTCTGGCATCTCGGCCTTCATGCGCTCAATATGCTCTTTAGTGATGTGAAGCATAACCAAATCAGGATCTGGGAAGTAGCGATAATCGTCGGCGTCGGACTTCACACGACCGCCAGCAGTGGTCTGAGTTGCTTCATCCCAGTGGCGGGTTTCCTGCAAAATCTCGCCGCCTTCGCTCAAAATAGCAGCCTGACGACGAATCTCATATTGCAGTGTCTTTTCGATTCCGCGGAATGTGTTCACATTCTTAGTTTCGGAACGAGTGCCGAACGGATCGGTCGGATTTTTGCGTAGCGAAACGTTCACGTCAGCGCGCATATTGCCCTGCTCCATGCGCGCGTGGGAAATGTTGAGGGCGCGAACAATATCGCGGATTGCGCGCATATAAGCACCAGCAATTTCTGGAGCGCGGCTACCCGCACCTTCGATTGGCTTAGTTACAATCTCGATTAAAGGCACGCCTGCGCGATTGTAATCAACCAAAGAATGATTTGCACCTTCAATACGGCCGTCAGCACCGCCAACGTGAGTATTCTTACCAGCGTCATCCTCAATATGAGCGCGCTCAATCGGCACGCGGAACACGGTGCCATCTTCGAGCTCAACATCCAAGTAACCGTTGCCGTTAGTAGGCTTATCGTACTGGGAAATCTGGTAATCGCGAGGCATATCTGGGTAGAAGTAGTTCTTACGAGCGAACTGGCTCCACTCAGCAATTTCGCAATGCAACGCCAAACCGAGCTTAATAGCGTAATCAACTGCAGTTTTGTTTACGACTGGCAAAGAGCCTGGTAAACCAAGGCTTACAGGAGTTAGCTGAGTGTTTGGCTCACCACCAAAAGACACTTCCGCTGGGCAAAACAGCTTCGTACGAGTGCAAAGCTCAACGTGCGTTTCCAAACCGAATACTGGATCAAACTGCTCAACAGCATCGGCGTATTTCATAAGTTTTTCAGCCATGAGAATCCTTCTTACTTAAGCTTTATTTCACTTTACTTAGCCAATGAATCGAGCCAACCAGCTTTAAGCGACTTCCAGATTGGGCCGCTCCACTTTTCTTCGAGCGCTGCTTCCAACGCTGCTGCAGGCTTGTACATCTTTTCATCATGGCATTGCGGAGCAATAATCTGAATACCAACAGGCAGACCATCGTCGCTTAAGCCAGCTGGGAGGCTCAAAGCTGGAACGCCAGCCATGTTTGCAGGAATCGTAGCAATATCGTTCATATACATAGAAAGTGGATCGTCCATCTTCTCACCAAACTTAAATGCCGTTGTAGGGCTTGTTGGAGAAATAAGAACATCTACTTTCTTAAACGCTTCTTCGAAATCGCGAATAATAAGCGTACGAACTTTCTGTGCAGAACCATACCAAGCATCATAATAGCCAGCGGAAAGCGCGTAAGTACCGAGAATAATACGGCGCTTTACTTCGTCACCGAAACCAGCTTCACGAGTTGCGGCCATCATATTTGCAGCAGTCTGAGGCTTGTCTGCTGGCGGCATTACGCGCAAACCGTAGCGCATGCCGTCGTAACGAGCCAAATTAGAGCTAACTTCTGAAGGCATAATAATGTAGTAAGCAGCCAAAGAGTAAGGGAAATGAGGGCAAGAGACTTCTGTTACTTCTGCACCCATATCCTTAAGCAATTGCACAGCTTCATTAAAGCGTGCTTCAACTCCCGGCTGGAAGCCTTCGCCACTAAGCTCTTTAACTAAACCAACCTTCAAGCCCTTCAAATCACG
Organism: Gardnerella sp. KA00771; assembly: GCF_049244045.1. Taxonomy (NCBI): domain Bacteria; kingdom Bacillati; phylum Actinomycetota; class Actinomycetes; order Bifidobacteriales; family Bifidobacteriaceae; genus Gardnerella; species Gardnerella sp. KA00771. The sequence goes on along the minus strand of NZ_CP058368.1, from coordinate 63,323 downwards.
GCGAGCACCCTCGCGTGCAGCCTGAGCCATTGGAGGAACAGGAGCTGGAATAGAAGTAGAATCGCGCCTATCGTTACCACCGATAATTTCCTGCAAAAGCGCAGAATCAAGAACGGTACGAGAAACAGGTCCAATCTGATCCAAGGAACTTGCCATAGCGATTGCACCAAAACGGCTAACACCGCCATAAGTTGGCTTTGCGCCGACTGTACCAGTTAAAGCACCTGGCTGACGAATAGAGCCACCTGTATCTGTACCCAAAGCAATAGGAGCCTCGAATGCAGCAACAGCTGCAGCTGAACCGCCGCCGGAACCACCAGGAACACGCTCAGTATCCCAAGGATTGCAAGTAGTTTGATAAGCAGAATGTTCTGTAGAAGAACCTTGAGCAAACTCATCCAAATTAGTCTTGCCGAGAATTGGCATGCCAGCTGCTTTGAGCTTTTCAATAACAGTAGCATCGTAAGGTGGAACCCAGCCTTCGAGGATCTTCGATGCTGCAGTGGTTGGAATGCCTTTAGTGACAATCATGTCTTTAATTGCAATTGGAACGCCTGCAAGCTCAGGCAAGCCTTCAGTCTCACCATTAGCGTTCTTAGCATCAAAAGCATCTGCCTGCTCGAGAGCAATATCTGCAGAAACATGCAAGAATGCCTTAATTTCTGGCTCTGCAGATTCAATGACTGCCAAGTGAGCTTCAACAAGTTCACGGCTAGAAACTTCTTTAGCTTTTACAGCCTTTGCCATATCGGCAGCAGAAAGTTTTACCAAATCTTGAGTATTAGTCATGTTTTTATTCCTCCCCCAAAATTCGAGGCGCTACAAACATGCCAGACTCACTTCTAGGAGCATCCGAAAGAGCTTCTTCTTGAGTCAAAGGTGTAGCAGGCTCATCTGGACGCAAATAAGCTTCCAAAGGCACTGGATTTGCAGTAGGTGGCACATCTTCGCCAGCAACTTCCTGCACTTTATTAATAGATTCTGCAATGACGTTCAATTCGCCTTGCAAGCGACTGATTTCTTCGTCGCTTAAAGCAATCTGGGATAAAACGCCCAAATGCTCAATTTCTTCGCGTGTGAATGTAGGCATAACCTCAACTATATGTGTGATACGTGACCTTCGTTAGTAGAAAAAAGCAATGTGGATAAAAGCTTTATGAGAATTATTTGTTGATTATTTTGTTTTATTGAGAAAGTACTACAAATTAATTCTTTAAGACTGAAGCAATTAAAAATTGCGCATGTGTAACACTAAATAATACTTGCACAAATATTTTGCATATATTTTCACAAAATTATCACGAATCAAAATACGTAAAATCCGTTCATTTTATCTGTCAACACGCCGAAACGACAAAACTGACGTAACAAAAAAGTATTGGTATTTCAGCATTATTTAAACTTTTGTTTGAAACTTAAAAAATTATTTTAAACAATTATCGCATAAATAAAAAGTGTGTAATAATCGTGTGATGTGAGAAGCTGAAGCTGATGCACTGAAGCATATATATGCACTGAAGCACGTATTTGCAGCATCTCACTGAAAAAATAATTTGAAATAAAATCTAATAAAAATCGAAGGATACATATGAAGAGCACAAAGTTCTACCGTAATGCAGCAATGTTGTTGCTCGCGGGCGCGACTATTATTCCACAATGCTTAGCAGTTCCAGCAATGGCAGATTCTTCTGCAAAGCCTTCTGCACCAGCTGCATCTTGCGCAGCCAGCAAGGACTCGCTGAACAACTACTTGTGGGATTTGCATTACGATAAAACGAATATTCTCGCACGTCACGGCGAAACAATTAACAATAACTTCTCCAGCGACAGCTTCAACAAGAACGGCGAATTCGTTGTTGTTGAGCATCAGAAGAAGAACATCACCAATACAACGTCAAACTTGTCGGTAACTTCGGCCAACAATGATCGCGTGTATCCTGGTGCATTATTCCGCGCTGACCAGAATTTGATGGATAACATGCCAAGCTTGATTTCAGCAAATCGCGCACCATTAACTTTGAGCATTGATTTGCCAGGCTTCCACGGCGGCGAGAGTGCTGTAACTGTGCAACATCCAACCAAGAGCTCCGTTACTTCAGCAGTTAACGGTTTAGTTTCTAAGTGGAATGCACAATATGCAGCAAGCCATCATGTGGCAGCTCGTATGCAGTATGATTCCGCAAGCGCACAGAGCATGAACCAGCTCAAGGCTAAGTTTGGTGCTGATTTTGCAAAGATTGGCGTACCGCTGAAGATTGATTTCGATGCAGTACACAAGGGTGAGAAGCAGACTCAAATTGTGAACTTCAAGCAAACTTACTACACAGTAAGCGTCGACGCTCCAGATAGCCCAGCAGATTTCTTTGCTCCATGCACTACGCCAGAAAGCTTGAAGAACCGTGGCGTTGACAGCAAACGCCCACCAGTTTACGTGTCAAACGTAGCTTATGGTCGCTCAATGTACGTAAAGTTCGATACCACCAGCAAGAGCACTGATTTCCAGGCTGCAGTAGAAGCGGCAATTAAGGGCGTAGAAATTAAGCCAAACACCGAATTCCATCGCATTCTCCAGAATACTTCTGTTACTGCAGTGATTCTCGGCGGCAGCGCTAACGGCGCAGCAAAGGTTATTACCGGCAATATCGATACGCTGAAGGCTTTGATTCAGGAAGGTGCAAATTTGAGCACCTCTAGCCCAGCTGTTCCAATCGCTTACACTACTTCCTTCGTAAAAGATAACGAAGTAGCAACTCTCCAGAGCAACAGCGATTATGTTGAGACTAAGGTTTCTGCTTACCGTGACGGTTATTTGACCTTGGATCACCGTGGAGCTTATGTAGCTCGCTACTACGTCTACTGGGATGAGTACGGCACTGATATCGACGGAACTCCATACGTACGTTCTCGCGCTTGGGAAGGAAACGGCAAGTATCGTACCGCTCACTTCAGCACAACGATTCAGTTCAAGGGCAATGTGCGCAATCTTCGCATTAAGTTGGAAGAAAAGACCGGCTTGGTATGGGAACCATGGCGTACAGTGTACAACCGTACTGATTTGCCGTTGGTTCGTCAGCGCACAATCAAGAACTGGGGCACAACCTTGTGGCCTCGCGTTGCTGAAACTGTAAAGAATGACTGAACTCATATTGCAATTGAGCATAAATAAATAAAACTGAAAAAATTAAGGACTTTATCTTGTAGCCAGTTACGAGATAAAGTCCTTAATTTTTTACACAAATAGGGTTTCTATTACATTTTTCGCAGTAGGATTTAGTTATGTTAGAGATACAAAATATATCCAAGTACTATAAAAACAGCAAGTACTCAATAATATTTCTTTTGTAGCAGAAGATAGCAAAGTTACGGGATTTGTTGGCCCTAACGGTTCAATCAACTGCGCTATATTGCGCATTGGGACTCATAAAAGCCAATGAAGGTGAAGTATTATTCGACGGCGTCCCATACAAAAAGCTTAATTCCCCAATAAAAACAGTCGGCAAAGTATTAGATTTAAAAGCTAATTATAGAAATACTAGTTCTATAAAAAGCTCACATTCGTTGCAAAATATTGTAAAATTCCAAAAAGTCGCGTATCAGAGATTATGGATATTGCCGGAATCAGCTCTATGCAAAATATGAAAATCAAAGAAATATCAACCGGCATGCGCAACCACAACATGCTAAGCCTACTACCGAGCTACCATTGCCTGATACTTCATATATTGGACCAGAGTATGCTCATCCTCAATTTGCTAAAAAGAAACAAGATGATCAGGATTCTCAAGAAAATACACAATGAGCTTAGTGCCAGAATTAGTGCCATCTATTATTACTATGGCTGCTTGGGCTATCGCGTTATTTGCAGCTGGGTGCTCTATTTCTAGCAAGAAGAAGAATTAGAAATTAGTATCGGCAAATAGTTGCAACAAATAAGCCCCGCTCACTTGCTCAGTAATGATTGCGATTGAACAGGGCTTATTTTATTTATACTTACTATGTTTAAATATCGCGATGCTTTTCAATAACGTAGCCAATTGCGTACATGATTACAGCCCAAGCAAGAACCACTAAACCGGACTGCCACCATGTAAAAACATATGCGTTTGGTGGAAGTTGCAGCCCAGAATTAGCGGAGGCTTCTAAGAATTGGCTTACAGCACTGCCTGGCAAAATCTGAATAAGTATTGAAGTCCACTTCGCAAAATTGCTTGCAAGCATAATAATGCTAACAATGGTCTGCAGAATCACCACGGCTCCAATAACGCACATAATTCCGCCAGCAGTTGACTTGCAAATCATGCCAAAACCGTAGGCCATTGCTGACACAACAACCATAATTGCAGGAGAGCCAAGGAACAGAGTAAGCGGCAATTTCCACACGTTGCTTCCCGATAATCCGGAAATGTTATCTCCCATAAAAGCTAATTCTGCAGCAGCTAGCGAAACTGTCATTGCAATAAGTTGGGCTACAAAAACGTAGATTGCAACCGCAACAAATTTAGCCGTAAAGAACATACCCCTTCGAGGTACAGCAGTAAGAGAAGCCTGAATCGAAGTTGTAGAATGCTCCGCGGTTACAGCAAGCACTGCAAAAATCGCCAAAACAATCAAAGATATAGAAGCAAAGCTAATAACTAAGCGGAAAATGCCTTCTTGAGATGCAATAAGATCACTTTTATCGCTCGGCCCAACGGTAATCGCAGCACTTGATTTGCTACCAGCTGCACCATTGTTATGAACGTCAACTTTAGACATTGCTTTCTGCACAAGCGCGATAATAAAACTAAAAATTACTGGCAAAACAATTGTTAATGCCATGCACCACCACGTAGACGCAAGTCCGCGCAGCTTAACAATTTCAGATTTAAGCGTGTGCATAAATGTAAGGCGTAAGTGCTGAGCGTTCATGCTGCGGCCTGTTTTGTAAGAATTGCTCGCCGGATATTCAACAGCTTGTTCAATTTGCCCACTCATTTTGCGCTCCTTCCATCTACATATTGCGTTCCAGTCGCAGCAGTAGTATTTGGCAATGCTTTTGTTACGTACTGCTCTTGACCGTGCGTAAGAGCCAAATATGCTTCCTCAAGCGAAGCATGCTCTTGATTCAGCTGATATACCAAAATCTGATTATCCGCAATTTCGCGCGCAATCTGGTTGAGCTCGCAACCTGTTATTCTGAGTAGCTCGCCTTCTTGAACGTCTTGAGGCGTGCGATTATCTGGCAAAATCTTGCATTCAGGATGATTCTGAACAAGCACAGACTTTAGCTTTTCACCTTCTGGCGTTACTAAACGTATAGCATGCTGAGAATGTGCGTCAACAAAATCTTGTACTGTTGTGCGCTCCAAAATTTCGCCATGCGCAATAATCACAAGGTTATCTGCAGTAAGCGCAACTTCGCTCATCAAGTGCGAACTAAGCAGAATTGCTCGACCTTGGCTTGCGTAATACTTGCACAATTCGCGAACCCACTTAACGCCTTCTGGATCCAAACCGTTAATTGGCTCGTCCAAAATAAGATTGTGCGGATCTGCTAAAAGTGCCGCCGCAATCGAAAGACGCTGGCTCATGCCGAGTGAGAAGGATCCCGCTTTGCGAGTTTTTACGCTAGTTAAACCAGTAATATCAATCACTTCGTCAACGCGCTTTTTTGATATTCCGTGAGTTAAAGCGAGCGAGTACAAGTGATTATATGCGGAACGACCTCTGTGGGCAGACTTTGCGTCAAGAACTGCGCCAACTTCCGTCATTGGGGATGCGATTTTTGCGTAAGGTTTTCCGTCAATAAGAGAAGTGCCACTATTGGCGTGAATAAGATTTAACGCGCAACGCATGGTGGTAGATTTACCAGCGCCATTAGGACCTAAAAAGCCCGTGACTTTACCGTCTTCGGCGACGAAAGAAACGTCGTTAAGCACTGTTTTTGCGCCGAAACGCTTTGTAATATGTTGAAATTCTAACATAAATTAACAATATCACAAATAAAAAAAAATACACATTAAATGTAAGCGTTTATGAGTACAGGCTGCTGCGTTTTAACTAATACTGCTGATGAGATTCTGCTGACAAAATTCTGCTACCGAAATTCTAATTAATATTTTATTAAGATTCAGCAATTTGGCACTGCATGTTGCGCAATCCACGCGTGCATGGAAACAGCTGCAGCTGCTCCCGCGTTTAGTGAGCGAACAGAGCCGAATTGCGAAATATAAACAACGTCATCCGCCATTTGTAACGCTTTTTTAGAAAGACCCGGACCTTCTGCACCAAAAAGCATAAGGCAACGTCTAGGGAACTTGTAGGTTTCCATAGCAACAGCACCTGGAATAATATCGAGCGCTATAACGCGAGCGTTTTTAGCATCTTGTTCCTTGATATTTGCGATTTTTTCGGCTTCTTTATTGCCTTCTGCCTGCGCTTTAAGCAAAAGTTGATGCGCTTCTTCTGCTTCCCGTGCTATATTTTCGCGCCAATTAGTTACTAGAGTTTCAATAGTTGGGCAGCACTCAACGTATTGGTATAGCTCAGTCATTAATGAGCCTTTACGATTCCATTTATGAGGCCCTACGATATACACTTTTTTCGCAGTAAACGCGTTCGCAGTGCGAACCATAGAGCCTATGTTGAAATCGTGAGTCCAATTTTCTACAGCTACTTCAAACTCATGACGGCCTTTAGAATCGAGATCCGCTTTTATGGCTTCTACTTTCCAGTATCTGTAGCGATCTAAGACGTTACGCTGGTCGCCTTCGTCTAGTAATTCAGTGCTAAACCGCGCATCATAATTTGGCGATTCTGGATTATCTGGACGAGGCTCACCTGGATGTTCTTCTTCCCATGGGCCAACTCCTATAGGTCGGAATTCTGGCTCATCGGAAGCTTTTGCAGCCAAAGTAATTGGATTCGGTTCGTGCATGCGTGAGTTTTGCTCCGTTTAATACTTTTGCTTAGTATTGCAGCTAGTCTTGGCAGCCGTCAGTTGCGCAATCACCTGTGCAACTTGACTTGCAATGGCCACCACAGCAGTTATCCTCGCAGCAAGGCTCAGTGCAACCATCATGAGCACAATCACCAGTGCACTCTACCTTGCAATGACCGCCACAGCAGTTATCTTCACAGCATGGCTCAGTGCAGCCGTCATGCTTACAATCGCCAGTGCATTTAACCTCGCAATGACCGCCACAGCAATTGTCGTTGCAGCAATCGTCGTGATCTGCATCTGCACGTAATTCTTCTTCATCGAAAGCTTGAACAAATGCCATTTTAGTACTCTCCTCACTTATTGGATTTACTAATTGAAGATGCCTTGTGCCTTGTTCGTCGGCGTCAACACCACCAATTAATGCAACTATAGCAAGAATTTGCGCGCCTTGCTGATGAACAATGCCAAAATCAAGACTTAATTCATTTCCGTGTCGTAAAGTCACAAGCGAAGAAGTTTGAACATACGATTTTTCAGAAAGCCAAGAGTCAAGCAACAGCACTCGCTTGCCTTTAACTGACGGGCCTTTTGTTGCAGGAAAAACAAAATCCATAACAAAGCCGTCGAGTGCAATTCCTTTACGTTCTGCAGCATGAATAAGCGCAAAAACCATCGGCACCGCAGCAGCAGTTAACGCGCCAACAGCGTCAACATCGCGTTCTAACGAATACCCAGCTTTCTCAATTGCGTCAAAAAGAACATCTCCAACCAGCTTAGAGCCACGCTGAGCAAATGTAACAGAAAACAGTTCACTAAATGGTTTCGCAATCATATCTGCACAAAGCATGCGTTTAAGCTCAGCGCGTTCCTCTTGTAATTCTGCCATTTTTGCACTCCTTAGCGTTAGAGTTCTTCAATTTTTGATGCTTTAATGTTTTTATGCTTAACGATCTTCTACTGATACTTCCGGAGCGCTCAGCTCTTTAACATCAGCTTTATCGGAATCTATAAGATCTATTGAAGCAATAACTTTACTTTGATCTAACTTCTGAAGTTTACGCGCTGTTACCAACACTCGCGACTCAAGCGAAGAAGCAAACTTATTGTAAGCTGCAACTGTTCTTGCCAAAGATACGCCAAGTTTTGAAGCATTTTCCCCAAGAACCGCAAAGCGATCATATAATTCTCGAGATAAATCGAAAAGTTCTTTTGCATCATCTGTAAGACTTTGCTGCTGCCATGCGTACGCAACAGACTTAAGCACGGCCCACAAAGTAACTGGTGAAGTGAGTGCTACTTTTTGCGCAAAAGCATCATCCATAAGCGTTGGATCCGCTTCAAGAGCCGCCTGAAGCAATGCTTCGTTTGGAATAAATGCAACTACAAAATCTGGTGCTGTTTCAAAAGCCTGCCAATACGCTTTAGCCCCTAATACTCTAACATGCTCTCGCAAAGCCTTAGCATGCGCTTTTAGAAGCTCGCTCCTTCTAGCTAATTCTTCGTCACTTGCGTTATCTGGGATTTCGCAAGCGCGCTGATAATCCGCATACGGCACTTTTGCATCAACTGGAATTGTTTTGCCTCCTGGCAGATGCACAACCATATCTGGCCTCTGCTGTTCGCCATTTACTCCAGTTACAACAACCTGCGTATCAAAATCAACATGCTCAAGCAAGCCTGCAGATTCAACAATATTCTTTAGTTGAGCCTCACCCCAAGCTCCGCGAACCTTATTATTTCGCAATGCTGCAGAAAGCGAACTTGTTTCGCGGTCAAGCCTTGTTTGCTGCTCACTTAACCCTTTAAGCTGAGTGCTTAGCACGCCCATTTCTTGCTTACGCCCTTCTTCAATCTGCGAAACTTTATTCTTCAATGCTTCGAGATTGTCTTTTACTGGAGCAAGCGCTTCCAAAACTTTACCTTGCTCTTTCAAAGTTTTTTCACGATTTAACCGTTCGCGTTCTTCTCGCTCTGCGCGCAATTGTTCTTCGCGATTCACTCGCAATTGCTCTGCCTGCTGCGCTTTAGCAAGTTCTGCTTCAACAAACTTTAATCGCTCAGCAAGCTGCTCTGCTTGCGTGCGATAGCGTATAGCCTGATTGCCATTTTCTTGAGCTTGAGCGCGCGCTTGTTCATACTGCGAGCGCAATTCGTTAAATTCGCGCTGGTTTACGCCATTAGCGCCTTGCGTTCCAGAGTTGTGCTTAACAATAGCCAGCACAACAATGGCGGTTATTACAACAGCAACCACCATTAAAACAAACATCACAATATTATCGAACATACGTTCTATTAAACACTATTGAGTTGACTTTTAAAACATAACTAGACACGTGCATTATCTAATACAAAAATAGCGCGCTGTCTACTGGGGAATAATCCAATAAACAGCACGCTTTGTTTTATTTGACTACATTAAAGAATGCAGGCACTACGCAATCTTTAGAATCACATGGTCGCTAGTATTCTCACAATCCGCAACTACGCGAGCGCCATCATGCATCTTTCCAGAAAGCAGCAACCGCGCAAGCTGGTCGCCAATTTCTGTTTGAACCAATCTGCGTAACGGACGAGCACCATAAACTGGATCGTAGCCATGCTCCGCAAGCCAAGCGCGAGCAGAGTCACTCACATCCAAGCTAATACGGCGGTCGCTCAAGCGCGCAGCCACTTGACGAACTTGAATATCCACAATTCCGCCAAGCTCTTCGCGGCTCAACGGATGGAACATAACAAGTTCATCCAAACGGTTGATGAACTCTGGCTTAAACTCAGCGTGAACAGCGTTCATAACAGCCTTGCGCTTAGCAGCATCGTCCAAGCCTTCTTGCACAAGGAATTGCGAACCCAAGTTTGATGTCATAATCAAAATCGTATTCGTAAAATCAACCGTTCTACCCTGACCGTCAGTCAAACGACCATCGTCCAAAACCTGCAACAAAACGTCGAATACTTCTGGATGTGCCTTCTCAACTTCGTCAAAAAGCACTACAGAATACGGGCGCCTACGCACGGCTTCAGTAAGTTGGCCGCCTTCCTCGTAGCCAATGTAACCAGGAGCAGCACCGATTAGACGCGAAACGGAAGCCTTTTCCATGTACTCGCTCATATCAATGCGAACCATTGCACGCTCGTCGTCAAACAAAAAGTCAGCAAGAGCCTTCGCAAGCTCCGTCTTACCAACGCCAGTAGGACCCAAGAACAAGAAGGAACCAGTTGGGCGATTAGGGTCTGCAATTCCAGCGCGGCTTCTGCGCACAGCATCCGCTATAGCCTGAATTGCTTCACTTTGACCAACCACACGCTTAGAAAGCTCCTTTTCCATGTTGAGCAGCTTCTCATTTTCGCCTTGCATCAAGCGACCAACAGGAATGCCCGTCCATTCGCTAACGACTCCTGCAATAGAATCAGCATCAACCTGGTCTGGAACCATCGGCTCTTTCGCTTCACTCTTAGCATTAGCAGCCTCGGACTCCGCTTCTTCCAAAGCTTTTTGAATGCTTGGAATTTCGCCATACAAAATACGGCTTGCTTGTTCCAAATTGCCTTCACGCGTGAATTTGTCGGCTTCTACGCGCTTAGCGTCGAGTTGCGCTCGCAAATCACCAACCTTGTTATGACCAGCCTTTTCAGCATCCCAACGCGCTTTCAATCCAGTAAGCTTTTCACGCGAGTTAGCTAATTCTTCTTGCAACTTTTCTAAGCGTTCTTTAGCAGCAGCATCTTCCGCTTTCTTTAATTGCATTTCCTCCATTTCAAGACGCGTAACTTTGCGCTGCAATTCGTCGATTTCTTCTGGCTGAGAATCAAGCTCCATGCGCAAGTGAGCTGCCGCTTCATCCACCAAATCAATCGCCTTATCTGGAAGCTGACGACCGGTAATATAGCGGTTTGAAAGCGTTGCTGCAGCTACGATTGCATCGTCACTAATCGTCACCTTGTGGTGTGCTTCGTAACGTTGCTTAAGTCCGCGCAAAATCGTCACAGTATCTTCAACAGACGGCTCGCCAACAAACACTTGCTGGAATCTGCGTTCAAGCGCAGAATCCTTTTCAATATGCTCACGATACTCGTTAAGCGTAGTCGCGCCAACCAAGCGCAGCTCACCGCGCGCAAGCATTGGCTTAAGCATATTGCCAGCATCCATTGAACCTTCTGCAGATCCCGCGCCAACAACAGTGTGAATTTCGTCAATAAACGTAATAATTTGACCGTCTGATTGTTGAATTTCCTTCAACACTGCTTTTAAGCGTTCCTCAAACTCGCCGCGATACTTCGAACCTGCAACCATCGAAGCCAAGTCAAGACTGATAAGACGCTTGTTTTGCAAAGTCGTAGGCACATCCCCTGCAACGATTCGCTGAGCTAATCCTTCTACAACTGCCGTTTTTCCAACGCCCGGCTCGCCAATCAGCACAGGATTGTTCTTCGTGCGGCGAGAAAGAATCTGAATTACGCGACGAATCTCCTGGTCGCGCCCAATCACAGGGTCAAGCTTTCCCTCGCGAGCGCGCGCTGTCATATCAACTGAATACTTTTCGAGCGCTTTGTAGTTGCCTTCCGCGTCTGGGCTTGTAACTTTTGTGCCTCCGCGTACAGTTGGCACAGCTTTTCGCAACGCGTCTGCGGAAACGTTGTGCTTTTTGAAAATATCCGCAACTGCATTCGGCGCGCTCGCAACTATGCCAATAAGCATGTGCTCCGTAGAAACGTATTCGTCTCCCATTGCGCGCATTTCTTTTTCTGCCTGGCTTAGCGCAGCCAAAAGCTGACGGCTTGCATCTGGCTTAGTTGTAGTTGAGCCAGTAGATGAAGGCAATGACACTAATGCGTTGCGAATTTCAGCACCGATTTGTTGCGCATCTGCCCCCGTTTGCGCAATAAGCGCGCGAACGACGCCCTGCTCTTGACGAAGTAAAGCATCCACCAAATGCAAAGTGTCAACTTGCGCGTTGCCAGCTGCAGCCGCACTTTGCACAGCATCACTTAATGCGTCTTGCGCTAAGGTTGTAAACTTTTGTTCCATATCTACCTCACTTCCACGAAAGCTGTAAAACACATTTCAGTTAAGTCAAATCGCTGCAACTTTTGTTGCAACCTTTATTGCAACTCTCGTTGCAATTTCAAGCTTTTTGACGATACTTTCGAGTTCTAACGAGCTTTCACTTTCATGTATCTGATACGTATAACAGATTTTTCTATAACTTTATTCCTAAAACTTGAGTGTACTAGACTCAAGTTTTGAAATCAAGATTAAGGGCTATTCCCTAAAATCAATCACATGTTGCATATTTAAGGTGAAATTGCAATGTTTTACGAATATTTTATAGACTGACTTCTGCAAATAATCTACAATATAAATATATCGTCGGCGACATATTACAGGTAAAATTATCCACAATAACAATGAGGCTATTATGAATAAGAAACTTTTTAAAACAATTACAATTGCAGCTGTTTTATGCGTACTATGGCCTACATCTTCCGCTTTTGCCAAAGAATCATATGATGATAAATTATCAAATTTTGCAAATGCGTTACCCTATTACGTAAATAAAGAAAAGCTAGATAAAAGCGTGCAAGAAATAGCTCAATATCATCATTGAAGCAAAGAAAAAGCGCTCGATGCAGAAATGGAATTATTGCAAAATCCAAATATCAATAAATACCAACAAGATAAATCTTCCAGCCAAACAACTATAACGCTACCAAACGCTCAACATCGTGGTGATTTTTATTTCACTCCTGCAGGACTACATGGTCACACAGGCATTTACTCGCAAAAAAATAAAATTGTTGAGGCAGTAGGACCAGGAGAAGTAGCTAGAGAAAAACTAGCTTTCAAGACTCTTGTAGCTCCAGGAGCAATAATACGTTCTGTTAATACATCTAATGCCAATAGAGCAAAAGCTGCAGATCGAGCTCGAACTTATATCGGTCGTGGATATAATAGTGCTTTCTTCCAACCGCATAAAAACGACTGGGGAGGACTACATTGCGCGCAATTAGTCTGGGCTTCTTATAAATATGGCGCTGGAATAGACATTGACGATGGCAACGATGAACTCGTCTGGCCTTGGGATCTTGAAAAAACAACAAAAGCCACAACATACAGAAAGCTTTGATGACAAGATGAAACAATTAAGCAAGAAGATAATTATTGTTTTACTGTGCTTTTCTGCCACCGTCATCGCATCAGCTATATTGTTTCTACTGTTTTGGCAGCAGATGCCTACACAAATTAGTTATAAACAAGCAAATCTTTCACATGCCGTTGGCGCTGTGGCAATAAGTGACATGACTGCCGGCAAAGAGAAGAAGCGAGATGGATTCATCGTATTACTCAACAACGATGGAACTTCTCAAACTATTACCACTTCTGCCATTGAATCTCCTAACATATTATGGAACACTGATGGTTTGTATTTCGTAGACGCTAAATTTGACTATTTCCTTGCCCAAAAAAGTAACATGCGTATTGCAATTAAACATCACAAAAAATTACCTGCTGCACAAGCTGGAATTTTTGAAAATAATCAGCACGAAGTTATTAGTGTTCTTGACCACGGTTTTACTCGCACTAGGAAAAATCAACTCGAATTCAATAGTATTACCCTTGGCAAACCGCGAAATACAGATATTATGCAATCACGTATATATGATGTATCGAGCGCTTGCGAGAGTGGCACGTACACCATTAGCCCCAGCGACAATGGAACTAATAGTTTTAATGGAACAAATGGATTCGTAATAAAAAAACTCCAAGATTCAATACCCATAAAACATATACTCAAAAATTCTGAAACGACGGTACATAGTTTTTCTACGATAGGAAACGATACAGCTCCTTGCATTCGCAACACCATCATTTCGATTGGAGACACAACGGAATATAAAAAAGACGATCCTGAATTCACTTTCACCACGTACGGTATTAATCGGTGGAATACGCAATCAGGAAAATTCGATTTTATACCGCTAACCTTGCAAAATAAGCGCATAGCCTATAACTATGGGGAAAAACACGATTTTGAAAATATTTCATATGGGAATAGGACAATGCTCAATGATCGCGAGCTCTTAGCACTCGACCAAGGCACAGGCGCGCTGTATAAAATTAATACAATTACTGGGAAAACGCAAATTACATTTACCATCCCAGTAAATACTTCAAGCAAGTTCAATCCAAAAAGATATTGGATGCAAACCACTAAAAATGCTATAGCAATTTTAGATAACGCAAATGGAGAAAAGACACCACAATCTACATTGTATTTTCTTAACAAAAAGAATTTTAAACTACAACAAACCGTGCATTTTGATAACACAACAAGTAATCTTCTTGCTGGGAAAGTAGATGGATGTCATTTCAGCGATTTTGCAATTAATCCACAAATGTAGACGATTTGCTAAATTACAGTTTATGGAAAAACTTAGGGGTGTCTTACAAATAAGACACCCTTTCCTTTAACTCTTATTCACTTACAACAACGTTTCGCAAAGAGCCAATGCCATCTACGTGCACGATAGCTTCGTCACCCGCGCGTAAAGTCCCAGCCGGGTATGGAGTTCCTGTCAAAATCACATCTCCCGGAAGAAGCGTTGAGAAGCTTGAAATCGCAGCAATTTGCTCAGGAATACTGTGAATAAGTCGAGCTGTGGTGCCACTCGCTTCTGGCACATTTTCACCATTAAGCGTAAATGAAATATGTGCATCGCGCCAATTTAGCTCGGTTGTAATCCAAGGTCCAAGCGGGCAAGAAGTGTCGAAACCTTTTGCGCGCGTCCACATTGGGTCGCTTCCTGCGCAATCTCGTAAAGTTACGTCGTTTACGCATGTAAAGCCAAAAACGTAATTCATTGCAGTATCTGCCGTCACATTTTTGGCGATTTTGCCCATAACAACTGCCACTTCTGGCTCAAAATTCATGTCGTTTGAGCAAGTAGGAATAACAATCGGATCGTCAGGTCCTATTACAGAAGTGCTCGGCTTTGTAAAAATCACCATATCTGCAGCAGTATGTGAAGAAGCCGCAGAAGAAGTAGCGCGCTCATCGTCGGAACGTGTATCGTAATTTTTTGCCAAGCCGTAAACTTTCGAAGGAATTACAGGTACAAGCAAGCGCACGCCATCCGCATCCAACGCGTAACGTTTACCAGTTGGTTTAACTCCTTGCGAGCTTAAAGGATGACCTTCAAGCGCTACTAAATAATCTTTACCGTCGGCTTTGTCTTTTTGAACGAAAGCGTATTGCGGAACTTCATTATATGAAAAACGTGCAATTCTCATAGTTCAAGATTACGCAGCACACTACACAAATGCGCGTGGGCCAAAGATTGCCGAACCGATTCTGACCATTGTTGAACCTTCGGCAATCGCCCACGCAAAATCACCAGACATTCCCATCGAAAGCTCTAATTTTACAGAGCTTCCATCATAATCTTGCACGAGTTGTTTACTCACACAATCTCTAATTTCTCGCAATTTTGCGAAACCGCTTCTCACTATTGTTTCATCATCCACGCGCGCTCCAAGCGTCATAAATCCGTGCAAATTAAGTGCCGGAAGACTAGATATAGCGAACGCTTCGTCAATCGCGCGTTCTGGCGCGCACCCCGATTTCGTAGCTTCTCCCGAAACGTTCACTTCCAACATAACGTCTACACAAAGTCCCAAATTTTGCGCGCGAGCAGATATCTTTTGCGCAAGTTCAATGCCGTCAACCGACTGAATACCATTTGCAAGTGGTAAAACTTTGTTTATTTTATTGCTTTGCAGTTGACCGATTAAGTAGAGCGGAATTTCGCCGTTTACACCAACGCTTAAACCTTCTCTAGCAGCTTCCGCGCGTAAAATTTCGGCTTTTGCAACGATTTCTTGTGGGCGATTTTCCCCAATTACTCTCACCCCAGCTTTAAGCGCTGCCATAATTTCGCCAACATCTCGCGTTTTAGTTGCGGCAAGTAGCGTAACCGACTCAGCTTTGCGACCATAATGCGATTCGGCTTGAGCAATGGCGTCTTGCACGCTGTGCACGCCGTCGGCAATTTGACGCGCACGAACACAATCAACCTCAGTATTCGCTAAATCTTTTTGCGCCATATATGCCATTTATTGCCCCAATCTAATCTCATAAAAAAGTCACACTAATTGAGGAATTTTATCACTATATTTACGACGTGCAGCTTCTGCAGTAACTCCAAGTGCGCGACCTATTGTATTCCAAGACTGACCATTTTTGCGGCTTTTGTACACAGCGTTATTTATCTCTTTTTCAATTGCGTGACGGCGATAATTCAATCTGCTCAATTCACGAGATGGATCCCAACGAGAATCCAAAGTTGGATCTCCTGGATCTGGTTCCGATTTTGCTTCCATTTCTTTTGAAATAATCTCGCCATATTCCGCAAAATCTTTTTGCTCTTCTTTACTCAATTCACTAAATTTCATTTCAACCCTTCCTTTTCTCAGTCTAAATACATAGTTTAGTCGAGGAAGGGCACGGATTTGTCGGCTAGGTTTGCGCGAACAGAATCCCACGGCGTGTCAAAGCTTTCAAACAACGCGAGAGCATCGTCGGCACTCATATCTACAGGCTGATTTTGACCAGGCTTTTTGTATCCCAAAAGATACATGCAATAGCCAATCATGCGCTCGGCACTCCAGCCAGATTCACGAAGAGCACCGACGTCTAGCGAGTGCTTACTTTTTGCAAGTCGCTCGCCTTGTGCGTTATCAATCAGCGGTAAATGCGCAAATTGCGGACGCACATAGTGCACGCCATAAGCCGCAAAAAATCCCGATTTTTCAAGCAGCTCACCAATCCAAATTTGAAGCGCTGCCGAACGAAGCAAATCGCGGCCGCGCACAATATCATTTACTCCGCTCAAGACATCGTCAACAACAACAGCAAGCTGATAAGAAAAAACGCCATCCGCGCGGCGAATCACCATATCCCCCAAATCGCGATCAATATTAAAAGATTGCACACCAAAAATCGCGTCTTCAAAACTCACATTTGCTTGCAGCGAATCAGCAGGCGGCACTGCAAGCCTTAAAGAATGTTGCTGATTATTTTGCAAACGCTTTTCGATTTGCGACAAACCTTGCGCAGTTTTGCGAAGATTTCTGCACGTACCCGGGTAGCGTATAAAACCGTCGCCTTCTTGCGGAGCTGCGATTGCACGAATATCGGAACGCGAGCAAAAACACGGGTAAATCAACGAATTTCCGTCAGCATCTTGCAAAGATTCTAACGCATCAAGAGCTTCTTGGTAGATTGCAGTGCGCTTATGCTGATAAGTAGGCTCACCAACCCAATCAAGACCAGCCCACTTCAAATCGTCAACAACTCGCGCGCTAGCATCTTTCGGCATTCGCGCAATATCAAGATCTTCCAAACGCAAAAGCATGTGGCCACCCTGCGATTTTGCAGAAAGCCACGCAGCCAACATTGCTACCATGTTTCCAATATGCATACGCCCGGAAGGAGTCGGCGCAAAACGACCAATTGCAATAGTTGACTTTGAAAACATGATTTCGTCTTTCTTAAAATCTTTCTTAAAATCTTTCTTAAAATCTTTTCCAATATTTTTCTTAATAAGCACAAGCTTGCAAAGCATAAGCTTGCAAAATAAAAAGCGCGTAACGCATTCATACTAGCATTACGCGCTTCTTACAATCGCAATAAACCGCAATCAATCACAGTTAAAAGCAAATGTTTTATGCAAATAACGACTTATACATAACCACACCCAAGATTGCGCCGGCAATAGGAGCAATAACTGGAATCCACGCTTCACCCCAGCGAGAAGATCCCTTGTGCGGAATTGGCAAAATTGCGTGAAGCAAACGCGGCATAAGATCACGAGCAGGATTCAAAGCAGGACCAGTTGGACCACCCATAGAAGTCACCAAGCCCCAAACAACGAAGCCAACGACGATTGAAGCGCCAGCCAAATTCTTCTCACCCCAAGGAGAAGTAAGGCAGCAAAGTGCAGCTAAAACAAGCACAAGCGTGCCGAAGAACTCGTTAAGGAGGTAGTTAATTTTGTTGTTATACGCATCCGTAGTGCAGAAAGTGCCAAGAATTGCTTCTGACTCCTCAGTTTCGTTGTAATGCGGCAAATAAGTTACGTACACAATAAGCTGACCAACCAGCGCGCCTAAAAGCTGAGCTACAATATAAGGCGCAACGTTAGCCCACGGGAACATGCCGTTTACAGCTTGCGCAATTGTCATAGCAGGATTGATATGCGCACCTGAGATTCCGCCAAACATGAGCACTGGGAACATCACGCCAAAACCGTAGCCCATAGCAATATTTAGCCAGCCAGCATGGTGTCCTTTAGTATTTTTTAATTCAACGTTTGCTACAGCACCGTTTCCGAAAATCATGAGAATAGCAGTGCCAATAAATTCTGCAGCCAACATTGCCATAAACGAATGTTGCATGGTCCTTCGATCCTTCTTACTTGTTTCAAACTCCACACACGTAATCACGCGTATAAATAACGACTCGTCGCTTAACAATCGTCCAACAACTCGCAATTGCGATTAGCACAGCATGGAACACAATATATTCTCATTTTCAAAGAAGCTAAGAAAATGAATTCCAACATTTATTCTTTGATAGTTTCCCTTATACGCGCGACAGTCTGCGTAAATAGTAAAATCGCCCTCACACCAAAAGAGGCCCGCCACCTTGGCGAGCCTCTTATCTACAAAAACAATATCTGCGGTTTCATCTTCACAACATCCTCGTTGCAACGGTTAAAGTCTTAAATATCCCGTCCAACGTCCACGGATTTCATATCCATACACTTTTGTGGGTTACCGCTATCTCTTTTTTGTTTTTGTAATTATTATTATCATCGTTTTTTGCCTAATAGTAAAGAGCAAATTAGCCTTTGTTAACATATTGTCACTACTGTTCAATTGCACACGAAAAATCGCAACTCTTGCGGCATTTTGTGAACATGCAAAGGTTATCATGTTAAATTACGTTCGCATGAGACACACTCCGGCGTGTCGCAAGATATTTTTAGAGCGCAAAGCAAGCAATAAAATCGACACTCAGTCGCGCACTTCCCTTGCAACGCATACAATTACAGAATATGGTACAAATTTTTGACGCTCCCTCAAAGGCGATACTGCGCGGTCAAATTGCCGAACACATCGCCGAAGATGAAAAGGCAGAAAAGCGTGAAGCTCGTGAGGGTGAGCTACCGTTGCCAAAAGATCGTTTCTTCGACCGAGAATTAAGCTGGTTGAAGTTCAATCGTCGCGTGCTCGAGTTGGCTCAGAATACAGATTTGCCACTTCTTGAACGCGCTAATTTTGCTGCTATCTTTGCGTCAAATCTCGACGAATTCTTTATGGTTCGAGTTGCAGGATTAAAGCGCAGAATAGATTCTGGAATAGCAGTAACTGCAGCATCCGGCTTAAGCCCTCGTCAGCAATTGCGCGCTATTAGTGAAGTAACTCACCGCCGTCAAGATGAGCACGCTCACTATGTTATTGAGCACATTCTTCCTGAGCTTGCCAAACAGCGCATTGTGTTGCTCAGCTGGGATAAGCTTACAGAATCAGAAAAAGCACGTTTGTCTGATTACTACAAAAAGCAAGTATTCCCTGTTCTTACGCCTCTTGCAGTGGATCCTGCTCACCCATTCCCATACATTTCCGGCAAGTCTATTAACTTGGCTGTTATCGTCGAAAATCCAAATTCTGGAAAGTCGCATTTTGCGCGCGTAAAAATTCCAGATAATTTGAATCGCCTTGTACCAGTTGACGATTTAACAGACGAAGAAGGTCGCGAAGAGCGCTACGGCTTCATCACTATGGAAAAGCTGATTGCAGCACACTTGGAATCACTTTTCCCAGGAATGATTATTAAGGAAGCTCGCTCTTTCCGCGTTACGCGTAACGAAGATATTGACGTTGAGGAAGACGATGCAGAAAACTTGCTTAACGCTATGGAGAAGGAACTTCTTCGCCGCCGCTTTGGACCGCCAATTCGTTTGGAAATTTCTAACGAGGCCAGCCCATTCCTTTCTCAGCTTCTTGCAAATCAACTTCGCGTAAGCCCTGAGGAAGTCTATCGCTTGCCTTCGCCGCTTGATATGACGGTATTGTTTGAATTGCAGGCGCTTGACCGCCCAGATTTGAAGTATCGTCCGTTTATTCCTACTACGAACCGTCAGATTGCGGAAGTTGAAACTAGCCACGCTCAAGATATTTTCGCTTCTATTCGCGAGCATGACATTTTGCTGCATCATCCTTACGATTCGTTCTCTACTTCTGTACAGGCATTCCTCGCGCAGGCTGCTGCAGATCCAAAAGTGCTTGCAATTAAGCAAACTTTGTATCGAACGTCTAGCAATTCGCCAATTATTGACGCTCTTGTTGACGCAGCTCACGCTGGCAAACAGGTACTTGCGCTGGTTGAGATTAAGGCACGATTTGACGAAGACGCAAATATTGCTTGGGCTCGTAAGCTTGAGCGCGCAGGCGTTCACGTTGTGTACGGCATTGTTGGTTTGAAGACTCACTGCAAGCTTTCACTCGTGGTACGCCAAGAAGCAGAAGGGTTGCGTCGCTACTGCCACGTTGGCACAGGTAATTACAATCCTAAGACTGCTCGCCTTTACACTGATTTGGGGTTGCTTACTTGCGATCCTGTAGTCGGACAGGATTTGACTCGCTTGTTTAACCAGCTTTCCGGTTATGCCCCAAAGTCAAGCTTCCATCGCTTACTTGTAGCTCCACGAACCGTTCGCACTGGCATTATTCAGCGTATTCGCCGCGAGGAAGCCGCAGCTCTTGCTGGCAAGGAAGCGTGGATTAAGATTAAGGTCAATTCCGTAGTTGATGAGCAAACTATCGACGCTTTATACCGTGCTTCTCAAGCTGGCGTGAAGATTGATATTGTTGAGCGTGGAATTTGCTCACTGAAGCCTGGCATTGAGGGATTGAGTGAGAATATTCGCGTTCGTTCTATTCTTGGTCGATTCCTTGAGCACAGCCGTATTTACGCGTTCGCTAATTCTTGTGGCCCGCAGATTGGTGACGGTCCTGCAAGTGGTCCAGAAGTGTGGATTGGCTCGGCTGATTTAATGCACCGCAATCTTGATCGTCGAGTTGAAACCCTAGTTCGCATTACTGCGCCTGATCAAGTTGAAGCATTAATTCAGTATATTGATTTGCAAATGGCTGATTCAACTGTTTCGTGGTGGATGGATGGCGACGGCACGTATACCTTGCATTCTCGTGATAAGGAAGGCCGTCCGCTCGTTGACAGCCAGGCTTACTTGATTCATACTCACACGCGCAAGCCTCGCGGCGCGAATTAATCGCAAATAACTAATAAACAATAAGCAAGAGCCAGATTCAGTAACATGTTTCTGGCTCTTGTTGTGTTTATTAACCCTTTATAATCTGGCTAAATCTCAAGCATTTCCGGCAATAGCCGAAATTTCTACAGCACCATTTGTCAGTTTTAGGAAGTTTTTTACGCCATAATTTGCCAGTTTTAGGAATTTTGGGTTATATAACAAAATATCTGACTTACTCAGCACATCTGTATCACAGTCATAACTTGTGGTATCACAGTCGCGGAAGCCAGAATGACTGTCATAGATCTACGCATCTCGGTCAAAATACATAAGATCACTGTCAAAATATAGCCAATCACGTTCAAAATCAAAAAATGACAGTCATGTATACGAAAATCACTGTTACGAACGAGAAAAATGACTGTAACAACACTTATATCACAGTCATGACTGTGATAAACGTAAGCAGCGCAAATATACAAAAATCAGCAACTAAATTGATTCTAACCAAATGAGCAAATAATCGAATTGCAATAAATAACCAAGCACAACTAAAAATTGCGAAAGAAAACCGCTAAAATAGTGAATATGAGTGCAGTAACGACGCAATACGTTGAAGCAGCTGGCGGAATTATTTATCGCAAGCGCAATACTACAAACAGCTCAAATGCAGATGAAGAGACAAAAACAGGCAGCAATGCAATAAATCCAAACCATGCGAATAAGCCAATCAGCGCAATAAAGTCTAGCGACGACGATTTTGAGCTTTGCCTAGTCTACCGTCCTAAATATGACGATTGGAGCTGGCCAAAAGGAAAGAATGAGCCAAACGAATCGCATCGCCACACAGCCGTGCGCGAAGTTGGAGAAGAAACAGGATATTCAGTCACACTAGGCCCACACATTGCCAAAATAGAGTATCCGCTTGAGCGCGAAGGCAAAAAATCTTCCAAGAACAGCTCATCAAATAGCAGCCAAAATCGCAATTCTCAGCCGGAAGTAATAAAGCGAATCCACTACTGGATGATGCGCTTAATCGACAAGCCAACTGCAGCAAAGCGTCTCCCTGCTTTCGGACCAATTAAGCCAGCAAAACCTACTGAAATTGGCAATGTTTTATGGCTTACTCCTTCTCAAGCGCGAAAAAAGCTTACGCACGATAGCGACCGTGAAGTGCTAGACGCTTTCTTAGAAAAGCTCCACGCAGGTAAAGCAGAATACAGCACGTTGCTTCTAGTGCGTCACGGAAAAGCTGAGTCTCGAAAAACTTGGCAAGGAAGCGAAGCGACTCGACCAATCACACCTCTTGGAGCAGCCGCATCATACGCTCTAGGACGCGAGCTTGCCTGCTACGCGCCGAATAAAATCATATCGTCACCTTGGAAGCGTTGCGTTGAAACGGTTGCGGCTTTTGCACACGACTCTTCACTTCAAATAGAACAGGTTGCGGAACTTACTGAAGACCATCACGAGAAACAACCAAAATCTACATTGTCTGTGCTTATAAACGAAATACAAAATCTTGAGTGCCACACACAAAATACAAGCGCAGCTAGCAACGCAATCGCTACCAACAAAGCAACAGTCATGTGCCTGCACCGCCCAGTGATTGGCACTTTCTTCGATTATTTGCGCGAAATAACAAAGCCTCGAGCACACAAGCGCATACTCAGCCAAAAATCTCCATACATGCCTACGGGAAGCGCAATAGTTTTGCACATAATTAGTACCCCTAAAGGCGCTCGCATTATTGATATTGAAAAGGTTCTTCCAAGTGTCTACTAGTTTAAATTCGCAATCGAGTTCTATTCATTCAAGCAGATCTGCTTTTATGCCAAGTCCTACAGGCTCTGCCCGCCCAAGCCGACCTGCACAAATGGATCCTGCAATGCTCACGCAGATTGAAGGCGGCACGGATCCGCAGGTTGTAAACGAAATTAGCCACACCTCCGCCGCCGTTCTGCTTAACCGCGTTCATAAAACGCAGTCGCCGGAAATTGTTGAGCGCGTGCTGAATTTGGTTGAAAATGAGGGCATTGAAGTTATTGCAGATTTGTGGAGCCATGCGGAAGCAGAGTCTATTCCTGGAATGTTGTGGCGACTTTATTTATTGCGCATGTCGCTACGAAAACAGCGCGAAGCTTACGCTGAGTACTGGAGTCTTGGCGAACCTGAAACAACAAGCGCATCCGCTATTACAGGAATTGACGAAGCTCCTACAGGAGAAGATATTGCGCGACTTGCAGATTCTATTCTTTCTGGTGCTTTTACAGGCGATTTTGCTGTAGCGCTTTACCGATCTTCAGCTTTTACTTCGATTATTGCGCGCGGAATGCAAGTTTACGCAAAAAAGTTAGACAAACAAGCAAATACAATGCACACGCAGAAAATTGCAAAAGTTTTGCATATCTCAGCAAATATGCACGCACTTTCGTTATCTTTTGCTCATGGAGCGAAATTATGGCGCGCAGAAAAGTTGGAATAAATTATTTGCGATTAAAATTGTGCGGCGCGTGAAAATAGAAAACAAGGTATACTCAAAATGATGCTGGCTTGTGTTTAAGCCCCGGGCTCCATTTTTTGCCGCTGCGAGCGGCGTTTGCGCCGACAGGCGCTTTCGCAAGTCAGTATCGTTTCTGTTCTGAATCTTGAATTTTAAGTTTTAGTTTTAGTTTTAGTTTTTAGATTTTGCTAGCTAATTTTAGATAAAATATATATTTTTACTCACATTTGTTTATATTTTGCGCAAAAATAACGGCACGCCGATAGCTTAACATGCCATGCTTGCATTACCCTAGAAGGTATGGATCTTCATGTTTTACATCATCCGCTGGTGGACCACAAGCTCACCGTTTTGCGTGATAAGAATACACCTTCTAATATTTTCCGCGAGTTGGTTTCCGAATTGGTAACCCTCGAAGCATACGAAGCAACCCGTAATTTGGAAGTTAGCGATCGCGAGATTGAAACTCCTATTTGCAAGATGACTGGCAAGCATTTGAACCGCCCACGCCCAATGGTTGTGCCGGTTTTGCGCGCTGGTCTTGGCATGCTCGATGGCATGACTCGCCTTCTTCCAACCGCTGAGGTTGGATTCCTTGGCATGAAGCGCGACGAGCAGACGCTCGACATTGTCACTTATGCCAACCGTTTGCCAGAAGATTTGACCGGTCGTCAATGCTTCCTTCTTGACCCAATGCTTGCCACTGGTGGCACTCTTATTGCCGCTACGCATTATTTGGCTGAGCGCGGCGCTAAGGATGTTACTGCTATTAACATTTTGGCAGCCCCAGAAGGCTTAGAGCGCTTGGAGAAGGAACTTGATCCTTCCATCGATTTTAAGGTTGTTGTTTGCGCTGTTGACGAGCATTTGAACGACAAAGCTTATATCGTTCCAGGTCTTGGCGACGCTGGCGACCGCTTGTATGGTTTGATTGATTAATACACTCACCAAATCAAGCGAAAACTAGAATCAAAAACTACAAAATAGCCTGCTGATTTGCAACACTTTGCAAGTTCAGCAGGCTTTTGTGTTTAGCGTTAACAAATTTTAGCGCAGATAAATCTCTTACCGAGGACGAGTTACGGCCACTTCGCGAGCGCGCTCTGCTAATTCGTCTAGTTTCGCAAGCTCCGCGCGTTGAGCATCAGTTTGCTTTGGCGAAAATTCGCCGTAACGATTTTGTGCAGCGGTACGAATTAAAAAGTCAGCCAGACGCGGATTTTTCGGCAAAACTGAGCCGTGCATATACGTTCCAATAACATTGTATTTGCGCGCTCCTTCCGTGTGATCTTTGCCATTGTTACCGCAATTTTCACTATCAACCGAGCCAAGTGGCAGCGTGCCATCTTCCAAGCTTGTGCGCCCAGAATGGTTCTCGTATCCCACAATATCGCCAAAATCGGCACTATGCTCCACAAGATTTCCAATCATGCGCACGTCTTGACCAACCGTATGCTCGCCAAGTATTTCAATTCCTTTAAGCTTTTGACCATCAACGGTTTCAAAATACTCTCCAAAAAGCTGGTAAAGACCACAAATCATAAGCATTGGAACGCCATCTTTTGCAAGCCCACGAATCGCGTCTGCTCGCGCAAATAAATCTTCAGTGACTCTACTTTGACCATGATCTTGACCACCGCCACCAAGAATCATATCCACGTGTTCTGGCCATAAATCGCCAACATTGTACTCGCGTAGCACAGGCTCGTAGCCATACAATTCCGCTCGGCGCATAATTGTAAGCACATTCCCGTAGTCCCCGTAAATATTCATGTCTTTCGGGTACAACGACACAATATCTAGCACGCGATTTTCTTCAAAAGTAGCATTTGCTTTACTAATATCACTGGAACCATTCATGACAATTACTTCCCAACTCCAACGTCTTTAACTTCCGCAAGTTGTGCTAAAGCAGCGCGCACGCGAAGCATAGCAGTATACGTGCAATATATGCGCTTAGCATTTTTAGTATTGCCACTAAAATCGCCATTTACAAAAGCTTTAGCATCTTCTTCCAAATCCGTATTCACATTGCGAGCCTCAACCTTATCGTATTGCAACCGCAAAGCCATATCCCATGCGCGAGTGCCCGAAACACACGCAACTCCAGTGCCGCTAAAGCTTGCAAAATCAACGTCCCACAGCCAGCTCATATCTCTACCGTCAGCGTATTCGTCACAAATTGCAATCATGGTATCGTGATTTTGTGGATGGTCCGAAGCAATCGCAAGTCTAAAACCAATAGGATTCTTCACTAAAACAAGCTCAACAGGAGCGCCATTAACTTCAATTACTTCTCCTCTACCAAAAGCAGGAGTTACGTGCGAAATCGCTTCCATAAGCGCGTCGTCGTCGAATTTTTGCAGCGCAGAATTTTGTTTTGTAGCATCCGCTAATATAGCGCGAACTACTGTTGCAGCTGCAGCAGCGTTGAAAATGTTGTAAGCGCCGTCGAGTTTTACAGATGTGGTTTTACTCTTGCCATCAAGTATAAACTCGGCCTCATGGTCTCCAACTTTTGAAAGCACAACGTCTGCTTTAGGAAGATTGTTAGCCTTGCTTTCTGCAGTATCTTTGCAATTTTCGCTTTTTTCAGCAGTATTGTGCAAATCATCATCCGTTGGGAACATGCTTTTTACTGCGTCATCCAAACCAAAATACCGCACACAAGTCCCGGAAGGAACAACTTTTGCAAGCGCGCAAATACGTGAATCTTCGCGATTTAGCACTACCGTTCCTTCAGTTGCTGCAGCTACATTGCTTAATAGTTTTGCAGTTGTGTCAATTTCGCCGAATCGATCGAGCTGATCTCGCATAACATTTAGCAATAAAGAATAACGAGGCTTGATTTGATTTACAAAATGCACTGCGTACGCTTCGTCGAGCTCTAAAACTGCAATATCCGCATTTAATTTTGTGCCAAAAGCCGGCATTATTTTTGCAAGAGATGCCACTACTCCTCTAGTAAAGTTTGAACCGGTTGGATTAGTAAATACATTAAGCCCTGCGTCACGCAGCATAGAAGTTACCATACGCGTTGTGGTAGTTTTGCCATTAGTTCCGGAAATAAGAACTATTCCGTATGGCAATGATGCAAGAGTACGCGCTAGAAAGCCGGAATCAAGGCTCTCAATAACTTTCCCCGGCAATGCGCTTCCGCCATGATGTAGCACCCTAGAAAGAGCGCAAACAAGTTTACCAACAGCAGGCATTGCAAAACTGTACCAATGCTTATGCAAATTTTGACGCAACTTTTTATGCGATTCATGGTCGCGGCTTGACATACTAAATCACACCCCTTACTGCTGGTAGTCTTGCGGCATATCCATGAACTTGGAAGTTGCACCCAAGAAGGCAAGATTAAACGTGTCAGTAGGGCCGTTACGATGCTTTGCCATAATAATATCTGCTTCGCCTGGGCGATCTTCCTTATTGTAAAAATCAGGGCGATGCACTAGGAACACAACGTCAGCATCCTGCTCAATAGAACCAGATTCGCGCAAATCTGAAAGCTGTGGTTTCTTGTCGTTTCGCATTTCCGGCCCTCGGTTAAGCTGGCTCAATGCCACAACTGGCACTTCAAGCTCTTTTGCAAGCAACTTAAGCGCACGTGAGAATTCCGAAACTTCCTGCTGTCGGCTTTCCACGCGCTTGCCGGAACTCATCAGCTGAAGGTAATCAATAACTACCAGTTTCAGATCATTAGTTTGCTTCAAACGACGGCATTTTGCGCGAATTTCCATCAAGCTCATATTTGGACTGTCATCAATAAAAAGCGGAGCGTTTTGCATTTTTGTCCAAAAAGTATTAAGAGTATTCCAACGATCCGGAGTAATATCTTCCGCTCTTCGCATAGCAGCAAGCGGAATATTAGTTTCTGCAGCAATAATGCGCTGAGCCAATTCCACTTTGCTCATTTCTAGAGAGAACACAATAGACGTCATATTGTGGTGCAGTGCTGCTGAACGAGCGAAATCAATGCCAAGTGTTGACTTACCCATAGCCGGACGACCAGCAACAACAATCATTTGACCAGGCTGCAAACCTTGAGTAACTTCGTCAATATCTCTAAATCCAGTCGGCACACCTTGCTCAAGTTCATGATTTTGCATTTTATCGAGCTGATCAAGAGTATTTTGCAAAACTGGGCCAATAGCAACGTAATCTTGACGCACTTTGCCGGCACTCATCTCATACACTTCTGATTGCGCAAGATTTACAATATCTTCTGCTTGCGCTCCGGAAGCAGAATAGCCCATTTGCGCAATTTTTGTGCCAGCAGTAATAACGTTACGAAGAACAGCATTTTGGTGCACAATATCTGCGTAGTACATTGCGTTTGCGGCTGTTGGCACAGAAGCTACTAGGCTGTGCAAATAGTCAGCTCCGCCAACTTTATCGAGATTTCCATCTTTCATTAATTCGTTAGCTACAAGCACAACATCAACAGGCTGTGAGCCAGCGAAAAGCGTAAGAATAGCATCATAAATTGTTTGGTGCTGCGGTAAATAAAAATCTGATGTTTCAAGCAATTGAGACACTTCGCCAATAGCATCTTTGCTCATAAGCATTCCGCCAAGCACAGCCATTTCTGCATCGACATCGTGAGGAGGCACACGATCAAACAACGTAGCACCTACTTCAGCACCACGATTTGCAACGCCAGAACCATATGCAGAGGCGTCACCATTGCCACCACGATTGCTCCCTACGCGGATAACATTGCCTTTAGTAGATTGCCACATATCATTATCTGCCATAAAAACGAGTATAAACGCGCGCACGTATTATGAAAAAACGTAAATGTATTAACACAAAACTTTATTTACATTTTTAGCGCAGAGTCCATCCACGTATCATTTCTTATGCGCAAACTATTGCCTATTGCACGCCCCCCAATATAAACAGCATTTAAAACAACCCATAAAGTAATAGTTCTTACCACGTCATTAGCGTCGACGACGACATCAAAAACGCTTGTGAGCGCCAAAAATGTTAAATACACAGCAGCCATTACTGAGCAAGCTTTTGCTAAGTAACGGTGATCGCCTGCGCCAATTAATACGCCATCTAGTGCCCACATCCATCCAGCAAGAGGCAAGAACAATCCTAATATTGTCATACCTACAGAAATTAAAAACTGGATATCTGTATGCTGACTAAATAGTGGCGCGCAACTCCAACCCACGAAAATCATGAATAAACCGACTCCTACGCTGCTTACAGCTCCCACTTGAGCACAAATACGCGTAATCATTCCTGCGCGCTTACGACAGCCTGCACCTAGTGCTGCAGCAACAATAGTCTGCGCAGCAATACCAATTGCATCTAAAATATTCATAACAAAATTCCAACAAGAGTTAGCAACCTGATACGCGGCGAGAGTATTAGTACCGAGATGAGTCGCAGTAACAACCGTAGCTACCATGCACACGCGCAATGCAAGTGTACGAACAAACAAAGGCATACCAGTTCCAGCAGAATGTAGAATATGCTGGAAATGCGGTTTGAGACGCGCACCACTTTGAGTAGCCCAAATAACTGCAGGAATAGTGAGAACAAGTCCCATGTACCATTGCGCAATCATTGTTGCAATACCAGAACCAGCGATTCCCATATTGAGACCAAATACTGCGATTACATCGAGAATGGTATTTAGAACAGCTCCACTTACAGCAGCAAATAATGTTATGCGCACGTTGCAAAGACCGCGAAATATGCCATTTGCTGCATACACGAGCAACATCGCAGGCAATCCAGGCATAACCATTTGTGTGTAAACAATAGCATTTTGCAACGTAGAGCCACGCGCGCCTATTGCGTAACATAACGGTTCAGCGGCGAAAATAAGTATGACTGTAAGAATTATGCCAAGCAATAATGCAAGCCACAACCCATCCATACCAATGCTAAAACCTTCTCGACGCTTACCTGCGCCTAAGAGACGCGCAACCTGTGAAGTTGTATTGTAAGCCAAAAATAAGCAGAGACCTGTAGTAGTAAGAAGTACCGTTGATCCAATAGAAAGACCCGCTAGAGCACTTTTGCCAATATGACCAATAATAGCAGTGTCAATGAGTACAAATGCCGGCTCAGATATGAGCTGTCCAAAAGTCGGTACAGCTAGTAGCCAAATATTGCGCAGTACGTCTTTTTTGTTCTGGTTGTCCAACTTTTGATTTGTCATAATGCTTCATTCTACTGCTACTTTGTCACGCTTGCATAAAAGAAAATTGCAATATGCTAACAAATTTTATGCAAAAGCAATTGCGAGTGAAGTAACACAAATATGCGTAAATCGCAAATAAAAATATTATTTTAAAAAGTTATCCGCAGGATATCCACAATGTTATCCCCACTATGTGGATAAATTTGTGCGATATCCACGTAGACACGCCTAAAATGTGGATAACTTATCTTTTTTATCCACATCAAGCAATTCGTGCGTGTCATATGAATAACTTATTCACTAAAAATAAGTTATTCATTAAAAAAACTTGATTTTAAATTAGCAAAAATAGCAAAACCGCATATCTTAGATAAGACATGCGGTTTATACCAACATAATTCGAACTTGCTGCTAAATCATAGCGCTTACGCACATGCGTCTATTCTTTAGCACTATTATTTCGTTTTTCTGTTTTTTTATTCTTTTGCGATGATTCATCTTTTTTTACAGTTTCAAACTCTTCTTCAGAAGAAGACTCTTTTTGCTCAACTTCAGATTTAGAATCAACCTCAGAATCGCCTTGCTCAGGATTTGCCTCAGATTGATTAACCATAAAATCAGATTGTTCAACCTCGTTTTCACCCATATCAATATCAACAGAAGTAAGAACAGCCATTTGAGTTTTATTTGCATCATCATCTGCAACAGCAACTACAGCGCCATCATGACTTTGTGCAATAGAAGAAAAATCGTAAGCACGCTCTCCTTGATCAACCAAATCAACGCCCTTACGTTCCTTAGCTTCCGAAATACGCCATCCAAAAAGCTTTTCAAGAACAAAAGCTAATACTGCAGTTACAGCACCTGCATAAAGCACCGTAATCCCAATTAAGCACAGTTGTGCAACTAACTGATGCCAATCACCAACAGCGAGTAATCCAGAACCATCAGCAAATAAGCCTACTGCAAGCACACCAATAAGCGCAGCAACACCATTCACGCTAACTACATGCAAGGCACCATCGTAGCGCACAAAAGTACGAGAGTGAGTCACTAGAGAAGTAATAACACCAGAAAGAACACCCAAAACTAAAGCCCACAATGGAGCAATAACATCCGCGGCTGCAGCACTTGCAGCCAATCCAGCCATAACACCAGACGCAGCTCCCAAAGCAGTAAAGCATCCAGAGTGTAAACGTTCAGTCACACCCCAGGCAAGCATTGAAGCAGAAGCAGTTATTGTGGAACTCACCCAAGCATAACCTGCAACTCCAGGAACGCCTGCAGAAGAACCAATCATTAACCCAAGCCAACCGAACCAAATCAAGAAAACGCCAAGCATAACGAAAGGAACATTATGCGGATGGCGAGCAGCAACACCATTTTCAACGGCTGACTGCGTTGCAGTGGATTCAGCAGCAACCTCAGTCACTGTAGCAACTGGAGAGACAACAGTCTCACTAGCAGCATTTTTAGCATGCTCAACATCAGCCCACAATGCGCGCGATAAACGACTTTTAGGATTACGCGAATTAGTAGCTCCAGAATTAGCATTGCCACTCGTATGCGCAACATTCTTAATATGCAAAACAAAACGCTTAAGAGGGAAGTGAGCATGTCCGCCAATAATCATAACAATTGCAAAAGCCGAAACAGCCGCAGCAATATGCAATATAGAGCCACCTGCGAAGTCATGCACTGAAATACCTAACGCCTGTGAAATAGCACCATTAGGCGAAAGCAATCCACCACCGCACACCATATGTGCTAATGGAGCGAATACTAAAGTAATCCACACAGCTACGAAAATAAGCCAAATAGCGTAACGCACTCGACCGGCTAGAGCTCCAGTAATAAGCGCTACTGCAACAACAGCACATGCTAAACGAAAAGCTGCAGGAATGCCGCCAGATAATCCGGAATTTGCGTCCATAGACGTAAACACACCATGATCTGCCACCATCGAATCACGGAATAGCAAACCACTCAATGGATCACCTATAACACCACCAGCCATATCTTTGCCAGCAAAAGCTAACGACCATCCCCACAGCGTCCAAACCAGTGTGGTTACAGCAATAGCGCCAGCTGAAAGCATCATCATATTCACCATGGAAGTAGCGCGTTCACGGCCTCCATAGAACAGGGCAATACCCGGCGTAATAATAAACACCAACGCGCCAGCCAACAATGCCCATTGCGGATCCATTGTGGTCATTTTTCACCTCAATTATTTGAAACAGCGCAACAATAACATCATTGCAGCTTAAGTATTACTTTATATAACTATTGTACCGAGAAACTCTTATAGCCAAAACTCATAAAGACTTTAGTGGAACATTAAAAACTACCACTCATGCAACTACATCAATGCTCAGCATTAAGCGAGCAAACCGTCTACGAAGCTTTGAGCATCAAACGGCACTAAATCATCTGGTCCTTCGCCAAGACCTACTAGCTTAACCGGTACACCAAGTTCACGCTGTACAGCTATAACAATTCCACCTTTAGCGGAACCATCAAGCTTAGTAAGGACTACGCCCGTAATGCCAATAGCTTCAGCAAATACTTTTGCTTGAGACATGCCATTTTGACCAGTAGTAGCATCCAATACCAGCAATACTTCATCAACAGGCATAGTTTTTTCTATAACCCTACGAATTTTGCCAAGCTCTTCCATTAAATTTGCTTTATTCTGCAAACGACCAGCAGTATCTACAATCAATAAATCAGTTTGCTCTTCTTTTGCCTTATTCGCAGCAATAAAAGCAACAGAAGCAGGATCAGCACCATCTTTATTTGCACGAACAACTGGCACGCTTACTGCAGACGCCCAAGTTTCAAGTTGATCAGCTGCAGCCGCACGAAAAGTATCTGCTGCAGCAAACATTACTGAACGTTTTTTGGCAATAAACAATCGCGCTAATTTACCAGCAGTAGTGGTTTTACCGGTGCCATTAACGCCGACCATCATAATAACGCTAGGATGATGCGCATCTGATTTATCTACATTTAAGCGTCGATCAGCGTCTTCATCTACTATTTTCAATAGTTTCGTACGCAATGCTGAATGCACATCTTCTGAATTAGAGGTACCAGCAATGCGTGCATCTTTGCGTAGATCTTCTACTAATTCTTCACTAGCTCGAGAACCAACATCGGCCATAAGAAGAGTATCTTCTACATCTTCCCAATCTTCTTCCGAAAGATGGTCCTTGCTTATGATATTAAACAATGCACGACCAAATGGATTTGCACTATGAGCCAAACGTTCGCGAAGACGTTTAATACGCGAAGAAGTACTTTCTGGCAATAATTCAGACTTTACTTCTTCATTAGGTACAACAGCGACGTTACTTTCTATCTGTTTTTCAGATTTTTTTGTTCCACGCGCTTTAGTTTTGCTTGTATCGATTGCACTATCAACGCTTTCAGGAATTACTGGTCCATGACTATTGCTGTGAATGCGCAAAATCACTGCAACTGTTACTAATAAGATGACAATAACAACAGCCGCAGCCGCAAACCAAATTAGCATGTTCATATCCATAACCATATTCATGACATCAAGACTATGAAAGTCAAGGGACACTAGCAATATATTTCACTATTTTTTCTCATCTTTGTTACACTTCAACGTCAATATGCTTAGGTACACCTGCATCTATTACACTAGTAAAAGTAGTAATAAATAGCACGAGCTATTTATTACGCAAAATTTGAATTCACAAAATCATTGAGGAGGATTTTATGTCAGATCAGCCTACCGTAAATGTATACGGTGCAGATTGGTGTGGAGATTGCAAACGTGCGAAAGCTGCGCTAATCCAGTATGGTGTGGCATTCGTTTGGCACGATATTGAAACAGAAGAGGGTGCTGAAGAAAAAGCGATTGAAATTAGCAATCAAAAGCATATTCCAGTTGTTACTTTTGCAGATAATACTTTTATGGTTGAGCCATCAGCAACACAAATAAAAGCAAAACTTGAGTCACTCGGAATACTGCAATAAATATATGTAACACGCATAAGTTAACACGATATTCACTTCGTCGATTGAATGTAGTACACTTAGCATTTGTTGCCCCTTTAGCTCAATTGGCAGAGCAGAGTCCTTTTAAGTCTTGGGTTGTGGGTTCGAGTCCCACAGGGGGCACTTTTTTATACCCAAATTTAGGGTAAGCGAGTAAACTGCAATAAAAAAAACGGGGAGTTGAACTCCCCGACGAAAAATTCACTTAAAATCAAAGACGGCAATCAATGCCGTACTTATTGAGAATTAGCTAATTACTTATATAACACAATACTCAACTTGCCCAAACACTAGCATCTTGATCATCTTCATCTATATCGTGACCTACAGGTGCTGGAGAAGAATACGTGTATTCATCATCCACAACGCCAGAATCAGCATCTGCATTAATAGCAGCAAGAACATGCTTATCCATTTTGTACTGAGGAAGCACATTTTTAATATAGCTTGTCACAGCATCTTGCATAGCAACGTCATGGCCAACTTTTTCTGCCATAAACCAACGATGATCCAACACTTCATGGAAGAACTGAGCTGGTTCAATTTGCGAACGGAATTCAGGAGGTATCATACGAACTGTTGGCTCGAAAATTTCACGCATCCAATCAGTTGCGACGATTTCCAGCTCTTCACCTTGACGCCATGTAGAAGTGCGATATGCATCCAAATCGTTTAGCAGCCTTCGAGCCTGATTCTCTTGAACATCCAATCCAGTAAGACGAAGAAGCTTGCGGGAAGCATAGCCAGCATCCACAACTCGAGGTCGAACCAAAACCCTTCGACCATCTTCTGAAGTCTTCATCTCCAACTCATCAACATCGAAACCAAGCTCATTTAGACGATTAACACGACGTTCAATTCGCCACATCTCATCAGGACTGAACTTATCAACGTCAGTAAGCGTACTCCAAAGCGAATGATAGCGATCTACTAGACGATTGCCTATACTGATTTCATCTACTTCTGTCGGTAAAAGCTGACCGGAGCTCAAATCCATAAGCTCACCAATAATGTTGGTTCGAGCTAAATCGATATCGTATTCTCGTTGACCTTCTGTTAAACTTCCATGCAAATCACCAGTTTCTGCGTCAACTAGGAATGCAGAAAAAGCATCTGCATCTCGCAAAAACAGCACGTTGGAAAGCGATACATCGCCCCAATAGAAGCCAGAAAGATGCAAGCGCACCATAAGAACAGCAAGCGCATCGATAAGGCGCTCTGCAGTATCCGGACGCAACGTACGAGCAAATAATGCACGATATGGTAGTGAGAACTTCAAATGTTTCGTAACTAACATTGCCTCAAGCTTTTCACCATTAGCGTCATGGCGTCCTGCAACAACAGCTATAGGAGTAACTGTAGGCAACTCAAGTTTACGAAGCCTACGCAAAAGCTCATACTCACGTTCTGCAACTTGACGAGTAATTTCCTTCATTGCATACACTTCATCGCCAACGTGAACAAATCGCACAACGTGGCGAGAAATACCACGCGGCAAATTCACGAATAAATCAGCAGGCCATTGAGAAAGTGGTAATTCCCAAGGCAGTGTAAACATTTTTGGATTTGAACTAGCCGCAGTAATCTTCAGTGCCTGCGGCTCTTGAGAAGACGCATTCTCGTCCTGTGCAGATACCGAAGTTGCTTGCACAGCACGCGGGTCTAATTGAGGAGCGTCATTCCATTCCATAAAGTTTATTTACCAATCAAGCTCATGCCAACGATATCACTGCATTCCAGATAAACACAGCTCAACCACCGACGAATTATTGATAACAACTATATATAATAAGCGATGCATTGTAATGATGTATTATTGTACACTTATTATGCTGCTTTTTTGTGCCAAAAACGGGGTTCGCGTCATATTGCGAACCCCGCTCTATACCTTATACCGAAAGTTTGCTCATTAGCTTATATAAGCAGGCAAACCAACGTTTTAGTTCAAACGCAACTCCGTAGAAGGTGCGAACAGATGCATCTTAGATGGATCAATCTTGATCTTCACGGTGTCGCCAACCTTTGGAAGAGCACGTGGGTTCACGCGAATAGTCGTGAGCTTATTTTGATCAGACATCATAGTAGATGCTTCCTCAGGAGAACCATCGGTGATGATATTGCCATAGATATAGCCATCAGAACCGAGATCTTCCACGTTCATTACCTTCAAGGAGAACGCATTTGGATCATCGGATGTTGCCAAGCTTGCATCTTCTGGACGGAAGCCAACAATAATCTGTCCGTTATCTTCTGCAGTGAGCTTGTCAACAGCCTCAGCTGGAAGAAGTATAGAATCCTCACCAATCTGAGCTCGACCGTTTACAACTGGATGCTGATTGATATTCATAGATGGTGAACCAATGAAGCCTGCAACGAATACGTTTGCAGGGCGGTCATAAAGCTCAGTAGGAGCTCCAACCTGCTGCAATACGCCAAGCTTAATCACTGCAATGCGATCGCCCATGGTCAAAGCTTCGGTCTGATCGTGGGTAACGTACAGAGTAGTAACACCAAGCTGACGCTGCAAAGCAGCAATCTGAGTACGAGTCTGAACGCGGAGCTTAGCGTCGAGGTTGGAAAGAGGCTCATCCATGAGGAAGACTTTTGGTTCACGAACAATTGCGCGACCCATAGCAACACGCTGACGCTGACCACCAGACAAAGCCTTCGGCTTACGATCCAAATACTCTGTCAAATCCAACACTTCTGCAGCTTTTTCAACACGCTTGCGGATTTCTTCCTTAGGAACACCAGCAATCTTCAAAGCAAAGCCCATGTTATCAGCAACTGTCATATGCGGATACAGTGCATAATTCTGGAAGACCATTGCAATATCGCGATCCTTTGGCTGCATTGTAGTAACATCCTGACCACCGATGAGGATACGTCCTTTGTTAACCTCTTCAAGACCTGCCAACATACGCAAAGTAGTTGACTTACCGCAACCAGATGGACCAACGAGTACGAGGAACTCACCATCTTTAATAGTCATGTTCAAGTCATCAACCGAAGGCTTATCGTTGCCCGGGTATATACGAGTCACATGATCAAATACAACTTCTGCCATGATATGTCCTTTCATCGGCAGGTACGTGCCGAACGATCCGTAGTGAAGGGTGTGCACTCATGACCCCAATTCCTACATCGGCGGGTATCAATCGTCCACAGTTTACTTACCTGGTCCATTGAAGGTTCTCTTCGTTGAGCCATGCCTTAGTATATCATGTTTATCTTAGAAAAACAGCAAAAAATCAGTATTTTGCATAAACTCGGCGTGTCGAGTAAGGCGCACAAAAGGAGAATAACTATGGATCAACAACAAGAAACAACAAATAATGAAATGCAAAAATCAAATACCCCTTATAGTAAAAGCTTAATTGGCATCGTAATAGCACTAATTATTCTTGCATTCGCTGCAGGAGCTGGGTTTATGACTTATTACAATTCAATCAATAAACCACAAGTAAAAATTGAAAATCCAACAACCAATAAGCCAGATACACAAACTGAGGATACAGCAGACTCCCAAATAACCAAAGAGATTAAAAAACTGCCTTCTTCTGACATCCCACCAGCATCTAATTTACAAGGCGGAATTCTTCTTAGCAAAGATGGGTACGGCAAGCAAGCTGCTGGTGCTCCTACAGTTGCCACTTATTTTGATCCTTTGTGCCCTGGTTGCGGATCCTTTAATCGTACTGTTGATGAAACTTTAATTAAAATGGTTGAAGCAGGTCAAATTAACCTAGAACTTCACCCAATGTCATTCTTAAATCGTTTTAGCTCAGATCAATATTCTTATCGCGTCTCAGGCGGTATTGCCTATATCGCTTCGCACGACAACGATCCAAAGCATTTGCTTAAGTTCATCAATAGTATTTTTAGCGAAAGATTCCAGCCAGAAGAAGGCGACGGATACCAAGCAACACCAAATAAAGCTCTTATTGATTTAGCTGAAGATGCTGGAGTTGCAGATAAGATTGCGAATGAAGCATTTAACCTACACTATGTTAAGTGGCAAGAAGTTATTAATGAGAATACTCCAGAAGAAAAAGCTTTATGGAATGTTTCTGGCTCTAATAAAGGCGCTATGACAACTCCAACAGTAACAATTAACGGTAAGCTAGTAGATCTCAATGCAGCTTCTGAAAAGCAAATGGATCCTTTGGAAGCTATATTAAAGTCTTTGGGAATCGATAAAAAATATGTTGGCAAATCTGGTCATATGCCGAAAGTTACGTATAAGAGTAAGCCGCTTGAATTATAAATAAAATTAAGTAATCTCTATACTAAAACGGACGTTAAGAATACACTTAACGTCCGTTTTTATTTAATAATTTAGATTTCTATAATTTAGCTTATTTACAATGCAATAGGGGAACTAGTGTCAGACACTTTAGGCATCTGACCTGCGACTCCAACTTGTTTTTTATCCAGGCCGATGCAATGAAGCAGAGCATCAAGCACCTTCATTTTTTTCTCATTAATGGCATTCATATCAAGCAATTTATCGTTAATAGTTACAGTCGGCGTTGTCATAGATCCTTTATTTGGACCGCTGACATTCCACAATTCCTTACGATCAGGAGTGTATTTATTAACTAGCAGCTGCCACTTCAAATATTGGCGGTTAAAAGCTTTACTTGCAATTTCGTTTGGAATTCCAGATTTCTTAGCCAGTTTAATCAACTCTTTATTGCTTACAGGCTTATATCCCTCGCTTTCTTCCGGCTGGAATTTTTCGTTAAAAATGCCATTGATAAACTGAAGCAAATGCTTTGG
Organism: Gardnerella sp. KA00771; assembly: GCF_049244045.1. Classification (NCBI taxonomy): domain Bacteria; kingdom Bacillati; phylum Actinomycetota; class Actinomycetes; order Bifidobacteriales; family Bifidobacteriaceae; genus Gardnerella; species Gardnerella sp. KA00771. The sequence continues at coordinate 24,578 of NZ_CP058368.1, read as the reverse complement.
ATTGTTATCATATGAAGCGATATAAGCAATAGCACTAGAAACACGAGTCGAGTAATGGTCAGTAGAAAGTCCATCCAAGAATGACATTGGGTGAAGTTCTAGGTTAATTTGACCTGCTTCAACCATTTTAATTAAAGTTTCATCAACAGTACGATTAAAGGATCCACAACCAGGGCACAGAGGATCAAAATAAGTGGCAACTGTAGGAGCACCAGCAGCTTGCTTGCCGTACCCATCCTTGCTAAAAAGAATGCCATTCTTAGAATTAACACCGCTTGGACGAATACTTGGATCAATATTATCCAAATTATGATTAGATTTTGCAGATTGCTCTATTTTTTTCTGAGGCTGAACGTAAGCTGCCTGATACGCAGTAATGCCTACAGCAGCCAACATAGCCGCAACAATAATTACTACAATAACGCCGATAATTGCTTGCTGACGACGCTCACGCGCCGCACGCGCTGCACGTTCGCGATTTTCTATAGTTCTTTGTAGGCGAGTAGCAGATGAATCTCCCTGCTTATTATCACGCATCTGAATTTTAGGCATTGTTATCCTTCAACCATTTATTTCGCACACTAAGACTCGTTCCTAGCAGCATTCTTGCTAATGAAATAATAACTTCACCACAGTTTAGTAGATGGCATCAACGGAAAATACACATTACGTATCATACTATTTTTATTTTTCAAATGATTTTCCAGAATAAAATAACGCACCTAATCCTAAACGGAATTTTGTAGTCCACTTAACTGCAGCAAAAACAACCCATGCAACAATAAATCCTAGAGCATATCCAACTGCAGTACTTGAAAAAATATTAGGTGAGTAAGTTGGTAAAAGAATACGCAAGGATCCAACATCTATAGAAAGTAATTCAGGATTATTACCGCAGAAAAATGGATATATAACAGCTCCAATACCTCCAGAAACAACAATAGCTATAACTCGTGGAAGCATGTAAACAAATCCTCGAATAATATGCCACGGTAAAGTTGCAATAAGCACTACAGAATCATGGCGAGGAATTATTCCATCGTTAAGTTGCCATCTTCGCAAGCTTGATGAAATACTGTAGCCGGATGTTGCACTAATCCACATAAAAACCATCGCAAAACCAATAGAATCGAGAATGCTTAAGCAAGCAATGGCTAAATGAAGAATTATACAAATCAGCAGTATCCATGTTCCTCTACGCGCATAATCATGTTTATTAAGAGCAGGATCAACAGAAGACACTTCATCACTTTTAACGTGTAGAGAATCACCTGCTTCATTTTCAATATTGCCATTATCAAAAGTGTTATCAGAAGAACGAATAAGTTTTGAAGATTGTGCAATGCGTGAATTGTTTGAATTGTCGTCCTGTATATTCTGAAAATCTACATCGTTTAACGCATTAATTCGTGTTTTTTCATCCACACAAAATGTTTTATCGTCTTCACTATTATCTAATGAATGTGGCATAACAGTAGTAGAACGAACAGTTACGGTTGGCATTTCTCCATCAGAATTAAGATTTGTTATGCCAGCTGTACCAGCTGCATCGCAGGTACGAGAATTTGTTAGTATAGCAGTTTTTTCTTTTGTTTCACGACTTGTTTCACACCACATTTTACGCATAGTTATGTTAGTGGCATTACGGTCAAAAGGGCGGTTCGCCTCCGGCCAGGCTAAAGGATCCATAGCATCTTGACTAATTGCATTTTCTAAATCAGATGGCATGCAACGCTGCTCTCGAATCGGATTCAAAGCCTTACGAAAAGCAGCCATTGTTCTAGGAGGTAACCCAGTTAAATCTGCATTGCCTGAGGCAGCACGCTCCAAAACCGCCATCATAGGCTTTGTGCCAAAAACAGGCTTACCGGTAGCCGCAAATGCAAGCACAGCAGCAACAGACCACCAATCTGTAAGTTCATCTGAATCTCCGCCTTCAATAATTTCTGGAGCAATAAAACCAGGAGTGCCCATCACTAATCCCGTGCGAGTAACATGGCTTTCACCTTCGCCCATCGCAATCCCAAAATCTACCAATACAGGTCCAGTAGCAGAAATCATTACATTAGTTGGTTTAATATCGCGATGAACAATACCGGCTTCATGAACTGCTTTAACAGCTTCAATAAGCTTATGCGCAAGACGCTCCAAATCATCTGCAATATAAGGTCCATTCTCATCCACGTCTTCGCGCAAATTATGTCCTTCAATCAACTCTGTCACAATAAAAGCGATTGAAGCATCTAATTCCATATCCACTATCGCGCAAACACCTGGATGATGAATCCTCTGCAAAGCCAAAGCTTCACGTTTTAAACGTATTCGAGCGCGTTCCTGCTCAGAATCTTCATCTTCACTCTGTTTTGCATGAACAGACGCACGTAATATTTTCATAGCATATTGATTGCCGCCATCGTCATTAACGCGCCAAACTGACCCCATTGCGCCGCCGCCAAGCCTAGAAATAAGCGTGTATCCGCCTACATTAGTCCCTGGTTGCAAATCGAACATGCTTGTATCTTCCATACTGCATTATGTTAATGCCTTATATTGCCAAATACGCAAATATAAACAACAAAAAACACGCCGTTTCTATATTCAACATCGCCGTAATTTTGTAATGACGTGGCATATGGTACACTAATCAATTGTTCTACTTAGCATGATTCGTCATGCTAACGAGAAACTTCGCCTCCTTAGCTCAGATGGCCAGAGCGGCCGCCTTGTAAGCGGCAGGTCGCCGGTTCGATCCCGGCAGGAGGCTCCATTTTTATTCCACTCGTTTCGCGAGTATTTCTTATTTTCCATTCACATATTCCAGAACTATAGTTTTGTTATCTTTCGTATCACATATAATGACGTGAAATGATTAAAGCAGAGGGGATAGTGGCTAATTAACTATTCAAAAATAGAAAAGATTTTTATTTTTCATATACAGTGCCAGATTATGGCGTATTATGAAAATAACAAATCTATATCTGTGCACATGATCATCTTTATAACAAAACTTTTCGCGAGTAAGAACTCGGGAACCTTCCCCCAACTCAGGGTTTCCGAGGTGAGAGTGGAGCGTCCCCCAACCAGCTCCACCTCATAGGGGGCGGGAATATCCCCTTCTCTCCCGCCCCCACTTTTATTTTGTTTTGCATTCAATTTTGAATGCAATACTGAAGGTATAATAGAGAAGTTAGCATTATTGCAAAGGGAGTGATTGTATGGCACGTCGATGGACGCCTAGACGATTAATAGTGATGCGTCGTGCAAGAATAATCGCCTGCGTTTTATCTATATCACTCACAGCAACAAGCTTGTTTATATTTACAGCTAAAAAATCTGTTGCAATGATTATAAATGGAAAAACGCATATTGTAAGCACTTATTCAACAAATCCAATACGTTTATTGGAAGAACAACACGTGCCAGTAAAAACTCACGATCAAATTATTTCTTCTTCTGGAGATATTCTCACAAATCATTCTACTGTAACAGTTCGCAGTGCTTATCAAACTTCTATCACTGTAGATGGAGTAACTATACCGTTCTGGACTGTTGCAACTAGTGTCGATCAATTAATCGGCTTTTTTAAAGCTAATGCTAAGAACGCTTCACGAATTACAGTAAATTTGCAAAATATTTACGATAAACTCACTTGCGGCTTATCAATTAATAAAAAAGGTCCAATTAGCGTTATCGCTGACAGGAAAACACGCATTGTGCAAAATGGAGACTTACCTGCGAGCGCAATTCTTGATTCTCAAGGTATAGTGCTCGGCAAGGAAGATCGCGTAAGCGTAGAAGAAGATGATGGAAATACTGTTTTACGTGTTTCTCGAGTTACTCATGGCAAAGAAACTCGTACAGTTTCATTACCTTTTGCCACACAAACTGTAGTAGATCCTAAACTTCCAGCGAATTCTCGCGTTGTACAACAAGTTGGCGTGAATGGTGAGCGCGAAGATGTTTATAACGTTACATACGTAGATGGCAAAGCAGAAAGCGCAACTTTAGTTTCGCAAAATTTGGTAAAGCCTGCAGTTAATCAAGTTATTGCTGTAGGTAAGGCTGCTCCCGCACCAATTCACAAAAATAATACAAATACACAAAAGTCAAAACAATCCAAACAACAAACAAACGCTCAACACAAAAAGCAGAATACTGAGCAGCCTGCAAAACAGGAGAAGAAAAACAGCCAACAGCAAACTCAACAACAAACCGCATCTGCAGCTCCCGCACCTGCAGCTAATCCACCTGCACCCGCTCCAAGCTCTAATCCCGATAGCCTTGTACATGCTACTCCAGAACAAGCTAAACTATTCGCTCAGGGCGCAGCTGCGCAAATGGGTTGGACCGGTAAAGAATGGGAAGATCTTTTATGGTTATGGAATAGGGAATCTGGATGGAGATGGAACGCAGAAAATCCTAGCTCACACGCTTATGGCATTCCTCAAGCTCTTCCTGGAAATAAAATGAGCAGTGCAGGAGCTAATTGGCATGAAGATGCCGCAATACAAATTAGCTGGGGTCTAAGTTACATTAAGAGCAAATATAAAACACCTAGTGGAGCAGTAAAGCATTCGCGCGAAATTGGCTGGTATTAAAAGGCAGCAGCGTGTTTTAACGCACTTTGGCGCAACGGATTAATTGTTACGAAATTTGGACGGTAAAACTTTGACAGAAATCAGCATTGAAAATGAAGGTCAGCTTTTAGGTGCAGCAGATATTAGACGTATTGCTGCCGAGGAAGGCATTACTCCTACCAAAAAGTTTGGTCAAAATTTCGTTATTGATCCTGGTACAGTGCGAAAAATAGTAGCGGCAGCTGAAGTTAAATCTGGCGATATCGTTATGGAAGTAGGGCCTGGTCTTGGTTCTCTTACTCTTGCAATATTGCAAACAGGAGCACAGCTTACTGCAGTAGAAATAGACCCTCCGCTAGCTCGACGATTGCCGCATACTGTAGAAGAATTTATGCCTCAATCAATGCAAAAATTTAACGTCATTCTAAAAGACGCTTTGACAGTAAATGCCGATGATGTTCCACAGATTGCGCAGGCTAAACAATTTACTCTTGTTGCAAACCTGCCATACAACGTTGCGACGCCTATTATTCTTACTTTGCTAGAAAAATTTAGTAACTTACAGAATTTTCTAGTTATGGTTCAAAAAGAGGTAGCAGATCGTTTATGCGCACAACCTGGGAATAAAGTATATGGCACACCAAGTGTTAAGTTGGCGTGGTACGGCAAAGCCCAACGCGCAGGGCTTATCGGTCGTAATGTATTTTGGCCATCGCCAAACGTTGATTCAGCATTAGTTTCTTTTACTCGCAATTGCACAGGTAAAGGTGACAATAATGAACGTGAGGGAGTATTCGCTTTCATTGATGCCGCCTTCCAGCAACGACGTAAGACATTGCACGCAGCTCTTAAAAATCAAGTTCCAGAAGAAGCATATAAAAATTCTGGAATTGACCCAACTAGACGCGGCGAGACGCTTACTTGCGATGAATTTATTGCTTTATATCGCGCATGCAAAGATTGTAAATTATAAATAAAACGCATATTTATTCGTTGAATAAATATGCAAAATAAAATATTACGCAATGAAATATTACGTATATTCTGCAGCTTGTGTAAACTTGCTGCTAACAAAGTTACAAACCACAGATCGGAAGTGAACATGACGCAAGAATACGACGAACGTATTGCTCGTAAAGCTTTCATGTATCAAAGAAAAAGATCTGTACTCACTACAGTGGGCGTAGGCTTGGGCGTCACTTTTATATTTGCTTTACTTGTGCAATTCCACGCTTTTGGCATAAATTCTGTGCGTGCTCCAAAAGATAACCCAAATTACGGCGTTCCAGCTCCATGCGCAATAATAGGAAAAGAAGGAGCCAAAGCCCCTTACGTAGATAATAGAGCTGTAGCAATCAGAGTTCTCAACGGCACAAAGTTCCGCGGCCTTGCTCGCGCGGTTGGCGAAGCTTTAAACGCTCGCGGATTTAACTTAACAGAAGTTAACAATAACAAATCCAGTAACATTAAACGAACAATCATTTACTTTGGAAAAAACGCTATTAATGAAGCTTATACAGTAAACGCTAATTTTACCGATGCAATTATGCGAATGGATGATAGAAAAGATAAGCTCGTCGATATTGTGCTTGGCTCTACTTTTAATAATCTTCGCCCTAAAGTAGATGTTCCAGCAGCAGGCGCAACAATACATGAAGTGCAAGGATGTATAAGAGCTGATCTTATGAAAAACATTCCTAAGGCAGATCAGCATAAGGAAGTTAAATAAAAAAAGTAGCAGTAAAATATTTTATACTGCTACTCTTTATTTAAGTGAAGAAACTTTTACTTTTTGTACGTTTCCTCATACCATCGCTGTAATTCTTCTACAGCAATATCATGGTCTACCGGACCATTATCGAGACGATAATCAAGCATATGCTTATAAGCCTCACCAACTGTTGGACCTGGTTGCAAATGCAATAATTGCATTATTTCATTACCGTCTACATCAGGTCTAATAGCGTTAAAATCTTCCTGCTTTTTAAGCTCCTTTACGCGCTCTTCCATCTCGTCCATCGCATGCTCAAACATTAACGATTTGCGACGATTCTGAGTGGTTGCATCTGCTCTAGTAAGTCGGTTCAACCGCTCATACAGATGTCCTGAATCTTTTACGTAACGACGAACTGCAGAATCAGTCCACGGTTCATCAACATACCCATGAAAACGCAAATGCAAATTCACTAATTCAGTAACATCTTCGATAAGATGATGATCAAAATGCAGTGCTTTCAAACGTTTACGAGTCATTTTTGCGCCAACAACATCATGGTGGTGGAAACTAACTTTCCCTCCATCTTCAAATTTTCGAGTTTTTGGCTTCCCAATATCATGCAATAAAGCAGCTAGACGCAACGTTAAATCTGGAGACGGCACTGGACCTTCCTGATCTGTTTCCAAAGCTATAGCGCGCTCAAGAACCATCATTGTGTGTTCAAAAACGTCCTTATGACGATGATGCTCGTCAATTTCAAGCTGTAAAGCTGGAATCTCCGGAAGAACACGCTGAGCTATACCAGATTCAACAAGAGCTTCTAATCCTTTACGAGGTCTGTCCGAAAGTAACATTTTAGTAATTTCGTCGCGAATTCTTTCAGCAGAAACAATATCTAACCTATCTGCCATGTCCACAATCGCTTCAGCAGTATTTGCTTCGATACTAAACCCAAGTTGCGCAACAAAACGAACTGCACGCATCATACGCAAAGGATCGTCATCAAAAGATTGACGAGGATCAACCGGGGTTCGCAACACGCCTTTAGCTAAATCACTAGCACCGCCAAAAGGATCTACAAACTGTAAATCTGGCACGCGCAACGCCATTGCGTTGACAGTAAAATCACGCCTAGAAAGATCACCTTCTAAAGTATCGCCATATTGCACTTCAGGTTTACGAGAATCTGGATCGTACACATCAGAACGGTATGTAGTAATTTCAACTTTTACTTCTGTACCATCAGCACGTCGACGCATAGCTCCCAACGTGCCAAATTTGCGACCCATATCCCAAAAACCATCATGTCCCCAACGACGCAAAATAGGTTCAAACTCTTCGGGTCGAGCTGATGTACAAAAATCAAGATCATGCGACACGCGATGCAGTAGCATATCTCTCACAGGACCACCAACTAATGCAAGTTCATAATGACGCTCAGCAAAAAGTCGCCCCAACTCTATAGCTTCAGGCCAAACTTCGAAGTTCTCAGTCACCCTTACCGACACCCTTTCAGCAAAAATCAATCTATATTCCAGCATACCGTTACCCCAATGCACAGCGGATTGAGTAATGTTGACTATATGATTACTCCTGCAGACTTACGACGTACGCTCGCCAAGCTTGCGGATAATCATGCCCAAAATCAAGCTGCTCCTGTTATTACGCCACTTGATTTAGCTAAAATGCATAGAAAAAAGTCTTGCCAGCAAGACAGTTGTGAAGAACAAAATGTTGATGATATTCCGCTGTTTTCTAAGGATGACAGCACTGCGCAAGACTCAGGATCACCGGAAGATAATCTTCAAAAAACATCTTCTTTCTCAGGCGTATCTCCAGCACTTATGCCACCACGCAGACAGGCAGATACTCCTACAACTTTTGCTTCTTTAGATGCGCAAGACTTGCCAATTATTCGAGAATATTCCGCAGGCGGTTTAGTATTTGACTCTCTCGGGCGTGTCGCAATTATTGCTCGTCATTCAAGAAGCGGACACCTTGAATGGTGTCTACCAAAAGGACATATAGAAAAAGGTGAAACACCCCAAGAAACAGCAGTTCGCGAAATTCATGAGGAAACGGGTATAGTTGGCGAAGTAGTAGATTCGATTGCCACAATCGACTATTGGTTTACAGGCACAACGCATAGAGTACACAAGCTAGTGCACCATTTTGCGTTACGTTACGTAAGTGGCGACTTATCTGTATTAGGAGATCCCGATCACGAAGCAGAAGATGCAATATGGGTGAATTTTAAAGAACTTAATGCAATACTAAGCTATCCAAATGAACGTAAAATTGCATGGCTTTATGCCAAAAAAGCACATAGGCGGTCTAACAGTGAAGAAACTCACGCGTAAACATCAGACCACAAATGCGTCTACTGTTCTAAAGCAGAAGGCACTTTCATACGTATTTTCTTTATTACGAATTACGTTACATACTTGCTTAATTTCTGCACGTTTTATTTTTATATTATTCGTAGTATTTGCAACAATTTTTGCTTTTCCAACAGCAAAATATGCAGGATTAGCAAATTACGCATATGCAAACACGAAAAAAGCAGATTTATCTGACAAAACTTCTACAAGACAAAATAAAAAACAATCTACGTATGAAAATCCGCATAGCAAGGGCATTGAAATAGATATAACTCAAGCAACGCCTGTAGTAACAGATAAAAGCGGATACCACCTTACTGCAACACTAAAAGCCGTAAAAACGGCACTTCCAGAAGGCACTTTACAACTTTCTATAAATTCCAATTACACTTTTGTTTCGCGCACGGACGTGCAAAATTGGTCGCAAGAGGAATCTCTTATACCAACTCCTCAAATTTTAGATTCCGTAAAAACTCCAAGTTTAGCTTCCGGTCACACGTGCACTCTTAGCTTTAACATACCTGCAGATAAACAAGAATTACGTTCCATCCTGAATTGGGGTCCCAAACCATTAAAAATTACGTATTTCTCACAAGATTATTCAAAATACAAATCGATACATTCTTTTTTGACAAGAGCAAATATTGGCATGCACTCAGCTAACTTACCAGCGATGAAACTTACTGCGCTCATGCCAATATTAATTCGTACACAAAACGATTTACGCAATTTTAAAGCTAATAACATTCAACCTAGCGATCATTTAGAAACGTTACTTAGAGCAGACAAAGATAGTATTCACAACATTATTGGGAAAGCTGATTTAGCAAATAAACACTCAAAATTACAAACAATCGCAGATTTAAGCACAATACAAGCATCGCATTTAACACTCAAACCAAGCGCTTATATGCAACAATCTGGTTTTGATATCAGTGCTTATGCAGATGACAATAATGACGATTTGTATAAATCGGCAGGAATTACTAAAGAAAAATGGTCTGCAAAAAATTCGCAATCGCAGAAAAATATTACTAAAGCAAATAATTCAAAACAAACAGACTCAACTAATCATAATTTAAATAAAGCTTATGCATGGCAAACATACGGCAAATGGACTATTCATGCACTAGAGCAAGCAAAACGTAATGGATATGAAACTGTTATTGCAACAGACGAATTTGACAATAATGCTTCACAGTTTGCTGTTAGAAATGGCATATACGATATAGATACGCCTGCAGGGAATGTGCGAGTTTTGTCACCTCAATCAGTGCTTACTCTTCTGGCAAACGGAAAGCCTACAAGCGATAACGCAACAAGCGAACGAACTCAGGCTGGGCGCATTAATCGTTTAGTGGCACAAAGCGCGTTCTACCAAATGGAACAGCCGTATGTTGATAGACATATTCTCATTACTTTTTCGAATAATGCATCTAATTCAAATATTGATGCTGTTATGAACGCATTAGAACAATCTCCTTGGCTGTCGTTAAGCGACTTGCAAACAATGGCAAATACGAAGCAAAATGCCTTGCCTGACTGGAAGAAAAATTCCATAATGCGTGAAATATCTCGCAACAGCTCTATAAGCGAGAATATTACTGAAAAACGACGCTCTTGCCTAAACGATTTGTCACATTCAAGGAAAGACGTTTTACGTTTTACTAAGAATATTCTCGACTATAGTTCCGCTAAGCATCCTCATAATACTGAGGGTGACGCTCAAGCACTTGCAAAACAAACAGCCAAAACAAAAAAACTTATTAACATAAAAGACTTAGAAAAGTATTTATTACGCTTATATGACGATATTTCTTTGCACGAATTTACCAATAATACGATCGAGCAGCAAGATTCAGCCAAAACTACTGCACACAGCAAGAAAAATAACAAGTCTTGTATAAGTAAAAATACTGCTAAGACTTTTGCAAATACACTGATGAATGGCATTCACATAATCCCACCGCATGATATTACTGCCGTAAGCGAAACAGCAAGCATGCCTATTACGATAAGCAACACATACTCTTACCCTGTGCAAGTGTATTTATCTGCAAATACTCATGCTATGGAAATTGTTACACGCCGTAAAACTTTAGTAAAAATTCCAGCTAATAGCGAAACTCAAGTAACTTTACCACTGAGAATCACTACATCAATTCACACAAAAGCTACTTTTGTGCTTGAAGACAATCAGCATCGCGTATTTGCAAAAGAACAAAGCACACTTATTACTAGTACACTGCAAATTAGTGATAAAAGCGGTACGATTATTATAGTATTTGCTTTCATTCTTGGTCTTCTTGGCCTTTGGAGGCAATTCCACCGTAAGAAGGATCCAGACGAATGAGTTCAGTAGGTCGAAATTCTGTAATTATGGCTAGCGGAACAGCCGCATCACGCATTACAGGTCAAATACGTACTATCTTATTAGCAGCAGCCCTTGGAACAACAGGTTTAGCAGCAAACGCATATCAAGCTGGATCTATGATTCCACAGCTAATATATACGCTTGTTTCAGGTGGAATTTTCAACGCTGTATTAGTACCGCAAATTGTTCGCACTCTCGAAAAGAAAAATGCCGAGGAACGCTTAAATAAACTTATTACATTTGCAATTCTTCTGCTTCTCGCGCTAACAGTTCTTATGTCTATAGCAACGCCTGTGCTCACTATGCTATACGCCGGCGGAAGCGCCGAAATGCAAACATTAACATGTTCATTTACTTTATGGTGCATGCCTCAAATTTTCTTTTACGGTATTTATACAGTACTTGGGCAAGTTTTGGCAGCAAAAGAGCATTTTGCCATGTACGCGTGGAGTTCAGTTGCAGCAAATATTATTAGTTGCCTAGGCTTTGGCGTTTTTATCATCATCTTTGGTAAAGCAAATAGGATGCCACTAAGTTTTTGGAATGGCAATACTCTTTTGCTCACTGCAGGATTCTGGACTATTGGCGTAGCAGCACAAGCCTTAGTGTTATTCCTACCTCTTATAAAATGCGGAATACACTACAAGCCAAGTTTTGGTATACGAGATATCGGTTTAAGATCAATGGGCCCTGTTGCTGCATGGAGCATGGGCATTGTTATTGTTACACAAATAGTTGTAATGATTACTACGCATATAACAACAAGCGTCCCATTTGTTGCCGAAAAACGTTTAGGATTAGATCAGTTTGAAGTAGCAGGTAATGCTACTTATCAAAACGCTTACACAATGTTCCTATTGCCCTACTCTTTAGTTGCAGTATCTGTTGCAACAGCAATTTTCCCTAAAATTTCACGCTCCATTGCATCTCACGATTTACATAGCGCGCGCAATGATTTAAGTGAAGCACTCAGGCATGTAAGCATAATTATGTGCTTCTTTACAGTCATTTTTATTGTTATTCCGACACCTATTTCGTTAGCTTTAATACCATCAATAAGTGTTCAAGAAGCAAACCTTATGTCTGCACCTCTAATGATGCTAGCTTTTGGCTTGCCTTTAACTAGTAGCTATTTGATTATTCAACGCACATTCTTTGCTTTTGAAGAAGGTAAAAGTCCTTTTATTTTCGCAGCAGCGCAACTTCTTACTGAGCTTTTTGCCTTTGTATGTTGCATTAATGTACTGCCACCTACTTATTGGGTTACAGCTTTAGGCTCATCAGTTTCAATAAGCTACTTCTTGACTTTCCCATCACTTGTTCATATGCTTCGAAATCGTTTCAACAATGACTTAGATGATCGAAATCTTGCAATTACGCATATAAAAATTACTATTGCTTCAATAGTATCTATTGTTGTTGGTCTCTTAGTGAGTAAACCGCTATTGCATGTTTTAAACTTCAATTCCCCACATATGCATGGAATATTAAGGTGGGTATACGCAATACTTATTTGCGCAATAACAACAATTATTATTGCTGTTGTTTATCTGTCAGCACTCTTACTTTTGAAGACCAGAGAACTTGTAGATTTGTCTGCCCCAATAATTAGTAAGCTTGCCCAAAAGATTCCTGCTCTTGCTCCTCTTGCTAAAATTTTTGAAGAAACTGCAAAAAGTCAATCACAGCACGAACAGAAAAATCTTAGAATTCCGCGTAGAATACAATCCGATGCAAAATATCATGATTCTTCTAACAGCAAAAACTTCTAAGAGCGTAGTTTCATATTGAGCTTTTCCTTAAAATATGTGATTATTTGGGAAATTATTTCAATAACAGCAAAATGCTGTACATAACATGACGGCTCACCAGTACAATTATGTGTTAGTAAAAAATGTTAAGTTACTTATTGCACATGCGTAGGAAGATGAGGAACAAATGGAACCTCGGTTAGGAGATATTGTACTAAATCGATACGTACTAGTATCGCTTTTGCGCAACGAAGCAGGCTTGCAAGTATGGCAAGCCAATGACCGCATACTTACGCAGGATTGCCAGCTTTTTATTGTACGAGATTCACGTTTTTTGCCGCAAGTAAATACAATTGCATCAACCTTGGCTTTATCGCATAGCCGCAAGTTTACGCAAGTACTTCAATTACGGCATCATGATTCTGTTGCAATTATTGTTACAGCTTTAGATCGCGGTATTACTATCAATGATTATTTGGCTCTTAAAAAAGCACCTTTAAGCTACGAAGCAATAAGAACTATTGTTGCAGAAACTGCACAAGCTTTAAGCAGATTACTTGCTAGCAATATTACTCACCACGCTGTTTCTAGTGACACTGTTCGCATAAGTTCTTCAGGAATTGAGTTAGCAGATACTCCAGTAAGTCCTCTTTTGGAAGATGTGACTCAAAAAGATGATGATCAAATTCCAAGGCAAAATGTTGAACATATTGCAACTAAGCAACTTGCATCATTGTTATACACTTTGATTACTAGAACTTCTTCTCGAATACAAGCTCGTTTTGATGCGTCTCTTTTGCCAGATAATACTCCTTCAGAATTTAGGATGATTTGCACAAGAAGCCTAGCTTCAAATAAAAATAACAACGTAATACCTATGGCGTCTATTGCAGAATTAGTAGCATTATTAGGTTCATACACGCCTTTATCGAAGCTCACAACAAGAGATATTGTGCTTGATGGTAAAACAAGTGTTGCTTCTATTAGCAATGTTCGACTTCGCGAAGCAAAAGATGATTGTATACTACCTTTGCCTGAAGGTCTTTCACAAAGTGAAGAAGAATTTGATGCACAATTAATGCAAAGAAATAATCAGGATTCTAACGATTTTTCTTCAACTAATTCAGCCAACACTATTTCAAATAATACAAATGGATCCGCTAAGTTAAGTGATAGCTTCAAAAATGCTGGAAGAACATTGGGATCTCTTCTTAAAAGAAGCAATACTAACTCAGATTCTGAAGGCATTGGTAACAATAGTTTTAGTGACGAAACTAACACTAATACAGATATAGATTTTCATGATATTGCAGCAGCAGAAATGGCTAGCATTCTCGCTCCTACAGAACTTGATACAGACGATGCTCTTTTCCCAACATTGTCTGCTTCATATAAACATTTTCCCGATACTGCTACGTCTAAAAATATTTTTGATCACGTTGAAAATACAAGAAATCAAACTTCCAAAAATACTATTAGCGAAACAGGCGTAGTTAGTAGTTTTGATTTTGGGCATCTTCTTACTGAAAATAATCAACACACAGAATTAATCTCAAGACCACAAAACTTAACTTCAGAAGGCGAAGCTACTGGTCGCGTTCCTGTTGTTGATTCTCACGGAAGATTTGTAGCTCCTGGAGAGGAATCAGCAAGAGCACTTAGAGACGAAATAAACAATGACCAAAACGACGATATCCAAGAAAATGGAGCACTTTCTTTGCCGCCAAGCTTCCAGCCTCTGGAACAAACTGCTAATTTGCACAAACAAAAGCAGAATACACAAAATAACAACACTATTGCAGATGCTAAGATTTGGTGGGGTCTTTCAACCAAAGTTATTGTTATCGGGGCTGTTTCGTTACTCCTTGTAGCTGGATTAGCTTTGGCATTACATGGTTTATTTGGCAATCATGAAAGCACAGGTAGCTTCGGAAACAACGGCTCATGGGATAGCACTAGTCTAGAAAATGTTCCGTTTGGTAGCCAAGGTATTCTTCCTCAAGAAAAACAACCTGTTAAGAAAAATATGGGTCGTAAGCAAGTAAAACCTGTGCCTAAGCCTAAAATTCCTACTAATAACGTTGCTTACGAAGCTGATCGTTATCAATTCTTAAGCTTCCCGGCTAATCAAGCTGGATATGGATACTATATTCACTTAACCGAACCACAAACTGTGTATCGCTTCGTTGTTTCGATACGTTCCTCTGGAGGTCACGCATATTTGTTGGCAGATACTAAGGATGATCCAACTAAGGGAACTCAAGTAGCAGAATTTACATTCGATGAAAGCGGAACAACAGATGTAAAACTTAAGAAGATTGTAAAATCTCAAGATTTCATGCTATGGGTTCCAAAAGATAGCATGCCTAAGAACAGTTTGTACATCAATTCTGTAAAACTGTATTGAATCTCTTATAATAAGTGCTTTTAAGGAAATAAGTAATGGAAAATAAACTTCGAAAAGTTATCATAATTGGATCCGGACCTGCAGGATACACTGCTGCAATATATTTGGGTCGCGCTGGGTACAAACCACTTGTTATTGCTGGAGCTCTTACTCCAGGCGGTCAATTGATGAACACAACGGAAGTAGAGAATTATCCAGGATTCCCAGAAGGTATTTTAGGCCCTGACTTAATGGAGTCTATGCAAAAACAAGCTGAAAAATTTGGTGCAGAAATATTGCTGAACGATGTCACTTCTGTAGACTTTAAAAGTGCTGTAAAGCTCGTTACTACCGATGACGGTATAACTTATGAGTCCGACGCAGTTATTGTCTCTACGGGCTCGCAAGTGCGCAAATTGGGCATTCCGGGAGAACTCGAGTACTCCGGCAGAGGTGTATCTTATTGCGCAACTTGTGACGGCTTCTTCTTCCGAGGAAAACCAATTACTGTAGTTGGTGGAGGAGATTCTGCTTTTGAAGAAGCATTGTTCCTCACACGATTTGGTTCTTCTGTTACTTTAATTCACCGCAGAAATGAATTCCGCGCTTCAAAGATTATGGTTGACAGAGCAAAAGAAAACGAAAAAATCAAATTTATTACAAATAGCGTTGTAGATGAAGTGCACGGCAACGATGTAGAAGCTACTTCACTTACTGTTCGCAATGTTATTACAGGAGAAACTCAAGAAGTTGAGTCAGCTGGATTGTTTGTGGCAATTGGTCACACTCCTGCAACAAAGTTTTTAAACGGCCAATTAAAACTTAATGAAGATGGAACAATTGTTGTTGATGGTGCAACTACTCGCACTTCTGTTGAAGGCGTTTTTGCTGCGGGAGATGTTGTCGACAACATGTATCGTCAAGCAATTTCTGCAGCAGGAATGGGATGCAGAGCAGCTCTTGATGCTCAAACTTATCTTAACGAAAAATACGCTTAAATCTTACTCATTACACAAAGGCTTACTAAAAGTAAAAGCATAAATACAATTAAATTTACGTGTGACATTACAGTCTAAGCTATTATATTGTAGACAAATGTCACACGTATTTTATTAAAACTACTATTCTTTTTTAGAAACAAGTAAACCAATAATTCGTTGCATTTCTTCAGGAGAAGAAAAGACAATCTCGATTCTTCCATGATTTTCTGTGCCCTTAATAGAAACTTTGGTAGCAAAATGCTCCTCAAGCTGCTTGCGCACAGGCGAAGAAGACCACTGATTATTGCGACGCACACGCGTACGTACTGCTCCATGAGATGTATCTTCATTCTTCAACGAAACAATCTCTTCAGTACTACGAACTGACAATCCTTCTGCAATAATGCGATTGGCTAGACTTTCCATATCTTCTGGATTTTCCAAGCCAAGTAGTGCTCGTGCGTGACCTGCAGAAAGCACACCTGAGGCGACATGTTTTTGCACGCTAGCAGGAAGATTGAGAAGTCTTAAAGTATTAGCAATTTGTGGACGTGATTTTGATACAGACTGAGAAAGCTGAATCTGTGTTAAACCAAAATCATCTATCATCTGAGAATATGCTGCCGCTTCTTCAAGAGGATTAAGAGCAACGCGATGAAGATTTTCAAGCAATGCATCTCTTAACATATTTTCATCAGCAGTTGTGCGCACAATCGCTGGAACTGTATCAAGTTCAGCTAGCTGAGAAGCACGCCATCTTCTCTCGCCCATAATAAGTTCATAATGTGCAATTTGTTCATCATTTTTATCTGCATCAACAATAGGTCGCACAACTATAGGCTGTAAAACGCCGACTTCTTTAATAGATGACGCAAGTTCTCGCAGCTCATCTTCATCAAAAATTGTTCGAGGTTGATGCGCATTAGGAACAATATCTAACGGCTTAAGATAAGCTAAATATCCACCTTTTACTGGCTTCAAAGGCTCATTTTTTGCGGTTTTATTCGATTTTTCAGCAGCGTTATTTTTTTCACCAATAACGGTTTCTTCATTATTTTTTGCCTTAGACGACATAAATGTCGTTGATGCTGAATCTCCAAAAAAGAAATCCATAGGTCTAGTGACATCTCCAAGAGATGGCATAGTTGAACGTTTATGAGAATGCTTGTTAGTATGAATTGACGGCACGGTTTCACGTGAAACATTCTTTATTTTGTTATTATTCTTATCCGCGTGAGGAGCAATTGAATTGCTCATACTAGGGACCTTTGTTTCATGTGAAACATTTTTTGATTGATTATTATCTTTATGTAACGTTTCACGTGAAACTTTTGCTTGTTCTTCTAATTGACTATCCACAGATTCGGATTTTTTTGTTTCATGTGAAACATTAAATTGCAAATTATTAGATGCATCGGCAAGCGCATCCTCGCCAGGCAAAGCTGGGAACAAAGCACCTAAACCTTTACCCAGGCGAGACTTATTTCCACTCATTATTGATTCTCCTGTTGTTGTTCTTGTCGATTAGCATCTTGCTTTGCTGCAATAACAGATAATACTGTCTTAGACCTTTTCGCTATTTCTAACGCAGCTTCGCGATAAGAAATCGCTCCTGATCCATGAGGATCATAAGTAATAACACTTTGGTTAAAACTTGGCGCTTCAGGTATTTTCACAGTACGAGGAATCGTAGTCTCAAGCACAATATTTGGATAATGTTTTTTAACTTCTTGGAAAACTTCTCTGCCTAATAAAGTTCGCTTGTCAAACATAGTAACAAGCATTGTAGAAACAACTAAAATTGGATTGTAATGTTGCTGGACTAAACCAATAGTTCTTATAAGCTGTCCTAAACCTTCAAGAGCATAATACTCAGCTTGAATTGGTATAAGCATTTCACGTGCTGCACACATGGCATTAATCACTAACAAGCCAAGCGACGGAGGACAATCAATAAAAACATAATCGTAATGTTCGCTGCTATTATCAAGATATTCTTGCAAGGCATCCTTTAACAGATTATTACGATTATCCATATCTGCAAGCTCTAATTCAGCACCACTTAAATCAATGGATGCTGGCACAACATCAAGTCCTTCAATATCTGGGCAAGCATGTTTTACTTCAGCGATACTTTTTCGCCCTTCAAGAACATCGTAAACCGACAAATTACCAGAAGCATGAGGAGTATTTAATGCAGTTGACGCATTCCCTTGTGGATCCATATCAATAAGAAGTACTTTTGATCCACTTACTGCCATAGCTGCAGCAAGATTTACAGCAGAACTTGTTTTTCCTACTCCACCTTTTTGATTAGCAACAGCAATAAAACGCGTTTGCTTAGGCTTAGGATATTTCGCTTGTTCAATGGAATGAAAACGAGATGTCAAATCTGCCAATTCAATACCTAGGGAGGATTTTGAATCTCCAAAAATTCGTTGAATCGTTTCAGCAGCTGATTCCACGACGTATCACCCCCAATTAAATATGCGAAACTCTTAAAACAAAAATATCGTGTTTTAAGTTTCGTCGTTTCCATGGACATAAAAAGCACAAATTTTTTGATGTTTCACATGAAACATCAACACCTTATTCCATAACTAACTACATATTTTTCTAATCATAGAACACTAATATTAATGCTACTGCACACTACAAAATAGAAACAATCAATGCCTCGCCCTCCCCAAAACCTAATTGAACAATTTATATTCATGTGTGAGATTTTTCGCATTGATTGGATGCTTGTATGTTTCTGTAGCTTTGCGCCAATGCTTTGCAAACGTTGCACATGAAGCTTTGCAGTAATGCTTTGCAAACGGCGATTATGTAGCTTTGCAGTAATGCTTTGCAAACGGCGATTATTTATTGATTAGCAAACTTTAACAGTATTGCTCTGCGGACGTTGAATATTTATCGCATAGAGAACACTAGCATCCGTGCTGCTGCGCACGTCACACCAGGCACTCCTACCACACCAAAAACACTAGCGGTTTTACTAATAGTGGGAGATAGGAATTGCTTGGTCGAGCAATATAAAAGCGGAACGATAGTAATAATCTTGTTGATGAATACTATTTTTGCAGAAAAAGTAAGTAAAAAACTAAACTTAACTACACAACCGCTAAGTCCAAATAAGGTATAAGAGCGGAGCGCTGCGAGACAAGTAATTCCTATCTCACACAGCCACACAAAGAAACCCGCCAGCCAAACACCCGCTAAAACTCACGCCACGCCAAACAAGAACTTTCGAGGCTCATCAGACCGTTTTCAGAAAACACCAGTCAAAACTCATAGACGATACGCAAGAACATCGCAAATAAAATTGCATCATACTAAACGAAAACTTGCGCAAACACAAATTTTAATTAAAAAATTAGGCTTTATTTACTATTACAACTGTAGTTGGTTGTAAGCCAGATGCAACAGGTGCCTCAAAAACATGAGTATCTATTCCACCGGCTTTTCGAATCATTTTTACAGCTTTTTCTACTTCTGCTTGAGCAGATTTACCCTTTAATGCTATTAATTTCCCGTGCTTATTCAATAGAGGAATAGTCCATCCAGCTAATTTCGTCATAGGAGCTACAGCCCTGCATGTTACTACATCAAACGCTGGAATTTCATGTGACTTAACTTTGTCAATAACTTCATCTGATCTGCCGTGAAATATAGTAACATTTTTTAATTTCATAAGAGCAACGCACTCACGCAACCAATCAACACGACGCTCCATAGGTTCAATCAAAGTAACGTCATAATCAGGTAAGCACGCAGCTAAAACTAGACCAGGAAAACCTCCGCCGCTACCTACATCTGCAACTCTTTTATTTTTTCTACCAACTATTGCTTCTTTAATAAAAGGAACAACTGCTGCAGAATTTAATATATGCCTTTCCCAGAGAATATTCATATCTCTAGGACCGATAAGACCTCTTATTAATCCTTCTTGCTGAAGTTTCACGTGAAACAGCTTACACTTTTCTAATGCTTCACCTAAAACCTCGTTCAGCAACGGGGATCCTTCCAATTCGTCCGCTATTTTTTGTGTATTTTCCTCGTATTTTTTATCTAAATTAGCTTCCATATTTTCCCCAAAACAAATAAAAGCAATATAAAAAATAAATAAAAAGTAACACAACAAAACATTTTTTGTTCCATTGTGTTACTTTTCATTTTATTTCTCTTTTCCTTCGAAAAGAAACAATTAAATAAAAATTAATTATTCTTCAGAATATTCGCCTTCTACATCGTCAATTTCATCAATATTCTCATCTTCAGAAGCAACTGAAGGCATGTAAACAGTTACATAGCGGCGTGGTTCTTCCCCATGTGAACGGGAGCGCAAACCTTCATCACGTACAGTATCATGCACAACTTTACGCTCAAAAGAATTCATTGGCTTCAAATTCACAGGTTCACCAGTTTCACGCACCTCATCAACAGCATCTAACGCAATATCGCGCAAATGCTGGCGCTTACGCTTTAAGAATCCATCTACATCAACTATAAGATGCGAACGATCACTAGTTTTTTGTTGAACAGCAAGACGACTCAATTGCTGCAAGGCATCGACAACCTCACCATTGCGACCAATTAAATTCTTAATATCAGTGTCATCATCTGCAACAATCTGAATCATTGGGCGATTATTGCGCACACCCATCTCAATATCACCCTCATAATCAGCAATATCGAGTAAGCCTTCTAAATAATCTGCGGCAATATCAGCTTCTTCATTGAGTTGATCAACCGTCCTCTTCTCATCTTGTACCATTAATTACTCCTTATCGTGAGAAAATTCACGTTTTACAAATTCCTGAAGTCTAGTTTAGCGGATAATAAAGCCAAGTTACTAACTTATTTTCAAGTCATAAAAATGACTTTATATATCCGCAAAATGTATCTAAATACTAGCGCTTTGCCACCTTACGTTTACGTTGTGGCTGTTTGCGCTGGAATCCCTCAATCTCTCTACGCTCAGCTTCTTCACGAGCTTTTTGAAGATTCTCTTCTTCAATAGAAGGCAACCCTTCGCGCTCACGACGAGCAGTTTCTTTTTGATAGTCACGCTTTTCTTTTTCTTCAGCTGCAGGAGATCCAGGAGTTGGGAATGCGTAAACCTGCCAAATTGAACGCAACATATTTATAACATTGTTTACTAACCAGTAAACCAACATTGCAAATGGCATAGCAAACGCAGAGAAAACGTAAATCAACGGGAATCCCCACATCATGAGCTTTTGTACAGTATATTGGCTACCCTGCTTAGACTCAGGCGGAAGATTCTTACGAATATTATTGAATTGCATGTACCACATTGCAGCACACATAAGTACAACAAATATAACTATGACAATTTTACCTGCGCCAGCAGTTGTCATAAAAGTATCTGCAACACCAACCCCAAATACGCGAGTTTTAATGAATTGCTGTGCTGTTGCAATATCAAAGGCACCAAGAGCTGCATGCTTACCACGAGCAATAAAAGGAATAACGGAAAGCGTATACCAAATACTCATAAACGCAGGACCCTGAATCATCATAGGTAGGCACGAACCAGCAGGATTGGCTTTGTTATCTTGATAAAGCTTCATCATTTCACGCTGCATAGCTTCTTTACTTGCAGGATCATTTTTGCCTTTATATTTTTGCTGTATTTTCTTAATCTTAGGCGCAATAGCTTGCATTTTGCGCATGCCTTTAATGCTTTTAATAAATGCAGGGAAAATGCACGCATGCACAACTAATACCAAGAATACGATGGAAAAAACCCAAGAGAAGCCAACTTCATTCATTCCCAGAAGAGTTAATAACTTATGGAATAATGACATAATTTGAGTCATGAGCCACTCAACTGGCGTCAAGATTTTATAAAACCATCCCAAGAATCCATTATCAAGTATGAAGTTATCTTGATTAAACATTAGTTTTCCTTGTCTTCTTCAGCCAAGGGAGTTAGCCGTGGCTCTTCATGTGCTTTAGACCAAGCACATCTGTAAAAAATCGAATATTTGCGGGGTACATCATCAATACTGCAGCTTGTCCAAGGTCTACAGCGTAGAAGGCGTAATAATGCAAGAATACCACCTTTAAACGTGCCATACCTAGCAATTGCTTCAATAGCATAACGCGAACACGTAGGATAGTATCTACAGCAAGCTGGTCTATTTGCAGAAATCGTGCGCTGATACCATCTAATTGCACTAATTACAAACTTAGAACTTAAACTTTTTTTACTACGCATAACAATAACCACCATTTACTCAAAATAATATATTTCAATTATCCTTGATTCTGATTATTCTCATGCATTTTGCAATTTTGTGTAGAACATAAATCTGCACTAATTTTGCCAAAAAGCTTTTGTATCTGGCATTGTAACGAATCAAATGAAGATTGAGCTGCAGAAGGTTTTGCTCTTAGCACCACATCACAACCTGCAGGTAATAAAGATTCATAATTTTTTGCGATTACTCGCAGACGTCTTTTTACCTTATTGCGAACTACAGCTTTCCCCACTGATTTAGATACAGCAAGACCTAGCCTCTTTACATGTTCAAATTTTTGATCATGTAAGAAGGTATCAGAAAATGCCGCGGGAGTATCACTTTCAAAACCCGTGGCAATATAATCTAAACTTGCACTTCTATCTTCGTTAAGTGTGCTCTGCACGGCTATATCGTCACGCATAATGTAATGCGCGACGATATCCCGAGAACTCACCTTGCGCCGTTTTTTTAGCACCGCAACAAAATCACGGTGGCTTTTCAGCCTTTCCATGCCTTACGACGCTACCTTAACTCAGGCAGACAGTGACTTGCGGCCCTTGGCACGACGACGATTAATTACTGCGCGACCTGCACGCGTACGCATGCGAACGCGGAAGCCGTGCTTCATGTGACGACGACGATTATTCGGCTGAAATGTCCTCTTCATAACTAATGCTCCTGTATTCAGCCACGCAAAAGCATGGCCCCGTATGAGTCAAGCTATACCAAAATACTATTACCCCTCACCAATGCTCAAAACTCCACATTTTCTTATTGAAGAATCAACATTGTCAGATATAAATAAAAATGATTTATTCACATTTCTATTACAATTTATTGTACACGCAAAATCGTTGAAAAATAGCCAAATCTCAGCTTTAAACTTATCCACAAATTACACACATGTTATTCACAATTAAACAATTTCAACACGCTAGACTGTGGATAACTTCGTAGGGTCAGAGTAAACATATCTTACTGATACTTATTACACACGTGCGCGCGTAAACAGAATCAGCATTATTACATGTGCTAAATGCAAGTTTGGGGGTGAAATGGCTGATACATTAGGCGATTCTACATCGCAAGCTGCTTTGGTATGGTCTAATACGCTTACTGTTTTACAGCATAACGCCCTTTTAACTGCGCGCGATAAAGGTTGGTTTGAAGGTGTTAAACCAGAAGCAATCTTTGGAACGACCATTGTTTTGTGCGTATCCAATGCTGAAACGCAACAAGCTTTGCAAAATGAATTAAATTCTCCTCTACTTACAGCATTAAAAATTTGCACTGGTAAAGATATGTTTCCTGCTTTTAGGATCGTCCCTCAATCTGAATATCAGGAAAAAGCTGCACAAAATTCTTCAAATTCTTTATCTCATCAAGCACAGAACAATGCGAATTTAAATAAAAATAAAATAGT
This sequence comes from Gardnerella sp. KA00771, assembly GCF_049244045.1. Classification (NCBI taxonomy): domain Bacteria; kingdom Bacillati; phylum Actinomycetota; class Actinomycetes; order Bifidobacteriales; family Bifidobacteriaceae; genus Gardnerella; species Gardnerella sp. KA00771. The sequence goes on along the minus strand of NZ_CP058368.1, from coordinate 717 downwards.
AACTGATAATACAGTTTTGCCTGTTGATAATATTTCAGTTTCATCATCTAATAATTTGTCATCGGTTACAGCAAATAATTCATCTCCTGTACAACCAGATTTTGATCATGCAACTGGAATATCTACTCTTCAACAAACTGATATTTCTACTGAACAGGCTGCACAGCAAAAAATGCCTGTCTCTGTTCAACGCGATGCAATTACACATTTAAATACGTGCGCAACTTTTGATACTTTTGTGCCTGGCGATTCAAATCGTTTTGCAAGAACTGTAGCTTTGGCAGTCGCAGAGGGTTCCGGCAGAGATTTTAATCCTTTATGTATTTATGGTGGCTCCGGTCTTGGCAAAACTCACTTGCTTAATGCAATTGGCAATTATGCTTTAGTAAAAGATTCTTCACTTAAAGTGCGTTATGTAACAAGTGAGGAATTCACTAATGAATTTATTGAAGCTCTTCAAACACCAAATCAAAGTCAAGGTCAAATCGCTGATTTTAATAGGCGATATCGTGAAGTAGATGTTCTTCTTATTGACGATATTCAGTTCCTTGGTGGAAAAGAAGCAACACTTGAACAATTCTTCCATACTTTTAATTCTTTATATCAAGCAAATAAGCGAATAGTTATAGCTTCAGATGTTGCGCCAAAAAATCTTAAGGGATTTGAAGCACGCTTAATTTCCAGATTTGAATCAGGTCTTACGGTTGATATTAAACC